>NZ_CP023563.1:1265554-2531108 GCF_002407185.1 Brachybacterium vulturis
GTGGCGCTGCTCGAGCGCGGCTTCAGGGTGCCGTCGTCGGCGAAGTCCGAGCCGCTCGCGACCCGGGCGCCGTCGACCGTGGCGATCTTGGCGGTGAAGGCGGTGGCCTCGGCCCCGCCCTCGGCGGCGAAGCTGCCGGTGATGTCCCAGTAGTCGGCGGCGACGAAGGCCATCCGCTCGCGTTCGCGCTCGACCACCAGGCGGGTGGCGACGGACTGCACGCGACCGGCCGACAGCGAGGGCTTGATCTTGCGCCACAGCACCGGGGAGAGCTCGAAGCCCACCAGGCGGTCCAGGATGCGGCGGGTCTCCTGCGCATCGACCAGGCTCGCGTCGATGTCGCGGGTGTTCTCCAGCGCCGCCCGGATCGCGTCCTCGGTGATCTCGTGGAACACCATGCGCTTGACCGGCAGGGACTTCTTGGGCTTGAGGGTCTCCAGCAGGTGCCAGGCGATGGCCTCGCCCTCGCGGTCCTCATCGGTGGCGAGGTAGAGGGTGTCGGCGTCCTTGAGGGCCTTCTTCAGCTCCGCGACGGTCTTCTTCTTGTCGGGACTGACGATGTAGTAGGGGTCGAAGCCGTTCTCGACGTCGACGCCGAACTTGCCGTACGGCCCCTTCTTCATCTCGGCAGGCAGGTCACGAGGCACCGGGATGTCGCGGATGTGGCCCACCGACGCCTTGACGTCGTACTCGTCCCCGAGATACCGGCCGATGGTCCGCGCCTTCGCCGGGGACTCGACGATCACCAGATGTCGTCCGCCTGTCACGTTGCTGTGTCCTTCCTCGCCGCGTCGTCTCGCGGCCCGTCTGCCGTGGCCGAATGCCGTGGCCCGGGATGAACCGGACGCGTCAGGGCGCTCGGCGAGTGTTCACGGTACACGGTCCGCCGAGCGTGTCCGGTGTGACGTCGGCACGCGCAGCAGGAGCGTCAGCGCCAGCCAGGAGGCGGTGCCCCCGCCGATCAGGGCGGCGGTGACGAGGAAGGCGGGCAGCTGCTGGGCGGGGTCGTGGAGGTCCAGCGGGCGTGGCAGGGTCAGCAGCCCGAACCCTCCCCAGGCGAGCCCGGCCACGCCGACGAGGCCGAGCAGGGTGGCCACCACCCGTTCGACGGGGTGGGAGCGGGGCGGGGACAGCGGATCGGGCGTCCGGGCGCCGCGCCGCCGACGTCCGCGACCGGGATGGGCCGCGGCCCGGACGCGCCGGCGCCTGGTGTCCAGTCCGTCCAGGGCGAGGGTCAGGAAGGTCCAGGCGGCGACGACCGTGATCGCGCCGATCACGTCACTGGGCCGGTGCCAGCCGACCACCAGCGTGCCGATGCCGGCGGCGGTGGTCCACACCACCCCCAGCGGGGCGAGCACCACCCGGGCCCGGCCCCCGGCCAGCACCAGCGCGATCATCGCGGTCGCGGCGAGCGTGGTGTGCCCGGAGGGGAAGGAGTTGGGGGTGACCTCGATCCCCGGCCCCAGCACCTCCCGGGTGAGCAGCACGCGTTTGATCAGCTGGGTGGTGAGGTTGGCGCCGAGCACCAGCGTCCCGATCGGCAGCAGCAGTCCCGGGCGGCGACGCAGCAGCACCAGCAGCACTGCGAGCACGAGCAGCGCGCCGATCACGGGGAGGCTCACGGTCCCCACCGCGATCTCGGCGTAGTGGGACAGCCGCCCGTCATGGCCCTTCGCACCGGAGGAGACCAGCTGGTCCAGGCGCTGTCCGCTCGCGGTGCCGACGGCCGTGCGGGCCAGGGCCACGACCGCGAGCACGCTCACCGCCGCGGCGAGCAGGGACAGCAGCGGGCGGCCGAACCCGCCGCTGCGGGTGGTGGGAGCGGCGTTCACAGCGTCACCATCCCGGTGCGGATCAGCTCGCGCACAGCCGCCAGGACCCGCTCGAGGGTCTCCTCCTCCGCCTCGGTGAGGGCGCACACGGCGCCGACCACCTGGGCGAGGGTGAGGGTGCCGTCCAGTGCGCCGACGGTGGCCGCCAGCTGCTGATCGACGCGCACGCTCCGTGCGAAGCCGGCACCCTGGACCAGCTCGATCAGCATCGGGTCCCACTGGCCGGGGGTGAGATGGCGGCGCTCGACCACGTCCGCGGCCCGCACCGGGCGGGCCGCGGCCAGGGCGGCGTCGTCCAGGGTCGCGAGCGTCCCCATCGCGCGCAGGGACGCGGCGAGATGCTCGGCGAGGGTGCCGCTGCCGGTGCCGGGCGCCTGCTCGGTGCGCAGCACCCCGGGGCGCGGTGCCGCCGCGACGGGCCGGCGCAGCAGCAGGTACCCGAAGCCGAGCTGCTCCACCCCGCGGCGGTCGAAGTCGTCGAGCCAGGCCCCGACCAGGGGAGCCCAGTCCGGATCGCGGGTGGTGATCCCGCCGTCGCGCACCCAGGTCTCCGCGTACTGCGCCGGGTCCTCCTGCTCGCGCTGCAGCACCCAGGCATCCACCCCCTCGGCCGCGGCGTCCTGCAGCCAGGCGCGGGGGTGGGCGTCCCACTCGGCGGGGTCGGTGATCTCCCAGTTCCCGAGCATCACCGCGCTGCCGCCGGGGGAGAGGTGAGCGGGCAGAGCGCGGACCAGCTCGGCCAGCAGCGTGTCGCCGGCGCGGCGGCCGTCGCGGTAGGTCCAGGTGGTCGCCTCCGCGGCCGGGTCGCGGGGGGTGATGACGAACGGGGGATTGGAGACGATCAGGTCGAAGTCCTCCCCGGCCACCGGGTCGAGCAGCGAGCCCTGCCGCAGCTCGATCTCGATGCCGTTCAGCGCCGCGTTGAAGGCGGCGACGGCGAGGGCGCGCTCGGAGAGGTCGGTGGCGACCACGTGCTCGGCGTGGCGGGAGGCGTGCAGCGCCTGGATCCCGCCGCCGCAGCCCAGGTCCAGCACCCTGGCGACGTGGGCGCGCGGGGTGATCCGGGCCAGGGTGAGGGAGGCGCCGCCCACCCCGAGCACGTGCTCGGGTCCCAGCGGCCTGCCGGTCGCGAGCTCCGAGAGGTCCGAGGCGATCCACCAGTCGATCTGCCCGGCGTCGTCGCTCGCCGAGTACGGCGCGAGCTCCAGCAGCGCCCGCACCGCGCCGTCGGCGTCCGTCGTGGGGGCGAGCTCCACCAGCCCCAGCCGCATCGCGCCGTCGAGGCCGAGCGCGGGCAGAGCGGCCTCGACCTGGGCGCGCGGCACCACCGCCCCGAGGGTGAACAGGCGCAGCAGCAGGGCCGCCGGCTCGTCCCGTGCCGCCAGCACGCGATCGGCGGGCACCGGGTTCGCCCTCTGCAGCGCGTCGGCGGCGACCGGTCCGAGCAGCTGCTCGATCGTCGCGGACAGATAGGAGGCCGCCGCGAGGTCCGCGCGCAGAGCGTCGATCTGCTCGGGCAGCATCCGTGGGGGCCCGGTCGGGCTGTCGGTGGACATGGCTACGATTGTGCCCCAGCCGGCTGGGCCGATATCGGTGTCCAGGTGGAGGAGATGCGCAGGCCCTGTGGGCGGGGCAGGGAGGCGGGAGAGGATGCGAGCAGGCCGGGCACCAGAGCTCCTCGCCGATCTCACCGCACCGCTGACCCGTCGCACCTGCCTGACCCATATCGAGCAGCGGCCCGCCCGGGCCGGCCGTCGCGGCAGCTTCCCGGACTGGACGGATCCGCGCCTGGTGACGCATCTCGCGCAGCGGGGCATCACCGCCCCCTGGATCCATCAGGAGCAGGCGGCGCAGCTCGCCCATGGAGGGCGGGACGTGGTGCTCGCCACGGCCACCGCCTCCGGGAAGTCCCTGGCCTACCTGCTGCCCGTGCTCACCGCGATCGGTGCGCGGGAGCACGATCCCCAGGCGCGCCGGGCGACCGCGCTGTACCTGTCGCCGACCAAGGCGCTGGCCGCGGACCAGCTGACCAACATCACCACGATGGCCGACGGCGCCGGGATCCGCGATGCCCGCATCGCGGTCTATGACGGGGACACCCCCACGGAGCAGCGTCGCTGGGTGCGCCGCCACGGCACCGTGGTGCTCACCAATCCCGACATGCTCCACTTCGGGATCCTGCCCGGTCATGAGCAGTGGGCCCACTTCTTCCGCGCCCTGCGCTATGTGGTGATCGACGAGTGCCACAGCTACCGGGGCGTGTTCGGCAGCCACGTCTCGATGGTGATCCGTCGCCTGCGACGGATCGCGGCGCACTACCGCGCCGAGCCCACCTTCATCCTCGCCTCCGCCACCACCGCGAACCCGGAGCTCTCGGCCTCGCGGCTGATCGGGCGGGACGTCGAGGCGGTCACCGAGGACGGCTCCCCGCGCGCCGGGCTCACCATCGGGCTGTGGGAGCCGGGCACCCGCACCCGGGTCGACGGTCGCGGGGACCCTGCCCGCTGGGCCGACGGCGACGGCGACGGCGACGGCGAGGCGGACGAGGAGGACGGCGAGGGCGCCTCCCCGCAGCGCGCCGAGGACCCGCTGCGCCGCTCCGCGACCAGCGAGGCGGGGGCGCTGCTCGCCGATCTCGTCGAACGGGACGTGCAGACCCTCGTCTTCGCGCGCTCCCGGCGCGGCGCCGAGCTGGTCTCCGGCGCGGCGCGCCGGTTGCTGGAGCAGAAGGCTGAGCAGACGGTCTCCCCGCAGCTCGCCGACCGGGCGAGCCGGATCGCCGCCTATCGCGGCGGCTACCTGGCCCGGGAGCGGCGGCAGCTGGAGGATGCGCTGCGCTCCGGGGCGCTGCAGGCGCTGGCCTCGACCAACGCTCTGGAGCTCGGGATCGACATCGCCGGGTTGGATGCGGTGGTGGTCGCCGGGTGGCCCGGCACCCGCGCCTCGCTGTGGCAGCAGTTCGGCCGGGCCGGGCGGCGGCAGGACGCGGACGGCGGAGCACTCGCGCTCTTCGTGGCCCGCGAGGACCCGCTGGACACCTATGTGGTCCACCACCCCGAGACGATCTTCGGCGCCGAGGTCGAGGCGTCCGTCTTCGACCCCGGGAACCCGTACGTGATGACCCCGCACCTGTGCGCCGCCGCCTCCGAGCTGGCGATCCGGGACGGCGAGGAGGAGCTCTTCGGGCCCACCGCGCGGGAGCTGCTGGAGACCCTGGCCGCCCGCGGCGTGCTGCGGTCGCGGGCCAGTGGCTGGTACTGGACGCTGAGCGACTCCGCGCACCAGCTCACCGACCTGCGCGGCAGCGGCGGGGAGCCGGTGCGGATCGTCGAGCAGCCCAGCGGCGTGCTGCTGGGCACCGTGGACGCCGCGAGCGCCCACACCCAGGTCCATGACGGCGCCGTCTACCTCCACCAGGGCACGAACTATGTAGTGAACCATCTCGACGTCGACCAGGCGGTCGCCTTCGTGCACCGGGAGGACCCGCTGCACAGCACCCATCCGCAGACCGCCTCGACGCTGCGGATCCGGCAGATCGACCGCGAGGTGGACTGGGAGGGCGGCGTCCAGCTGTGCTTCGGCACCGTGGACGTCACCGACCAGGTCACCGGCTACCAGGTACGCGACGTGTTCACCCAGGCCGTCCTGGCCCAGCATCCGCTGGACCTGCCACCGCGGACCCTGACCACCAAGGCGGTGTGGTGGGTGATCCCGCAGGAGACCGCCGATGGTGCGGAGATCCCCGGGGAGGAGCTGCCCGGGGCGCTGCACGCCGCCGAGCATGCCGCGATCTCGATGCTGCCGCTGCTGGCGACCTGCGACCGCTGGGACATCGGCGGACTCTCGGCCGCCCAGCACGAGGACACCGGGGCGCCGACGATCTTCGTCTACGACGGGGCGCCGGGCGGGGCCGGCTTCGCCGAGCGCGGGGCCGACGACGCCGCGGCCTGGGTGCGGGCCACCGCCGACATGATCGGCGAATGCGGCTGCGAGGCGGGCTGCCCCGCCTGTGTGGTCTCCCCGAAGTGCGGCAACGGCAACGAGCCGCTGTCCAAGGCGCAGGCGGAGCGGCTGTTGGAGCTGCTGCGGCCCTGAGCGGTGACTCCTCCGCGCGACTCCTCCGCGCGACGAGAGTCCTCAGGGCAGCTCCGCCGGGCCCGGTCCGGCCCGGGAGCGTGCCGAGGCGGCCGGCAGCGGGGAGGCGTCGACCTCGACGGTGACCAGCACGTCCCAGCCGCGCTGCTCGCACAGCAGCAGCCGAGCGCCGTTGCGGGTGGCGACCTCGGCGGCGCGGTCGCAGGGGTGGGGATGGGCCACGGCCACCGCATCGGCAGCGGCCAGCGACGCCAGATCAGCGGCGGTCGCGGCCCGGGACTGGGCGATCAGCCCCGTGCCCAGCAGGGACAGGCCCGCCACCATCGTGGTGGCCGCCCCGGTCCAGGCCAGCACCGAGGCGGCACCGGTGCTCACGGCGCACCGCCCGGGAGCAGCTGGGGTTCACGCCGTGCCTCCGCCTCCGCGCTGAGCGTCCAGCGGGCTCCGAGCAGCGGACCCGCCGGCGCCTCCAGGGTGCGGTGCACCTCGACCCGCACCCACGGCCCGGCGACCGACGTGGTCACCTCGGTGCCCTCGCCGCCGATCTGCTGGGCGACGGCGACGGCCGCCGCGGTGTCCTCACCGCGGGCGAGCTCCCGGGCGGCGCCGCGGGCCGCGCTCTCGAGCCGCAGCTGGGTGCCGAGGCCCACCCCGGTCAGCAGCACCACGACCACCATCACCACCACCACGGGCAGCACGATCGCCGTCTCCGCGGTGGCGGACCCCCGGTCGTCCCCGAGCGGGGACGACCGGGCGGACCGCGGCATCAGAGCCCCTTGGACAGGGCCGAGGTGATGATGGCCATCAGCAGGTCGCGCACCTCCCCGGACGCCAGCAGAGCGACCAGGACGGCGGCGAAGCCGCAGGCGGCGAGCACCGTGATGGCGTACTCGGCGGTCGAGGCGCCGGTCTCGTCCCGCATCACGCGGTCGAGGGAGCGGCGCATCCGGTGCAGGGTGTGGGACATGGGGTCCTCCTTCTCATCGTGGGCGGGGAGGTCCCCGCCCGGGGCGCGGCCGGAGCCGCTCGGGCCGCGACGGCGGTCACCGCCGCGGGTGGCGGCCGGGGCCGCCGTGCACCCGCCCGGGAGGGCAGGTGCGCCGGGCAGGGCCCGGTGGTCCGGGCCTCACCCCGTGCCGGGGGAGAGGGTGCCGCCGAGCAGGGACATCACGGTGGGGATGATCCCGAGGGCGACGAAAGCGGGCAGCAGGGCGAGGCCGGTGGGCAGCACCAGGCGGACCGCCAGCTGGGCGGCGAGCACCTCGGCGGCCCGGGCCCGACCACGCCGGGCGTCGCGGGCGGCGGAGCGCAGCACGCGGGACAGATCGGCACCGGTGTCCTCGGCGAGCACCACGGAACGGTCCAGCGCACCCAGCTCGGCGGGGAGCGCCCGGCCGGCGAGAGCGGCCGGCACCCCGGCCTGGAGCGCGGTGGCGACCCGCTGCAGCGCCCTGGCCTCGTCCCCGTCGGGCAGGGCCTGCCCGACGGCGGCGACCGCCCGGGCCAGGGGGAGTCCGGACTCCAGGGCGCCGGCGATCAGCTCGAGCTGCACCGAGGGATCCACCCGGTGGTGTCGGGGAGGATCGGCGCGGTGGATGAGCCGACGCATCCACCACCAGCCGCCTGCGGTCAGTGCGAGGCCCGCGATGCCGAGCAGGTTCCCGGTCGGGGAGGTCAGCAGCAGCCGCAGCGGGTCCCCGCCCAGCAGCATCCCCAGTCCGAGCCCGGCCAGGGGCAGGACCAGCAGGATCCGGGCGGTGGAGCGGGGCCCGGCGAAGGCGCTGCGCCGCGCCTGCGCGGCATCGTGCAGATCGCGCAGCGCCTCGGCCAGGTGCTGCAGCATCACGGTGGTCGGTGCCCCCGTCCGCTCGCACACCGTCAGGGCGGTGCTGAGCGAGGCGACCATGTCGGTGCGGCGAAGACGCTCACCGGCCGCACGGCGGAGGTCCCCGCCCGCGGCGGCGGCTCGGGCGAGGTCCTGCAGCTCGCCGGCAGGGAGCGACCGGCCGAGCGCAGCCCAGGCCTGGCGCGGACCGGCCCCGGAGCTGATCACCGTGGCCAGCTGCTCCACCAGGTGCGCCATCTCCAGCGGTCCGGCGGCCTCGCGGCGGGCGCGGCGCCTCGGTGCGGGTGCGGGGGAGCGGACGGGCGGAGGGGCGAGCACCCACAGCACCACCAGCAGCACGGCGATCGCGATGGTGATCATGCCGCTCTCCGGCGTTCTGCGCGTGGTGCGCCGGAGCGGCCGACGACGGAGGGACCTGCGGTGACGGGCGCGGACCGGGCGGAGAGCCGGCCCGCGAGCGCCGCGGCCGCCGGCCCCTCCTCGAGGCGACCCTCCCGCACCCGCAGGGCCGTCACCGCCTCCAGCAGGCCGGCCTCGCCCCGCCGCAGCAGCGCGATCTCCTCGAGGGCCCGCACCCCGCCGCGACGACCCAGATGGACCACCACCTCGAGTGCGCTCGCGACCTGGGAGGCCAGCGCCGCCCGGTCGAGGCCGCCGAGGGCTCCCAGGGCCTCGAGCCGAGCGGGGACGTCGCCCGCAGTGTTCGCATGGACGGTGCCGCAGCCCCCCTCGTGGCCGGTGTTCAACGCCTGCAGCAGCTCCCGCAGCTCGCCGCCGCGGCATTCGCCCAGGACGATCCGGTCCGGGCGCATCCGCAGGCTCTGGCGCACCAGGGCGGTGAGGTCCACGGCGCCGGCGCCCTCGCTGTTCGGGTGTCGTGACTGCAGGTGGACGACGTGCGGGTGGTCCACGGACAGCTCCAGCACGTCCTCGACCACGACGATCCGCTCGGTGGAAGGGGCCTGCCCGAGCATCGCCGCCAGCAGGGTCGACTTCCCGGTGCCGGTGCCCCCGGTGACCAGGAACGGCACCCGCGCGGTGATGATCGCCAGCAGTGCCGCGCGGGCGTCACGGCCCAGGGCGCCGAGCTGTTCGAGGTCCTCCAGGCCGAGGTGCCGGGCCGCCGGCAGGCGCAGGGAGAGGATCGCACCGCCGGGGGACAGCGGCGGGAGCACGGCATGGAAGCGGATGCCGGAGGGCAGGTGCGCATCCGCCCATGGCATCGCGTCGTCCAGGCGGCGGCCGCCGACGATGGCGAGCCGGACGGCCAGGTCCCGTGCCTGGGCGGGCCCGATCCGGTGCGCGGTGCGGTGCAGGCCGTCGGCGTCGTCCACCCACACCGTGCCGTCGTCGTTGACCAGCAGGTCGGTGACGCCGGGGGCGACGAGCTCCTGCAGGGGGCCGAGCCCGTCCACGTGATCGCGGATACGGGTGGTCAGCTCGAGCGTCGCCGCCGCGCCCAGGACCCGGCCCTGGCGTCGCAGCACCCGCACGATCCGGGGAACGTCCACCGTGCCGGGGGAGCGCACCAGGTCCTCCCGCACCAGCTCGAGCAGCCCGGCGAGATCCTCCTGCGGGGCCGGGTCCCCGGCGCTGCTCATGCCCGCACCTCGCCATCGAGCCGCGCCATCAGCGCGCGGGCAGCGCGGTCGGCGCCGCGCCTGCGCACGTCCAGCAGCGGCACGGCGCCGCGCGGGCAGTCGCGGAAGGAGGTGGCCAGGGGGAGGCCGAGGTCCTCGCAGACCTCACCGGCACCGAGCGGGCCGCTGCGCCGCACCACGGCGTGCGCGAGCCCGCTGGGCAGCTGCCAAGTGCGCAGTCTGCGCGCCGTCGCGCGCACCGCATGATCGGTGGCGGGGACGACCACCAGCAGCTGGTCGAGATGCTCCGCCGCCGCCGGGACCAGCGCCGGGCCGAGATCCACCACCACCGTCCCGCCCAGCACGGACAGCGCCGAGAGCACCGGTGGCAGCGTCTGCTCCGTGGGGCCGGGGTCCTCACCGGCGACCAGCAGCCGCACCTCGTCCACCTGGGGCAGGCCCGCATGCAGCGCCTCCCCGTCGTCGGGCCCCAGATCCGCGGCCTCCCGCCACCTGATCCCCTCCAGCGCCGGAGCCTCGACCAGCAGGTCCGCACCGCCGCCCAGGGGATCGGCATCGACCAGGGTGCTCGGTCCCTGAGCGCGCGCCGCCGCCGCCAGACGGGCCGCGAAGCTGGAGGCGCCCGCCCCGCCGCAGCCGCCGACCACTCCCAGCAGGAGCGCGGTCGAGCGCGGCCGGGCCAGCTCGGCGAGCCGGGACAGGAGCTCCTCCGACGCGGCGGGCAGCGGGAGCACCGCCCGGGCGCCGGCGGTGAGCGAGGCCGACCAGAGTGCGGTGGGGACGTCGGGGGAGTCGGTCACCACCAGGAGCGGGGTGCCGCCACGGCCGAACGAGCGGCGCCCCGCGGCGAGCTCGGCAGCATCGATCACCGTGCAGACCGTGGCCGCCTCACCCGGCTCGTCGAGCAGGTCGAGGCCGACGGCCGTGGCGTGGTCCAGGACCAGCTCTCTCAGCATCCCGTCGGCGCCCGCCCAGCAGGCCGCCGGACGGCCCCCGGCCGCGGGGGCGGCGCCGGCCCGTCCCGGAGCGGGGAAGGAGGAGCGCCGGCGACGCTGCGTGGCGCCTGGGCTGTGCGAGGGCTCGGTGGGGACGGTGGTGTCCGAGAGCCCGGGCACGCCGGACTGAGCGGCGGTCGAGGGAATGATCGTCCTGGTCATGCAGCCATCGTGGCCGCGCCGGGGGTGGCGGAACAGAGGCATGCACGAGCGGTGGACAACCCGCTGCTGGGGAGGAACGGTCAGCGGCGCCAGGGTCCTTGCGCACCCCTCATGAAGCGCGTAGTGTGATCTGCACAATGACGAATACCGGCATCGGAACCCACGTACGACTGGTCCCCGCAACGGACCGGCTGTGAGGCGTCGAAAGCGCCACCGCAGCTATATCGCGTGTACGCCTGATCCCGATGCAGACGGCTCGTCCGGAGCGGCGCCGCGAGAGATCGCGACGCCGCTCCATTTTTGTGTGCGCCCGCCCGGCGCTGTCCCGGGCACGCCCTGCAGGCGCCCGGGAACGGCTCCTCGGGGACCGGCTCAGAAGGTCAGATCCACCACCACGGGGGCATGATCCGAGGCGCCCTTGCCCTTGCGCTCCTCGCGGTCGATGAACGATCCGGTCACCGCCGACTGCACTGCGGGGGAGCCGAGCACGAAGTCGATGCGCATCCCCTCCCGCTTGGGGAAGCGCAGCTTCTGGTAGTCCCAGTAGGTGAAGACGCCGGGGCCGGGATGGTCCCCGCGCACCACGTCGGCGAAGCCCGCGTCCACGACGGAGCGGAAGGCGGCGCGCTCGGGCTCGGTGACGTGGGTCTTCCCCTCGAAGGCCTCCATGTCCCACACGTCCTCGTCCAGCGGCGCCACATTGAAGTCGCCGACGAAGGCGACGCGCGCGTCCGCGTCGGCCGCCAGCTCCCGGGTCCCCTCGGCGCGCAGCGCCTCCAACCAGCGCAGCTTGTAGGCGTAGTGCGGATGGTCGATCTCGCGGCCGTTGGGGACGTACAGCGACCAGATCCGCAGGCCCTCGCCCACCACGCCGCCGAGCGCCCGCGCCTCGACCACCCCGGTCCCGTCCTCGGGGAAGGAGGGCACGGCCGGCAGCTCGGTGCGCACATCGGTGAGGCCCACACGGGAGAACAGCGCCACGCCGTTCCACTGGTTCAGTCCGTGCGCGGCGACCTCGTACCCGGCCGCCTCGAAGGCCGAGAGGTCCAGCTGTTCGGGCTTGGCCTTGGTCTCCTGCAGGGCCAGCACGTCCACCTCGTGCCGCTGGAGGAGGTCGAGCACCCGATCCATCCGGGCACGCAGAGAATTGATGTTCCAGGTCGCGATGCGCATGCTCCGATCCTACGGGGGACCACGGGTGCACGCCGAAATCCTCGGACCGTCGTAAACTCACGACATGGCGCGCGCACTCGTCACCGGTTCCACCTCCGGACTGGGCCTCGAATTCGCCTGGCAGCTGGCCGGGACAGGGCATGATCTCGTGCTGGTCTCCCGCGACGAGGATCGGCTGCGCGCCGTCGCCGAGCAGATCCGCGACGTCCACAAGGTCGAGGTCGAGGTGCTCCCCGCGGACCTCTCCGAGCGCGAGCAGCTCGAGCGGGTCGCGAGCCGACTGACCGACCCCGTGGACCGGGTCGAGCTGCTGGTCAACAACGCCGGATACGGTCTGCGCGGCGGATTCCTCGAGGTCGGCATCGAGGACCACGAGAAGCAGCTGGACACCCTGATGCGAGCGGTGCTGGTACTCTCCCACGCCGCGGCCCGCACGATGGTCCAGCGCCGTCGCGGCGCGATCCTCAACGTCAGCTCGCTCGCCGGCTACACCACCGCCGGCCCCTACGCGGCCTCGAAGAGCTGGGTCACGGTGTTCACCGAGTCCCTGGCGATGGAGCTCGAGGGCACCGGGGTCACCGCGACCGCGCTGCTGCCCGGCTTCGTGCAGACCGAGTTCCACGAGCGCGCGGGGATGGCGATGGACGGCCTGCCGCGGATCACCTGGCTGAAGGCCCCCTACGTCGTCGAGCAGGCGCTCAAGGACACGGCCAGGGGCGTCGTGCTGTCGATCCCGTCGGTGAAGTACCGCACCGCCGGCGGGGTCGGCCGCATCGCCCCGCGACCCCTGGTGCGCGCGCTCACCTCCCCCGACTGGTACCGGCGCCTGAGAGCCCGGTCCGTGCAGCGCTCCCGTCGCAGCGCCTCGCGACGGAACCTGCGCGCGCCCTGGCAGCAGGACGACGAGGCATGACCCCTCCGCTCGGCCCGGCCGATCCCCGACGGGGCCGCTCGTCGGGCGTGGCGGAGAGCCTCGGCCCCGTCCATTATTCTGACCGCATGGCCGATTCCCGCACCGCTCCTGCCCAGTCCCTGTCCCTCGAGGACGCTCGTGAGCGTCTGCGCGAGCTGATCCGGGATCTCGCCGTGGTCCGTGGCCACGTCGTGCTGTCCTCGGGTGCCGAGGCGGACCACTACGTCGATCTGCGCCGCATCACCCTCCACCACGAGGCCGCCCCGCTGGTGGGCCGCGTGATGCTCGACCTGCTGCGCCGCGAGGGTCTGGTCCCCGGCGTCGAGGCCGTGGGCGGGCTGACCCTGGGTGCCGACCCGGTGGCGACCTCGATCCTGCACGCCTCGGCGGCCGACGAGACTCTCGAGAATCTGGACGCCTTCGTGGTGCGCAAGGCGAACAAGGCCCACGGCCTGCAGCGACGCATCGAGGGTCCGGAGGTGACCGGTCGTCGGGTGGTCGCTGTCGAGGACACCTCCACCACCGGCGGCAGCGTCCTGACCGCCTGCGAGGCTCTGGCCGAGGCCGGCGCCGACATCGCCGCCGTGGCCGTGATCGTCCACCGCTCCGAGGCCTCCCGGGAGGCCGTCGAGGCCGCCGGGCACCGTTACCTCTCCGCATTCGACATCTCCGAACTGGAGATCTGAACCGGACTCCGGCCAGCGCCCGAGGGGCTCACCCCTGAGCAGCCGCGACGGTGCTGCAGGCCTGCGCCGCCTACGATGGGCGCGGACGCACGGCACCCCGACGGTCCGCCGCACCGGCCTGCACGGCCTCCGTGGCATGCGTCGCCCACCAGCATGCAGTCCCCTCTGATCGCATCTCGGCAGGAGCCTGAATGAACATCGTCGACTGGGCGGTCGAGACCATGGACAGCCTCGGGGCCCTGGGCGTCTTCCTGCTGATCTTCCTCGAGAACGTCTTCCCCCCGATCCCCTCCGAGGTGATCCTGCCGCTGGCCGGGGTGGCGGCCGCCGGCCCGAACAACACGTACCCGGTGATGCTGCTGGCCTCCGTGGCGGGCTCCCTCATCGGTGCCTGGATGCTGTACGGCCTGGGCCGGCTGCTGGGCCCGGTGAGACTGCGGAAGATCGTCATCCGGCTGCCGTTGGTGCACGTGGGGGATTACGACAAGTCCGTCGACTTCATGGACCGCCACGGCTTTAAGGCCATCTTCTTCGGCCGCTTCGTCCCGGGGATCCGATCGCTGATCTCGATCCCGGCCGGCCTGTATGCGATGCCGATCGGGATGTTCACCCTGCTCACCGGTGCAGGCAGCGCGATCTGGAACTCGATCTTCCTGACCATCGGGTACTACATGGGCAGCAACTGGACGGTCATCGAGCCGTACACCGACGTCTTCTCCAACGTCGCCTACGCGATCGTGGCGCTGGTGATCGTGGTGTTCGTGGTCAGGCTGATCCTGCGCGAGCGCAAGCGCCGTGCGCTCGGCCTGCCGGACCCGGACCAGCAGTATCTCGACGAGCTCGCGGCGGAGGATGCCGACGATACGGAGAGCCCGGCAGAGCACAGCGAGGACCGGTGACCTCGCCCGCCGGTGACGACGAGATCCGCAGCGCCGCCGCTGACGGGGCCCGCGAGGTCGGCGTCGGTCCCCATCCCGAGCCGTGGCCCGAGGACCCGCGCCTGGATCCGGCGCTGCTCGCCGCCGGCGATCGTCGCAATGTCGAGGACCGCTTCCGGTACTGGCGGCGAGAAGCGATCATCGCCGAGCTCGACGAGCACCGCCACGACCTGCACGTCGCGATCGAGAACCTCGAGCACGACGCGAACATCGGCTCGGTGGTGCGCACCGCCAACGCCTTCGCCGTCGCCGCTTTCCACATCGTCGGCCGACGGCGCTGGAACCGCCGCGGCGCCATGGTCACCGACCGCTACCAGCACGAGATCCACCACCCCGATGCCGCGCATCTCATCGCCTGGGCCCGCGCGCAGGGCCGCCCGCTGATCGCCATCGACCTGGTCGAGGGGGCCCAGCCGATCGAGCGCACCCCGCTGCCGCGCAATGCCGTGCTGGTGGTGGGGCAGGAGGGTCCCGGCGTGAGCGCCGAGATCCTCGCCGCTGCGGACACCGTCGTCGGCATCACCCAGTTCGGCTCCACCCGCTCGATCAACGTCGCCGCGGCGGCCGCGATCGCGATGCACAGCTGGATCCTGCAGCACGCCGAGGTGCCCGCGGGCCCGCTGCGCTGAGCCGGGCGTCCACGGGGGACCTCCGAGCGGGAAGGACCAGGATCGCTGTGGGACACTGGGTCCGATCGGACGGCCCTGCGCGGTGCTCCTCACCGCCGGCCGTCGCCCACTGCTTCAGCGAAGGAGAATGCCCCATGGCAGTCGTCACCCCGGACCAGTACAACGAGATGATCGACCGGGCCAAGGCCGGAAAGTTCGCCTACCCCGCCGTCAACGTCTCGAGCTCGCAGACCGCCACCGCCGCCCTCCAGGGCTTCGCCGAGGCGGGCTCCGACGGCATCATCCAGGTGTCCTTCGGCGGCGCCGAGTACCTCTCCGGCTCCACCATCAAGGACCGGGTCGCCGGTTCCATCGCGCTCGCCGAGTACGTGCACGCGGTGGCCAAGAACTACCCGATCAACGTCGCGCTGCACACCGACCACTGCGCCAAGGAGGTTCTGCCCACCTGGGTCGAGCCGCTGATCGAGTGGGACCTCGAGAACCGCGTGAAGAAGGGCCTGAACCCGCTGTTCCAGTCCCACATGTGGGACGGCTCGGCGGTGCCGGTGGACGAGAACCTCGAGATCGCCGAGCGCCTGCTCGAGAAGTCCGTCGAGGCCAAGAAGATCCTCGAGATCGAGGTCGGCGTCGTCGGCGGCGAAGAGGACGGCGTGGTCGCCAACGTCTCCAACGACAAGCTCTTCTCCACGCCCGAGGACGGCCTGAAGACCGCTGCCAAGCTCGGCCTGGGCGAGCGCGGCCGCTACCTGACCGCCCTCACCTTCGGCAACGTCCACGGCGTGTACAAGCCGGGCAACGTCAAGCTGCGCCCGAAGGTCCTGGACGAGATCCAGAAGGCCGTCGGCGAGAAGTACGGCCAGGAGCGTCCGTTCGACCTGGTCATGCACGGCGGCTCCGGCTCCACCGAGGAGGAGATCTCCGAGGCGCTGGACTACGGCACCATCAAGATGAACATCGACACCGACACCCAGTACGCCTTCACCCGCCCCGCGGTCTCGCACATGTTCGAGAACTACGACGGCGTCATGAAGGTCGACGGCGAGGTCGGCAACAAGAAGGCCTACGATCCCCGCGCCTGGGGCAAGAAGGCCGAGGCCGGCATGGCCGCTCGCGTCGTCGAGGCCTGCGAGAACCTCCGCTCGGCCGGCACGCACCAGGCCTGATCGACGCACTGCGAGCGTGCGAGCGGCAGAAGATCAGGCGAGTGGGCAGGGCCTGATCGACGCACTGCGAGCGTGCGAGCGGCAGAAGATCAGGCGAGTGGGCAGGGCCTGATCGACGCACTGCGAGCGTGCGAGCGGCAATATGACGGGACCCCGGGGCTTCGGCTCCGGGGTCCGATGTCGTCCATGACGCGGTCGAAGCTCGGGTCACGCTGAGCACCGACGCCTGGGCACTGATGCCTCGACACCAGTGCCCCGGCATCGACACCTGGGCGGCGGCGCGGCACGTGGTGATCCGGTGGGCCTTGTTCGTGGCTGCGCCGGCCGGGCGCGGCCGCTCACGGACGGGTGGGATTCACCAGCCGGGTCTCACCAGCGGTTGCCCTGGGCGCGGCCCATGACCCGCTTCAGCGCGGGCAGCACGTCGGCCAGGAAGATGCCGGCGATCACCACGGCGGCGATCATGAACAGCATCGAGCTGCCCCGACCCACCGGGTAGGGGAGCGAGAGGAAGCCCAGCAGCACGGCGACGCCCGTCAGGATGCCCCAGAAGGTCTTGCTGCGCTTCCCGGCCGCGGTGTAGGCGTCGGGGCGGAAGCGCAGGGCGTTCACCAGTGCCCAGATCTCCACGGCCAGCAGGGCCACGGCGAGCACGAGGAAGATCCACATCTGGATGAGGGCGATCATCGGACCAGGATACGGGCAGTGGCTGGACGGATCCCGGATCCCGGAAGCCGGGTGTCACCGGCTCAGCGGCGGTCCGGATCGGAGCGGTCGGTGATCAGCAGCTCGAGCGCCTCGGTGGTGGCCTGCGGCTCCAGCGCCCGCATCTCCATGGTCATCGGGCGGGGGCCGATCGCGTCACCGTCCGCGGCGACCACCAGGCTGGGCAGGAACTGCTTCGCCTCCGCAGCGCTGAGACCGGTCGCCTGCAGCAGGTCGATCGCGAGCGAGCGCAGCTGGACCGTCAGGGTGACGCCCTCGAAGTGCCCGGCCCGGCCCGGGCGCTTCCCCTCGTCGTTGCGCAGCAGCATCTCGGGGGAGAGATAGGAGCCGAACAGGCGCAGCTTCCGCCGGGCCATGGTGAAGTCCACGTCCTCGTGGGAGACCGCCGTGCTGAGCTCGAGGATCGCATCGCGGGCGGCCAGCAGCGCGTCGGCGAGCGTGGAGTGCGCGTCCCCGTTCACCGCGTCGAGGAACTGCACCTGACGCCGGGCGATCACCCGCATGTTCCGCATCGCGCGGTCGGAGCCCACCAGCAGGTGCTGGAGGCGGCTCACGTCGTCGGCGTGGCGCAGACCGGACGGGGCGAACGTGGAGATCTCGTCGGCGACGTCGTTGGCGAGCTTCCACTCGTCGGTGTACTTCTGGGAGACCTCGCGGACCTTCCGCAGAGCGGCCTGCGCGATGCTGCGGTCACCGCTGCGTGCCGAGAGGGCGAGGTTGACCAGGGTGCCCTCGAGCTCACGGTAGAAGGCGGCGGCGGCGCGGCTCTGCAGACGGCGCGGATCCCCGGACAGCAGCAGGTGGATGACGATGGCGACGCTGACCCCGGTGACGGCGTCCAGCGCTCGCCCGCCCGGCGACATCGCGGGGGTGATCGGCATGATCATCACCAGCAGCGACTGGATCGCCACCTGGAACCCGAAGAGTTTGCTGGAGTCGATGAGGCGGGCGAGCATCCCGGCCACGAACACCACCACCAGGATCTGCCAGGTCCCCGAGCCGAGCAGGCCGCGGGCGAGCTCGCCCAGCGCCAGCCCGAGCAGCACGCCGCAGGACATCTCGACGATCTTGCGCATCTTCTTCTCGATGCCGAAGCCGATGATGACGAAGGCGACGATCGCGGAGAAGAACGGGTACTCGTGACCCCACAGGAGTGAACTGACCAGGTACGCCAGGCTGGCGGCGAGGGCGGCGCGGCCCACCGTGAGCGCGTCGCCGCGCCCGCGGGAGACGCCCTGGACGAACCAGTCGCGCACGGCGTCGCGCGCCCGCTCGACGACCGGGATCGACGTGGTCGGCATCAGGGGCGGACCCGACTGCGGGGTCGGCGGCGGGGTCGGTCTCATGCCGGCACCGGATCCTGCAGGCGCATCTCCAGCAGCTCCTCGAGCCGGAAGGTGTCCCCGTCGCGGGCGCCGCGCCCCACGATCAGCGGTGCAGGGCCCGGGGCAGGGGTCGCACCCTGCAGCCGGGACCGCAGCCCGCCGTCGACGCGCATCACGTAGTAGCGGCCCTCGCGGTCCACGGCCAGGGAGCGGTCCTGCTTGAGGTACCAGCCGATCAGGGAGGTGCGGATGGTGCCCCCTCCGCGGTACGGGCGGGCGCGCAGCGGCACCGGCGGGATGCCGGCGTGCTCGAACCGGGAGACGCCCTCGCGGATCATCGCGGTGGCCTTCTCGTGCTCGGCCTCGCGCGCGGCACGCAGGGCCCGCTCCTTGGTCTCGAACACCTCCCGACGATGTCGGGTCCAGTCCTCCTGGTCGCCCTCAGCTCTCATGCTCGCCATTCTTCCAGGTCGCCGGTGACCGCACAGCGCAGACCGCGACGGCATGCGGTGCAGGCTCCGTGAGGGAGCCGTGGAGACCGGCGCCGGTCCGGCGGGTCAGAGCTTGGCGGTGGCCGGCCGGGCGCCGTGCTCGCGGGGCAGCACGATCGGCTCCTGCGAGGCGTCGAGCCACATCGAGGTGCCCTCGCCGTCGGCCTGTGCGAGCAGCACCTGCACCGACAGCGACGCGTCCACCGGCACGGCGCGGCGCACCACGGCCAGCGCGATCGGACCCTGGTCCGCGTGCAGCGCGGCAGAGGTGACGGTGCCGACGACCTTGCCGTCGGACCCGCCCAGGCGCACCTCGCCCCCGGCGGCGGCCGGCACGTCCTGGGAGCCGTCGAGATGGAGCATGACCAGGCGCCGCGGCGGCTGGCCGAGGTTCAGGACCTTGGCGACCGTCTCCTGCCCGCGGTAGCAGCCCTTGGTGGTGTGCACGGTGGTGCGCAGCAGGTCCAGCTCGTGGGGGATGCTGCGCTCGTCGACCTCGCGAGCGGCGCGGGCTCGATGGTCCGCGATCCGCAGCGCCTCCCAGGAGCTCATCCCGGCCAGGTGCTCACCGCGCCAGGGCAGCTGCGTCAGGGCCGCGGCGTCGAGGAGGGTGAGCACCGCGCCCACCGGGTCCTCGGGGTCCGGGCCGTAGGCGACGCCGCCGGGGGCGACCTCGGGCCAGGGCTCGGACCAGACGGCGGCCGGGTCCGGCAGTCCCAGCTGCGGCAGCACCTCGGCGGCGGGGGAGAGGGCCCCGAGGACGCGCAGGTCGTCCCGGTCGGTCAGCTCGACCCGCGCCGCGAAGCGCATCATCTCCAGGTAGCGGCGCAGCCCGGCGCGGTGGCCGGCGTCCAGCACCAGCAGCAGCGCGTCCTCGTCCACCACCACGGCGGAGGCCAGGTGCTCGACCCGGCCCTGCGGCGACAGCACGGCCAGTGAGGCGGAGGCGCCGACGGGGGTGCCTGCGAGGTCCTGGGTGGTGACGGTGGTCAGCCAGCTGCGGGCGTCCGCTCCGCGCACCTCGAGCACCTCGAAGTGGCCCAGGTCCACGACCGCGGTGCCGTCGAGCAGATGCCGCTGCTCGCGCAGCGGCGCGCCGTAGTGGGCGGGGACCGCCGCATCGGGACCGTCGCCGAGCACCGCGCCCTCGCGCAGCAGGGGACGGACATCACGGACAGGATCAGACACGGTGCATCTCCAGGGACAGGTAGGGGGTCAGGGCCGTCTCGTCGGGGGCCCCGTCGGGGACGGGCAGGCGGTGCTCCCACAGCCACATCAGGCGGCCGCTGACATAGCCGAACATGCGGGTCGCGGCGATCTCGCCGTCGGGGGAGCCGAGTGCGAGCTGCACCCGTGGTCCGCGCACCTCGCCGGCCCACTGCTCGGCCGGTGCGTCCCGACGGGTCAGGTGCGCCTCGAGGCGGTGGGACAGGAAGCTGCCCGGGCTGCCCGGCGGTGCCGCCTCGGCGGCCGCCCGGTCCTGGCCGGGCAGGAGCTCGCCGACGGTCCAGACGCCGTCCTCGCGGTGCAGCAGCGTGCGCTCGCCGGAACCGGTTCCCGCGGGGGTCTCGGGTTCGTCCCGCGCGAAGGCGCTGGTGGGCGGCAGCGGGGCGGGGGCGTCGATCCGGTGGATCGTGGAGCGCCACTCCATGGTGCCGTCCTCACGAGCGCTGCAGACCAGCTGCTGCTCGATCCGGACGTCGGGGGCGTCGGGATCCGCCGTGGTCAGCGCGCCGGTGCCCTGCCAGCTGCCGAGCAGCCAGGCCAGCGGGTACAGGGACGGCGGGAGCGAGGTGTCGAGCGTGATGGGCATCGGTGCTGCGGAACGCTCAGCGATCGAACAGGCGCGAGATCACCAGGACGGCGAAGGCGAGCGTGCCGAGCCCCACCAGGATGACGAGGATGAGGAAGAACAGAGACATGGCGGACATGCCGCAGAGTCTATCGCTCCCACCACGGGTGCAGGGGCGGCACGCTCGAGGTCACCCGGGACCACCGGTCCGGGCGTGAGGGGCGGGTGCGGTCGGTCCTGTCGTCCCCCGTGCCCGGGCTCAGGGCAGCAGCACGACCACCAGGTGGGCGACCACCCCGACCGTCGCCACCGGGACCGCGGCCACGGCCAGCGAGGGGACCGGCTCCTTGGCGACCAGCGAGGAGCCCGTCAGCAGGTGCGCGCAGCTCGCACCGATCGCGGTCACCAGTCCGATGGCCGCCGCGAGCGCGGCCCCCAGCCCGGCCAGCGAGACCGCGAGCACCATGGTCACCCCCACGCCGGTCAGGGCGGACAGCAGGAATCGCGGCATCTGGGGAAGGGGGGTGGAGTTCACCAGCAGCGTCGCCGCGAGCCCCGCGGCGATGGCGGTGATCATGGTGGTCGTCCCGGCCTCCACGGCGGCGCTCTGGGCGATGATCCAGCAGGCGGAGATCCCCGCCACGAAGACCCCGGCGACGGTGCCGGTGAGCGAGGCGGTGAGATCGCGGCGCTCCGCGCGGACCATCTGGTGCACGAATGCGGCGAGCACCCCGCTCGCGCACACCATCACCACCCCGGAGATCGGAGTGATGCGCTCCGGGGACAGCACCGTGACCAGGGTGGCGACGATGCCCGTGCCGGCCACCACCGCGCGGGTGCCGCCGGGGGAGGGCAGTTCGAGCAGTCCCGGCCAGGCGATGCCGATGAGCAGGGCGAGCAGCGCCAGCGAGGCGGCCATCAGCACCGGGGACAGGGCTCCCGTGAGCGAGACCACGGCCAGCAGGAGCGCGAGGGCAGCGCCGAGGGGAGCGCGCTCGGGGACTGTCACAGGCGCTCCTCGCGAGTCGTCGAATCCGGTCTCTGGCCGCACCGACGAGAGGTGTTCGGCGGGCGCTACAGTGGCAGTCTACGAGTGCCCGCTGGTGACGGCATACTCGACCCCCGGGGCACGGCCACATGCTGTGCACGGGTCCGTCTCCTCCTCGAGTCCCGGAAGGATCTCATGATCACGACGGCCGCGCTGCCGCCCACCCGTCGGACGATGATCCGCGCACTGCTCACGACGGTCACCGAGCATGACGGGGCCTCGCCGCTGGACGAGGCCGCCCTGCTCGCCCTGGACGGCGAGAGCGCTCAGCACCTGCTGGTCGAGGAGGCCGGTGACCTGCTGGGGTACGCGAGCGTGCTGGCCGACGGCACGGTCCAGGGCATGGTCGATCCCGCGCACCGCAGGCGCGGACACGGCACCGCCCTGCTGCACGAGGCGCTCGCGCTGCGACCGGACGCGGGAGTCTGGGCGCATGGTGCCCTCGAGGGGTCCCTCGCTTTTCTGAGCGCCGCCGGTCTCGCCGAGAGCCGGTACCTGCTCACGCTGCATCGCGAGCTCGCGCCTGCGACGCCGCTGCCGGCGATCCCCACCTCGACGCTCGAGGGCCTGCGCCTGGGCACCTTCGCGGCGGAGCGCGATGCCGAGCGCTGGGTGAGCGTCAACGCGCGCGC
This sequence comes from Brachybacterium vulturis, assembly GCF_002407185.1. Taxonomy (NCBI): domain Bacteria; kingdom Bacillati; phylum Actinomycetota; class Actinomycetes; order Micrococcales; family Dermabacteraceae; genus Brachybacterium; species Brachybacterium vulturis. The sequence continues at coordinate 1,287,602 of NZ_CP023563.1, forward strand.
CTTCGCCGATCACCCCGAGCAGGGGGCGATGACCGGCGAGGATCTGGCGCAGCGGCTGGCCCAGCCATGGTTCGACGCCGAGGACATGCTGGTCGCGCTGCGGGACGAGGAGCTCGTCGGTTTCGTCTGGGTCAAGCGCGAGCACCCCGGCGCCACCGACCAGGATGCCGAGATCTATGTGGTCGCGACCGACCCCTCCGTGCAGGGGCACGGGGTGGCGGGGCTGCTGCTGGCCACCTCCCTGGACCGCCTCCGGGCCGACGGCGTCCCCGGGGTGGAGCTCTACGTCGAGGCGGACAACGCCCCGGCCCTGCGCCTCTACGAGGCCTGGGGCTTCACGGTCGCGGGCCGCGACGTGCAGATGCGCGCGACGGGACGGGGCTGATCGGTGGGTGCCGCCCCCCGCTCCTCGCCTCCCGTCCTCGCCGCCGGTGCCCTCGTCTGGCGCGAGAAGGGCGAGGGCGTGCAGGTGCTGCTGATCCATCGGCCGCGCTACGACGACTGGTCGATCCCCAAGGGCAAGCTGGACCAGGGGGAGGCGTCCCCCACCGCGGCGGTGCGTGAGGTCGCCGAGGAGACCGGCTACCGGGTGCGCCTGCAGCGACCCCTGCCGACCACCACGTACCTGATGCCGGACGGGCGCAGCAAGGTGGTGCACTACTGGGCAGCGACCGTCCGCGCGAAGATCGCGCCCGGGCCGAAGAGCCGCCGCGAGGTCGACGAGGTCCGGTGGGTCCCCCTCGAGGAGGCCATGGAGCTGGTGACCCGGCAGAGCGACCAGGTGCCGGTGGCGGCGCTGCGGCGCCACCTCATGGCCGGCGAGCTGGAGACCGCCCCGATCATCATCCAGCGGCACGGCGCGGCGCTGTCCCGCTCGAAGTGGCGCAAGGGGGAGGCGTCGCGACCCCTGAACAAGAAGGGGAAGAAGCAGGCGCGGGCACTGCCGCCGCTGCTGGACGCCTTCGACCCGGCGAGCGTGCTGAGCAGTCCGTGGGAGCGGTGCCGCGCCACGATCGAACCGCTGGCGACCGTCGAGGGCCTGAAGATCCGCACCAAGGACGCGCTGACCGAGACGGGCCATGCCGAGCACCCGGCACGGACCGCCGCCGTGATCGACCGCGTGCTCGCGCAGGCGCGGCCGACGGTGGTGTGCACGCATCGACCGGTGCTGACCACCGTGATCGACGCGGTGCGGACGGTGGCCGAGCCGGGCGTCGCCCTCGAACTGCCGCACGAGGATCCGTACCTGGCGGCCGGGGAGGCGCTGCTGCTGCACACCACGGCCGACGGCAGGGTGGTCGCGATCGAACGGCATCTGCCGAACATCGGCTGACGTCGTCACAGGCAGGACAGGCACAGGGCATGGGGAAGGATGCGCACCAGATGAACGCAGAGCACGACGACGGACTCCCGGACCATTCCGGAGGGTATGACCCGTACGGACAGCGGCGCGGGCACCACGACGACCCGTCCGGGGTGGGATACGGCGTGACCGATCCCTACGCGTCGGACCCGCACGCGGCGGACCCGTATGCGTCGGGCCCGTACGCGACGGGCCCGCACCCCGCGGGCCCGGTCCCCGTCGGGCCGCCGCAGTTCGGGGCCTTCCCCGCCCCGCTGCCGAGCTCGAACGCAGCGATCACCGGATTCGTGCTGGGGCTGCTGGGCCTGGCCATGTGCGGCGGCCTCACCTCACCCATCGGGATCTGGTTCTCGGCCAGGGGCATGAAGGAGACCGCGCCCACGGCGACAGCCCCGAGGGGCGGCCGCGGCCTCGCCATCGCAGGCCTGGTGACGTCGTTGGTGGGCCTGATCCCCCTGTGCTTCCTGCTGCTCTACGGCGTGATGATGATCGTCGGGCTGGTCATGGCCGCCACCGCCTGACACCGGCGCACCCCTCGCCGACGGCATGGCCGACGGTGGCGGAGGTCACCTCGCGCAGAGGCGGCGGCTCGAGTCGTGACCTGTTCGTGTCAAGCACCTGACCTGCGAGTTCTGTGCCCCCCTCGGGGAGTTCACCTGCCGTTCACGCGTGAGCGGGCGGGCCGTCATCTGCCCTCCTTAGCGTCCGAGCTGCCACACCTCCTCGATGGACAGCTTCCGGGCCCACGGCCCCGAAAGGACTCGCAGTGAACGTTCGCACGAACAAGCTCGTCTCGCTCGCCGCACTCGGATTCGCCGCGGGCATCGCCCTGACGGCTTGCGGCGGCAGCGCCGAAGGCAGCAGCGGTGGCTCGGCGGCCCCGGAGGGCGGGGGAGCCTCGGGGGGCGGCTACGCCGAGCTGAGCGGCAACCTCGCCGGTGCCGGTGCCTCCTCCATGGGCAATGCGCAGACCGCGTGGACCGAGACGTTCCGCGGCCTCGTGCAGGCCGAGGGCGGCGACCTCACCGTCACCTACGACCCCACCGGCTCCGGCACCGGTCGCGAGCAGTTCCTCTCCGGCCAGGTGAAGTTCGCCGGCACCGACGCCGCCCTGGACGAGGAGGAGCTCGCCGCCTCCACCGAGGTGTGCCACGGGGAGCAGGCCTTCGATCTGCCCGTCTACATCTCCCCGATCGCGGTCGTGTTCCATCTCGAGGGCGTCGAGAACCTGAACCTCTCGCCCGAGGTCATCGCCGGGATCTTCGCCGAGTCCATCACCACCTGGAACGATCCGGCGATCGCCGAGCTCAATCCCGATGTCGAGCTGCCCGGGACAGCCATCGTCCCGGTCCACCGCTCGGACGACTCGGGCACCACCGAGAACTTCACCGAGTACCTCTCGGACAACGCCCCCGACGTCTGGACCCACGGCCCGATCGAGACCTGGCCGATCCCGGGCGGCCAGTCCGGTGACGGCACCTCCGGCCTGATCTCCACGGTGGAGGCCGGCAACGGCACCATCGGCTACGCCGACGCCTCGCAGGCCGGGAACCTCGGGACCGCCTCCATCCAGGTGGGCGAGGTGTTCGTGGACTACAGCGCCGATGCCGCGGCGAAGGCCGTCGACGTCTCGCCGCGCGAGGAGGGCCGGGCGGAGAACGACATCGTCATGGAGCTGGACCGCACCACCACCGAGGCCGGCACGTACCCGATCGTGCTGATCTCCTACCTGGCGCTGTGCGGCGCGTACGAGGACGCCGCCACCGGTGACGCGGTCAAGGCCTACGCCTCCTTCATGATCTCCGAGCAGGGGCAGCAGGTCGCCGCGCAGAACGCCGGCTCCGCCCCGATCTCCGAGGAGCTGCGCACCGAGGCGCAGGCGGCGATCGACGGCATCACCGTCGGCTGATCCGCTCCCGCACGACGGCGTGCCGCCGGGCCCCAGCGGCTCGGCGGCGTCGCCGGGGCCCGGCACCGCGCCCCACCCCGTCCCGTGAGCTCGGAGGAAGGTCCCCATGAGCACAGCTGACATCGAGTCGGAGCCGCGTGAGGCTCCGCCCGCCTCGATGGCGACCAGCGGACGCCGCCTCGGCGACTCGGTCTTCTCGTCCCTGAGCATCGGCTCGGGGCTGCTGATCTTCCTCACCCTGGCCGCGGTGGCGGTCTTCCTCACCACGGAGTCGCTGCCGGCGATCCTCGCGAGCCAGGAGTTCTCCGGCACCGCGGAGTTCTCCCTGATCGAGTACGCACTCCCGCTCGTCTTCGGCACGGTGCTCGCCTCCGCGATCGCGCTGGTGATCGCGATCCCGATCTCGATCGGCATCGCCCTGTTCATCTCCCACTACGCGCCGCGCCGACTGGCCGCGACGCTGGGCTACCTGATCGACCTGCTCGCCGCGGTGCCGTCGGTCGTCTACGGCCTGTGGGGCGGGATCTGGCTGGTCCCCGAGCTCGAGCCGCTGTACCTCTTCCTGAACACCTACCTCGGCTGGATCCCGCTGTTCGCCGGTGAGCCCACCGCCCCGATGCGCAACCTCGCCTCCGCCTCGGTGGTGCTCGCCGTGATGGTGCTGCCGATCATCACCGCCGTCGCCCGTGAGGTGTTCCTGCAGACCCCGCGCCTGCAGGAGGAAGCGGCCCTCGCCCTCGGCGCCACCCGCTGGGAGACGATCAGGACCGTCGTGCTCCCCTTCGGGCGCGGCGGCATCGTCGCCGCCTCCATGCTCGGCCTGGGCCGTGCGCTCGGCGAGACCATGGCGGTGCTGATGATCCTCGCCCCCGGCGCCACCTTCTCCCTCCACATCCTCGAGGTGGGTCGGCACAACTCGATCGCCGCGAACATCGCCTCGAAGTCGGCGGAGGCCTCCGGCGTCGAGATGTCCCTGCTGATCTTCACCGGTCTGGTGCTGTTCGTGCTGACGTTCCTCATCAACGCCATCGCCCGGTGGATCGTCGCCCGCAGCGGCCCGACGAGCTGAGAGGCCCCTATGAGCACCCCCACCGCCGTGCAGCACCAGACCCCGATGCGTCGTCCCCACGACGAGCGTCGGCTGCCCTGGTACCACCTGGTCCTCACCGGCCTCGTCGGCCTGCTGGTCGCGATCGCCGGCCTGTCCCTCCTCGATGCCTTCTCGATCGCCGGCGCGATCATGGTCGGCTTCGTCCTGCACCTGCTGCTGGGCTGGGCGTACTCGCTGCTGCGCGAAGGCCCCCGCTGGGCGAAGGACCGCCTGATGACCCTGCTGGTGATCGGTGCCTTCACCGTGGCGATGTTCCCGCTGGTCTCCCTGCTCTGGGAGGTCGTCAGCCGAGGACTGACCCGCGCGATCGCGGCCAGGCCCGACCCCTTCGACTTCTGGACGTCCTCGATGTCCGGGATCATCGGCGGCGCCGACGCGGGCGGCGTGTTCCACGCGGCGGTGGGCACCCTGCTGATCACCCTGTGGGCGTCGCTCATCTCGATCCCCATCGGCCTGTTCAGCGCGATCTTCCTGGTGGAGTACGCGGACCAGGGATGGAAGCGGACCCTCGGCACCGGCGTCACCTTCCTGGTGGACGTCATGACCGGCATCCCCTCGATCGTCGCCGGCCTGTTCGGCCTGGCGCTGTTCATCGCCCTGATGCCGGACGACAGCGTGCGCATGGGCATCATGGGCGCGGTCGCGCTGTCGCTGCTGATGATCCCCACCGTGGTGCGCAACAGCGAGGAGATGCTCCGGCTGGTCCCGATGGACCTGCGCGAGGCCGCCTATGCGCTGGGCGTGCCCAAGTGGCTCACCATCGTCAAGGTGGTGCTGCGCACCGCGATCGCAGGCCTGACCACCGGCATCACCCTCGCCATCGCCCGCGTGATCGGCGAGACGGCACCGCTGCTGCTCACGGTGGGCATGGTGACCTCGGTGAACTGGAACATGTTCGACGGACGCATGGCGACGCTGCCCACGTTCATCAATCAGCAGTACCGCGCCGGCAGCGCGAACTGCATGAGCGAGACGGTCACGAACCCGATCACCCAGGAGGTGTACGCCTGCTCGATCGCCACCAACATCGATCGTGCCTGGGCCGCAGCCTTCACCCTGATCGTGATCGTGATGGTGCTCAACCTCGTCGCGCGGCTGATCAGCCACTACTTCTCCCCGAAGCTCAGCCGCTGAGCCCTCGCCCCACCCGAAAGGACTCCCGATGGCCGCCCCACAGCCCATCAACGTCGAGGACCTCGACATCTTCTACGGGGACTTCCTCGCCGTGCAGGGCGTCGACGTCCAGCTCCGCCCCCGCTCGGTGACCGCGCTCATCGGCCCCTCCGGCTGCGGCAAGTCGACCTTCCTGCGCACCCTGAACCGCATGCACGAGGTGATCCCCGGCGCCTACGCGACGGGCAGGGTCGAGATCAACGGGGAGGACATCTACGACCCCAGGGTCGACCCGGTCACCGTGCGCCGCCGCGTGGGCATGGTGTTCCAGAAGGCGAACCCCTTCCCGACCATGTCGATCCGGGACAACGTCCTGGCCGGTGTGAAGCTCAACCATCGCCGCATGTCCCGCTCGGCCTCCGAGGAGCTGATGGAGCAGGCGCTGCGAGGCGCGAACCTCTGGAACGAGGTCAAGGATCGCCTGGACAAGCCCGGCATGGGATTGTCCGGCGGTCAGCAGCAGCGGCTGTGCATCGCACGGACGATCGCGGTCCGGCCCGAGGTGGTGCTGATGGACGAGCCCTGCTCGGCGCTGGATCCGATCTCGACGCTCGCGATCGAGGACCTGATCCATGAGCTGAAGCAGGAGTACACGATCGTGATCGTGACCCACAACATGCAGCAGGCCTCCCGCGTCTCGGACCGCACCGGCTTCTTCAACATCGCCGGCACCGGCCGGCCCGGCCGCCTCATCGAGATCGACGACACCGACACCCTCTTCACCAACCCCACGAACTCGCAGACCGAGGACTACATCTCCGGCCGCTTCGGCTGAGCGGCGTGCTGCGGCCGTGACCAGCGGGCGCCACGGCCGGGTGGATGCCCGGGTCAGACCATGGTCTGACCCATGGCGGACAGAACCGCTCCGGGGGTGGACGCGGGGCGGGGGCCCCGCCACGGAGGCTGGGTGGCATGAACATCAGCCCGCTCGCGTCCTCGCCTCCCGGCACGTCCCCGCAACCCGCCCAGCCCGGGACGGTCACCCCGTCCCCGGTGCTGTCGGCCCGCGGCCTGCTCATGACCTACGGCACCGGGGGCACCACCACCCGTGCCCTGGACGGCGTGGACCTCGATCTCGACCGCGCCGACTCGCTCGCCGTGATGGGCCCCTCCGGCTGCGGCAAGACCACCCTGCTGCACATCCTCGCCGGCATCCTCACCCCGACCACCGGCACCGTCCTGCACGAGGGCACCGATCTGGCGCGCCTGGGGGACCGGCGCCGCACCCGCCTGCGCCGCAGCGACTTCGGCTTCGTCTTCCAGGACGGCCAGCTGCTGCCCGAGCTCACCGCGCTGGAGAACGTGATCCTGCCGCGCATGCTCGGCGGCACCTCCCGCCGCGCCGCCACCGCCGAGGCGGCCTCCTGGCTGGACCGCCTGGGGCTGTCCGGCATGCACGACCGCCGCCCCACCCAGCTCTCGGGCGGGCAGGCGCAGCGGGTGGCGATCGCCCGAGCCCTGGCCGGACGGCCCTCGGTGGTCTTCGCCGACGAGCCCACCGGAGCGCTCGACCAGGCCACCGGCCAGGCCGTGCTGCAGATCCTGGTGGACTCCTGCCGGGACACCGGTGCCGCTCTGGTGATGGTCACGCATGACGGCACGGTCGCCGCGGCCTGTCGCCGCACCGTGACCATGCAGGACGGACGGATCGCCCAGGAGTTCGTGCGCCCCGTCGCCGAGACCGGCTCCACCGGAGCGGAGCGATGAGCGCCCTGCTCGCCTCCGCGCCCCTGCTGCTGCGGCGCCGCGGGGCGCTCGCCGACGTGCTGCCGGTGATCGCCTTCGCCGCCGCCACCGCCCTCACCGCGACCGTGCTGGGCGGCGCCGCAGCCTTCGTCGGCCGCAGCCCCGCGGGAGAGGTCCCCCTGACGGGCGAGGCCTCGATCATGCCGTTCCTCGCGATCTGCGCACTCATCGCCTCCGTGCTGCTGGTGCCCAGCGCCGTCGGCCTCGGCGGCTCGGCCGCGCGGCTGTCCCTGGCCCGGCGCGAGCGGGACCTGGCCACCATGCGCCTGGTGGGCGGCACCGGCGGTCAGGTCGGCTCGGTGGCGGTGCTCGACGTCGCCGCCCAGTCGCTGCTCGGCGCGCTCCTCGGTCTCGGAGCTCATCTGGCGGCGACCCCGGCGCTGACCCGCCTCGACTTCGGGATCACCCCCTTCACGGTCGCCGACCTGCTGCTGCCCGGCTGGGCCTATCCCGTGCTGGTCCTCGCGCTGGTACTGATCGCCGCCGGCTCCGCCGCGGTCTCCCTCACCGGGGTGGTCCTCAGCCCGCTGGGAGTGGCCCGCGATTCCCGGGTGGTGCGGATGTCGGTGCTGCGCGTGGTGCTGTGGGCAGCGCTGATCGTGGGCTTCGTGGTGTTCATGAACGTCGGCGGGATGCTGCTGGGCGAGGACGGCGCCGGGGCGGCGATCGCGATCATGGTGCTGTTCATCGCGGCGATCGTGGCGGGGATCAACGTGGTCGGTCCGTTCCTGGTGTGGGCCACCGCGCTGGTGCTCGCCCGGCTCGCCCCCGTCCCCTCGCTGATGGTGGGGGCGCGACGGCTGGCGGCCGATCCGCGGGCCGGCTGGCGTGCCGTCTCGGGCATCACCTTCGCCCTGGTCATCGCCGGGTTCCTGACGATGATCGCCACGCTCGGCACGGCCACCAACCCCGAGGAGGCGATGATGTTCACCGCCATGACCACCGGCGGCCTGCTCACCCTGGGGATCGCCGCGGTGCTCGCCGCGGTCGGCACCGGCGTCACGCAGACCGCCCGGGTGATCGACCAGGCCCCCCGGCTGCGCGCCCAGCACATCGCCGGCGCCGAGGTGGGCCAGCTGCACCGTGCCCGGCTCGCGGAGATCGCGGTGCCGGTGGCGCTGAGCTCGCTCGTCGCGACCGGCACCGCCCTGCTGGTGCTCACCACGGTCCTCGGCGGCACCCCCAGCGATCCGAGGATGGCCGTGCAGTACCTGGCCGGCGTGCTCGGCGCCTATGCGCTGGTGATCGCCGCGGTGCTGGTGGCCTCGCCGCTGGTGCGGCGGTATGCACGGGCGGGCCGTTAGGCTGGCTCCATGACTCTTGAGAACGTCGCTCCGAACGCCATCCCCGAGGGCGCGCACCTGATCGACGTGCGCGAGCAGAACGAATGGGACGCCGGCCATGCCGGGCATGCGCAGCACCTCCCGGCGAGCACGCTGATGGAGAACCTCGACCAGCTGCCCGAGACCGATGAGCCGATGTACATCGTCTGCCGCAGCGGCGGCCGCAGCTTCCAGGTCAGCCAGTGGTTGAACGCGAACGGCTTCGAGGCGATCAACGTCGCCGGCGGCATGGATCAGTGGTTCGAGTCGGGCCTGCCGATCACCTCCGACGGCGAGGGCGAGGCGTACATCCTCTGACGGTGCGGAAACGACGGCGCGGAGCTGGCGTCACGCAGCTGGCGGCGCGGGGCTGAGGCCGCGGAGCTGGCGGCGCGGGGGTCGTGCGTGCCGTCGGCCCGCTCCGCGCACAATGACCTGGTCGGGTCCTGGCGCAGGAGCGATGCGTATGCCGCTATGACCGTACTGATCGCTGTGCCGCCAGTACCCGACCAGTTCATAGTTCGTGCGGTCGCGGCCTGCGACTGCGGTCCGCACCGCATTCCCGGTGGCTCACAGCCCGAGGGCATCCTGCAGCAGCGCATAGCCCACGAAGGCGCACACATCGAGCAGGGTGTGGGCGATGACCAGCGGCAGGGTGCGCCGGGTACGGCGGTACCAGTACCCGAACACCAGCCCCATCACCAGGTTCGCGAGACCCGGGCCCACCCCCTGATAGGTGTGGTACGCCCCGCGCAGCAGGGCGGAGACCACGATGATCCGCCGCGGTGACCAGCCGAGCCGCTCGAGCCGCTGGAACAGGTAGCCCACCACGATCACCTCCTCCAGCACGGCGTTCTTCACCGCGTGCAGCACCAGCACCGGCAGCGTCCACCAGTGGGTGTCCAGCGCCGCCGGGATCACCTCGACCGTGGCCCCCACCAGACGGCCCAGGTAGTAGACCGCCAGGCCCGGCACGCCGATCCCGGCCGCCAGCAGCACGCCGTGCAGCAGGTCCCGCAGGGGCCGGCCGAGATCCAGTCCCAGGTCCCCCAGTGCCTGACGGAGGGAACCGGCGGTCAGCGCCAGCAGCAGCACCACCAGCGCCACCGGGGCGAGGGTGAAGACGATCGACAGCAGCTGATAGAGCAGGTCCAGCCAGGGATTCTCCCGCAGCGAGGAGTTCAGGGCGGTGGACTGCCCGGACAGCGGCCCGGCCGCCAGGGCCTGGGCGAGGGAGAGCAGCGAGTACACGGCGCTGCGCCCCAGCGAGAGCGCGAGGATGATCAGCACCTCGGCGCGCAGCCAGGCCCGGCTCGGTGTCATCGTCTCCACCCCGTCATGGTCTCACCTGCGCCGTGGCGGTCGCCTCGCCGTGACAGACTCGGGGCCATGACGACCGAGCAGCCCGCTTCCCGTTCCGCCCGCCCCGCCGTCCTGATCACCGGCGCGAACCGCGGGATCGGCCGCGCCACGGCCGAGGCGCTCGCCGCCGACCATCATCTGCTCCTCGCCGGCCGCGACGAGCAGGCGCTGGCCGCGCTGGCCGCGCAGCTGCCCTCGGCCCAGCCCGTCGTCGCGGAACTCACCGACCACGCGGCGACGGCCGCCGCAGTGGCCGCCCTGGACCTGCCCGGCGGGCTCGCAGGACTCGTCCACTGCGCAGGCATTCTGGTCAACGGCACCGTCGAGGAGCTCAGCGCCGCGGACTGGGAGCGGAACTTCGCGGTCAACGTCACCGCCGTCTCGGAGCTGACCCGGCTGCTGCTGCCCGCGCTGCGGGAGGCCCGCGGCACGGTCGTCGCCGTGAACTCCGGTTCCGGCTATAACGCCAAGGGCGAGCGGGGCGCCTACTCCGCCTCGAAGTTCGCGCTGCGCGCCTGGACCGATGCACTGCGCCAGGAGGAGACCGCTCATGGGGTGCGGGTCAGCTCGGTGCACCCGGGCCGGGTGGACACCGACATGCAGCAGGAGCTGCGCGCCGCAGAGAGCGGCGCCTACGAGACGGAGAAGTACCTGCGCCCCGCCACCGTCGCCGCGGCGATCGGCTTCGCGCTGCGCGCCCCGGCCGAGGCGGTCATCGCGACCATCGACCTCCGCCCCCGCGCCATCGGCTGACGGGGCGGGGCCGCCGGAACGGCTCAGACGCTGCTGTCGTCCAGGTGCTCCACGAGCTGCGCGGCATAGCCGACGTAGGTGTGCGGGCTCAGCGCCAGCAGCCGCTCCTGCTCCGCCGCGGGCAGACCCAGCGAGCGCACGAACTCGCGCATCCCCTCACCGTCCACGCGGTGGCCGCGGGTGAGGTCCTTCAGCCGCTCGTAGGGGTTGTCCAGCCCCGGCACGCCCTGCACGCCGAGGGTGCGCATCACCGACTGCACCGCCTCGCCGAGCACCTCCCAGTTGCCCTCGAGGTCCGCGGCCATCGCTTCCGCGTCCACGTCCAGGCCGGCCAGGCCCTTGCGCAGGTTCGCGATCGCCAGCAGCGAGTGCCCGAACGCGGGGCCGATGTTGCGCTGGGTGGTGGAGTCGGTGAGGTCCCGCTGCAGCCGGGTGGTGACCAGGGTCTGTGAGAGCGAGTCCAGCAACGCGGCGGAGATCTCGAGGTTCGCCTCGGCGTTCTCGAAGCGGATCGGGTTCACCTTGTGCGGCATCGTCGAGGAGCCGGTGCCGCCCTGGGCCGAGAGCCGCTGGCGGAAGTAGCCCAGCGAGATGTAGGTCCACACGTCGGTGGCGAGGTTGTGCAGGATCCGGCCGGCGCGGGCCACGTCGGCGTAGATCTCGGCCTGCCAGTCGTGGGACTCGATCTGCGTGGTCAGCGGGTTCCAGGTCAGCCCCAGATGCTCCACGAAGGAGCGGGAGAGCTGCTCCCAGTCGGCCGTCGGGACGGACGCCGCGTGCGCTGCATACGTGCCGGTCGCGCCGTTGATCTTGCCGAGGATCTCGTCCGCGGCGATCCGGCGCTCCTGCCGGCCCAGCCGGTAGGCGAAGACCGCGATCTCCTTGCCGAGGGTGGTGGGGGTGGCGGGCTGGCCGTGGGTGCGCGAGAGCATCGGCACCTCGGCCGCGTCCTTCGCGAGCGCGGTGAGATCCGCGATCACCTCGCGCAGCGCCGGCAGCCACACCTGCTCCACCGCGCCCTTGACCATCAGGGCGTAGGAGAGGTTGTTGACGTCCTCGCTGGTGCAGTAGATGTGCACCACCTCGGCCAGCGGCTCCAGCGAGGTGCCGGCCAGGCGGCGCTTGATGAAGTACTCGATCGCCTTGACGTCGTGGACGGTCTCCCGTTCGATCTCGGCGTGCTCGGCGATGCCCTCGGCGCCGAAGTCCTCGGGGATGGCGCGCAGCAGGGCCCGCTCGTCCTCGGTGAGGGTGCGCAGGCCCGGGATGACCTGCTGGTCGAGCAGGTGGATCATCCACTCGGTCTCCACCACCAGGCGGGAGCGGTTCAGCGCCGCCTCGGAGAGGTGGTCGATAAGCGGCGCGACCTGTGCGCGGTAGCGGCCGTCGAGCGGGGTCAGGGCGATCTGCGGGGTGATGTCCGCGAAGGAATGAGCCATGGCCGCATTCTCCCAGATTCGGGGCGGTCCAGGACGGGAGGTCCCCGTCGCGGACCGCGGAGGTCACCGGCCGATCTCACTCACCGATCGAGCGGCTGCGGCTGCGACGCTCGTCCCCGAGACCGGTGATGCCCTCGACGATCGCCGAGAGGATCCCGATGATCACGCCGGCCCCGAGCGCCCACCAGAAGCTGTCGAATTCGAGCGTCAGGTCGAACAGACCCGAGACCCAGCTCGCCAGCAGCAGCATCAGCGTGTTGATGACCAGCTGGAACAGGCCCAGGGTCACGCAGGTGATGGGGAAGGTGAGGAACTCCAGGATCGGCTTGATGATCGTGTTGATCAGCGCCAGGATCAGAGCGATCGCCCCGATGGTGAGGACCTGGGTGAGCGCGGTCGCGCTGTTCTCGCCCAGGTGCATGCCGGGCAGGATCAGGGCGGTGACCCACAGCGCGAGGCCGGTGACGATGATGTGTCCGAGAAATCGCATGGCCCCATTGTCCTCACCGACCCTGGGGAGCGCATCAGGGTTATCCCTACGATGTCACCGGTCGGGGCACATGGTCCCCGTCACCGAGCCCGAGCCGGTCGCTGAGGAGAGCCTCGCACTGCGGTGCTGAGCCGTACCCTGGGAGCCATGTCGACCGAACCCTCCGAGAACATCCGCCTGCGCCCCGTCCTGGAGGACCTGCCGGTGTACGTGCCCGGCAAGCCCGCGGCCGATGACGGCATGCGCCGGTTCAAGATCTCCTCCAACGAGTCCTCCTTCCCACCGGTCCCGGCGGTGCGCGAGGCCGTGATCGCCTCTCTGGATCAGATGTACCTCTACCCCGATGCGGCCGGCACCGCGCTGCGCGAGGCGCTGGGGGCGAGCCACGGCGTGGAGCCGTCCCAGATCGCGCTGTCCAACGGGTCCGTGACGGTCACCGCCGATCTGGTGCGGGCGCTGGTGGGCGAGGGCGACGAGGTGGTCTACGCCTGGCGCTCCTTCGAGGCCTATCCGCTGCTGGTGGGCGGCCACGGCGGGACCCCGGTGCAGGTGCCGCTGACGGCGAGCGGCGAGCACGACCTCGAGGCGATGGCCGCCGCGATCACCGACCGCACCCGGTTGGTGCTGCTGTGCACCCCGAACAACCCCACCGGCCCCTCCCTGTCCACCGAGCAGGTCGAGGACTTCCTCGCGACCATCCCGGACCACGTGGTGGTGGGGATCGACGAGGCCTACCGCGAGTTCCACGACCCGGCCACGGTGCTGGGCACCGCCGGGATCTTCCGCCGCCACGGCAACGTGGTGCTGCTGCGCACCTTCTCCAAGCTGCAGGGACTGGCGGGTCTGCGCATCGGCTACGCGGTCGCCCACCCGCGCCTGGCCACGGCGCTGGGTCAGGTGGGGATCCCCTTCGCGGCCAGCCGCCCCGCCCAGGCGGCGGCGCTGGCGAGCCTGGACCCCGAGGTGCAGGAGGAGCTGGAGCGACGCGCCGAGTGGGTCCGCTCGGAGCGCTCCCGGGTGCTGCAGGCGCTGACCGCCCAGGGCTGGGAGCTGCCGGTCAGCCAGGGCAACTTCGTGTACTTCCCGACGGGGGAGCGGACCGCGGAGTTCGCGAAGTTCGCCGATGCCCGCGGCCTGGTGCTGCGCGCCTACGGCGTCGAGGGCGTGCGGGCCACCATCGCCGAGCGGGAGGCGAACGACCTGATCATCTCCGTCGGTGCCGCGTGGCGCGAGCGCTGATCCCGCGCTGATCCCGCGCCGATCCGTCCCGCGGCACCGGCCTATGGTGCTGAGGTGACGCTGCCGGCCGCCGGCGCCGGGGTGCGGGGGACCACGCTGCTGCCGGCCAGCACGTCGTGCGGTCCGCGCCCGGAGCCGTGCAGACCCGTCCACACGTATATCCCGATCACCGGGTAGACCGCGATCGACGCACCGATGGTGAGCGCGTCCCCGTCCTCGAACCCGCCCCAGGCCGCGCCGACGGCGCAGACGTGCCCCAGCTGCCAGGGGAGGAAGATCTTCGCGAGGTTGCGTGCCAGCGCCGGACCCGTGCCCAGCGCCGTCCCGTCGGCCGCCTGCACGGTCAGGCCCTGGCGGCGCTTGCCCCAGGTGGCCCGGTGCGGGCCGGACTCCGCCCGGGCGGCGATCACGGTCGCGATCGCGGGCGGCACCGCGCTGGCCAGATGACCGTACAGCCGGCTGGACCCCAGGTCCGTGGTGGTGGCCAGGAGGACGCCGACGGGGATCGTGGCGGCGGCGATGCCGAGATATCCGGCGCAGTCGAGGAGATGGGCGAGGCAGCGGCGGCGCGCGAGCGGGTGCATGGTCCCACCGAACCACTCCGCGCCCGGCCGGGCCATCCATCATCGACGGCAGTCTCCACCGGTCCGCCCGGAGTTCTATACTGCGCATCTCGAGTCCCCCCGGGGGTGGATGCGCCCCCGTCCCTGTCCTGGCTGAATTGCTGTCATGATCTCTCGTGCCGCTCGCCTGTCACCACCCCTCCTCATCGCCGGGGTGGCTGCTGCAGGCTCACTTGCCGTACTGGTGCTGCTCCTCGTGCGCGGAATGACCTACCGCGGCACCGTCGCGTGGTCCACTCACCTGCCGGGACCGGTGCAGAGCTTCTTCTCGGCGGTCTCCGAGTACGGGATCCTGGGCCTGCTGGCCCTCTTCGCCGTCGCGGCTCTGAGGGCGCGCCGCAGAGGGCTGACGCACCTGGCGCGAGGCATCGCCGCAGGGTTCGGGGTCATAGCGGCCTACGTGTCCAGCGAGATCCTCAAGGTCCTGTTCAGCGAACTGAGGCCCTGTCACCACTTCACCGTCGCCACGATCGCTGCGTGTCCCGAGGCCGCCGATTGGTCCTGGCCGAGCAACCACGCCACGATCTCCGCAGCCATCGCCCTCGCCGTCCTGTCCATGGCCCCGCGCCTCGGTCTCCTCGCCCTGCCCCTCGCGGGACTCATCGGATTCAGCCGGGTCGCGGTGGGTGTGCACTACTTCCATGACGTCCTGGCCGGGGTGCTGCTGGCCGCCCTGGCGGTCACCGTGCTCACCGCCGTGGGGACACCGCCTGTCGCTCGGTCGCTGACCTGGTGCAGACGGTTTCCGCTTCTCGATCGCCTCCTCACGGCGAGCCCGGATCGGCACCGTGCCCGTCCTCCCCGGCATGTGCGACTCGACTCCGCACGCACAGCGCAGGGCCGGTCCGAGCGCTCGCTGCCGTGACTCCCCGAGACTGCCACCGCTGCCCGCGGACCATCGCGCGCTGCGCCGCCGATCTGGTGACGAACGGGACATCACTACCCGGAAGCGCTGGTCGCCGATAGTCTCGAGGCAGGTCGGGGCCCTGCCGCCGTGGGGAGGGCGCCCGAGGCGTCCGCTCCGACTGCCTCCTGCTCGCCCCGACATCCCCGAGGACCGCCATGACCTCCCCCGCCGCACGCCCTCCTGCCCTCGGCGGGACCCGCGCGTACGTGGTGTGGATCGCCGCGGTGACGGCCTATGCGATCGCGGTGCTGCAGCGCACCACGATGGGGGTCGCCGGGCTCGAGGCCACCGAACGGTTCGGCGCCTCCGCGACCATCGTCTCCAGCTTCGTGGTGCTGCAGCTGGCCGTCTACGCGATCTGCCAGATCCCGGCCGGACTGCTGCTGGACCGCTACGGCTCCCGGGTCACCCTGGTCGCCGGGGCCCTGCTGATGGGCGCCGGGCAGCTGCTGATGGCCCAGACCGAGACGGTGGGGGTGGCGATGGTGGCGCGCATCGTCCTCGGCGCGGGTGATGCGCTGACCTTCTCCAGCGCGGTGCGCCTGGTCCCGGCATGGTTCCCGGCCTCGCGAGTGCCGATCCTCACCCAGCTCACCGGGATCCTCGGCCAGGTCGGTCAGATCGCCTCCGCCGTGCCCTTCGTCGCGGTGCTGACCGTGGCCGGCTGGGGCGCGGCCTTCTCCTCGGCCGCCTCCGTGAGCGCGGTCGCGGCACTGCTGGCCCTGCTGGTGGTGCGCGCGAGCCCGCCCGGGACGCCGCGGCCCCGGGTGAAGCAGGACCTCACCCGGATCCCGCTGGTGCTCGCGCGGATCCTCCGCCATCCCTCCACACAGCTGGGCTTCTTCACGCACTTCACCGCCGGGTTCACCGGCATCGCCTTCTCGATGATGTGGGGCTACCCGTACCTCACCGCGGGGGAGGGGCTCAGCCGCCCCGCGGCCTCGGCGATCATGACCGTGCTGGTGGTGGTCGCGGTCGTCGCCGGACCGCTGATCGGCGCGCTCACCCAGCGCCATCCGCTGCGCCGCTCCACCCTGGTGCTGCTGATCGTGGCCACCATCGTGGTGCCGCTGCTCGCCCTGGTGCTGTGGCCCGGGCCCGCCCCGATCTGGCTGCTGGTCGTGCTGGTCTCCGGCTTCTCGATCGGTGGCCCGGCCAGCAGCATCGGCTTCGACTTCCCACGCACCGACCTCGCCCGGCACCGGCTCGGCACCGCCACCGGCGTGGTGATCATGGGCGGCTTCGTCGGCGGGCTCACCGCGATCCTGCTGATCGGGGTGGTGCTGGACCTGCTGCGACCCGAGGGGAACTACGACCTGGAGGCATTCCGCCTGGCCTTCGCGGTGCAGCTGCCGCTGCTCGCGATCGGGGTGGCAGGCATGCTGATCACGCGCCGGAATCTGCGACGGAGGATGGCGGCGCAGGGCAGCGAGGTCCCGCCCTGGCGCGATGTCTGGCGCTCCGGGCGCTGGCGCCGCCTCTAGCGAGGAACTGCTGCCGGTGAGGGCTTGCCGCCCCGACGAGACCTGGCGTAGCGTTCCTCCCCACAGTTAATTTCAGGGAGGAAATATGTCGTTCACGCTGGGCATCGTCGGGATCGGTCAGTTCGGATCCCATTTCGCAGAGCTCTTCGCCGCCCATCCCGAGGTCGAGGCGCTCTACGCCGTGGACTCCGTGCCCGAGCGGATCGACGCGGTCGAGGCACGTGGAGTGCGCTTCGACAAGCGCTTCGACACCCTCGAGGAGCTGCTGGACTCCGATGTCGACGCGGTCGCGATCTTCACCCAGCGCTGGACCCACGGCGAGCACGCCCTGGCCGCCCTGCGCGCCGGCAAGCACGTCTACTCCGCCGTGCCGATGGCCATCGAGGAGGAGGAGATCCGCGCGATCACCGAGGAGGTGCAGCGCACGGGCCTGGTCTACATGATGGGCGAGACCAGCCAGTACAACGCCGCCGTGGTGCTGGCCCGCCGCATCCACCGCACCGGCGCCTTCGGCGAGGTGTTCTACGCCGAAGGCGACTACGTCCACGACATGGACCTCGGCTTCTACGACGCCTACAGATTCTCCGGCGGCGAGAACTGGAGGGCCACCGCCTCCTACCCGCCGCTGCTGTACCCCACCCACTCCATCGGCGGCATCCTCGGTGTGATCGCGGAGCGGCACGCCACCTCGGTCTCCGCACTGGGCCGGCCCGACACCCGCGGCGACGGCGTGTTCGACAAGGACGTCTCGATGTTCGACAACGACGTCTCCAACGCCTTCGCCCTGTTCGGGATGGACAACGGCGGCGCCTTCCGCACCAACGAACTGCGCCGCGTGGGCTACCCCAGCCACAAGCGCGAATCCCGGTTCCGCTTCTTCGGCGAGGAATCCAGCTTCGAGGAGACCATCGAGACCACCTACTGGCACGACAAGCGGCGGGTGCTGGACGTGACCGCGCTGATCGCCACCGGCTCGACCATGAGCCTGGACGATCCGCGCCTGGCCGATGTCTCCCCGGCCCTGCGCGAGGCCTTCGTCGCCGGTGCCGCACAGGTGCATCACCAGGCGCGCCTGCCGAGGGAGTTCCAGGGCCTGCCCAACGGCCACGAGGGCGCCCACCACTTCCTGGTCGACGACTTCGCCCGCGCCGTGGCCGACGGCCACCAGCCCGTGGTCAACGCCTGGCAGGCCGCCCGGTGCACCCTGCCCGGCGTCATCGCCCACCAGTCGATGAACCAGGGCGGCGAGCGGCTGGAGATCCGCGACCTCGGCGACTGCCCGCTGCCGGTGGTCGATCTCGACGCCGACCAGGAGCCGATCGACCTCGAGGCGCTGTACGCCGCGCAGGAGGCCTCCCGCTCCGCAGCCTGAACCGGCGGTCGGGCACCGGGCGGCCTCGCGTCGCATCAGCTGCGGCCGCGGCCGCCCGCGCGTCGCCCCTCGTCGGTAGCGTGAGAGCGTGACGAACATCGTGATCCGGCAGCTCGCCCCGCTCGACGACGTGATGCTCACCGCCCGGTGGTTCCTGATCACCTCGACCGTCCTGTTCGGAGTGTCGAGGCGGGACCGGGTCGAGCCGCACGGCGCCTACCACGAGGACGGCGGAGGCAGCTGGCTGCATCTGCTCCTGCTGGACGGGGACCGCGCCGTCGTGACCGGCGTGGACCGTGATTACTCGGAGACGGTGGGAGGGGAGCCGCGCCTGGACCAGCATCCCGGGATCCCGGAGTGGGTGCTGCCGTTCATTCCCCGCGAGGAGGACGGTTCCCCGCTGCACTGGTGGGGATACTTGCTGTGGTGGGAGGACGGGGTCTGGTGGAGCGTCGACCACGGTCCCGACGACGGCGTCCGGGCCGTGGAGATCCTCAACAGCTCGACGCGTCGCGCCCGGATGGACGATCTGAATGACATGATCGGCGTCGCCGGGGACGAGCACCTCACGGAGGACGACCCGCGAGAGGAGCTCGAGGCCGACGCAGCGGCCATGCGGTGAGCCGTCGACGCCGGCACTCGGGGAACAGTCCGATCTCGTACGAGACCGAGCATGTGTCCTGGCGCGAGCACGGGCCGGCGACGGCGCGAAATGAGGAGTTGCTGGGGCGGTATGCGGGGCTGATCGAGCGGGTCTCGACGGCGGCTACGAACTGTGCGAACGGTATCAACGTGCTGCAGATGGGGGCGGTGGAGACCGGATACACGGCGGTGACGGCCGAGCAGATCATGAACTCCCCGGAGCCGATGCCGTGGGGCAGCCCGGTAGCAGAAAATCGCAACTGCGAGGAGTCGTTCTGGCACGGTATCGGGAACTTCGCCAAGAACGGGATCATCGGGGTGACCTCGATGGTCGGGGTCGATTTCGACCCCACGACTGCTCGGGGCCAGACGGCGAAGCAGTCGTGGATCGGGGCGGGTGACTTCGTCGGCTCGATGGCTGTGACGTTGAGCCCGGTCTCGTATCTCGCGTATGTCCCGGGGGTGTCGGAGGCGCAGGCGGCGCAGTTCATCCAGGACCGGCACCACACGGCCGCGGTCGGTGCGGGGTCGATGGCCGGCTGGGACGAGGGCGAGGCGGCCGTTGGCGGAGACGGCTGGCATACCTGGAAGGACGACCCGGTCGCCGCGGCGACGGAAACCGCGCTGAACATCGGCTCGTTCTTCATCCCCGGTGCTGGGCTGGCGGCGGGTGGTGGCAAGCTCGCGACAGGCGCTGCTCGAGCAGTCCGGGGCGGTCGCGGTGGCAAGCACCTCAGGACAGCCCCGGGTGGTACTGACGTCGTGATCCCGGGCGGCAAGAGTCTTTCCGGTGAGAACTCCACGGTCTTCGCGGGTGGCTCGAAGGTGTCCCAGGGACGCACCGATGCCGTCGGGGACGTCGAACTGGCTCCGATCCGACACCCGGAGCGCAGGGGGCAGGCACCGGTGCCGGGCGCGGGGACAGCAATACCACTCAGAGCTCCATGGCCCGGTCCCACGGGGGCGGTTCCGAGACATCCGGGGCAACTCCGAGCGGGGCCCCGCGCACGGAGGCGAACGAGCCAGCCGGGAACGGTTCCACCGCCGGGTCCCGTCCAGGCGCGGAGTCGAAGGTCGCGGACTCCGGGAGCACGGGTACCCGTGCTGGAGACCCGGATGCGCTTGCGGCTCGAGCGGGTGTGGATGCGGACGTTCGTGAGTCATCGATGGCTGGGCAGGGCCGGAAGGATGCCGCGGACGGTGGATCCGATCCTGCACTCGAGGTGGCAGACGAGGCCCGCAGTCCGGAGGGTAGCGTCGATGCGGCGGAGCGCACTACCGACCCGGGCGAGCAGGGTGCCAATCCAGCTGGAAACGCCGCATCGAAGCAATGGGCTCCGCCGGCCGTTGAGCGTCGCGTTGACTTCGACGGAAAGATCGGCAGCCGAACGCAGTTCCCTCCGAAAGGCGTGGAGCTGGAGGCCAACACGGCATACGAGGTCGCCGGACGTGGCACCTACTACACCGACGCAACCGGGAAGGTCACGCACGTTGTTACCGACTACGGCCCGTCGCGAACACCGAACCCAGACCTCAACCATCCGGCACCCAACACCACCTACGTCGTGAACGACAGGCACGTGTTCGTGACGGATGCGAAGTCGCGAACTGTGGAGGTGCACGCACCGCACCTCGAGCGGGCGGAAGCGCCTCGTTCGGGAAGTATCCAGCAGAGCGTTGGACGCTCTGCTGGGCCAGGCTACGGTGGTGGGCATCTCATCCAGAACGCGCGGGGGCGGCGGTCGCGAGCGGATCAATATTGTCGGCATGCTGGAGGAGCTCAATCGCTCTGGTTCGCCGAGGTACCGAAAGATTGCCGCGAACTACTATGACATGGAAGCGGAGATTCGTGCCGCGGTGAATGGCGGCAGTAAGGTCGATATTGATCTCTATATTGAGTACGGCGATTCAAATGTTCCCACCGAGCTGACAGCACAATATGCGATTGACGGGATAGTGGAGCGAGAGGTGTTCACCAATGTCCGAGGCTGAGAATGCGAGCGTTCCGGCGATGATTCGGCAAGGTCAGCTAGCTGACGAAATTGCTGCGCAAATTCCACAAGATGTAGAGGGCGAGTGGGAAAAGCTCATCTATACCCACCGAGCGGTCTCGATGTATGCGCGAGAAATGCTCTACGTGCATCGACCTGACGGATCTGTCGATACCGCGCTCGCTCCGCTTGCGATGGGGAAGTTAGTGAAGGAGCTACGGAGTGTTATGTACCGACCGGGTGTAGGTGCCTGGTTCACCGCAGAGTGGACACTAGTTCGGGAGGCCTCTGGTGGCGTTTCGGTAGACGTTGAATTCAATTATGACGATGAGCCAAGTTGGGGTAGGCCAATCTCACCATCCTCGTATGCTATCGAGCTGGAAGATTTTCCACGAGACGAGGAGAACACTCCGAATTGGCTCGAGCAGAAGGTGGCGGAAGCGCAGAGGGACGCCAAGTAGGTCGTTATGATGTGAAATGGGTCGACCGATTTTATGTTTCAAAAAAGATGCACCTGTTTGGGAGAATGAAGATCCCTGTCGCCAGCGTGGCGGACGAATGGCTTGTATCATTCTCCAGTACGTCAGCGTGACTTCCCACTTGATGCCGGAAGCGGGAGATTGTGCACGAATGGTTGCCGTGATGACCCGCGCAACACCTACGGTTCGGACTTGCAGCTGGTGCGCGACGAACTGGGAATCCGGATCGTGGATACGGCTACTGGACGGGAGCTTTCTGAGGAAGAGCCTTATGTTCCACATGCCGGGCGGGCTTGAGCCGAAGGCGTGAGATTGGCGCTCGTTCATGTCGTCCCATCCGGAGGACGTTCATCTGGCTGGCGAGCCGTCTGTCGTCCGGGCCTGGAGTTGACCATGGTCAGCCGGATTCAAGACGAGCCAGAGCCTGGACGACGGCCGAGTCCTCCTCCCATCTCCTCCGAGGACTAGCTCGCGCGCGCAGCGCCGGCCATCGCTCATCCCGCAGTGGCGACTTGCCTTCCGGGCCCGCTCGCCGTGGGTCCCGCTCAAGATCCCCTATGGGCCAGGGGGACAGGGAAAAAGGGTCCCTTGCGACCTACTGCATGTCCGACCCCGGGAGCACGGGTGTCCGTGCTGGAGACCCGGATGCGCTTGCGGCTCGAGCGGTTGTGGGCGCGGACGTTCGTGAGTCATCGATGGCTGGGCAGGGCCGGAAGGATGCCGCGGACGGTGGATCCGACCCTGCACTCGAGGTGGCAGACGAGGCCCGCGGTGCGGGTGGCACGTCGAAGCGGGCTTCGGAGACGTGGCGTGCGCCCGAGGCGGAGCAGCACGTCACCTGGCAGGACCGGATCGGACCGAAGCAGACGTTCCCGCCCGAGAACGCCGTGCTGGAGGCGAACACGTCGTACGAGGTGCCTGGCCGAGGAACCTATTACACGGACGGGACCGGGGCAGTCACGCACGTGGAGACCGGGTACAGCCCGACGAAGTACCCCAACCCGGATCTGAACCCTCCCGCGCCGAACACGACCTATGTGGTCGATGACCGCCACGTGTTCGTCACCGATGGGAAGTCACGCACTGTCGAGGTTCACGTTCCGGATATGGAGCAGGCCGCCGCTCGGCGCTCTGGTCACATTCAGGGCGAGGTCGGCAGGGCCGCCGGTCCGGGACATGACGGCGGGCACCTCATTCAGAATGCACTGGGCGGAGGTCGCGAGCGCATAAACATCGTTGGTATGCTGGAGGAGCTCAATAGACCGGGATCCAAGGAATATGGAACAGCCGCGAACCCTTATTACCGGATGGAAGCTGAGCTTCGCACTGCGGTGAAGGGCGGGAAGGATGTCAGCCTGGATCTGTATGTCCAGTACGGCGACGGCAAGACACCCGTGTCGATCGAGGCGGAGTACTCGATCGAGGGAATCTGGAAGACAAGGATTTTTGAAAATGTCAGATGAGAGTTCCGTCCAAGTGCCGGCAGTGATCCGGCAGCGAGATATTATCAACCAGATTTCTGCTGGCCTCCCTGATCGGGTTGAAGGGGAATGGTTGGAGTTGGAGTTCACGGATCGTCGATTGTCCATGTATGCGGAAGAATTTGTCTCTGTGGTGTTTGTTGATGGATCGACGGGGACTGCTCTTCCGGCACGAGGGACCAATGGTCTCGCGAAAGAGTTGCGCAAGCTGATGTACCAGCCAGAGTCGGGGACTTGGTTCTCAGCGACGTGGGTGGTGACAAAGAATTCTGACGGCAGCCTTGATGCGAAAGTCTTTTTCAATTATGACGACGAGCCCAATTGGGATGATGATATTCATCCGGGACTGTATGGCATCGACCTCGAAGATTTCCCGCGCACCGATGAGAATATCCCTGAGTGGCTGAGTAGCCTGCTCTCCAATGCAGCAAAGGCCGAGAATGAGAGGAGGGCGAAAGCAGAGGAGGGAAAGAAGTAGGCTCCCTTGCGTTCGTTTTGCGCCTGGCGTCTCGGGGCTGCATCGTCGCAGTCGAGAGGATCGAGATTGATGACGCTCCGGTCCTAGGAAGGTGTCGGGGTGAAATATCGACAGTTCTGCGGGTCGCATATCTAGTCGGCCGGCTGGGCATGAGAGCAGTCTGTTCGACGCTTAGCGGAACTCGATCGGTGCAATCAGGCCTGAGTCGCTGCGGTCGAGTGTCCGGACGTTGTTCACGGCCCGATCGACGGGATGCGTCACCAGCGACGCAGCGACCGCCTCGGACACATCGCCGAGCACGCCGTGCAGGTTCTCGCGCTCGTCCTTCTCGAGCTTGCCCGGCGCGAGCCACTCGTTCACCAGCTCCTCGTCCAGGAACGCCGGCATCCGGTCGTGGACATCACCCGCAGCGTCTTTTGCTTCGCGGGTGATGATTGTGAAGGACACGTCCCACTCGCCGTCGCTGTTCTGCTCGGCCGTGGTCAGCCCTGCGGCGTGCAGCAGCTCGCCGCCGGCGGCATGAACGAAGTACGGCTGCTTCCCGTCGTCCATCTCGACCCACTCGTAGTAGCCGGTCATCGGCACCACGGCGCGCGAGCTCGCGAAGCCGGCTCTGAACATGCCGTTCGTGTGTGCCGTCTCGAAGCGGGCGTTGATCGGCCGCGGGCCCTTCTCCTTGGCCCATGCCGGCTTGAAGCCCCACCGTGCGAACTCGAGCGTGCGCTGCAGCTCGCCGTCATCATCAACATGCTCGCGGACGACGGGTGCCTTGGTGCGCGGGGCGACGCTGAACACCGGCTCCCAGTCGAACTCCTTCGCCGGTTGCGCGGCGTAGGCCCGCATTAGCCCTGCGCCGTCGATCTCGAGAACGTACCTTCCGCACATGAGCTGCCTCCCTTGGCGTTCTGCGCTCGATCGTACTCACCGTCAGCAGCCGTACTCTTCCATCGGCCCGGCACCTATGCGACCGGTGCAACCAAGGAGTTCCCGGTGCGCGCAATCTCGACACTCCCAGGTACGGTGCCCGCCCTCGGCGGGTGCACAGCCGCAGGCCGTCCAGCCGATCGTGAACCTCGCGGAGCCGCAGGCGCACGTCGGCGGCATAGGTTCCACCCATCCCCGCGCCGTGCGGATCAGCCATTCGTTCACGCCGGCTCCATCCAGTCGGGGTCCTGGGACCCGTCGCCGTCCTCGAGCATGCCGCGGATCGAGAAATGGATCCGTTCTCCGTTCGGTGCGGTGCGGCACTCCATCAGTTCATCGGCGCTGGTGAGCGAGCCCCGCTGGATGGACGCATCGACGCGTCGGCTGATCTCCTGCTCCAGATCCCTGAGCCAGTCCTTCATGTTCATGAGCTGATGGTGCGGCGGGGGGTATGACAGTCGGGGCGCAGCCGGTGCTGACCAGACGCCTAGCATGAGGTATGACCCGATCACCCACGGACATGAGCGATCTCGTCACGGCGCTGATGCCTGCGCTGTCACGGAGCCTGGCGGAACAGTTCAACGTCTTCCGCGTGATGCATCACGGCACCCACGAGAAGCAGCTCTCCAACGTCTTCTCGTGGCTCTTGGCCACCGATGGGACTCATGAGCTCGGCGATGTCTTCCAGCAGATCTTCCTCAGAAGGGTCAATGCGGAGCTGCCCGGCGACGCGCAGCTGCCAACCACGGGCTATCGCGTCATCCAGGAGGTCGACACCAGGGGAGGCGAAGAGATCGCCGGTGGCGATGTCGGCATGGACATCGCCGACATCGTCCTGGCGCGGTCAGACGCGGCGGTCGCGATCGAGAACTACGGCACCTCCGATGGGCACGGTCACGATTACCACCGCTATCTCTCGCACGCGGTGGCGACCGCGAGAGTGGGCGCTGTCGTGCTCCTATGTCATCGCCGCGAGACGCATCTCCAGAGGGATGGCTGGGAGCAGGCCATCGTCGTGACCTATTCCGAGGTGCTAGAGGATCTGCAGGCCCATATAGCGCGTGACTCCTCGTGGGGCAGTCTCCACCCGGAACAGAACTTCTTCGTCCAGCATATGATTCATTATTTCGTGGAGGGACCGGCTGCGGTGAACCTTGAAGACCAGATCTCTTTTGTGAAGACGATGTGCGAGACGGGGGAGGCTGAGCGGTACGGGTTCAGGCCCCAAGAGCGCGCCGTTCAGGAGTTCGCCGACCTCGTCGCTGAGCATGCTCGGCAACAGTTCGAGGACGGCCGGAAGACACTTGCCGCAGTGAAGGCCGGTCTGCGGGCATTCGCCCGAGCGACGTTGATGCAACAGTTGAACGATGCTCTGGAGAACGGACCGGTGGAGCGGGTCCTGACCCGGTTCGTCGGCAAGTGGGAGTGGTGCGTCGAGCTGCACCGCGGAGAGGGGAGGCCCACGATCTTCATCGTCTTCGGGCCGACGGCATTGGCGGAGAACGCTCAAGTGCCGCAGCAGCTCGTTGAGCCAGACTTCTCTCGGGTGTTCATGTCTCTTGCCGGTGTGGACGGACAGGGCCCGACGAAGATGGTGCAGACCGACGTGGGCCTCGGTGAAGTGATCAACGGTCTGTCCGGCGACGACGAACGGCTGCGGGATGCCGCGCTTGCCTTGGTGGGCGACACCTGAGGCCGCGAGGTCCGAGCCGCCGGCGGTGCGGCGTGCGAACGGTCTCCATCAGCTGCACCAAGAGGGCGGGGCAACAGCGAGTCACGCCAATCAGTCACGTGCCTGTTCGGCGGATCGCACCGACGCCCTGAGCTGATCAAGGACCTCTGGCTTCCCCGCAGCGTGGTAGAGCGCCAGGTCGACCTGCCGCGGGACGACCGTTTGGCCTTCGACTATGGCATCCTGCATCTCTTCGACGAGGTCGACCACGATCTCGAGGTAGTTCCTGTAGTGGTGTCGACGACCCTTCGGCGTCCTGCCGAGAGCCTTCAGCGACTTGTTAACCCTGCGGTCCCACACAGCCATCCGGGTCGGGCTCATCGCCAGCAAGACGGCGGAGGCGATCGCACCGCCACCTCCAAGACCGGGGATCCCTCGCAGCAGCTGGCGCGCTTCATCACCGGCATTCGGGATCGACTTCGACGAATCGTTGACGAGGTTGAATGCGCGTGCGGTGATCTCGCGGACCTTTGCGTCCGGGGTGTTCATCAGCTTCTTCGACCACGGAGCGGTGGCGGTGGAACGCTTCCACACCACCAGCGCTCCAATATCCGCTTTCCCGATGGAGCCCTGGTCGCCCACGCGGGCCGAGACCTCACGGAGGACCTCGTCGTAAGCGGTCTCGGTGTGCGTCGGCTGCGAGGTCTGCAGCGTCTCCAGCAGGATCTCGCCGACAGTTGCTTCGCGCATGGTTGCATCCATTCCGTAGTGCTCGTGAGTAGGGCTTCACCTGACATCGTTGCCAGAGATATACCCCAAGATCAGGCGAACCCGTGGATCCTGAGGGCGCGCCGCTCAAGGATGCCGGCCCACCCGGCTCGTCGGTATCGAACTTCGAGAGTGTGGTTGTTCGGCATTCGCAGCACCAGGCCATCGCCGGGGGTGATCTGGAAGCCGCGCCACGACTCGTTGGCTGAGATGACCTCGCCCCCGCCGACGTCGGAGTCCAGCACGGCGTAGAAAGGCTCGTCATTGAGCTCAGATGGGGTGAGCGGATTCCACATCGGTGTCTCATTCACGATGGTGCTGAACCCCATGTAGCGTACGCGGAGGATCTTTACCGGGAGAGGCGACTGGTTTCGCAACACCCATGAGTCGGGGATCGGTTCGCCGAAGTCATCCTTCGCAGGCTTGCTCCGTGTGATGACTACACCGCGGGGCAGGAGGAGCCACAGTGCGATGCTCACGATGGTGGAAGCCAATAGGCCGATCAGGAAGTTCTCGATCACCCGCTCAGCTTGGCATCTGCCCCTGACAGGCGACTTCCGTTGTCTCACCTCGGCGCGGCAATCGTCGACGTGGACCTTGCCGTACCGGGGTGACACGATGCCCGGCCTGCGCTGAGACCTCGCGGGTAGTCTCGCTTCCATGAGAGAGGGTTCAAAGTTCACCAGCGCGCAATGGCTCGAGGGCCTCCTCCCAGAGGTTAATTCGGCTCGAAGTGTTCTGGGATCCGCTGACCGGCTTCTCCGGCACGACGGGCCCTTGGGTCGTGACATCGATGCTGTGCTCGCAACATACTCGATCGGTGTTGAGCGCTTGATGAAGCTTGCGCTCGGCACTGCCGCGGTCTCGCGCGGGGAGCAGTGGCCGAAGATTTGGAACACCAAGATGGGTTGGGGGCATGCCCTCGATGAAATGGACGAGCGACTGCGCGGCGAGTTCCGGAATTCTCTCGCTCCTGGCGGTTGGGAACATCAACCGCTACTCGAGTCATGGAGCTGCACCCTCGACAACGACCCTGTCTGGGCGGAGACCGTCAGCACTTTGCGGAACTATGCCGACAAGGGGCGCTACCACCACCTAGAGCAAGTTGCCGGTCGAACGGGGTCGACCAGATCTTCCGGGGAGATGTGGAATGACGTAGAACTTGCCGCGATCGGCTCCGACGAGTCCCTTGCTGATCATCATCGGCGGACACAAGCGGGGGAGCCATTTGGGCCTTTCGAACACAGGCTTCGTTCGACTGTTGCGGACTCGATCAAGCGGTGGGCCTCGATCGTCTGCCTGTTCGGCATGCACGGCGTGCTCGGGGAGGACTGGCGTGCCCTGGGCGCTGACGCCCTTTCGGATGACGCCCTGCCGGTCCGCGTGCTTGCCGGCTGCAGGCGATGACCGGAGGGCCGCGATGGGATCCGCGTCGATGCGCGCGGGTGTCGCTGCACACGATGCGATGAGGAGGCACGCACGTGGCAATGGACGACGTTGTCCGCTTTATTTATTGGTCCGGAGAAGCGTGGTGGGATCGCGTCCACGACGATGCCGCGACGCCGGTCGATCCAGGTTCTCCGCTCGATGATCCTGAACTACTTCCAGGGGATGCGCCGATCGGGCAACTCGTGTGGCGGCTCATCGCCGATGGCGGGTCCCACATGGCAGCTCATCACAAGTGGATGGTGGCCACCGACGGCGGAATCTGGCTCAAGCCGTCGACGACGCTGGGGCGTACTGCAGCGATTTGCGCTGCACGTGCGGTGTACGTCTTGGCGGGAAGCACACGCGCCGAACGCCGTGTGCGAGCCCTTCAGCTGATGAACGACGAAGCAGCAGGGCTGATCTCACACACGGTCGACATGGTCAAGCGCGGTGATGAAGGCGCAGAAGCCCTCGCAGAGGAGGCTGAGGCCTACCGTGATGAGGTCGGCGACTTGCTCGAAGAAGCAGGTATGAAGCGAGGCTCTAAGAAGACTGACACAGACCTGCTCTCCGACGCTGCTGAGCACTTCGACCCGGGGAGAAGGTCGGAGGCACGCCGCCAGATCGAGATGATGTGGCGACTGGGGTCGGCAACAGCCCACGGGCGGTCGTTCACATGGGACACAGGGCATGAAGATCGATCGCACGAAGAACAGCTGGTGGCGGCTTGGTCAATCCCTGCGCAGCTTCTCGAGATCGCTTGGGACCAGTGGTGCCGGTTGCGCTTCAGACAGTGAGCGTGATCGTCGCCGGTTGAGCTGACGTGACAAGCGAATTGCAGACAGCAGCCTGCACTCTCTGTACGTCATGTTTGCCGGCGCCACCGCCTGGGGACGCTTCTGGAACGTCACCGTCCCCACCCTGCGCCCCATCATCGCTGTGTGCGTGATCCTCTCGACGATCTGGGACTTCAAGGTGTTCGTGCAGATCTACCTGATGCCCGGCGGTGACGGTGCCAACCCTGAGGTGATGAACCTCGGGGTGTGGTCCTACACCCAGTCCTTCGCCCAGGGCGAGTACGGCATGGGGTCGACCATCGCCGTGCTGCTGACGGCGCTGCTGCTGGTGATCTCCGTGATCTACATCCGCACGCTGATGAAGGAGGAGGAGCTGTGAACCGTCGGACCCCGGCCTCCACCGTCGCCAGGGCGACCGGCGTGGTGGTGCTGATCTCGCTGAGCCTGTTCCCCTTCTACTGGATGCTCTCCACCGCGGTGGACACCAGCCCGCTCTCCCGCGGCGGGAGCCTGCTGCCCAGCGGGTTCACGCTCGAGCACTTCCGGTACGTGCTGGTCGATGCGGGCTTCCTGCGCTATGTGCGGGTCTCGGTGATCGTCGCCGTGGGCACCTTGGTGCTCTCCGCGATCGTGGCCCTGCTGGCCGCCGTGGCGGTCGCGCGCTTCCGCTTCCGCCTGCGCACCCAGGTGCTGATCATGGTGCTGATGGTGCAGATGGTCCCGCTCGAGGCGCTGGTCATCCCGCTGTTCCTGCAGGCGAGGAACCTCCACATGCTCAACTCCCTGCTGGGCCTGATCATCGTCTACCTGGGCTTCTCGCTGGCGTTCGCGATCTGGAACCTGCGCGGATTCGTCGCGGCGGTCCCGCGCGAACTCGAGGAGGCCGCCTACATGGACGGCGCCACCTGGGGGCGGATGTTCCGCTCGATCCTGCTGCCGCTGGTGGCCCCGGGCCCGGTCGCCACCTCGGTGTTCTCCTTCATCACCGCGTGGAACGAGTTCATCTTCGCGTTGACCTTCATGCAGGACAGCTCGAAGTACACCGTCGGCGTGGGACTGCGCACCTTCTTCACCCAGAACACCGCGGACTGGGGATCGGTGATGGCCGCCTCGACGATCATCACCCTGCCCGTGGTGATCTTCTTCGTGCTGGTCCAGCGCCACCTCGCCCAGGGCATGACCGCCGGCGCCGTGAAAGGCTGAGGCATGACACCTACCCCCTGGGACCCCGATGCGCTCGGGGTGCTGATGGCCCCCTTCACCGGCACCGAGCTGCCGGTCTGGATGGGGGGCGCGCTCGAGGCCGGCCTGGCCTCGGTGATCCTCTTCGGCCACAACACCCCCGATCCGCAGACCGCCGCCCGCCTGGCCCATGAGATCCACTCCCGCGCCGAGCACTGCGTGGTCGCGATCGACGAGGAGGGCGGGGACGTCACCCGGCTGCAGGCGGCGACCGGCTCCTCGCTGCCCACCGCCTGGGCGCTGGGAGCGGCCGACGACATCGAGCTGACCCGCGCGGTCGGCAGGGCCCTCGGCGATCTGCTCGCCGCCTGCGACCTGGACCTCGATCTCGCCCCGGTGCTCGACGTCTCCACCGACCCGGCGAACCCGGTCATCGGCACCCGTGCCTTCGGCGATGACCCCGACCGGGTCGCCCACCATGCCAAGGCCTTCGCCACCGGGCTGATGGAGGCGGGGCTGGGGACCTGCGCCAAGCACTTCCCGGGCCACGGGGCGACCGCCACCGACTCCCACACCGCATTGCCGCTGATCGACCTGGGGGAGAGGGAGTTCGCCCGGGAGCACCTGGCCCCCTGGCGGATCGCGCCGTGGCTGGACAGCGTGATGACCGCGCACGTGCTGGTCCCCGCCCACGGCGAGGGGCCCGCCTCGATCTCCCCCTGGTCGCGGCCGCTGCTGGATCGGGTCGTCGGCAGCAGCTACCAGGGCCTGGTGATCACCGACGCGCTGGACATGGCCGCGGTCGCCGTCGACCCCGGCTACGGCGAATCCGTGGTGCGGGCGATCGAGGCCGGTGCGGACCTGCTGTGCCTGGGGACCTCACTGCGCCGCGATGACCAGCAGATGCTCCGCGAAGCCCACGACGCGCTGCTCGACGCCGTCGACTCCGGCCGGCTCCCGCGCCAGAGGCTGCGCGATCGCGCACAACGCACCCGCGACCGCCTGCGCTCCCTGCGCACCCGACGCCGCTTCGTCCCCGCTCCCGCCCTCGAGGACGCCCTGGAGCACGCCGAGCAGCTCGGTGCGGTGGCCGCCGCGCGCGCGGTCCGCGTCCGGCAGTCGCGACTCGAGCTCGGCCCCGCCGTCGTCGTCGACCTGCGGGCACGGGCCGAGCACGCCGCCGGCTCCCGCACCCAGCAGCTCGTCCACGTCCTGCGCGAGCGCGGGCTGCAGGCCGGGGAGCCCGACTACCCGGACCAGGTCGATGCGGCCGGCCAGCTGCTGGCCCTCACCCGCCTGCCCCGCAGCGACCCGGAGGAGGGGCGGCGCCTCGCGGAGCTGCTCGGGCGCAGGCCCGACACGATCGTGGTCCACACCGGCGTGCCCGGCGCCGCGCCCGATCACCGCCGCCTGGTGCTCGCCCACGGCGCCGGCCGCACCATGATGCGCGCGGCCGTGGACCTCCTGCTGGCAGCGGAGCGCCGATGAGGGTGCTGGGGATGATGTCCGGGACCAGCCTGGACGCGATCGACGTGGCCCTGGTGGAATTCACCCGGGATCCGCGAGACCCCACCACGCTGCGAGCCCGCCTGCTCCACGTGGGCGAGGAGCCCTGGCCCGACGCCACCCGGGACGCACTGCGGGCGGTGCTGCCCCCGGCCCCCGCCGACGTCGCCGCCTGGAGCCGTCTGCACGGCGCGGTGGGGGAGGCCTTCGCGCGCGCGGCCTCCCGCGTCCTCGCAGCGCACGGCGGCGCCGATCTGATCGCCACCCACGGTCAGACCCTCTACCACGAGGTGCAGGACGGCCATGTGCTCAGCACCCTCCAGATCGGGGATCCGAGCCGCCTCGCCGAGGCCACCGGCGCCCCCGTCCTCCACGACCTGCGCAGCGCCGACGTCGCGGCCGGCGGCCAGGGAGCCCCATTGGCCCCGCTGCTGGACCAGCTGCTGCTGGGGGCCGACGAGCACCGACGCACCGCCGTGCTGAACATCGGGGGGATCTCCAACCTGAGCCTCGTCGGCGGCAGGACCGACGGCGGAGGGGCGGC
The DNA here is from genome assembly GCF_002407185.1 of Brachybacterium vulturis. Lineage (NCBI taxonomy): Bacteria > Bacillati > Actinomycetota > Actinomycetes > Micrococcales > Dermabacteraceae > Brachybacterium > Brachybacterium vulturis. Next base: position 1,319,787 of record NZ_CP023563.1, read on the forward strand.
GGCTGACGAGGGGAGCAGCGCCGAGGGCGAGGTGATCGCCGGCGACCTCGGCCCGGGCAATGCCCTGCTCGATGCCGCGATCCACATCGCCACGGGTCGGCCGGCCGACGTCGATGCCGAGATCGCCCGCACCGGCTCCGTCGACCCGGAGGCCCTCGCGACCCTGCTCGGCGACCCGTTCTACGCGCTCCCGCTGCCCCGGTCGACCGGACGGGAGCACTTCGACTCCCGGTACGTGCAGCGCCTGCTGGGCCAGGACGCGCTCGCCGCCCTCGCCCTGCCGGATCTGCTGGCCACCCTCACCGAGCTCACCGCGGTCACCATCGCCGACGCGATCGCTCCGCTGGGGGCGAGCCGGGTGGTCGCCTCCGGCGGAGGCATGCGCAATCCGCTGCTGCGCCGGCGGCTGGCCGCCCTGCTGGCACCCGTGCCGCTCCTGGGCGCCGATGACCTCGGCATCCCTGCCGACGGCAAGGAGGCCCTGCTGATCGCCCTGCTCGGATACCTCGGCGCCCACGGCCTGCCCGGCACGCTCGCCCGCGCCGACGGCACCGCCCACACCGGCGCCCGCGCCCCCGTCGTGCTCGGCTCGCTCACTCCGCCCCACGCGCTGCGCCTGCTGCCCGCGGCCGCGGCCGACAGCTGTGCCCCCCGGCGCCTGCAGATCGTGACCGACCCCGGGCCGGAGCGCTGATGGCCACGCCCGTCCTGGCCCACCTCCACAGCCGCAGCGACGACCTCCAGCCCGTGCAGCGAAGGATCGCCGAGGTGATCCTCGCCGACCCGGTGGCCGCCGGTCGACTCACCATCGACCAGCTCGCCGCCGCCGCCGGCTGCGCGCAGTCCTCGGTGGTCAACTTCGCCCGGGAGCTGGGCTTCACCGGCTACCGCGAGTTCCGCGCCGAGCTCACCGAGGAGGCGGTGCGGGCCGCCGCCCGCGGGGGTGAGTTCGCCTTCCCCGCCGACATCGACCCCACCGACCCGCTGGCGACCAGCGTCGCCCGGATCGCGGCGGCCGACGCGCGCGCCGTGCGCGACACCGTGCGCCTGCTGGATCTCGCCGTGCTCGAGGAGAGCGCCCGGGTGCTGAGCTCCTCGCGCCGGATCCTCCTGGTGGGGGTGGGCGCCTCGGGCCTGGCCGCCACGGACCTGCAGTACAAGCTGACCCGGCTGGGATTCTCGGCGCAGGCACTGACCAGCGTCCATGATGCCCTGCCCGCGGTGACCGCGCTCGGTGACCAGGATTGCCTGCTGGCGATCTCGGACTCCGGCCGCACCACCGATGTGCTCGACGCGGTGGAGATCGCGGTCCCCTCCGGGGCCCGGACGGTCGCGATCACCGGTTCCCCGGTCGGTCCGCTCGCCCGGAGCTGCGAGTTCGTGCTGCTGACGGCCTCGCGCGAGCCCTCCTTCCGGGCCGGGGCGACCTCCTCCCGCATCGCCCAGCTGACCATCGCGGACTGCCTGCTGGTCGCGATCTCGGCCACGCTGCCCGATGCCGGCGCCGAGGCGCTCGCCCGCACCCGGGCCGCGCTCGAGGGCAGGCGGCGCTGAACGGTCGGCGCCGGCTGCCAGGATCCGCCGCACGGCCCGCCGCGCCCTGCCGATCTGCGCGACCTGCTGGGCGCGGCGGCTGCGGGCGTCTACGGTGTCACCATGCATACCCGCCTTGACCCTACGGTCCCGTAAGTTACGCTACCGTCGTGAGTGTCTTCCGTTCCACGATCCCCGATGTCGCGGCCGATGAGCCGATGGTCCAGCTCCTCGCGGCCGACGGCACCCGCAGCCCGCACCCGGAATTCGACGCCGTGCTGGACGGCCATGACGGCCACAGCGGCCTGGCCACGCCCGAGCGCCTGCGCGGCTACTACCGCGACATGGTGATGATCCGCGCCGCGGACCTCGAGGCCACCAGCCTGCAGCGCCAGGGCCAGCTGGGCCTGTGGGCGAGCGCGCTCGGCCAGGAGGCCGCGCAGATCGGCGCGGGGCATGCGGCCAGGACTCAGGACTATCTTGTGCCCACCTACCGCGAGCACGGGGTGGCCTGGGCGCGCGGCATCGAGCCCTGGCGCCTGCTGGAGCTGTTCCGCGGCATCAGCCACGGCGGCTGGGACCCGAACGCGCTGCGCACCCACCCCTACATGATCGTGCTCGGCTCGCAGGCCCCGCATGCGGTGGGCTATGCCATGGGGCTGCAGCGCGACGGGGTCGTCGGCACCGGGGACCCCTCCACGGACACCTCCGTGCTGGCCCTGTTCGGCGACGGCGCCTCCAGCGAGGGCGAGGTCGCGGAGTCCTTCACCTTCGCCGCCTCCTTCCAGGCGCCGGTGGTCTTCTTCACCCAGAACAACCAGTGGGCGATCTCGGTGCCCACCTCCGTGCAGTCCCGGGTCCCGCTCGCCCAGCGCTCCCGCGGCTGGGGCATCCCCTCGGTGCGGGTGGACGGCAACGATGTGCTCGCCGTGCTCGGCGCGGTCCGCAGCGCCCTGGACTCGGCCCGCGCCGGGAACGGCCCGGTGTTCGTCGAGGCCCTCACCTACCGGATGGCCGCACACACCACCAGCGACGACGCCTCCCGCTACCGCCCGGCCGCCGAGGAGGAGGAATGGGCGGCGAAGGATCCGATCCTCCGCCTGCGCCGCCACCTCGAACAGCTCGGCGAGATCGACCAGCAGTACGTGAGCCGCTGCGACGAGGAGGCCCACGACCTCGCGATGCAGCTGCACCACCACATCCACGGCATGGAGGATCCCGACCCGGTGCGCATGTTCGACCACCCCTACGCCGAGCCCCACCCGATCGTGGACGCCGAGCGCGCGGAGTACCTCGAGTACATCTCCCAGTTCGAGGACGAGGAGGACCAGGCATGAGCTCCACCTCCACCACGCTCCCGATCGCCAAGGCGATCACCGCCGGCCTGCGCGACGCCATGACCGCGGACGACAAGGTCCTGCTGATGGGCGAGGACATCGGCCCCCTCGGCGGCGTCTTCCGCGTCACCGACGGCCTGCACGCCGAGTTCGGCTCCCTGCGGGTGGTGGACACGCCGCTGGCCGAGGCCGGGATCGTCGGGACCGCAGTGGGCCTGGCCGTGCGCGGCTACCGCCCGGTGGTGGAGATCCAGTTCGACGGCTTCGTCTACCCCGCCTACAACCAGATCACCACCCAGGTCGCGAAGATGCACAACCGCACCTCCGGGGCGGTGAACCTGCCGATCGTCATCCGCATCCCCCACGGCGGGGGGATCGGCGCGGTCGAGCACCATTCCGAGAGCCCCGAGGCGCTGTTCGCGCCCACCGCCGGGCTGCGGATCCTCGCCCCCTCCAACGCGCAGGACGCGTACTGGATGACCCGTCAGGCCATCGAGTCCGAGGACCCGGTGATCATGCTCGAGCCCAAGCGCCGCTACTGGGTCAAGGGCGATGTCGACCCCGACCACCGCCCCGAGCTCTCCCCCTGGCAGGCCCAGGTGGTGCGCCCGGGCACCGATGCGACCCTGCTGGCCTGGGGGCCGAGCATGCCGCTCGCGCTCGAGAGCGCGCAGGTCGCGGCCGAGGACGGCATCGACCTGGAGGTCATCGACGCCCGTTCGCTGTCGCCGGTGGACTTCCCGACGATCGCCGCGTCGGTGCGCCGCACCGGGCGGCTGCTGATCGTCCACGAGGCACCGGTGCTCGGCGGCCTCGGCGGAGAGATCGCCGCCCGGATCTCCGAACAGTGCTTCTACCACCTGGAGGCGCCGGTGCTCCGGGTGGGCGGCTACCACCTCCCGTACCCGCCGGCGCGCATGGAGCACGCCTACCTCCCCGACCTCGACCGGGTGCTCGACGGCGTGGACCGCCTGCTCGAGCACTGACGGACGCGCACCACGCGTGAAAGGATCACGACCATGAATGCAGCCTCTGCGGGTCCCGCCGGCTCGTCCGCCTCGAGCATCGTCACCGTTCCGCTCAACGATCCGGGGGAGGGCCTCACCGAGGCCGAGATCCTCGAGATCAAGGTCGCCGTCGGCGACCGGGTCGAGATCAACGCCCCGGTGGTCGAGGTCGAGACCGCCAAGAGCGCCGTCGAGCTGTCCACCCATGTGGCGGGCACCGTCGTCGCGATCCTGGTGGCGGTCGGCGATGAGGTGCCCGTCGGCACCGGACTGATCCAGGTCGACACCTCCGGCGCCCCGGCCGCCGCCACCGGCGGCTCGAGCCCCACCGCCACCGGTGCCGCGCCGGCCGACGGCCCGGAGGCGGACCCGTCGGCCGAAGAGGTCGCCGAGCAGGTGGCCGCACCCGCGGAGGACCCGGCGGATGCCGCGGGGACCGAGGAGCCGAAGAACCTCGTCGGCTACGGAACCCGCTCCGCCCCGGCGCACCGGCGTCGGCGCCGTGCCGTGCCGGCCCAGTCGGAGGAGGGCGGACAGGTCCCGATCGACCGGATCCTGGCCAAGCCGCCGGTGCGCAAGCTGGCCCGGGACCTCGGCGTCGCGCTGCACGATGTGCTGGCCACCGGCCCCGAGGGCACCGTGACCCGGCAGGACGTGCTGGCCGCGCAGCAGCGCGCCTTCGGCGGCGAGAGCGACGGCGCCTACTTCCCCGAGGAGTCCCCGCAGGCCCCGGAGGGTCTGGGCGGTGCCATGAAGACCACCCGCGACCAGGCGTTCTCGGGAGTGACCAGTGATGAGCGCACCACACGGGTGCCGATCCGCTCGGTGCGCAAGCGCACCGCGGAGGCGATGGTGGCCTCGGCCTTCACTGCCCCGCACGTGACCGTGTTCAACGAGATCGACATGACCCGGTCGCTGCAGATCATCTCCCAGCTGCGCGCCTCCCGGGAATGGGCGGACGTCAAGGTCAGCCCCCTGGCCGTGATCGCGAAGGCGCTGCTGGTGGCGATCCGCCGCAATCCGGAGGTCAACGGCTCCTGGGACGAGGCCGCGCAGGAGATCGTCTACAAGCATTACGTGAATCTCGGGATCGCCGCAGCCACCCCGCGCGGCCTCATCGTCCCGAATCTCAAGGACGCGCACCTGATGACGCTGCGGGAGCTCGCCGAGGGCATCGGTGAGCTCGCGCGCACGGCCCGCGCGGGCCGCACCTCCCTGCGCGACACCCGCGACGGCACCATCACGATCACCAACTACGGCGTCTTCGACATCGACTCCGGCACCCCGATCCTGAACCCCGGGGAGTCGGCGATCCTCGGCGTCGGCGCGATCAAGGAGAAGCCCTGGGTGGTCGACGGCCAGGTCGTCCCGCGGCAGGTCGCGGGGCTCTCCCTGAGCTTCGACCACCGGCTCATCGACGGCGCGCTGGGCGCGGAGCTGCTGCGCGATGTCTCCGCCGTGCTCGAGGACCCGTCGCTGGGACTCGTGTGGGGTTGAGCGGACTCCTCCTCCTGAAAGGTCTCGGCAGGGCAAGCGTCGGTACGCTGTGGCGGTGACCTCGAGCCGCTCACCCGTACCGCGCCCGCCGCGCCGCGATGACCCGCGGATGCAGACGGTCGAGATGGCCGCGCTGCGCTACGTGGAGATCACCGAGTCGGAGACCCTGGATTCGGGGCCGGTCCATGAGGAATCGATGCCGTGGCGGACGGCGCTGCTGGTCGCGGCGGGAGGAGCCGCCGGGGCGATGCTCCGCTTCTCCCTGACGGTGCTCGCGCCCACGGTCACCACCCCCACCCTGGTCGAGCTGCCCTGGGCCACCCTCTGGGTCAACCTGCTGGGCTGCCTCGGGCTCGGCCTGCTCAACGGGGTGCTCGAGGTGCGTGCCCAGCGCCCCTGGGTGCAGCCGCTGCTCGGGACCGGGCTGTGCGGAGGATTCACGACCTTCTCCTCGGTGGTGCTGGAGGGCTCGGCGATGATCGGGGCGGACTTCCCGGTCCTCGCCATGGCGTACACGATCGTGACGGTCGTGGTGTGCCTGAGCGGGATCGTGCTGGGGCTGATCGGCGGCCGACGGCTGGCCCGGTGGCAGCAGGCGCGCCGCGCCGCGGGCGCGGAGCGGACGGCATGAGCGCGGGCGGCTTCCTGGCCGCGGCGCTGCTGGTGGGCGTCGGCGGCGGACTCGGCTCCGTCACGCGCTGGGGCGTGCGCGTGCTCGCACTCCGTCTGCTGGCGGCGCAGGGCAGGGAGCAGCTGAGCGAGGACGTGCGGCCCGGCACCACCGTCGCGGCGAACATCCTCGCGTGCTTCCTGCTGGGGATCGCGGTCGCCCGGATCGGATCCGCCGGCGGAACCGTCGAGTTCGTCTACCTGATGCTGGCCGCCGGGTTCTGCGGCGGTCTGTCCACGCTGTCCACCGCTGCGCTCGATGTCGTCGAGCTGGTGCGGCGGCGGACCTTCTCCCTCGCCCTGGCCTACCTGCTGCTGAGTGCCGGCAGCGGGATGGCGGCGCTGTGGCTGGGCCTGGTGCTCGCCTCATGACAGCTCCCCTCCTGCCGCGGCCCCGGCCCGCGGCGGTCCTGCTGCTGCTCGGCGCTCTCGCGGTGCTCGCGGTCCTGTCGGTGCTCGCTGCCGCCGCGGCCGGCGGCGACAACCTCGTGCTCATGGATGCCGGCCCCGTCGCCCGCCACGGCGCTCCCGTGGTCGCGATGCTCGCCGATCTCGCCGGGGCGCTCACCCTCGGCGGCGCCGTCGTCGCCGGCTGGCTGCTGCCGGAGCCCGCGGACCGTGCCCGCGCCCTGCTGGTGGTGGCGGTGACGGCCGGGGCGACCACCCTGCTGCGCGGCACTGCGCTGGGCCTCTCCTATGCGGTCGCCACCGGTCAGCCCGTCAGCTCCCCCCGCTTCGGCTCGGACCTGCCGGTCTTCCTCGGGACGGACCTGGGGAACTGGCTGCTGTCCGGGGTCCTCCTCGCGGCGGCGGCGACGACGGTCGCCGTGCTCGGCGCCTCGGTGGGCATCGCCCGCTCGGTCGCGGCGCTGGCCTCCCTGGTCGCCTTCGCCGCGGCGATGACCGGGCATGCCGCCGGCGACGAGACCCACGAGGTGGGCACGTCGACGATGCTCATCCACCTGCTGGCGGTCGGGATCTGGCTGGGCGGCCTGGCGGTGCTGCAGCTGCTGCCGGCCCGCGGCCGGGACGACGCACAGGTGGTGCGCCGCTACTCCCATCTCGCCCTGATCTGCTGGGTCGCGCTCGCGCTGAGCGGGGTCTGGGCGCTCGCCGTGCGCATGAACTCCCCTGGGGAGATCCTCACCAGCGCCTACGTCCAGATCGGCCTCGCCAAGGCCGTGCTGCTGCTCATGCTGGGAGCGCTGGGGGTCCTGCAGCGCCGACAGATCGCCTCCGGATTCGAGACCCCCGGCACCGGGCGGCACGCCCGGAGCACCTATCGCCGGCTGGCGCTGCTCGAGCTCGCCCTGATGGGGCTCGCGGTCGCGCTCGCCGCCGCGATGAGCTCCTCCCCGCCCCCTGCGGAGGCCGGCACCCCGCCGGAGGGTCCGGCCGGAGTGCTCACCGGGTATGCGCTGCCGCCGGCACCGGACCTGCTCACCGTGCTGGGCGCCTGGCGACCAGCACCCTTCGGCATGGCCCTGGCCTGCGTGCTGGTGCTGCTCTGGTGGCGACCGGGCGCCCCGCCCCGCCCGCGTGCGCAGAGCCTGCGCCTGGTCCTCGGCGCTGTGGCGCTGGTCCTGCTGACCAGCGGGCCGCTGAACGTCTACGGCAAGGTGCTGGTCTCCGCCCACGTGCTGCAGCACCTGCTGCTGATGGCGCCGGCCGGGGTGCTGCTGGGCAGCGTCTGCCTGGTGCCGAGGGGGCTGCGCGCCGCCGTCGGCGGACGCTGGTGGGTCGCGATGCTGCTCGCCGCCCTCGGCCCGGTGCTGCTGATCGCGGTCTACGCCGGCCCCCTGCTGCGCCCCGCTCTCGACGGCCACGCCGCGCACCTGGCCCTGCAGCTGCTGGCCCTGGCCGCAGGGGTGCTCACCGCGCTCGCGGCGCGGGCGCTGCCGGAGCCGATCCGACGCTGGCAGCGCACTGCGGTGCTCGGGGCGCCGCTGCTGCTGTGCCTCGGGGCCGGGGTGGTGCTGATGACCACGGATCTGCTGATCGCGGCGAGCTGGTTCGGCGCTACCGGCCGCACCTGGTGGGCGGATGCTCTGGCTGATCAGCACCGGGCGGGCATCGCCGTGCTCGTGGTGGTGGCGCTCACCGCTGCCGTGGCCCTCACCGCGGCGCGGAGGAGTGTGCCACCGAAGGACTGACGGCGGTGCCTCGTCCATGCCACCGAGAATCTGACGGCTGTGCCTCGTGCATGCCACCGAAAATCTGACGCATACGAGCGTTGAACGGCTCAGGGGCGTTCAACCGCCATAGAGGTCGGATTTCTGGTGGCGCCTCCGCGGCTCCGCAGCTCGGCCCCCCGGGGAGGCTCGGCCGCTCCGCAGCTCGGCGCCTCGGCGCTTCCGGGGTCAGGCGAAGAGCTCGCGCACGGAGCGCAGCCGCGCCAGCAGCGTGTCGCGGTCGACCTGCGGCACCAGCTGATCCTCCGCCTCGTGGGCGGAGGCCGCGGCGCGGCGGGCGGTGACCTTCTGGGCGCCGAGCAGACCCTCGACCCGACCGCGCACCCCGGCGGGGGCGGCGGCGGGCTTCGCGGGCACGGCGCCCTCGGCCCCTGCCCGCACCCGACGGAACTGCTCGAGCGCGGGGGAGGAGCCCTTCAGAGTGGCGGCCAGCATAAAGGCGGCGATGTCCGCCTGCTCGACGAGGATCGGCAGCACCCCGCCGGAGACCCGCTGCTGACCGAGGATCACCAGGTCGTCGCGGCCACGGGCGAAGGCACCGAGGAACAGGTCCGGTGCTCCGGAGGCGGTGCGCGGCACCACGTCCGGGGGGAAGTGGGTCGCCCGGGACTCGTAGCCGGTGGCCAGCACGATCAGGTCCGGGGCGTAGCTCAGATGCCCGGCGTGGGAGCCGGTGCCCAGATGCGTGATCGTGCCGTCTGCGTCCACGCCGGTCACGTCGCCGGCCGGCGTGATCCGACCCTCGCGCACCCGGTCGAGCACATCGTCGGAGATGATCACCGCGTCCTCGAGCAGGGGCGCCGCCGGTGCGGGCAGGCCCGCATCGGCGGGGTGGCCCACCGTGCGGCGGATCACGGTCTCGGCGATCTTCGCGTTCAGCCCGCCGAGCACGGAGGGCTCGTGGGAGGCGGCGACATCGCCCGGGACACCGGCGATGCGGCGCGGCACGACCCAGTGGCCCGTCCGCATGGACCAGCGCACCTCGAGGGCGCGACGGGCGGCGTCGACCGAGATGTCGGCGGCGGACTGCCCCGAGCCGACCACCAGCACCCGCTGCCCCTCGAGCCCGTCGGCCCCGGTCCAGTCCTTGGCGTCGATGACCCGCACCGTGGAGGGGACCTCGGCCGCCCACCGGGGGCGGTGGGGGTGCTCGGAGATGCCGTGGGCGGAGATCACCGCTCGGTAGATCCCGATCTCCCCGGTGGAGAGCTCCACCTCCCAGACCCCGTCACCGAACGGGCGAGCGCTGCGCACCGCGGTGCCGGGGCGGAAGTGCTCGGTGAGGTCGTGCCGGGCCGCGTAGGCGCGCAGATACTTCGCCATCTGCGCGGGGGAGAGGTACTCCGGGAAGGAGACGGGCTGGAGCAGGTCCTCGTACTCGGTGAACTCGCGGGAGGAGATCATCTCCATCGTGGGCCACACCGGGGAGTCCTCGCGCTCCGGATTCCAGATCCCGCCGACGTGCGGAGCCCGGTCCACCAGGTCGAAGGGGACCTCCAGCGCCTTCAGCGCCGCGGCGGCGGCGAGGCCGGCAGGGCCGGCACCGATGATCAGCACCTTCTCGCGGGTGGGGATCGGGTCGTGGAGATCGGGCATCGAGGGGAGCCTTCTTCCGTGTCGTGCGGCGCGCGGTGCCCGGCACGGTCCCGGGCCCCCGGCTCAGCGGCGGGCGGTCGCTGGCCATCCTAATCGTCGTGCGCGGGCCGGGTCGCCGCTTCGCGACGGGCCTGACGGTGTCGGGCGTGGCCGAGCGGGCGCGGGCTCAGCGCAGAGCCCCGCCCGCCTGCTCACGAGCCAGGAGCAGGGCGCCGGGCAGCCCGGTGGGAGCGACGGAGAGGGAGCGCCGTGCGGCCCGCAGCCCGGCGGCGACCTCGTCGTGGATCGGTCCGGGCCCGGTCAGCACGGATCCGGCCAGCACCACCGGCAGCTCCGCCTGCGGGTCCAGGGCTTCCACGGTGTCGAGCACGTGCGTGATCACGGTGTCGAGGATCCGGCGGGCCACCGGGTCCTCGGGAATCCTCCCGGGCACCGGCGCGAAACGGCCCAGCGCTGCCGGGGCACCGGCGGGGAGCTGCTCGTCGAGAGCACGGATGAGGTCCTGGCGCGGGTCCCCGGTGCGCGAGGGCGGCAGCCGGCCCGCGCGCAGGTCCAGGCCGAGCACTCCGCCGATCTCCTCGGTGAGCCGGGTGCGCGGCCCGCGGCCGTCGAGATCGGCGGCGACCGCCTCGAGGGTGCGTCGTCCCAGCCAGACCGCGGAGCCGATGTCCCCCAGCAGCCACCCCATCCCGTCCCGGCGGGCGACGGCCTGCCGGTCGTGGAACCGCACGGCGACCGCCCCGGTGCCGGCCAGCACCAGCAGCCCGTCATCGCCCACGCCCCCGGCGAGGAAGGCGGTGTGCAGGTCATCGGTGATGAGGATCCGCGCGGCCTCGATGCCGAGCTCGCGCAGCCGCGCGCCGACCGCATGCTGCACCTCGGCGGCGCGCGCCGGACCGGCGCCCGAGATCCCCAGGGCCACGGCGGCGACCTCGCCGGGCCCGCCCAGCGCGAGGCGCCCGCGCTCGAGCACCTCGCGGGTCGCCTCGGCCACGTGGTCGAACGCCTCCGCGCCGGAGGAGCGCAGATTCGCACCCGGGCCCTCGGCCTCGGCGATCACCGCCCCGTCCAGCAGCGCGAGCACCAGGCGGGAGCTGGTCCCACCGATGTCTCCGGCGATCACCAGGAGCGGCGGGGACTCGTCGTCCGCCGGCCCCCTGCGCGCCGGCCCCCTGCCCGCCGGCCCTGGGGCGGCTGCCTCGACCATGTGGATCTCCTCGTGTGGCTGATGTCCACATGGTAGGCCGAGCCCGGGGACGGATCCCGATACGCTGGGACTCCGTCGGCACGCCCCGCCGGCCTTCGGGCCCCGCGCGGAACGCACGCCGCCCCGCCCCCGATCCCAGGAGTCCGACGTGAGCCACCCGCCGCGGGACCGCACGACCCTCGACGCCAGCCTCGTCGACCTCGCCTCGCCGACCGAGGAGCGCAATCCGGCCAGCACCGAGCTCGATGCCCTCGACGCCCGCGGGATGGTCGATGTGATCCTCGGAGAGGACGCGACGGTCGCCGGGGCGGTCCAGGCCCGGGCCGGGGAGATCGCCGCGCTGGTCGAGGTGTGCGTGCAGGCGATCTCCGCCGGCGGCACCGTCCACTACCTCGGTGCCGGCACCTCCGGGCGCCTCGCGGTGCTGGACGCCGTCGAGCTCGCCCCCACCTTCGATGCCGACGCATCGATGGTCACCGCGCACCTGGCCGGCGGCCACGGGGCCTTCCTCACCGCGGTCGAGGGCGCCGAGGACTCGACCGCGGCCGGGGCCGAGCTGGTGCGCGAGCAGTGCCGCCCCGGCGACGTCGTGATCGGACTGGCCGCGAGCGGTCGCACCCCTTTCGTCGGCGGAGCGCTGGAGGCGGCCCGCGCCGCCGGGATGCCCACCGCGCTGATCTCCGCGAACCCGCAGGCCGAGCTGGCCCCCCTCGCCGACCACCCGATCCTGCTGGCCGTCGGGCCCGAGGTGGTCACCGGCTCCACCCGGATGAAGGCCGGCACGGCGCAGAAGCTCACCCTGAACGCCCTGTCCACCGCGATGATGGTGCGGCTGGGCACCACCTTCGGGAACCTGATGATCGATGTGCGCCCCACCAACGCGAAGCTCGTCGCCCGCACCGTGCGGATGCTGGTCCAGGCGAGCGGTCAGAGCCCGCAGCGCGCCGCCGCGGTGCTCGAGGCCGCGGGCGGCGAGGTGCGCGTCGCGCTGGTCGCGCTGCTGGCCGGCGCCGAGGTCGAGGCCGCCGCCGCGGTGCTCGAGCAGTTCCCCCGCGATGCCCGGCGCGTCGGCGACCCGGCCGGGATCCGCTCCGCAGTGGCCGCCCTCGACGCCCGCAGCTGAGGCCGGCCGCCCGGTCGGCGGGCCCGGCGACGGGATATTCGGTGGACCCCGGGGAGCGGGGCTCCTACGGTGTCGGCATGCGCCTGTGATCCGCCCCGTCGACCGCCGTCCCTCCGGCCAGGAGCCGATCCATGCCCGCGCACCCTGCCCCCGCCGCCTTCGCGGCCGACCCGTCCCTGCATCTGCGGGCCGACGGGATCTCCTTCTCGTACCCGGACCGCCGGGTCCTCACCGACGTGTCCCTGGTGGTCCCCGCCGGGCGCCCCACCGGCCTGCTCGGTGAGAACGGCAGCGGAAAATCCACCCTGCTGCGGATCCTCGCCGGGCAGCTCGCGGCGGACACCGGGAGCTGTGATGCGCCCGGACCCGTCGGCGTGCTGGCCCAGGAACTGCCCTTCGGGCCCGACACCACCCTCACCGCAGTGCTCGCCGATGCCCTCGAACGCTCCCGCCGCCTCGAACGGGCCCTGATCGCCGCCGGGGAGGAGCTCGCGACCGGGGACGACGGACCCACCGCCCGGGCGTCGCACCGCTTCGACATGCTGCTCGCCGAGGCGACCCTCGCCGACGTCTGGAACGCGGACCGCCGCGCCGAGGAGGTCCTGGCCGGGCTGAGTCTGGACGTGCTCGCCCCCGCCACCGCGCTGGGCAGGATCAGCGGAGGCCAGCTCGAGCGCCTGGCCCTGGCCCACCTGCTGATCTCTCGCCCCACCAGCTGGCTGCTCGACGAGCCCACCAACCATCTCGACGATGCCGGCGCCGCCTTCCTCGCCGCCACGATCACCGCCCACCCGGGACCGGTGCTGATCGCCAGCCACGACCGGGCCTTCCTCGACGAGGCCACCCACGCCCAGCTCGACCTCGACCCCGCGGAGTCCCCGGCCGCGACCGAATCCGGCGGGCTCACCGCGTACACCGGCGGTTTCAGCGACTACCTGCTGGCCCGCTTCGAGGCGCGCGACCGCTGGGAGCACCGCTATCGCACCGAGCAGGAGGAGCTGACCGTGCTGCGACAGGCGGTGAAGGACTCCGCAGCCGTCGGCCATGAGGGCGCCGCCCCGCGCACCGAGGCCCGTGCCTCGAAGAAGTTCTACGCCGACCGCAACGCCGCCGTCGTCTCCCGCCGACTGCGCGAGTCCCGGGCCCGCCTCGCCCAGCTCGAGCAGCACCAGGTGCGCAGGCCGCCCGCCGAGCTGACCCTCACCCACCTGCCCGCGGCGGCCTCCCGCACCGCCGCCGGGGCGGTGCAGCTCGCGGCGAGCGAGGTGGCGGTGGCGGGGCGCCTGGCACCGACCTCCGTCAGCCTCTCGGCAGGGCAGCGTCTGCTGGTCACCGGCCCGAACGGCAGCGGGAAGACCACTCTGCTCGACGTGATCGCCGGCGCCCTCGCCCCCAGCTCCGGCACCGTGGCGCGACCGCGGAGCCTGCGGATCGGGTATCTGGGCCAGGACGACGCCGCCGTCCCGGGCCGCACCGTCCGCCAGCACCTGCAGGCGGCGTCCCGCACCGCCGGAGCGGAAGAGGAGGGCACCCCGGAGCTGTTCGGCCTGATCTCCCCACGCGATCTGGACCGCCCGCTGACCCTGCTCTCCCGCGGCCAGCTGCGACGGGTGATGCTCGCCGCCGTGCTGCTGGACCCGCCCGAGCTGCTGGTGCTGGACGAACCCACCAACCATCTCGCGCTGCTCACCGCCACCCGGCTCGAGGCGGCTCTGGAAGGCTGGGAGGGCACCGTGCTGATCGCTTCCCACGACCGCTGGCTGCGCCGCCGCTGGCAGGACGCGGTGCTCGAGCTGCCCGGCGGTCCGGCCGGCGACTGAGCCTCGGGCCTCGAGCGCGGCGGGTTCATCCACGTTCACGATCCTCGGCGCAGCGCCCCGACGCAGGCCAGGCTGGGTCCCTCACCGTCCCAGGAGGAGCCCCGACATGACCGAGCAGTTGCAGAAGTTCGAGACCCTGACCATCCACGCCGGCCAGGCGCCCGACACGGATGCCGGTTCGCGTGCGCTGCCGATCCACCAGACCACGAGCTTCGTGTTCCCCTCGGCGCAGTCCGCTGCGGACCGCTTCGCGCTCGCCGAGGCCGCCCCGATCTACACCCGCATCACCAATCCCACGCAGGCCGTGGTCGAGGACCGGATCGCGGCGCTCGAGGGCGGCGCCGCCGGGCTGCTGCTCGCCTCCGGGCAGAGCGCGATCACGCTGTCGATCCTGAACCTCGCCGGTGCCGGGGACTCCGTCGCCGTCTCCCCGAGCCTGTACGGCGGCTCCTTCAACCTGTTCAAGCACACGCTGAGCCGCCTGGGCATCACCGCGCAGTGGGTGGCCGATCCCACCGATCCGGAGTCCTGGCGCGCCGCGACCGACGAGACCACCCGTGCCTTCTTCGTCGAGTCGATCCCGAACCCCAAGCAGGACATCCCCGATATCCGGGCGATCGCCGACGTCGCCCACGAGATCGGTGTCCCGCTGATCGTGGACAACACCGTCGCCACCCCCTTCCTGCTGCGCCCGCTCGAGCACGGCGCGGACATCGTCGTGCACTCGGCGACCAAGTTCCTCGGCGGCCACGGCACCTCGATCGCCGGTGTGATCGTCGATGGCGACAGCTTCGACTTCGCCGCCCACGCCGAGAAGTACCCGCAGTTCAACGAGCCCGACGAGTCCTACAACGGCCTCGTCTTCGCGGGCCTGCCCGCAGCCTTCGCGACCCGTGCCCGCACCAACCTGCTGCGCGACCTGGGCCCGGCCGTCTCCCCGTTCAACGCCTTCCTCATCGGGCAGGGGCTGGAGACGCTGCCGCTGCGCATGGAGCGCCATCTGGAGAACACCCACCGGGTCGCCGCCGTCCTCGAAGCCGACGACCGCGTGGGCGCCGTGACCTGGGCGTCCCTGGACTCCTCGCCGTACAAGGCCACTGCTGACCGCTACCTCCCCCAGGGGGCGGGCAGCGTGCTCGGCTTCGTCCTGCCCGGCGGACTCGAGGCCGGCAAGCGCTTCGTGGACGCGCTCACCCTCCACTCCCACGTCGCGAACATCGGCGACGTGCGCTCCCTGGTGATCCACCCCGCCTCGACCACCCACTCCCAGCTCAGCGAGGAGGAGCAGCGCGCCGCCGGCATCGAACCGGGCTTCGTGCGGCTCTCGGTGGGCATCGAGCACATCGACGACATCCTCACGGACATCGAGCAGGGCCTGGTCGCGGCCACCGCCTGAGCCGGACGCGCCCGCCGGGACCAGCGGGCGCGCAGGGGACGGCCGATAGCCTGGACCTCATGACCTCCGATCCGCTCGCCCCCGTCACCTCCCCGCTGGATCAGTGGCCCCCGCGCTGGGCCCCGACTGCGGTGATCTTCGACTGCGACGGGCTGCTGGTGGACACCGAGGGCCAATGGGTCGCGCTGCAGGAGGAGTACCTCGCCCGCCACGGCGCCGCGCTGGACCGGCAGACCCGGCGCATGATCACCGGCCGAGCCGCGGACCTGGTGGTGCTCACGCTCGCCGAGGCCGTCGGCAAGGATCCCCACCAGGTCGGGGCGGAGCTGCTGGCCGAGCATCGCGAGCACATCGGCGAGGGCCTCACCCCGCTGCCCGGTGCGCTGGAGACCCTGCGGTCCATCGCCGCGGTGCGGCCGATCGCGGTCGCCTCCAACTCCCCGCGGGACATGCTGGACACCAAGCTCGACAGGCTCGGCCTCACCGAGCTGGTCGACGTCTCGATCGCCATCGAGGACGTGACCGAGCCCAAGCCCGCCCCCGACATGTATCTCGCCGCGGCGCTGGCGCTCGGCGCGGACCCGGCCGACTGCCTCGGCTTCGAGGACTCCGAGACCGGCGCGGACGCCGCCCGCGCGGCCGGGCTGCAGCTGATCGCCGTGCCCTCGATCCCCGGTCAGGAGCCCCGGGCGCCGCGCCGCCTCGCCTCCCTCGCCGATCCCGTGCTGGCCCGGTGGATCTCCGCCTGGGAGCCGCGCCGATGAGCGCCGGCACCCCGCCGGTGGCGGCGGCTGGGATTCCCCCGCGCTTCGCCGAGGCCTTCGGCGACTGGACGCCGCAGGCGATCGTCTTCGACTGCGACGGGCTGCTGCTGGACACGGAGTCCGTCTGGCAGCTCGCCGAGGACCGGGTGGTCGCCGCCCACGGGGCCGTGCTCGAGGTGACCGATGCGGCGCTGCTGCACGGCTCGACCCTCGAGGCCGCCGCGGAGCTCATCGCCCGCCGCTGCGGCCAGGACGAGCAGGTGGTCCGCGCGGATCTGGTCCGAGAGTTCGATGGCGAGCTCGCCGCCGGCATCCGCACCCTGCCCGGTGCCGCCGAGATCCTGGGCCTGGCCGGGGCGAAGGTGCCGTTGGGCTGCGCGTCGAACTCGTGGCTCGAGGCGCTCGAGGGGAAGCTGCGCCTCGGCGGGCTCCGGGAGCATTTCACGGTGCTGGAGGCCTCCGACACCGTCGAGCATCCCAAACCCGCCCCGGACATGTACGCCGCGGCCGCCCGAGCTCTCGGCGCCGAGCCCTCCCGGGTGCTCGCCTTCGAGGACTCCGGCACCGGGGCGCAGGCCGCCCGGGACGCCGGGCTGCGGCTGATCGCGGTCCCCACCGGTGGACATCCGGCACCCCCGGCGGATCTCGCGCTCACCGCGCTCACCGACCCGGACCTCGCGGCCTGGATCGCGAGCTGGTGAGACTGCCCCGCCCGGGGAGCCCCCGGGTGCCCTCGGCCGCCGCGGACGTGACCGCACCGACTCCGGTGCCCAGGACGCGGGTCGGCTCGCTCACATGATGCCCACAGGGGACCGGAAGCTGGCCCCGCGGCGTCGATCCGGTGTTCACTGGACCCCATGAGCACACCGCCGGACCCGTCCACGCCTCTGACAGCCCGCGCCCATGGCTCCGCCCTGCGCGGCCGCGGCTGGCTGAACACAGGGGGCGAAGAGCTCGACCTCGAGACGCTGCGCGGGAAGATCGTGCTGCTCGACTTCTGGACCTTCTGCTGCGTGAACTGCCTGCACGTCCTCGACGAGCTGCGCCCTCTGAAGGAGAAGTGGGCCGATGAGCTGGTGGTCATCGGCGTCCATTCCCCGAAGTTCGAGTTCGAGAAGGACCCCGAGGCGCTGGCCGCGAACATCGAGCGGTACGAGGTCACCCATCCGGTGATCGACGATCCCGAGCTGGAGACCTGGAGCGAGTACGGCGCCCGCGCCTGGCCCACCCTGATGGTGCTGGACACCCACGGCCGCATCGCCGGCAACCTCTCCGGCGAGGGGCACGCCGCGAACCTCGACCAGCTGGTCACCCAGCTCGTCGCCGAGGGGGAGGCCGACGGCTCCCTGCGACGCGGACCCGCGCCCACCGTGCTCGCCGAGCGCACCCCGCAGACCCTCCGCTTCCCCTCGAAGCTCGCGCTGATGCCGGACGGCCGCCTGGTCGTCTCTGATGCCGGCCAGCACCGGCTGGTCGTCTTCGAGAACGACGGCGCGACCGTCGACGCGGTCATCGGCACGGGGGAGCGGGGCCACCGTGACGGCGATGCGGAGACCGCACAGTTCGCCGAGCCGAACGGGGTGCTCGCGCTGCCGTCCGAGATCGCCGACGAGGTCGGCTACGACCTGCTGGTCGCCGACACCGCGGGCCACCGCCTGCGCGGGGTCAAGGTGGGCCAGGACCGGCTGCTGCGCTCCCGCACCGCGACCGAGGTGACCACCGTCGCCGGCTCGGGCGCCCAATGGATGCAGGGCGAGCCGCTGCCCCGCGGCGAGGGCGACGCCCGCACCTTCGCCCTGTCCACCCCGTGGGACCTGACCTGGTCGCACGTGCTGGGCCGCGCGGTGATCGCGATGGCCGGCATCCACCAGCTGTGGACCTTCGACCCGGTCACCGGGGCGATCATGGTGCTCGCGGGCACCACCCAGGAGGGTCTGGTCGACGGCCCCGCCGTCACCTCCTGGTGGGCGCAGCCCTCCGGCCTGGACGAGCTGCCCGACGGCCGGATCGCGATCGCCGACTCCGAGACCTCCGCCGTGCGCGTGCTGGACCCGCGGAGCATGCAGGTCAGCACCCTGGTGGGGCAGGGACTGTTCGACTTCGGGCACGTGGACGGGCCCGCCGGCACCGCCCGCCTGCAGCACCCCCTGGCCGTCACCGCGCTGCCCGACGGCCGCATCGCCGTCAGCGACACCTACAACGGCGCGATCCGGCTGATCGAGGAGGCGGCGACCGACGGGGCGAGCGCCACCACCGGCGGCATCACCGCGCTCAGCGGCATGGTCGGGGTGGCGGAGCAGCCGGGCGCGGGCAGCGGCGGGACCGCGGGCGAGGCGGCGCCGGCACCGGGCGAGGCCCACGTGGTCACCGTCGCCACCGACCTCAAGGAGCCCTCGGACGCGATCGTCGGCCCGCCGATCGACGGCATCGGCCAGCTCATCGTCGTCGAGTCCGGCCTGCACCGCATCACCTGGGTCCCGGTCGCCAAGGCCGCCGAGCGCATGATCGACACGGGCGCGCAGCGCTCCGAGCGCCCGGTCACCGAGGTGGGCCCCGGCCCGCTCACCGTGCGGGTGCTGTTCACCCCGCCGACCGGTCACAAGCTCGACGACTCGCTGGGCCCCGCGACCCAGGTGACGATCTCGACCACCCCCACCTCGATGCTGACCGCCGGCGCCGGGGTGGACACCGCGCTGGAGCGCACGCTCGAGCCGGACCCCGCCTACACCGAGGGCGTGCTGCACGTCAGCGCCCGTGCCGCCTCCTGCGACGCGGATCCCACCATCGAGTTCCCCGCCTGCCACATGCACCAGCAGGACTGGGGCGTGCCGATCCGGATCGTCGAGGGAGCCCCCACCCGTCTCGATCTCTCGCTGCTCGCCTGAGCCGGTGCTCGCAGCACTCATCCTGCTCGGTTATCCTCGGCCGCCGGAGCCCTGCTCCGGTGTGTCCTCCCGCTCGGCCCGCCGAGCCCCGTCGTCGGAAGCTCTCACGTGGATCTGATCACGCAATTCCCCCTGGGCGACGATCTCGCCTGGACCCTCCTGGCGCTCGGCGTCCTCGCCATCGCGGCGCTGGTCGCCGGAGCCGTCGTCCCCAGCCGGATGCGGCGCGACGAGGACAGCGAGGAGCTCGACGAGGATCTGGGCCGTCGGCTCGGCGGGCAGCTGCTCTCCGCCGGCTCGATCATGCTGTGGGTGGGACTGCCGCTGGCGGTGCTGCTGTATCTCGCGCCGGGCACGACCGACGACCGCCTGCTGCGCTCCGGCCTGCTGCTGGTGGGCCTCGCCCTCGGCCCGCTCGCCGCCTGGCGCGGGATCGCGGTGCAGCTCGCGGCCCTGGGACTGGACGCCGAGCGGCGCCCGGCGATGATCTCCCGCCTGGGGGCGCTCACCGTCACCGGCGCGCTGGCGCTGGCCCTGCTGCCCACGGTCATCATCATCTGGTTCCTGCAGACCACCGCCGGGCCGGCCCTGATCGCCCTCGCCGGCGGGGCGGCGATCTCGGCGCTCGCGATCCGGATCTGCGCCGCACCGGTGGACGCCGCGGCCTCCGCCTCGGCGCTCCTCGTCGGCACCGACGAGCACGAGCTGGAGGCCGAGGATCCTGCGAACCTGGGCGGCCCGCACCTGCGCAGCGCCCGCATGGCGTCCCGCGGCGGCGCGCTGAGCGCGGACCTGGTCGCCGTCGCGACCGCGGTCGCCGGCGTCGGGGTGCTGCTGGGCGTTCCGGTCCTGGCCGCCGAGGGCTTCATCGTGGTGCTCCTGGGCCTCGGTGCGGCGATGCTCGCCGCAGCCGTGGTCGCGGTGATGCCGCACCTGGGCACCCCCGGCCACGAACGCGGCGCGCTGCGCCTGGGCGGGCTGATCCCCGCGGTGCTGGGCGGCGCCGGGGCGGTCGCCGCCGCCGCGCTGTGGATCCCCTCCCGCTACAAGGACCTGCGCTTCGAGGACGTGGGCCTGGAGAACTTCACCGATCCCGCCATCACCGGCGGCACCCCCACACCGCGCGAGCAGCTCGAGCCGCAGATCGAGCAGGCGCTGACCGATATGGGGCAGTGGATCTCCGCGACCGACGAGTCCCAGCACGCCAGCGCCTTCCTGGACATGATGGGCCTCTACTCGATCACCCCGAACGTGGTGGTCGCGGTCGCTCTGGGGCTGGGTGCCCTGACCGCCCTGGCCACCGTGGTGCTGCTGGGCGGCACCGGGCACCGCCTCGGAGGCACCGTGCTGCGCGCCGCCCGCACCAGCCGCACCGGCGGGGCGCTCGGCATCACCGCGGGCCTGGGGTCGACCGCACTGACCGCTGCGGGGGCCGTGGCGCTGCTGGTGCTGATCACCACCGTGATCTCCGTGCTCTCGGCGGGTGTGCCGGGACTCGCGCTCGCGCTCCTGGTCCATGCCGCGCTCGGTGCCCTGATCGTGGTGGCGGCGCATGCCGGCTCCCTGCTGGCGAGCACCTTCGCCGACCGACCGGACACCGAGCCCGCGCTGCAGGTGGCCGCCGCCGGTGCCGCCACCGGCCCCCGGGCCGCGCTGCTGATGGCCGGGGCGCTCACGGCACTGGGCGCCCTGGGACCGGTGATCAGCGCCCTGCGATCGGCGCCCCGGGCGGGGAGCGTCTGGGAGGACCGTGCCCTGCACGCCCTCGCCCCCAGCTCCCTCACCCTGCTCGGCGGGATCGGCCTCGGCGTGCTCACCGTGCTGCTGGTGAGCTCCGCACTCCTGGACGGCGCCCGCCGTCTGGGGGCGAGCGCGGTCGTGGAGACACGCGCCTCCCTGCTCGAGGGCCGTGCCCGCGCCGAGCTGCTGGAGCTGACCGAGATGGTGCGCCGCGCCGCCGTCCCCCCGGTGGTGGTGGCCGTGCTGATGCCGGTCGTGGCCGGATTCGGACTGGGACCGGGCGCCCTGCCCGGGCTGCTGCTGGGCGTGGTGCTGACCGCTGCGGGCCTCGGTCTGTGGACCCTCGGCGCAGGCTCGACCCTCGAGAACGCGGCGGCCGTGATCGGCTCCGGCCGCTACGGCGGGCGCGGCTCCTGGGGCCACTCCGGGGCGCTCGGCGGCACCGTGCTGACCGGCGTGCTGCGCTCGACGATCGGCTCGGTCGCGCTGCCGCTGCTGCTGACCTCCAGCCTGCTCACGGCACTGTCCGTCAGCGCCGTGGTCGGCATGAACACCGATGACACCAGCCCCTTCCTGCGCTGGGGCATCGCCGTGATCGCCCTGGTCATCATGGTGGCCTGCTGGGTGATCGCCGCGACGGCCCCCGAGGTCGACCTGGAGGACGGGGAGGGAGAGATCGCCAAGCCGCTCTTCAGCCGCGCCGCGGACGAGTCCGCCGACGAGCTCGAGGCGATGGACTGGGAGTCCGACGACGAGCACGTCGAACAGGTGCCGCTGACGACGACGGCCTCGAGGACCTCGAAGGCTGCGAAGCCCTCGAAGGCTGAGAAGCCTGCGAAGCGCCGGAAGCGGACGCAGCGGGGCGCGGACGAGGACTGACCGCCGCCGCGGACGTCAGCTCTCGGCGCCGAGGCCCCGCAGCACGAAGTCCTCGAGAGCGGGGCGGGAGTACCGCTTGGCGGAGGAGCCCACCAGCAGGCCGTTGATGATCCGCACCGTGGAATCCACGTCCAGGTCCGCGGCGAAGTCACCGCTGGCGACGCCGTCGGCGACGATGGTGCGCAGCACGTCCTCGATCAGCACCACGTGATCGCGCATGCGGGCGGCCGTCTCCGGGGTGAGGGTCGCGCCGCCCGAGGTCTGTGGGACGTGGAAGGAGACGTTGAGGTCGAGCTGGGTGTGCACGTACGCGATCGCCGCATCACGCGGGGTGGCGGAATCGCTGACCCCGGCCCGCAGCTGGGCGATGTAGTCCGTGGTCTCGTGGATCGCGTACTCCACCAGCAGGCTCTCACGGTCCGGGAAGTGGTTGTACATCGCGGTGCGACCCACGCCGGCCGCCGTGGCGATCCGCGAGAACGTCACCGACTCGAACTCCTGGGTCTCGAGCAGAGCGGCGAGCGCGGCGAAGATCTTCTCCCGAGTGCGCTGGCGATGCTCCTCGAGGGAGCCTCCGATGATCTTGGGCATGCCGCATTCTTACACTTCCGTGCAGATCGACATAACCCTGGGGTCGCGCGCCGGTTCCCGATCCGCGCAGCGTCCGGGAACGAAGAACGCCGGCCCCTGAGGGCCGGCGTCCGAAAGAGCGGGTGACGGGAATCGAACCCGCGCTATCAGCTTGGGAAGCTGAAGTTCTACCATTGAACTACACCCGCGAAGCGCTGCCCGATCCGCTTTGCGATCCCGGGGGATCGCCGTCGCTCGAGCAACGCGGAACAGCATACCCCGAGAGGGCGGTGCTGTGCGAACCGCCTCCAGCGGCGGCGGTGCCCGCCCGCCTCGGCGCCGCGGTGCGGCACGGTGATGGGACGGGATGACCGCCGCCGCGTCGGGCGACTAGTCTGGGCGCCGTGCTGCTGAGCGATCGTGACATCCGAGCCGAGATCGATGCCGGGCGGGTCCGCCTGGACCCCTTCGACGAGACGATGATCCAACCCGCCTCCGTCGATGTGCGGATCGATCGCTTCTTCCGCCTCTTCGACAACCACAAGCACGCGATGATCGATCCCGCGCTCGAGCAGGCCGACCTCACCCGTGAGGTGGCGGTGGATCCGGACGAGGCCTACATGCTCCATCCGGGGGAGTTCGTGCTCGCCTCCACCTATGAGCAGATCACCCTGCCCGAGGACGTGGCCGCGCGGCTGGAGGGCAAGAGCTCGCTGGGCCGCCTGGGACTGCTGACCCATTCCACCGCCGGGTTCATCGATCCCGGCTTCCAGGGCCACATCACCCTGGAGCTGTCGAACATGGCGACCCTGCCGGTGGCGCTCTGGCCCGGCATGAAGATCGGGCAGCTGTGCTTCTTCCGGCTCTCGAGCGCGTCCGATCGGCCCTACGGCAGCGCCGGCAACCTCAACCGCTACCTCGGCCAGCGCGGACCGACCCCCTCGCGCTCGGCCCAGAACTTCCATCGCACCCGCATCCCTGTGGAGGAGCAGCAGTGACCGCAACGGTCAGTCCCTCGACCGTCGAGCAGGCCCGCACCAGCCACCGTCTCCAGCTGCCGCGGGACACCGATCCCGCTGCCGTGCTGACGATGGTGCGCAACCTGCATCCGGAGGCGAGCACGGACGCGGAGGGCGCGATCCAGCTCGGGGACGGGCTGCGACTGGTGCCGGACGGCTCGCCGCGCGGCGCGGGGCGCTGGACCCTGGACACCCCGCGGGTGCGGGAGGATCCGCAGCCGGAGGGGATGGGGGACTCCCACGGCTACGGGCGCGCCTTCCCCGACGGGGTGCCCTTCGGCACCGAACGGCAGGGACTGGACCTCGCCTGGTCCCTGGGGCGTCGGCTCTACGGGGCCGTGGTCACCGACGACGGTGTGCGCCTGGAGCCGCACCCCTTCCACATCCGGGACCTGACGGTGGTCAGCCCGTACGCGCTGGCCCCGGAGTCGCTCGCCGAGCTGCTGGGCCCGCTCGAGCCGGAGGCCGAGCTCGACCAGGTCCCCGAGGACGCGCCCCGCGTCGGGTACAGCGTCACGATCCCGCTCCCGGCGGGGGAGGAGATCTCCCTGCGGGTGGGTCGCAGCTCCCGCCCCATGGCGCTGCAGGCGCTGGGCTGGCTGGAGGATGCGGTCGACTACGAGCTGGTGCACCTGCCCGCCGATCCCGAGGAGGACGCGATCGAATCCCCGGAGTCGGGGACCAGCGAGCGCTGGCAGACCGTCTACCGGCGGATCGGGATGATCGCCGGGCTGCTCACGGAGTCCGTCGGCGGCTTCGTCGTGGATCTCGAGGGCTTCCTGGTCGATCCGGCCGACCTCGTCTGAGCAGGATCCGAGCACGGAAAGGCACGGCAGGACGGGCACTGCAGGGGTGCCCCGACCGGTCGGCCGCTGCCGACCCTCGCGCCGCTGATCAGCTCTCAGGAACTGCTCGGGCGCCCTGCGTCACCGTTCGACGCCCGCCCGGCGGCGCCGAGGCGGATCGGCAGGAAGGCGATCAGCCCGACGGCGATCACCAGCACGATCCCGAGGATCCCGGTGCGGGTATCCCCCGAGATCGCGACGGTCGCGGCGAAGGCCGCGGTGCCCAGGAAGCCCAGCGCTCGCCCGGTGGTGGCGTAGAGGCCGAAGTTCTCGGTCTCCCGACCCGGCTGCGAGAGCCGGGTGAGCAGGTTCCGCGAGGCGGACTGCACGGGGCCGACGAACAGGCAGATCGCGAGGCCCGCGATCCAGAACACCAGCGCCGAGGCGAGCAGCAGCACCACCAGACCGAGCACGATGATCCCGGCGCAGCCGATGATGATCACCAGGCGGGGGCCGAAGCGGTCGTCGACCTTGCCGCCGAGGAACACCCCGACCCCGGCGATCAGGTTCGCGGCGATGCCGAAGATGATGATCTGGACGGTGGAGAAGCCGTACGCGTTGGCGGCCAGCACCCCGGCGATGGAGAAGACCGCCCCCAGCCCGTCGCGGTAGATCGCCGAGGCCACCAGGTACTGCAGCATGAGGGGTTCCTCGCGGAAGGCCCGGATCACGCGGCGCACGATGTGCGCATAGCCCTGCCAGGGGTTCCACCGCTCACCGGGTGCGGTGGCGGCGTGCTTCGGCGCCTTCAGCATCAGCGGCAGCGTGCCCACCAGGATCCACAGCGCCACGAACAGCGGGATCGCCCGAAAGTTCCAGCCGCTCTGGGCGGTGATGCCGAGCAGCCCGGTGCCGGGCATCACGAACAGCACCAGCACCATGGCCAGGCAGACGATCGAGCCCCAGTAGCCGACCGCCCACGCGGTGCCGGAGATGCGGCCGCGGTTGGCGGGGGTGGAGATCTCCGGCAGCACTGAGTTCACGAACACCCCGGCCAGCTCGCTGAACACCACGGCCAGCGCGATCAGCGCCGCCCCGAGCACCAGATAGTCGGAGTCCAGCGCCACCAGCGGCATCAGCGCGATGGTGACCACCGTGGCGAGGGTGGTGATCCGCAGCAAGGCGTTGCGGGCACCGCCGCGGTCGGCGAGGTTGCCCAGCAGCGGGGCCAGCAGTGCGATCGCCACCGCGCCGATCGCCTGCCAGGTGGTGAGCACCCGCGAGCCGTGGTCCTGCGCGGCCTTGATCGCCTCATCCCCGACCGCGCCCTCGGAGGCCACGGCGCTGGCGACATAGGCCGCGAACACGAAGGTGAGGATCACCGAGCTGAAAGCCGACATCCCCCCGTCCCAGAGGGCGAAGGGGACGATGGGCGGACGCGTGCGACGGGCGGCGGAGGTGCGCGCAGCCGGCTCCGAGATGCTGGGCATGAGCACACTCTACGGAGCCTGGGGGCCAGGGGTGGTCGAGTCCGGGATCCGCCGAGATCCCCGCGCCCCCATCCAGGATCGCCGAGCCCGCCTCCCGTACGATGACATCGGCCCCTTCCCTCCCGCCCGGACGGAGACCTCTGTGCTCACGATGCTGCTCGCCCATGTGGTGGCAGCGCTCGTGGCACCCCTGCTGGTGCGGCGGCTCGGCCGCAACGCGTTCTACCCGCTGGCCCTGATCCCCGGTGCCTCGGCCCTCTGGCTGGCATCCTTGGACCCCGTCGCCCTCGCCGGTTCGCCGCGCGAGATCTCCGTCACCTGGATCCCTGCTCTCGGCATCGACCTGGGGTTCCGTCTGGACACGCTGAGCTGGGTGCTGGCACTGATCGCCACCGGCATCGGGGCGATCGTGCTGCTGTACTGCGCGCGGTACTTCAAGGACACCGAGCCCGGGCTGGGCCGCTTCGCGGGGCTGCTGACGGCCTTCGCCGGGACGATGGTGGGCCTGGTGCTGGCCGACGACGTGATGATGCTCTACACGTTCTGGGAGCTCACCACGATCTTCTCCTACCTCCTGGTGGGTCACTACCAGGACCGGCAGGCCTCGCGCCGTGCCGCACTGAACGCCCTGATCTCCACCACCGCCGGCGGCCTGGCGATGCTGGTGGGTCTGCTGATGGTCGCCGTGCCGGCGGGGTCGATGCGGCTCTCGGTGATCGTCGCGGATCCGATGTGGGAGCAGGCGGGGCCGTCCCTGATCACGGCGATGGCGCTGATCCTGGTCGGGGCGACGAGCAAGTCCGCCCTGGTGCCGACCCATTTCTGGCTCCCCGGGGCGATGGCGGCACCCACCCCCGTCTCCGCCTACCTGCACGCCGCGGCGATGGTGAAGGCCGGCGTCTATCTGATCCTGCGCCTCGCTCCTGCGCTGACCCACCTCGAGGTGGTGACGATCGTCCTGGCGGCCGTCGGCGCGACGACCATGCTGGTGGGCGGCTGGCGCGCCCTGCGACAGACGGACATCAAGCTGCTGCTGGCCTACGGCACCGTCTCCCAGCTGGGCTTCGTCACCGCCGTGGCCGGGGTGGCCACGCACGACGCGGTGATGGTGGCCCTGGCGATGCTGATCGCGCACGCGGTGTTCAAGGCGCCCCTGTTCATGGTCGTCGGCATCATCGACAAGAAATTCGGCACCCGTGACCTGCGGATGCTGTCCGGAGTGGGGCGGGCCGCGCCGATCGTCGCCGTGATCGGCACCCTCTCGGCGGCCTCGATGGCGGCGCTGCCGCCGCTGTACGGCTTTGTCGCCAAGGAGGCGATCTTCACCGCGCTGTGGACTGCCGGCGGCTGGCAGCGACTGCTGCTGGTCGCCCTGATCGCGGGCTCGATCCTCACCGTCGCCTATTCCTGGCGGTTCGTCCACGGCGCCTTCGGCCGCGCCCCGGGCGCTCCGCAGGTGGTGCCGCCGCGGATCGCGGTGCTCTACTGGCTGCCACCAGCGGTGGTGGCCCTGTTCTCGGTCGGCCTGGTCCTGGTGGCCGGCCCGCTGGAGCAGACCCTGCGCGCCTATTCCTCGATGCTGCCGGGGACCGGCGCCGAGGTGCATCTCGCCGTGGTCCCGCATCTCGGGATCCCGCTGCTGGCCTCCGTGGTCACGCTGGGGCTCGGCATCGTGACGAGCATGCTCGCCCGCCCGGTCGCGGTGTGGCAGAAGACGCTCTCCCCGCAGTCCTGGGCGGACGGCGCCCTGCTCGAAGCCTTCGACGCCGAGCGCGGCTTCCGTCGGATCCTGCGCCTGACCGATGCCCTGTCGATCGTGGTGACCACGCTGTTCCAGCGAGGCTCCCTGCCGTACACCCTGGGCACGATGCTGGTGGTGCTGATCGCTCTGGTCACCCCGGTGGCGCTGTCCCAGACCGCGCCGCCGGAGAACCTGGTGCTCTTCCAGCACCCGATCGAGCTGATCGTGCTGCCGGTGGCGGCGCTGGCCGCGCTCGGCGCCGCTCGGTCCCGTCGGCGGCTGCGCGCGGTCTTCCTCATCACCGTCACCGGCTACTGCGTGGCGCTGCTGTTCCTGGTCGCCGGTGCGCCGGACGTCGCGATCACCCAGGTGCTGGTGGAGACCGCGATGACGGTGGTGCTGGTGCTGGTGATGCGGCGCCTGCCGCTCCACTTCTCCCGTCGGCCGCTGCGGATCGGGGCCTGGGCACGATGGGGGATCGCGATCGCGACCGCGGTGGTGCTGTGCGGCGGGACGCTGTACGCGGCCGATGCCCGCTACCGGGCGGCGCTCGGGCCAGGTCTCATCGAGAAGGCCTTCACCATCGGCGGCGGCCACAACGTCGTCAACGTGACGCTGGTCGATGCCCGCGTCTGGGACACCATGGGCGAGATCGCCGTGCTCCTGGTGGTGGCCACGGGAGTGGCCTCGCTGGTCTTCGTCACCCGTCGCGAGCGTCCGATCGCCCGGGTGCGCGACCTGGAGTCCAAGACCTCCATCTGGCGTCGACGCGTCGGCTCGCAGCTGCCGCAGAACGCGCTGGACTTCGACGCCCGCCCCGATGAGGTCGCCGGTGGCAACCGCTGGCGCACCTGGCTGTCGGCCGGGCTGACCCTCGCGCCGGAGCGGCGCATGGTGGTGCTCGAGGTCATCACCCGCATCGCCTTCCCGATGATGATGATGTTCTCGATCTACCTGCTGATGGCCGGGCACAACCTGCCCGGAGGCGGTTTCGCCGGGGGCCTGGTGGCCGGCCTCGCGCTGGCGCTGCGCTATATCGCCGGCGGTCGCTACGAGCTGAGCGAGGCGGCG
Organism: Brachybacterium vulturis; assembly: GCF_002407185.1. Classification (NCBI taxonomy): domain Bacteria; kingdom Bacillati; phylum Actinomycetota; class Actinomycetes; order Micrococcales; family Dermabacteraceae; genus Brachybacterium; species Brachybacterium vulturis. The sequence goes on from NZ_CP023563.1 coordinate 1,348,108, forward strand.
CCCGTGCAGGCCGGCTTCATCCTCGGCGCCGGCATGGCGATCGCGGTGCTGTCCGGCGTGCTGCCGCTGCTGTTCGGCGGCAGCGTCTTCTCCACCATCACCCCGGTCGTGCAGGTGCCGCTGCTGGGCGAGCTGCACTTCCCCAGCGCCCTCCTCTTCGACATCGGCGTCTATCTCGTCGTGCTCGGCGTGATGCTCGACTTCCTGCGCTCCCTCGGCTCCCAGATCGATCAGCAGCAGGAGGCGGAGACGGATGCCCGTTAGCCTCGCCCTGCTGCTGACCGCCGGGGTGCTGGTCGCCTGCGGCGTCTACCTCGTGCTCGAACGCACCCTGTCCCGGATCGTGCTGGGATTCGTGCTGCTCGGAAACGGGGTGAACCTGCTGTTCATCATCGCGGCCGGCGAGCCCGGGCTGCCTCCCTTCGAGGGCAGCGCCGATCCCGAGCAGATGACCGACCCGCTGCCCTTCGCGATGGTGCTCACCGCGATCGTGATCTCGCTGGGCATCACCGCCTTCGGCATGGCCCTGGCCTACCGGGCCTGGCAGCTGTTCGGCCATGACGAGGTCCCCGATGACGTCGAGGACCGGCGGGTGCTGCGGCGGCGCCGCCGACGGACCGAGGACGCCGAGCACCTGCCCTGGTCGCAGGCGCTCTCCGAGGAGTCGCGACGCGGTGCGCTGGCCCAGTCCCAGGGGATGTTCCGGCCGGAGGACGAGGACCCGCTGGGCTCGGACCTCACCAGCGCCGAGGACGTCCCGCAGGATGCCACGGAGGCCGACGAGGGCTACGAGCCGCTGCCACCGCGCGGCGGGCGGCGCCGCGCCGGGACCGCTCAAGAGCACCCCGAAGGGCGAGGTGAGGGATGAGCATCGAGCTCCTGCTCGCCCTGCCGGTGATGCTCCCGCTGGGCGGTGCGGCCTTCACGCTGCTGCTGCGCCACTACGCCAGGATCCAGCTCTGGATCGCGATCCTCACCCTGCTCGCGATCGTCACCGTCGCCCTCGTGCTGGGCTACCACGTGATCCAGGACGGGGTGCTGGTCCTCCAGATCGGCAACTGGACCCCGCAGCTGGGCATCGTGCTGGTCGCGGACCGGCTGACGGCGCTGATGCTGCTGGTCTCCAGCGTCGTCACCCTCTCCGTCCTGGTCTACTCGAGCGCGCAGACGGTCAGCGAGAACATCGAGCGGACCCCGGTGGCGATCTACCACCCCACCTACCTCGCGCTGGTGGCCGGGGTGTCGATGGCCTTCCTCGCCGGGGACCTGTTCAACCTCTACGTCGGCTTCGAGGTGCTGCTGGCGGCCAGCTACGTGCTGCTCACCCTCGGCGGCTCCGCCAGCCGGGTCCGTGCCGCCACCACGTACGTCATCGTCTCCCTGCTGAGCTCGGTGATCTTCCTGGCCGCCGTGGCCGCGGTGTACTCCGCCGTCGGCACCGTCAACCTGGCGGAGATGGCCGTGCGGCTGGACGGGCTGGATCCCGGCACCCGGATGATCCTGGAGCTGATGCTGCTGGTGGCCTTCGCCATCAAGGCGGCGATCTTCCCGCTGAGCGCCTGGCTGCCGGACTCCTATCCCACGGCACCGGCCCCGGTGACCGCCGTGTTCGCGGGCCTGCTCACCAAGGTCGGGATCTACGCGATCCTGCGCCTGGAGACCCTCCTGTTCCCCGCCTCCCAGACCTCCAACCTGCTGCTGGTGGCGGCGGCGCTGAGCCTGGTCATCGGCATCTTCGGCGCGGTGGCGCAGACGGACCTCAAGCGCGTGCTGTCCTTCACCCTGGTGTCCCACATGGGCTACATGCTGTTCGGCATCGGGATGACCACCCAGATGGGCATGGCCGCGACGATCTACTACGTCGTCCACCACATCACCGTGCAGTCCACGCTGTTCCTGGCCGCCGGGCTGATCGAGCATCGCGGCGGCACCACCAACCTGATCAAGCTCGGCGGCCTGCAGAAGCTCGCGCCCATGATCGCGGTGCTGTTCTTCATCCCGGCCATGAACCTCGCCGGGATCCCCCCGTTCTCCGGCTTCATCGGCAAGGTGGGCCTGATCGAGGCCGGCATCGCCTACGACCGCACCTCCGGCTGGCTCCTCATCGGCATCAGCGTCCTGACCAGCCTGCTCACCCTGTACGCGATCGCCAAGATCTGGAACCGCGCCTTCTGGCAGGAACCCAGCGAGGAGATCATCGCCCGGGACGTCCCGCTGCCGAGGATGATGGGCGGGGCGACCGCCGCGATGATCGTGTTCTCCCTGGCCCTGACCGTGCTGGCCGGTCCGCTGATGACCTATGCGGACTCCGCGGCGAGCTCGGTCCTCGAGCGGGTCCCGTACGTCAGCGCGGTGCTGGGCGACGAGGCCGCCGAGGAGCTGGAGTACCGGATCGACGACGCGGGCCAGCGCCTCGACGGCGAGGGACGGGAGGTCGAGGAATGATCGTGCGACGACTCAGGGACCTGCGCCGCTCCTGGCTGTGGATGATGCTCTCGGTGGCGCTGTGGTGCCTGCTGTGGGGCGGGATCGACCTCAAGAACCTGCTCGGCGGGCTGGCCGTCGCCCTGGCGGTGTTCGTCCTGTTCCCGATGCCGCCCACCGGTCACGAGCTGACCCTGCGGCCGCTGCGCTTCACCCGGTTCGCGCTGCGCTTCCTCGCCGACTGCACGGTCTCCGCCGTCCAGGTCGGGTACTTCGCCCTGCGTCCCGGCCCGCAGCCGCCCAGCTCCGTGATCGCGGTGACCATGGCCTCGCGCTCCGACTTCTTCCTGACCTTCACCGGGGTGCTGTGCACCCTGATCCCCGGCTCCGTGGTGGTCGAGGCCCAGCGCGCCACCGGCACGCTGTTCCTGCACACCTTCAACGCCGGCACGCCCGAGGCCGTGGAGAGGGCGCGCGCGAGCGTGCGCGCACAGGAGGAGCGGCTGCTGTGGGCCGTCGGACGGCGCGAGGTCCTGGAGGAGGCGGGTCTGCGATGAGCACCTTCGAGCTCGTGCTGGTGGTCTTCGCCGTCGTCCTGGCCGCGGCGGCGCTGGGCGTCGTCTACCGGATGATCGTCGGCCCCACCATCCTGGACCGGGCGCTCGCGAGCGACTCCCTGGTGACCCTGGTGGTGATGGGGATGGCGCTGTACGCCGCACAGTCCGGCACGGGCTGGGCCGGCCCGGCGATGCTGGGGCTGACGGGCCTGGCCTTCATCGGCACCGTCACCTTCGCGCGCTTCGTCGCGCGTGAGGACTCCCGGCAGGGGATCCAGAGCCGCTATGCCGCCGAACCGGTCACCGAGACCGCACCGCATGAGGCGATCCACCCCGATCCGACCACGGGTCCGATCCCCGAGGACGGGCCCGATGTCCGCTCCGCGCCGTCCCCGGAGGAGGACCTCTGGGGCCGGACGGATCCGCCCGAGGATCCTGAGCGTCCCGGGGAGCCGGACCCGGGCGGCTTCGGGGCCGAGGGACGGCACCGGTGGCCCGAGGAACCGACGGAGGGGGAACGATGACGATCATCGAGATCATCTCCGCCGTGCTGATCGGCGGTGGGCTGCTGCTGGGAGTGGTCGCCGCCATCGGCCTGAACCGCTTCGACGGTGTGCTGATGCGCCTGCACGCCGCGTCCAAGCCGCAGGTGCTGGGCCTGATCCTGGTCTTCGCCGGGGCCTCGCTGGCGGCGAGGTCCTGGTCGCTGGCGGCCTTCCTGCTGGTGGTCCTGCTCGCGCAGATGCTCACGGTCCCGGTCGCCAGCGTGATGGTGGGGCGCGCCGCCTTCCGTCGCGGCTTCGTGCGCGGCGGCGACTACGCCATCGACGAGCTCAGCCCACGCCTGGCGGGCACCGGGGACGACGACGATGACGAGGACGGCTTCCTCGACGAGGAGGGTGATGACCACCTGGGCATGGCCGACGGCCGCCAGGACCGCTTCCCGGAGAACGTGGTCACCGTGCGGATGGAGCCGCTGACCGATCCGAACTGGGAGGAGCCCGAGGGCGGCGCCGCCGAGATCGAGGACGAGGACATCATCGACATCGACCTCGAGGACGAGACCGAGCGCGAGGCCGAGCAGGTCGCCGAGCGTCGCACCCGGCACTGAGCCGCGAATCCGGCGGCGCGGCCCGGTCCGGGGGCCGGTCGGGGGACCGGTCCGGCGGCCGGTCGGGGATTGTCAGGATCCGCTTGCCCCGATCTGCATGGAGGTGGTGCGGAACCTGACGATCCCTGCCGCCGACCCGCTCAGAACAGCCCGATGGCCTCCCCGCCCTCGGTGACGCCCATGCGCAGCGCCGCCGGCTCCTTCGGCAGGCCGGGCATCGTCATCAGCGCGCCGGTGAGCGCGACCACGAAGCCGGCCCCGATCTTCGGCACCAGGTCCCGCACGTGCAGCACGTGCCCGGTGGGGGCGCCCAGCGCCGCCGGATCGTCGGAGAAGGAGTACTGGGTCTTGGCCACGCAGACGGGCAGGGTGTCCCAGCCGTTGCGCTTCAGCATCCGCAGCTGGGCCGGGGCACGGTCCTCGAAGACGACGTCATCCGCGCCGTAGATCTCGCGGGCCAGGGTGCGCAGCGTCTCCTCGATGCCGGCGGCCGGGTCGTAGAGGTGGTGGAAGTCGGGCTCGTCCTGCTCGATCGCGGCGAGCACCTGCTCGGCGACCTCCAGACCGCCCTCGCCGCCGTTGGCCCACACCTCCGAGAGCGCCGCTCGGAATCCCTGCTCCCGCGCCCAGCCCAGCACCGCCTCGAGCTCCGCCTCGGTGTCGGTGGGGAAGCGGTTCAGCGCGATCACCGGCTCGATCCCGAACTTGCGCAGGTTCTCCACGTGCCGGGCGAGGTTCGCCGTGCCGGCGACGGCGGCGTCGACGTCCTCGGTGGCGAGGTCGCTCTTGGCGACGCCGCCGTGCATCTTCAGCGCGCGCACGGTCGCGACCACCACGCCGGCGTCGGGGGAGAGGCCGCCCAGGCGACATTTGATGTCCAGGAACTTCTCCGCCCCGAGGTCGGAGCCGAAGCCGGCCTCGGTGACGGTGATATCCGCCAGCGACAGCGCCAGCTGGGTCGCGGACAGCGAGTTGCAGCCGTGGGCGATGTTCGCGAAGGGACCGCCGTGCACGAGCGCGGGGGTCCCGCCGAGGGTCTGGACCAGGTTCGGCAGCAGCGCATCCTTGAGCAGCATGGTCACGGCGCCGCCCACCCCGAGGTCGGCGACGCTGACGGGCTCGCGGTCGTAGGTGAAGCCCACCACGATGCGATCGACACGAGCCTGCAGGTCCTGCAGGTCGGAGGCCAGGCACAGCACCGCCATGATCTCGGAGGCGACGACGATGTCGAAGCCGTCCTCGCGGGGCACGCCCTGGGTGGGGCCGCCGAGGCCGATGGTGACCTTGCGCAGGGCCCGGTCGTTGACGTCCAGGACCCGCTTCCACTGGATCCGTCGCGGGTCGATGCGCAGCGCGTTGCCCTGGTGGAGGTGGTTGTCGACCAGGGCGGCCAGGGTGTTGTTCGCGATCTGGATGGCGTGGAAGTCGCCGGTGAAGTGGAGGTTGATGTCCTCCATCGGCACCACCTGGGCGTGGCCGCCGCCGGTCGCACCGCCCTTGATGCCCATGATCGGGCCCAGCGCGGGTTCGCGCAGCGCCACCATCGTGCGATGGCCCTGCAGGGTGAACGCATCGGCCAGGCCGACGGTGGTGGTCGACTTGCCCTCACCGGCCGGGGTCGGCGACATCGCCGAGACCAGCACCAGCCGGCCCGTCCTCCCCGTCGGCGTCATCCTGCGCACATCGATCTTGGCCTTGTATGCACCGTAGGGGACCAGGGCCTCCCCGGGCACGCCGGCTCTCTCGGCGATCTCGGTGATGGGCCGCAGGGTCGCCGCCTGGGCGATCTCGAGGTCCGGGTTCTCGGCAGACATCATCGTCCTCCAGGGGTGTCAGTGCCCGGGCACCGGCCCGGACAGGTCCGATCGACAGCCTACGGGGACGGGAGCGGTGAGGAGCGGGATCCGCGGACCCCGGACCAGGTTCCGGCAACGACGAAGCCCCCTGGCGGACCAGGGGGCTTCATGGTGGTGGCTCCGACCGGCGTCGATCCGGTGACCTTTCGATTTTCAGTCGAACGCTCTACCAACTGAGCTACAGAGCCGTGGTCGCCGAGAGCGACCGGAGTCAAGGTTAACAGCCCTCGCGGGCTGCTCCCAACCCCGCGCCCCGGGTGAGAGGCATGCCACGGCCCGTGCCTCCGGCGGGCCGTGGCCCTGGATCAGGAGACCTGGACGAGCGTCTTGCCGAAGTTGCGCCCGTGCAGCATGCCGACGAATGCCTCCGGGGCCCGATCCAGGCCCTCGGTGAGGTCCTCGGTGTACTGCACCTGCCCGGAGGCGACCCAGCCGGTCATGTCCCGCAGGAAGTCCTCGAACAGGGTGGGGACGAACTCGCGCTGGATGAAGCCGCGCAGGGTGAGGCTCTTGGAGAGCACGGACTGCATCAGCTGTGGGCTGCGGTCGGGGCCCTCCGGCAACGAGGTCGCGTTGTAGTGCGCGGCCAGGCCGCACACCGGCACTCGTGCGAACTCGTTCAGCAGCGGCAGCACGGCCTCCCAGACGGCGCCGCCCACGTTCTCGAAGTACACGTCGATACCGTCCGGGGCGGCGTCGGCGAGGCGTCCGGCCAGGTCCGGGGCGCGGTGGTCGAGCGCGGCGTCGAAGCCCAGCTCGCGCAGGTGGGCGACCTTCCGCTCGCCGCCGGCGATGCCGAGGGCACGGGCGCCGTGGAGCCTGGCGATCTGACCCACGGCGGAGCCGACCGGGCCGGTGGCCGCGGCGACCGCGACGGTCTCCCCGGGCTGCGGCTTCCCGATGGCGAGCAGCCCGGCATAGGCGGTGAAGCCGGGCATCCCGAGCACGCCCAGGGCGGTGGTGACCGGTGCGGCCGACGGGTCCAGCCGGCGCAGCCGGTCCGCGGGCTCGAGGCTGTACTCCTGCCAGCCGCCGTAGGAGAGGACGGTGTCACCGGGGGCGAAGCCGTCGGCCGCGGACTCGACGACCTCGGAGACCGTGCCGCCCACGATCACGTCGCCGACCTCCATCGGCGCGGCGTAGGACTTCGCATCGCTCATGCGGCCGCGCACGTACGGATCCAGGGACACGTAGCGGGTGCGCAGCAGCACCTGACCGGGCGCCGGGGAGGGGACCTCGACGACGTCGTGCTGGAAGTCATCGGGAACGGGCTCGCCGTGCGGGCGGGCGGCCAGGCGGATGCGGTGGTTGCGCAGGGTGGTGCTCATCCCTCGAGCGTAGAGGTGATCGGGTCGGGGGCGTCGGCTTCACGCTGTGAGACGAACCCCGGCGGGGATCCGACCCGGCCGGCCATGGCGGGATCCGGGAAAGCAGAAGGCCCCGGAACCAGGTTCCGGGGCCTTCTCGCGAGGGCGACCCTGACCGGACTTGAACCGGCGACCTCCGCCGTGACAGGGCGGCGCTCTAACCAACTGAGCTACAGGGCCTAGCGTGCCGGAGCGCGTCACCTGCTCGCTTCGACCTGAACAACTCTACCGGACGTTCTCGCGGCTCTGCACCACTTTCGTTGTGAGCCGTCTCGCACTTCCGTATCGCCTGGTCGCGACGCGAATGGTGCGGCCGGAGCGAGTACCCCCAACGGGATTCGAACCCGGCCCAGAATCGTGGGTAGATGCCGTTCCCACCTGCGCAGACACTCGATTGGATGCCCGCCAGCAGGTGCGAGTTGCTGACCAGTGCCGATGGCACCCATTTGAAGCCGCGACTATGGCGGCTCCACGCAGGCTCGGGAAGGGAGGCCCCTCTTCCGCGCCGAGCGTCACACCCTGCCGGCAGGATCTGCGCCCATGAACACCACTTTCTCTTGGCTGACTCCCACGCCCCAGGGCTGGGTCGAGCCCGCTCCGCCGTCTTGCGGTTGCGAGGACGACCGCCACGTCACCAGTCGGGCCTCCAGCCAGTGCGGTTTGCGGGCCGACCGAGGGCGGGCACCGCACCTGGTCGTGCCGGACCTGCGGTCAGCGCACGGCAGTCGGGTGCAGCGGCGCCACCGGCGCGGTCCCTCTCGAGCAATATCGGTGCTGAAGTCGGCTCCGACAGCGGGTGCTTACCGTGCGAAGATGCTGAGAGTGCACCTACGGGGGTGCGCCAGCGATCGAGGAGCGACATGGAACTGGGCAAGAACCTCACCAAGCAGATCATCGGGAAGCGAATCCGCCTCGTCGGAGCCACGGCTATCGAAGGCCGAGTCATGGCCGTTGCATTCCGGCCCTACGGCATTGCGCTGGAGGTCGAGGGGGTCGTGCCGCGATTCGGAATTTCGGTGACGATAGAAGACGATACGGAAGTCGAGATCCTGGAAGACGATGCCTGAGGTTGGGCAGCGCGCGGATCGGTGTATCTGTGAAACTGCTAGTGCCCAATCGATTGCCGCGTTTCGGTAACTAGGCATTCGCGCTCTCGCACCAATTTGCAGAGGATCCCCTGTGAACGTACCGCACTCGCTGTCCCAGCTCATCCAGTCCGTCGAGGACTCGAAGGGCTGGACATTGCGCGAGATCGCACGTCGCGTCGAGCGGTCCGGTCGGACCATGTCGCACGCCTGTGTCGCGCGACTGAAGAGGAAACCGATCCGCTCGATCACGTACGAAACGATCCATGCGCTCTCGGTCGGCCTTGATCTGTCGGGGCCTGTAGTCGCCAAGGCTGTCCTCGAGTCCATGGACGTTCACGACATCGGAACCGCTGAGACCGGGGCCGCCGTCGCGATTGCGCGGGACTCCGATCTCTCCGAACGTGACCGCAAGATCCTTCTCGCGGTCGTACGGGAGATGCAGAGTGAGCGATCGGACGAAGACCACGACGGCGAGCGCAGCGCGCCGGCCGAGCAACGAACGGCGCCCGCCGGCGGCCGCGCTGTGGCGTATCCGGCTCGGCCAGATGGGATTACGACGGCAGCCGGACGCCGGTGCGTCAGACACAAGCCGAGGCGTGTCCGGCGCAGGCGAGTTTGCACAACTCCTACATGGGTCTTCGATTAGCGAGCAGCCCGTGAACGAGGACCACCCGCCCGGCTCGGAGGAGCCTCGGCGCCAGGACTACCAACGCGCCGTCATGACCGGCACATCAGATCTCGACCGACTCGACCGCGAAGCCGCCGCCCGCGGCGAAGAATCACAGGACCACGATGGAGAGGATCCCGCATGACGATCGCATCCCAGCCCGAGCCCCGCCCCGAACTTGGCGGCATCGACTCGTTCTTCCTGACCGGGAAGGCGAAGGCGCTCCTCGGTTGGCAGGAGAACCAGATCAATCTCCTCGAGAAGAGGATCGACGCAGGAAGCCGTGCTTATGCGGCGATGGACAGCTGGGTCAAGGCCCACGGCGGGCCCGAGATAGTCGAGAACGAAGAAGCCCTCGCGAAGTCGCGCCAAGACCTGGCCAACGCCCGTCGCGCTGTCACCAACGCCCGTAAAGAAGTCGACGTTGCGCGCGACGAACTTGTTCAGTTCCACGTCGATATCAAGATCGACAGTGCGGGCGACTTTGACCGAGCTCATCCGGCGCAGGACACGATCGCCCTCAGCGGTGAGCTGCGCGACCTCCGCACTGAGATCAAGGCCGCGGTCAAGGAAGGAGACGCGGTCACCATCGCCGGTGAAGCGGACACGCGGAACCTCACTCCAGCCAAGAGGCGGCGTGCGGCTACGAGGATGGCAACGCTCGCTGTCCGAGCGTTCAATGCTGAAGCAGACGCCGCCATAGCGTCGGCCACGGCCAACAACGAGGACGCGAGCGCGCAGAAGATCGCCCGCTCCGCGGACGCGATCGGAAAGCTGCTGGACGCGTTCGATGGCGAGATCTCCACGAGCTATGTCGAGCTGAAGGTGCGGGAGCTGCGGCTCGCCGTACGGCATGCGAAGGCGAAGGCGTTCGAGCGGGAACTCGAGAAGGAACGACGCGCTGAGCTTCGCGAGCAGGCGAAGGCTGAGCGCGAACTCGAGGCCGAGCGGGATCGTCTCCGCAAGGAGCTCTCGCACTACGAGAACATCCGCCGGGCCATGCAAGACAAGGGCGACGACGAGGGTATCGCCCGAATGGAAGCCAAGCTCGCGGAGATCCAGCACGGAATCGAAGACGTCGACCAGCGAGCGGCGAACATCCGCGCAGGTTACGTCTACGTCATCTCGAATCTCGGCGCCTTCGGCGAGCGCATGGTCAAGATCGGGCTCACCCGCCGCCTTGATCCCATGGACCGTGTCCGCGAGCTCGGTGACGCCTCGGTGCCCTTCGGCTTCGACGTCCACGCGCTGTTCTTCGCGGACGACGCCGTCGGGGTCGAAGCCGAGCTCCATCGCCGCTTTGCGGCACGGCGTGTGAACCGGGTGAACCTGCGCCGCGAGTTCTTCTACGCCACTCCGGCCGAGGTACGCGAAGAGCTCGCAGCGGTCGCTGGCGACCTCATCGAGTTCCGCGAAGCGCCCGAGGCTGACCAGTTCCGCGAGAGTCAGTTGCTCGCCGACCAGGGACGCACCGAGTCGGACCATCCCGACAGCAGCGCCTTCTCGGACGGGTTCGGAGACGATGACCTCGAGCCCGCCGTCGGGGCCGCTAGGTGACCGGCACCGACGGAGCCCCCGCCGGCACTGCTCCGCGCGGCGAAGGATCACAGGACTCGGAGGACTGGCAGTGAGCAACCTGAATGACGGGGAGGATCGATCGGGCTATGGTGAGCAGCATGAGCACAGCGACTGCGGGTTACCGCAAGGGGATGACTCGGGCGTGGCGGATGGCCACGACGCCGGTCAACCAGGTCCGTCTCACGAGGCCCCCATCGACTCCGGATCTGACCTCGCGCGCGTGGGAGATGACGGCGGGTCAGATGGAGTCGGCGATTCGGGAGTCGGGCCGGGGTACCAGCAAGAAATCCCAGGGTTCCAGCACGCTTCGTTCCAAGTAGCTCGAGTAGCTCCACTTCCAGATCCTGGCGAGCTTGCCGGCTACGACCAAGTGTCGCCTGGTGCTGCGGAAATGATCCTCAGGGTGTACGCACGCAATGCCGAGGTCACCGCAGACGCCACTGAGCGAAACTCCATCGCTGAGGCGACTGCCATCGACCGGGGCTCTCGGGCTGAGTCACTGGCACTCAAGATATTCGCGATCGGCTACGTCGGATTGCCGATAGCCACGCTAGTTACGGGCATAGTCCTGGCCAGCCTTGGCATGGAAGGTGGCCTTATTGCAGCAGTCATCGGAGGCGTTGCCGTGCTCGCTGAAAGCCTGGGGCGGGCATTTGGGGCGCGCAGGAGGTCGAACTCGAGTGCGGCTGACGAGACCGGCATAGACCTCGACTGACCTGTCTGGGCCCGCGGGTACGGTCCGCTGCCATGGGCGAAGACACGGCGCCGGTCCTCCTCTACAATCCGTGGCGGATCCTCCGCACAGACTGGCCGCACGTCGAGCTCAAGCACACCGACGACATCCCCGATGGGAAGCTCGCGGACACCAACGGCGTCGACGAGATCCGGATGCGGCACCGGCTGCTGCAGGTCGATCGGCGCTGCGCGCTCGCGCATGAGCTCGTCCACCTCGAGCACGGCGACGGAGGCACCTGCACGCCTGAAGTCGAGGCCGAGGTGTCACTCAGGGCCCCCGCCGGCTGATCCCGTGGGAGCGGCTACACGGCGCCATCCGCTGGGCCAGGGGAGAGCAGGAGCTCGCCGACGAGCTGTGGGTGACTGTCCCGATGCTCCGTGCCCGCACCGGCGCGCTGCACGCCGACGACCTGCTCGAGATCGCGCGCGCCGTCCACGACGCACATCAGGTCATGTCTCCCGAGGAGCACCCATGAACGACCAGCATGCCGAGCAGCTAGAGCTCGGCCTCGAGCAGGAGACCGAGGGGAACCAGGACACCGGAGCGTGGGGAGCATGAGCGTGCGGCCGCGCTGCGCCGCATGAGCGTCCCAGACGAACGAGAGCGCCCCCAGAACCGCGCGGAGCGGGTCTGGGGGCGCTGGGCTGTAGTCAGTCAGGCGGCCTTCGTGGCTCCTGGCGACTGCATGAGGGTCTCGAGCTCCTTCGCGTGGGTGATGGTCGGGCGCGTGCGCGTCGGCACGAGGTGGCCGTAGACGTCGGTCGTCGTCTTCAAGGACTTGTGGCCGAGGGCGCGGGAGACCTCGAAGAGGTCGGCGCCGGAGGCGATCATGTGTGAGGCCGCGTAGTAGCGGAGGTCGTGCACCCGCGGGCGCGGGTCGAGCTTCGCGGCCGTGACCGCGCGGGACCAGTGGTACTCGTGGAAGGTGTGGTGCTGGACGTTCCGGCCGTCGCGGTTGCGGAACACCAGCTGCTCGACCTTCCCAGGGGTGCCGAGGGAGGCGATGATCTTCGGCGTCGTCTCGATGACGCGGTAGCTGCGGCGGGTCTTCGGGCGGCCTAGGACCCGGCCGGCGTCCTCGTCGTGCTTCCAGGCCTGGCGGACCGTGATCCGAGCGCCGGCGGAGTCGATGTCGCGCCAGGTGAGTGCCGTCGCTTCGCCCCATCGCATACCCGTCGCGGCGAGCAGCAGCACGAGCGGCCGGTACCGCTTGCTCGTCGCGTCCAGGATCCGGCCCAGCTGCTGGGTGGTGAGGAGCGTGAGCTCGTGCTCCTCGGACTCCGGCAGCCGCACCTTCTCGCACGGGTTCGAGGTCGCCCAGCTGCGGTCGACCGAGTGCTTCATCAGCGAGGACAGGAGGCCGTGCTCGTTGCGGATGGTCTTCGGGGAAACGGCCTTCTTCGTCTTCGCCGAGGGGGTGAGCATGCGGGCCTGCACCCACTGCTCCACGTCGACGCGATCGATCATCGAGACGGGGAACGCGCCCAGGCGCTCCTCGAGCAGGGAGCGGCGCAGGATCCGGCGGTACTCCCCGGCCGATCCCGGCGTGAGGTCCGGCGCCGCGGTGATGTAGTCCTCGAGCACCTCGGAGAGTGTGGGCGCCGTCGGGCCCGAGCGCTCGAGCGCGATCCGCTTGGCCCGCGCCGCGGCGCCGCCGATCCGATCTACCAGCTGCGCGAAAGCCCCGGCCTCGTGAGCGGTCTCGAAGGTCTCCGTCGTGGGCGCGCCGCCCTTCGTGAGCCTGAACTGCACCCTGTACGCCACCGTACCGCCCGCCCTTGGACGTGCTGATACCGACGCTATCTCTACTCCCTGAGACTCGAATGTAGTCCGGACTGTAGTCCGGAGGTCCGACAATCGAGCGTCAGTGCAGGTCAGAAGCGTACCCCCAACGGGATTCGAACCCGTGTCGCCGGCGTGAAAGGCCGGTGTCCTGGGCCTCTAGACGATGGGGGCCCGGGGCAGAGAACTGCCCGACGAAAAGCATACCCATCTCAGGGATCCGTCGCCTCCGGGTTCTGCCTCGATGCGGCGTATCCGACACCGAGGGCGCTCCTTGCGCCCTGGGCTGCGCTGACCCGACCGGTACCCGGGCAGGGTGGTCGGGTACTGGCCTCAGGCCGACCTCTGCGGAGATATCGGCATACCTGTCGCCACCGCGCCAGTTCTCGACCATGCCCCGGGCGCGTAGAAGGGCCGCCCTGCCGCTCAGCCCCACATGGTTCGATGGGGCCATGATCCGGATCAGTCGCGAGGAGTTCGAGGAAGCGGTCGACGATGCCCTGGACTCGCTGCCCGAGGAGGTCGCCCGCACCATCGCCGAGTCGAACGTGGCGATCCTGATCCAGGAGGAGCCGACGCCCGAGCAGTCCGGCGGCAGCGAGCTGCTGGGCCTGTACGAGGGGATCCCGCTGGACCAGCGCAGCGTCTTCCAGGGGTATGCCCAGCCGGACCGGATCTTCATCTTCCGCGGCCCGCTGCAGCGCCACGCCTCCTCCCGCGAGCACCTGGTCGAGGAGATCGCGGTGACCGTGCTGCACGAGATCGGTCACCTGTTCGGCATCAGCGACGCCCGCCTCCACGAGCTGGGCTGGGGCTGAGCGGCTGAGCGGCGGGGCGCTGGTCCGTCGGGTCGGAGCGGGTCAGACCGCGTCGGAATCGAGGTCGGTGAGCCCGGCCTCGTGGGCGATGATCGCGATCTGCACCCGATTGGTGCAGTCGAGCTTCGCGAAGATCTTCGAGACGTGCGCCTTCACGGTCGCCTCGCTCATGAACAGCCGCATGCCGATCTGGGCATTGGACAGCCCCGCTCCCACGGCGCTGAGCACCTCGGTCTCCCGCTCGGTGAGCTGCTCGAGGCCCGGATGGCGGTCCTGGTGCGAGCCCGGATTCGCTTCCGAGAAGTGGGAGAGCATCCGCCGGGTGATGGTGGGGGAGAGCATCGCCTCACCGGCGGCGACCACGTGGACGGCCCGGGCCAGCTCCTGCGGCGGGGTGTCCTTGAGCAGGAAGCCGCTGGCCCCCGCCTCGAGCGCCCGGAACACGTACTCGTCCATGTCGAAGGTGGTGAGCATGATGATCTTGGGCGGGCTGGGCAGTTCGCAGACGGCCTGGGTCGCCGTGATGCCGTCGAGCTTCGGCATCCGCACGTCCATCAGCAGCACGTCCGGGCGGTGCTTCTGCACCAGCGTCACCGCCTCCGCGCCGTCGCCGCCCTGCGCGACCACCTCGATGCCGGGATCTGCTCCGAGGATCATCGCCAGCCCGGCGCGCACCAGGGAGTCGTCGTCGATCAGTCCTACGCGCGTCACGTCGCCCTCGGCCACGGGATCACCGCCCTCACTTCGAATCGTCCGTCGTCGGTGGGTCCCGACGTGATGGTCCCGCCCGCGTGGGTCACCCGTGTCTCGATGCCCGAGAGCCCCATCCGTGCCCCGGGAAGATCGGTCGTGAACCCCTTGGGGAGCACATTACTGACCTCGATCACCAGCTCCGTGCCGGGCTCGCCGATCAGCGCCACCCGCGCCCTGGTGTGCAGGGCGTGCTTGTGGATGTTGGTCAGCCCCTCCTGCACCACCCGGTAGGCGGTGCGCGCCAGGGGGTCCGGCACGTCGTCGTCGATGAAGTCGAAGAGGTCGATGGCGATCCCGGCCTCCTGCGAGGTGGTCACCAGGCGGCGCACATCCTCCCAGGTCGGCTGCGGTGCGAGCGGGGCCTCCTCGCCGTCGCCGCGCAGCACGCCCAGCACCTCCCGCAGCTCCGAGAGCGCTGTCGTGGCGGTCTGCCGGATCAGGCCGGCGGACTGCTGCACCTGGGCGCGTTCGAGCGTCGGGTTCACCTCGAGCGCCCCGGCGTGCATGGCCACCAGCGAGATCTTGTGGGCGACGATGTCGTGCATCTCGCGGGCGATGCGGGTGCGCTCTGCGCGGCGAGCCTGCTCCTCCGCCGCCGCCCGGCCGGATTCCGCCTGCTCCGCGCGCTGCTGCAGCTGCGCCAGCAGTGCCCGGCGGGTCGAGGTGTACATCCCGGTCGCGGCCGAGGCGGCCACCACCAGGATGATCACCAGCAGCCCGGTCAGTCCTATGCGCGGCCCCAGCCCCAGCTCGAGCAGCGAGGGCACCGCGCCGGTCACCACCGCCAGCAGCGCGACCAGGAGGGTGAGCAGGCGATGGTGGCTGCGCGTGGCATAGCCGTAGGTGACGATGATCAGCACCGCGAGCGACAGCGAGAGCGCGTTGACCGCGAGCAGCACCGGCAGCAGCCAGCGCCAGTGACGATGCCGCAGCAGCAGCAGGAGTCCCAGCGCCACCGTCAGCCCGGCCCGCCACACGTCGAGGGAGGAGGCCGCGAACACCACCTGGGCCGCCGCCTCGGCCGTCACCACGACGAGCAGCAGGATCTCCTGCCAGCGATGCCGCCTCGGCGCTCCCAATTCGTCCACGTCCTCACTCTACTGGCGCGGCCCGCTCCCACCAGGGCACCTATGGGTCCCAGGAGCGGGAGGATCGCCCCCGGTCGCCCCCGGCACCGACGGAGGTCGAGGGGGTCCCCCGCGCGGAGCATCCGTGCGGCGACCTTCGTCGTCCACCGCCGCGCCCGGAGTCGCTGGTCCGTCGCCGGCCGACGGGGCAATCTCGAACCATGACCTCCACGACACCTTCCGCAGCCACGGGCATCAGCCTCGAGGTGCGCGGCCTCCGCAAGACGTACGGGACCCGCGCCGCGGTCGACGATCTCAGTTTCGTCTGCGCCCCCGGGACCGTCACCGGCTTCCTCGGCCCCAACGGTGCCGGCAAGTCCACCACCCTGCGCATCCTCACCGGCCTCGCCCGGGCGGATGAGGGACAGGCGCTCGTGGGCGGGGAGAGCTTCCGCAGCCTCTCCCAGCCGGCCCGCACCATCGGGGTGATGCTCGATGCCCGGGCCCTGCACAACGGACGCACCGGCCTGGAGACCCTGCGGCTGACGGCCCGCACCGTCGGCATGCCGTCCGCGCGGGCCGACGAGGTGCTGGAGATGGTCGGCCTGCAGGACGCCGGGGGCAAGCGCGTCGGCGGCTACTCCTATGGCATGCGCCAGCGGCTCGGCATCGGTGTCGCACTGATCGGCGACCCCCGGGTGCTGGTGCTGGACGAGCCGGCCAACGGCCTGGACCCCGAGGGGATCCGCTGGATGCGTCGCCTGCTGCGCTCCTTCGCCGATGCCGGGGGCACCGTGCTGCTGTCCAGCCATCAGCTCCGCGAGGTCGAGGCCACCGTGGATCGTCTGGTGGTGATCGCGCAGGGACGTCTGGTCAGCGAAGGAACCCTCGAGCAGCTGACAGCGGGCTCGGGCACGCGGGTCAGCGCGCTCGATGTCGAGGCGCTGAGCGCGGCGCTGGATCGTCACGGCATCGCCTACGAGCGCCGTGCCGAGGAGGAGCTCGAGGTGAGCCTCGCGCCCGAGGACATGGGGCGGCTCGCTCTGCGCGAGCAGCTGGTGCTCACCTCCCTCGGCGCCACCGCGGGCGGCGGTCTCGAGGACGTGTTCTTCTCCCTCACCGGCCAGGCCGAGACCCCCGCGAACCCCGCCCCGGAGGTGCCGTCCGCCGGAGCCGCCGTCGACGGGACCCGGGCCGCCGAGCCCGCCCCGGCCACGAGCCGCTGACCTTCCCGAACCGACCCGCTGGAGGACCTCCATCATGCGACCCGATATCGACCTGCGCAGTTACCTCGACACCCGCGGTGCCAGGATCCTGCTGACCCTCTCCGTGCTGGCACTGCTCGCCTTCGCCGCGCTCGGCGGGCTCATCCAGCCCGCCGTGATGCCGCAGGGCACCGCCGACGTGGAGTTCACCTTCGTGGTGCTGGGCCTGCCGCTGAGCCTGATCATCCCCGTGATCGCGGTGATGATGACCGCGGGGGAGTGGTCCGACCGCTCCATCCAGAACACCTTCCTGCAGCGCCCCGGACGGCTGGCGGTGCTGGCCTCCAAGGTGCTCGCCGCGACCGTGGTGGTGGCGGTGCTGGTGGGGGTGGCGATCGGCCTGGCCGCCGCCGCCACCTGGATCGGCGGCGAGCTGATGGGGGAGGGGGCCGTGTTCTCCTCCTTCGAGAGCCTGCTGGCCACCCAGCTGCCGGTGCTGGCTGCGACGCTGCTGTTCTCCCTGGCCATGGGCCTCCTCCTGCAGTCCACGGTGATCTCTCTGGTCATCGCGATCGGTCTGCCCTTCGTGATCAGCACCGCCGGCGTGCTCACCATGACCTTCGGGTCCGAGCTGATCAGCGACATCGTGCGGGCGGTGGACCTGACCGCGGCGGCCACCGCGCTGGGGACCGGGACCGCGGGGGCCTTCGAACTGCTGCCGCTGGCCCTGCTGGTGCTCCTCCCCGCCGCCTGGGGGATCCGTCGCTGGTCGCTGCGCGAAGTCGGCTGACCATCCCGGGACCGGGGGCGGGGCGGGGGCCTAAGATGGCCGGGCCCGTGCTCCGCCCCCCGGTCACGGCCCCGAACGCCCTGACAAGGATCTCCGCATGGCCCATGCCGCCCGCGCCCGCCGCCCGCTGTCCCGTCTCGCCGCCGGCGCCGCCACGGCGGTCCTGCTCCTGGCCGGATGCACCGGCGCCGACCCCGCCCCGGAGGGCGGCGAGCCGGCGGGCCCCGATGCCTCCGCCACCGCCGCGCCCTCCCCCGAGGGGCCCGTGCTCGAGGAGACCGGCACCTCCGCCGCGATGGGCCTGGACACCGACCCCGCCGCAGACCCCGCCTACGCGGAGTACTTTGGGCAGGAGATCGACTGGGGCGCCTGCGACGGGGTGGAGGGGGAAGAGCTCGAGTGCGGCACCGTGACCGTCCCGCTGGTCTGGAACGATCCCGCGGCCGGTGACATCGAGATCGCCGTGGGGCGCCTGCCCGCCGCCGGAGAACGGATCGGCTCCCTGGTCACCAACCCCGGCGGCCCGGGCGGTTCCGGGGTGAACTTCCTCGAGAGCGCACCGTTCATGATCTCGGCCGACGTCCGCGCCGCCTATGACGTGGTCGGCTTCGATCCGCGGGGCGTCAACCGCTCCGCCGGGATCGAGTGCCTGAGCGATGAGGAGACCGACGAGTACCTCGCCGCCACCGCCGAACCCGGCTCCGCCGAGGCCGCGCAGCTCTCCGAGGAGTGGGGCGCCCGGATCGCCGAGGCCTGCGAGGCGCACGCCGGGGAGGTGCTGCCCTACCTGGACACCTACTCCGCCGCCCGCGACATGGATGTGCTCCGGGCCGCGCTCGGCTCCGAGCAGCTGGACTACCTCGGCTACTCCTACGGCACCTACCTCGGGGCCAGCTATGCCGAGCTCTATCCGGACCGGGTGGGCCGTTTCGTGCTCGACGGTGCGATGGACCCCTCGCTCTCCATGAACGAGATCGCCGCCGGGCAGGCGGAGGGCTTCGAGCACGCGATCGAGGCGTTCCTCGCCGACTGCCTCGAACGGGACGCGGCCTGTCCGTTCACCGGCACCGAGGCGGAGGCGAAGCAGCAGCTGACCGCCTTCTTCTCCTCCCTCGACGAGTCCCCGCTGGACACCGGCGATCCCGAGCGTCCCCTCACCGGTGCGATGGCCCGCTCGGCGGTGATCACCCTGCTGTACGAGGACGGGCTGTGGCAGTTCGGACGCGAGGCCCTGACCGATGCGCTGCAGGGCGACGGCGCCCAGCTGCTGAACATCGCCGACCTCTCCTCGGAGCGTGAGCCCGACGGCACCTACCGCACCAACGCCATGTTCGCGATCACGGCCGTGAACTGCCTGGACCACCCCGGGGTGGCCGACGACGCCTGGGTGCAGAAGGAGGCGGAGCGGCTGGCGGAGGAGTTCCCGACCTTCGGTGCGATGCTGGGAGGGGGCGGCTGCACGCACTGGCCGGTGCCGCCGCTGCGGGAGCCCGCCCCGATCTCCGCCGAGGGGGCCGGCCCGATCGTGGTCATCGGCACCACCGGTGATCCGGCCACTCCCTACGCCTGGGCCGAGAACCTCTCCGCGCAGCTGGACGAGGCGGTGCTGCTCACCTTCGAGGGCAACGGCCACACCGCCTACGGCCGCTCCGGCGGCTGCATCGAGGAACCGGTCGATGCGTACCTGCTCGAGGGCACGGTGCCGGAGGACGGGCTGACCTGCTGAGCAGCAGGACTGCTCCCCCGGCATGCGCCGACGGGGCGCGGAGGGAGACCTCCGCGCCCCGTCGGCGCGTCCGGGATGCTCGCGGGGAGCCTCAGCTGACGACCATGTCGAATACGTGGATCGAGGAGTTCGCCGGCAGCACCACGAAGTCGATCGTCCTGGCGGGATCCACCTCGATCGCCGTCGCGAAGACGCTGTAGGTGCCGTTCTCGTTCCCGTAGCCGTCGGGCCGGTTGCGGCCCTTGGACGCGGCGACGACTTCGGCGTCGGGGTTCGCGCCGGTCCCGGTCCAGTTCGGCACTCCGAGGGTGCCCTCGGAGCTCGTGCCGTCGGTGTAGAAGACTCTCACGGTGCCGGTCGCGTTCAACCCCGAGCCCGAGGTGAGGAAGGCGATCCGGCTCCCTGCAGTCCCGACGTCGATGGCCTGCCCGGAGGCGGCGACGTTGTCGACCTGGTCGGCGGCGACGTCGGGCCAGGTGAACTCGGCCCCCGCACCCTCGAGGACGGCGCCGGGGGTCACCCCGACGGCTTCGAGGGCCTCGGCGGAGAACGAGTTGCCGTATCCGTCGAAGTCGCCGTCGGCACGGGTCTCCAGGGTGGTGACGCCGACGTTGTTGCGGGCCTCGGCGATCGAGCCGACGGGCTGGCCGGAGGTCAGCATGAGCTCCTGGGACGCCGTGTCGAGGCGATCACCGCCGTGATAGGCGATGGTGGCGGTGAAGGGGTACATGCGGAACCCCTCGCGGAGGGTGGGGACGCGCACGTCGAAGACCGCACGGGCGCTCTCGTCGGCACCGATCCGTCGGACGTCGATCGACTCCGGGCCGACGGTCCACCCGGCCGGTCCCCGCAGCGAGACGTTCGTGCGGAGCATCGGCCGCCGGGACGAGTTGGTGACGGTGACGGTGACCGTCTGGATGGTGTCCTGCTGCGTGAGGTCGACCGAGGAGATCTGCACGGTGGTCTGCGGGGCGGTCGTCGCGGCCAGGGCGTTCCCGGCGGCGGCGAGGGAGACCAGCAGGGCGAGCACGATCCCCACCAGGGCACGGGCGGCCACCGGTGGGTGTCGTGGCGCGGCCTCGAGATCCGGGACGGCGAGCGGGCTCTCCGAGCTCGTGCGGTGCGGTGCGGCAGTGGGGTTCACGGCATCTCCTTCTCGCGGGAATCCATTCCCTGACGGACCTCGGACCAGCGTCCGCGGGTGAAATCGGGCATCTCGAGCACGGCGCCGCCCTGGTTGATCGAGTCCTCGCTGAGCGGCACCGGGGCGCACCAGGTCGCGGAGTCGTACACGTCGATGTCCGGGACGAGGCCGAGGCGGATGCACTGCACGAAGCGCCACTGCAGCAGGTAGTCGATGCCGCCGTGGCCGCCGTTCTGCTCGGCATCGTCACCGACGTTGCGCCACAGCCAGTGGTCGAACTCCTCGCGATAGCTGTCGAAGGACCGCCAGGCGTGGTCACCGTGCTCGGGCTCGGTGTAGATCCGGGCCCCGGACGTCCCGACCGGCACATAGTCCTCGAACATGCCGCGGGTGCCGGCGATCGAGTTGATCCTGCTGTACGGGCGGGGCGAGGAGACGTCGTGCTCGGTGCGGATCACGCGGCCCCGCTCGGTGTCGTGCAGGCAGGTGATCAGGTCGCCCTTGATGTAGGTGTCCTCCCAGGAGGGATGGTCCGCGGGCATGAACCGCTCGCGGTAGTCGGCGAGCGCCCGGGATGCGGTGGCGGTCGCCCGGATGGTGGTGATGCGATCGCCGCGGTTGATGTCCATGGCATTGGCGACCGGACCGAGGCCGTGCATCGCGTAGAAGGACCGGTTGTGGGTGGTGTGCCAGGTGCGCCGCCAGTGATCGGTGTAGTAGTCCTCGTTGAACATCAGCGCACGCAGGTCGTGCAGGTAGCCGCCGTGCCCGTTCGTCAAGTCGCCGAACAGTCCGGCGTGGGCGGCGCGCATCATCGCGAGCTCGTTGCGGCCGTAGCAGGTGTTCTCGGAGAGGGAGAGGTGCTTGCCGGTCTTCTCGCTGGTGGCCACCAGGTCCCAGAGCTCATCGATCTCGCAGGCCACCGGGAGCTCGACCACGGCGTTGGCCCCGGCCTCGAGGGAGGCCTTGCCGTGGGCGTAGTGGAACTCCCAGGGCGTCGCGACGTACACGAGGTCCAGCTCGACGGTATCGAGCATCTCCTGGAAGGAGGTGTCGGCGCCGCCGAACTCGAGCGGGCGGGGATGCCCGATCTCCTCCAGGGAGTCGGCGGTGCGGGTGGCACGGTCGGCGCGGATGTCGCACACCGCGTCCACCGAGGTGCCCGGCACGGCGGCCCAGCCCGCGGCCATGGTGCTGCCGCGGGCACCGAGCCCGATCAGACCGATGCGCACGGTGTCGCGCTGGTCGTAGGGGGTCCCGATCATCGAGGCCTCGCCGCGCAGGGGTGCGTCGGCGGGCTTCTTCGCAGGCAATGGGGCGGCACCGGCGGCGGAGGTGGTCATGGCGCCGAGGGCTCCGACGCCGGAGAGTCCGGCACCGGTGAGGAGGGTTCGTCGGGAGGGGAGAGGGGGTAGGGGCATGCAGGATCACCTCGTGGTGTGCGGGTCAGCCTCGCGTCGACCTCGACACGAGAGGTCTCCTGATCTGGACGACTTCTGACCAGAAGTGTGAGGAGCCTCTCATCTCGAAGAGTGAGTGTCAAAGGTTTTACATGCCTCGACGAGGGTCTGTGGTCGTCCGAGCGCTCCCCGGGACGGGGCGTGACAGGGATCGCGCCGTACGCTTTTGCGCTCGGCCGCGTGTGCCCCGTAGAGTGATCCGGTCCGCCGCGTGACCGGTGGACATGCCGCCTTAGCTCAGTCGGTAGAGCGATTCACTCGTAATGAATAGGTCATCGGTTCGATTCCGATAGGCGGCTCCGTGCGCGACGTAGGGCCCCGCACCTGTGAGACACAGGAGCGGGGCCCTCGTGCTGTGCAGGCCCCGCTGCTCAGGTGGCGGGCTTCGCGGGGCTGATCACCAGCTCGTCGATGACGACGTGCGGTGGGCTGGTCAGCACGAACGACACTGCCCGGCCGATGTCCTCGGCGGTGAGCATGACCGCCCGATCCGCGGCACCCGGCACTCGGGGCCGCTGATCCAGGAAGTCGCTGTCCACGTCCCCGGGGCAGAGGTGACAGGCCCGGATGCCGTGCCGGTTCTCCTGCGCGTTCAGCGTCGCCGCCAGCGGGCCGAGCGCCGTCTTCGAGGCGCTGTAGGCCGTGCCGGCATCCGGCGAGAAGCGCCAGGCCGCGTACGAGGAGATGAGCACGATCGTGCCGGCACCGCGCTCGCGCATGCCGGGCAGGACGGCATCGATGACGGAGACCGGCCCTAGCAGGTTGGTCTCGGTGATCGCGGTGAACTCCTCGAGCTCCTGGTCCCGCCAGGAGCGGCGGGGTGCGTTCAGGCCCGCGGACAGCACCAGCGCCTCGATCCCGCCGAGCTCCTGCTCGATCCTGGTGGCTGCCGTGCGCACCGCGGCCCGGTCCGTGACATCCAGCGGCACCACGAGTGCGGTGCCGCCGGCGGCCCGGATCTCCGCGGCCACCTGCTCGAGCTGCGGTGACCGCCGGCCGGAGAGTGCGATCGGCCGGCCGTCCTGAGCCGCGGCCAGCGCCGAGGCCCTGCCCATGCCCGATCCCGCGCCGGTCACCCACACGGTGCGTGTCTCCATCGCTGCCTCCTTCTGCTGCCTTGACCCCGTCCCGCGCGGGAGCGAGGCTGAGGGCAGGTGTCCCTGGCCCCGTTGCCGGGTCCTGTCCAGCGTAGAGCGCACCCGTGCTGCCGCGCCCTGATCGAAGGAGAACCATGCAGATCGATCTGTCCGGGCGCGTCGTGCTCGTCACCGGTGCCGGCCGGGGCATCGGCCGCACCATCGCGCAGACCTTCCACCGCGAGGGCGCCCGGGTGGTCGCACTCGACCGTGATGCCGGTGCGCTCGCCGCACTGCGCGAGGAGTCCCTCGCCGACCTGGTGCTGGAGTGCGACATCACCGATCCCGTCCAGGTGCGGGAGGCGATCGCGAGGGTCGATGAGCAGTTCGGGCGGCTCGACGTGCTGATCAACAATGCCGGGATCAACGCCGAGGGTCCGCTGGAGAGCTTCGATCCCGCGCTGTGGGACCAGGTCTTCGCGGTCAACGTGCGCGGGGTGCTGAACACCTGCCAGGCCGTGATCCCGCTGATGAAGAGGCAGCGCGGGGGACGGATCATCAACGCGGCGTCGTTCGCGGCGATCATCCCCAGCGTGGACGCCGCCGCCTACGGCGCCTCGAAGGCCGCGGTGGTGCAGATGACCCGGGTGCTGGCGAGCGAGCTCGGCCCCTGGGGGATCACGGTCAACGCCTACGCCCCCGGCATGATCCCCACGGCGATGAACGGCTTCTCGGCGCTCGAGGACGCGGCGGCGTCCGCGAAGCTCGATCAGCTGAGCATCCGGCGGTGGGGGCTGCCCGAGGATGTGGCGAACCTCTGCCTGTTCCTGGCCGGGGATCTCTCCGGCTACATCACGGGCGCGCTGCTGGACGTCAGCGGTGGGAAGTTCGCCACCCAGGACCCGGGGGCGGCGGCTCGGGGCTGAGCGCGACCGGCGGTGACCGCCGCGGGACGACCCCCTTCTCGTCTGGGCCATGACGTTTTTTTGAGTCTGTCCAGAAAGCGGGGTACGCTGAGCCCATGACGACCATCGACCACACCTCCGCCCTCCGGGGCGCGGGGCTGCGCGTGACCGCTCCGCGGCTCGCGACGCTGTCGGCGGTCGAGGCGCATCCGCATGCTGATGCGGAGACCATCGCCCATGACGTCCGCGAGCGCCTGGGGACCGTGTCCCGCCAGGCGGTCTACGACGTCCTCAACGCCCTCTCCGACGCGGAGCTGCTGCGCCGGGTCGCGGTGGGCGGGCGCAGCATGCAGTACGAGCTCCACCGTCACGACAACCATCACCATCTGGTCTGTCGCGAGTGCGGTCGGCTCGAGGATGTCGCCTGTGCGGTGGGCGAGGCGCCCTGCCTGGTCCCGCACGACGATCTGGGCTTCGACGTCGAGATCGCGGACGTCGTCTACCGCGGCGTCTGCTCGGACTGCCGAGCGGCGAAGGCCGTCCGCACGGCGGGGCGCCCGGCGCCCGGCACCCCCTGACCCCTGCCGGAGGCTGCGGAGCCCCGCCTCCGGCACCACTATCGAGACTTTTCCTTACGCCTTGTCAGAATCCCTCACCACACAGGAGATGCAGATGACCGACTTCGATCCCACGATCCCGAGCACCACAGAGTCCGGTGCGCCCCGCGAGTCCGACGCGCATTCGCTGAGCCTCGGCGCCGACGGCCCGCTGATGCTGCACGACGTCGCCCTGGTCGAGAAGCTCGCCCGCTTCGACCGCGAGCGGGTCCCGGAGCGCAGCCCCCATGCGAAGGGCTCCGGCGCCTTCGGCGAGCTCGAGATCACCGAGGACGTCTCGCAGTACACCAAGGCGGACCTGTTCCAGAAGGGTCGCAAGACCCCGATGCTGGCCCGCTTCTCCACCGTCGCCGGTGAGCTCGGCTCGCCCGACACCTGGCGCGACGTGCGCGGTTTCGCGCTGAAGTTCTACACCCAGCAGGGCAACTTCGACATCGTCGGCAACAACACCCCGGTCTTCTTCCTGCGCGACCCGATGAAGTTCCCCGACTTCATCCACAGCCAGAAGCGCACCCCGGACTCGAGCCTGCGCTCCAACCACATGCAGTGGGACTTCTGGTCGAACTCGCCGGAGACCGCCCACCAGGTGACCTACGTGATGGGTCAGCGCGGCCTGCCCAAGTCGTGGCGCCACATGAACGGCTACGGCTCGCACACCTACATGTGGGTCAACGAGTCCGGTGAGAAGTTCTGGATCAAGTACCACTTCCACACCGACCAGGGCGTGGAGTTCCTCAGCAACGAGGAGGCCGAGAAGATCGCCGGTTCGGACAGCGATCACCACCGCCGGGATCTCTTCGACGCGATCGCGCGCGGCGAGAACCCCAGCTGGACGATGTCCGTGCAGGTCATCCCCTATGAGGATGCGAAGTCCTACCGCTTCAACATCTTCGACCTGACCAAGACGGTCCCGCACGCGGACTACCCGCTGATCAAGGTCGGCCGCTTCACGCTGAACAAGAACCCGAAGAACCACTTCGCGCAGATCGAGCAGGCCGCCTTCAGCCCCTCGAACACCGTGCCGGGCACGGGCATCTCCCCGGACAAGATGCTGCTGGGCCGCGTCTTCTCCTACCCCGACGCGCAGCGCCACCGCATCGGCACCAACTTCAACCAGCTGCCGGTGAACCAGCCGATCGTGCCCACGAACTCCTACGACAAGGAGGGGCACATGCAGTTCCTGCACAGCGGTGACGCACCGGTGTACGCGCCGAACTCCTACGGTCGCGGCTACCAGGACGAGCAGGGACCGGTGGACAACGGCTGGGAGGCCGACGGCGAGATGGTGCGCGCCGCCTACACCCTGCACGCCGAGGACGGCGACTTCGTCCAGCCCGGCATCATGGTGCGTGAGGTCTTCAGCGATGCCCAGCGCGACGAGTTCGTCGAGACCGTCGCCGGCTCGCTGAGCACGGTCGAGGAGCCGGTCCTGGGCAAGGCGCTGCAGTACTGGAAGAACGTCGATGCCACCATCGGCGAGCGCATCGAGCTCGCGGTCGGTGCCTCCAAGGGCGACGAGCAGCCCGGTGGCGATCCGCTGAACGCCTGATCCGCGGCCACGGTGCCGATCACGGCACCGGGCCCGCACCACGAACGCGGCCCGCCCCTCCACGGGGCGGGCCGCGTCTCGTCATCCCGGTGTCGCGCCGCAGGCTCACAGCACGTCGCTCAGACGACGAGCACCTCGCTGTTGGAGGAGAGCAGGAGCTTCTGGACGGTCAGCCCCAGCAGGTGGCGGGCGAGGTCCTGCTGGCGACGCACGCCCAGGACCAGCAGTTCCGCCTCCTCGGCCTCGGTCACATCGAGCAGGACGTCGGCGATGTCGTACTCGGTGGTCTCCTGGCGGAACTCCACCCGCACGGAGGTGCCGCGCAGCAGGTCGCGGGCGATCTCGCGGTGCTGCTCGTTCGCATGCCGCGGATCCACGGAGATGCCCTCGCGCTGCACGTTGACGATGATCAGCGGGCCACCGCGCTGCTCCGCCTCATCGCGGGCGGCGGACAGCGCCTTGAAACCCACTTCGGTGGGGATGAATCCGACGACGACGGCCATCTGGTCTCCTGGGGTGCGGTCCGGGCGGCGGCCGCCGCCCGGTCGGCGCGGCCTGGCCAGATCCTACTTGCCTGCACGCGGCTCGCGGGGGACCGGCGATGACCGGGCCCCGTCGGCCGTGAGCAGAGCGGCGCCTACGCGCGGCGCTGGCCGGAGAGCTTCTGGATCTCGTCCATGATCTGTACGTTCAGCAGTCGACGCCGCACGCCCTTGGAGGTGGCGGGGTCGATGTCGTCGAGCTCGACCGGGGCGCCGACGCGGACGGTGATCGCGCCGCGTCGGGGGATCAGCCGCGAGAACATGTGCTGGGTCCCCGTGAGGCCGACGGGGATCACCGGGCAGCCGGATTCGACGGCGAGCCATGCCGCGCCCTGCTTGCCGGGATGGAGCAGGCCGTCCTTGGACCGGGTGCCCTCGGGATAGATCGCGAAGCCGTCGCCGTCGCGGAGGATGGACAGTCCGGCCTGCAGCGCTCCTTTGCCGGAGGAGAGAGCCTCCCGGTCCACCGGCACCGCCTCGACCGCCTCGAAGAACCAGTGCAGGATCCGGCCGCGCAGCCCCTTCTGCGTCCACAGGGTGTCCTTGGCGACGAAGCGGATCTGCCGTGGCAGCACCACCGGCAGCAGGAAGCTGTCGATGTTGGCGAGGTGGTTCGAGGCGATCACGAAGCCTCCCTCGCGAGGGATGTTCTCGAGCCCGGTGACCCGTGGGTTCCACAGGAGCTTGACGAAGGGGCGCGAGACATTGCGGGCGCCGAAGTAGAAGCGTCTGGCCACGGGGGTCCTCCTGAGACGTGCTGGTCCGCGCTCCACGATAATCCCGCAGCGCCGTTCCGCGGGGGAGCGCCCGCCGTGGGCCCACGTGAGCCGCGTCCCTCGCGGTGCAGGTGGAGCGGGGGAGCGGCCCCGCCCCGGAGCGGGTCGGTGTGGTAGAAACGGGCGTGCGCCCCGCGGTGACCCCGGGGCGCGATGCCGGAGACGGCACGGCGCCTGCCCAGAGCCTGCGGAGCTGCCGCCGGACCCGCCGAGCCCGAGGAGCCTCCCGATGCCCAAGACCCTGAACATCGCCGTGATCGGCGCCGGAACCATGGCTCAGGCCGTGCACCTGCCGGTGCTGCGGCGGCGCTGGGACCGATTCACGATCGCCGCACTGGTGGAGCATTCCCCGCGCCGCCGACGGGAGGCCTCGGACGTGTGGGGCCTCGAGGAGGACAGGCGCTACGAATCAGTCGCTGATCTGATCGCGGCGGTGCGCGCCAAGACGCTGACGCTGGACGGGGCCGTGCTCTCCACCGACGGACTGCACGTCGAGGATCTGCTCGCTCTCATGCGCCGGGGCATCCCGGTGCTGGTGGAGCCGCCGCTGGGCTTCTCCGCCGAGGAGGTCGCGAAGGTCGCCGACTTCGAGCGGATGACCGGCCGTCGCCTGGTGATGATGGCCTACCCCCAGCAGTACGACGACTCCGTGACCCGGATGGCCGAGCACATCGCCGTCAAGGATCTGCGGATGGTGGACCACGAGGTGCTGATGCCGGCGAGCCAGCCGATGTTCGGCGGGGCCCACGTGACCACCTCCTCCTACGACCTGCCCAGCGAGGTCCGCTCGCAGCGGCGCAAGGCGCTGCAGGCCGCGGTCGAGGCGGGGACCGGGGACGGCGCCACCCAGCGCGACCGCGATCTCTACGTCAAGGGCCTGCTGACGGGCGTGGCGCATCAGATGGCGGTGATCGAGGCGTCCTACGGCCCGCTCGTGCGCCTGTCCGCGGTGCGGCACTGGCCCAAGGGCGTGATCCCCGGCTCGCTCGAGCTGCTCGGCGAGCTCGAGGGCGGGGCGCAGGTGCGTCTGGTGTGGCACTACCTCCCCTTCGCCCCCGAGTACTCCGAGTCGCTGCAGGTGCTCTCCGCCCGGCGACGGATGTGCGTGGAGCTGCCGGCTCCCTCGCACGGCGACCGACGCTCGAGCGTCTCCTTGCGGGAGAAGAAGAGCGGCGTGGTCCAGGAGACCTCGACGACGGCGCCCAAGGGTGCCGCGGAGCTGATGTGGGAGGCCTTCCACGCCTTCGTGGAGAAGGGGAAGCAGCCCGTCTCGGGAGCCGCGGAGGCCCGCGAGCAGGTGGTGCTGCTGCGCGAGGTGCTCTCGAGCATCGTCGTCGCCGACGGCCGCAGCCTCGAGGCGGAGGAGAGCGACGAGGGCGAGGAGGACGCGGACGCCGTGAGCGCCGGTGAGGAGACGACCGCCGGGGCGGCCGCCGTCGACACGGCGACCGATGACGCGGCCACCGGCGACGCCCCGCAGCCGGACGAACCCGCCGCGAGCGCCGCCGAGCCCGCGCCCGAGACGCTCGAGCAGCCCGTGCAGCACGCTGAGATCGGGGAGCCCGTGGAACCTGCCCCCGCAGCCGCTCCCGGAGCCGGCGCGGAGGTCACCGACGCCTGGGGACCGGACCTCGCCGCGGCCGACGGTCCCGCAGCGGACGCGAGCGGGACCGACGCGCCCGCTGCGGACCTCCCCGCAGAAGACGCACCCGCCACCGACTCGCCGGTGGGGGACGAACCCCGCTCCTGAGCGACGCGGTGCCGCCCGCTCCACCGACGACCCCCGCTGCCCGCCGGCGGGGGTCGTGCTGTGCGCGCCCGGTGCCGTCTCCCGCCGCCGGGGGACACGCCGGGATGCGGACCAGTCGCACCGGCGCGCCGCTCTCGCGGACACGCCGGGGACACGCCCGGGACACGCCGGAGAAACGGGTCGCTCCGGTCCGTTCCGGGCCATTCCCGTGTCGTGGGGAGGAGGCGTCATCCACCGCCGGGGACGGCTGTCGGACCCGTCATCCACACTCGACTGTGCACGCATCCTCTGCATTCGTGCGTGGCACTGCCGCTCCGTCCCCATCCGGCCCGGCTCGTCCACAGTCCATCAACAACCCGATGTGGATGACAGTGTTGTAGTTCAGTACATCTAGTGGTGGTCGCGCCGAGGCACCACTAGGTGTAGTGTTGACGCAGTCGCACCGATCCGGAGCTTCGCAGTCCCGGACAGCGGCGACAGGGCCCCTCGGGCCCCCACCGACAATCTCTGACACCCCGTTCCCGCGCCTCGGCGCAGCGCTCGTGAAAGGCCCTCCCCTTGGACATCACCGTGTACTCGAAGCCCCTCTGCGTGCAGTGCGATGCGACCAAGCGCGCCCTGAACAAGGCGGGCGTCGCCTACGACGTCGTCGACATCACCGAGGACGCGGACGCCCTGGCGACGGTCAAGTCCCTCGGCTACGTCCAGGCCCCGGTCGTCATCACCTCCGAGGACCACTGGTCCGGTTTCCGCCCGGACAAGATCAAGGCGCTCGCGGGCGTCGGTGCGCAGCAGCGCGCCGTCTCTGCGATCTGACAGGCCGCGGAGGAGCGTCGAAGTGACCAGGCTCGTCTACTTCTCCTCGGTCTCCGGCAACACCAAGCGCTTCGTCGAGAAGCTCGGCATGACTGCGGAGCGGGTCCCGCTCTATCCGAAGGATGATCCCCTCGTCGTCGACGAGGAGTTCGTCCTGGTGGTCCCGACCTATGGCGGGGGCAACGGCCGCGGCGCCGTCCCCAAGCAGGTCATCAAGTTCCTCAACGATGAACGCAACCGGTCCCTGATCCGGGGCGTGATCGGCGCGGGGAACACCAACTTCGGGGAGGCCTACTGCTTGGCGGGGGACATCATCTCCACCAAGTGCCAGGTCCCCCACATGTACAAGTTCGAACTGTTCGGTACTCCGCGTGACGTGATGCGGGTCCATGATGGATTGGAAGAGTTTTGGCGACACTGACCGAGATGCCCCCGGTCGAGCACAACAGGCAGCTCGACTACCACGCGCTCAACGCGATGCTGAATCTGTACGGTCCCGACGGGAACATCCAGTTCGAGAAGGACCGCGAGGCCGCGCGGGAGTACTTCCTGCAGCACGTGAACCCCAACACCGTCTTCTTCCACTCGCTGCGCGAGAAGATGGACTACCTGGTCGAGAACAACTACTACGAGCAGGCCGTTCTCGACCAGTACGACTTCTCCTTCATCGAGTCGCTCTCGGAGCAGGCCTACGCCAAGAAGTTCCGCTTCCCCACCTTCCTGGGTGCCTTCAAGTACTACACCTCGTACACGCTGAAGACCTTCGACGGCAAGCGGTACCTGGAGCGCTTCGAGGACCGCGTGGTCATGGTCGCGCTCGGTCTCGCCCGCGGTGACGAGCAGCTGGCCCGCGACCTGGTCGACGAGATCCTCGACGGCCGCTTCCAGCCGGCCACCCCCACCTTCCTCAATGCCGGCAAGGCCCAGCGCGGAGAGCTCGTGAGCTGCTTCCTGCTGCGCATCGAGGACAACATGGAGTCGATCGGCCGCTCGATCAACTCCGCGCTGCAGCTGTCCAAGCGCGGCGGCGGCGTCGCCCTGCTGCTGAGCAACCTGCGTGAGTACGGTGCGCCGATCAAGCACATCGAGAACCAGTCCAGCGGCGTCATCCCCGTGATGAAGCTGCTCGAGGACTCCTTCTCCTACGCCAATCAGCTCGGGGCCCGCCAGGGTGCCGGTGCGGTGTACCTCAACGCCCACCACCCGGACATCCTGCGGTTCCTGGACACCAAGCGCGAGAACGCCGACGAGAAGATCCGGATCAAGACCCTCTCCCTCGGCGTGGTCATCCCCGACATCACCTTCGAGCTCGCCAAGAAGAACGAGCCGATGTACCTGTTCTCCCCGTACGACGTGGAGCGCGAGTACGGCAAGCCGTTCGCCGAGGTGAACGTCTCCGAGGTCTACCACGAGATGGTCGACAACCCCCGGATCTCCAAGAAGAAGATCAAGGCGCGCGACTTCTTCCAGGTCCTCGCCGAGATCCAGTTCGAGTCCGGCTACCCGTACATCATGTTCGAGGACACCGTGAACCGGGCGAACCCGATCGCCGGCAAGGTCACGCACTCGAACCTGTGCTCGGAGATCCTGCAGGTCTCGACCCCCTCGACCATGAACGTCGACCTCACCTACGACGAGCTGGGCCGGGACATCTCCTGCAACCTGGGATCGATGAACATCGCCAAGGCGATGGACTCCCCGGACTTCGCACAGACGATCGCCACCGCGATCCGGGGCCTGACCGCCGTCTCGGACACCTCGGACATCGAGTCCGTGCCGACGATCGCCGAGGGCAACCGCAAGTCCCACGCGATCGGCCTGGGGCAGATGAACCTGCACGGCTACCTGGCGCGCGAGCGGATCTTCTACGGCTCCGAGGAGGGCCTGGACTTCACCAACATGTACTTCTACTCGGTCACCTACCACGCCATCAAGGCGTCGATGGAGATCGCGAAGCAGCGTGGTGAGCGGTTCTTCGACTTCGAGAACTCCACGTACGGCACCGGCGAGTACTTCGACAAGTACATCGACCAGGTGTGGGAGCCCCGCACCGAGAAGGTCCGCGGCCTGTTCGCCGAGTCCTCGGCGCACCTGCCCACCCAGGAGGACTGGAAGCAGCTGCGCGAGGACGTCGCGAAGCACGGCATGTACAACGCCTACCTGCAGGCGGTGCCGCCGACCGGCTCGATCTCGTACATCAACAACTCCACGAGCTCGATCCACCCGATCGCCTCCAAGATCGAGATCCGCAAGGAGGGGAAGATCGGCCGCGTCTACTACCCGGCCCCCTACCTCACCAACGACAACCTCGAGTACTACCAGGATGCGTACGAGATCGGGTTCGAGAAGATCGTCGACACCTACGCCGAGGCCACCCAGCACGTGGATCAGGGCCTGTCGCTGACGCTGTTCTTCAAGGACAGCGCCACCACGCGCGACATCAACAAGGCGCAGATCTACGCCTGGCGCAAGGGCATCAAGACCCTCTACTACATCCGCCTGCGGCAGATGGCCATCGAGGGCACCGAGGTCGAGGGCTGCGTCAGCTGCATGCTGTGAGACCCCCAGCCCCCGCCTGACCAGGGACGGCCCGCTGCGAGCTTCGGCTCGGAACGGGCCGTCCCTCGTGCGTGCGGTGTTGACGCCCGCTCATTACTGCGCTTCCATCGGTCATACGACGGTGTGATGACGCGCCGGCCTGCCGTCCGCTCGAACTCGTGCGGACGGGACGGTCAGCGGCCCGTCCCCGCCGCACCCTTCCCCCTCCGAGTCCCCCAAGGAGAGTCATGGACGACCTCGTCATGAACTGGGACCTCGGCACCGCCGGGCTGCTGATCCTCGCGGTCGGCGCCATCGCGGTGCTGCTGGTGCTGATCATGGTCTTCAAGGTGCACGCGTTCCTCGCACTGATGCTCACCAGCATCGGCACGGCGCTGGTCGCCGGCATCCCCCCGGACCGACTCGTGGAGGCACTGGGCTTCGGGTTCAACCCGACCCTGGGCAGCGTCATGCTGCTGGTCGCGCTCGGAGCCATGCTGGGCCGGATGGTCGAGGCGTCCGGCGGTGCGCAGGCGCTCGCGGACTCCCTGATCGGGATCTTCGGCGAGAAGCGCGCCGGGTTCGCGCTCTCCCTGGCGAGCCTGCTGATGGGCTTCCCGATCTTCTTCGATGCGGGTCTGGTCGTCATGCTGCCGATCATCTATGCGGTCGCTCGCCGCGTCGGCGGCTCGTTCCTGTCGATCGCGCTGCCCAGCGCCATCGCCTTCAGCGCGATGCACATCTTCTCCCCGCCCCACCCGGGCCCGGTCGCCGCCTCGGCGATCCTCGGCGCGGACGTCGGGCAGGTGCTGCTGGTCGGCATCGTCTTCGCGGTGATCATCTGGCTGATCGCCGGTGTGGGCCTCGCTCCGGTGCTGGGCCGCCGTCTGGACGTCGCGATCCCGAACATCCTCGGCGACTCCCGTGAGCACAGCGACCTGGAGTCCGCTCCGAAGGTCCGCACCATCGTGATGATCCTGCTGCTGCCGCTGGTGCTGATCCTGCTGAACACCGCGCTGAACACCGTGGGTGCCACCCGTCCGGACCCCGAGGCCTTCAACGCCGGCCCCGTGATCGCGGTCCTGCGGATGATCGGAGAGACCCCGGTCGCCCTGCTGATCACCCTGTTCGTCTCGATGTTCGTGCTGGGCTGGGGTGCCGGGAAGACGGGCACCCTGATCGAGAAGGTCCAGGACTCGGCACTGGGGCCGATCGCCTCGGTGGTGCTGGTCACCGGCGCCGGCGGCATGTTCGGCGGTGTCCTGCGGGCCACCGGCATCGGCGACGCCGTCGCCCAGTCCCTCCAGGACATCGGCATGCCCGTCATCGTCGCCGCCTACCTCATCGCCCAGATCGTCCGGCTGGCCCAGGGCTCCGCGACGGTCGCGCTGACCACGGCGGCCTCGCTGATGGCGGGGATCGTCGCCGCCGGGGACTTCACCCCGTTCCAGGTGGTCGCCCTGGTGATGGCGATGAGTGCCGGGTCCGTCGGCTTCTCCCACGTCAACGATTCCGGGTTCTGGCTGGTCAGCCGGTTCTTCGGGATGGACATGAAGCAGACCCTGGGCACCTGGACCGTGCTCCAGGGAGCGATGGGCGTGATCGGGTTCGTGCTGGCGCTGATCCTGTACGCCGTCGCCGGCGGCCTCGGGGTGTGAGCCGGGCGGGCGGGCCGCGGAGGCGGTCCGTCCGAGCCCTGGACGGAGTGGCGGACGCGGCATCGCCGGCGCTGGGGAACGGGCCGGTTCCGGCCTAGACTGGAGAGTCCGCGCCGTGCCGGGCGCAGGCTCGACCCCGGCCGGAGGCGATGACTCGATCCACCCGATAGACAGTGAGGCTGCGGTGAACGACCACCTGAAGACGACGGTCCAGGCGATCAACTGGAACCGGATCCCGGACCCGAAGGACCAGGAGGTGTGGGACCGTCTGACCGGCAATTTCTGGCTGCCCGAGAAGGTCCCGCTGTCCAATGACGTCCAGTCCTGGAACCGCCTCAGCGAGCACGAGCAGCAGCTGGTGATGCGCGTGTTCACGGGCCTGACCCTGCTGGACACGGTGCAGGGCACCGTGGGTGCGGTCTCCCTGATCCCGGATGCGGTCACCCAGCACGAGGAGGCGGTGTACACCAACATCGCGTTCATGGAGTCGGTGCACGCGAAGTCCTACTCCCAGATCTTCTCGACGCTGGCCAACACCAAGCAGATCGACGAGGCCTTCCGCTGGAGCGAGTTCAACGAGCCGCTGCAGAAGAAGGCGAACATCGTCATGAGCTACTACCAGGGCGATGACCCGGAGAAGCGCAAGGTCGCCTCGACGCTGCTCGAGTCGTTCCTGTTCTACTCCGGCTTCTACCTGCCGATGCACTACTCCAGCCGCGGAGAGCTCACCAACACCGCGGACATCATCCGGCTGATCATCCGTGACGAGGCCGTGCACGGCTACTACATCGGCTACAAGTTCCAGAAGGCCGTGGAGAAGGCCACCCCGGCCCGCCAGGCGGAGCTCAAGGAATACACCTTCTCGCTGCTCATGGAGCTGTACGAGAACGAGGAGGAGTACACCGAGGATCTCTACGACCCGGTGGGCTGGACGGAGGAGGTCAAGACCTTCCTGCGCTACAACGCCAACAAGGCGCTGATGAACCTCGGCTACGAGTCGCTGTTCCCGCAGGAGTCCGTCGAGGTGAACCCGGCGATCCTGGCCGCGCTGTCCCCGAACGCCGACGAGAACCACGACTTCTTCTCCGGCTCCGGCTCCAGCTACGTGATGGGCAAGGCCGTGGAGACCGAGGACGACGACTGGGACTTCTGAGCCCCGGGAGTCAGGACCTCCAGATCCCCTGACGACAGGACGGGCCGGGCGATCACGCCCGGCCCGTCCCGCATTCCCCCGATCGTGCACAGGGGGCGCTGAGATCCCGGGTTCCGCAGTGCGGGACAATACGCGGATCAGGAATCCGCGGACCAGGTGGTCGACGCCGTGACCTGCGGTGTCGCCGAATACCCCCGGTTCTATGGGAATTCGTCGTCATAATGGAGAGGCAGTATCCGTCCCTTCCCTGACAGAACGGAGCTCCACCATGGGTCTTCTCTGGGCGATCATCTCCTGGATCATCATCGGTGCGATCATCGGTCTCATCGCCCGCGCGCTCATGCCGGGCAAGCAGGCCATGGGCCTCGGGATGACGATCATCCTCGGTGTCATCGGCGCCATCGTCGGCGGATTCATCGGCGGCCTCCTGGGAGGCAATGGCGTCAGCGGCATCCTCGACAATCCGTGGAGCATCGGCACCATCCTGCTCGCCGTGGTCGGTGCTCTCATCGTCATGTTCATCTACGGTCTGGTGACCAAGAGCCGGGTCTGAGGCAGACCCCGGGCTCCCGAGCCCCGCATGACGGCGGCGCCGTCCGGACCTCCGGGCGGCGCCGCCGTCGGCTCGGCCCTGGACGCCGCGCTGCCGGCCCCGTGCCCACGGGTCCCTGGCCTCTTCCGCGGCGATGGGCGAGACTGGGGTATGGCCACCTATGTTCCCCTGATCACCGCGGATCTGGCGCGAGCTGCCCGAGCGCTCGCCCAGGTCTCCCTGTTCGACCTCGCCGAGCACACCGACCTCGACGCCGAGCATCTGCGCGGTGTGGAACGGGGCCTGCGCTCCCTCACGGCAGCGCAGGAGGAGCGTCTCCACCACGCCTTCGAGGAGTTCGGCGTCGAGGTGCTCCCCGCCGATGAGGAGGCCGGTATCGGCCACGGCGCCCGTCGGAAGTTCAACCCGCGCACCGTGAAGCGGCTCGAGAACTGGGAGAACGAGGGCGGCCCCGCCGCCGACGACGACATCTGAACGCCGCGCCCGTGGATGCCGCCCCCGCTGGTCGCGGGAGCATGACTGCTCAGAGCGGGACGTCGGCCCTGCGCCGCCCCACTTCCTGGACCGGGTGCCGGCCCGAGGACCACCGTGCCGTGTCGGCACGCAGCGCAGCGAGGTCCGTCGGTGCCACCAGCACCGACAGCACTGCGCTGCGCGAGGAGTACTGCGTCGGCTCGACCCTCGCGCCGTGGGTGGCGGCCCAGAGCCGCACCGCGTTCTCCGCGATCCCCACCTCCGCCGGCGGCACCTCGACCTGCGCGACCACGAGCTCGGTGCGCCGACGCAGGGAGGCCACCGCCACCGCCTGCTCCACCCCGGCGGTGTAGGCGCGCACCAGCCCGCCGGCGCCGAGCTTCACCCCACCGAAGTAGCGGATCACGATCGCGAAGGTGTCCACGAGGCGGGCCTGCAGCAGGGACTGCAGCATCGGCATCCCCGCCGTCCCGGACGGTTCGCCGTCATCGTTGGAGCGGTGCATCTCCGCGCGTCCGGCGGTCTCGGCGAGCACCAGCGCGGTGCAGTGGTGACGGGCGTCGGGATGCTGGGTGCGGGCGCTGCGCAGCAGGGCATCGGCCTGCGCCACGTCCTGGACCCGATGCAGCCGGGTGAGGAAACGGGACTTCTTCTCGATCAGCTCGGTCTCGACGTCGGCGGCGAGGACCAGGGGATCGGACATGTCCAGAAGTCTAGGCGGAACCCGGCCCGGCAGCGTGGTCGGGCGGCGGCGGGGGCGCTAGCCTGGGCACGACCCCGTCACCACCTCAGGAGTTTCTCGTGACCCAGCCTCCCCAGTCCTCCTCCGGGCCGCTCTCCCCGCAGTACGGGGCCTACGGGCAGGGAGGGGCGCCCGCACCGGGCGCCCCCTCGCCCCAGGGCTTCGCCCCGGCGCCGGCGAAGAAGCCGTCGAAGGCGCCGAAGATCCTCATCATATTGGGCGTGGTGGTGCTCGCGCTCAGTGTCATCATCGGCGTGGTGCTCGCGGTCATCGGCTTCGGCGGCACCGTCAGCGATCTGGAGGAGCTCGAGGTGTTCGAGTCCGGCAGCGGCAGCATCACCGCCGAGGCCGGTGAGTCGCTGCAGGTCTACGTCCAGGAGGGTGCCCCGGTCCCGAGCTGCACGATCGACGGCCCCGCGGTGGGCGCGGGCACCATCCAGTCCAGCTCCATGAACGACGGCGAGAACTCCTGGGTGTCGGTGGATTCGTTCACCGCGGACGAGGCGGGCGAGTACACCGTCACCTGCGGCGACACTCCGATCGCGGTCGGCCCGCCGGTGTCCATCGGCGGCATCTTCACCGGTCTTGGCGGCATCCTCCTGGCCATCGGTGGTGGAGCTCTCGGGTTCCTGCTGCTGGTGATCGGCGTGATCCTGCTGATCGTGCGCAAGCGCTCGGCATGAGCGGTGCAGGAGCCGCGGGAGCGCCCGCCCGCTGAGCGGCCCGCAGAACATGACGGAGCCCGGCAGGACATCGGTCCTGCCGGGCTCCGTCGTGCGAGCCCTGGGGCTCGGGGCTGGTCTCAGGCGTCCTCGGTGATCAGCGGGTACACGCCGTTCTCGTCGTGCACCTCGCGGCCGGTGACCGGCGGGTTGAACACGCACACGCAGCGGATCTCCTTGCGGACCCGCACCTTGTGCTTGTCGTGGTCGTTGAGCAGGTACAGGGTGCCCGGGGCGAGCTGGTGCACCTCACCGGTGGCGAGGTCCTCGATCTCGCCCTCACCGTGGGTGATGAAGACGGCCTCGATGTGGTTGGCGTACCAGAAGTAGCTCTCGGTGCCCTCGTACAGGGTGGTCTCGTGGACGGAGAAGCCCACACCCTCCTTGGCCAGGATGACGCGCTTGGAGCGCCAGTTCTCCGACTGGATGTCGTCTTCGGTGTCTTCGACGTCGGCGAGCGAGCGAACGAGCATGGGGTGTCCTTCCGGTGGGTGATCCAGGTTCAGGGGCGGAGCGCAGGCGTTCTGCGCCTCCGCGCAGACCGTCGGCCCGCCCCATGGTGCGGGCGGGCCGACGGGGGAGTGGTCTCAGGCGGCGAGCGCCTCGTCGACGGCGGCCTCGATGATGTCCAGGCCCTTGGCCAGCAGTTCATCGGGGATGGTCAGCGCCGGGAGCAGCTTGACGACCTCGTCGGAGGGGCCGGAGGTCTCCACCAGCAGGCCCTCCTCGAAGGAGCGCGCCGCGATCTTCCCGGCGATCTCACCGGTGGGCATCTGCAGGCCACGGGCCAGGCCGCGACCCTTGACGATCAGCTCGTGCTCGGGGTACTTCGCCGCGATGCGGTTGAAGCGGCTCTCCACGTAGGCGCCCTTGGCGATGGTCGCCTTCTCGAACTCGTCATCGCTCCAGAACAGGTCGATGGCCTTGGTGGCGGTGGCGAAGGCCGGACCGAAGCCGCGGAAGGTGCCGTTGTGCTCGCCCGGCTCCCAGATGTCGAGCTCGGGCTTGATGAGGGTCAGCGCGAGCGGGTGGCCGTAGCCGCTGATCGACTTCGAGAGGGTCACCATGTCCGGCACGATGCCGGCCTGCTCGAAGCTGAAGAACTCGCCGGTGCGGCCGCATCCCATCTGGATGTCGTCCACGATCAGCAGGATCTCGTGCTTCTTGCAGAGGGCCGCGAGGCCGCGCAGCCACTCGGCGCGGGCGGCGTTGATGCCGCCCTCGCCCTGGACGGCCTCGACGATCACGGCCGCGGGCTTGTTCAGGCCGCTGCCGTCGTCGGTGAGCAGGCGCTCGAAGTACATGAAGTCCGGCACGACCTGGCCGAAGTAGTCGTCGAAGGGCATCGGGGTGGAGTGCACCAGGGGGATCCCGGCGCCGCCGCGCTTCATCGAGTTGCCGGTGACCGACAGGGCGCCCAGGGTCATGCCGTGGAAGCCGTTGGTGAAGTTCACGACGGACTCGCGCCCGGTGACCTTGCGCGCCAGCTTCAGCGCCGCCTCGACGGCGTTGGTGCCGCCGGGGCCGGGGAAGGCGACCTTGTAGTCGAGGCCGCGGGGCGTCAGGATCTTCTCGTTGAACGTCTGCAGGAACTCGCGGCGCACGTCGGTGAACATGTCCAGGCCGTGCACGACCCGGTCCTCGAGGTAGTGGTCGATGACGACCTTCTTGAGCTCGGGGTGGTTGTGCCCGTAGTTCAGGGTGCCGGCGCCGGCGAAGAAGTCGATGTACTCGCGGCCGTCCTCGGCGGTCAGCACGGAGCCCTTGGCGTGGGTGAACACGGTGGGCCAGCCACGCGAGTAGCTGCGGACACCGGACTCCAGCTCGATCGGGTCGACGGTGGGGGCGCTGACCTCGTCGGTCAGCTCGGGCTTCTCGGTGGACTCGGTCGCTGCGGTCATGGTCATGACATCTCCCTGGGTGGTGAATCGGTGGTCTGTGGAGGGCGCGGGGGCGCGCTGGGGCGCCTGCGCCGATGGATCTCGGGGCCGACGGGGTCGCCGGAGGTGCGCGGGGTCAGGTGCCGCGGCGCAGCTCGCTGATCTCGTGGAGCAGCTCGGCACCGTGGCCGGGATCCGGGAAGTGGGCCTCCGTCAGCAGCGGGCCGACGGAATGGCTCGCCCCGTGCCGCTCCGCGAAGGAGGCGAACAGGCGCTGGGAGGCGGCATTGTCCGCCGTGATGGTGGTCTCCAGCGTGGTGACCTGCGGAAGGTCTGCCAGCAGGGCGTCCAGCAGGCGGGCGGCGATGCGCCGGCCGCGCTGGGACTCGTCCACCGCGATCTGCCAGACGAACAGCCGCTCCGGCGCCGTGGGGCGCTGATAGCCGAGCACGAAGCCGACCGGCTCACCCGCGGCGATCGCCACCCGCGAGGAGGCGGCGAAGTCGCGAGCCATGATCAGGTAGGCGTACGACGTGTTCAGGTCGAGCGTGCCGCTGTCGCGGGCGATCCGCCACATGGCGGCCCCCTCCTCCATGGTGGGAGGACGGAAATCCAGGTCGGAGGCGTCTCCGGTGGTCTGGTCAGTAGCGGACGGGTGGTCTGCGCTGTGCGCTATCAACTGGCCCATATCGCCCTCCACGGTACCGAGAGTGGCGACGAATGTGGAGCCCCCGGGGTCGCCGGAGGGGGGTGCCCTCGGAGTGTCGTGACGCAACTGTGATGGTCCGGCGTCCGCGGATCGGATTGTCGGACAACCGTGGATCATTCATGTCGACCTGCAGTGATGCCTCCTCGTCGAGGGCATCCGGCGGGGCCGATGCGCGTCCGATGTGGTGTGCGCCACATGATCGCGATGCGGGACACATTCTCGCGCGCGCGAGAAGTCAAGGTCGCGGGAGAGCCGTCCCGACGTGGCCCTGCGGTCGGTGGGCGGGTCGCTCCCGCTACCGTCGTGCTCATGAATCCCCTCGAATCATTGAACGAGTTCCTCGGAAACGCCGAGGGCTGGCTCTGGACCTGGGCAGGGATGCCCGTGGTCATCCTGCTCGGCCTGTACTTCACCATCCGCACCGGCGCCGTGCAGTTCCGGATGATCCCGGCGATGTTCGGCGCCATCACCCAGAAGGCGCAGCGGGAGGAGGTGGGTTCGGGCCGTGATCGTGCCGAGCGCACCAAGTCGCTCAGCGCCTTCCAGGCGTTCTCCGTCTCCGCCGCCGCCCGCGTGGGCACCGGCAACATCTCCGGCGTGGCCGGGGCGATCTTCCTGGGCGGGCCGGGAGCGGTGCTGTGGATGTGGGTGATGTGCCTGCTCACCGGGGCGGCGAGCTTCATCGAATCCACCCTCGCACAGCTGTGGAAGACCCGCGCGGACGACACCTACAAGGGTGGCCCCGCCTTCTACATCGCCCGCGGGCTGGGCAGCCGGAAGTTCGGGCTGTTCTTCGCGGTGCTGTTCATCTTCTGCTTCGCCTTCGCCTTCACCTCGCTGCAGGCCAACACCATCGTCGACGCCGTCACCGGTGCCGCCGCCGTGTACGTCGATCCGGCCCAGCTGGGCTGGCTGCCGGTCGTGCTCGGCGTGCTGCTCGCCGTGCTCACCGGCGTCATCGTCTTCGGCGGCATGCGCCGCGTGGCCTCGGTCGCCCAGAACATGGTCCCGATCATGGCCGCGATCTACCTGCTGATCGGCATCGTCATCGTGGGGATGAACCTCGGCGAGCTGCCCCGCGTGATCACCCAGATCGTCACCGAGGCGTTCAGCCCGCAGGCCGCCATCGGCGGCGGCTTCGGCGCGGTCATCGTCAACGGCGTCCAGCGCGGCATGCTCTCGAACGAGGCGGGCATGGGCTCGGTCCCGAACGTCGCCGCGACCGCCTCGGTCAGCCACCCCGTCAAGCAGGGCCTGGTGCAGACCCTCGGCGTCTACTTCGACACCCTGCTGATCTGCACGATCACCGCCTTCATCGTGCTGGTCTCCTTCCCGGACGTCAGCGCCGGCGGCGAGGGCCTGACGATGGTGCAGGAGTCGCTGGCGACCAACCTCGGCGGCTGGTCCGCGATCCTGCTCGCCGCGATCATGTTCCTGCTCGCCTTCACCTCGGTGCTGGGCAACTTCTCCTACGGCGAGGCGAACATGCACTTCATCACCAGCAAGCGCGGCTGGCACATCGCCTTCGGCATCGCCGTGACCGGCCTGGTGCTCGTCGGCTCGATGATCGCCGTCGACCTCGCCTGGACCATCGCCGGGGTGTCCATGGTGTTCATCGCCCTGATCAACCTCGTGGTGATCGCCCTGCTGGCCCCCACCGCGGTGAAGCTGCTGCGGCACTACAACGCCCAGCGGGCCCAGGGCCTGGACCCGATCTTCCTGGCCTCCGACCTCCCCGAGATCAAGAACGTCGAGGTCTGGGTCGGCGAGGACGTCTGCGACTACCAGGACGCCCGCGAGGCGGAGGCGGCCACCGTCTGAGCCTGCCCGCAGCGCTGCCGGCACAGGCCTGCGGCGCTGCTGGGGCCCACGGGCCGTGCGCGAGCCGACAACCGGCACGGGCACGGCCCGTCCTGCTGCCTGCTCCGACGCCGTTAGGATGGTCGGGCTCGCCGCCAGGCGGGCACGGGCCTGTAGCTCAGTGGTAGAGCATCGGACTTTTAATCCGCGGGTCGAGGGTTCGATCCCCTCCGGGCCCACGGAAAGACCCTCTGACCTGGTGTGGAGCTTCTGGCCCCATCCCGTCTAGAGGGTCTTTCCGTTTCTATTCCGTTTTACGTTGGTCCTGGAGCCGTTCTCAGCCCGTCGTGAGCGACATCTGGGGCGACGCCTGGAGGGCTCCGACGGGGACTCCGTAACCGTCGGAGTAGCTGGACTTGCTCACGCGCTCGCTGTGACCCATGAACAGGGCAATGTCCTGATCGCTGACATGGGCACGCGCCAGCGTGGAACGGACGGTGCGGCGCAGGGTGTGGAACGTGACCCACGGATAGCCTGCACGGTCGAACAGCTTCCGCAGATGCTTGTTCACGTTGTCCTGATCCATGTAGCGGCCCGTCTCTGAGAGGAACACGTGAGTGTCGCGCGCGTGCTGAACAGCGGGCTCGTGGTGCCGCTCCATCTGGTCCCGCTCGGAACGGCGACGGCGAAGCATGAGCACTGTCTCGGTCGAGAGGAACGGAATGGTCCGTCGACCTCTCGTGGACTTGGTGACCTCATCCCAGGCCAAGCCCTTGCCGTTGATCCGCACCAGCTTGCCCTTGACGGACATCATGGGCACCTCGGCGTCGAGGTCCAGGTCATCCCAGCGGATCGAGACGGCCTCGGCGATACGGAGTCCCTGCGTGAGCCCGAGGAGCACGAGGTCATCGAGGCCCAGCTTCCGTGCGTGCTCGTCCTGCGAGACCTTGGACCAGAGTTCGGCCCGCTCGTCGGCGGCGAGGTGCCGCTCGGTGTTGTGCGTGGCCCCGTTGCCATAGGTGCGCTGGTCCTTCTTGCGCCGCTCGGGCAGCTTTAGTGAGCGCGTGGGATCGGCGTCGATCACCTCGGCGTCCACGGCATCGCTGAACACGTGACCCCAGATCGCTCTCACGTGCGAGAGGTGGGACTGTCCGCCGCCCTGTTGGATCTTGATCAGCTCGCGCTTGAGGTCAGCGACCGTGACATCTGTGAGTCGCATGTCGGCAACGGCCGAGCCTTTCCGGAGCACGTCGTGATTGATCACGGACCGATAGGTGCGCAGGGTGGCGGGTGCCTTATCGATCGTGCCCTCCTCCAGGTCGGTGAGGTACTGAGTGACCGCCTGGCGAACAGTGGTGCTGGCATCGGTGGAGGAGCGCCCGGACTTGCGAGCGTCGGCAAGGCGAGCCTTGACCCTGGTCTCCGCCCGCGCCTTGCTGGAGTCCTCGGCGGTGATCTCCTTCGGCCTAGGGGAGGAGCC
Organism: Brachybacterium vulturis; assembly: GCF_002407185.1. Lineage (NCBI taxonomy): Bacteria > Bacillati > Actinomycetota > Actinomycetes > Micrococcales > Dermabacteraceae > Brachybacterium > Brachybacterium vulturis. Next base: position 1,391,977 of record NZ_CP023563.1, read on the forward strand.
GTCCTGATAGCGCACCGTGGCCCGCCACTTGCTCGGCTTGCGGTCGCCGGGGATCTTGCTCGCCATCGTCCACTTGCCGTCGATCATCCCGCGATAGGTGATCCCGCTCGCCTCGCCCCGCTGGAGCCTTGCTCGTGCCATGTCCCTGTCCTCCGTAGTCGATCTGATGGGAGGAACGTAGCATGGAAAAAACGGAGTAGCAAGACCAGCGTGTCCGCAGGCAGAACAGAGTGACTACGAGCCTATGGGGAGGTCGGGATAAAAGGGTTCCTAGGCCGCCGGCCTCGAGGCAGACTCGAGCCCACGGCGAGCGCAGCTCGAGGCGCAGTAGGGCGTGGACAGTGGCCCTGCCGGGCCGTAGCGGCGTCGGGATCACTGAGTGGACCTTGGCTCCACCTTGACCCTGCACGTCGCTCCTGTGGCGAGTGGGCGCACTGTTCCGAGGGCGTGAGGACTGGAGCACGTGGCGCTACGCCCAGCAGGACCCAGGGGGAGGGACCCCCACGCGCACGATCGCCCGCCCGGAGAGCCCCAGCAAGCCGGATTCTGTACGGGTTGGGGAGTCCGTCAGATTTCAAGCCCTCGGAGCGAACGTGCAGGGAGGGGAGCTGGGGGAGGGTGAGGACGGAAACCTTCACAATCTTTTTAACAACATGACAATGAGTCTCGGGCGTTGATCCAGCGTCACGGACGATGTCCACGACGGGCCGACGCTTGCGCCTCGGCGGCTCGCTCGTGCTCGGCGCGCTGTACGTCTTGCCGTCGCGTCCGGTGATCTGTCGCGGCTCGGCGTCAGCTGTCAGGTTCCTGACAGGTGATTGCAGATCCTTCGACACGGTCTCGTGGCTCGCCCCCACGATGGACGCGATAGCCCGCGTAGACATGCCCTCACCGGACAGCTCGGACACCAGCTCTCGGCGCTGGTCTCGGGTGAAGGCGGCGACCAGTCCAAGGGCAGCGACCAGCGCAAGCGCAGGGGCGTAGCGCTTGAGCCATAGCGCTAGCGATGCATCCCGATCAGCGGTGCATCGGGCCTCCGGCCCGTAGCACCTGCTACGCGGGCGGCATGTCCTAGGGCCTTGAGCCCTAGAGTAGGGACCAGGGAGAGGCGAGCGGAGCCCCTTAGGGCGTAGCTCGTCCTCGTCCCAGAGGAGAGGGAGAAGACTTCTCTTCTGATCGGGTCTTCGCTTGGACGAAGAAAAGACGCGGACCGAAACAGATCCTTCTCTGCTCCGGTCCCCGTCCATCTACTGGTCTCCGCCCTTGACGCATAGCGCGCTTCCCGCAGCCGACCGGCCACCTCCGGGCTCCGCCCCGGTGGCCGTCAAGTCGCGGATCGCGGACCTAAGGTGTGGCGTCATGAAAAGCGTATGCTGTCTAGAGACGTGACCTTATGTAGTGACCTGCGGTTTCTCTGCCACAAGCGGCGGAATTTCCGCCCCCTGTTGCTGACACATTTGGGAGCGCGTGTCAGAACCCTTCTCGGTCACCTACGCGGGCGCTTCGCCACGTCCTCGGCACGCCGTTTCTTGGTCAGTCGCACTGCGCTCGGGCGGTCATTCGTGACGCCGATCAGGTAGACGTGCCGGGCGTCGGACTTCTCCCGGAGCTGTCCGCACCGCTTCCCCTGGGCGATGGTGTCTCGCATCGTTCGCTCGGCGCACCCCAGGATCTCGGCCAGCTCTCCAGTGTCGAAGTCCGCTCGTCCGTCCGAGTCGCACCGCTCGACGGCGGCGAACCATAGGCGCATCAGCTTCGGCAGCTCCTCGGTGTGCGAGGACTTCTCGGCATGGGCGACCGTGAGCTTCACCCATGTTCGCTCCGAGACCGACGTGCCCGAGGGGGACGGGGCGACGGTGACGCGCACCGCCTCCCCGTCCCGCATCAGCGGCCCATCCCCGGCGAGCAGCGCCATGGTCTCGACGCTGGTGTTCTGCTCCTCGCGCCGAGGCTTGGCCCAGTACTCCTCCAGGTCTGCCACGGCCACCAGCCATGCGGGGGACTCGACCTCGGCGACCGTGACGGGGCGCTCCAGCACTGCTGTCATGCGGCCGCCGCCATCTCGTCGCCCATCTCGGCGAGGTCCGCCAGGCAGCCGCCACCGACGGAGACGCGGAACCGCTCCAGGGCGTCCAGGTCCACGCCCTGGAGCCAGCCCGTGGCATAGCTCCCCCCGGTCTCGATCGTCGCCGCCGTCATACGCCCGCCTCGGCCCACGTCTCGCCGGTGTCCTCGACCAGCCCACGGAACGCCTCGCGGCCATTCGCGGGGACCAGCTTCCCGGCCTCGGCGTCCAGCACCAGTGCGTCCCCCTCGCCGCTGAACGCGACCACGGCCTGATAGCTCCAGCCCCGTGTCTGCCGTCCGTAGGCGTCCCTCGGATCGAACGATGCGCGCAGTAGCCTGTTCCGGTTCTCGATCATGCCGCCTCCATCGCTTCGTAGTTCTCTGCCACCACGTGCCCCAGGGGGAGCACCGTGAACGTGTTCGGTCGGTTCGCCCCCAGCATGCTGTTGTTGGTCACCGTGACCAGTCCATGCCGCTCCAGGTCGATGACGGACTGGCGTACGCCGCTCGATCGACGCCAGCCCAGCGCCCCGGCGAGAGCGGAGTGCGAGACGGTCACCGTGCCCTCACCTCCTGCCAGGAAGTGGAGCGCGCAGAGCACGTTGAGCTGACGTGTTCCCAGCTCGTGGAACACCTCCAGGCTCTGGCTCACTTCTCCCGCCAGGTGAGGCTGACGGCGAGCTGTACGGCCTTGCGGTCATAGCTCGGCGTGGCCGTTGCGAAGGAACCGGAGCCCACGTGATCCATGCGTGCCCCGATGACCTCCACGTCGGAGACATGCCCGGCGCTGGTGTTCGATCCCCGCAGCTCGTCCATGACGTGGTGGGCGCTGTTGAGGACGAGTACGCCCATCTCCACGCGCTGACTCCGGCGCTCGGGCGTGCCCTCGACGGGCCCCACCTTCCCCACCTCGCGCTGTCGGTGACGATCGCTCAGGGCCAGGCGTGCCACCTGCTCGGAGCGCTCCTCGATCAGCGGCACGTGGGGGAAGACCTCGACGGAGTAGGTGCCCGTGATGACGGTGGTTCCATCGCTGAGGCGCGCCTGTCGGTCCACGCTCTCGACCGCGCCCAGCGTGGCGTGTGCGGCGCCGGCCGCCGGGGTCTTCGAGCTCCCGGCCGCAGGGGCCTCAGGCACCCACAGGTCGATGCGCTGGGAGACCTTCGCCCCTCCAGCGGACCAGCCCAGCTCCTCCACCTCGAGGGTGCCGAGACGGTACGTGACGTGCTCCGGTGCGATGGGCGGCACGATGCCCTGATCCTCGACGAGGACAGCGCCCGCGTAGTTCCGCGTGGCGTGGCGCAGCAGGGCCTCGGAGACCTCGTGCAGAGTGTCCTCGGTCAGCAGGGACGGTGCGGTGATCTTCGTGGTGGTGGTGCTCATCGGCGGGCCTCCCGGATGATGGCGTCGGTGTCTGTGGTCAGGGTGACGAAGTGCTCGCCGTTGACGACGAGGCGGCGCGGGTGGCCGTACTCGCCGCCTCCCATGAGGACGGGCAGCGTGGGGTCTGCGTCGCCCTCGATGAGTCCGGCACGGCGTGCAGCTCCGATGCGCTCGGTGAGCTCGCCGTTGTAGGCGGTGACTGCCTCGGTGTACTCGGTGAGCAGGTTGCGGATGCCCTCGACCGTGGCGGCACGCTTGACCCCCAGGGCCTCGCGTTGAACGTCGTGGTCACTCAGGGCGTCCGCCAGCGTGTAGGACTCGACGGCCTGGCGCTCGACCTCGACATGCGGGCGCTGAGCCTCCAGGAACCGCACGAGGGCCTGTTCCTTGTGCTCGTCGTCGATGTGTCCGAGGGCGTCATAGTCCAACGCCCCGGCTCCCTGCTTAGCCTCGTGCTCGGCGTTGCGCTTGCGGACCTCGATCAGCTCTCGCTCACGGGCGGTGACCACGCCCTCGCGCTCGGCCAGGCGCTCCCTGACGGTTGCGGCGGGCGTCTTGCTCTTCGTGGATCGGCTCATCGGTTGTTCTCCTCGGTGTAGACGGAACCGGCCAGGATCAGCCGGTCAGTGGTGGAGTCCTCTCGCAGGACTCCCTGTGCGATGCAGTGGGTGAGTGCCGTCTCGACCTCTGCGTGACGGGCCTCCCCGTCCGGCTGGTCGCGGTGCGCCAGCGCTCGCCGTAGACCGACCTTCGTGGACGGCTCCCAGACACCGGCCTCGTCGGCGTGGGCGATGACGAGGACGTGCAGCAGGTGCGCCCTGTAGGGCCTCGGCTCCTGCTCGCGCCAGGCGGTGATGTGTGTCGTGATGTCCAAGCGGACTCCTTGAATCCGGGCATGCTCGCGCCCGGCTAGTTCGGTGTGTGGTTTACGTCGTGCTGTTCCGCCGCCGTTGACGGCGCTCTAGGCCCGGCTCACGGCGCGGTGGCCTCCCAGTGCCCCCATGCGCTCACGCGGCCCAGGGGAACCGCCGTTGACGGTGGAACTTGGCCGTGAATCGGGCGCGGGGTCAGGTGCTCGGCTGGAACAGGGACGTGCCCCGCTTCGCCCGCTCCTCCGGCGACATGCGCCGCTTGGCCCCTTGAGTGAGCACGAAGTCTCCGACGGGGATCAGGAACTCTGCCGTGAGCCCGTCGGCGTACAGGCCCGGCACCTCTCGGAACCGGTCATCGGCGCGCAGCTTGGCGATCTGCGCCGGGGAGCTGGAGTGGATGCGCACGTGCTCGTCCACCTCGGTCCAGACGGCCACGGTCTCGCGCTCGGCGCGGGTGAGGGCGGCGCTCATGCGGCCACCGCCTCGACGGTCTCCAGGCCCTCGACGTACGCGAGCAGGTCTGACAGGCGATAGCGGACTGAACGCGAGCCGACGCGCACGAAGCGCGGCCCCTTGCCCATGCTCCGCCAGTTGGCGCAGGTCTGCGGTGCGATGCCGAGCAGGTCTGCGGCCTCGGGCGGGGCGAGCAGGCGCTCAGGCGTGACGCCCGACGAAGACGAAAAGGTGACAGACATAGTTCTCCCAGGAGATGACAGCGATTACTCGTCGTCCGCAACTTCGGGCAGTCTGTCGGCGTAGGGGGACTCTCGGAACGTCATAGCGTCCGGTCGCCCTGCTCGGGTGGCCTCACGGTGGTGCGGTGGGATCGGCCCCTCGGCGGGGCGCTCCGGGGGCTCGGCCCCGTCTTGCGATCCAATACAAGCCTACGGAGCACCCTCGAAATGCGCCACTCCCGCATACCGCTAAGCTCCGCACCCTCCCGCAACCTTGTGCGGTGTTACCGCAGGTCGCGCCGAGGAAAAGAGCTCGAATCGTCCACAGCCGGTACTGGCGTCCGCTTCGGTTATCGACACCCGCGCCCGGCGTGTCGCGATGACTTCGCCGCGTAGGCCATCCGCGATGTTGCGAAACGATAACGGCCCCTTCCTCGGCGTGACACATGCGCAGGTGGGGACTCCCAGCGCCCCGCTGGCCTCGGGCCTGGCACTACTCCCAGCGGCGACCGCAAGCCGAGGTGCAGACGCCCGCAGTGGGGCGACACAAGACCACCTCGGCATGTGTTATTTGGGGGTTGACCTGCGCATATGCCCGCAGCAACGATGCTCACATGGCTACAGAGAACACCTTCACCCACACCATCGTGATCCCCCTCGGCGTCGTGGACGCCCGAGCCCGCATCACTCCTGACGGCACCGTGCGACTCCTCGGGCATCGGGGCCACCCGCTCCCGCGCAAGCTCGCCACGGCCGCGTGGGCCGTCCTGTCCACGTGGATGATCGAGCAGGACGGCGATGATCCGGCGACCGGACAGACGATGGTCGATCCCGTGGGGTGGGGCGAGCTGTTCTCCCACCGGCTCCAGGCCCCGGCCGCGGCGGCGTAGGCCGCGCAGCAGATCCGGCACCAGCTCCTCGCAACGCAGGACAAGGCCCCGCCCGGCAGATCGCCAGGCGGGGCCTTCACTGTGCCGTGGTGCTCCGTCGCAACTCCGTTTCAACTCCGCTTTTTGGTCAGGTTCACGGAGGAGTGGGCGGTATCGTCCGGTGACTGTGCCAGCCCTGCCCAGGCACGGAGCGGAGCAGTGGCGCAGGTGGCGATAGCGTGACCTTGGAATCCGCGGGTCGAGGGTTCGATCCCCTCCGGGCCCACTGCTGGTCGGACTGGGATTGCTTGACCTATGAGAAGGTCTAGGATCCGGTGTTGACAGCAGCGTTGACGGCAATGCGGCTGTGCGGGCGGAGCGCGAGGCGCGCGAACAGCAACGTGGTCCGCGCTTGTCGATCGAGCAGTCGGTCTCGGTAAGAGGAGCCATTCCGATGGAAACAGTGCCCACCGCACCCGGTGCGCTCACTCTCGACCAGGTGCATGCAGTGATGTCCGAGCTGTCGAACAAGCGGCCGGTGTTTCACTCCGAGGCAGACTTCCAACATGCCTTCGCGCAGCTTCTCGCGGAGAAGTTCACGGGCCTTGATGTTCGGCTGGAGATGCCCTATCGAGCCATCGGGTCCCCAGCGCCGAATCTTCGGACCGTGGTCGATCTGTACTGCCGCGAGCCGGCCGGGGAAGGGGTGACCGCCATCGAGTTCAAGTACCGAACGAGGGAGTGGCACGGCAACGTCCCGGGCGAAAAGTTCCGGCTACTCGACCACTCCGCCACAGACCTCGGACGCCGGGACTTCGTTCATGACATCGAGCGGCTCGAGCGCTGGTCTCAAGACGCCGGCGGGACAGCTTTCGCCATCTTGCTGACAAACGACGATGCGTACTGGTCTGCTCCGAACGGACGGCTCCCCACGAACGACGCTGCGTTCCGTATCCATGAAGGCGTGACGCTGTTCGGCGAGCTTCGGTGGGCTAAGAACCTGTACCCGGAGAACGCGCACACGCTCACCGGGCACTTCGTGATGGCGTGGAAGGACTACTCGGACCTCAGCGTGTACGAAGAAGCGCGGTCGAAGGGCAACCAGCTGCGTTACGTCGTCGCCGCTGTCGAGCGCTGATCACAGGAGGCCAATCGATGGAATGGACTAGGGGTGGCCTCGAAGCCGAAGGATTCAGCGGCTTCGTGCGGTTCGCTGACCTGCAATTTTCTCAGGTACCCACAGCGTCGGGGGTGTATGTCATCGTCCGACAGTTCGACCATGAGCCCGGGTTCTTGCCGATCAATCCGGCCGGACGGTTCAAGGGGAAGGACCCGAGCGTCCCCCGTGAGCGACTTGATGCCGAGTGGGTCGCAGGGGCAGAGGTTGTCTACATCGGCAAAGCATCTGGTGGCGCGAGCGGGCGGCGCGGATTGCGCAAACGCCTCGACGAGTTCCGCCGCTTCGGAGTGGGCGACCCGATCGGTCACTGGGGTGGGCGGCTCATCTGGCAGCTCGAGGAGAGCGACTCGCTGCTGGTGTGCTGGAAGGACACTGACGTCGAACCGGCGCTCGTCGAGAGGGCGATGATCCTCGAGTTCACCGCTGACTTCGGACGTCGGCCCTTTGCGAATCTCCGCGACTAGCACGTAGCCGCCTTCAGATCGCGGACGAGCTGTGTGCTCGCGTACGTGCAGGGCAACGCGGCCAGGATGCGATCTCTCCGCGCCGGTTAGACCGATGGAGTCGCGAGCGGTGCGAGGCCCGAAGAGACTGACGACCTCTTGCTGTCTGCCTCGAGTCGCGACTAAACGGCCTGCATATGCCCGATACTTGGAGCATGACTGCCACGCTCTCCCCGATGAAGCTCCTGGACGATCTGTACAACCGGGCAACGTCGACCGCAGACCAGGGCACACAGTTCGAACGCTTCACCTCATCGTTCCTGCAGACCGATCCGCTGTGGTCAGCACAGTTCGCGAAGGTATGGATGTGGGATCAGTGGCCCGAGAAGTGGGGACATGACTCCGGGATCGACCTGGTGGCGGAGCGGCGCGATGGCGGGCTGACGGCCATCCAGTGCAAGTTCTACGCGCCCTCGCACCGAGTCTCCAAAGGGGACCTGGACAAATTCCTTGCGGCGTCGGGGCGGGGCGGGTTCACGGAGCGTCTGGTGGTGTCCACGACGACACACTGGGGCGCGACCGCGGAGGAGACGATCCGCGAGCAGTCGGTGCCGGTGCGTCGACTGGGACTCGAGGATTTCGAGCAGTCCCGGGTCGATTGGGCCACCTTCAACCCCGAGACGCCGACCGTCCTGTCCTTGTCCGGCTCGTCGGATCTACGGCCATATCAGCGCACGGCAATCGACGACGTCGTCGAGGGCTTCGAGATTTCTGACCGTGGCCGGCTGATCATGGCTTGCGGCACGGGTAAGACGTTCACCTCACTGCGACTCACCGAGGAGTACGTCGGCGCGGGCGGCAGTGTGCTGTTCCTCGTTCCCTCGATCGCGTTGCTGTCTCAGGCGTTGCGGGAGTGGTCCAACAACACCGAGCTGGGCATCACGGCAATGGCGGTCTGCTCCGATGCGAAGGCATCGCGGGGCAAGAAGGCCACGGAGGACTCCGCGGAGATCTCTGTCGTCGACCTCGCGCTCCCCGCGACCACGGACCCCCAGCGACTCGCGCAACGGATGAAGGAAGCCCGCGTGGACGGCGACGGGGTGCGAGTCGTGTTCGCGACCTATCAGTCTATCGATGTGGTCTCCCAGGCTCAGAAGCTCGCCGGACTGGAGCCGTTCGATCTGGTGGTGTGCGACGAAGCCCACCGAACCACCGGCGCCACGCTCGCCGGCACCGAGGAGTCAGCCTTCGTGCGCGTGCACGACGAGGAGTACCTCAAGGCTGACAAGCGGCTCTACATGACCGCGACTCCGCGGATCTACGACGATGCCTCCAAGTCGAAGGCCGGCAAGGCCCAGGCCGTGCTCGCGTCGATGGATGACGAAGACGTTTACGGCCCGGAGTTCTACCGGCTCGGCTTCGGGGACGCCGTCGGGATGGGGATGCTGACGGACTACAAGGTCCTCATCCTCACGGTGAATCAGGAGACCGTGAACGAGGCGATGCAGGACGCCTTCGCCCAGGACGGCGAGCTCACCCTCGATGATGCGACCAGGCTGATCGGCTGCTGGAACGGTCTCGCCAAGAGAGGCGACGCCGAGCACACCTTCGGACTGGACGCCCAGCCGATGCGCCGTGCGGTCGCCTTCGCGAGAGATATCAAGTCGTCCAAGCGTGTCGCCTCGCAATTCACTGAGGTGGTCAGCGCCTACGTCGAGAACCATGAAGCCGAGGACCCCGGGGACGTCCTCAGCGTGGAGGCCAAGCACGTTGACGGGTCGATGAACTCGATGGAGCGGACCGAGATGCTGGACTGGCTCAAGCAGGATACCGAGGAGGACTCCTGCCGAGTGCTCTCCAACGCCCGTTGCCTCTCCGAGGGCGTGGACGTGCCCTCGCTGGACGCGGTGATGTTCCTGAACCCACGCCGGTCTGTCGTGGATGTCGTGCAGTCCGTGGGCCGCGTGATGCGCCTGGCGCAGGGCAAGAAGTACGGCTACATCATCCTGCCGGTAGTGGTCCCGGCCGGGGTGGAGCCCGAGAAGGCGTTGGATGACAACAAGAACTTCCAGGTCGTCTGGGACGTGCTCCAGGCCCTGCGCGCTCACGACGAGCGGTTCGACGCCATGGTCAACAAGGTCGAGCTCAACAAGACCCGAGACTCCAAGGTCGACGTCATCGGAGTCGGCTTCCCTGGCGACGAGAATGACGAGAGCGGTACAGAGTCCAGCACGAAGCCCTCACAGGGCAGCCTGGACCTGAAGCTCTCGCAGATGGACGAGCTGCGCAACGCGATTTATGCGCGCATGGTCAAGAAGGTCGGCTCTCGCACCTACTGGGACCAGTGGGCCAAAGACATCGCTGCTATCGCCAGCGCGCACATCTCCCGCATCACGGCCCTCGTGGACGACCCCGGCACGGCAGCTTCCCGTCAGTTCGAGGTGTTCCTCGATGCACTGCGAAGGAACCTTAACGAGTCGATCAGCCGGGACAGTGCGATCGAGATGCTGGCCCAGCACATGATCACCAAGCCCGTGTTCGACGCGCTCTTCGAGGGGTACGCGTTCACCGCTCGGAACCCGGTCTCGCAGGTCATGGATCGCATGGTCGCCTCCCTGACCGCGATGCATGTCGACGCTGAGGCTGCTTCTCTGGAGGCGTTCTATGAATCCGTCCGCTTACGCGCTGCAGGGATCGACAACGCCGAGGGCAAACAGAAGATCATCACGGAGCTTTACGAGTCCTTCTTCAAGAACGCCTTCCCCAGCACCGCTGACGCCATGGGCGTGGTCTACACACCGATCGAGATCGTCGACTTCATCCTCCGCTCAGTTGACGACGTCCTGAAGCAGGAGTTCGGTCACTCCATCAGCGACGAGAACGTGCATGTCCTGGACCCCTTCACGGGTACCGGCACCTTCATCGTCAGACTACTGCAGTCAGGTCTCATCAAGCCCGAGGACCTCGCTCGGAAGTACGCGAGCGAGCTGCACGCCAACGAGATCCTGCTGCTCGCTTACTACATCGCTGCGATCAATATCGAAACCACCTTCCACGACCTCCAGGCAGCGTCCGACGGTGTAGAGCTAGAGGTGGAGGCCTACGAGCCGTTCGACGGGATCGTCCTGACGGACACATTCCAGCTCACCGAGGACGGCGACCTCACCGACGAGACCGTGTTCCCCACGAACAACACCCGTGCGGAGGCCCAGAAGGCGCTCGATATCCGCGTCATCGTCGGCAACCCGCCCTACTCAGTGGGGCAGAACTCCGGCAATGACGACAACGCCAACGTCAAGTACCCCACCCTCGATTCGCGCATCCGCGACACCTTCGCGGCACGAACTGATGCGACGAATAAGAACAGCCTCTATGACTCCTACATGCGCGCCATCCGCTGGGCCAGCGACCGCATCGGTGATGAAGGGGTCATCGGCTTCGTCACCAACGGTGGCTGGATTGACGGCAACACCGCGGCTGGCGTCCGCAAGGCCATCGCTGACGAGTTCACTTCGATCTATGTATTCAACCTCCGCGGCAACCAGCGCACCACAGGTGAGACCAGCCGCAAGGAAGGGGGCAAGGTCTTCGGCTCCGGGAGCCGTAACACCGTCGCGATCTTCCTCCTCGTACGTGCCAAGGGCCAAGCGGGGCCGGTGACCATTCATTACCGCGACATCGGTGACTATCTGACCAAAGAAGAGAAGCTCGGCATCGTCGACAACGACACCCTCGACTCCGTCCGTTGGCACCAGATCAAACCCAACAAACACGGCGACTGGATCAACCTGCGCGATGAGAATTACTTAAGCTACCCAATTCTTGGCGACAAGCGAGGGCTTTATCCGACCCCGAAGGTTTTCGAAGAGCACTCTCGCGGCGTTTCAACGTCACGGGATAACTGGCTTTACGGATCTTCATTTGGGGCCGTTCTGAGCAAAGTTTCGGCACTCATCGAACAGTACGAGTCGGATCGGACCGCCTGCGCCGGGCCGACCTTTGACTCCACCAAGATCGCCTGGTCAGACGGCCTGCGTAGGCAGCTCGCGAACCATCAGGCACTCTCTCGGCACGATAACATGATGGTGGAGGCGCTATATCGGCCATTCCAGAAGCGTAATCTCATGTTCGACGCGAGACTTATTGAGCGCACATATCGCATGAAAAAAATATTTCCCACTTCGCATCACTGCAATTACGGGTTCTATGTGACGGGAACCGGCTCCAATAAGGAGTTCTCTGTGCTCGCCACGAGAGTAATTCCTGATCTGGCGCTTTGGGGTTCCTCTAGCGGTCAGTTCTTCCCTCGTTTTACATGGGAGCCGCTCGCGGACGACGAGCTTGATCTGGGACTTGATAGTGATGTAGTGGACGGTTACCGACGCGTTGACAACGTCACCGACCAGGTCCTCTCGATGGTGCGTGAGCGCCATGGAGAGTTGGTCTCCAAGGATGATGTGTACTTCTTCGTGTACGGACTGCTCCATTCGATCGACTATCGAGAGCGCTACGCTGGCGAACTTAAGCAAATGCTTCCGCGAATCCCCGAAGTCCCCAGCGAAGCGTTCCAGGCATTCGCCGAAGCCGGACGCAAATTGTTCAATCTCCACGCGGATTACGAAGATGCTGAGCCCTACCCGTTGGAAGTTGTGGGCGGGGAGCAACCCCCCATTGGCGACGAGGAAGACTACTACCGGGTGCAGAAGATGCGTTTCCCTTCAGGGAATACTGCTGCTGACGCCCCGGATTCACTCATTTTGAATGGCCGCATTACAGTGAAAGGTATCCCGGAGACCGCCTATCGCTACCAGCTCGGCTCTCTCAGCGCGATCGAGTGGATCAAGCGGCAGCACGAAGTCACTACCGACAAGGCGTCTGGCATCGTCAACGACCCGAACCAGTGGTCCATCGAGCACGGCAATCCTCGCTACATCCTTGACCTCCTTGAGAAGGTCGTCACCATCTCGGTGCGGACCATCGAGATCGTCGAAGCTCTGCCTACACTCCCGCAGGCCAGCTGATCAGCGTGCTGTGAGAACTTTCTATACTCCTTCAAGGCAGCGGCTACGCCGCTGCCGGGCTGTGTGACGCGCGCGTCGCGCTGTCGGTCCTCGCTGCGCTGCGGGCCGCAGCACCGCGCCGCGCACCCATCCAGTTCAACTGCCGCGGTCAATTTCCTATCTAGGGCGAATCCGCATCCTAGTTCTGTCTTTCAATTCTTGATGTAGGCGCGCGAGGTAATGTAGCTGTCCCACGTGAGGCCGATATCTTGGGCCAGCACAGAAAGGTCAGACAAGTATCCTGCGACATCCATCGCCGTAACTCCAGGAGCCTGAAAAACCTCATAGATCGAGACATTCCTATGCGCGACGTCATTTCGAATTTGCGTGCATTTTTTTAAGGATGCAATCACTCTGGCCGAGTGCGTAATTGAGTTTACCCCCAAGACGTTCCAGATTAGCGCAAGATGGCGTGGCTGGATGGTGGAGCCATCAAGGGGAGGCTGCGGACCATTACTTACGGACCCAGGGAAGCGCGTCGATTCATTGCTAGCATCGAGCTGCGTAATGGAAAGCCGGGATTCCCAGGACTTACTCTTCTTGCTGGTCGATAGAAGTCGCTCAAAGATGTCATTTGCGGCTAGCGGGCGAAGCGATGGAACTAGGGACGATATTGCGGTTCCCGAATCATTTATGTGCGCACCTATCGCTATTAGCCTCGATGTTTCATCGGGTTGGTGAGCGGGGGCGGTCGGCGTCGTTGCCGATGCTCAGCTGCTGATTCTGGCATCTGGGTGTGACAGATTGTCGCAGTGTCCGTTGCGGGCGGTCGGGTTCCACTCCCGAGAAGGTGCTGGGGGCCGTAGGGACAGGTGGAGCCGCCTGGTCAGGTCTGCGCGACGGCGGTGCGGAGCCGGTTGACGCCGGTCAGGACCTTAATGGCTTCGGGAGCGTGCTGGGCGAGGTGGAGGATCTTGCGCCGGGCACGGCGCACGAGGATCGCGGGGACCTCGAACAGCCGCGCGCGAAGTCGTTTGGGCTCCCACTTCCTCGCATCAGTACTGGTCAGCGCGATGGTCTGCATCCAGGCGACCAGCTCGGAGGCGAGCTGGATGATCTGGCACCAGATCTGGTTCTGCGCGAATCCCTGCAGCGGGAACTTCTCAAGGCCCATGTCCTTGGCGTTACGGATCCGATCTTCGCAGCGCGCTCGGCGACGGTGTCTCAGCTCCAGGGTCGGCAGCTGGCCGCGCGGGGTGTTGGTCGCGAACGCGGTGATCCGCATTCCTTCGTGGTCGGTGATCCGCAGCTGCGCTCCGGGGTGGGGGCGCTCCTTCCGCACGATCACCCGCATCCCCGCAGGCCAGCCGGTCAGGTCCAGCAGTCCGGTCAGCTCCGCCACGAATGCCCCATCGCGGACGCCATCGTCGTCACTGTCATAGGCGGGGGTCCACGCCGCGGCCTCGTCGATGCGTTTCAGCAGGTCAGGCGTGTTTGCGGGGAGGGTGAACCCGACGGAGTAAGCCAGCCGCCGTCTGGTCAGCCACTGGAGGAAGTCCTTGGTGCCGCCGGCTCCATCGGTGCGGATCAGGACCTTCTTCGATCCCTGCCCACCCCGGACAAGCGGGCCCGCAGGCAGCTGAGCGAGAGCCTGACGGGTGACGGTGATGTGATCGGCAGCCGTGTTGGACCCGGCGTTGCCGGGACGGAGCTGGATCGCCAACGGCTCCCCGGTCCCGTCGCTGCCGTGGTCCAGGAACGCGCACAGGGGGTGAAAGCCGTAGCCACGTTTGAAGTTGGGTGCGGCCTGCTCCTTCTCGCTGTGGGCGGTGATCAAGGTGGCGTCGAGGTCGATGACCAGCGGCTTCTTTGCGCTGGCCGCCGCAGCCGGGGAATGGTCGCCGGCCAGGACCCATGCCCGCTCTCGCGCAACCCGGCGGGCCTGGGAGATCGCTTCGATCACGGCAGGAGCGTCCTGGGCGAGCGCGGTGAGTATGCGGGAGATCGTCGGAGCCGAGGCGACGTCACCGAACACTCCCGGCTCGCACCGCAGCAGATCGGTATCCGAGGCGACCTCCCCGCCCACCGCGAGAGTCATCGCCAGGTCCAGCAAGACCTTCGCCGCGTGGTGCTCTGCCAGCGGTTTCGTCCACGGATCCAGTGCTTCGCGCAGCGAGCGGGCGAGGCCGGTGGCACCGATCGTGTCGGTCAGTAGCACCGCGCCGGCATGCGACACCGCCGGGACCTCGGCGATGTCCACTCGCGGTCGGGGGTAGAAGAACAAGGTAGGGTGGGACACCTGAAAGGTGCTCCTTCCGCCAGATCGATACGAGCTTCAACACCCCGTATCATTCCAGGTCAGGAGCACCTTTCTCTATGCCGTCCGCCGGTCGGGACCACACCACCATGAAATACCGAGGTTAGCATTGCTCGCAGTAGCGATTCGAGTTCCGCCATCGCTGCTACGACCGCGGCCGCACGTAACTCGCGCCCGAGGAAGTCAGTCTCTTCGATCCCGGCCAGCGAGCTTGTACTCAATTTTGCAAGTTGGGTCTTCCATTCGTCGATTCTTCGCGCGGCACTTTCGGCTCGGTCAAGAGCGTCACTCGCCATCACTAGTTTCCTCGGCCCCGAAGAGGACTGCGGCTCGATTGAGTCGTCGCCTCAGCATGGAGCGCGTGTTAGTGCCCCCGGTGCTAGCGCTCACGAGCTCCGCGTCGTTGAGCCAGTCGACCTCTGGGGCAATCGGCTTGCCGCCGCCATCAATGATCCTGCCCGCTGCAATTGCGCAGGCCTCAAACTGAACGAGCGGCGTGATGCTTGTGTTCGTTCGCAGGAAGGCCTGGCCGTCGAGCGTACTGGAAAGGAACTCCATTGCAGCGGCAAAGGTGCGCCGCTCTTGTGTGTAATTGAATGACTTTTGACCAGATTCCATGTAGTCATTCAAGAAGTTGGTGACGTTGCCTTTGAAGTTTACTTGATTATTCTTGTATGCAAAGAATTTGAGCACCTGCTCCGACGCCGTTCCGTCGTTCTGGTTTGCCTGCTGGAGCTTGAGTAGACTCTTAAGGTTCTTGTCATCCGCAAGCTGCTCGAGAAACTCGATGAACTCGCCGCGATATACGGCCGTTCGAACCTCTTGTGGTGTGAGAGAAATGGCCCCTGAGTTCAATCGCTCGAAAAGGTCAAAGCGGACCGATTTGTCGGCCTTGTCGGTGAGTGCGACCACCTGGAGCGGCTGACGAGCGAAATACCGCTGAATGGAGGGCGGGAGATCGGAGTATCCGAATGAGTTCAATTGAGATAGGGTCTCAAGTTCGGATAGCTTGAATGGTCCACTGTCTCTCACGCGGTTGCGGGAGTCGGGGTCATTGCTGAGGTACAAAATTAGCGTCGAGATGCGCTGCAGTCCGTCGACAACTTCCCATTGAAAATCGTCGTTTGTGGCAACGAAGATTGGCGGGATTGGCAATCCCATGAAAACCGATTCGATGAATCGGGATGCGACGGGCTGGGTCCATCGATACTTGCGTTGGTATGACGGCGCGATCGTCAGTTCTGAACTCTCGTACATCCGGACAAGTTCTCGAACTGAAAAGCTTACGGCAGATACGTCTACCTTCTCGCGTTCCTTGCTAAGTTGCTCTTCAAGCCCCTCAAATTTCTCTGATCCCATGCTTGATGGTACCTCGGAGCTGAACTGTCGTGGCGCGTTGATCAGATGGGGGATGGAGTCCACACCGGAGGTCGAGCTGACAGCAACCCTGACAGCAACGCGATCGCGTCTGACGGTCTCACTTCGGCTGTGTGCGCGCTCTGACCAGGTAGAACCTGGCTGGCTACCCGTGCCCTGACGGACTCTTAATCCGCGGGTCGAGGGTTCGATCCCCTCCGGGCCCACCCTGCACTCTCGCGGCTCTACGCCTGCCGCGCCATCGAGACGTCCAGGCCGTCGGCGATCAGCGTCATCGCCCCCGTGAAGCCGGCGCCGTCGGTGTTCGAGGCGGATGATCGCTCGAGCAGGCCGAGGGAATCGGCGGTCAGGCGCTGCTGCTCGTGGAAGACGAATCCGAGCACGAAGTGCACGACCACCTCGGCGGCCACCTCGGGCAGCTGATCGGTGACGCCGTGGCGACGTGCGGCCTCCAGCAGTGCCGGCCGCACCGGCGGTTCGACGAGGCCGAGCGCGAGGGAGCTGGACACCAGCTCGGCGGCGTCCCGGTGGGCGAGCAGGCATTCGCGCATGCGCGCACCCAGCACGCACGCCGCCCGGGGCAGCGGGAGCTCCTCGAGGTGGATGTCGGCCATCGGCGCGAGGATCCGCTCGCTGACCGCAGCCAGGAGAGCCTGCTTGTTCGGGAAATGCCAGTACAGGGCGCTGGGCTGGACGCCGAGGGCGGTCGCCAAGCGGCGCATCGTGAGGTCCGGCAGGCCGAACTCGTCCAGGAGGTGCAGGGCCATCTCGGCGACGTCGTCGCGGCTCCGCCGGCGCGGAGATTCTGGGAGGGCCATCACCCCACCGTAGTGCTGAACACTGTTCAGGTGTACGTTGTTCAGGTGAACAGCGTTCAGGTGAAGGGTAGAGGAATGGCACACACTCCTGCAGCACGACGGTGGTCGCTGGATGCGACCGATATCGCCCGCGTCGCGGTGTTCGCGGCGATCGTCGCCGCGCTCGGCCTGCCGGGCAGCGTCAGCGTGTTCGGCGGTGTGCCGATCACCGCGCAGACCTTCGGAGTGATGCTGGCCGGAGCGGTGCTCGGCCCGCGCCTGGGCGCCGTGTCGATGACCGTGTTCCTGGTCCTGGTCGCGGCCGGGCTGCCGCTGCTGGCCGGAGGGCGCGGCGGCATCGGCGTGTTCGTCGGCCCCTCGGCCGGGTACATGATCGGCTGGATCGCCGGAGCCTTCCTCACCGGCCTGATCGTGCACTCCGCCGCCCGCAAGCCGGCCCTCTGGCGCACGGCGCTGGCGATGATCGTGGGCGGCATCCTCATGATCTACGCCGTCGGCATCCCGGTGCAGAGCCTCGTCACCCGCCTGCCGGTGGGGGAGACCGTGCTCGCCAGCCTGGTCTTCCTCCCCGGCGACCTGCTGAAGGCGGTGCTCGCGACCGCGGTCGTCACCACCCTCCTGCGGGCCTACCCGCGCGCGTTCCGCCGCACTTGGCTCCCCACCGCACCGGCCGCCCCGTCCCCCGCCGAGCAGGAAGCGACTGCCCGCCCCGCAGCGATGCGATGACCAGGCGGATCATCCTGCTCGACGGCTCCCCGGACGGCCTGCTGGACCGCCTGAGCGCCGTGCGCGCAGCCGGGGACGTCCCGCTGGTCGGGGACGAGCGCTGGCCCGCGGCCCAGTGGTCGCAGGTGCGGGCGCTCGCGGCGGCCGGGCCGGTGCCGGCGGAGGCGGCCTGGGCAACGCTGACCTCCGGGAGCAGCGGTGCCCCGCGGATCGTGCTGCGCACGGCGGCCTCCTGGGCGGAGTCCTTCGCCGCCGTCTCCGCGATCCTCGCACCGGGCGGAGACGCCGCCGAGCAGCGGATCCTGCTGCCGGCGCCCCCGGCCTCCTCGCTGACGCTGTTCTCGCTCGCGCATGCGAACGCGGGCGGGCCGCAGCCGGTGCTGCCCGGCAATGCGGAGGCTGCGAACGCCACCGCCTTCCACGGGACCCCGCAGGCCCTGCGCTCGCTCCTGGACGCGAGAACCCACCCGCGCCTGCGGGTCGCGCTCGTCGGCGGCTCCCACCTCGATCAGCGGGTGCGCGCGGAGGCGGTCGCCCGCGGCATCCGGGTGGTCACCTACTACGGCGCGGCCGAGCTCTCCTTCGTCGCGCTGGACGAGGGCGAGGGGCTGCGCGCCTTCCCCGGCACGGAACTCGACGTGCGCGAGGGGGCGATCTGGGTCCGCTCGCCGTTCACGGCGCTCGGCTACCTCGGCGAGGCGGGCCCGCTGCGCACGGCCGGCGCCTGGGCGAGCGTCGGCGACCTCGGCCGGCTCGACGCCGGGGTGCTCACCGTCCGCGGCCGCGCAGACGACGCGATCCTCACCGCCTCGGCCACCGTCATCCCCGAGGAGGTCGAGGCCGGCCTCCGTGACCTGCCGGGGATCGCCGACGGTGCCGTCTTCGGAATCCCGACCGAGGGCATCGGCGCGCTCGTCGCCGCACTGGTCGAGCTCGACCCCGGCGCCCCGAGCCCGAGCGCGGGCGAGCTGCGCACGATGGCCGGCGCCCGCTTCGCCACCGCGCATCGGCCCCGCGTCTGGTTCACCGGGACCCTGCCCCGCACCGCCTCCGGCAAGCCGGCCCGCGCCGAGGCGCTGCGCCGTGCCCTGGCGGGGGAGGGGGTGCGACGTGTCTGAGACAGCCGTCGTCCTCGCCGCCCGCCGCACCCCGATCGGCACCCGCAGCCGCGGCCTCGCCGGATTCAGGCTCGAGCACCTCGCCGCGCCCGTGATCCGCGCCGCCCTGGAGGATGCGGAAGCCGCCACCGGCGCCGGCGTCGAGGTGGCCGATGTGGTGCTGGGCAACTGCATGGGGCCGGGCGGCAACCCGGCCCGGGTGGCGGCCCTCGCCGCCGGACTCGGCGTCCAGGTGCCCGGCATGAGCGTGGACCGGCAGTGCGGCAGCGGCCTCGCCGCCGTGATCGCCGCCGCGCAGGCGATCGAGGCCGGGGACCGGCGCCCGCGGATCGCCGGCGGTGTCGAGAGCGCCTCGACCGCCCCCACCCGCTCCGTCGGCGGCGCGGCGTACGACCGGGCCCCGTTCACCCCGGACGGCTGGCCCGATCCTGACATGGTGCGCGCCGCCGACGCCCTCGCCGCGGCCGCCGCGATCTCCCGGCAGCGGCAGGACGCGCACGCCGCCCGCAGCCACCGGCGGGCGGCGGCGGCCCGCGACGCCGGGCGGTTCGGGGCCGAGCTCGTCCCCCTCGCCGCCGCCGGCGCCGATGACGCGATCGGGGTGTCCGCGCCGCTGCTGGCACGCCTGCCCGCCCTGTTCCCGGAGGGCACGGTCACCGCGGGCACCGCGACCCGGATCAGCGACGGTGCCGCCGCCCTGGTCCTCGCCCCGTGTTCGGTGCGCGGTCCGGCGCCCGGGCTCCTGATCCGCGCTCATGCGGTGACCGGCTGCGACCCGGCGCTGCCGGGGATCGGCGCCGCGCCGGCGATCCTCGCGGCGCTGGACCGCGCGCAGCTGCGGCTCCAGGACGTCGCCGCGATCGAGATCGTCGAGGCCTTCGCCGCGCAGTCCCTCGCCGTGCTCGACCGGCTCGGCGTGGCGGCGGACGATGCGCGGGTCTGCGCCGACGGGGGCGCGCTCGCGCTCGGCCACCCCTGGGGCGCCAGCGGCGCCATCAGCATGGTCCGCCTGTTCAGCCGGCTGATCCGGGCCGGCGCCCCGACCGGGACCACCGGGATCACGGCCGCCTCCATCGGCGGCGGGATGGGTGTCGCCGCCGTCGTGGAGGTGATCCGATGAGCGCCCTCGAGCTCGCAGACGTGCACGTCCGCCTCGGCGACACGGACGTCCTGCACTCCATCACCGCCACCCACGACGAACGCACCATCGCCGTCATCGGCGAGAACGGCTCCGGCAAATCGACCCTCGCCCGGCTCCTCGGCGGCCTCGCCACCGCCACCAGCGGGACCATCCGCGTCCTCGGCCTGGACCCGGCGCGGGCGGCGGCGCAGCTGCGACGTCGCGTGGCCGTCATCTTCGCCAACCCGGACGCCCAGATCATCATGCCGACGGTCGCCGAGGACGTCGCCTTCTCCCTGCGCTCGGCGAGACTGCCCCGCGGGGAGAGGACCCGCCGCGTCCAGGAGGCCCTGGAGCGCTTCGGCCTGAGCGAGCTCGCGGACCGCTCGGCGCATGATCTCTCCGGCGGGCAGAAGCAGCTGCTCGCCCTGTGCGGCGCCTTCGTGCGCAGTCCTGAGCTGGTGATCGCGGATGAACCCACCGCCTACCTCGATGCCCGCAACGCCCGGCGCGTCGCCGACCATCTCTTCGCCGACGGCGCCCACCGCCTGGTGCTGGTCACGCACGACCTCGACCTGGCCCGGCGCTGCGAGACCGCGATCCTCGTCCAGGACGGCACGGTCGCGCGGACGGGCGCACCGGCGGAGATCATCGCCGCCTACGAGCAGGAGCTGCGATGCTGACCCTGTACCGGCCCGGGAACGGCCCCTGGCACCGCCTGCCCGCCGGGCCGAAGATCCTGGCGCTGATGAGCATCGTGCTGGGGATCTGCTTCCTGCCGGTGAGCTGGGTCAGCGCCCTGATCATGGCGGCGCTCTGCCTCGCCGTGTACGCAGTGCCGGGAGCGGGGATGCGGGTGCTCGGCCGGCAGCTCGTGGCCGTGCGGTGGATCATCCTGGTGACCGCCGCCGGGCAGCTGATCTTCCTGGGGCCCGAGGAGGCGCTCACGAACACGACCCGAGTCACCGCCGCCGTGGTGATCAGCGGTCTGCTGGCACTGACCACCCCGGTCAGCGAGCTGCTGGATGCCCTGGAGCGCGCACTGGCACCGCTGGAACGGGTGGGTCTGGACCCGCAGCGGGCGGCTCTCGTGCTCGCGATCACCCTGAACACGCTGCCCGTCCTCGCCTCACTCGCCCGCGAGGTCCGCGAGGCGCAGCGCGCCCGTGGCGGCCGGCAGAGCCTGCGGCACTTCGCCATGCCGTTCCTCGTGGTCGCCCTCAAGCATGCCGACGCCCTCGGCGACGCGCTGACCGCACGCGGTGTGCGATGAGGCCCGTCGTCCACGGGCCGACGGTGGATGAGCAGACCCGCTGCGTCCACTACCGCACGGCGCGGGACGTGATCGCGATCCGCTTCGCCTGCTGCCGGCGGTACTACCCCTGCCACCTGTGCCATGAGGAGACCGCCGATCATCCCTCGCGCCCCTGGCCGCCGGGATCAGGGCAGCAGCTCGCCGTGCTCTGCGGCGTGTGCTGGACCCAGCTGCGCATCGACGACTACGTCGGCGCCTCGCAGTGTCCGCAGTGCGGCGCCGCCTTCAACCCGGGATGCGCAGCGCACCACCCGCTCTACTTCGGATAGCCCTGGCGGCAGAGGGTGACCGACGGGTCAGAGAACCTGTTCGAACAGGTGGAACTGCTCCAGATCGGTGCCGTCGTAGTCCAAGGTGTGGACACCGAGGTCGGTGAACCCGTGGCGGGCGTACAGGGTCCGGGCGGGCAGGTTCTCGACGTAGGCGTCCAGGCGGAGGGTGCGGCAGCCCTGCTCCCGCGCGGCCTGCAGGGACGAGTCGATGAGGAATCGGGCGACGCCCTGCCCGAGATGGTCGGGGGTGACACCGAGGACATGGACCACCAGCACCTCCTCGGGAGCGGCGTCGATCGCCCAGTCAGCGTCGTCGTAGCCGCCCGCCGTCGCGTGGTTCAGGACGACCACGCCCGCGATCTCCGCCGGCGAGGCGGAGCCGGTGTCGTCGGGCGTGTGCGCCAGGTAGAGCTCTCCGGCCGCGATCCAGGCGGCGACCTGTGCGGGCCTCGGGTGGTCCTCGGTGTGCCAGTGCGGGAAGTCCGCCGTCCGGGCGAGGTGATCGATGATCTGCCGGTAGGCCGCCTGCGCCGCCGGGACGTCCTCGGGCGCAGCCCGTCGAAAGCTCAGGTCCATGGCGATGCGGTCCTCTTCCCGGTGGGTCGGCGTGGGGGCGGCTCCACCGCCGCCGACGAGATCCTCCCGGACCCGGGCACAGCGGCGCAACCTGCCGAGACCCGGTGAACGCCCTGCCAGCTAGGCTCGGGGCCGGGGTGCACGACCGCGCCCACGACGGCCGGCCACGCGAGAAGGGCACAGAGTTCTACATGTCGGAGACGAACCATCCCTACGGTGACAGGGGAAGCCAGAGCTACCCCGACAGTGGATATCCGGGCCACGATTCCGGGCCGTACGGGCCGAGCGCGTTCCCGCCCGCGCCCTCCGCGGGATCTCATGGCTCCGTCCACTCGGGCCCGGCGTCCGGCCCGCCCCGCGATCCAGCGGCGCCGCCCACGTCGCCCGACCCAGCGGCGCCGGGGCCCTGGGCGACGTCCGCCCCCTCGGCATCGGGGGCGCCGTCGGGCTCGCAGGGGGTGCAGGCACTGTCCGCCTCCCAGGTCGGCGTCGCACTGCGGCGGTTCGGGATCGGCAACCCCGTCCCCACCTTCGCGGTGGGTGCCCTGGCCTACCTCGTGGCTCTCGGTGCCGCACTGCTGGTGATCGTCTCGGCCGTCCTCGCCGCGCTCACCCTGGACACCGGGGAGCTGACCGGGGGCGGCGTGGCGCCGGGCGGCGACCCGACCTCCCCGTCGGGGGCCGGCGGGTGGCGAGGGATCGTGGGACTGGTGGGCATTCCGTTCCAGCTGGTCTCCCTCGCCTCCTTCGGCTCCTACGAGGTCGAGCTGAACCTGGGCTTCATGGGCAATGCCACGATGAGCTGGCGGGGAATGCCGCTGCTGATCACCGTCGCGATGGTGGCGACCGCCTTCCTCGCCGCTCGCCTCCTCCAGCGCCGCTGGGGCACCGGGCGCGGGGGCTCGAACGGAGTGCTCGGTGCACTGCTCTGGTCCGGGATCTCCGGGCTCGCGGTGGCGATCGTCGCCGTGATCGCCACGCGCGTCACCGCGTTCGCGGTCGAGGAGGAATCCTTCGGCATGTCGATCTCGATGCACTCCGCCGGGGTGGACATGTTCTTCGGCACCTGGGTGCTCATCGCGCTTCCGCTGTTCCTGGGGCATATCGCAGGGATGGAGAAGCCCACCTGGTGGTCGCTGGTGGCGGATCTCGCCGCCGCGCCCCGGCTCGTGCTCGTCCACGCCCTGGCCTTCGCTGTCCCGGTCTGGATCCTGCTGGCCGTGGGCGGGGCGATCACGATGATCGCCGAGGGGGAGGGGCGCTCCGTGCTCGGTCTGCTCCTCGCGCTCCCGCTGTGGGGGCTGAACGGCCTCGCGCTGCTGCCCGGGCTGGGGATGCTCGCCGTGCCGCTGCACCTGAACCTGCAGGGCGGCGTCGAGGACTTCGGGATGGAGCGCACCGACGAGTTCCTGTGGTTCTTCGACCTGCCCTGGTACGCGTGGATCCCCCTGGTGCTGATCGCCCTGCTGATGCCGGCGGTGGTCTCCCTGCTGTGGCAGCGGGACCGCGAGATCGAGACCGGGAACATCCTTGCGCTGGCCGCGTCCTGGGTGGCGCTTCCGTTCGCCTACTTCGCAGGCTCGATCGTCCTGCTCGCACTGGTCTGGACCAGCCTGCGCGCAGACCTGGGGATGGGAGGCGACATCGCGGTCAACGTCGGCCTCGCCCCGTGGCTGCCGCTGGTCGCGTTCTTCATCGGACTGCTGGTGGAGGTGCTCGCCCGGTTCGGTGCGCCGTTCGTGGACCGATTCGTGCCCGGGGTGCTGGTGAACTGGTTCCGACGGTCGGCGCGGGCGCGCCGCGCCTCGGCCGGTGCCTAGCCCGGCAGACCGGCGCGCTGCAGCGTGCGCCCCAGCTTCTCCTCGAGCAGCTCGAGGGAGCGCCCGTCGGTCAACGCTGCGGCGCCTCGGGGTCGTGACGGCCCACGAACTCGTCCATCGTGTGGTTGATGCCCAGCAGGTCCAGTCCGCGGTCGAACAGCCGCACCGGCAGGATGCGCGCCGCCGGGAGCAGCCGGGCGAGCCAGGGCGTGATGATCTGCTCCTTCCCGCTCTCGATCGCGGAGAGGGCCTGGCGCGCCACCTCCTGCTCCTTGAGGATCGGCAGCAGACGGGGGAACTTCGTGGTCACCCCGTCGAACATTCCGGTGTCGATAAAGAAGGGGCACATCACGAAGGTGCCTGCGCCCGAGGAGTCCCCGCGCAGCTCGGCCCGGAGCGACTCGGTGAAGCCGATCGCGGCCCACTTGCTCGCGGAGTAATCCGTCTGCCGGGCGACGCCGGCCAGCCCCGCGGCGCTCGCGATGGTGGCGACCGTGCCTCGGTCGCGCTCGAGCATCCCCGGCAGGAAGGCCCGGGTCACCCAGAACAGGGCGAGCGTGTTCAGCTCGAAGGTGCGGCGGATCTCCTCGTCGCTCGCCTCCAGGAGCCGCTTGCCGGTGATGATCCCGGCGTTGTTGATCACCACGTCCTGCGGCCCGGCCTGGTGCGCGGCGGCGGTGATCTGCTCCCGATCGGTGACGTCCACCCGCGCGGTGACGGCGGTGGCGCCGACGGCCCGGATCTCCGCCACGACGGCCTCGGCGCGCGACAGGTCGAGGTCCCAGATCGTCACGTCAGCCCCGCGCCGCGCTGCCTCCAGAGCCAGCTGCCGCCCGAGTCCTCGTGCGCCGCCGGTGATGAGCACGCGGGCGTCGAGCAGGGATGTTCCGTGGTACATCGTCGTACTCCTCGAGGTGCGGGGCGTCAGGGGCCCAGGGTAGGCGAGGGGGATGCGCCCCGCCGTCTCACACCAGGCTGATCTTCCGCCGCCAGGAGCGGACGGTGCACACCAGGCACACCAGCGTCACCAGGAAGCGCGCCGGATCGACGGGTGGCAGCGTCAGGACGTCGGTCCGGAATGCGTCAGACGCTATGAGGGTGGCGGGGTTACCGGCTGGGTCTTGTGGCCCAGGGCCTCGCTATGAAGACTCGTGGATCACCCTGGTCGATGGGCGGCCGGGGTGCACACATTCATAGGAGGCCCTGGTGTTCACCGAGACTACAAGCCTGGGATTGGATGTCCATGCCCGTAGCGTCAATGCCGCTGCGATCGACTGCTCCACCGGCGAGGTGATCGAGAAGTCCCTGCCGAATGATCTGGTCGCTATCAGCGAGTTCGTCGAGGACCTCGCCCGTGGCCACGGTCCCTTGCGGATCACCTACGAGGCCGGCCCCACCGGCTTCACGCTTGCCCGGTTCCTGCTCGATGCTGGACATTCCGTCCAGGTCGCGGCCCCGTCGAAGCTGTTGCGACCAACGGGTGAGCGAGTCAAGACCGATCGGCGCGATGCGATGCTGCTGGCCCGTCTGGCGCGCAACGATGACATCGTCGCGGTGCGGGTCCCCACGCTCGCGGAGGAGTCCGCCCGAGATCTGGTCCGTTCCCGGGACGATGCCCGCCGCGACTTGATGAGTGCCCGGCACCGGCTCGGGAAGCTGGTGCTGCGCCGCGGTCACGTCTTCCCCGGCAAGACGACCTGGGGCCGGGAGCATGACGCCTGGCTGCGGGCCATCCGCCGTGACCACTTGGCCGAATATGGTTCCGGGACCGTGGCCGCGTTCGATGACGCCTACGACGCCGTCACCCACACTCTCGCCCGCCGCGATCGCCTTGATGTAACGATCTTGAACCTGGCCGAGGACAGCGAATTCACCGAGATCACCCACCGCCTGGCCTGCCTGCGAGGGATCTCCACTCTGACCGCGTTCGGTCTGGCGGTGGAGATCGGGGACTGGGACCGGTTCACCGGCTCGACGATCGCGGCCTACCTCGGACTGGTCCCCTCCGAGCACTCCTCTGGACAGACGAGGTCTCTGGGCGGGATCACCAAGACCGGCAACTCCCACGCCCGCCGGTTCCTGATCGAGTCGGCCTGGCACCACAAACCCGGCTACTACCCCGGCAAGACCCTGCGACAGGACTGGGCGAAGGTCCCGGCCGTGATCGCCGAACGCGCCGACCGCGGGAACCGACGTCTCCATCACCGCTGGATGGTGCTGGAAGCGCGCCGCAAACGCCACGCCATCGCGAATACCGCGATCGCCCGCGAACTGGCCGGCTGGTGCTGGTCCCTGGCCACCATGGAGGAATAACCCTATAGACCGCGTTCACGGGCGATCCAGAGCCTCTCGGGACGCAGCGTGAGGAGGAGACCAGCGCTTGGACTGTGAGCAGCCCCGGCAACAGGGCCACGCTCGAGCTCAGACAAGCTCCGCCCCTCCCACCGAAAACAGCGTCATGCGGCACCCGACCCGCGCATATCAGACTGACCACGCGTCGACCAGACACGCGGCACCCGAGAAGCACCCCGCGAACGCCGAAGCGGGGGCACCCACCGGCCAGTGGATGCCCCCGCTTCACTCCGCCCCCTTGACAGAAACACCTACATATCAGTCCAGGCAGAACTCGTTGCCCTCGGGATCGGCCATCACGAGGAACCCGATGCTGGTCGGCGCCTCGGGCTCATGAAGCTCCAGACGCGAGCCGCCGAGCGCGACCAGTCGCTCGCACTCCGCCTCCAGCGCCGTCATCCGCTCCTCGCCGCGCAGCTCGGATGCGGTGCGCACATCGAGATGGACGCGGTTCTTGACGACCTTGTCCTCCGGGACGCGCTGGAAGTAGAGCCGCGGCCCCCTCCCGTCGGGGTCCTCGAGGGCGGAGGCGCTGTTGCGCTGCTCCTCGGGCACGTCGTGGTCCTCGAGGAACTCGTCCCACGCCGCGAGCGGATCAGCACCCGGGGCGAGGTCCGTGCCGGGAGGGCCCGGGTGCACGTATCCGAGCACCTCCTTCCAGAACAGCGAGAGAGTGCGCGGGTCATGGGCATCGATGGTGATCTGCAGGGTGGCGCTCATGGCGTCGAGGATGCCAGGCGGCGAGGACAGGGCGTGTCCGCCTATCCTCACCCCATGCCCTCTCTGCTGTGCCTGGACCTCGGGACCTCCGCTGCGAAGGCGGCGCTGATCGATCTGGACGGCAACAGCAGGGAGCAGGCGAGCAGCGAGTATCCGACGCGCCGTACGGCCGACGGGGGAGCGGAGCAGGACCCCGGCGACTGGGTACGTGCCGCCCGCACCGCGATCGCCCAGATCCTCCCGTCCCCAGCGGCCGGCGATGACCTGCTGGCGCTGAGCCTGACCGGGCAGATGCAGGACCTGGTGCTCGAGACCGAGGGCGAGAGCGAGCCTCCCGCCATCCTGTACAGCGACACCCGCGCCGGAGCGGAGGCCGAGGAGCTGCGCGCCCAGCTCGCGGCCGAGGGCATCGCGTGGGACGCGCTCACCGCCAACCAGCAGGACGCGAGCAGCTGTGCGGCGATGTTCCGGCGCCTGGACCGCGTGGATCCCGGGCTCGCGCGGCGTGTCCGGCAGGTGGTGTTCGGTCCGGCCGGCCATCTCGTGCACCGACTGGGCCTCGGCGCCTGGTGCGATCTGACGACGGCTGCCGCCACCGGGCTGCTCGATCACCGCACGCGCACCTGGTCCGCCCCGGTCGCGCGCGCCGCAGGCCTCGCGGCTCCCCTGCTGCCGGCGCTCACCCACCGGGCGGGCCAGATCCTCGGGCGCACCGGGGCATCGGCCCCCGCACTGCTGGGTCTGCCGGCCGGGCTCCCCGTGGTCCTCGCGCCGGGCGACGCCGGGGCGACCACCCTCGGGATCGTCGGGCTCACCCCGGGCGATGACTACGCCTACCTGGGCACCAGCGGCTGGCGCGCCGTCGTGCAGCCGGCTGCCCCGCCATCACAGGTGGGCACCTCGCACCACCTCGCACTCGGTGGTAGCGACCACGGTGCGAGCGACCACGGCGCGGGGCCGACGCTGCGGATCTCCGCCCTGCTCGCCGCGGGCGCCGTGGCCGACTGGGGGCGCGAGGCCCTGCTGGGCGGGGCGACGCCCGGTGCGGCCGACGCCCTGCTCGAGGGGCGCGAGCACCGGCACGGCCGCGGACCCACGGGTCTCCTCGCACTGCCCTCGATCCTCGGCGAGCGCTACCCCGTGCGGGACGCCGACCTCCGCGGCGCCATGATCGGCATCGGCCCGCAGACCCGCGCGATCGACCTGTACGCGGCGATGCTCGAAGGGGTCGCTCACGCCCTCGCCCATGGTGACGACGGCGCGACCTCGCGTCCCCTGGCCGTCACCGGCGGCGGAACCGCCTCGCAGCCCTGGTTGCGGATCATCGCCGACGTCACCGGACGCCCCGTGCACACGGTCGACGGGGCCGATGCCGCACTGCTCGGCTGTGCGCTCGCTGCGGCCGACGAGCTGGGCCTCGAGCATCGGATCATGCCGCTCGCCGCGCGAGCGGACGGCCGGAGCATCGCACCGGACCCCGCGGCCGCCGCCGCGCACCGGGCGCTGCGGCCCGCCCACCGCGCCCTCTACACCGCGGTCGCCGAGGTGCAGGCGCTGAGGTGACGGCGGGTGCTGGCGAGCAGTCCGTGTGCGCCGGCATCCATCGCGCACCCGCCGCGGGTCAGGCCGTGCGCGCCACCTCGTTCGCGCGGGAGAACTCCTCGTCGCTGACCGGTTCGAGCCAGATCACGGTCTCGTCGTCGTCGTCGTCGGCCTCCTGCACCGCGAGGTGGGACATCAGCGAGGTGTCGAGCGCGCCGTGCCAGTGCTCCTCGCGCGGCGGGATCCACACCGTGCGTCCGGGCTCGAGGGTGAGGACCTCGCCCGAGCGGGTGACGACCAGCCCCACGCCGCCGGTGCCGTAGAGGGTCTGGCCGACGGGGTGCCAGTGCCAATGCGTGCGCGCGCCCGGCGCGAAGTGCACGTGGTTCATCGCGGCGCGGGAACCGTCCCGCGGGCCACGGATCCCCTCCATGAGCACCTCGCCGGTGAACGACGAGTCCGGGCCGCGGGTCGTGGCATTGCGGTCGAGCTTCTCCATCGGAGCCTCCTGAGGTGGGTGTGCAGGTACCACCATCAGATACCGGCGGGGCAGCAGGAGCAAGGGCGAGGGCCGAAGAGAGGGCACCTCCGACGCGCTCCGAGCGGAGGTGGAGCAGGATCCGGAATACGTCGGAAACGCGCGACCGTTCCTCCACCGTGCCCATCCATCCACATTCTTATCCACATTCGTGTGGCGCTACTCAGGGCCGGATGGATGAAGTTATGCGCACTGTGCAGGTCGGGCCTGAGTGCAGTTCACGGAGCCGCGTGTGCCGACGAGGACACGGTGTCGAGAATCCCGAGAAGGTTTTCCACATTCGCGCTACGGGCTTTCGAATGTCGGTGCGACGAGAGAGGATGCCAGCATGTTCATGCAGAAGCTGAAGGGTTCCTCGGAGCGGCGTTCCGCCACTCCGGAGGAGACCCTCGCTGCGCTCCATGCGGCCGGGCCGGGCGCGCTCGCGGAGCTGCTCGGCGACGTCGACTTCCTGCTGACCGCGATCGCCACCGCCCCGGAGGAGATGTTCGAGGCGGGGGAGAGGCCGCGGGACGAGTACAACCGGCTGCTCGAGACGGTCCACGACTCCCGCAGCTCGCTCGATGCGCTCGAGGCACGTGCCGTGGTGGCACTGGCCGAGGCGACCCGGCGCGATCAGATCCGCGCCGCGCGGGACGACGCCGCGCACGAGGACGAGTTCCTCCCCTCGCACGACCGGCTCAACCGTCTGGCCGACGGTCGGACCCGCCGTGACTACTCCCTGACGACCCGGCGGTCGCCCTCTGCCGCCGAGCGCTCCTTGGCGTCCGCCCGGCGCATGGTCCGCTCCATGCCGCGCATGCTCTGCGCGCTCGGCACCGGCAAGGTGACGGCGCAGGTGGCCTACGCGGCGGCGTCCGCGATGGAACCTCTCGATGACCTCCAGCGTCGACAGCTCGACGAGACCCTGCATGAGCAGATGCCCCGTCTGGACGGGGCCGGTGTCCAGCGGTGGCGGGACGAGGTCGCGTCCGCGATCGGGCAGCTCGACCCACAGGGAGCCGCCGCCCGCCACCACCGGGCCCGCCGAGGCCGCCACGTCACCTTCACTCCCGGTCAGCACGGCATGGCGACAGTGAGCGCCCAGCTCCCGGCGCTCGAGGCCAAGCTCGTCCACAAGCGCCTCTCCCTCGAAGCGGAGCGGCTCCGTGCCGAGGGAGCACGCCAGGGCCATGGCGCACTGATGGCGGATGCCTTCGTCGACACGCTGATCGGTCGTGGGGGAGGCATGGATCCGGTGCTCCTGGAGATCGGACTGATCATGACCGAGCGTTCCCTGCTCTCCCCGGACCACGGCGACGTCGCGCATATCGAGGGGTATGGCTCGGTCCCGGTGGGGATGGTGCGCGAACAGCTTCGCCTCGCCCTCGCCGAGCCGGACCCCGCCGAGGGTGACCGCTGCGGACCGGATGGGCCACCGCTCCGTCCCGTGATGCGCCGCCTGTTCACCCATCCCACCTCAGGGGAGCTGGTGGCCGTCGAATCCCGAGCAAGGGCCTTCCCGCCCGCGCTGGCACGCTTCCTCGACTGGCGGGACCTCATCTGCCGCGCACCGTTCTGCGACGCCGCTGTGCGCCAGCACGACCACATCGTCCCCGCCTCCGCGGGCGGCGCCACGAGCATCGACAACGGTCAGGGCCTCTGCGCGCACTGCAACCTCTCGAAGGAGAGCGACACCGCCGGCGTCCGGCGTCTCCCGGAGGCCTCGCGCCACCTGGTCGAATGGACAGGCTCCTCCGGCATCACCCGCGTCACCTCCCCGTCCCCGCTGGGCCCGACGGGCCCCGCAGCGGGCACCGCGGCCGCGACCGATCCCGCCGGCCCGGCGGAGACCGCTGCCGCCGCCGACGTCATCACGGGTGTCAGCGACTCCGCACCGTGCGATGCGACGAGCTCCTCGCTCACCGTCCGCATCCCGCTCGACGCACAGCACGGGCCGGTCACCCCCGCCGCACCAGCCGGAGCTCGCACCGGCGCCGATCCGCAGCCGGTGAAGGCACGGGGGGTGAGGAGATCGGTTCGGGCACAGGCACCGGTGCGAACCGTCGGACGGCGAGAGCGCCCCGAAAGCGCATCCCGCAGGGTGGTCCCCGAGGCGCTCGCGACCGGTGGGAGGCGGGCTATGCTCAGGCCTCCGACCGGCGCAGCCACACCGTGGTCGCACCGGGCAGCTGCGACGTGCCGTCGGCCGCAGCCTCGAGTTCACCGCTCGCCAACAGCACCTCGCCGACGGGCAGCGCCACCGGCTGCGCTCCGAAATTCGTGACGCTCAGCCAACCGCCGGGACGCTCGAAGGCGAGCACGTCACCGCCGCTGAGCGCCTCGTCCCACTCGAGCGACTCCTCGCCCTGCAGCTCTCCGCGCAGACGCAGCGCCTCGCGGTACATCTCGAGCGTCGAACCGGCGGCGCCGTCCTCCGCCTCGACGGAGAAGTCCGCGAACCAGGCAGGCTGCGGCAGATGCGCCCCACCCTCGCCGAAGCCGAAGGAGGAGCCCGAGCGGGTCCACGGCAGCGGGACTCGGCAGCCGTCACGGCCCAGGCCGTCGAAGCCACGGTCCCCGGCGGTGGTACGCCAGAACGCCGGATCCTGGCGCTGCTCATCCGGGATCTCGGCGACCTCGTGCAGGCCCAGCTCCTCGCCCTGGTACAGATAGGCGCTGCCGGGGAGTGCCAGCTCGAGCATCGTCGCCGCCCGGGCGCGGCGGAGCCCTAGCTCGCGGTCGATGCCGTCCTCCGGGCCGCCGGCGGCCACCCACTGGGCGCCCTGCTTCACGGGGCGACCGGCACGCGGCGGCAGGCCGTACCGGGTGGCATGACGCACCCCGTCGTGGTTCGAGAACACCCAGGTGGTCGAGGAGCCGGTCACCGCGGACTGGGCGAGATTGTCGGCGACGATGTCGCGGAAGTGCCCGGCATCGAAATCGGCCTCCATCAGGTCGAAGTTGAACGCCTGGCCGAGCCCTTCGGGGCTCGCGTACTTCGCGCGGCGCTCCGGGGTCTCCACCCAGGCCTCCGCGACCGCGATCCGCGGCGGCTCGTACTGGTCGAACAGCTCGCGCCACTCGGCATAGATCTCATGCACGTCGTCGCGGTCCCACAGCGGATGCGTGCCGTCCTTCGGCATCGCCTTCAGCTCCGCCGAGCTGGGGAGCACCTCGCCGAGATCCTTCGACAGCCCATGGGCCACGTCGATCCGGAAGCCGTCCACTCCCCGGTCCGACCAGAACCTGAGAGTGCGCAGGAAATCCTCGTGCACCTCAGGATGCTTCCAGTTGAAGTCCGGCTGCTCGGTGGCGAAGGAGTGCAGGTACCACTGGCCGTCGGGGACCCGGGTCCAGGCCGGGCCGCTGAAGATCGAGGTCCAGTCCGCAGGCGGCTCCTCGCCATGCTCGCCGCGGCCGTCGCGGAAGATGTAGCGCTCGCGGGCGGGGGAGCCCTTCGGGGCGGACAGCGCCTCCCGGAACCACTCATGGCGGTCCGACGAGTGGTTGGGGACCACATCGACGATGAGCTTGATCCCGACCCCGTGCAGGGCGGTGACCATCTCGTCGAACTCCTCGAGGGTGCCGATCGTCGGATCCACGTCGCGATAGTGGTCCACGTCGTAGCCCCCGTCGGCGAGCGCCGAGGGGTAGAAGGGACTCAGCCACACTGCGTCCACGCCGAGTTCGGCGAGGTACGGGATGCGGGAGATGATGCCGCGCAGGTCACCGATGCCGTCGCCGTTGCCATCCGCGAAGGAGCGCGGATAGATCTGGTAGACGGCCGCCTGGCGCCACCAGTCGGCGTCGGATCGCGTGGCGGGGGGAGCGGTCAGGGGAGCGGTGGTCACGTCGAGGAACCTCCAGGTTCTGTCGGGTGTGGGCGTGAGAGCGGGTGCGCATGCTGGTGCGGGTTCAGGGGCAGGATCATGAGCGGGTGCGGAGGGTGGAGACGATGCGGGCAGCAGGCACGCAGGGCGGCCGACAGCGCTGGCCGCACCGCGCGGGGCACTACTTGATCGCGCCCTGGGTAAGGCCGGACATCACCCACCGCTGAGCGAACAGGTAGACGATGATCGCCGGAGCCATCGCCATCAGGTAGGAGGCGAAGGCGACGTTGTAGCTGTTGCTGAACTGGGTCTGGAACATGTTTTGCAGCACCGGGATGGTCTGCAGCGTCGGGTCCGAGATGATCAGCGAGGGCATCATGAAGTCGTTCCACGACGCGATGAACGCGAAGATGCCCACGGTCGCGCACATCGGCGCCAGCAGCGGCAGGATCAGTTTCCAGAACACCTTCCAGGTGCCGGCGCCGTCCATCCGCATCGACTCCTCGAGCTCGAGCGGGATGGTGCGCAGGAATGCGGTCAGCAGCAGCGTGTTGAACGCCAGGGAGAAGGCGATGTGCAGGATCGCGACACCCAGCGGATTGTCCAGTCCGAGCATGCCCGTCAGCTGGATCTGCGGCAGCGCGACCACCGGGAACGGGATGAACATCGCCGCCAGCAGGTAGAAGAACGACCAGCGGAAGGCTCGTCGGTCCCAGTTGCGTACGATCGCGTAGGCGGCGAGCGCCGAGATCACGATCTCACCGACCACGGCGACCACCGTGATGAAGATCGAGATCGCGAAGCCGCGCGGGAAGTTCGTGAGGTTCCAGGCCTCGACGAAGCTCGAGAACGTGAACGGGTTCGGGAGAGCGAAGGCATTTCCGCCGACCGCCTGCTCGGTGGTCTTCAGCGCCATGTTCACGGTGATGTACAGCGGCACGAGCACGGCCAGTGATCCCACCATGAGCAGCATGGTGGTGGTCCAGCTGATGCGTTCGCGTCCCACCCGGCCGCGGCGACGCCGAGCTGTTGGCGCCAGGGTGGGGGAGCCGGCAGGGGCCGCAGATACGGCGGGAGTCGCAGTGCTCATCAGAATGCCGTCCTTCCTCGAGTGATGCGGAGCTGGAGGAGCGCGAGCGCGATCGAGATGAGGAAGAAGACCATTGCGTTCGCCATCTGGTAGGCGTAGTCGCCGCCGTCGAACCCGCGGAAGATCGACATCGCCACGGATCGGGTGGCCACGCCCGGGCCGCCGTCGGTCAGGCCCACGATGATGTCGTAGGCGTTGAGGTAGTTCTTGAAGCCGAGGATCGTGTTGATGACGATGAACCCGGAGACCAGCGGCAGGGTGATGTGCCGGATGCTCTGCCAGCCGGTGGCACCATCGATCGAACCGGCCTCATAGACCTCGGCGGGAATGGTCACCAGCCCGGCGATGTAGATCAGCATCGTGCCGGGGATCGACTGCCAGGCGGTGACGATCACGATCGACAGCCAGGCCCAGTCGGGATCGGCGAGGATCGTGGTGGACAGCGCGTCCGAGCCGATCGCCTGGCCGATGCCGGGCACGGTGTTGGCGAACAGGTACTGGAACACGAAGGCGATCACGATGCCGGAGATGACCATCGGGATCACGAAGATCGTGCGCAGTGCGGAGGTGAAGCGGATCTTCGAGGTCAGGCCCAGGGCCAGCGCGAAGGCGAGGATGTTCACCACGATCACGGTGATCAGCGAGAAGCCGAGCGTGAAGGTGTACGACCCCAGGA
Source organism: Brachybacterium vulturis (assembly GCF_002407185.1). Taxonomy (NCBI): domain Bacteria; kingdom Bacillati; phylum Actinomycetota; class Actinomycetes; order Micrococcales; family Dermabacteraceae; genus Brachybacterium; species Brachybacterium vulturis. The sequence continues at coordinate 1,426,654 of NZ_CP023563.1, forward strand.
TCCCCTGGTCGCGGAACATCGCGACATAGTTGCGCAGGCCGATGAACTCCCAGTCACCGAAGCCGATGGAGTTCGTGAAGCTGTATCCGAAGCCCAGCAGCGCCGGCAGCGTGACCGCGAGGCTGAACAGCGCTAGGGAGGGGAACAGGAACAGGTAGTAGAGGGGATCGATCCGCCGCTTGTGGTGGACGAGCGGGGAGCGGGTTCGGCTCTCGGCGTTCCTGGGAACAGCGGGCGATGGTGTCATCGTCGACATCGGGGCTCCTTGCTGAGACGTCATCTGTGATCACTCCCGGAAGGCCAGGCGGGCCCAGTCGGCATCCATGCGCGCCAGGGTCTGCTCGGCGTCGGCGCCGCCGACGATCGACTGGAGGTAGTTCTGGGCCGGGATCGAGTTGGGGATGAACTGCGAGGCACCCATGTAGAAGCGTCCCTCGTCGTAGTACTGCTGCATCTCGGCGATCCGGTCGTCGGTGACCGGAGGGGCATTCTTCGTGCTGCCGAAGGCGAGGAAGGCGTCGTTGTACGAGTTCTGGATGTCGGGCTGCATGAGGAACTGCAACAGCTCCCGCGCCCCCTCCTGCTCGTTCGCGGCCTCCGGGATCCACAGCGACAGGTCGATGTTCACGCGGACCCTCAGATCGGCCGGATCAGCGGTCGCCGGCAGCGGGAAGGTGCCGAGATCCACCTCGGTGCCGGCCTTCTCGATCTCCCCCAGGGCCCAAGGCCCCTGGAAGTACATCGCGGCCTTCCCCTGGGCCATCGCCGTGTTGCCGTCGCCATAGGCCCGGCTGGGGGCATCGACGTTGTGGTACGGGATCAGCTCCAACATGCGTTCGACGGGCTCCAGCAGCGTGTTCTGAAAGGAGACCTCGGAGCCAGGGCCGACGTCCTCGCCGATCTCGTCCATCTGATCGTAGAAGCTGCGCACGTCGACCATCCCGCCGACGGTGTAGTCGAACAGACCCTGGGCGATCGTCCACGGATCGAGGAAGGTCCCGTAGATGGGGGTGACATCCGCGGCCTGCAGCGTCTCGCAGACGCTCAGGAGCTCCTCCCAGGTGGTGGGGACCTCGAGCCCGTGCTCCTCGAAGATCTGCCGGTTGTAGATGACTGCGGCGGCGGTGACCGAATAGGGCAGCACGCTCGTGCGACCCTCATAGGTGGGGTACCAGTCGGCGAGCTCGGCGACGTCCTCGCGGATGGTCGCGGCCTCGGGGAGGTCGGAGAGGTCCGAGAGGGCGCCGCGCTCCATGAAGCGGCCCATCTCGAGGTTGTAGTTCTGGCAGCCGAGGTCCGGCGGGTTGTTGCGCACGAAGCTCGCCGAGAGGTTCGTGGCGATGTCGTGCTGGACCGTGAAGCGGTCCTGGGACCTGGAGAACTCCGCGGCGAGCCGGCTGAAGTACGAGATCGCCTCGGGCTTGGACTGGTAGAGCGTCAGCTCGGACGGGCCGCTGTCACCGCAGGACGTCAGGGCGGTCGCCGCCAGGGCACCGCCCACGCCTGCCAGCAGCGTTCGTCGGGTGAGGGGGCCGGACAAGCCGGTTGAGGATGACACCATCGTCTCCTTCGCGGAAGAGTGTGCAGACTCTCGGGATAGATGCGACCATAGATACATCAAGCCTTATATTTACGGCCTATCGAAAGTATGGAGGTGGGTGGCTGCCATGTCAACTGTCCCGGACCGCGGCGCAAGCTCCCCGCAGCTCCTGCGCCGGGCGAACCGCCAGGCGCTGCTTCAGCACGCTCTGGGGACGCGCCAGTTCACCGCATCCGACGCGATGGCGGCGACCGGCCTGACCCGCGCCACCGTGCTCGGCGTCTGCGGCGAGCTCGAGCAGGCCGGCTGGCTGCACGAGGTCTCTGGTGAGCGCGTGGAGGGGGCCGTGCAGCGTGGCCGCCCCGCACGTCACTACGCTCTGCGCGCGGAGGCTGCCGTCATCGTCGGAGTCGATGCGGGCCAGCACACAGTCATGGCGCGGGCCGTGGATCTGCGCGGGATGGAGCTCGCCGCTGCGCGGCGCGCGATCGACGGCGAGCTCGACGGGCGCGACGAGGACCAGTGCGCTGCGGCGGCGGAGTCCCGTGTCCAGGCCGTGCGCGACCTCGTCGACCTGGTCCTCGAGCAGGCGGGAGTCGGCACGAGGCGACGACTGCTGACGGTGGTCGGGGTGCCCGCCCCGGTGGACTCCGTCGGTCGTTCGCCGTCGGTCGACTCAGCCTTCTGGCCCGCCATGAACCCCGATCTCGTCGGCGCCCTCGACGGCGCGGTGCAGGTCGAGAACGATGCGAACCTCGCCGTGCTCGCCGAGCATGCGCTCACTGCACCGCATGCCAGGACCGAGCATGTGGCGGCGCTGCTGATGGGGGAGCGCTTCGGCGCCGGGCTCATCGTCGACGGCCGACTGCTGCGCGGAACCGCCGGCGGCGCCGGCGAGATGCGCTTCCTGGACGACGTGCTCGGCGACTCCCGTGGAGCCGATGGTGTCGCCGCGCTCGCCCGCCGCTGGACGCTCGAAGCGCTCGCCGCCGGCCAGCCCTCTCCCGCTCTCGCGGCACTCCCGGTCGAGGCACTCAGCGCCGTCGACGTCTTCGCCGCCGCCCGCGACGGCGATCCCCTCGCCCAGGAGGTGCTGGACCGGATCGCCGCGCGCCTGGCCCGCATCGTCGCGATCCTCTCGAGCCTGCTCGGGGTCGAGAGGGTGGTCGTGGCCGGGGCGATCGCCGAGGCGATCGAGCCCGTCCTGGAGCGCTCTCGTCTCGAGCTGGCCGGAATCGCCGCCGCGCCCCTGCCGCAGCTGGTCGCCAGCACCCTGGGCCGGGACGTGGTGGTGCGTGGGGCGATTGAGCTCGCCCTCGCCCGCCTGCGCGAGGACCCGCTGGAATTGCTGGCGCCGGATGGCTGAGGCCCCACGCCTCCCCGTCATCCCGCCACCTCTGGGCCCCCGACCCCGACAATCCACCGCACGATCAGCCATCCCGCACAGCATTCCGATCGGAAGGGACCACGCATCATGAACGCAGCAGCACCGGAGGGCGGGCAGCGACGACTGCGCGCCGGAGTGATCGGCCTGGGCTGGGCAGGCCAGCAGCATGTGGCCGCCTACGCCGCCGACCCCGCCGTCGACCTCGTCGCGCTCTCGGCGATGGAGGAGCACCTGCTGGAGCGGTTCGGCACCGAGCACGACGTGCCCGGCCGCTACCGGGACTGGACGCAGATGATCGCCGAGGCCGAGCTCGACGTCGTCTCGATCGCCACCCCCACCTTCCTGCACGAGCCGATGGCGATCCATGCCCTCGGCGCCGGTGTGCACGTGCTCACCGAGAAGCCCATGGCCCAGACCGGCGAGGCCGCCGCTCGCATGGTCGCCGCCGCGCAGCAGGCGGGCCGCGTGCTGGATGTGTCCTTCAACCACCGCCAGCGCGGGGACGTCACGGCGCTGAAGGACGTGGTGGACTCCGGCGTGCTGGGGAAGCTCTACTACGCCAAGACCGGATGGATCCGTCGGCAGGGGATCCCGGGGCTCGGCACGTGGTTCACCAAGGCGGAGAGCTCCGGCGGCGGCGCGCTGATGGATATCGGCATCCACATGCTCGACATGGCCCTGCACCTGCTGGGCGAGCCCGCGGTGACCGCCGCCTCCGCCTCCACCCATGCGGAGTTCGGGCCGCTGGGCCGCGGCGGCTCCGGCTTCGGCGTCTCGCAGGTCGAGGAGGGCGCCCCCTTCGAGGTCGAGGACCTCGCCACCGCCTTCCTGCGCCTGGACGGGGGAGGCACCCTCCTGCTGGAGTCCAGCTGGGCCCAGTGGATCCCGCACGACCTCTGCTATGTCACCCTCTACGGGGCCGATGGCGGAGCCACCATCGAATGGGGTGGCGACCCTGCGCACCCGCATCAGGAGATCACCGTGTGGACCGAGGTCGCCGGCATGCCCGCGGAGCTGCAGCCCGTGGTCGGGGAGGACGGCCATCACGCCGCCGCGGTCGCGAGCTTCCTGCAGCACGTCGCCTCCGGGGACGCGGCGGCGCATGACGGTTCTCTCGCCCTGCGCCGCGCCCGGGTCCTCGACGCCTGCTACGCCTCGGCGAAGGCCGGGACCGAGGTCTCCGTCGCGCACTGAGCCTCGCACGAAGGACGGGCCGACCACGACATGATCGTGGTCGGCCCGTCCTGTACGGCGGAGGCGGGCATCAGCCCGCCGGCCGGAGCGCGGGGGTCCGCGCCGAGGTCACTCGCCCGGCAGCGGGGCCAGGACGTCGGGGTTCTCCTCGAGCCACTTCTCGACCGCTTCGGCCTCCTGGCCGTCCTCGAACTGGTTGACGACCATGTCCTCGAGCGAGCCGAACTCCTCGTCGGACAGCTTCATCTTCGAGATCCACTCCGCGGCCTCGGGGAACTCCTCGGAGAAGCCCTTGTGGCCCAGGTGGTGCAGCGCCTCCGGCTCGCCGAAGTGACCCTCCGGATCCTCGAGCGCCCGGACCGGGAAGGCGGTCATGGCCCAGAACGGGGACCACAGGGTCACGACGATGTCCTCCTCGGCATCGATCTTGTTCTGCAGCTCGGTGAGCATCGCCGGGGTGGAGGACGTGACCAGCTCGAAGTCATCCAGGCCGTAGCCGGGGATCACGCTGTCCTGGGTGGCGCCGGTGATGCCGGCACCGGGCTCGATGCCATAGATCTTGCCGTCGAAGCGGTCGGCCTGGCCCTGCAGGTCCGCGATCGACTGGATGTCCTCCACGTACTCGGGGACGGAGAAGTTCAGCTTCGCCCCCTCGTAGTAGGCGACCAGGTCCTCGATGTTGTCGCCGTACTCCTCCATGTAGTCGGCGTGGGTGACCTCGGGCCAGGCCGAGGGGTACATGTTCACGTCCCCCTGGGCGAGACCCGCGTAGAGCAGGGCGGCCTCGGCGATGGTCTGGTGCTTGACCGTGTAGCCCATTGCGGTCAGGCGGTTGTCCAGCAGGTAGGCGGTGGACAGGCCATCGGTCCAGGAGGCGATGTAGCCGAGGGTGATGGTCTTGCCCTCGGGCCCGCCACCGCCGTTGCTGTCACCGCCGCTTCCGCCGCCGTCACCGCCGTCGCTGCCGCAGGCGGCCAGGCCGAGGCCCAGCAGGCCGGCGCCGCCCACCAGGGCGGAGCGGCGGGAGACGGAGTTCGGGGTCCAGAGCGAGTTGCGCTTGGTCATGATCGATCATCCTTTCCAGAGGTGTTCGTTGGTGTCGGGTGCGGTCAGGAAGTGGTGGCCGTGCGACGTCGTTTCAGCACGGCGACCAGCGAGGTCTTGTAATCGCCGGGGTTGCCCAGGGCCGCCGTGACGCGGTCCAGGAAGACCGCCAGGATGACGACGCCGAGACCGGCCTCGACGCCGAGCGGAAGGTCCAGGGTCGCGATCGCCTGGACCACCAGCTTGCCGGAGCCCTCGGTCCCGGCCATGCCGGCGATCACGGCCATCGACAGGGCCAGCATGATCACCTGGTTGACGCCCGCCATGATGGTGGGGATGGCCAGGGGCAGCTGGATGCCGCGCAGGATCTGCCCGCGGGTGGCGCCGAAGGACTCTCCGGCCTCGACGGTCTCGGAGTCGACCTGCCGGATGCCGAGCTCCGTCATCCGGACCCCGGGTGGCAGGGCGAAGATGATGGTCGAGAACATGCCGGGCACCAGCCCGATCGAGAAGAAGGTGACCGCCGGGATCAGGTAGACGAAGGCGGGCATCGTCTGCATGAAGTCCATGATCGGTTTCACGATGGCGCTCACTGAGGAGCTCATGGCGGCCAGGATGCCCAGCGGCACGGCGATGACCACCGCGAACAGGGTCGCGACGATCACCAGCGCCATGGTCTGGAGCATCGGTGTCCACTGGTCCATGGCCAGGACCGCGAGCATCATCACCAGGGTGCCGATGCCCATGCGCCAGGAGCGCGCCACCCAGGCGAGCAGTGCGAGCAGCGGGATCAGCACCAGCGCCGGCAGGAACAGCAGCCCCTCGGTGAGGTTCCCGACCAGGAACTCCATCAGCCAAGTGAAGGCGTCGAACAGCCAGGAGAGGTTGGCCTTCAGCCAATCGATGCCGCTCTCCGCCCAGTCGCCGATCGGGATGCGGGGCACGAGGCCGTCTTCGGGGTTCATCGGTCACCTCCGAGGGTGTCGTGGGTCGTGCCCGGCAGGGCATCGCCTCCGGCGGCGTCGGGTGAATTGACGGTCGTCACGGTCTCGCCGTTCTCGCCGTGCCCCGTCCCGGCGGCGGTCAGCAGCGTCACCCGGGGGATCACACCGAGGAACTTGCCGTCCTCATCGACCACGATCAACGGGTTGACGTGCTGGGCGGACGGTGCGAACAGGTCGGCGATCGGCGTGTCAAAGGAGACCACCGGCATCTCGCGGCCGGGCACCCAGGGCAGGTCGTCCCGACCCGCGCGGACAGCCTCGGCGACGTCCTCCTCCCAGAGGACGCCGAGCGGCGTGCGGTCCCGGTGCAGGGCGACCAGCCACGGGTTCTGGGTCTCGCGCAGCATGCGGTGCGCGGTGCGCGGGCCGTGGTCCTCGCCGAGGGTCTCGGAGGGGCGCTCGAGGATGTTCTCCGCCGTCATGACGCGGGAGCGGTCGACGTCCTGGATGAAGCGGGCGACGTAATCGTTGGCCGGCTCGTTGAGGATCTCGTCGGAGGTGCCGATCTGCTCGATCCGGCCGTCGCGCATCATGGCGATCCGGTCACCGATGCGCATGGCCTCGTTGAGGTCGTGGGTGATGAACAGGACAGTCTTGTCCAGCTTCTGCTGGAGCTCGATCAGCTGATCCTGCATGTCGCGACGGATCAGCGGGTCCAGCGCGGAGAACGCCTCGTCCATGAGCATGATGTCGGTCCCTGCAGCCAGGGCGCGAGCCAGCCCCACGCGCTGTTTCATGCCACCGGAGAGGCTGTCGGGACGGTAACCGCCCCACCCCTTCAGACCGACCATCTCGAGCGCTTCGGTGGCCCGCTTCTCCCGCTCCGAACGGTTCAGGCCGCTGATCTCGAGCCCATAGGCGGCGTTCTCGCCGACGGTGCGATGGGGCAGCAGCGCGAAGTGCTGGAAGACCATGGAGACGCGCTTGCGGCGCACCTGGCGCACCTTGGCCGGGGACATGCTGGAGAGCACGTCGTCACCGATCCGCAGCTCGCCGGCGCTCGCGGGGAGCAGTCCGTTGACCATGCGGATCAGCGTGGACTTCCCGGAGCCGGACAGGCCCATGACGACGAAGTTCTCGCCGGGCTCGACACTGAAGCTGGCGTCGATCACCGCGGCCGTGAGCCCCTCGTCGCGCAGCTCGACGCGCGTCTTTCCCTGCCGGAGGGCTTCGACCCCTCGGGCGGGTCGTCGACCGAAGACCTTGTACAGGCCGTCGGCGGTGATGACTGGTGGCACGGGGGCTCCTTCATCCGTAGGCGTCGGGTGGGCGCGGATCGGTTCGGCCCTGCGTTCCGATTCCTCGGGGTCGCACCGACCCGATGTTCTATCTTCGTCCTCCTGCTCGTGGGCAGCAAACCTCGCCCTCACCGGAAGTGTCGATTCTGACCTCGGCTTATGACTCTCAGCGAGGGCAGGTCATGGCGGCTGTGAGGCGGGAAAACGCTGTGCGCTGGGCTGACGAGCGGCCGACGGGGGAAGAGCTCCGCGGCGCGGACTGTCCGAAAATCTGGACATAACTATTCGGTCACGTGCGGTTGTGGACGTGACGGAGGGCTCTCCTGGGTGCTGAACCGGTGTGTTCGCTCGGCCGGCTGAGCCGCTCGGACGCCGGCGCCGCTCAGCCGCGCGTGGGCAGCATCTCCGCGAGGAAGCCGACCGTCTGCTGCCAGGCGGCCTCGGCGGCCTCGTTGTGGTGGAGGCCGGGATGGGGGTTGTCGAAGGCGTGACCGGCGCCCTCGTGCAGGCAGAAGTGCACCTGCTCGCGGGTGCCGTCGGCGGTGACGGCGGCATGGATCTCCATGACCTGCTCCAGCGGGATGAAGGCGTCGGCCGTGCCGAAGTGGTGCAGGCTCGGCACCTCGACCCGCGCGGCCCGGTCCAGGAGCGTGGGCAGCGCGGATCCGTAGTAGCTGACCAGCACCGAGGGCGGGCGCTCCTCCGCAGCGGCGGCGGCGGTCGCGGCGACGGCGAGACCGCCTCCGTAGCAGAAGCCGACCAGGCCCACCTTCTCGGAGTCCACGGCGCCGTGCGCGCGCAGTGCGTTCAGGGCCGCCAGGGCGTCGGCCTCGGCGCGCTCCCAGGGCAGCTGTCCGGTCAGGGCCACGCCCTCGTCGAGCCAGGACTCGAGGTCGTCCCAGTCGTCCATCCCCACCAGCGGCGGGTCCAGACGGGCGAACAGTTGCGGCGCCAGCACCGCATAGCCGAGCGCGGCGAGATCCGCGCAGCGCTGCTGCATGTACTCGGACAGGCCGAAGATCTCCTGCAGCACCACCAGGCCGGGCACCGGCTCCTCGAGGTCCTCGGGCAGCCAGAGCAGCCCCGGCAGGTCGCCGGCGTCGGTCGGGATGGGAAGCGTCGTCGCACTCACGCCGCGACCATACCGCGATCGAGTCGGCGACGGCCGCGGGACGGGCCGGTCAGCGAAAGAGCATGAGGGCGTAGACGCCGAACAGCAGCAGATGCACGGCCCCGTGGAGCGCGGTCATCCGCGGTGCGGCCGCCGAGATGGCGGCGACAGCGAGGGTCGCGGCCAGCAGCAGCAGGTTCGGCGGCGATGCCGCGAGCACCACCGGGGCGCCGGTGAGCAGACCGATCACCAGCACCGTCGGGATGGTCAGGGCGAGGGTCGAGACCAGCGCGCCGTGGCACAGGTTCACCACCCGCTGGACCTCGCCGGCCAGCGCTGCCCGCACCGCCGTGATCGACTCCGGGGTGAACACGATCAGGGCGATCAGCACCCCGCCGAGCGCGGCCGGGGCGCCGAGCCGAGCCGACGCGTCGTCGAGCAGGTCAGCCATGTGATGGGAGAGCAGCACGATCGGCAGCACCGTCGCGATCAGCAGTGCGGAGCGGGCCAGCAGCTCCGCGCGGTGCACGGCCAGGAGCTGGCGCAGGGGCGGGGGCGCGGTGCCGTCGTCGGGCACGGGCGCGCGGCCGCCGGGAGCCCCAGCCGCCGGGACCGTGACCTCCTGGAACTCAGCGGCCTGGGCGCCCGTCTGCCGCCAGAGGAAGACCGCGTACAGCGCCACCGTCAGGCCGGCGATCACGAGCGCCTGCGCCGGGGCGTAGCTGCCGCCCGCGCCGAGCGTCGCCGGCAGCGCGAAGGCGAGGGCCGAGAGCGCCACCAGCATCACCAGGTAGGCGGAGGTGCCCACGCGATGCGCAGCCAGCGAGCCGTGGCGCAGCCCGCCCACCAGCAGGCACAGCCCGAGCACCAGGTTCATGATGATCATCGAGACCGCCATCACCGAGTCCCGGGCGATGGTCGCGTGGTCCCCGGGCCCCTGCATCACCGCCGCGATCAGCACCACTTCGATCACCACGATCGACAGGGTGAGCACGAGCGTGCCGTAGGGGTCGCCGAGGCGGCGCGCGAGCGCCTCGGCCTGCTGGACCACGCCGCCGGCGGCCACGACGATCACCGCCACGATCGCGGCGAGCACCAGGACGAGCGCGGCGGAGGAGAGCGGGACGGCCAGCAGCGGGGCGGCGAGGGTGATCGCACCCACGGAGGCCCAGCCCAGGAGCAGGCGGACGATCGCCCCGCGGGTGAGGATCGCGGCGACCGGGCCACGGTCGCTCGGGGTGGGTGCGGCGGAGTGGGATGACATGGCGGGAGGGTCCTTCTGCGAGGCCGTCCTCCGGAGGATCCGCCGTCCGGGTCGTCCCGGCCGGGGTGTCGGCGGGGACCGCCCGACGCACCTGACACGATAGCCGTGCTCGGCGTGCTCGTGCCGCTGCTGGTGAGGGACCTGACCGTGCCCGGCGCCCGGCGATCTGGTCAGGGATCAGTCGTCGCTGGTGCGGTCGATCCCGACCAGCAGACCCTGGTCGTTGTCCACGTAGGTGCCGGGCGCGACCACCAGGTCCCAGGTGGTGCCGTCGGCGGTGGTCGCTGCGCAGTCCACGGTCTCGAACTGCGCGAAGTCGAGCCCGTCCTCGCAGGTGACGTCCTCCCAGTCGGCCATCTTGTCGACCGGCACATAGGAGTTGTCCGAGGTCAGCGTCTGCAGCGTGCCCGCTGCGACGTCCTCAGCGCTGAGCGGGTCCATCCCGTAGACGGAGCCGAAGCCCAGGCCGGTCAGGGTGACGTCCTCGTCCAGCAGGTCCTCCGCCTCCTCCGGCAGTGCGGTGCCGGTGGAGAAGAGCACCGCGACGCTCGAGCCGTCCTGGAAGCCGGAGTCCGCGGGGACCATGACCACGTGGGCGACCCACTCCTGGGTGGGCTCGGTGCTCTCGATGCTCGCGGGGCCGAGGCAGTGGACGGGGGCGGCACCCGGTGCGAGCACCAGCTCGGCCTCGCAGTCGGCGGTGCCGCCGAAGGGATCGGCGAGCAGTGCCGCCAGGGCGTCGCTGCCGAGCACGAGGGCGCCCTCACCGCTGGTGTCATCGAGTCCCAGATCGGTGCTCAGCATGATCCGCGTGCGCTCGCCCGCACCCTCAGCGGCGTCCGTGCCGTCGCTCTGGTCTCCCTGAGCGTCCTGGTCATCGCCGCCTGCGTCCTCGGTGCCGTCCGATGTCGCCTCGCTGACGGGGTCCGGCTCCGCCTCCTGCGTCCCGCCGCCGTCAGAGCTCGCGGCGGGGGCGGACGGCGTCTCCTCGGTGTCCGCCCCGCAGGCGGTGAGTCCCAGCAGTGCGGCGCCGGCGACGAGCGCCATGGCGGAACGGGTGCGTCGTGCGATGCTCGCGGTCCTCATGATGGATCCTTCCCTCCCACCGCGCACGGCGGTGCCTCCCCGGCGGACCCGGTCACGATGCGGTCCTCACCACACCGTGCCAAAGGGTCAAGAGGGGGTCAAATCGTCGTCATGAGAAGTGCAGGAGATGCGCGCACCCGTCACGAGCTCAGTGATCCTGCCCCGATTCGCGGTCGCGGTGCTGCGGGCCCGGGTCCCCGTGCTCACGGCGATAGCGGTCATCGGCCTCATCCTCCGAGTTCGCCGCGCCGCCAGAGCGCCGAGGGTCACGGAACCCGAGGGCGACGCCGAGGGCGGTCCCGACGGCGAAGCCGATCAGTGCGCCGATGAAGAGGTTGCTGATCACCGCGAGACCCAGCCCGATCCCCACGGTGAAGCCGATCATCATGCCGAAGGGCAGCCAGGTGGCATCGAAGCGGCGACGGGTGCGTGGAGTCATGGATCCTGTCCGATCGGGCGCCCGCGAGCGGGCCGAGGGGTGGGCCCCACCAGCCTAGCGCCGGCCTGAGCCACCGGTTTCCTGCCTCATATGACGGTGGAACGTCTGTACGCCGTTCCACCGTCACATGAGGCGGAATTCTGGTGGCCGGGCCGGACCGGGGTGGGTGGGGGACACCCGCGCTCACCAGGGCAGGACCTCCGGGACCGGGTCCGCGCCCAGGACGTGCTGGTCGCAGAAGGCCAGCACCGCCTGGTTCCAGGCCAGGGCGTTGGACGGGGTGAGCACCCAGTGGTTCTCGCTGGTCAGCTGCAGGAAGCGGTGCGGCATGTCCTGCGGCTCGCCGTCCCAGGTGGACACGAGGTCCCACCACAGCCGCAGCGCCTCGCTGATCGGCACCCGGAAGTCCCGGTTGCCGTGGGTGACCAGCATCGGGGTGGTGATCGCATCGATCTCGTGGTGCGGGGAGAAGGCCCGGTACCAGTCCGGGTCCTCGTCCTCGTGGCGGTGCACCCGCATCTTCGAGGCGGCGGCGTCGGTGGTGCGGTGCTGCTGGTCCAGCGCCCACAGCCCCGCATGGGTGACGATCGCGTCGAAGCGCTCGGTGTGCCCGGCGATCCAGTTGGCCATGAACCCGCCGAAGGAGGCGCCGAGCATCGCGGTGCGCGAGGCGTCGAGCTCGGCCCGCTGAAGCACCGAGTCCAGGAGGGTCTCGCACTCGTGGAAGACCACGTCCGGCCGGCGCGGCCAGCCCCGGTTCAGCCCCGCGTCCCCGTACCCGGTGGACATCGCGGGATCCGGCATCAGCACCGCATAGCCGCGCTCGACCGCGAGCCACGGGCACCAGCGCCAGCTCCAGGCGTTGTAGGAGCCGTGCGGCCCGCCGTGGATCCACAGCATGACCGGGGCCGGCTCCTCGGCCGACGCCCCCGTGGGAAGGCACAGCCAGCCGCCCACGGTGAGCCCGTCGACGTCCGTCTCGACCCATTCCAGGGTGCCGGGCAGGGCATCGACCGCGCCCGGGGCGGGCAGCTCACGGAGCGCCGCGCCGTCCTCGATCCGCACCGGCCGGGGCGGGCCGGCGATATCGGACCGCAAGGCGAACAGCTCGCCTCCTGGGGTCGGCGCCGGCGCGGAGAACACACCCCCTGCCGCCACCCCGGTCGCCTCGCCGGTCGCCGGGTCGACGCGCAGCACCGCGCCGGAGGAGTGCAGGTCACCGGTGACCAACAGGGTGCCGTCCGGAGCCCACTCGAGGTCGGTGAGGCTCAGATCGCCCAGCTGCGCGGTGACCGGGTCGCCGCCGCCGACCGGATGGATCTCCAGGCGGCTGTAGCTGGTGTCGGTGGGGGAGGAGGCGGTCGAGCGGATCACGGCCAGGTGCCGGCCATCGCGGGAGAACAGCGGGGAGCCGAACTGTGCGGTCTCGTCCGCCGCGCACAGCACGCTGCGGCGCAGGGTCGCGGTGTCGATCAGAGTGATCGAGCTGCGGGTCTCGCCGCCGCGCACCCGCTGCGTCCACGAGGTCGCGACCGTCGAGCCGTCCGGGGAGAGATCCGCGGAGGCGGCATGGAGGGTCACGGTGCCGACGTCCGGGGTCAGATCGGTGAGGTCCCCGTCCGGGGTGACCAGCACCAGTCGTCGGCTCTCGTCGCCGATCTCGTGGTCCCACTGCCGGATCGGCATCCCGGTGTGCCAGATGGTGGTCTGCTTCGCGTCCTTGCGGGTCTTCCGGCGCTCGGCATCCTCCTCGAGGCTGCTGCCGGGCAGCACACTGGTGGCGGCGAGCATGGTGCCGTCCGCGGCGACGGAGAGCAGGGACAGTCCCGCCGCGGCGGAGGCGACCACCTGCGCCTCGCCGGTGCGGGGCAGGCGCCAGATCGCGGCGACCTCCTCGTCGGCACCGCCCTCCGGATCCGGGCGGGCGGAGCTGAACAGCAGCGTGCCGTCGGGGGCGAAGCGGGGGGAGCTCTCGCCCTTCGCGGAGAAGGTCAGCCGGCGCGCGGGCTCCCGGCCGGCCGGATCCAGCTCCCAGAGCGAGGAGACGAGCTTCGCGCCGGGCTCGTCGGCCTGCTGGATCGCGGCGACCACCCGTCCGTCCTCGCTCGCGGTCACGGAGGTCAGGCGCGGGATGCGCAGGAAGGCGTCGACGTCGGTGAAGTCGGAGAAGGTGGTGAACTCCGGGGAGTCGGTGAACGGTGCAGCTGCGGAGGAGGTCATCCACGTCACGTTACCGGAGGCGCGGGCGGCGCAGAGCGCAGGTCAGGGGATGATCACGGTCTTCCCTCGGGAGTGGCCGGCCTCCACCGCGGCGAGCGCCTCGGCGGCCCGCACCAGCGGGACGGACTCCGTGACGTGCGGGTCCACGAGCCCGTCCCGGACGAGGGAGGTGACCGCCGCCAGCGCTCCCGCCGACTGCTCCCGGCCGGCGCCGCCGAGGGCGGCGGCAGTCTCGGCATCGGCCGCGGAAACGATCGCCGCCGGGCTCGTTGCCGCGGGGGCGAGCTCGCGCAGCGGCTCCCCGCCCACGAGGTCGGCCAGCAGGTCGACTCCCTCGGGCGCCGCCTCGCGGACGCGACCGGCGACCCCGGCCCCGGAGGGCACGAAGGCGGCGCCGGTCGCCTCGACCAGCACACGCTTGGACTCCGAGGCCACACCGATCACGGTGAGCCCGTGGGCTGCGGCCACCTGCAGCGCCAGGTGGCCCACGCCGCCGCCCGCGCCGAGCACCAGCACCGCCTGCCCCGCCGTGAGCCCGAGCTGGTGGATGAGGTCGTAGGCGGTGGTGCCGGCGACCGGGAGCGTCGCGGCGTCCGCGAAGGAGATCTCCGCGGGCTTCACCACGGATCGGGAGGCGGTCAGCACGGTGTGCTCGGCGAAGGCGCCGAGACCGCGGGCGGGGGCGCCGAGCACCGCGTCCCCGACCGCGAAGCCCTCGGTGCCCTCGCCCACGGCGGTGACGACGCCGGAGGCCTCGAGCCCCATCGCCAGCGGTAGCCGGCCGCCGGTCCCGAACGCGCCCTCGCGACGCTTCCCGTCGGCGGGATTCACCCCGGCGGCCCGGACCTCGATGGCGATCTCCCCGGCCCGCGGGGCAGGAGCCTCACGCTCGGAGAGCTGCTGCCCCTCGGGGCCGCCGTAGGCGGTGACGACGAAGACTGTGGACATGGTGACTCCTCCGGTCGAGGCGCGGATGACGGTGTCGTGCGGGCGGGGGTGCCGTTCAGACAGTCTGCTCCTCCGGCGCTGTCCGTGGTGCCCGGACGGCGGGCCCTGCGGCGGCACCGCCCCCGCCCGCAGGCCGACGGTGGCGCAGCAGCCGCATCGCGTTGATGATCACCAGCAGCACGGAGCCTTCGTGGACCAGCATGCCGATCGCCATCGTGACGCCGCCCGCGAACACGCCGACCAGCAGCGCCACCACCGTGATCAGAGCGATCGCGATGTTCTGGCGCATCACGGCCACGGTGCTGCGGGCCAGGCCGATGGCCTCGGGGAGCTTCAGCAGATCGTCCTTCATCAGGGCGATGTCGGCCGTCTCGATCGCGACCCCGGTACCAGCCGCGCCCATCGCCACGCCGATGTCGGCGGTGGCGAGCGCCGGGGCGTCGTTGACGCCGTCGCCGACCATCGCCACGGTGAAGCCCTCGCTCTGCAGCTGCGTGACCACGGCGAGCTTGTCCTCGGGCAGCAGCTGGGCGCGGACCTCGTCCACCCCGACCTCGGCGGCGACCGCCTCGGCCACCCGATGGTTGTCACCGGTGAGCATGATGACCTTCTTGACCCCGGTCGCATGGAGCCGGGAGATCATCTCCTTCGCATCGGTGTGGAGCCGGTCGGCGACTGCGACCACGCCGATCACGCGGCCGTCGAGGGTGACGACCATCGGGGTGCGTCCGAGGCCGGCGAGCCGGTCGACCTCGGCGGCCGCGCCGCGGTCCTCGACGATGTCCTCGGCCGCCAGCAGCGGCAGGTTGCCGACGGCGACCCGCCGGCCCTCGAGGGTGGCGACGATGCCCTTGCCGGGGACCGGCTGGGTGTGCTCGGGCAGACCGCCGGTGGGCAGACCCTCGGCTGCGGCGGCGTCGATGAGGGGACGTGCCAGCGGGTGCTCGGAGCCGGCCTCGGCGCGTGCAGCCCAGCCGAGCACGTCGGCACGGTCCATCGCAGGATCCAGGACGGTGACGTCGGTGAGGGTGGGCCGGCCCTCGGTGAGGGTGCCGGTCTTGTCCAGGGCCACCGCGGTGATCTTCGCGCTGGTCTCGAGGTACTCGCCACCCTTGATGAGGATGCCGTCCCTGGCGCCGCGTCCGATGCCGGCCACGATCGCGACGGGGATGGAGATGACCAGCGCCCCGGGGCAGCCGATCACCAGCAGGGTCAGGGCCAGCACGACGTCACCGGTGACCAGTCCGGCCACCAGTGCGAGCAGGATGATGCCGGGGGTGTACCAGGTGGAGAACTTCTCCATGAAGCTCTGGGTGCGGGCCTTGGCGTCCTGGGCCTCCTCGACGCGGTGGATGATGCGGGCCAGGGTGGTGTCCGCGCCGATGCCGGTGGCGCGCACCTGGAGGAAGCCGCCGCCGGAGATGGTGCCGGCGAAGACCTGGTCGCCCGCGGACTTCTCGACGGGGATGGACTCGCCGGTGATGGAGGCCTCGTCCAGGGCCCCGGTGCCGCCGATGACGATGCCGTCCACGGGGACCTTCGCACCGTTCTTGACCAGCACCGTCTCATCGGGCTGGACCTGGGCGGCGGAGATCTCCACCTGCTCGCCCTCCCGTATCACCACGGCGACGTCGGGGGCGACTGCCACGAGCTCGGCGAGCGCGGAGCGGGTGCGGTTCATGGTGCCGGCCTCGAGGGCGTGGCCGATCGCGAACAGGAACGTGACTGCAGCTGCTTCCCAGTACTGGCCGATGATCAGCGCACCCACTGCGGCGATGGCGACCAGCAGATCGATGGCGATGACCTTGACCAGCAGTGCGCGCACGGCCTTGAGGATGATCGGGATGCCGGCGACCAGAGCCGCGGCGACCATGAGCAGGTCGGAGGCGACCAGAGCGGTAGGCCCGTCCAGCGAGAGGCCGAGGCCGTGCTGGTGACCGGCGCCGAAGGGGTTCACCCCGATGGACAGAGAGAGGATCGCGGCGATGACGATGAGCAGACCCGAGATGATCGGGGTACCCCACGGACCGCGCAGCCAACGGGTCGTAGCGGACATGATGTGGTGCCTTTCAAGTCGGTGCGGCGCAGGACGCGGAGCAGGATCCGGGGAAGGCGGCCGGCCCGCGGGGCCCGGCCACCCGGGGTCACAGGGCCGACAGCGCAGATTCGTAGCCTGCCGTGCCGATCGCATCGACGATGTCGTCGGTGCTGGTCACGGCGGTGTCGTGGTCGACCTCGACGCGGCCGGAGGCGAACTTCACGCTGACGCTGCTGACGCCCTCCAGCCGGCCCACCCGCTTCTCGATCTTGGCGACGCAGGAGGGGCAGCTGAAGCCCTTGGTACGGAAGAGGGAATGGGTGATGGTGGCGGGGGTGGCGGTCATGGTGAGCCGTCCTTCCGGTGTGTGGTCCTCGAGGGGCCCTCCCTCGATGTGCTCTCAACCTAGAAGGGTCCGCGTCGCGGTGGCATGACGGGGATCAATCGCCTGCTCATCACCTCTGAACAGGAGTGATGAGGCGGGATAGAGTCGAGCCATGACCATCTCGCAGCCGCCCGCCGGGACCGGGTCGCAGGGCCGGCGCACGATCCCGCTCACGGAGATCACGCTGCCGCACGAGTGCCCGCGGCCGGTGCGGCGGTACGTGCTGTCCAGGGCGCCCTATTTCCGCGGACTGGATGAGGAGGAGCTGGACCGCATCGATGCGCGGATGAGCACCCGGTCCTACGCCCCCGAGGCCCCGATCTTCCGTGCGGGGGAGGAGGCGGATTCGCTCTACGTGGTCGCCGAGGGCCGGGTGAAGCTGTCCCAGGTCACCGCCGGTGGGACCGGGACCGTCACCGATCTGCTGGTCCCCGGTGAGCTGTTCGGGGCCATGAGCACGCTCGGCGAGAGCATCCACCACCAGACCGCATCGGCGCTGGTGGGTACCTGTGTGCTGCGCATCGGCCAGGACGAGTTCCGTGCGGTCCTGGCCGAGCAGCCGCGCATCGCCCTGCGGGTCCTCGACGACGTCGCGGCCCGCCTCACGCGGGCGGAGGCCGACGTCGGCTCCCACGGCTCCGCGACCGTCGAGCAGCGGGTCGCGAGCACCCTGCTGCGCCTGGCGGACAAGCTCGGCGAGGACCGCGGCAGCCAGGGGATAATGCTCGAGGTGCCGCTGTCCCGCGCGGACCTTGCGGGGCTCGCCCGCTCCACCCCGGAATCGGTCTCGCGGGTGATGAGCCGGTGGAAGAAGCAGGGCCTGATCGACTCGGGTCGGCGCTGGACCGCGCTGAAGGAGACGGCTCGGCTCGAGGCGCTGCGGGACGCGGCGGGGTGACCCGGGGCGGTCAGCACTCGGGGACGTTCACCGCCACGTTCACGGCCAGGCCGCCCAGCGAGGTCTCCTTGTACTTCGCCATCATGTCCCGCCCGGTGTCCCGCATCGTGCGGATCGCGTCGTCGAGGGAGACCCGGTGGCTGCCGTCCCCGGCCAGCGCGAGCCGTGCCGCGTTGATCGCCTTCACCGAGGCGATGGCGTTGCGCTCGATGCAGGGGATCTGCACCAGTCCGGCGATCGGGTCGCAGGTCAGCCCCAGGTTGTGCTCGAGACCGATCTCGGCCGCGTTCTCCACCTGGGCCGGGGTGCCGCCGAGAACGGCGCACAGCCCGGCCGCCGCCATCGAGCAGGCCGAGCCCACCTCGCCCTGACAGCCGACATCCGCGCCGGAGATCGAGGCGTTGCGCTTGAACAGCATGCCCACCGCGCCCGCGGTGAGCAGGAACTCGAGCACCTGCTCCTGGACGGCGGCGGGATCCGAGGCGCCGTGCAGGAAGCGGATCGCGTAGTGGAGCACCGCGGGGATGATCCCGGCCGCCCCGTTGGTCGGGGCGGTGACCACGCGGCCGCCCGAGGCGTTCTCCTCGTTCACGGCCAGAGCGTAGAGGTTCACCCACTCGAGCTCCGCGAGCGTGCCGTGCTCGCCGAGCCCCGGCCCCGCGGCCTCCGCCTCCCGCAGCCGGCGCCGCAGCGCCGGGGCCCGTCGCTTCGTCTGCAGCGGTCCGGGCAGTGACTCCTCGCCGCGGGTGCAGCCGTTCTCCACGCATTCCTGCATCACGTCCCAGACGTCCAGCAGCGCCGTGCGGACCTCCTCGTCCGAGTGCCGGGTGCGCTCGTTCGCCTGCATCACCTCGGCGATCGAGAGGCCCGTGGTCGCACAGTGCTCCAGCAGCTCGGCGCCGTCCGCGAAGGGGAAGGGCTCCGGGGTCTGGGGAGCATCCGGCACGGGATTGTCCAGCTCGTCGGCGGTGACCACGAACCCGCCGCCGACGGAGTAGTACTCCTGGGAGACCAGCACCTCCCCCTCGGCGTCCAGTGCGCTCAGGCGCATCCCGTTGGGGTGGCCGGGCAGCGAGCTGCCCTGGTGCAGCAGCACATCGCGCTCCCGCACGAAGTCGATGTCGTGGCTGCCGTCCAGGGGGAGGCGCCCGGACTCCTCGACCTCGCGGACCACCTCCGGTGCCTCCAGGGCACCGACCGTCTCGGGGTCCCGGCCCGCCAGGCCCAGCACCACCGCGGTGTCGGAGCCGTGCCCGATCCCGGTCGCCGCGAGCGAGCCGTAGAACTCGGCCCGCACGCCCGCGGTGCCGGTCAGGGTCCCGCCCTCGTCCAGTGCACCCAGCTCGCGGGCGAACCGGCGGGCGGCCCGCATGGGGCCGACCGTGTGGGACGAGGACGGGCCCAGCCCGATGGAGAACAGGTCCAGCACGCTCAGGCTCATGGGATCGCCTCGCTCCCGAACTCCTCCATGCCGTCCAGCAGCCAGCGCACCAGGAAGTCCGCGAAGGAGGCCCGCGGGAGGATCCGGAAGGTCTCCTCGGCGCTGCGGTGGAGGATCACCGGGACGGTGCCGAGCGCGGTGACGATCGCGGTGCCGATGGTGAACTCCCGCGGGTGCAGGTCCGCGTGGCAGCTCTTCTCCAGCACCTCACGGGCGCTGTGCCCGCTCAGCTCCAGGACGGTGCGGTTGCCCGAGAGGTCGACGGCGAGCCCCGGCTTCCCCTCGAGCGCCGCGGCGCACCGCTGCTCGTCGCCGGTGCGCTGGGCCCGGGAGACGTCGACGGCGAGGAAGTCGTCCGGCGCGAGCCAGAGCACGTGGAGGCCGTCGGCATCGCCGGTGGTGCTGCCGTGGTGCGGGGGGAGCTCGAGCCCCAGCTCGCTCTCCAGCGCCCGGGCCGAGGGGGAGCCGATCTCGGCGCGCAGCCCGATCTGGACGGTGAACGGGAGCTCGCGCAGGGCGACGGAGCGCTCGCCGGTGACCTCGGCGGCGGCCATCGCCTCGGCGAGGTGGGCGACGGGGGAGCGGCGCAGCTCGTCCGCGGGGCGGGATGCCAGCAGTGCGGTGGCCTCGCCGGTGCTCAGCACCGGGTCGGCCTGTGCGGCGGTGTACGGGGACAGGGTGCGATCAGCCATCACGGCGCTTCCCTTCGGGGTCAAAGAGGATATGGGAGGTGATCTCGGCGTCCACCAACTGGTCGCCGAGCGGGGCGCGGACGATGTCGCCGATGCGCTGGTGGCCGTCCTCGATCAGGGCGAGGGCGAAGGTCCGATCCAGCACCGCGGAGCGGTACGAGGAGGTGACCTGGCCGATCATCGGCACCGGTCCGCGGTCGGGGGTGACCGGGGTGTCGGCCTCGATGATCTGGACCCCCTCCGGCAGCTTCGAGGTGCGGTCCACCGGCAGCAGGCCCACCAGCTGCTTGCGGTCGCTGCGGGCGGTGTCCTGGCGCTGGAAGGAGCGCTTGCCCAGGAAGTCCTTGAACTTCGAGACCGCCCAGGCCATGCCCGCGTCCTGCGGGGTGACGGTGCCGTCGGTGTCCTGGCCGACGATGACCAGACCCTTCTCGGCCCGCAGCACGTGCATCGTCTCGGTGCCGTAGGGGGTGATGTCGAACTCCGCCCCCGCCTCGGCGACGGCCTCCCACACGGCGAGCCCAAAGAACGCCTCGACGTTGATCTCGAAGGCGAGCTCCCCGGAGAAGGAGATGCGGCAGATCCGCGCCGGGATCCCGGAGGCCAGGGTCGACTCCTTGAACTCCATGAAGCCGAAGGCGTCATTGCTGACATCCAGTCCGGGAGCGAGCTTCGCGATCACGTCGCGGGAGCGCGGACCGACCACCGCGATGGTGGTCCACTGCTCGGTGACCGAGGTGAAGGTGACGTCGAGCTCGGGCCACTCCGTCTGGTGCCACTGCTCGAGCCAGTCGAGCACCTTCGCCGCGCCACCGGTGGTGGTGGTCATGAAGAAGTGGTCCTCGGCCAGGCGCATCGTCACCCCGTCGTCGAACAGCATGCCGTCCTCGGTGCACATCAGCCCGTAGCGGCCCTTGCCGACGGCCAGCTTCTTGAAGCCGTTGGTGTAGACGCGGCCCAGGAAGTCGGCGGCGTCGGCCCCGCGGATCTCGATCTTCCCCAGCGTGGTGCCGTCCAGGAAGCCGACCGACGTGCGCACCGCGGCGCATTCGCGCAGCACGGCGGCGTCCATGTCCTCGCCGGGTCGGGGGAAGAACCAGGGGCGCTTCCACTGGCCGACGTCCTCGAACACGGCGCCGTGGGCGACGTGCCAGGGGTGGACGGCGGTGAGCCGGGCCGCATCGTAGAGCGCGCCGCGGCGCCTGCCCGCCAGCGCCGCGAAGCCGACCGGGGCGTATGGCGGGCGGAACCCGGAGCTGCCCACCTCGGCCGGGCCCTCGTGCCCCAGCAGCGCCGCGATCACGGCGGAGGCGTTGACGCCGCTGGTCTTGCCCTGGTCGTTCGCGGTGGAGATCGAGGTATAGCGCTTGACGTGCTCGACGGAGTGCATCCCCGCGCCGATCGCGCGGGCCACGTCGGCGACGGTCTGATCGCGCTGCAGATCCACGAAGTGGGTGGTCCAGGCCTCCGGCCCGCCCTCGGGCCCCGCCACCATCCACAGCGGGCGGACGCTGCCCACCTCTGCGGGAGGAGCGTCCGGGGCCGGAAGCGAGGAGGAGAAGCCGGTGGCCTCCGCCGCCCGGATGCCCGCCGCGGTGCCGTCGGCCAGGGTGGAGGCGAGGGTCCAGGCACCGGTGGCCGCGCCGGCCATCTGCTGACCGCGGACGGTGTCCACCGGCAGCCAGGCCGCGAGGCCCTCGTCCCAGTCGAGCCGGCCCTGGCGCTGGCTGTGCAGGTGCACCACCGGGGAGAACCCGCCGGAGACGGCCAGCAGATCGGCGTCGATCCGCTCGCTCGCGCCCTGGGGTGCGCCGTCCGCGTCGAGGGAGCGGACGTCGACCGCGCTGAGGTGGCCGTCGGATCCGTCGCCCGCGGTCCCGACCACGGCGGCGCCGGGGATGGACCGCACCCCGGTCGCATCGAGCACGGCCTGCGCGGACGCGGAGAGCTCGGGTCGGGAGTCGATCACGGCGGCGACCTCGAGACCGGCCAGCACCAGATCCTCGACCAGGGTGTAGGCGCTGTCGTTCGTGGTCGCGACGACGGTGCGGGAGCCGCAGGCGGTCGCATAGCGGTTGAGGTAGGTGCGCACCGCGCCCGCGAGCATGATGCCGGGGCGGTCGTTGTCGGCGAACACCAGCGGACGCTCGTGGGTGCCGGTGGCCAGCACCACCCGAGCGGCGCGGATGTGGTGGACCCGCTGCCGGGAGACGCCGGGGCGGTCCGCGGCGGGCAGGTGGTCGGTGCGATGCTGCACCGCGACCACGAAGTTGCTGTCATAGCTGCCGACGGCGATGGTGCGCGGCAGGTAGGTGAACTCCTCGGCGGCGGCCAGCCGCTGCATGGTCTGCTCCACCCAGGTGAGCGCGTCGCCGCCGTCGATGGTGGCGGAGCGGGCACCGAGCAGGGAGCCCCCGGCGCGGGCCTGGTCGTCGACCAGGAGTGTGCGGGCACCGCTCGCGGCGGCCGCCCGGGCGGCGGCCAGACCGGCCGGTCCGGCACCGACGACCAGCACGTCGGTGTGCACGTACCGATGGTCGTACAGCGCCTCGTCGGTGCGGGGGTCGAGCACGCCCATGCCCTGGAGGTGCTCGGCCTCGAGTCCCTCGCGGACGCCGACGGTGGTGGCCGGGAGCATCGACTCGTCGACCTCCCCGGCACGGGTGCCACGCACCCGCAGCAGGGCATTGGGCTCCTCGAGACCGGCGGTGAGCACGCCGCGCGGACGCTTCAGGTAGAGGGAGGGGCCGCAGCCCGGGCGTCCGGCGGCGAGCAGGGCGCTGGCGACGGTGTCGCCCTCATAGCCCGTGAGCTCGGTGCCGTCGACGCGGAAGGTGACCTCGCGGTCACGGTCGATGCCGTGCCCCGGGGCACGGGTGGGATCCAGGCGGGTGGTGGTCACGGCTGCACTCCTTCGTGCGAGGTGGGGCCCGGCCCGGTGGCGGGGCGTGCGGAGCCGGCCGGATAGGTGGCACGGAACTCGTAGGTGGCGGTGTCGCGGATGGCGTTGAACCACTTCCGGCAGCCGCCGGTGTGGTGCCAGCGCTCGGCGTAGTCGCCACGGGGGTTGTCACGGTAGAAGAGGTACTCGGCCCACTCGCGGTCGTCCAGCGCGTAGGGGTCCTCCGGCCGGGCCACATGGGCCTGGCCGCCGTAGGCGTACTCGACCTCGTTGCGGGGTCCGCAGTGGGGGCAGTCGATGAGCAGCACGGGTGCTCCTTCCTCAGTGGGCGACGGCGGCGGCGCCGTGCTCGTCGATCAGATGGCCGGTCTCGAAGCGCTCGAGCGTGAACGCCTCGTTCAGGGGGTGGGGCGAGCCGGTGGCGATGGTGTGGGCGAAGGTCATGCCCGCCGCCGGAGTGGCCTTGAACCCGCCGGTGCCCCAGCCGCAGTTGACGAAGAGATCGTCGATCGGCGTGGTGGAGATGATGGGGGAGGCGTCCAGGGTGGTGTCGACGATCCCGCCCCAGGTGCGCAGCACGTGCGCGCGGGCGAAGATCGGGAACAGCTCGACCGCGGCGGCCATCTGCTCCTCGATGACGTGGAAGGAGCCGCGCTGGCCGTACCCGTTGTAGGTGTCGACCCCGGCCCCCATGACCAGCTCGCCCTTGTGCGCCTGGGAGACGTACACGTGCACGTGGTTGGACATCACCACGGTGGGGTGGACCGGCTCGAACAGCTCCGAGACCAGCGCCTGCAGCGGATGGGACTGGATCGGCAGGCGGAACCCCGCCATGTCGGCCAGCAGGGAGGAGCTGCCGGCGGCGGCGAGCCCGACCTTGCCCGCGTTGATGCGCCCACGGCTGGTCTCCACGCCGACGACCCGGTCGCCGTCCTTGACGAACCCGGTGACCTCGCAGTTCTGGATGATGTCCACGCCCATCTCATCGCACTTGCGGGCCAGCGCCCAGGCGACATGATCGTGCTTGGCGATGCCTGCGCGGGGCTGATAGGTGCCACCGAGGACGGGGTAGCGGATGTCGTCGGCGACGTTGAGGATCGGGCAGACCTCCTGCGCCTCCTGCGGGCTCAGCCACTGCGAGTCGATCCCGTTGAGCCGGTTGGCGTACACGCGCCGCTCGGAGTCGCGCACGTCCTGCAGCGTGTGGGCGAGGTTCATGACGCCGCGCTGGGAGAACAGGAAGTCGTACTCGAGCTCCTCGGGCCATCCCTCCCACAGCTTCAGGGCCTTCTCGTAGATCCCGGCGGACTCGTCCCAGAGGTAGTTCGAGCGGATGATCGTGGTGTTGCGGGCCATGTTCCCGCCGGCCAGCCAGCCCTTCTCGAGGATCGCCACATTGGTGATCCCGTGGACGCTGGCCAGGTAGTAGGCGGTGGCGAGGCCATGGCCGCCGCCGCCGACGATGACGACGTCGTAGCCGGCGGCGGGCTCGGGGTTGCGCCACAGGAACTCGGGGTGCTCGGGAAGCAGCTCGGCCATGTCAGGCTCCCATCTCGGTGAGGTCGGGGTACAGGGGGTGGGCGGCGGCCAGGCCGCGGGCACGGTCGCGCAGGCCGGACAGCACCGCGTCGTCCACGGAGGCCTCCTCATCGGCTGCGGCGCGGGCGCCGGCGATCAGGGTCTCGGCGATGAGGTCGGCGACCTCACGGAAGTCGTCGTCGTCGAATCCGCGGCTGGCGAGGGCGGGGGTCCCGATGCGGAGCCCCGAGGTGACCATCGGCGGACGCGGGTCGAAGGGCACCGCGTTGCGGTTGACGGTGATGTCGACGGCGGCCAGCAGATCCTCTCCCTGCTGCCCGTTCAGCGGCGAGTCGCGCAGGTCCACGAGCACCAGGTGCACGTCGGTGCCGCCGGTGAGCACCGTGATCCCGTGCTCGGCGACGTCCGGTCGGGTGAGGCGTTCGGCGAGGAGGGCGGCACCGGTGAGGGTGCGCTGCTGGCGATCACGGAAGTCGTCGGTCGCGGCGATCTTGAAGGCCACCGCCTTGCCGGCGATCACGTGCTCGAGCGGACCGCCCTGCTGGCCGGGGAAGACGGCCGAGCGCACCTTCTTGGCGATCTCCGGTTCGTTGGTGAGGATGAGTCCGCCGCGGGGGCCGGCGAGGGTCTTGTGGGTGGTGGAGGTGACCACGTGCGCATGGGGGACCGGGGAGGGGTGCAGCCCGGTGGCGACCAGGCCGGCGAAGTGCGCCATGTCCACCATCAGGTAGGCGCCCACCTCATCGGCGATCTCCCGGAATCGGGCGAAGTCGAGCTGCCGCGGGTAGGCGGACCAGCCGGCGATGATCAGCTTGGGGCGGTGCTCGCGCGCCAGGCGTGCGACCTCGTCCATGTCCACGCGGTGCGTGGTCTCGTCCACCCCGTAGGCCGCGATGTCGTAGAGGCGCCCGGAGAAGTTGATCCGCATGCCGTGGGTCAGGTGGCCGCCGTGCGCCAGCTCCAGGCCCAGGACCTTGTCCCCGGGCCGGATCAGCGCATGCATCACCGAGGCGTTGGCCTGGGCCCCGGAGTGGGGCTGGACGTTCGCGAACGCGGCACCGAACAGGGCCTTCGCCCGCTCGATCGCGAGCGTCTCGATGGCGTCGACGTGCTCGCAGCCGCCGTAGTACCGCTTGCCGGGGTAGCCCTCGGCGTACTTGTTGGTCAGCACCGAGCCCTGTGCCTGCATCACGGCCGCGGCGGTGTGGTTCTCGGAGGCGATCATCTCCAGGCCGCCGCGCTGGCGGGCCAGCTCGGCGTCGATGTGGCCGGCGATCTCGGGGTCGAGCTCGGCGAGCGTGCGGGTCAGCTCGGCCGGTACGGTCCCGGTGGGGGCAGTGGTCTGCGTCATTGCAACTCCTGAAGTACCTGTCATGAACAACTGATATATCAGTTACGAGCACACCGTATGATGGGGTTCGCGCGACGTCAACCCCTGCGGCGTCCTCTCGTCCCCGATTGTCCGCTCCTGAGGAAGGACTGCGATGACCTCCTTGCCCGTGCATGCCGATCCCGCGCTCTCGCTCGCCGAGCGGGCGTACCGCACGCTGCGGGATCGCCTGGTCGTGCTCGACATCGCTCCGGGCGATCCCCTGCAGGAGAGTCGCCTCGCCGTGGAGCTCGACGTCGGCCGCACTCCGCTGCGGGAGGCGATCAAGCGGCTCGAGGTGGATCGGCTCGTGGTCTCCTACCCGCGCCGCGGAACCTTTGCGACCGGGGTGGACATCACCGAGTTGGCGACGGTGTCCGAGGTGCGTGAGCTGCTGGAGCCCCTCGCCGCGCGCAAGGCGGCCCTGCGTGCCGACCCCGAGGTGCGGGACGCGCTGCGCGAGGCGCACGAGGGGGTCGAGAGCCTGGTGGACGGCTCCCCCTGGCGCGAGGCGATGGCCGCGGATCTGGCCGTGCACCGCCTGATCTACCGCGCCGCGGGCAATCCTCACCTCGAGGACTCCCTGATCCGGCTCGACAACCTCGCCACCCGCATCTGGAGCGTCATGGTCGACCGGCTCCCGGACGTGTCCGCGCACGTCCGGGAGCACCTCGCGCTGCTGGAGGCGATCCTCGCCGGCGATGCCGACCGGGCCGAGGAGCTGACCCTCGCTCACATCCACCACTTCGACGCGATGGTCCGCCAGGTCATCTGAGGATTCGCCGCGTCCTCGGGTCCGCTGGGCCCGGTGGGCGGGCGGTGGGCGCGGAGAACTCGTCCCGCCGATCCCTTGACGTCGGTCCCGTACGCACCTAGGTTCTATGCAACCCAGTTGCACACAAGGCAACCGATAGAGAGGCGGACGACGATGTCCACTGCTTCCCAGGACGCAGCCACCCCGGCCGACGGTTCCCCCGACGCGGAATCCCAGAGCATGAGCGGGCGCTCGCGGGCCAACGACGGCACCGGCGTCACCCCGCAGACGCGACGCAAGGTGGTCGTCGCCAGCTTCATCGGCAACTTCGTCGAATGGTTCGACTACGCCGTCTACGGCTATCTCGCCACCACGATCGCTGTCGTCTTCTTCCCGGAGAGCGACCCGCGCGTCGCCCTGCTGTCCACCTACGCGCTGTTCGCGATCTCCTTCCTCATCCGTCCCATCGGCGGCTTCTTCTGGGGCAACCTGGGGGACCGGGTCGGTCGGCGGACGGCGCTCGCCTGGTCGATCCTGATCATGTCCGGCGCGACCTTCCTCATCGCCCTGCTGCCCTCGTATCAGGCCGTGGGGTTCTTCGCCCCGCTGCTCCTGCTCGTGCTGCGCCTCGTGCAGGGCTTCTCCGCCGCCGGTGAGTACGCCGGCAGCTCCGCCTTCCTCGTGGAGTACGCACCGCCGCGCCGACGGGGCATGTATGCCGCGGTGGTCCCGGCGTCCACCGCCTCGGGCCTCCTCCTCGGCTCGCTGATCGCCTCGCTGCTGAGCGTGACGCTGACCGATCCCCAGATGGAGTCGTGGGGATGGCGCCTGCCGTTCCTGCTCGCAGCGCCGATGGGCCTGATCGGCCGGTACATCCGGAACAAGCTCGAGGACACCCCCGAGTTCCAGGCCCTGGCGAAGGGCGACGACGTCGTGAAGGCGCCGACCAAGCAGCTGCTGGTCACCTACTGGCGCACCGGGCTGCTCGCCTCCGGCGCGGTCCTGCTCAACGCCGTCGGCTTCTACATGATCCTCAGCTACATGCCGGTGTACATGTCGACCGAGCTCGGCCTGAGCGATACCCGCGCCTACATCGCCACCACGGTCGCGCTGTTCACCTATATCGGTTTCATCTTCCTCACCGGCCTGCTCTCGGACCGCTTCGGGCGGCGGAAGGTGCTGATCAGCGCCTCGGTGAGCTTCATCGTGCTCACCGTGCCGGCGTTCTTCCTGCTGGAGACCGATTCCTTCCTGGTGATCCTGCTGGTGCAGGTGCTGCTGGGCGCGATGCTCACCCTCAACGACGGCACGCTGCCCAGCTTCCTCGCCGAGCTGTTCCCCACCGAGGTCCGGTATTCCGGCTTCGCCGTCAGCTTCAACCTGTCCAATGCGATCTTCGGCGGCACGGCTCCGTTCGTCGCCACGCTGCTGATCGGGATGACCGGCAGCACGATCGCCCCCGCGTGGTATCTCATGGCCGCGGCCGCGGTCTCCCTGATCGCGGTGCTCATCGCGCGCGAGACCGCCCACCACGACCTGCGGCGTCAGGCCGCCTGATCCCCGCTGGTGCGGCCCGCCGCGTCCCCTGAGGGCTTCCATCGCGCGGCGGTTCTCGAGAGGATCGGGGGAACCAGAGGATCCGATCCGGGGAGGCGCAGATGAGCACGCCGCTCACGAACGCCGACATCCCGACCTGGGTCACGGGCATCGCGATCGTGTCCCTCGCGCTCGCGATCATGTGCGCCGGCTGGGTCGCCGTCGACGTCGTGCGCAGACCCCAGCAGATGGGCGTGATGAACGTCGTGTGGCCGGTGGTGATGCTGTTCGGCAGCGTCGCCTGGCTGGCGTTCTATCTCCGGTTCGCGCGGGAGGGCTCGTCCCCGCGGGCCTCGGAGCAGGAGCACGAGGGGCAGGGGCGGGGCCGCGCCGCGCGGATCGTCTCCACCGCGACCGGGACCAACCACTGCGGTGCGGGCTGCACGCTGGGCGACCTGGCCGCCGATGTCCTGATGGCGCTGTTCCCCGCGCTCGTACCGGTCGCGCTGCTGCATCACGAGGTCTACGGGGGCTGGATCGTCGGCACGGTCCTGGCCTTCGCCTTCGGGGTGGTCCTGCAGTACTTCGCGATCGCCCCCATGCGCCAGCTGGGTCTCGCCCAGGGGCTCCTCGCGGCGCTGAAGGCGGACGCGGCATCGATCGCCGCCTGGCAGGTCGGGATGATCGGGTTCATGGCGATCGTCCAGCTCGCCGTGCTGCCGCTATGGCTCGGCGGGCATGCGCCGCCGTCGACCCCCGCCTACTGGTTCTTCATGCAGATCGCGATGGTGATCGGCTTCCTGTGCAGCTACCCGGTCAATGCGTGGCTGATCCGACGAGGGGTCAAGGAGCCCATGTGAGCGCCGCGGCCGCCCCGGCGGAGGCGCCGCTGGACAGCCGCCCCGTTCTGCGGCAGGGTCATCTGCAGTGACGCCGTGGACGGCATCCGGGCGCGCGAGCGGTCGTGGAGCGGAGGAGATGCGGCGATGCCGAGACGAACGACCGGCACGACCGCGCAGGCGGGTCTCTACGTCCGCGAGCTGCGCAGGTCGCTGCGGAACAACTCCGGCGCCTTCGGCTACTCGGTCATGATCACCAGCACCATGGCGATGCTCAGCAGCATCGAGGGCAGCCCGCGACCCACCCACATCGTGCTCTTCCTGCTGGGCGCCGTCGCGAGCTTCGCCCTGATCGAAGCCGTCGCGACCCGCGCGTTCACGCGCTCCCTGGAGGACGAGGACACCGCGGTCATCGCTCTCGGGGCCTCGTTGAACCTGTTCTCGATCGCGGGAGGCGTGGGCGTGGCGGCCGGACTCGCCGTCCTGCTCCCGGAGACCGCCTCGTGGCTGCTCGCCCCGTTCGCGGCGTCGGTCACCTACGTGCTGGTCACCGCGGTCGAGATGGCTGTCGCGCGACGCATCGAGGAGAGGCGCCGGGTCGAGTGAGCGCCGGGGCGCCCGGATCCCGACGGGCGCTCTCCCCTCGGCCGGGGCCGAGTCGTCGACGATCGTGCAGGGGGGCCGGCGACGGGTTGACCGTGAGGCCGGTCACTGCGAGGATGTGCCGCAACCAAGTTGCCCATGATGCAACAGTTCGTCGGAAAGAGCTGCGTCCCGTCCCCTCCGAGGCGCCAGCCCACAACAGCGCCGTTGGAGGACGTCCAGATGTCTACATCCGATTCCACAGACCACGAGAGCTCTCCGCCCGACGGCGACCGGGAGTCGGTCGAGACCGGGCCCGCCGCCACGGCCACCGAGGAGGGTTCCGAGGCCGAGCGCGGCAGCACCGTCGTCCTCCCGCGCTTCCGGGGCCGGCTGATCCCGCCGCTGGACCGCGGGATCATCATGGTGCTGCCACCGCTGCTGATCCTCGCCGCGGTGATCGCGGTGATCGTGGACCCGGACGGCGCCGCCGCGGTCATCGGCCGCCTGCGCACCTTCGTCACCGGCGGCTTCACCTGGTGGTTCGTCGCCTATTCGCTGCTCGCCTTCGGCGTGTGCACCTGGCTGTGCCTCAGCCGGATGGGCTCGATCCGGCTGGGCGGTCCCAAGGCCCGGCCCGAGCACGGCAAGTTCGCCTGGTACTCCATGCTCTTCGCCTGCGGCCAGGGGATCGGCCTGATCTTCTGGTCGATCGCCGAGCCGATCCTGCTGCGCGAGGGCGCCCCGGTGGTCGAGGAGGCCGGCAACCCCGGCCAGGCCGGCATCGTGTGGACGTACTTCCACTGGGGGCTGACGGCCTGGGCCATGTACTGCGTGGTCGCCATCTGCCTGGCCTACTCCCATCACAACCTCGGCAAGACCCTCACCTTCCGTGAGGCGACCGTGGACCTGCTCCCGGTCCGCGTCCAGCGGCCCGCCGGTGTCGTGATCGAGCTGCTGGCGATCATCGCCACCGTGCTGGGCCTGGCGACCTCCTTCGGCTTCGCCGCCATGCAGTTCAGCTCCGGCCTCACCTCCTTCACCGGGATCCTCTCCGGCCCCACCGTCTGGTTCGTCGTCATCGTGGTCCTCGGCGGGCTCACCGCCCTCTCTGCGTTCCTGGGCGTGAACAAGGGGATGAAGCGCATCAGCGAGCTGAACTCGGTGCTGAGCATCGTGCTGGTCATCGGGGTGTTCGTCTTCGGCCCCACCGTGTACATCCTGTCGAACCTCTCCCAGACCTTCGGGTCCTTCTTCACCAGCTTCATCCCGATGAGCTTCTGGACCGGCGCGGAGGGCGCCGCCGCGCCGCTCGGGGACTGGTCGGAGAGCTGGAACGGGATCTGGACGGTCTTCATCTGGTGCTGGGTGATCGCGTTCTCGCCCTTCGTGGCCGGATTCATCGCCCGCATCTCCCGCGGCCGGACGATCCGCGAGTTCGTGCTGGGCGTGACGATCATCCCCACCCTGATCGTGATGGTCTGGGTGGCCGTGATCGGCTCGGCCGGCATCTACTACGACGACCGCTCCGGCGGCAGCGTCTCCGCCGACGTCGCCGAGAACACCTCCGCCGGTCTCTTCTCGATGATCGAGATGATCCCCGTGGTCGGCGGCCCGCTGCTGGTGATCGCGACGATCCTGGTGGCCACCTACTACGTCACCAGCCTCGACTCGGGCACCTACGCCCTCGCCGAGTTCGTCTCGGCCCCGAAGAAGTCCGGTCCCCTGTTCCGGGTGGTCCTGGTCGCCAGCATCGGCACCGTCGCGGTCCTGCTGCTCGCGCTCGGCGGCGTGAACGTCGTCGACACCGTCCAGACCGGCACCATCATCGGCGCCTTCCCCTTCTCCTTCGTGATCCTGCTGATGATCATCAACCTCGTCCGCCGCCTGCGCTCCCGCAACAAGTCCGTGCGCCAGCTGGAGAAGGACATCAACGATCCGGGCCATCGCGCGGAGGACGAGACCATCGACTCCGACGGGATCCCCCGCCCCGACCCGCGTCGCGGCGTCGGAGCGGGCACCCTCACCGAGCCCCAGAGCCCCTATGCGAGAAAACCCTGACGAGAGGATGCAAGAGCGTGTCTGACACCGCAGCGCAGCAGCCGGTCCGACTGGCCCATCTGGATGCCCACCGCTATCGCGACTGGGTGGCCCGGGGCGGGGCGACCGTGATCGTGCCGGCCGGGGCCTTCGAGCAGCACGGCCCCCATCTGCCGATGGGGACCGACGCCCTGCTCTCCACGACGATCGCCGAGGCGGTGGCGGGCAGGACCGGGGCGAAGGTCGCCGAGCCCTTCGCCTACGGCTACAAGTCCCAGCAGAAGTCCGGCGGAGGCGACCACCTCCCCGGCACCATCAGCCTGGACGCCGCCGCCCTCATCGCGCAGGCGCGCTGCGTGCTCGCGGGCTTCCTGTCCCAGGGCGTGGAGAACCTGGTCGTGCTCAACGGGCACTTCGAGAACTACCAGTTCCTCTACGAGGCGGCGGATCTCGCGCTCGGCGACGTCCGGGCGGCCGGGGGCGGGGGAGGGGCGGCGCCGTCGGTGCTGCTGCTGTCCTACTGGGACTTCGTCTCCGAGGAGACCCTGGCAGAGGTGTACCCCGGCGGATTCCCCGGCTGGGACATCGAGCACGGCGGCGTCCTGGAGACCTCGCTGATGCTGCACCTGCGCCCCGAGCTGGTGGACATGGAGCGCGCCGTGAGCCATCCGGCGGCGAGCCTGCCGCGCTTCGATCGGCTGCCGGTCGTCGCCGAGCGCACCCCGGAGACCGGGTGCCTCTCCGCCCCCGACGGCTCCGATGCCCGCAAGGGGGAGCTCCTGTTCGAGCAGGTCACCGAGGATCTCGCGACGGATCTGCGCCGGGAGCTCGGCACCTCTTGACGTGACCCGCCGCACGGCACACAATGAGTGCAACACGGTTGCGCTGAATGCAATTCAGGAGCTGTGAGGCAAAGACGCCACCGCACCCGATGGCCGCCCACCGGCGGCACCCCGATAGGAGCACCCCATGACCACCACCCCCGCCACCGCGAGCTCCGTCTCCGAGCTGGAGCGCCTGAAGACCCTGCACATCGGCGAGAAGCAGCAGCTGACGTTCTCCGACGCCGAGTTCGAGCGCCGGCTGGGCGGGCTGCGCCGGATCATGGCCGAGAAGGACCTCGACGCCGTGATCCTCACCAGCTACCAGGGCATCAAGTACTACTCGGACTTCCTGTTCACCTACTTCGGTCGCAACTACGGCATGGTCGTCACCGCCGACGACACCTGCACCATCAGCGCCAACATCGACGCCGGGATGCCCTGGCGCACCAGCTACGGCGAGAACCTCGTCTACACCGACTGGCAGCGCGACAACTTCTACTACGCGCTCCAGCAGGCCCTCGCCCAGCGCGGCGTGAGGAACCCCGGGCGACTGGGCATCGAGGACGACACCGTCCCGCAGCTCACTCGCCAGCAGCTCCAGGACACCTTCCCCGGCGCGGCGCTGGTGGACGTCTCCCAGGCCGCCATGCGCCAGCGGATGCTCAAGTCCGACGAGGAGATCGCCGTGATCCGCGAGAGCGCCCGGATCGGCGACATCGGCGGCCAGGCCATCAAGGACGCGATCCACGCCGGGGTCAAGGAGTTCGAGGTGGCGCTGGCCGGCACCCAGGCGATGACCCACGAGATCGCCCGGGCCTTCCCGCACCGCGAGATCCGGGACACCTGGGTCTGGTTCCAGTCCGGCATCAACACCGACGGCGCCCACAACTGGGCCACCACCCGGGAGGTCCAGGAGCACGACATCCTGTCCCTGAACGCCTTCCCGATGCCCACCGGCTACTACACGGCCCTGGAGCGCACGCTCTTCTTCGGCGAGCCCGATGCGGAGTCCCTGCGGATGTGGAACGTCAACGTCGAGGTGCACCGCGCCGGCCTCGAGCTGATCAGGCCCGGAGCGGTGTGCAAGGACATCGCCGCGGCGCTCAACGAGATCTACATCGGCTACGGCCTGCTGCCCAACCGCACCTTCGGCTACGGCCACTCCTTCGGCGTCCTGTCCCACTACTACGGCCGTGAGGCGGGCCTCGAGCTGCGCGAGGACATCGACACCGTGCTCGAGCCCGGCATGGTGGTCTCGATGGAGCCGATGATCACCGTGCCCGAGGGGCAGCCCGGTGCCGGCGGCTACCGCGAGCACGACATCCTCGTGGTCGGCGAGGACGGCGTCGAGAACATCACGAAGTTCCCCTTCGGCCCCGAGCACAACATCATCCCGGCCTGACCGGGCAGGGACGACGGCGGAGTCCGGTCGAGCTGCCGGGCCCGCCGTCGTCCCCGGAGGCAGCGATACCTCAGGAGGCAGTCCATGGATCCCGTCGACCGTCGAGGCCGGTACGCCGTCGAGTTCGCGATGCACGAGGGGCGGGGGCCGCTGAGCGTCGAGCACCACTTCGCGGGTGACTCGCAGCTCATGGCCGCCGTCCAGACCTGGACGCTCGGGCCCGGTGCCTGCGAGGGCATGCACGCCCACGACGACCCGCCCCTCGAGGAGCTCTACCTGGTCATGGAGGGCCGGGCCCGGATCCGTCAGGACGGCGAGAGCTTCGAGCTGGGCCCCGGCGACAGTCTCCGCAGCCCGGCGGGAACCCCGCACGACCTCGCGAACCCCGGCGAGGGACCGCTGCGGGTGGTGGTGATCTGGGGGCCTCCGGGGACCTTCGACCAGAGCGGCTTCGGCTCCTTTCGGCGGGCGCTCGAGGCCCGTCGCGCGGCGGACGCGTAGGATCCACGGACATCCAGCAGGTCACACGGAGAGCAGAGGCGATGGTCAGCACCACCGGGAACGAGAGCCCCGTGCGCAGCGGGTCCCCCGTCGCGACCGCGATGGCGATCCTGCGCTGCTTCACGGCCCAGCACCCGGTTCTCGGCGTGGTCGACATCGCCGAGCAGGTCGGGCTGCACAAGTCCTCGGTCTCTCGGATGCTGCCCACCCTCGAGGCGGAGGGCCTGGTCGAGCGCGACCCCTACTCCCAGAAGTACCGTCTCAGTCTCGGCCTGCTGCACATCGCGGGATCGCTGCTGTCCGATCTGGACATCCGCCGCGCCGCCGCGCCGGTTCTCGCCGAGGTCACCGAGGCGACAGGGGAGACCAGTTCGCTGCTGCTGTGGGACGGTGAGGCGGCGGTGACTGTGGAGCAGGTGCCCTCGAAGCGGGCTGTCAAGCACGCTGTCGAGCTGGGAACCCGGTACCAGACCCTTGCCTCCAGCTCGGTGCGGATCCTGGTGAGGGAACTCGCCGCCGGCGACCGTGCCGCGCTGCTGGAGCGTCTGAACACGAGCGAGGAGGCACTGGCGGAGCTCTCGCGCGAAGACGACGAGCGCACCACCGTCAATGACGGCCTCACAGTGCCCGACGAGGTGGGCGTCGCCGCGGCCGTCCGCGACCATCGTGGCCTCCTGGTGGGAGCGATGATGATCGCCGCGCCCCGCTATCGGGTGGACGCCACCCGGCGTGCCGAGCTCCGCACGGCCTGCGCCGACGCGGCGGCGGCCACCACGAGCCGGCTCGGGGGCGTCCCGCACGCGAGCTGAGGGGTGGGGCCGCAGCCGGCGCCGCGGACCCCGCGAAGTTCGCCCTCGCCGACCACCGGCTGTTCGTCAACGCCTTCCGGAGCGGATCGACGTCGATCTAGGTATGGGGCGACCGGGAGCCGTCGCCGATGACGGCCACGTCGCCCTGCCTGGCCACTGCTGCGAAGGGCGAGAGCCTGAGCCACTGCGGGAGCACCCGCTGAGCCTCGGCCGACCCCTCCAGCCACAGATCGCCGTCGCGCAGGGCCGTCGCCCAGCGAAGGTCGCCGCGCCACACGTGCACCATGGTCGGCAGAGCGCTGACCACTGTGACGGTGACCGGGAAGCCGGGATCGGCGTCGCACACGTCCACCAGGTCACTGCTCTCGGCGATGATCCACCACTCCCGGTGCGCGGGTTCGACGTCGGGGAACCGGAAGGCCAGCACCACCCGCCCGTCGGGCATCGCGTCATGGTCGAGGTTGCGGTGCATGTCCCACATCAGCAGCGAGGGGTCGTAGTCCTCCTCGCCGAGCTGGCTGCGCCATTGCACTCCCCACTCGCCCAGGGCACTGATCACC
The DNA here is from genome assembly GCF_002407185.1 of Brachybacterium vulturis. Classification (NCBI taxonomy): domain Bacteria; kingdom Bacillati; phylum Actinomycetota; class Actinomycetes; order Micrococcales; family Dermabacteraceae; genus Brachybacterium; species Brachybacterium vulturis. The sequence goes on from NZ_CP023563.1 coordinate 1,462,240, forward strand.
GGAGCCAGCGCTCTGCCGCCCGGAGTCAGCTCGTAGCGGGTGCGGTTGCCGTCGTCCAGGCGCAGCACGATTCCCGCCTTGGCCAGGCTGCGAAGTCGTTTGGAGAGCAGCGCGGGCGACATCTTGGGCACACCGCGGCGCAACTCGTTGAAGTGGTGGCTCCCGCACAGCAGCTCTCGCACGACGAGCACGGTCCACCGCTCGTCGAGCACCTCCATCGTCTTCGCGATGGGACAGAACTGGCCATATCCCGTCATGGGACCCGCCTCCTCCGATGGGATCGACACTACCCGCACGCTCCGGACCCCGCCAGGTACACATCCTGTACCAGGCCGGTACACACCGCGAACTATCGGACGGCGCGGGTCAGGGCGGATTCTGAGGGGACCAGCACCCAAGGAGGCGCATCATGTCCATCCACCTCGACGACATGCCCGTGGAGATCGACCAAGGCGACTTGCAGACCCGCTATCTGGAGCTGGGCGGGATGTCCATCCGGTACGTGCGCGTCCCGGCGGGGGCCGATATGGCTCCGCTCCTGAAGGGCCTGCCCGACGACCGCTGTCCGAGCCCCCACTGGGGGATCGTCCTCACGGGTGCGCTGAACGTGGTGCACGGGGACGGCAGCACCGAGACGGCCACCGCTGGGAGCGTCTACTACTGGCCCCCGGGTCACACGGCCACGACCGAGGAACCGGCCGAGTTCATCGAGGTCGGCCCCGTCGAGGAGATGCGCCAGTTCTACCAGCACGTGCGGGCGATGTTCTCGACGCATGAGGAATACGAGGAAAGGTCATGACCACCGCGAGAACAAGCCCCTCGAACCAGGCTCCCCACGCAGGGTACTGCGGCCCCACTGTCCCCGAGCAGGGCGGCGTCGTGCTGAACTACCTGGCCGGATACATGGCCACCCGGGTGATCCAGATCGGCATGGAGTCGGGTCTGCTGCGCGGCATCAGAACCTCACCCGGTGCCACTGCGGACGGGCTCGCTGGATCACGGCCGTGGAGGGCACGGGGCGTCCCTTCCCCACGCGCCTGATAGCCTCCGGGCTCCCGCAGGTGCCCTGACTGGAGGAGACGCTGCAGTCCGGCGGACGCATCCTCGACTCCGCATGCGGTACTGGTGCGGGCGCGATCCGACTGGCGACCACCTACCCCTCCGCGTGCGTCGTCGGCATCGACGGGGGTGCGCACTGGACCCAGCAGGCGCGGGTCGCGGTGGCCGACGCGGGACTGGACGACCGGATCGCCGAGCGCGTCGTCGCGGCCCTGCGGCCGGGCGGATGGTTCGTCATCTCGGACTTCCCGTTCCCGGTCTCCGATGAGGGGCTGCGATCAGTGCCGGGTCGGCTGATGTCGGGGGTGCAGTTCTTCGAGGCCCAGATCGACGACCAGCTGCTGCCCCGGACCGCGTACGACGACCTGCTGAGGCGGCATGACTTCACAGACCTGGGCTGGATCCAGCTGACTGCCGCCCACGCGGTGACGTTCGGGCGTCGGGCCGGGTGAGATCGAGATGGTGCGGGTCGCCAGGCCGCGGCCGATGGTGACGCTGCGGACCCGGGCCGGCCGGCGCAGGGATGCGTGGACGTGCAGGTCGAGTTCGTGCCCCCGGCGCGATTCGAACGCGCGACACCCGCTTTAGGAGAGCGGTGCTCTATCCCCTGAGCTACGGGGGCGATGCGGCCCGGACGCGCGATGCCGCGACGAAGGGCCTCGAACATGGTAGCGCGCCGTGGCAGGATCTCAGTATGTCCAGCCAGCTGCACGAGACCTCCGCCACCGTCGCCGCGATCATCCTGGCCGGGGGTGCGTCCTCGCGCCTCGGCGGCACCGACAAGACCCGTCTGCCGATCGCCGGCGCGAGCGCGCTGGAGCGGGTGCTGCGCGCCGCGCCCGTCGGCCGCCGCATCGTGGTGGGACCCAGCGGCGAGGACGGCGACGTGCTCGCCGCACGCCACGGCGCCCGCTTCGTGCTCGAGGACCCGCCGCGGTCGGGTCCGCTGGCCGCGCTCGAGCGGGGGGTCGCCGAGTTCTCCGAGGGGCCCGACGAGGCGACCGTGCTGGTGCTCGGCGGGGACATGCCGATGCTGCGCCCCGAGACCCTCGCGGCGCTCGCCGCCGCCAGCGCCGAGAGCTCGCGCGTCACCGCCCTGGAGGCCGAGGACGGCCACCTCCAGTTCCTCGGCGCCGCCTGGCCGCTGGGGCGGCTGCGCGCGGCACTGGCTGCGGTCGAGCACCCGGGCGGCGGCTGGGCCGATCTCAGCCTGCGCCGGCTGTACGCGCAGCTGGCCGATCACGAGCTGGTGACGCTGCCGGCCACCGGCGCGGAAGGCGCGGACATCGACACCCCGGATGCCCTCGCGCAGGTGCGGCGGGTGGCCGGCCCGCGCATTGCGCTGGCCCAGATCGAGGTCTCCGAGGAGCTGGCAGCCACCCTCGACACGGTGCGCACGGCGGTGGCCGAGGCGGCCGAGGAGGGTGCCCACCTGGTGCTGCTGCCGGAGGCGACCCTCACCCCCTTCGGCACGGACCTGCGCGCGGCCGCCGTCGCGCACCATGAGGACTTCGCCCAGCTGGTCCAGGAGCTCGCCGAGGACCATGGGGTGGTGGTGGTCGCCGGTTCCTTCACCCCCACCGACGACGGCCGGGTCCACAACACCGTGATCGTGCGCGGCCCGAACTGGGACCCCCACCTCGACTACCGCAAGATCCACCTCTTCGACGCCTTCGGTGCGGATGAGTCCCGCACCGTCGCGCCGGGCGATGAGCTGATCACCTTCGATCTGGCCGGCACCCGGTTCGGGGTGGCGACCTGCTACGACGTGCGCTTCCCGGAGCAGTTCACGGCGCTCGCCCGGCACGGCGCCCAGGCGATCCTGCTCCCGCTGGCCTGGAAGGACGGACCCGGCAAGCGCGAACAGCTCCAGCTGCTGCTGCGCGCCCGCGCCCTGGACTCCACCACCGTCGTCCTCGCCACGGACCAGTCGCCGCCTCCGGGCTACTCCGGCGGAGCCGCCCGGGGGATCGGCCGCAGCGCCGTCGTCGGCCCGCTGGGCCGGATCCGCCAGGAACTCGGCCGGGAGCCCGGGCTGCTGCTGGTGGACCTCGACCTCGAGGAGGTCGAGGCCGCGCGTGCCGCGCTGCCGGTGCTGCGCCACCATGTGGAGCTGCCCCGGCTGTGAGCGGAGGCACGGATCCGTGCCCGGAGAGCTGGCGTAGCCTGCTGGGGTGACCTCAGTGATCAGTCGTCCCGCAGCCCGTTCCACCTCCGCGCTCGCCGTGTGCGTCGCCCTGCTGTGCGCCGTGATGCTCGCGCTGCCGGCGCCCGCGCAGGCGCATGACACCCTGCTCAGCACCGATCCGGCCGACGGCTCCACGCTGGAGACGTCCCCCGAGGCGGTCGTCTTCACCTTCTCCTCCGACATCCTCGACGTCAGCCCGCTGGTGCGGGTCTCCGACGAGTCCGGGGAGCAGGTCGCCGAGATCACCCCGACCGTCGAGGGCCCCACTGCCACCGCGACCCTGCCCGAGCCGCTGGCGGCCGGCACCTACGACATCCAGTGGCGCGTCGTCTCGGGCGACGGCCACCCCATCGAGGGCACCCTGACCCTCACCGTCGAGCAGGGCCCGGCCCCGGAGGAGGACGCTCCCGCGGCGCCGAGCGACGGCGAGAGCGCGGAGGATGCGGAGGAATCCCCGCAGGAGCTTCCCACCGCCACCGGTCCTGTGGAAGCGCAGGGCGAGTCCGAGCCCACGGCGGAGGCGGCGGAGTCGTCCCAGCAGGAGGGCGGCCTGTCGATGCCGGTGCTGCTCGGCGGCCTCGCGGTGATCGTCCTCGCCGTCGTGGTCGTGGGCTTCGTGATAATGCGCCGCCGCGACTGACCGCTCCGGGGCTGATCCGATCCGACTCGGTATCGGGGCCCGGGACAGGCAGGAGGCCCCCGACGATCGCGTCGGGGGCCTCCTGCCTGCTCAGTCGCGAGGACCGGGGCTCAGCTGCCCTGGTTCTCCTCGCCCTCGCCGCCGTCGAGGCCGAACTTGTCGCGGGCGGCGTCCAGGCCGGAGTCGACCTGACCGTCGACATTGTCCGGGGTGCGCTCCTTGATCTGCTCACCGGCGGCGTCGAGCATCTGCTCGGCCTGCTCGGGGTTCTCGGAGGCGAGGTTCTTGGCCTTGTTCAGCGCGTCATCGAAACCCATGGCGGATGTCCTTCCGTTCGCGGAACCGCCCCGTGTCCGGAGCGACGGGGTCAACGTATGACGAGGTGGCCTCGTGTCTCAATTGTGATCCCCGCACAATCGGAATATTGACGGTTCTTGCGCGGAATCGCCCCGATTCATGACAGAGTGCGCAATACTGACTGCGTGAATCTGCGTAATCCAAGAACTGACGAAAAGGGGGCGGTGGTCCCCGGGGTCCGCACCGCGCCCAAGGATCGCAGTGCTCGGTGGGATCACGTGCTCACCCTGCTCGCCTCGACCAAGCGCCTCAGCGTCGCCGATGTCGCACGAGAGCTGGAGGTCAGCGAGTCCACCGTGCGGCGCGACTTCATGGAGATGGAGCGCGCCCAGCTCGCCCGGCGCACCCACGGCGGGATCGTCGCGGTCGACGTCGCCTATTCCCTGGCGACCGTTCCCCGCCGTGCCGACGAGGACTCCGCGCAGCGTGAGCGCGTCGCCGAACGGGCCGCCACGATGGTCGAGCCCGGGCAGATCATCGGCTTCAACGGTGGCCGCAGCACCACCGCGACCGCACGCCGCACGGTCGCCCGCCCGGATCTCGATGTCCGGGACGGCGTTCCCGGGCTGACCGTCGTCTGCGCGGCCCTGAACATCGCCACCGAAGCCGTGCTGCGCCCGTCCGTGCGCACCGTCGTCCTCGGCGGTGTCGCCGAGCCGTACTCCTTCGAGCTGACCGGACCGCTCGCCACCGCCACCATGCGCGACCTCTGGTTGGACACCATGTTCGTCGGCACCGTGGGTCTCGATGTCCATGCGGGGCTGACCTGCAACTCGGATGCTGAGGCCGGGGTCACCCGGATCATGATCGGCCACTCCCGCCGGGTGGTGGGGCTCGCCACCGCCGACAAGATCGGCCACCGCGCGCTCGCCGGCATCTGCCCGGTCTCGGTGCTCACCGACCTGGTGATGGCCGGTCCCGTCCCGGACGCGCTGCGCGCCCATCTCGAGGAGACCTCGGTGAGGCTGCACGAGGTCTGAGCTCCCGCGCCGGGCGCAGTGCCCGGCAGATGTGAGCAGGCCGGGCAGGGACGTGCGGCACGCCTGCACGGACCGGGGTCCGCGCGCCGGTAGCGTGGGTGCCCATGTGGAGTTTCCTGCGTGGGAAGAAGCGGTCGGAGCGTCCGGGTGAGGACGCGGCCCCTCGTCACGACGCCCTGTCGAGACTGGCGAGCGAGCGCCGTGAGGACCGGGCCGGGGCCGCACGAGCAACCGCGGATCAGCGCACCGCCGCCGAGGACACCGGGGGCCGCGACGACGACACCGCCCTCCGGGCCTCCCGCGCCGGCTCCGAGACGGCACGGGCGCCCGGTGGCTACGAGGTGGTCCTGGATCCGCACGCCGAGGAGATCGGTGCCGGGATCGCCCCCGGTCAGGACGAGGACGATCTGCCGGCCACGCCGCACGAGCATCGCCCGCTGAGCCGGGAGGACCGCGTCGCCGACGCGCTGGACCGCTGGTCCCAGCAGATCACCGGCGGGGTCCACGCCCCCTCCTTCCTCACCCAGATCCGGGCCGGAGGAGTGGTGCTGGACCTGACCCACTCCCATCCCTCGGGCCTGGCCCAGCTGCTCGCCGGCCGCGGCCCCACCCGTCTCTCCTCGCTGGTGCGCGAGGTCGGTGCGCTGGCCGACGCCCGCGCCCACGCCCGCTCGATCCGGGAGATCGCCGAGCGTCACGCGGAGGAGGTGGGCCTGACCACCTGCCATCTCGGCATCGGCGAGGCCGTCTGGTACCCCGAGGACGGCTCCGCACCGGTCCACGCCCCCGTCCTGGTCCGGCCGATCACCCTGCGTCTGCGCGGGAACGCCCGCGAGGACGTCGACCTCGAGGTCGACGCCACCGCCGACCTCAACCCGGTGCTGCTGCGCGCCCTGCGGGAGGCCGGGGTCGCGGTCGACGCCCGGGCACTGCTGGCCACCACCGACGGCTCCCACGGCTTCGACCCCAACCCGGTGCTCGATGCCTTCCGCTCCCTCGGCCAGCCCCTGCCCGGCTTCCGCGTGCTCCACGCCCTGGTGGTCGGGAACCTGATGGACGCCGCCGGCTCCGTCGCCGAGGACCTGGACGCCGATCGCGGCGACTGGTCGGCCTCCCCGCTGGTGGCCGCGCTCGCCGGGGACGAGACCGCCCGGGCCGTGGTCCGCGGTCAGGACTCCGAGCAGGCGGTGCCCGAGGTCCCCGAGCAGGAGCTGGTCTCCGCGGTGGACCCCGGCCACCGCGCCGTGCTGGCCCGGGTGCTCGCCGGTCAGGACCTCGCCGTCGCCACCCCGCCGGGCACCACCAGCCTCGATCTCGTGATCGACCTCGCCGAGGAGCTCAACGCCCGCGGCCGCTCCGTCCTGATCGTCTCCCAGCGTCGGCGCAATCTGGCCCAGCTGGTCGAGATCGCGAATCGTCGTGACCTCGACGAGCTCGTCTTCGACCTCTCACCGGATCCGTCCCTGCAGCGCAACGCCTCCGCGGCCCTGCTGCGCAGCCTGCGCCGCGCCGGCTCCCACGGTCTGGGCCCCGACGACACCGCCCCCGAGGAGCTCGGCGAGAGCCGCGACATCCTGGTGGGGCACGTCGAGGCGATGCACCGCCTCCAGCACCCCTGGGACGCCTCCGCGCACGATGCGATCTCGGCCCTGGCGGCACTGACGCGCCTGCACCCGGCGCCGTGCACCCGGGTGCGCCTGCGGGCCGACGTCGCCGCGCAGATGATCGGCACCGATCGGGACCGCTTCGCCGCGGCGCTGCGCGAAGCGGCCGAGGTCGGGGTGCTCAGCAGCGGGCCGGAGGTGACGGCCTGGTACGGCGCACCCATCAGCAGCGACACCCAGGCCGCCCGCGCCCAGGAGCTCGTCGCCGAGCTGCGCGAGGTGGTGCTGCCGCAGCTGCACCGGGCCTGCGCCCGCAGCGGTGGGGCGCTCGGCCTCACCGAGCCCACCAGCCTGCACCAGCTGCAGGACCGCCTCGCCCTGCTCGACCGGGTCCGCAGCCTGCTGACCACGTTCCAGCCCGCGGTGTTCTCCGCCCCGCTGGCGGATCTCGTCGCCGCCACCGCGGACAAGCGCTGGCGCGAGGAGCGCGGTGTGACCATGGGCTTCGGCATGCGTCGACGCCTGCGCAAGGACGCCGCCGCCCTGCAGCGCCCGGCAGCGCTCTCCCCGGACCTGCACCAGGACCTCGCCGAGGCCCGGCGGGTCGCCGACGACTGGCGGCGGGAGACGCTCGGCGAGGAGCCGGAGCAGGGTGCCCGCGAGGAGGCGCCGACCCTGTCGCGCCCCGCGCTGCCGGACGACCTCGACGCCGTCCATCGCGCTGCGGCCCGCTCGGAGAAGGTGCTCGACGAGCTCGCCGTGCTGCTGGACGGCACGACGTCGGGCGCGGACCTGACCCGCACCGAGCTGAGCGAGCTCGGCCACCGCATCGAGGCCCTGCACACCGATCGCGGCGATCTGGAGACCCTCCCGCGCCGCACCGAGCTGCTGCGCCGGCTCAGCTTCGACGGGCTCGGCGAGCTGGTCGAGGACCTCCGCGCCCGCCGCGTCGACCTGGAGCTGGTCGGCGCCGAGCTCGAGCTGGCCTGGTGGGGCAGCGTCCTCGAGCTGATCGCGGGTGCCGAGCCGACCATCTCGCAGTACGACGGGACCTCGCTGTCGCAGGTCGCCGAGCGGTTCCGGCGGCTGGACGCGGAGCACATCGCCCGCGCTTCCGCCCGGGTGCACGCTGCCGCCGATGGCACCAGGGTCGAGACCATGAAGGCCTATCCGGACACCTCCCGTTCCGCGATCGCGGAGCTCGCCCGGTCCTCGACGGTCTCCATCCGGGACCTCGCCGCGAAGTACGAGGACATCCTGTTCGCGGCCCGCCCGGCGTGGCTCGCCTCCCCCTACCTGGTGCCGCAGGTGATCCCGCGCGGTCGGCACTTCGACGTGGTGATCGTCGCTGACGGCGGGCGCCTGCCCACCGCCGCCGCCCTGCCCTCGATCGTCCGCGGCGAGCAGACCGTCGTGGTCGGTGACCCGCTCGAGTACGGCGGGGACTCCGCGCCGAGCCTGCTGGACGACATGCTGCAGATCGCTCCGCACGCCGAGATCCTGCGGGATCCGCACCCCGCCGCCGAAGGGCTGCGCGGATTCGCCCAGCGCCGCGCCCTGGCGGGCGAGGTCATCGCCGTCCCCAGCCCCGTCGCGCCCGAGCAGGACCGGCTGGTCGTGGTCGAGAACGGGCGGGGCCTGGTCACCGAGGGCATGGAGTACGTCGAGAGCACGGAGGCCGAGCTGCGCCGGGTGACCGATCTGGTCATCGAGCACGCCCGCACCCGCCCGGAGCGCTCGTTGGCGGTGCTGACCTTCACCGAGGACCATGCGCGCCGTCTGATGGAGCGGATCATGAACACCGTCTCGGTGATCCCTGCGCTGCGCGAGTACTTCGATCCCGGGGCGAAGGAGGTCTTCACCGTCCTGCCGGCGGACCAGGCCACCGCCGTCCTGCGTGATGACATCATCGTCTCGATCGGCTTCGGCAAGACCCCGCACGGGCGGCTGCTGCACCGCTTCGGCCCGCTCTCCGAGGCCGGCGGGCGCAAGGCGCTGGCCACCGTGATCACCCGCGCTCGCGGCCGTACCACCGTGGTCTCCGCGATCGGGGTGCAGGACCTCGACCACGCCCGGCTGCGCTCCGACGGCGCCCGTGACCTGCGCGCCATGCTCTGGGTGCTCCAGGGGGGTCCCGACGTCCCGGTGGTGCCGCACGTCGCCGCGCTCACGGGCAGCGAGGACGAGATCGCCCCGCCCGAGCTCCAGGACGCGCGTCTCTCGCCGGCCGCCGCGATCCCGCAGGAGCCGGCCGCGCCGGCAGCGCCGGCAGCGCCCACCGAGGCGGAGCCGCAGACCGGGGGCGATCCGGAGATGTCCGACGAGGACCTGGACGCCGCGATCGAGGCCGCGATGGCCCGGCGGTCCGCCGGTTCCCCGGAGAGCGCCGACCCGGCCGGCGCGGAGGCACCGGCCGAGGAGGCACCGGACGGCGAGGCACCGGCCGCCGACAAGCAGGCCGTTGACGAGCAGGCCGTGGCCGCTGACACCCCGGCCGACGGCACCGCGGCCGACGACACCGATGCCGACGACCCCGATGTCGATGCCGCCCCGGAGCCCAGGGAGCCGCGCGTCCTGGAGACCGACGCCCTGGTGCAGGACCTCGCCGACCGTCTCTTCCGTCTCGGGCTGCTGGTCGAGCGCGATTTCGGGCTGTCCGGCGACCGCATCGAGCTGGCGCTCGGCCATCCGGACATGCCCGGCCGCCTGCTGCTGGCGGTCGACACCGATGGGTCGCACTACGTCGACACCCCCAGCCAGCGCGAGCGCGACCGGCTGCGGGCCGAGCGTCTGGAGGCCGCGGGCTGGGCCACGGAGCGGGTGTGGTCGTGGGCGCTGTTCATCGACCCCGATGGCGAGGCCGAGCGGATCCGTCGCGCCGTGGACCGGGCGCTGCGCCTGGTCCAGGCCGAGGAGAGCTCGGACTCCCCGACCGGCGTGGGCACCATCCGCCACCGCCTGCCGAGACCGCAGATCCCGGCCGGCCACCCGCTGTCCTTCTACTCCAGCGACGACTTCGACGCGGTGGTGGAGTACATCTGCTCCGACGGCCGGGCCCGCCTCGAGGAGCACCTGGCCACCGAGGTGCGCAGCTTCCTCGGCTTCGAGCAGCGCTCGGTGCTGCTGGACGTCTCCGTCTCCAGCGCCATCCGCCGCTACCAGGAGCGGCAGTGAGCACCGCCGGCCCCTCCCGACCGCGGCGCCGCGTGGTGATCTCCTCGATCACCGGTGAGCCGATCCCCTGGGACGAGTCCGAGGACCCGCCGCGGGGCGGGACCGCCGCGCAGGACCGTCGGCCGATCCTCCCCGATCGCGTCGCGGAGGACGCTCCGGAGCCCGGGACCGACGAGTCCAACGACGCCCGCATCGCCGGTGACGTGCCCCCGCACTGGGGCCGCGGCGGCTGAACCGCGCATGCCGGACCCGCACGGGACGGGAGCCGAGCGGGCTTCCAGGGAGTGCTCCGTAGATTGGGGCCATGACCGACGCTGCTGCCACCTCCTCCCGTGCCCCGGTGCTCCCGCGCCGCAACCCGCTGGGCATTCTGCTGCGCGGTGCGCTGATCGGCATCGTGGAGACCGTGCCCGGTGTCAGCGGAGGCACGGTCGCACTGGTCACCGGGATCTACGACGATCTGATCGGCGCCGGCCATCACGCCGCAGCGGCGGCCCGGGTCCTGCTCACCGGCCCGGACCGGCTCGCCGGCGCCCGGAAGGAGCTGGTCGCCGTCCCCTGGCGCCTGGTGATCCCGCTGCTGATCGGGATGGTCGCGGCGGTGCTCACCGTCGCCGGGCCCATCGGGCGCCTGGTCGAGACGCATCCGCAGACGATGCGCGCGCTGTTCTTCGGCCTCGTGGCGGGGTCGGTGCTGGTGCCTGTACGGCTGTCCGGCGGCGCGTGGCGGCGGGCGGAGCTCCTCCGCTTCGGGGCCGGTGCGCTCGGGGGACTGCTGCTCAGCTCGCTGCCGGTGACCGCGCTCGAGCCGAGCCCGTGGATCGTCGCCCCCGCCGCCGCGATCGCGGTGTGCGCGCTCGTGCTGCCGGGTGTCTCCGGTTCGTTCCTCCTGCTCAGCTTCGGGCTCTACCAGCCCACGCTGCAGGCCGTCGACGAGCGCGACCTGGGGTACATCGCCTGGTTCGGGCTCTGGGCGCTCGTGGGCCTGGTGGTGATGGTGCGTCTGATGCGGCACCTGCTGGTGCGCCACCACCGCGGGACGATGGTGGTGCTGGCCGGCGTGATGATCGGTGCGCTGCGCAGCCTGTGGCCCTGGCAGGACGCGTCCGGAGGCCTGCAGGGGCCGGGAGCGCAGTGGCTTTCGCTGCTGGCCGTCGCGGTGATCGGCGTGCTCGCGGTGCAGCTGCTGGTGCTGCTGGAGGCACGGCGGGCGCCCGACCAGGCGGCGGCCGACGGCACCGACGACGCACACCGCTGAGCGCAGCTCCCGTACCCTGGTGAGCATGGCTGACACCACTGCGCAGAACCCCGATGCGACCACCCCACCGGCGTCCGGACCGGGCACCGAGCCGGGCTCGGGACCGGACCTCGCCGGGGTGCGGGTGGCCGTCATCGGAGCCGGGAACATGGGCGGTCCTGTCGTCCGCACCCTGCTCGCGGCCGGGGTGCGGGCCGAGGACCTGCGGATCGCGAACTCGAGCACGGCCAGCAGCGAGCGCGCGGCCGAGGAGCTCGGCGCGACCGCCGCCCGGACGCGCGAGGCGGCCGTCGCCGCCGCCGATGTCGTGGTGCTCGGCGTCAAGCCGTACCAGGTCCTCGACCTGCTCGCCGAGATCCGGGAGGAGCTGCCCTCCGACGCCCTGGTGATCTCCCTGGCCGCCGGCATCACCCTCGCCCAGCTCCAGCAGGCCCTGCCCGCGCAGAGCGCCGTTCTCCGGGCCATGCCCAACACCCCGATCTCGGTGGGGGAGGGCGCGGTCGGCCTCATGCGCGGCGCGGCCGTCACCGACGCGCAGCATGCGCTGGTCCACGCCCTGTTCTCCCGCGCGGGAGTCGTCGTCGACATCACCGAGGACCAGGTGCACGCCTTCATCGCCGCTGCCGGCTCGCTGGCCGGATTCGTGTTCGCGATCATCGAGGCGATGACCGAGGAGGCGGTGCGGCAGGGACTGAAGCGCGATCTCGCCGACTCCCTCGTCCAGCAGACGATCCGCGGTGCGGCCACGATGCTCCTGGAGTCCGGCACGCATCCGGCCCTCGCCAAGGCCGGGGTGTGCAGCCCCGGCGGGACCACGGCGGAGGGCTACGCGGCCTTCGAGCGGGCGGGGGTGCGCGCGGGCCTCGCCGCGACGATGTCCGCCGCCGCCGAGCGGTCACGGGAGCTCTCGCAGAGCTGAGCGGTCCGCGCCGCGACCAGCGCTCGGCCGGTGCCGGGCCGGTGCCGGGCCGGGCTGGTGCTGGGTCGGGCCGGTGCCGGGTCGGGCTGGTGCTGGGTCGGGCTGGTCGAGTACGGGTGTGGGGGCGATGGCTATGCCATATGCGCCGCAGTCCTCGCTCTCACGCCCGTACCTGACCACCGCCCTCACCGCGGCGCCGCGGGGAGGCGGCTATGCGCTCGGGGAGGGGCTACGCGCGATGCGAGAACTTCTCGATCAGCTCGGTGCGCCCGGAGACGATCAGCAGGTCATGCGCGGCCACCATCGTCTCGGGCACCGCATAGGTGAAGTCCTTGCCCGGCGACTTCACGCCCACCACGGTCACACCGAACTGCTGGCGGATGTCGGACTGCGCGAGCGTCTTGCCGTGCACCTCGTGCGGCGGGCGCATCTTCACGATCGCGAAGTCGTCGTCGAACTCGATGAAGTCCATCAGGCGCCCGTTGACCAGGTGCGCGACCCGCTTGCCGGCATCGGCCTCGGGGTAGACCACGTGGTGGCAGCCGATGCGCTGCAGGATCCTGCCGTGCGCGGCGGAGATCGCCTTCGCCCAGATCACCGGCTTGCCCAGGTCCACGAGGTTCGCCGCGATCAGCACGCTCGCCTCGATGGTGGTGCCCACCCCGACCACGGCGATCGAGAAGTTGGCGGCGCCCACCTGGTCCAGCACCTCGGGCTGGGAGGCGTCGGCCCGCACCACATGCGTGAGCTGGCCGGAGTACTTCTGGACCAGCTCCTCATCGGGGTCGATCGCGAGCACCTGGGTGCCCAGCTTCTCGAGCGTGAGGGCGATCGAGGCGCCGAAGCGGCCCAGGCCGATCACCAGCACCCCCTCATCGCGCGCGCTGCGTGGCATGTCTGCTCCTCAGGAACGGGCCCGCGGGGCTCCGCGAGCCGGGCGGGCACAGTCTAGAGCCTCGCTCGCCGGACCCGATGCTGCGATGCCGGTACTCAGCCGACGATCGGGCGCTCGTACGGGAGCTGGATCATCCGCACCCGGGAGCGGACGGCGAGCGCCGCGCCCAAGGTCATCGGCCCCAGACGCCCGACGTACATGCACACGATCAGCACCCACTTCGCCTCGTCCGGCAGGGAGGTGGTGATCCCGGTGGACAGCCCCACGGTGCCGAAGGCGGACAGCGTCTCGAACAGGGTCTGATCCAGCGTGTACGGAGTCATCCGCAGCAGCAGGAAGGTCGCCAGGAACACCACGGAGGCGCTCATGACCAGCACACCGATGGCCTGGCGGATCGTCTCGACCGGGATGCGCCGGTGGAAGACCTCCACATCCGGGTTGCCGCGGATCTCCGCCCAGATCGCGAGCATCAGTAGGGCGAAGGTGGTCACGCGGATACCACCCGCGGTGGAGCCGGAGCCGCCGCCGATGAACATCAGCAGATCGGTGAGCACCCGGGACTCGGCGGTCATCTGGCCCACGTCGATCGTGGAGAAGCCTCCCGAGCGGGGCATCACCGCCGCGAACCCGGCGCCGATCAGCTTCGTGCCCAGCGAACGGTCGCCGAGCGTCGCGGGATTCGACCACTCCAGGCCCAGGAAGCCGAAGAAGGCGATGAGGAAGAGCAGCACGGTGGTGGTCAGCGTGAGCTTCGCATGCACGCTCCACCTCCGGGGCGTGCGCAGCTTGCGCACCACCACCAGGATCACCGGGAACCCCAGCGACCCCACGAACACGGCCAGCGCGATCGGGATGGTGAAGAAGGGGTCGCCGACGTACTGCGCGGTCCCGGCCGCCTCGGGCACGAAGCCCGCGTTGTTGAAGGCGCTGATCGCGTAGAACAGGCCCAGGAACAGCGACGCCCCGATCCCGTGCTCGGTGATCACCATGTAGGGGGTCAGCGCCACGAAGGTCGCGAGCTCGAAGACGGTCGAGGAGATGAGGATGATCCTCAGCACCCCGCCGACCTCGGCGAGCCGCTCGGCCCGGGTCTCCTGGGCGGTGATCACGCGCTGGGCGAGCCCCAGGCGGTGCATCACCGACAGGCTCAGCAGCGAGGCGACGGTCATCAGGCCGAGCCCGCCGAGCTTGATCGCGATCATGATCACGGTGAGGCCGAAGCCGGACCAGTGGACGCCGGTCTCGACCGTGACCAGACCGGTCACGCAGATCGCGGAGACGGCGGTGAACAGGGCGTCGGTGAGGTCGGTGCGCACCCCGTCGGCGGTCGCGGCGGGCAGCGACAGCAGAGCGGTGAACGCCCCGATCATCCCCGTGAACACGGCCAGCGCGATCCGCGCCGGGGTGGCTCGGGTGAGCGCATGCAGCACCTGGCGCCCCGCGGTCGGCTGCTTCGGGGCGCCGAACGACCGGGTGCGCCGCCGGGTGGCGCGTCTGCCGGGTGTGCTCATGCTGCTCCTCGTGCGGTGGACCGTGACCGGCGGTCATGGTGCGCGGCAGTCTACGGCGGTTCGTCGGCCGTGCCCGCGCGGCTCACGGACACGGCGGAGATCGCGGAGGGCGGAGCGCGGGAAGCCTGGGTACCCTTTCGACCATGCCCGATGCTGCGCAGCCCTCGCCCCCCGCCGGCCCGGCCCCCCTCGGTCCGGTCGACGGGGCCGCCCCGACGGTGCCCACCGGGATCGTGTGGGACGACGCGCTGTGCGAGTACGACTTCGGGCCCTACCATCCGATGGCTCCGATCCGCCTCGCCCTCACCCGGGAGCTCGCCCGCAGCGCCGGCCTGCTGGAGCGGCCGGGCGTGGAGATCCTGTCGGCACCCGTCGCCAGCGACGCGCAGCTCGCGCAGGTGCACGATCCCGCGTACATCGACGCCGTCCGCCGGGCCTCGCGGCCGCTCGAGGAGATGAGCGCGGAGGAGCTCGACGAGCTGATCCGCTTCGGTCTGGGCGGTGATGACGTCCCGGTGTTCCCCGGGATGCACACCGCCTCGGCCAGGATCGTCGGCGGCTCCCTGAGCGCCCTCGAGGCGATCCGCTCCGGCCGGGTGCGGCGGGCGGTGCACTTCGCCGGCGGGCTGCACCACGCGAAGTCGTCGTCGGCCTCCGGCTTCTGCGTCTACAACGATGCGGCCGTCGCGATCCGCCACGCCCTGGACGCGGGGGAGGAGCGGGTGATGTACGTCGACGTCGACGTGCACCACGGCGACGGCGTGGAGCGGATGCTGTGGGACGAGCCCCGCGCGATCACGCTCTCCGTCCACGAGACCGGGGAGCGGCTGTTCCCCGGCACCGGCTTCGTCCAGGACTCCGGGGGTCCCGGCGCCCCGGGCACCGCGATCAACGTGCCCCTGCCCTCGCGCACCACGGCCGACGGGTGGGTGCGCGCGATCCGCGCCACCGTCCCCGCGCTGGTGCGGGCGGTGCGGCCCACGCTGCTGGTCACCCAGCACGGCGCGGACAGCCACCGCCTGGACCCGCTGGCGGACCTCTCGGTCTCGCTCGAGGCGCAGCGCGAGGTGATGCTGCTGATGCGGGAGCTGGCCGACGAGGTCTGCGGGGGCCGCTGGCTCGCTCTCGGCGGCGGCGGGTACGCGGTGATCGACGTGGTGCCGCGCTCCTGGGCGCATCTGGTCGCGATCGTCACCGGTGCGCCGATCGAGGCCACGGCGCCGCTGCCGGAGGCCTTCCTCGCGGCGGCCGAGGCCGCCCGCGCGGAGCACGGTCTCTCCCCGGAACCGGGGATCCTCACCTTCGGCGACGGGCATCCCGTGGCGGCGGGGGACTGGTCGCGGGGCTTCGATCCGGGGGACCCCCTGGATCGGGCGGTCCAGGCGGTGCGCCGGGCCGTCTTCCCCGACTGGGGTCTGGATCCGTACCTGGACTGATCCTCCCGGAGGCCGTTCACGCCGGCCCCTGCGTCTCCTCCTGCCACAATGACGCACGAGACACGTGCGCATCGATCGAGGGGCAGACATGACGACTGGGACCACCGCCGTCCTCGAGGCGTTCGCCGCGCATCTGCGCGCCCTCGAACTGCCGCTGCCCGTCGAGGGCGCCGAACAGGCCCGGGAGGAGACCGGTGCGGCGCTCTCCCAGCTCGGCGACCACGTGGTCCCGCGCCTGGACTCGCTGGACGCCCCCCTGCTGGTGGTGATCGGCGGCTCCACCGGCGCCGGCAAATCCACCCTGGTCAACGCGATGGTCGGCCACCCCGTGAGCCGTTCCGGGGCGATCCGCCCCACCACGCGGCGCCCGGTGCTGCTGCACCATCCCCTCGACGAGGCCTGGTTCACCGGCACCCGGATCCTGCCCGGCCTCGCCCGCGTCCATGCCGGCCAGCGGCGGGATCCCGAGGCGCCCCACAGCGGGGACACCACCGGCGACCTCGACCCGGCGACCTCCCTCGAGCTGCACGGCGAGGAGCGGATCCCGCAGGGCCTCGCGCTGCTGGACGCCCCGGACATCGACTCCGTCGCCGTGGGGAACCGGGAGCTGGCCCGGCAGCTGCTGCGGGCCGCGGACCTGTGGCTGTTCGTCACCACCGCCAACCGCTACGCGGACGCCGTGCCCTGGGAGGTGCTGCGCACCGCCGCCGAGCGCGACGTGACCGTGGACGTGGTGATGAACCGCATCCCCGCTCGCGAGGGCGTCGCCGAGGAGCTCGCCGACGATCTGCGCGGCATGCTCGAGCGACAGGGGGTGGAGGTGGATCGGCTGTTCCTGGTCCCCGAGACGGAGCTCGACGCCGCGGGGATGCTGCCCCCCGCGGTGGTCACCGAGCTGCAGCAGCACTTCGCCCGCCTCGCCGCCGACGGGGAGGGGCGCGGCCGGATCGCGCGCCGCACCCTGGCCGGAGCGATCGACGGCCTGGCCGGCTCCGCGACCCGGATCGCCGAGCACGCCGCCCTGCAGGACGCCGAGCGACAGCGCCTTCGCGAGCAGGCGGTCACCGCCTTCTCCGGGGCCCGGGAGCGGATCGACGACGCCCTCGGGGACGGCTCGCTGCTGCGCGGTGAGGTGCTGGCCCGCTGGCAGGACGTGGTGGGCACCGGGGAATTCTTCCGCGGGGTCGAGTCCCTGGTGACCCGCGCCCGTGACCGCCTCGGCCAGCTGGTCGGCGGGAAGCCCGCCCCGGCGATCGCCGCCGAGCAGGCGCTGGGCACCGGCCTGGTGCACGTGGTCATCGACGAGACGGCCCGTGGCGCAGAGCGGGCCGACGCCGCCTGGCGGGCCGCCCCCGCCGGCCGACAGCTCGCCGAGGGCCAGGACCTCTCCCGCCTCCCCGACGGCTATGGCGAGGAGGTCAACGCCGAGATCCGCGCCTGGCAGGGGGATGTGCTGGAGCTGGTCCGCGCCGAGGGCGCCGATCGTCGTACGAAGGCCCGCCTGCTCTCGCTGGGCGTCAACGCGGTGGGCGTGGCCCTGATGGTGGTGGTGTTCGCCTCCACCGCCTTCGTGCCCACCGGTCTCGAGGTCGGGGCCGGTGCCGCGACCGCCGTCGTCGGACAGAAGCTGCTGGAGACGATCTTCGGCGACGAGGCCGTGCGCCGCATGGCGGCCCTGGCCCGCAAGCGGCTCACCGACCGGCTCGATGCGCTGGTCGCAGGACGCTGCGAGCTCTTCCTCGACCGGCTGGACGCCCTCGCCGCGGAGGGCTCCGCGGCGCAGCTGCACGCCGACGCCGCGGCCCTCGCCCAGCTCGCCCGCGACATCCGGGAGGACGTATGAGAGAGCTGCTGAGCCGTTCCGCGACGGGGTCGGCCCCACTGGCCGCACGGATCGAGGCGCTCGAGCGCGCCACCACCCTGCTCGAGGGGGTCGCCCCCGGCGGGGCCGTCGTGGCCTCGCGGGACGTGCTGGACCGCATCGACGGCCGCCGCGCGCTCTCGGCCGAGCACACCGTCATCGGCCTGTTCGGCGCCACCGGTTCCGGCAAGTCCTCTCTGGTCAATGCTCTGGTCGGGGCCGAGATCACCCGGGCCGCGGTGCGCCGCCCCACGACCTCCGCGCCCGTCGCCGCCGTGGTCGGGGAGCGGGGCAGCGACGCCCTGCTGGACTGGCTCGAGGTCGAGCAGCGCCACCACCTCGAGGGCACCGACACCGCGCTGATCGAGGCCGCCTCCCGGCCGCCGGCCGGCCGGCGCGCCCGCCGGGAGGCGGCCCAGGCCGGTCCCGGCACGGGCACCCCGGGCATCGTGCTGCTGGATCTGCCGGACCTCGACTCGGTCGAGAGCGCCAATCGCACCGTCGCCGAACGGATGACCGGACTGGTCGACGTGATCGTGTGGGTCACCGATCCGCAGAAGTACGCCGATGCCGTGATCCATCAGGAGTTCGTGCGCCCCTTCGCCGGGCACGACGCGGTCACCGTGCTGGTGCTCAATCAGATCGACCTGATCCGCGAGGACGAGCAGGAGCCGGTGCTCGCCTCCCTGACCGCCCTCGCCCATGCCGACGGCCTCGACCAGGCCCCCGTGCTCGCCACCTCCGCGAGCACCGGCGACGGGGTCGTGGAGCTGCGCGAGCACCTGCTCCAGATCGCCCGCAGTCGGGAGGCGATCGCCTCCCGGCACCGTGCCGACGTGCGCGGGGCCGCAGAGTCCCTGCAGGAGGCGGCGGATCCGACGGGCATGGCCGAGCAGCCCGCGCCCGCGGACATCGATGCCCTGGTCGAGGACCTCGCCACCGCCGCCCGGGTGGAGCCGGTGGCCCGCGCCGTCGGCGCCTCCTACCGCTTCCGCGCCGCCGGGAAGGTGGGCTGGCCGCCGCTGCGCTGGGTCCGCCGCGTCCGCCCGGACCCGCTGGGCCGCCTCGGCATCGGTCGGGGCCGCGACGGGGAGGGGCTGGAGCGCACCTCGCTGCCGGAGCCGGATGCCGCCGCCCGTGCCCGCGCCTCGGGCGGGGTGCGCCGTTTCGCCGACGCCGCCTCCGAGGGGGGCAGCGATCCCTGGCGGGCCGCCGTGCGCACCGCCGCCCGGTCCGGGCAGGACCAGCTGCCGGATGCGCTCGACCAGGCGGTCGCCGGCGCCGATCTGCGCGCGAGGACCACCTCCTGGTGGTGGCCGGTGCTGGACGTGCTGCAGTGGCTGGCGCTGCTGACCTGGGTGGTGGGGCTGGGTTGGCTGGCGCTGAACGCCCTGCTGGCCTTCCTCGGTGTGCCGCCGCCGCCGATGCCGATGGTCCAGGAGCTGTGGATCCCGATCCCGCTGCCCACGGTGCTGGTGGTGCTGGGGATCGCCGCCGGGCTGCTGATAGGCCTGGCCGGAGGGGTGATCGCGGCACTGATCGGGGCCTGGCACCGCTCCCGGGCCCGCCGGGTGCTGACCGCCCGGGTGCGTGCGGTGGCCGAGGACCACGTGGTCTCCGCGGTGTCCGAGGAGCTCGCCCTCGCCCGGAATGCTGCGAGAGATCTCGCACTCGCGCACGGCTGAGCGTTCGGCATGGCAGTGTAGAATGGCTGGTCGACCGTGGCGTCGGGCCCGCACGAGTTCCGTGCAGTCTCCGCGGGCCGCGCATACCTGATCCGCTGCACCATCCCGCAGGCGTGAGCCTGCAGAACAGAGGCAACCTATGGGTTCTGTCGTCAAGAAGCGACGCAAGCGCATGTCCAAGAAGAAGCACCGCAAGCTGCTTCGCAAGACCCGCCACCAGCGTCGCAACAAGAAGTGATCGCTGCGTGACGCACATCGGCCCCCGCCAACTGGCGGGGGCCGATGCATGTCACGGGGCTGTCCGCTGGCGCGGGGGGCGCCGCCCGTGGGCCGCTCGAGGGCCGTCCCGGGCGTCAGGCGCGGCCGGTCAGGCGGCGCCACCAGGGCCGACGCGCGAGCGCCGTCCGCAGCTGCTGGGCCTCGACGCGGTACTTCGCATGGACCGCTCCGTCCACGATGATCACCGGCACGTCGTAGTCCCAGTCGGCGCGCAGTCGCTCGTCCTCGTCGATGTCCCGCACCTCCACGGTGGAGCCGACGCGGTCGGCCTCGGCCCGCACCACCGGCAGGGCCTCCTCGCACAGATGGCAGCCCTCGCGCGTGAGGTAGAGGACGCGGGCGTCCGGGTCACGGGGGGAGGGGATGCGCGGAGCGGTCATGGGGCGAACCCTATCGGCGGTGGCGAGGCCATCGTGCGGCGCCGACCGCTGGGGAGCGGAGCTCAGGCGGAGACGGGAGCGGTGAACTCGGCCTCGATGAGGATCTTGACGTCGTCGCCGACCATCACGCCGCCGGCCTCGAGGGCCGCGTTCCAGGTGAGGCCGAACTCCTTGCGGGAGATCGAGGTCTCGCCGGTGAAGCCCGCGCGGTAGACGCCGAAGGGATCGGTGGCCGCACCCTCGTAGGTGAAGTCCAGCTCGACCGACCTGGTGATGTCGCGGATGGTGAGGTCACCGGTGAGGGCGTCCCCCTCGACCGCGGTGGAGACGAAGCGGATCTCCGGGAAGTTCTCCGCGTCGAAGAAGTCGCTGCTGCGCAGATGGTCGTCGCGGTCCGGCTGGGCGGTGTTGATCGACTCGGTCCTCAGGGTGGTGGTGAAGGAGAGGTTCTTTCCGGCCTCGCCGACCTCGAGGACTCCGCTGATGTCCTGGAACTGGCCGCGGGCCTTGGAGATGCCGGCGTGGCGCACGGTGAACGCCGCGGAGGTGTGGGCGGGGTCGAGGGTCCAGGTGCCGGGGGTGAGGTCGTTCATCAGAGGTCTCCTTGAGATGATCGGGGCGGGGTGGCACGCGGGGCGACCACCGGGCTTATGCTTGAAACGTAAACTACACTGGGCGATGATGGCAAGCATCAGCCCCAGGACAGAGGAGAGCGTGATGGATGACACAGTGTCAAGTGCTGAGGACAGGGCGTCGACGCCGGAGGACCTCTGGCTGACGAGCACGGAGCAGGAGGCATGGCGCACCTTCCTGTACGCCACCACCCTGCTCGCCGATCGTTTCGGGGAGGCGCTGCAGTCCGATCCGGAGATCGACCTGACCCTCGGTGAGTACGAGATCCTGGTGCGCCTGTCCGAGGCGGAGAACGGGTTCCTGCGCATGTCGGAGCTCGCCGACCAGGTCGTCCACTCCCGCTCCCGCCTCACCCACACCATCGGCCGGATGGAGAGGCGCGGGCTGGTGGAGCGGGTGCGCTGCACGGACGACGGTCGCGGTCGGCAGGCGCAGCTGACCGAGGCCGGGGAGGCGATGCTGGTGCGCGCCGCTCCCACGCACGTGCGCTCCGTGCGTGAGCGGCTGCTGGACGTCATCGGCCACGACGATCTGCTCGAGCTGGGCCGGATCCTGGGCAAGACCCTCGCCGTGGACGCCCCCGTCGCCGTCTCATGTCCGGATGCTCACCAGGAGGTCGCCGCTCCCCGCTGACGCGGAGGTTGGATTGGTACCGTGAGGCGGCTCGTGTCCGAGCCCGCAGTGCCAGAGCAGGAGAGAGAACCGCCCCATGACCACCACCACGGTCCACCTCGTCCGTCACGGCGAGGTGCACAACCCCGAGCGCATCCTGTACGGACGCCTGCCCGGGTACCGACTCAGCGACCGTGGTGAGCAGATGGCCGCGCTGGTCGGCGACCACCTCGCCGACTCCGACGTCGCCCTGGTGCGCTCCTCCCCGCTGCTGCGCGCCCAGCAGACCGCCGCCCCGATCGCGGGCCCGCACGGGCTCGAGATCGTCACCGACCAGCGGCTGGTCGAATCGGGCAACCACTTCGAGGGCCAGCGGATGGGCCACGGCGAGGCGAAGCTCAGCGACCCGCGCAACTGGCGCTGGTTCACCAATCCGTTCCGCCCCTCCTGGGGTGAGCCCTACCGCGAGCAGGTCGCCCGCGTGGTCTCCGCCGTCCACGACGCGCGCGCCGCGGCCGAGGGCCGGGAAGCGGTGCTGGTGCTGCACCAGCTGCCGATCTGGGTCACCCGGCTCAGCGCCGAGGGCAAGCCCCTGTTCCACGATCCCCGCCGCCGGCAGTGCGGACTGTGCTCGGTCACCAGCCTGCGGTTCGTCGGCCCCCACCTGGCGGGCGTGGACTACGCCGAGCCGGCCGCCGCGCTCTACGCCGGGGCGGTCGACGCCACCGGGGGCACGCTGACGTGAGCGCCCGTTCCCTGCCCGGTCGACCCACCCGTCGGGCGCTGCTCGGCGGCGTCGGCGGACTCTCCGCCGCCCTCCTGCTGGCCGCCTGCGGGACCGACACCAGCGACCGCTACAGCTCCGGGGACTCCGGGTACGTCTCGGGCAACGGCGTGGCCACCGAGATCCCGCCCGCAGATCGCGGCGAGCCGCTCGAGGTCGTCGGCACCACCTACGACGGGGAGGAGTTCTCCTCCCTCGAGCATCGCGGCGAGGTGCTCGTGCTCAACGTCTGGTACGCCTCCTGCCCGCCCTGCCGCGAGGAGGCCCCGCACCTGCAGGCCATCCATGAGGAGTACCAGGACCAGGGCGTGTTCTTCATCGGGGTCAACGTGCGCGACTCCGCCGGGCCCGCGGCCGCCTTCGAGGAGACCTACGGGATCACCTACCCCTCGATGCCGGACCCCGACGCCGAGATCATGTACTCCCTGCGCGGACAGGTCGCCCCCAATGCGGTGCCCTCCACCCTGGTCATCGACCGGCAGGGCCGGGTCGCGGCCCGGATCTCCGGCGCCGCCGATCCCTCCGTGCTGCGCGCGATGATCGATGCGGTGGTCGCCGAATGACCCCCGGTGACCTCGGAGCGGCCTTCCAGGCCACGGCGCTGTCCGGCTCCCTGCTGCCCGCGCTCGCCGTCGCCGCGGCCGCCGGCCTGGTGGCCTTCCTCTCGCCCTGCGTGCTGCCCGTGGTGCCCGGGTACCTCGGGTATGTCTCCGGCCTCGCCGGCCAGAGCGCCACCGCCCCGGGAGCGAAGCGCTCCCGGCCCGCCACCGGGCGCATGCTGGCCGGCAGCGCGCTGTTCGTGGCCGGATTCGCCGTCGTGTTCATGATCCTCGGCGGCTTCGCCGGGATGCTGGGCTATCTGCTCCAGGAGCACGCGCTGTGGATCAACCGCATCGCCGGCGCCGTGGTGATCCTCATGGGCCTGGTGTTCATGGGGGTCTTCCCCCGCGTGTCGGTCACCCGCCCGGTCTCCTCGAAGAAGCCCGACGCGGGCCTGCTCGGCGCCCCGCTGATGGGGCTGATCTTCGGCCTGAGCTGGACCCCCTGCATCGGCCCCACCTACGCGGCGATCCTCGCGCTGTCATTGGACGGCGGTGACGGCGGGGTGCTGCGCGGCGGGGTCCTCTCGCTGGCGTACTCGCTGGGCCTGGGCATCCCCTTCGTGCTGTTCGCGCTGCTGTTCGAGCGCGCGCTGGGCCTGAGCAAGAAGCTCTCCGCCCACCGCCGCACCATCGGCCTGCTCTCCGGGGCGCTGCTGATCGCGATCGGCGTGCTGCTGATGACCGGGGTGTGGGCGACCTGGATGAGTCACCTGCAGGGCATGGTCGCGACCTTCGAGCCGGTGGTGTGATGACCGAGAAGCGTACGAGCACTCCTGCGGACGCGGGCGAGGCGGCGGAGAGCAGCGCCTGGAGCAGCAAACCGGAGATCGATCGCAAGCGCCCGCCCAGCGCCCCTTCCCTCGGCCTGCGCGGCACCCTGCTGTTCCTCTGGCGGCAGCTGACCAGCATGCAGACCGCCCTGGTCCTGCTGATGCTGCTCGCGATCGCGGCCGTGCCCGGTTCCCTGTACCCGCAGCGCAGCGTGAATCCGGCGCTGACCGAGCAGTTCCTCGAGGAGAACGGCCGCTGGGGCGAGATCCTGGACGCCCTGGGGTTCTTCGACGTCTTCTCCTCGCCCTGGTTCTCCGCGATCTACCTGCTGCTGTTCATCTCGCTGATCGGCTGCATCGTGCCGCGCGTCGGCGTGCACCTGAAGCAGCTGCGGGCGAGACCGCCGCGCACCCCCTCCCGGCTGACTCGCTTCACCGGGTACACCCGGGTCGAGCTGGCCGGCGCCGACGGCGACGCCGATGCGCTCATCGAGCGCGCCCGCCGCTCCCTGCGCCGCTCGCGCTATCGCACCGAGGTCCGTGAGGAGGCGGGCGCCCGCTCCGTCAGCGCCGAGCGCGGACTGCTGCGCGAGTCCGGCAACCTCGCCTTCCACATCGCGCTGGTGGGCGTGCTGATCTGCATCGCCGGCGGCCAGCTGACCAGCTACCGCGGGCAGATCACCGTCATCGAGGGCGAGGGCTTCGCGAACTCGCTGACCCAGTACGACTCCTTCGAGTCCGGGGCCTGGTTCGATGAGACCGAGATGCCGGACTTCCGCTTCACCCTCGAGGACTTCCGCGCCACCTACGTCCAGCCCGGGGAGGGCGGGAGCGTGGGGGAGCCGCGCTCCTTCGAGGCCGACGTCCAGGTGACCACTCCCGGCCAGGAGATCTCCAGGACCGTGCAGGTCAACAAGCCGCTGCACGTCAAGGGCGCGTCGATGTACCTGCTCGGCAACGGGTACGCCCCCGCGATCACGGTGACCGATCCCGAGGGGGACGTCGTCGCCGAGGGGCCCGTGATCACGGTGCCGATGGGGGATGTGGGCTACACCTCGCAGGTGGTCATCAAGGCCCCCGACGCCCGGCCCGAGCAGACCGCGGTGGTCGGCTTCTTCCTGCCCACCGGCACCATCGACGAGCAGGGCCCGCACTCGCTGTTCCCCGATGCGCTGGATCCCCAGCTCGCGCTGACCGTCCACCAGGGCGATCTGGGACTGGACTCCGGCATCCCGCAGAACGCCTACGAGGTCGACCTCACCACCCTGACCCCGGTGGTCGGCCAGGACGGTGCCCCGGTGCTGATCCGCCTCTACCCCGGTCAGGAGTTCGAGCTCCCGGACGGGACCACCGTCAGCTTCGACGGTCTGCGCCGCTACGCCGCCTTCGACATCGCCCACAACCCCTTCGAGCGCTGGATCCTGCTCAGCGCGCTGGTCGCCGTCGGCGGGCTGATCCTCTCCCTCTTCGTGCCCCGAAGGCGCGTCTGGGTGCGGGTGCGCGAGAGCGTCGACGGCACCGTGCTCGAGGTGGCCGGGCTCGCCCGCAGCGACGACCCGGCGCTCGAGGACGACGTCCGAGCCCTGGCCTCCTCGCTCACGGAGGCGCAGGATGGGACCTCGGACGGTCCGCACGACCCCCACCAAGCACGGCCCGGACGGGCCGCGGAACATCCCTCCGAAGGAAGTGCACAGTGATCAATGAGCAGCTGGCGGAGGTGTCGAACCTCGCCCTCGTGGTGACGATCGTCCTCTATGTGCTCGCCCTGATCGGCTTCGGCGCCGATCTCGCGTCCTCCTCGCAGCGCCGCAGCGATGCGCGCCTGGCCGCCCGTGAGCGGCAGCCCGGCGCGCGCACGCTCCAGACCGCGACGGTCGCCGCCGGCGGGGGAGCAGGCGCAGAGGGCGGGGCCATGGCCGCCGGGGCTGACGGCCGGAGCCTGCCTCCCTCCGAGGGTCCCGGGCACCGGAGGGGCACCATGAGCGCACAGCGCTTCGCCTTCCTCCTGACCGGGGCCGCGACCGTGCTGCACGTGGTGGGGGTGCTGACCCGTGCCCTGGCCACCCAGCGGGTGCCGTGGGCGAACATGTACGAGTTCGCGACCACCAGCACCGCCGTGGTGATGCTCGCGTTCCTCGTCTTCAGCATCAAGCGTGCGGAGCTGCGGGCGCTGGGCACCTTCGTGGTCGGCCCCGTGCTGCTGGTGCTGCTGCTCGCGCAGACCTTCTGGATCGTGCCGGCCGCGAACCTCACCCCCAGCCTGCAGAACTCGCACTGGATCTACATCCACATCGGGGTGGCCATCATCGCCACCTCCCTGTCGATCCTGGGCGCCGTGGTCGCCGGCATGCAGCTGCTGCAGGCTCGCCACGAACGTGCCCTGGGGGAGCTGACGTCCGCGGGGCAGGAGCATCCCGAGCACTGGGGTCGTTTCGGCCATGTGCTGGACCGCCTGCCGTCCTCGACGGTGCTGGAGGCGCTGAGCTTCCGCATCCACTCGGTGGCGTTCGTGTGCTGGACCTTCACCCTGATCTTCGGCGCGATCTGGGCCCGTGAGGCCTGGGGCCGCTTCTGGGGCTGGGATCCCAAGGAGGTGTGGACCTTCATCATCTGGGTGATCTACGCGGCCTACCTCCACGCCCGGGCGACCGGCGGATTCCGCGGCAGTCGTGCCGCCGGGCTCGCCCTGGCCGGCTTCGTGGCCGTGGTCTTCAACTACACCATCGTCAACACGGTGATCAACGGACTGCACTCCTACTCGGGGCTCTGAGCCCCGGGAGACCCCTAGGGCTTGTCTCCAGAGCAGGTGGAGCCACCGGATGATGGCTCGGAGGCCGGCTCCGACGCGCACGGTCAGGCCGAGGTCGTCGTCGCGGGTTGCCGGACCGCTCCATTGCTCCACGTCGCTGCAGCCGCGGTCGATCACATTGCGGCCGCGATACCCCTCGGTGTCGAAGGCGACGGAGCGGCCACCGGATGAGCCGCGATCTCGATGGTGCTGCTGCTGTTCACGAGGCTCGGGGATCACTGCCCTGAGGGCTCGACGCCGCAGACCCCGCCGGATCGCGCGAGATGAGCTCTCCTTGTCGCCGCGCAGCATGTCGGGTCTCGTCCGCGGCCGGCCGGGGCCTTTGCGGGCGACGGACAGGCCATCCGGCAGCGTGCCCAGCACCGGCGAGTCTCCCCCTACCCAGGTCCGCAGAGGATCGCCAGCGGCAGATCATGGCCGTCGACGAGCTGATGAGCTTTGTCGAGAGCCCGCCGCGGGAGCGCCTCAGCGCGTGATCAGCTGGCTCATCGCGCAGATTCTTGCGTTTCCACAGTGCGCCCTGTGGTGCGCTCCAGGTGGTGACCTGCTGTTGAGCGCGGGGCAGACGAACAGTTCGGTGGGAATGAGTCTTTAATTCTCTCTTCGTGACTCTCTAAAGTCCTGGTTGAGTCAACAACAAAGGAGTTATTGCCCCATGACTGATTTTCCAATTGCGAACCGGCGTGCAGCCGATTCGTCCGGTTGCGGCGCGACCACGCACGCACACCCTGCCGAGAAGCAAGCGATGGGCATGGCGCTCTCGCGCCGAGGTGTACTGCGTGGAGCCGCAGTCCTCGCGGGAACGGCCGCGATCGCGCCGTACACGACGACCATCGCCGGCGCGGCTCCGGCCGAACCGGTGAGTGCGGCCGTCCTCGAGACGCAATTGCTCGGGCTGGACAAGCCCATCTATTTGCTCGAGACGACGGTGCCGAGCACGTTCAGCGTCTCCGCCGGTGCAATGGAGATTTCGGGTGCGCATGCCAAAGTGGGACGACACTCGCTGCGCTGGGACTACCGGCCAGGTGCACGACTGAGCGTGCAGAACCGTCTTCACCTCGGTACAGCGGAACCCACAGAGGTCGACCACTTCGCCGTGTGGCTCTACAACGAGACGGCCGTCGATGGCCGGTTGCGCCTGCAGTTCGGGCGCGATAGTCGAGTCGATGCGTGGAAGGACGTCCACCTCGACTTCAGCGGATGGCGCACCGTATGGCTGCGGTACGACCGGGACCTCGAAGGTGATCCGCACCAAGACATGAACCGCATCTGGCTCGTGGCCCCGAATGAATCCGGCACGATCTGGATCGATCAGCTCGCGCCCAATGTGTCGGTTCGACCGGATCGAGTGACGCCGGACCTGCAGGTCCCCGATGTTGCCCCCGATCTGCGGAACGAACCGAACTTCCACTGGCTGGGACTGCACACCTACTGGCAGCTCCAGGCCGAACCCGGCTTCGACACTGGCAATGTCAGCTCTCAGGAGATCGACGACGCTCAGAAGGTCTACGACCGGCTGTTGCAGCGGCATCAGCATGAACGCGATTACTCGGCGGCAGCGCTGGAAGCCTTGGAGCAGAAGTTCGAGAAGTTCGGCATCCCCGAACTGGCCGATCCGAATGCGGACGGGGATGCGCTGCGCCCGGGCTCGGTGGGCTCCTTCGTCTACGACAAGCAACTGGAGGTGATCCCACCCGACTACCGTGCCGCCGTCATCGAGATCTCCGACGGCACAAAACTTCGGACATTGTGGGACGACCTGGGCCTGCGCACCGCGCAGACCTGGCAGACCGCCCATCGCGACGGTGACGACGCTGCTGCACGGCGCTCGGGACAGCTGGTGCTGCGGATGATGGTGCACCTGCTCGACCAGGGGTGGGCCGCCGGATCCGGGCAGGGAACCATCCACCACCTGGGCTACGGGATCCGCTCGTGGGTGGATGCGCTGCTGCTGATGGAGCCGCTGCTGCGCGAGCGTGGCCTGTGGCCGCGCTGTTCCGCAGCCCTGGAATGGTATGTCGGCACCGGCAGGCTCACCTACGACTTCGACGAACAGTGGCACCGCAGCGGGCTGGTTGACGTGCTCAACACACTCCTGGAGGGGCTGCTGACCACCTGCTTCACCGCGGACAGCTGGGAGGAGAAGGTGGGCCGGCTGCGCTCCTTCCATAGTTGGATCGATCACGCGCACTCCTACAGTCCCGGCCTGGACGGGGGATACAAGGTGGACGGCTCCATCTACCACCACAACGGCCCCTACACCCTCTACGGGCGTGACGGGCTCACGGGCAGCATCCCTGTGCTCCTCGACGTGGCTGGAACCACTTTCGCGCTGAGCGCGGCGGGGCAGGAGGTGCTGACGACGGCATTGCGGCATCAGATGCTGCTGACCAACACCCTGGACTATCCGCTGAGCCTGTCCGGCCGTCACCAGAACACCAGGATGAATGTCCGCGGCCTGGTGAATCTGCACGCCCTACTGGGTCGTAACCCACTGGACGGCAGCGAGGGCATCGATGAATACCACGCTTCGATGTTCCGCCGCCTCGTTCCTGCGGACAACCCGTCGTCGTGGATGCTGAAGATGGACGAACAGTTCGCTGCCGAGGGCATCGAGGAGGCGGCTGCGCCGAACGGCTACTGGGCTTCGCCCTACGGCGCACTCGGACTGAGCCGCCAGGACGAGTGGCAGGTTTCCGTGCGGGGGCACAACCGCTACATCTGGTCAGCAGAGATCTATCCGCTGGCCAACCGTTATGGGCGCTATCAGACGTATGGCCAGATCACGGCACTGACGGATACCGACGACGACGCCTGGTCCGATATCCAGGGCGACAACGGCATCACGCCGTCGGGGTATGACTGGAACTTCATCCCGGGTACGACCACGAAGACGCTCCCCTTCGACCGACTCGAGGTGGATCTGACCGGCGAGATCCAGAGCATGGTGCTGACCGAATCCCGCTTCGGCGGCGCGGGTGTGATGGCAGGCCACGCGAGCCTCTTCGGCATGGAGGTGAAGGAGCACCCCGACTACGACCCCACGCATACTGCACGCATCTCCGCATTCATGGTGGGCGACCGGGTGATCGCTCTCGGCTCGGGGGTTCGCAACACCGACCACGAGAATCCCACCCGCACCACGTTGTTCCAAGCCTCCCCGGAGGTCATGGCGGAGCCTCAGGATGTGCGATCCGGTTCCGGTTGGGTCACCGACCCAGCGGGCAACGGTTACGTCGTGATGGCGGGTCCGGAGTTGACGTACGGCACCGGCGAGCAGACCACACCGAACCAAGACGGTCGTGGGGAAGGCAGCGGCGTCTTCGCGCTGGGATACCTCGACCACGGCACTGCACCGCACGACTCAGGCTACGCGTACGTGCTGTTGGTCCACGGGGGCGAGCAGCGCACCGCCGAGCTGGCGCAGCAGGTGCAGGGCCACCACGGACCCATTGTGATCGACCAGCGGAATCGGGTTGCCCATGTGGTGACCGATACCGAATCTCGGGTCACGGCGCACACCATCTTCGAGCCCGATACCGAGCTGGTGAAGGGCTCGATCGTGCGTTCGACCAGTCGCCAGGCCCTGGTGCTCAGCCGTATTGTCGCGAAGGGCAGGGCGACCGCATTCTCCGTGACGGACCCGGACCTGCACCTGTACCGGGGCAGGGACGAGGAACAGTACGACGGAGACACCTACGTCGGCGACGAGAGCCCGTATACCCGGTGGTGGCAGCATAACGAGAGCATTTCGACGGAGACCGAGGTGGTTCTCCGCGGCCGCTGGCGCCTGGAGAACTCCGAGGATGGCGACCAACCAGCCGTGAACAGGGTCGGCGGAGATACGGTGGTGACGATCACCGGCCAGCATGGTGCCAGTGTCGAGTTCACACTCGTGCGAGGCGGCGGTGAGCATGACGACGATGACGACGATCGGGAAGAGGACGATCGGGAAGAGGACGACGAGCGCGACGACGACGATCGGGAAGAGGACGACGAGCGCGACGACGAGGACCGCGACGACGAGCGCGACGGCGAGGAGGACTAGGCTCCGTCGCCCTCGCCGGGTTCCTGCTCGCGGCGCTCCCGCCGCTCGCGACGGATGTCCTCGTCGAGCCGGCGCAGGAAGTCGGGGTCCTCGTCGGGAGCCACCGGGCCACTGCGGCGCGGCTGCTCGCCGCCGAGGGTGCGTGCCCTGCCGACGAACAGCCAGGTGATCGGGCCCACCCACGGGAGCAGCACGATCAGCACGATCCAGGCCCATTTGGGCAACCCTTTGATCTTCTCGTCCTCGGTCTGCACGCAGTCGGCGAGCGCGAAGACGGTCAGGGCGATGGAGAGAACTGCGATGATGCCGCGGGCCATGGCCGAAGTGTAGGCAACGCAGCTGATCGCCGGGTGGGTGGGCGCTGTGCCGAGCAGGCTGCGCCGCTGCCGCTGCGGCGCAGCGACCGTGGCGAGAGGGCACAGCCGGGAGAACTACCCTGGACCCATGCGCCCGTTCCTGCTCTACGCCGTCGTCCGTCTGGGTCTCTGGGTCCTGCTGTGGTGGCTGCTGACCCTGGTCGGTCTCGGCCTGGTGCTGGCCGGTGTGCTCGCAGCCCTGATCGCGATGCTGATCTCGATCCTCTTCCTGGACCGGCTGCGGAATGCTGCGGCGCTGCGCTGGAAGGCGGCCGACGAGCGTCGGGCGGCGCGCCGCGCCGACGATGTCGACGAGGACGCCGAGTACGAGGACGCGGTGCTCGACGAGGCCGACGCCGAGACCGCGACCGAGGACCGGAACCACCCGACCGGCGGTCCCGACGCGACGGGCGACGTGACCGCCGGAGACGCGGAGAGCCTGGACCCGGCGGGCCTGCCGGACCTCGGTGACCGGGACGAGGTCAGAGAAGAAGACCGCTGAGCAGCAGCAGGGAGAAGACCAGCTCCAGCCGCCCGGTCGCCCCGAGCACCGGGATCAGCTCGCGCCCCGCGGCGCCGTGCAGCACGGTCCGCACCGGGAAGAGCGCCAGCGGCAGCGCCAGCACCACCAGGGCGACCGGCCACTGCACCACCATCACCGGCACCATCAGCGCGAAGGGCGCCAGCACCACGGCCGAGTACAGGGCGCGGGTGCCGCGCTCGCCCAGCCGTACGGCGAGGGTCCGCTTGCCGGAGAGCGCATCGGTGGGGATGTCCCGCAGATTGTTGGTGAGCATCAGGGCGACGGCCAGCAGGCCGATCGCCACCGAGGCGAGCAGCGCCACCCAGGTGGGTGCGCCCGTGATCGCAAAGGCGGTGCCGTTCACGGCCACCAGGCCGAAGAACACGAACACGAACAGCTCGCCGAGCCCCAGATAGCCGTAGGGCTTCTTCCCGCCGGTGTAGAACCACGCGGCCGCGATCGCGGCGGCGCCGATCACGAGTGTCCACCAGATCTGGGCCAGCGCGATCAGCACCAGCCCGCACAGACCGCCGATAGCGAGGGAGGCGATCGCCGCGCGCTTGACGGTCGCCGGCCGCGCCGCGCCGGAGCCGGTGAGGCGGAAAGGCCCCACCCGGTCGTCGTCGGTGCCGCGGATCCCGTCGGAGTAGTCGTTGGCGTAGTTCACGCCGATCTGCAGGCAGAAGGAGACCGCGAGGGCCAGCAGGGCCCGGGGGACCACCAGCGCCCAGTCCACCTCCCCGTGGAGCGCCTCCAGCTGCCACGCAGCAGCACCCGTGCCGGCGGCGACGGGGGCCAGGGCGGCGGGGAGGGTGCGGGGTCGGGCGCCCTGCACCCACTGCGACAGGCTGGCCATCGTGCTCCTCGAGGATCCGGCGGGCGAACCGCGGCCGCCGCTCAGCGGCCGTGACGAGGATACGCCGCGGTCAGAGTCCGGAACCGGGCCCGGCAAGGAATCACATCCTGGTCTCCGCGGCGAGGCGCCGGGCGGCGGCGCGATCCACCTTCCCGATGCCCAGCAGCGGGAGCCGCTCGAGGACGTGCACTCGCTTGGGAACCATGTGCGCGGGCACCTCGGAGGTGCGCAGGGCCGCACGCACGAGGGCGGTCGCCTCGTCCGGGTGGACCCCGTCCTCGAGGGTCACCAGCGCCTCGACACGCTGGCCCCACTCGGGATCCGCGACCCCCACCACCACGCTCGCCCGGATCATGCCGCGCAGCATCAGCGAGCGGTCGATGGCCCGCTCCACGTCCTGGGGCAGGACCTTGCGGCCGCCGGTGT
Source organism: Brachybacterium vulturis (assembly GCF_002407185.1). Classification (NCBI taxonomy): domain Bacteria; kingdom Bacillati; phylum Actinomycetota; class Actinomycetes; order Micrococcales; family Dermabacteraceae; genus Brachybacterium; species Brachybacterium vulturis. The sequence goes on from NZ_CP023563.1 coordinate 1,494,885, forward strand.
TGATGACGTCATCGGCCCGGCCCAGCACCGTCAGCGTCCCGCCGGCATCGAGCTCGGCGAGGTCGGAGGTGAGGAAGCTGCGGGGCGGCTCCCCGACGAACGGGGAGGCGTCGGTGCCACCGTCGGCCGTGAGGTAGCCCAGCGACAGGGTGGGGGAGGCGATCCGGAGCCGTCCGGCGCCGGCGGCATCGGGGTCGACAAGGCCCAGCTCCACCCCCGGCAGCGGGACGCGGTCGTAGACGCAGCCGCCCGCGGTCTCCGAGGAGCCGTAGGTGGTGCGCACCGCGATCTTCTGGGCACGGGCCCGGGCGAGCACATCGGGGCTGGTCGCGGCGCCACCCACCAGCACGGCGGCGAAGCGCTTCAGCATCCCGCGGGCGCGGGCGTCGGCCCCGGTGGCCCCGGTGACGATGCGGGTGAGCTGGGTGGGCACCAGCGAGGTGAGCGCCGGCAGACCGGCACCGGTGGCCTGCTCCAGGACCGGACCGGCGAGCTCGGTGAAGGCATCGGAATCGAAGTGGCCGCGCAGGTCCGGCAGCGGGTCCGGGAGTGCGGGGGCGGCAAGGCCCAGCACCTGGGCGGTGCGGTGGGCGCGGGCGAGCACCTGCACCCCGGCGATGTGGGTGGGGGGCAGCAGTGGCAGCCAGAAGCCGTGGCCGCCGGTCTCCGGTGCGGTGCCGTCGGCCGCGAGGAGCTGTGCGGTCGCGTCCTGCGAGGCGAGCAGCGCCGGCCGGGACAGGGCCACCGCCTTGGCGGTGCCGGTCGAGCCGGAGGTGGGGACGACCAGCGCCGTGTCCTCGAAGCCGGCGGGCAGCTGCGCGGGAGGGTCGAACGGGCCCAGCCACAGCCGGGCGCGGCCGGCCATCATCTCGCCGATCGCCGCGGCGTGGGCGGTCAGCGAGGCGGCGGAGGCGTCGTAGACCGGCGGGACCAGCCAGGGCAGGTCTGGGGTGGGTGAGGCATCGGCGCTCATCTCAGCCCTGCGGGTGCGGGAAGGCGGACCAGTCGGGATCGCGCTTCTCGAGGAAGGCGTCGCGGCCCTCGGCGGCCTCGTCGGTCATGTACGCCAGGCGCGTGGCCTCCCCGGCGAACACCTGCTGGCCCATCAGCCCGTCATCGGCCAGGTTGAAGGCGAACTTCAGCATCCGGATCGCCTGCGGGGACTTGGTGGCGATCCGGGCCGCCATCTCCAGCGCCACGTCCTCGAGCCGGGCGTGGTCGACGACCCGGTTCACGGCGCCCCAGTCGTAGGCGTCCTGGGCGGAGTACTCCTCGGCGAGGAAGAAGATCTCCCGGGCCCGCTTCTGGCCCACCTGCTTGGCGAGGTAGGCGGAGCCGAAGCCGCCGTCGAAGGAGCCGACGTTCGCGTCGGTCTGCATGAAGCGGGCGTGCTCCCGGGAGGCGATCGAGAGGTCGCTGACCACATGCAGGGAGTGCCCGCCCCCGGCGGCCCAGCCGTTGACCAGGGAGATCACCACCTTGCCCATGGTGCGCATCAGGCGCTGCACCTCGAGGACGTGCAGCCGTCCGGAGGAGCCGGTGCGCACCTGCGCGGTCTCCCCGTACGCCTCCTCCGCGGAGTACTCGTAGCCGGCCCGGCCCCGGATCCGCTGATCGCCGCCGGAGCAGTAGGAATGGCCGCCGTCCTTGGGGGAGGGGCCGTTGCCGGTGAGCAGGATGACGCCCACCCCGGTGTCCAGCCGGGCATGGTCCAGCGCCCGGTAGAGCTCGTCGACCGTGTGGGGCCGGAAGGCGTTGCGCACCTCGGGCCGGTCGAAGGCGATCCGCACCGTGGGCAGGTCCCGCTCCGTGCGCTCGCCGTCGGCGGACTCGATCCGCTCCACCGCCCGGTGGTAGGTGATGTCGCTCAGCGCGGGCCCGCCGTGCTCGGCCGCGGGCACCTCCCGCCAGCGGTGCGGGTCGAAGGTGTCGGAGACCCGACGGGGCAGCGGAACGGGTGCGGTCGTCATGACTGCCAGGGTAGTCCGGCGGTGTCCGGCGACGGATCCGTGACGAGCCGTCCGAAGGTGAGCACGTCCACGCGGTCGCCGTCGACGAGGAACTTCCCGCGCTCGGTGCCCTCGTGCACGAAGCCGGCGGCCCGGGCCACAGCGCCGGAGGCCGGATTGTTCACCCGGTGCCCGAGCTCGAGCCGCTCCAGACCCCAGCCCCCGGCGGCCGACGGGGTCAGCGCCCGAGCGGCGACCGCGGCAGCGGCCCGCGCGGCCAGGCCCCGTCTGCGGTGGGCGGCGTGGAGCCAGTAGAAGAACCAGCCGAGGCGGTTCTCGGCGTCGATGCTGAGCGCCACCAGGCCGAGGAGCGTGTCCGCACCGTCGACGATCGCGGTCGACCGACGGTCTGCGGCCAGCAGCCACGCCACCTGCTCGCGGGCCTGCGCCAGCGTGGTCACCGTGCCCTGGCGGGCCATGTCGGCGGCGGAGCGGTGGGCGTCCAGGACGGCCGGGGCGTCACCGGCGCGCACGGGGCGCAGGCTCGGGACGGACAGCGTGGCGGGGCGGTGCGTTGAGGTCACGCGCACATCCTGTCCGCTTCGCCTCCGGCCCGTCATCTCATTATCCTGGGGAGCATGCAGATCCCTTCCGTCCTGCGCGACCTGGGCATCGACGAGGCACGTGCCTGGTCGATCCCCATGACCACCCGGTTCCGCCGGATCACCGAGCGTGACGGGCTGCTGCTGCACGGGCCCGCCGGCTGGGCCGAGTTCTCGCCCTTCTGGGACTACGACGCGGCGGAGTCGGCGACCTGGCTGCGCGCCGCCCTCGCCGACGCCACCACCGAGCGTCCCGCTCCGCTGCGCGCGGAGGTCCCGGTCAACGTCACCATCCCGGTGGTGCCGCCGATGCTCGCCCACCGCCTCGCACGGGTCGGCGGTGCCACGACGGCGAAGGTCAAGGTCGCCGACCCCGGCGTGAGCATCGCCGAGGACGCCTCCCGGCTGGAGGCGGTGCGCGACGCGATGGGCCCGGCCGCCCGCCTGCGCATCGATGCGAACGCCGCCTGGACCCGCGAGGAGGCGCTGACGGCACTGCCCGTCCTGGACCGGGCGGCCGGAGGCCTCGAATACGCCGAGCAGCCCTGCGCCGCCCTCGAGGACCTCGCGGCGGTGCGACGCGCGCTGGACATCCCGATCGCCGCCGACGAATCGGTGCGCCGCGCCGAGGACCCGCTGCGGGTGGTGCGGGCGGAGGCCGCCGACCTGCTGGTGATCAAGGTGCAGCCGCTCGGCGGGGTGCAGCGATGCCTGGAGCTGGTCGAGCAGGCCGGGCTGCCGGTGGTGGTCTCCTCCGCGCTCGAATCCAGCGTGGGCCTCAGCGCCGGGATCGCGCTCGCCGCCGCCCTGGCCGAGCTGCCGTACGCGTGCGGGCTCGGCACCGCGCCCCTGCTCACCGGCGACCTCGTCGCGCCGCCTCTGCACGCCGGCGGCGGGATGCTGCCCGTCGGCCGCCGGGACCCGGCCCCGGAGCTGCTGGAGCGGCACGCGGCGGGGCCCGAGCTCACCGCCCGCTGGCAGGAACGGCTCACCGCCTGCACCGACCGGCTCTGAGCCGCCCGCCCCCCCCCGGCGCACTACGCTGGCAGGGTGCATGAGCGAACCGCCCCGATCATCCCGCCGGCCTGGATCCAGGCCCCCCGCCCCACGGGCTCCGGCGCGGTCGACCAGTCCGTCGCGCTGTGGAGCGCCCTGGCCGCGCTCGGGCTGCGGGACGCGGTCCTCGCACCCGGCTCCCGCTCCGCGCCGCTGGTGTACGCCCTGGCCGCCGAGGAGGTGGGGGAGCGGATCCGCGCCCATGTGCGCATCGACGAGCGGGCCGCGGCCTTCACCGCGCTGGGGCTGAGCCGTCACGATCCCGCCCGTCCCGCCGCCGTCGTCACCACCTCCGGCACCGCCACCGCGCACCTGCACGCCGCGGTGATGGAGGCCCACCACTCGCGGATCCCGCTGCTGGTCCTCACCGCGGATCGGCCTGCGGAGCTGCGCGAGGTGGGCGCGAACCAGACCACCCGCCAGGCCGGCATGTTCCGGTCCCTGGCGCGCCTGGCCGTGGACCTGCCCGCCCCCACCGCCCGAGCAGCCACCCCGCTCGAGCTGCGCACCGCGGTCTCCACCGCGGCGCGGGCGCTGGCCGCGACCACCGGGGAGCATCCCGGCCCGGTCCACCTGAACCTCTCCTTCCGCGACCCGCTGGTGCCGCGCCCGACGACGGAGACCGCTGCGGAGCCCGTGAGCACCTCCCGGCAGCGGATCGTGCTCACCCGGCGGGTCGGCTCACCGCCCCCACCGCCGCAGCCGGTGCCGGTGGACGGGCGCACCGTGGTGGTCGCCGGGGACGGCGCGGGACCCGCCGCCGCCGAGCTCGCCGCCCACCACGGACTGCCGCTGCTGGCCGAGCCCAGCTCCGGTGCCCGCCACGGCGAGACCCTGATCCCCGGATACCCCGCCCTGTTGCGCGAGGTGATGGCGGAGCCGGGCCATCCGCTGCGCCCGCAGCGGGCGATCGTGCTCGGCCGCCCCACCCTCTCCCGTCCCGTCGTCGGTGCCCTGCTGGGTGCCGAGGACGTCGAGGTGATCGTGGTCGATCGGCAGCTGGACTGGGCCGATGTCGCTCGCCGCGCGAGCCTCGTGGTCCCCACCGCCGTCGGCCAGGAGCAGACGCCCGTTCCCGCGCAGGAGCGGCGGACGCACCTCACCGCCTGGCGCGCTGCAGCCGCGACCGCCGCGGAGGCCCTGCCCAGCAGCTGGCAGCAGCGTGCCGCGCTCGCCGTCTGGGAGTCCTCCGGCGCGGGCGATGTGCTGGTGCTCGGCTCCTCCAGCCTGGTGCGCGACCTCGAGCAGCACGCCGGCCCCACCGCCGCCCGGGTCATCGCGAACCGGGGCCTGGCCGGGATCGACGGCACCACCGCGATGGCCGGCGGGATCGCCCTGGCGCGCGAGGCGGCGGTCGCCGACGGCGCGGACGGTGCGCCCGGCCGGGCCCGGCTGCTGGTGGGTGATCTCACCGCCCTGCACGACCTCACCGGCCTGCTGATCGGCCCGGAGGAGCAGCGCCCCGTGCTGGACGTGGTCGTGGTCGACGATGGCGGCGGTCGCATCTTCTCCGGGCTCGAGCATGCCGCCGCACCCCCTGGCCTGCTGCGACGCTTCTTCACCACTCCGCACGGTGCCGACATCGCTGCGGCCGCGGCCGCCCTCGGGGCCGAGGCCCACCGCGTCACGACCGCACTGCTCCCCGAGGCTCTCGCGGTGCCTGCCGACCGTCTCCGCGTGCTGGTCGTCCAGCCGACGTCCAGCGAAGATTCGACGAACTCTTGAACAGGAGTGCTGGTATGGATCCCATGAAGGACGCACACAGCCCGCAGGAGAACCCGTACGGCAGCTCCGACCGCAGCGCCCCCGGGCACGACGCGCCGGACCACGACGCCCCCCGGGATGGCGCCTGGGGGTATGACACCCCGAGCGGCGACGCCCGGAGGCACGACCACCCGGGACCGACACCGACCGCGGCCCACGGTGCTGCGACCCCGCCGCCCCCGTTCCCGGCCGCACAGACCCCCGCGGCCGGGACCTCCCCCGCACCGGCGACCGCGCCCCCCGCCGCGCCCCGCCGCGGCCCCGGCTGGGGCGGGGTCGGCGCCCTGGTGGTCCTCGGCATGATGCTCTCCAGCGGCGCGACCCTCGGCGGCGTCGTCGTCTACGACCAGTTCCTGGACCCGGACCCGGAGGTCTCGACGCAGCCCGGGACCGGCTCCACCTCCGCGGCGCAGCCGGCGGCGGCGATCACCGGGGAGGCCCCGAACTGGGCCGCGGTCGCCGATCAGGTCTCCCCGAGCACCGTCGCGATCAAGGTCGCCACCTCGGCGGGCACCGCCCAGGGCACCGGGGTGATCCTCGATGACAACGGCGCCATCCTCACCAACAACCACGTCGTCGAGGGCGCCCAGGAGATCCAGGTCAGCACCAGCGACGGCCTCAGCTATCCGGCCTCCGTCGTCGGCACCGACCCCACCACGGACCTCGCGGTGATCCGTATGGAATCGCCGCCGGAGGGTCTGCAGCCCGCCACCTTCGCGGACTCCTCGACGGTCGAGGTGGGCCAGCCGGTGATGGCGCTCGGCACCCCGCTGGGACTCGAGAACACCGTCACCACCGGCATCATCTCCGCCGTGGACCGGCCGGTCACCGCCTCCGGCGAGCAGGGCGACGGTGCGGAGGCCACCTACACCTCGGCGCTGCAGACCGACGCCGCCATCAATCCCGGCAACTCCGGCGGCCCGTTGGTGGACGCGGCCGGTCAGGTGATCGGCATCAACACCGCGATCGCCAGCATCCCCAATGCCTCCGGCCAGGCCGGAAGCATCGGCCTCGGCTTCGCGATCCCGGCGAGCACCGCCACGATGATCGCCGAGCAGCTCCAGGAGGACGGCACCGCCGAGCATGCCTTCGTGGGAGTGACCAGCACCAACGGCACCGCCTCGGACGGCGCGGCCACCTACAGCGGCGCCGAGGTGATCAGCATCGAGCCGGACAGCCCGGCCGCCGACTCATCGCTGAAGAAGGGTGATCTCATCATCGGCGTCGACGACACTCCCGTCGGCGGGGCGGCGGCACTGACCGGGGTGGTGCGCGGACTGGAGATCGGCTCCACCCACCAGTTCGAGGTGGTGCGCGACGGTGCCCTGCAGAGCGTCGAGATCACTCTCGGCGTGCGCTCCTCCTGAGGCTGGAGCGCCGCCGGCCCGGTCGAGCAGGGCGCCGTGAGGACTCAGGCGCCGTGCTCCCCGCGCAGCGCCCGCAGCATCGGCCGGCACTTCGCGAGGGCCTCGGCATGCTCCGAGACCGGATCCGAGGCGGCCACCAGACCGCCCCCGGCCTGCAGCACGACCGTCCGCTCAGCGACCAGGTGCGCCATCCGCAGCGCGATCGCCCACTGCCCGTCCCCGTCGGCATCCATCCATCCCACCGGTGAGGCGTAGCCGCCGCGATCGTGCGGCTCCAGACGCGCGATGATCTCGTCGGCCCGCTCCCGCGGCGTGCCCGAGACGGCGGCCGAGGGATGCAGTCGCGAGGCGACGTCGAGGCTGGTGGTGCCGCTGCGCAGACGCGCCGAGACATCCGAGGCCAGATGCTCCAGACCCGGCAGGCGCAGCACGAACGGCTCGGGGGAGACCTCGAGCTCTGCGGCCAGGCCCGCCAGCCGCTCGACCACCGAGTCCACGGCGAAGGCATGCTCGGACAGCTCCTTGGAGTCGCTGCGGAAGGCGCGCCGATCCACCTCGTCCAGCTCCCCGTCGTCGGCCACCGGGCGCGAGCCCGCCAGCACCCGGGAGAAGACCCGACCGTCCTCGGTCTGGGCGAGCATCTCCGGGCTCGCACCGACCACGTCCTCCAGGTGATACACCCAGGTGCTGGGGTAGGCACGGGCCAGCCGGGTGAGCATCACGGCGGGGGAGAGCGGGTCGGGGGTGCGCACCGCGGTGCGCTCGGAGAGGACGACCTTCTCGGCGTGACCGTCCCGGATCTGCGCGACCGCCTCCTGCACCAGGGCCTGGTACTCGTCCGGCGTGTGATCGGCCTCGACCTCGAGCGGCTCCACGGCATCGGCGGGCAGCGGGGAGGAGGGGAACAGGTCCCGCCAGCTGGTGGGCAGGAGCGGCTCCTCGTCGACCCCGACCACGGTGAGGAAGGATTCGCCGTCGTGCACGCCCAGCAGGGCCCGCGGCACCATCAGCGTCGAGGGGCGCGGCGAGGAGTCGGCATAGGAGAAGCTGCCCAGCGCGATCAGACCGCTGGTGCGCACCCGCACCTCGTCGTCGACGCGGGCGCGGGCGGCCAGGGCGCGGAAGGCGGCGCCGGTGGCCGCGAAGCGGTGCGGCCCGTCGGCCCGCACCGACCATGCCTCCCCGAGCGCCACCATCCCCTGCCCGTGGCGCAGCCACGCACCGCTGACCGCGGCGGGCACGTGCCCGAGCAGGTCCACCGCCTCCTCGATGCGCTGGGTGCGGACGTGCAGGACCACCGGGGGCTCGTCGGCGGCGTCGGAGGGCAGGATGGAGGCAGACATCCGTGCCATTATGCGGCACCTGGAGGCGCGTGGGCGTGACCCGTGTCCCGGCCGCAGATGCGCAGGAGAGCGGTGCGAAGGTGCGACCATGGACCGGCGACCCGGCCCCTCGGGACGCGCCGCCCCGGTTCCGCGTCCCATCGAGACTCTTCCCCTAGGAGCACGCGCGTGAGCAGCACAGTCGACAGCATCGCGACGCCCCTGGTCCGGGGCGTGCTCGGGGCTCTGTCCTCGCTCGGCATCGCGCTGGCCGTGGTGGTCGTGCCCGCGCTCGCCGCCCAGGTCGCCGGCACCGCCTCGAGCGCGACCGCGCTGGACGCGATCCTGATCGGCCTGAGCATCCTCGTGCTCGGCCACGGCGGCGGCGTCATGGTGGACACCGGGGTGATCGACGGACCCGTGACCATGACCCCCTTCGGCCTGCTGATCCTGCTGCTGCTGCTCTCGGCGCTGTCGATGCGTCGAGTGGGCCGAGCGCTGCGGCCCGTGCGGGACGACGGTGTGCTGCGCACCGGCGCGCTGCGCGACGCCGGCTCCGCACTGGGCATGTATGCGCTGGTGTACGCGGTCGGGCTGGCCGTGCTGGCCGGCATCGGCCGCAGCGTGGACACCTCGCCCATGCTCACCTCGGCGGTGGTCTCCGGGCTGATGGTCGCGGTGGCCGGCGGGCTCCTGGGCATGCTGTGGTCGCTGCGGCGGGAGCCGACGGATACCGTGCCCGGGGTGCGGGTGCTCGAGCTGCTGCCCGCTCCCTATGGGGACGTCGCCCGGGCAGTGCTGCTGGCGGTGACCGGATTGTGCGGGCTCGGCATGGCGCTGGTGGTGGTGCTGCTGCTGCTGTCCGTCCCCGCCCAGGCGGCGCTGTTCGAGGGGCTCGCCCCCGGCATCGTCGGCGGGACCGTGCTCACCCTGATCCAGCTGGCCCTGCTCCCGCTGGTGGCGGTGTGGGCGCTCACGGTGCTGCTCGGCGGCACCGTCGGGGTGGGGACCTCCACCGGCATCTCGCTGGACGGCGCCGAGACCGGAGTGCTCCCGGCGCTGCCGATGCTGGGCGCCCTCCCCGACCCCGGGGACTTCCCGGCCGCGCTCTGGCTGCTGATGATCCTGCCCGCGATCCCGGTCGCGCTGGGCGCGGTGCGGCTGGTGCAGGACGTCGCCCACCTCGAGCGGCGCGAGCAGATCACCGCCTGGGCGGCCTACCCGCTCTCCGTGATCGTCGTGTGCCTGCTGCTGGCCGGCCTGTCCACCGGCGGGATCGGGGACGGCCGCCTGGTGCACCTGGGGCCGCAGATGAGCACGCTGGCGCTGCCGCTGATCGTCATCGTCGTGGCGAGCACCGCGCTCGTGCTCGGGGTGCTGGTGACCCCGCTGATCCCCTGGACCCGCAGCACGCTCGGCTCCGTACGGGCACGGGTCGAGGCGGCCGAGCGCAGCGAGCATGACGACGGGGGGACGCCCAGCGCGCACGACGGGGCCGACGAGCACGACCCGGAAGCCGCACGCAGCGCGCTGCTGGCGCGCTTCGCCCGGCGTCACGCCCCGGTGCAGTCCGTCGTCGAGCCCGAGGACCCCGAGGACGAGGACCCCGACGTCGATGCCTGGGCGCTGCCGACGGCCGAGCCGGACCGGGACCGGGCCGAGGACGCCCCGGCCGAGGAGCAGGCACCCCCCGCGGACCCCGCGCGGCGGAGGAACCGGCTCAGCCGCCGAACAGACCGCTGACCCAGTCGGCCATCGAGCCCTCCGCCGCCGAGGTGCACCCGGTCCGGGCCTGCTCGGTGATGGCGGTGGAGCGGCACTGCTCGAGCTCGGCCATCGGGCCGTAGAACGCGAGATCGAGCGCCGCCCCGCCGATGATCAGGAGCATGGCCGGCACCCCGAGCAGGATGCCGAACGCCGCCATCGTGAAGCGTCGCTCCCGGAACGCCCGCACGATCAGCAGGATCAGCAGGACCAGGGCGACCAGCCCGGCGAGTCCGGACAGCAGCGAGTAGGGCAGCGGCGAGAGCATCAGCAGCCAGGAGGCCAGCATCGCCAGGGTCAGGGCGCTGGTCAGTCGTCGTGACCGGAGGGCTGCCCGGTCCGTGGACGGGCCGGAGGGGGAGTCGCTGTTCATCGGGTCCATTGTGCCCGACTACGCTGGAGCGGTGACCCGTTTCCCCGTCGTCGTCCTCATCTCCGGCACCGGCTCGAACCTCGCCGCCCTCCTCGCCGCTGAGCGCGCCGAGGACTGCCCCTATGCCGTGGTGGCGGTGCTCGCCGATCGCGACGCCAGCGGCCTCGAGCATGCCCGCGCCGCAGGCCTCCCCACCGAGGTGGTGCCCCTGGCCGATCATGCCGACCGGGCCGCCTGGGACGCGGCCCTCGCCGAGGCGGTCGCGGCCCATCGCCCGCAGCTGGTGGTGCTGGCCGGGTTCATGAAGCTCGTCGGCCCTGCGCTGCTGGAGGCCTTCGGCGGTCGCATCGTCAACACGCATCCTGCCCTGCTGCCCTCCTTCCCCGGCGCCCACGGCGTCCGGGACGCCCTCGCCCACGGGGTGAGGATCACCGGCTGCAGCGTCATCGAGGTCGATGCCGGTGTGGACACCGGGCGGATCCTCGCCCAGGCCGCGGTCGAGGTCCGCGAGGAGGACACCGAGGCGACCCTCCACGCACGGATCAAGGCCGTCGAGCAGCCGCTGCTGGTGGACGTGGTGCGGCGTCTCGCCGCCGCCTCCTGAGGAGGTCTCGCCGCCAGGTCCCGGATATGCTGGTTGCACACGACTGGCGAAGGTGGGGGACCACCGGGGAGTGACACGAGTGAGCATCGACCGCCTGGGTGCCCACCGCACGCAGATCCGAACAGGAGCACCCCACGTGAGCACCGCAGAGCGTCGTCCCCTGACCCGAGCCCTCCTCTCCGTCTTCGACAAGACCGGCATCGTCGACCTGGCCCGCACCCTCGCCGAGAACGGGGTCGAGATCGTCTCCACCGGTTCCACCGGCAGCACGATCCGTGACGCCGGCATCGCGGTCACGGACGTGGAGACCGTCACCGGCTTCCCCGAGATGCTCGACGGCCGGGTCAAGACCCTCCACCCGCGCATCCACGGCGGGATCCTCGCCGACCAGCGCCTGGCCGCCCACCAGGAGCAGCTGAAGGCCCACCAGATCGCCCCCTTCGACCTGGTGGTCGTGAACCTCTACCCCTTCAGCGAGACCGTCGCCGCAGGCGGCAGCTTCGAGGAGATCATCGAGAAGATCGACGTGGGCGGCCCCACCATGGTGCGCGCGGCGGCGAAGAACTTCGCCTCCCTCGCCGTGGTCGTCGACCCGGAGGGCTACGCGATCGCTGCCGAGGCCGCCGCGGCCGGTGGCTTCACCCTCGCCGAGCGCCAGCAGCTCGCGACGATCGCGTTCACCCGCACGGCGGAGTACGACGACGCGATCAGCGACTGGATGCTCGAGCAGCTCGACGGTCCCGCCGAGGCGGAGGCCGCGGGACCCGAGGACGAGCTCGAGGACGACGAGCTCGAGGACGACCAGGAGGTCAGCATCCTGGACCTCTCCGACGCCGACGCCGCCGAGCTCGGCATCACCGCCACCCTCCGCTACGGCGAGAACCCGCACCAGCGGGCGCGCCTGGCCGTCACCGACGAGACCGCCCCCGGCCTCGCCGGGGCCGAGCAGCTCGGCGGGAAGGAGATGAGCTACAACAACTACGTCGACGCCGATGCCGCCGTGCGCGCCGCCCACGACCACACCCTCCCCGCCGTCGCCGTGGTCAAGCACAACAACCCCTGCGGCATCGCCGTGGCCCGTGAGGACGAGGACATCGCCCTCGCCCACGCCCGCGCCCACGGCACCGACCCGGTCTCCGCCTACGGCGGCGTCATCGCCGCCAACCGCACGGTCACCCTCGCCATGGCCCAGCAGGTCAAACCCGTGTTCACCGAAGTCATCCTGGCGCCCGACTTCGAGGACGAGGCCCTCGAGCTGCTGCGCACCAAGAAGAACCTGCGGATCCTGCGCCTCCCCGGGCGCTACTCCCGCGGCGCCGAGCTGCGCGAGATCTGGGGCGGGATGCTGATCCAGGACCCCGACACGATCTCCGACGACGGCGACGATCCCGCGCAGTGGACCCTCGCCGCGGGCGAGGCCGCCGATGAGGCGACCCTGGCGGACCTCGCCTTCGCCTGGCGCTCGGTGCGTGCGGTGAAGTCCAACGCGATCCTGCTGGCGGACGACTCCGCGGCCGTCGGCATCGGGATGGGCCAGGTCAACCGCCTGGACTCGTGCCGCCTGGCGGTCACGCGGGCCAACACCCTGGGCGCTCCCGGCGAGGCCGAGGAGGCCCCGGAACGGGCTCGCGGCGCGGTGGCCGCCTCGGATGCGTTCTTCCCGTTCGCCGACGGAGCCCAGATCCTCCTGGACGCGGGCGTGCGCGCGATCGTGCAGCCCGGCGGTTCGATCCGTGACGACGAGGTGCTGGAGGCCTGCCGCGCCGCGGGCGTGACCATGTACCTCACCGGGACACGGCACTTCGCGCACTGAGCCGCGGCCTCCCGACCCGTCGGTCGGTGCGCCCCGATCCCGCCGCTGACGGGGCGGGGCGCACCGCGGGTCCGGCACCGGAGTCCCCGGTGTCCACCGTCCCGTCATCCAGGACCTCTAGAGTTGGTCCATCCCCGCGTGCGAAGGAGCGACCGTGAAGATCCCTGACAACCAGAGCCTGCGCGAATACATCGAGCATCTGCGCGACGAGGGGTACTCGGTCCAGGACGGTCATACGCCGGACCCGGACCTCATCGACCCGCAGGGCAACCCGGTCTACACCTGGCAGCAGGGCTATCCGTACTCCACCCGCATGGACCGGGACGAGTACGAGCGGGAGAAGTACAAGCTGCAGGTGGAACTGCTGAAGTACCAGTACTGGCTCGAGGACAACGACCAGAAGTCGATCATCATCTTCGAGGGGCGGGACGCGGCCGGCAAGGGCGGCACCATCAAACGCTTCACCGAGCACCTGAACCCGCGCACCGCCCGCGTGGTCGCGCTGAACAAGCCCAGCGACCGCGAGCGCGGGCAGTGGTACTTCCAGCGCTACATCCGGCACCTGCCCACCGAGGGCGAGATGGTGCTGTTCGACCGCTCCTGGTACAACCGGGCCGGTGTCGAGCGGGTGATGGGCTTCGCGACCCCCGAGGAGTACGAGACCTTCATGAATCAGGTGCCCTTCTTCGAGCGCATGCTCGTGGACTCCGGCATCTTCGTGACGAAGTTCTGGTTCTCCGTCTCCCAGAAGGAGCAGCGCACCCGCTTCGCGATCCGTCAGCTGGATCCGGTGCGGCGCTGGAAGCTGTCCCCGATGGACCTCGAGTCCCTGGATCGCTGGGAGGCGTACACGCAGGCCAAGGAGGAGATGTTCCGCCGCACGGACAAGAAGTACGCACCGTGGACGATCATCCGCTCCAACGACAAGAAGCGCGCCCGGCTGAACGCCATGCGCTACTTCCTCTCCCAGTTCGAGTACGACGACAAGGACCACGAGGTGGTCGGCGTGCCGGATCCCAAGCTGGTGATGCGCGGCAAGATGGAGGAGGCCGACGAGTGAGCTGAGCCTCTCCTCGGGCCGGGCTCCGTGCCCGCCCCGCGGACAGCACGACGCCGCACCCCGTCCCGGACGGAGCGCGGCGTCGTGCTGAGCGGTCAGAGGTTCTGCGCAGGATCCTCGGGCAGGCGCGTGATCTCCCCGGAGTCCATCTGCTCCTCGGAGAGAGCGGGCATGGTGCCGGTCGGGGTGGCGCGATACGGGGCGGTCATCGAGGCCGGGGACAGCAGCGACGTCAACCGGGCCTGGTCCAGCAGCCCCCGCTCCAGCACGAGATCGGCGACCGGACGCCCGGTCTCCAGGGCGGTCGCCGCGACATCCGTCGCGGGGCCGTAGCCGATCACCGGCACCAGCGCGGTGACCACGCCGATCGAGCGGCGCAGGTTGTCCTCGAGGACGTCCTCGTTGAGCGTGATCCCGGCGATGCAGCGATCGGCGAGGGTGTTCATCGCGCGGGTCATGATGCGCGTGGACTCGAGGATGTTGAAACCGATCACCGGCTCGAAGGCGTTCAGCTGCAGCTGCCCGCCCTCGGCCGCGAAGGCCACGGTGAGATCGTTGCCGATCACCTCGAAGGCGACCTGGTTGACGACCTCCGGGATCACCGGGTTCACCTTGCCCGGCATGATCGAGCTGCCCGGCTGCACCGCGGGGAGGTTGATCTCGTGGAAGCCGGCCCGGGGGCCCGAGGACAGCAGTCGCAGATCGTTGCAGATCTTCGAGATCTTCACCGCGATGCGGCGCAGGATCCCGGAGAAGGTCACGAAGGCACCGGTGTCGCTGGTGGCCTCGACCAGATCGACGGAGACCACGAAATCGATCCCGGTCAGGTCCGAGAGCTCCTTGGTGGCGAGCTGCGCGTAGCGGGGATCGGTGGTGATGCCGGTGCCGATCGCGGTCGCGCCGAGGTTGATCTCCTGGAACGCCGAGGCGGTGCGGGTGAGCCGCACGACGTCCTCCTCGATGGTGGTGGCCCAGGCGTTGAACTCCTGACCCACCGTCATCGGGACCGCGTCCTGCATCTGCGTGCGGCCCATCTTCAGCACCTGGGAGTACTCCGCGCCCTTGGCGCGCAGGGTGGTGATCAGGTGATCCATCGACTCCACCAGTGCCGGGAAGGTCAGCAGGATCCCCAGCCGCAGCGACGTCGGATACACGTCGTTCGTGGACTGCGCCAGATTGACGTGATTGTTGGGGTGGAGGTGCTGGTAGTCGCCCTTCTCATGGCCGAGGATCTCCAGCGCGCGGTTGGCGATCACCTCGTTGGCGTTCATGTTGGTGCTGGTCCCGGCACCGCCCTGGATCACGTCCACCACGAAGTTCTCATGGAGCTCACCGTCGACGATCTCCGCGCAGGCCTGCTCGATGGCGGCGGCGCGCTCGTCGTCGAGCGCCCCCAGACCGTGGTTGGCCCGAGCCGTGGCCCGCTTGACCTGGGCGAGCGCCTCGATCAGGCGGGGGAAGTGGCTCACCGGGACATCGGTGATGTGGAAGTTCTCCTGCGCTCGCAGGGTCTGCACACCGTAATAGGCATCGGCGGGGACCTCACGGTCGCCGAGCAGATCATGCTCCGTGCGAGTGGCGAGGTCGGGCGTCGAACCGGGGCTGGTCATGGGAAGGAGTCCTCCAGGTCGCTCTGAGGTCGACGGCGCTGCCGACCACGGCAAGCCTAACCGGGGAACCGGCTGGGGGAGGCCCCCGCGGTGCCCGTACTATGGACGGCGTGCCGCAGCGACGTTCTCCCTTCACCGTCTCCGCGGCCCTGCGACGCCAGGGGGTGCTGACCCTGGCCCTGTGCGCGCTCGGCGTGATCATCGTGGTCGGGGTGCTGTTCTCCGCCGCACTGGCCGGGCTGCTGCTGGCCGTGCTGCTGGGCACCCTGGCCGTGCTGCGGGCGGTCCTGCCCGTCAGAGCGGTCGGCGCCCTGGCCGTCCGTTCCCGGGGCCTCGACGTCGCCGTGCTGCTGGTGCTCGCGATCTCCCTCGGCGTGCTCTCCACCTCGCCGAACCTCTGAGCGCGCGCCCGGCCGCCGCGCCGCGCGCTGTGCGCTCTGCGGTGGCGCGCTGAGTGTTCCGGGCCCCGGCCGGTGTGGCACGATCGATCCGTGCCCACCGATTCCACCCGGCTCCATGCCGTGTTCGACCTCGCCATGAGGATCGGCGAGGGACTGCTCACCAACGGTGCCGCCGCCTCCGAGGTGACAGCGACCGTGCTGCGGGTGACCAGCTCCTCCGGTCTGCGCAACGTCTCCGTCCAGGTGACGTTCAACGAGGTGACGATCTCCTATCTCGCGGACGAGTCCGCGACCCCCTTCACCAGGGTGCGCTCCGCGAGCGACCGGGTGCAGGACTTCGCCCGGCTGGCGGCCTTCGAGGACGTCTCCCACGGCTATCTCTCCGGGGAGCTGCCGCTGGACGAGGCGCGTCGGCAGGCCGCTGCGATCCCGCAGCGCCAGCCGCGGTACCGGATCCCCCTGGTGGTCTCCGGCTTCGCCGTGATGGGCGGTGCCGCCGCGCTGTTCTTCGGTGCGGGCAGTCTGGTGGTGATCGCCGCGACGATCTCCGCAGGCCTGCTCATCGCGATCGGCGAGCTGCTGGCGCGCTGGAACATCCCGCCGTTCTACAGCCAGGTGCTGGGCGGCTTCGTCGCGGTGGGCGGTGCCGTGCTGGTCGCCCTGATCGACCACAGCGTCAGTCCCTCGATCGTCGTCGTCTCCTGCATCATCGTGCAGCTGGCCGGCCTCTCCTCGATCAGTGCGGTCCAGGATGCCGTCACCGGCTGGTACGTCACCGCGGCGGGCCGCATGCTCGAGACGCTGATGCTCACCGTGGGCCTGGTCGCCGGGGTGCGCGGGGGACTGCTGCTGGCCGACGTGATCGGGGCCGACGTCTCCGTCAGCGCCGCGATGCCGCTGACCTTCACCACTGCGGTCGTGGTGGTGATCTCCGGCCTGGGCATGGGCCTCGGGTACGGCGTCGGCACCCAGGTCCCCTCCCGGCTGCTGCTGTTCGGCGCGCTGGTGGCCTCCGGCTCCGGAATCATCGCCCACCTGCTCAGCAGCGCGTCGCTGGATCGCCCCGTGGCCGCCGCCATCGCCGCCTTCGCCACCGGGATGGTGGCGACCGTCCTCGGGGACCGGCTGCGGGCGCCCGCCCTCGCGTTCGTCATGGCCGGGGTGATCCCGCTGGTCCCGGGCAGCCGCATCTACAGCGGGCTCCTGGGGGTCGGTGACGACCTCGGCGCCGGCGTCGCGGAGATGCTGGGCGCGGCCGAGATCGCGGTCGCGATCGCCGCCGGGGTGGTGCTGGGACAGCTGCTGGCCTCGCGCCTGATGCCGTACTTCCGACGCAGCGGGATCGCGTACACCCCGGAGATCTCCTCACCGTTCACCACCCTGCGGCGGCGGCGGATCTCGCTGGGATCGGGCCGGATCCGGCGACGTCGCCGCGCGGCGGTGATCGAGCCGTCTACGATGACCGGTGAGATGACAGCGCTGTCCTCCACGATGTTCGACGACCTCTCGTTCCTCGAGGATCTCGAGCCGCCCTCGGACCTCGAGGACGGCACCGGGCGGCGCCCCGACCGCGAGGAGTGACCATGACCACCACCGCACTGATCGCCGCCGGCGGATACTCCCGCAGCGGCACCGGTCGCGGGCCCGGTATCGAGCTGCTGGGCCTGACCATCGACGCGGCCACCGGCGCACCGGCCGTGGAGCGTCTGGCGGAGGTGGACCTGCCCGACCCCTCCTTCGTGCTCTGGAGCCGGGACGGGACGCTGCTGCATGCGGTGCTCGAGGGTGATCCCACCCTGGTGGTCGCCGTGCGGGTCTCGGCCGACGGTCGGGAGGCCGAGGTCATCGGGGATCTCGCCGTCGACGGCACCGGGGGCTGCCACCTCAGCCGCGGCACCGAGCCCTCCACCCTGATCATCGCGCAGTACGGCGCGGGCACGGTGGCCACCGTGCGGCTGGACGAGGCCGGGATCCCGATCGAGCAGATCGATCTGGACGACCACCGGGACCTCCGCGACAGCGGCGAGAACAGCACGGAGCACGGCCTGGGGGGCCCGCACCCGCACCAGGTGGTCGCGCTGCCGGGCACCCCGCTGCTCGCCGTCCCGGACCTCGGACTGGACCGGGTGCTGCTGTACCGCCAGGACGTCGCCGGGATGATCGACCTCGCGGGGGAGATCCCGCTCAGTCGCGGCAGCGGCCCCCGCCACCTGGTGGCGGACCACGAATCCGATCAGCTCCACATCTCCTGCGAGCTCTCGGGCATGATCGCGACGGCGGCCCGGAGCCGGACCGTCCCGCAGCGCGGGCTGCCCTCCGCGATGGAGGGCCCGGCGCACCGGTGGAGCGTGCGCTCGATGATCCCCGCCAGCGGTCGGGACGGCGCCAACGCCCCGTCCCACCTCGAGCTGACCGCGGACGAGTCCGCACTGGTGGTGGCCAATCGCGGGCCCGACACCGTCTCGCTGCTCTCGCTCTCGGCGATGCGTCCGCTGCTGGTGACCGAGGTCGCGGTGGGTGCGCACCCGCGCCACTTCACCCAGCTGGGCGACCTGGTGCTGGTCGCCGCCCAGGAGGGGGACCGCATCGATGTGCTGCGGCGCCGTGGAGAGGAGCTCACCGTCGCCGCGGAGCCGATCCCCGCCCCCTCGGTGGCGTGCCTCGCCGTACGGCCCTGACACGGAGCGCCGGAGCGGTCGACCCTGGGAGCCGGTGCTGTGCTCTTGTCGAGACGACGGTTAGACTCTCGGACGCCGTGCCCGGCGGGGGCTGCTTCCGTCGCGTCCCGGCCACAGACCGCTCCGGAAGGAACTCCATGACCCGCCCCGTTTCCCGCCCCGCCCCTGTCGCTGCCGCGGGCGCCGCCCCCGGCACCGACCGGGCCTCGGTGGAGCTCTCCGCAGCTCCCGAGCGCTCGGCGGCCGCGGACCGTGCCGCGCAGCTGTTCGAGGAGTCCTACGGGTATGCGCCCGACGGGGTCTGGTCGGCGCCCGGCCGGGTGAACATCATCGGTGAGCACGTCGACTACCAGGACGGGCTGTGCCTGCCGATGGCGATCTCCCACCGCTGCTTCGCGGCGGCGGCGCGCACGCCCACCAATCGTCTGCGCCTGCGCTCCGCCCAGGATGAGACGGTCCTGGACATCGACGCCCGAACCCTCTCCCCGGAGACCGTCACCGGCTGGCCCGCCTACGTGGCCGGGGTGCTGTGGGCGCTGAGCTCGCGCATCTCGGGCGTGACCACCCGCGGCATGGACATCATGATCGACGGTCAGGTGCCGCTGGGCGCCGGGCTCTCCAGCTCCGCCGCGCTCGAGTGCGCCGCCGCCGAGGCCATCGAGGACCTGCTGAGCCTCGGCACCGGGCCCCTGGACCGGGTGCGGGCCGCGATCACCGCCGAGACCGACTTCGCGGGAGCCTCCACGGGCGGCCTGGACCAGTCCGCCTCGGTGCTCTCGCGGGAGGGTCATGCGCTCTTCCTCGACTGCCGCGACTTCTCCACCCGCCCGGTGCCGTGGGACCTCGCCTCCCAGGGGCTCGCGCTGCTGATCACGGACACCCGCGCCGAGCACTCGCACGTCGACGGCGAGTACACCGCGCGCCGCGCCGACAGCGAGCGCGCCGCCGCGGCTCTGGGCGTGCCGACCCTGCGCGACGCCGACCCCGCCCAGCTCGACCAGCTGCTCGCCCGGATCGACGACGAGGTGGTGCGGCGTCGTGCGCGCCACGTGATCACCGAGATCCAGCGGGTCCGGGAGTTCGACTCACTGCTCGCGGACGGCACCGTGCGCGAGCACGTCGCGGAGCTCGGCGCGCTGCTGAACGCCTCGCACGACTCCCTGCGCGAGGACTACGAGGTGACCGTCCCCCCGCTCGACCTCGCCGTCGAGGCTGCCCGGCGGGCCGGCGCCCATGGCGCCCGGATGACCGGCGGCGGCTTCGGTGGCTCGACCATCGCCCTGGTCGAGGCCGCGCAGGCGCAGACCGTGGCCGCCGAGATCGCGGCGGACTTCACCGCCCAGGGCTTCGAGACCCCGGAGTTCTTCCTCGCCCTGCCCTCGGAGGGCGCCGGTCAGGACCGCTGAGGTCCCGCCGTCGGCGCGCTGGCACCGCCGTCGGCGGGAGCCGGGGCGGCGAGCCAGCGGCGCACCCCGCCCAGCAGGCGCTCCTTCACCGCGTCGGGCGCGGCCGAGATCCTGATCGAGGAGGCGGCGAGCTCGGCCAGCTCGGCATCGTCGAAGCCGCTCGCCCGCGCGGTCTCGTACTGGTCCAGCAGGCGCGCGCCGAACAGCAGCGGGTCATCGGCGCCCAGCGCGATCTGGGCGCCCGCCTCGACGAGGCGCCGCAGCGGCACGTCGGCCGCCTGCTCCACCACCCCCAGCGAGGCGTTGGAGGCCGGGCACACCTCGAGGCCGATCCCTGCGGAGACCACGCTCTCCAGCAGCGCCGGGTCCTCGGCCGCCCGCACCCCGTGGCCCAGCCGGTGCGGCCCCAGATGCTCCACCACGTCCCGCACATGGGTGGGACCCAGCAGCTCTCCGCCGTGCGGGACCGCCAGGAGCCCGGCCTCGCGCGCGATGCGGAAGGCCGGAGCGAACTCGGCCGTGGTGCCGCGGCGCTCGTCGTTGGAGAGCCCGAAGCCGACCACCGGCCCCGCATGCCGCACTGCCAGGCGGGCGAGCGTGCGGGCGTCCAGGGGATGGCGGGTGCGGGAGGCGGCGATGACCATCCCGATGCTCACCCCGGTCTCCTGCTCGGAGCGGGCGGCCTGGTCCAGCACGATCTCGATCGCCGGGGTCAGCCCGCCCACGAACGGGGCATAGCTGGTGGGATCCACCTGCAGCTCGAGCCGTCCCGAGCCCTCGGCCGCATCATCCAGCGCCGCCTCGTGGAGGATCTGGCGCATCGCCTGCTCGGAATCGACGACGGCGCGCGCCGCGTCGTACTGGCGCTGGAAGCGGAACCAGCCGCGACGCGTCGGCTCGACCTGCAGCGAGACGTCGTCGGTGAGGGAGCGCGGCAGCCGGATGCCCCGCTGCGCCGCCAGCTCCCACAGCGTGGCGGGGCGCATCGACCCGGTGAAGTGCAGGTGCAGGTGCGCCTTCGGCAGCGAGGCGAGATCACGGCGGGCGCCGTCGACCGCACTCATGCGCGGAGCATCACTCGGACAGCAGCGCGATCACCCGGTCGATGCCGTCGGTGATGTCGTCGTCGGCCAGGGCGTAGGAGAAGCGCAGGTGGCCCGGGGCGCCGAAGGCCTCACCGGGCACCGCGGCGACCTCCGCCTCCTCGAGGATCACGGTGGCCAGCTCGGTGGAGGTGGTGATCTCCCGGCCGCGGAG
Source organism: Brachybacterium vulturis (assembly GCF_002407185.1). Taxonomy (NCBI): domain Bacteria; kingdom Bacillati; phylum Actinomycetota; class Actinomycetes; order Micrococcales; family Dermabacteraceae; genus Brachybacterium; species Brachybacterium vulturis. Next base: position 1,515,911 of record NZ_CP023563.1, read on the forward strand.
GGTCCGGCCCAGCACCTGGGAGACGTCCGGGAAGGCGTAGAACGCGCCGGTGGGGGTGGGGACCGTGAAGCCCGGCACCTGGGAGAGCTTCTCGACGATCAGCCGACGCCGGCGGTCGAACGCCACCCGCATCTCCTCGACGGGCTCCTTCGGACCGGTCAGCGCGGCCAGCGCCGCCCGCTGCGCGATGTTGTTGACATGCGAGGTGAGGTGGGACTGCAGGTTGGTCGCCGCCTTGATGACATCGACCGGGCCCACCATCCAGCCCACGCGCCAGCCGGTCATCGCGAAGGACTTCGCCACCCCGCCCAGCAGCACCGTGGTCTCCGCCAGCTCCGGCACCGCCTTCAGCACCGAGGTGAACGGCATCCCCTCGTAGGTGAGCGACTGGTAGATCTCGTCGGTGACCACCCAGATCCCGTGCTCGAGCGCCCAGCGACCGATCTCGGCGACCTGCTCGGGCGTGAGCACCACGCCGGTGGGGTTCGAGGGGGAGCACAGCACCAGCGCGCGGGTGCGATCGGTGCGGGCCGCCTCGAGCTGCTCCACGGTGGGCACGTAGTTCTGCTCGACCCCGGCCAGCACCGGCACCTCGGTGGCGCCGGTCTGCCGGATCGCCTCGGGATAGGTGGTCCAGTAGGGCGCGGGGAGGATGACCTCGTCACCCGGGTCCAGGAGGGTCGCGAAGGTCTGGAAGACGGCCTGCTTGCCGCCGTTGGTCACGAGAACCTGCGCGGGATCGATCTCCAGGCCGGTGGAGCCGGAGAACGACCCGGCCAGGGCCTGCTTGAGCTCCGGGAGGCCGCCGGTGGCCGAGTAGCGGTGGTTGCGCGGATCCTGCGCGGCCTCCACCGCCGCCTCGACGATGTGCGCCGGGGTGGGGAAGTCGGGCTCGCCGGCGCCGAAGCCGATCACGGGGCGGCCGGCGGCCTTGAGCGCCTTGGCCGTGGCGTCCACCGCGAGCGTCGCGGAGGGCTGGATCATCCCCACCCGCTGCGAGATGCGGGCATGCGGGGAGGAGTGCTGAGAGGACTGCGGGCTGTTCGCGGGGATGCTGGCATCGTCGGTGGTCACCCCACTATCGTGGCAGAGCCCGCCGCGCGCCGCCAGACCGACGCGCTGGTGGACGGACCTCGGAGGCGCCCGCCGGCCACGGGGGAGGAGAGCGGCGGGGGAGTGGCCTGCGTCTCCTCGTCCTGTGATCTGGCGCAGATCGATTCGCATGAGGTCCCCGCGGCTTGTATGCTGGTCGCTGGTCAGAATCGCGAGTCCTCCCGAGGGTGCGCGGAGATGACCTCATGAGGTCTGGTCCTCATGAAGGGCAGTGGCGCAATTGGTAGCGCAGCGGTCTCCAAAACCGCAGGTTGCAGGTTCGAGCCCTGTCTGCCCTGCCGGTCCGGTCGGGATCATCCGATCGGATGCGGATGACCTCGACGAGATCGGACAGCCCAGAGTGAACTCCAGCCAGAACGCCCCGTCGACGCCCACCGGTGCCGACGCCCAGGGCTCCGGGTCGAAGAACCCGTTCCTGGCGATCGGTCTGTTCATCCGCCAGGTCATCGCGGAGCTGAGGAAGGTCGTCGTCCCGACGCGGCGGGAACTGATCCTGTACTCGATCACGGTCCTGATGTTCGTCGTCTTCATGATCCTGCTGATCTTCGGCCTCGACGCCGTGTTCAGCTGGCTGTCCAGGATCGCCTTCACGGTCCCCGACCTGTGAGCCGCGGGCCGTCCCGCCGCCCCGCACACCGCACCGTGACCGATCAGTTCCACGCCGCCAGGAAGGCAGGTTCCCGCCGATGAGCGATCAGACCTCTACCCCCGACGAGTCCTACGAGCACCTCGACGACTCCCTCTCGTTCTCCTCCTCCGCCGTGGACCCCGCGCCGCAGAGCGCCGACGCGCCCGCGGGCACGAACGACGCCACGAACGACGAGGAGCCCGCGGTCGCCGCCGCACCGGTCGACGAGGCCGCGCCCGCCGTGGAGGACGCGGCCGCCGAGGACTCCGAGGCGGGCACCGCCGACGAGGCGGAGGCGGTCGAGGATGCCGCCGAGGGCGAGTTCGCCGAGGGTGAGGACGCTGACGCCGCCGAGGAGCCCGCGGAGGAGGACCCGCTGGTGCAGCTGAAGCGCCACCTGCGCTCCGCCCCCGGCGAGTGGTACGTCATCCACTCCTACTCCGGTCACGAGAACCGCGTGAAGACCCAGCTGGCCACGCGCACCGAGACCCAGGACATGGAGGAGTACATCTTCGAGTCCCAGGTCCCGATGGAGGATGCGACCGAGGTCAAGAACGGCCAGAAGAAGATCGTCCGCCGCGTCCGCGTGCCCGGGTACGTGCTGGTCCGCATGGATCTGACCACCGAGTCCTGGCGAGTCGTGCGCGACACCCCCGGCGTGACCGGATTCGTGGGCAACGCGACCGACCCGACGCCGCTGAGCTTCGACGAGATCTTCTCCATGCTCGAGCCGTCCGTCGGCCTGCCGGAGAAGAAGCGGGCCTCGGGCGCCGGTGCGGGCAAGGCCGCCGCCGCGCAGAAGGTCCCCGATTTCCAGGTCGGCGAGTCCGTCACCGTCATGGACGGTCCCTTCGAGACCATGCCGGCCACCATCTCCGAGATCCACTCGGAGTCCCAGAAGCTCCAGGTCCTGGTGTCCATCTTCGGACGCGAGACCCCGGTCGAGCTGGCGTTCGACCAGGTCGCCAAGATCTGAGTCGCCAAGATCTGAGCGGCGCGCGGCCGCCCGGCCGCGCGAGTACGACCAGGATCACCCCCGATCCCGGTCGACGCCGCCGCGACGTGCAGGTAGCGTCGCATCCCGGACCTGTCCCCGCCGCGTGCGGGAACGGGCCCTGCAGTGGGAGGAGCGCGTGATGAGCTCCGCCCGGACCACACCACAGTAAGGAAGAGCAATGGCTCCCAAGAAGAAGATCGCGAGCGTCATCAAGCTCCAGATCCAGGCCGGCCAGGCCACACCTGCGCCGCCCGTGGGTCCCGCGCTCGGCGCTGCCGGCGTGAACATGATGGAGTTCGTGAAGGCCTACAACGATCGCACCGCCGATCAGCGTGGCAACATCATCCCGGTCGAGATCACGGTCTACGAGGACCGCTCGTTCACCTTCATCACGAAGACCCCGCCGGCCGCAGAGCTCATCAAGAAGGCCGCCGGCCTCCAGAAGGGCTCCGCCGTCCCGCACACCGACAAGGTCGGCACGATCACCCAGGCACAGGTCCGCGAGATCGCGGAGACCAAGATGCCTGATCTGAACGCGAACGACATGGAGGCCGCGGCGAAGATCGTCGAGGGCACCGCTCGTTCCATGGGCATCACGGTGGAGGGCTGAGGACATGGGTTTCCGTAGCAAGGCATACAAGAACGGTGCAGCCCTGATCGAAGAGGGCCGCGCATACACCCCGCTGGACGCGCTGCGTCTGGCGCAGAAGTCCTCCCCGGCCAAGTTCGATGCCTCGGTCGAGGTCTCGATGCGCCTGGGTGTGGATCCCCGCAAGGCGGACCAGATGGTGCGCGGCACCGTCAACCTGCCCAACGGCACCGGCAAGACCGCCCGCGTCATCGTCTTCGCGACCGGTGCGCAGGCCGAGGCCGCGCTCGCGGCCGGCGCCGACGAGGTCGGCGACGACGATCTGATCGAGAAGGTCGCCGGCGGCTGGACCGACTTCGATGCGGCCGTGGCCACGCCGAACCTGATGGGCAAGGTCGGCAAGCTGGGCCGCGTGCTCGGCCCCCGCGGCCTCATGCCGAACCCCAAGACCGGCACCGTCACCATGGACGTGACCAAGGCCGTGTCCGACATCAAGGGCGGCAAGATCGAGTTCCGCACCGACCGTGCGGCCAACCTGCACTACATCGTCGGGAAGGTCTCCTTCTCCGACCAGCAGCTGGCCGAGAACTACGTCGCCGCGCTCGACGAGATCCTGCGTCTGAAGCCGTCCGCCTCCAAGGGTCGCTACATCGAGAAGATCACGGTGTCCACCACCATGGGCCCCGGCATCCCGGTCGACGTGAACCGCACCCGCAACCTCCTCGAGGAGACCGACGAGGCCTGATCCCCGGCCTTCCGGTCACCCCGACGGTGCACCCATGGCGCCCCGCTCACCCCACGGTGGGCGGGGCGTCGTCGTGCGCGGCGGTCCACCGCCCGGATGTGACGCAGAACGCCGCTCTCGGCGTGGCGTCGGCGCCCGTGCGTGGTCTAGTCTGGGTGCACCGAAGACCGCCGGTCGTCGTCCTCGACCTCGAGGATGATCGAAGAAATCCCTCCGGGATGGCCTGCGCAGGTGAAGAAGCGATCGTCGCACGGTCGCCCCAGTCCGGCCCCGGCCGGAGCCCTCCGGGGCGGGGGAACTCGTGCGATCGGGGCCTCGACACTTGCGTGTCGAGGCCTTTTCCGTTCCTGGGACGCCTTCACCCGGTGGCCAGAGACCTCTGGAAGGAGGGCCATGGCTAACCCCGAAAAGGTGGATGCCGTCTCGGAGATCGCGGAGCTGTTCCGCGAGTCCGATGCCGCTGTCATCACCGAGTATCGCGGGCTCAGCGTGGGGGATCTCAAGGAGCTTCGCCGCTCGTTGGGTTCCGAGACCACTTACGCCGTGGTGAAGAACACGCTCACGGAGATCGCCGCCCGCGAGGCCGGCATCACCGCCCTGGATGGCACGCTCAGCGGTCCGACCGCCATCGCGTTCATCAAGGGGGAGCCGGTGGGGCCCGCCAAGGCCCTGCGTGACTTCGCCAAGACCCACGAGCAGCTCGTGATCAAGTCCGGTTTCTTCGAGGGCGCCGCGCTCTCGAAGGAGGACGTCCAGAAGCTCGCGGACCTCGAGTCCCGCGAGGTCCTGCTGGCCAAGGCCGCCGGCGCCATGAAGGCGTCGATGTCCAAGGCCGCCGCCACGTTTGCGGCGCCGCTGTCGAAGGCAGCACGCACCGTGGACGCGCTGCGGGCCAAGCAGGAGGCCTGAGGGGCCCGAGCCTCTCAGCTCTCCGCCCCCACAGCCTCAGCGCTGTCCCCCGTGCCTCCTTCACCGGAAGCGCGATCCGCACGACCTGGCGCGCATGCGCCGTCTCACACCGCAGGGACCCCGGTCCCGCCCATAGGAAGGAACGCCACCATGGCTAAGCTCAGCAACGACGAGCTCATCGAAGCTTTCAAGGAAATGTCCCTCATCGAGCTCTCCGAGTTCGTGAAGCAGTTCGAGGACGTCTTCGACGTCACCGCTGCCGCCCCCGTGGCCGTCGCCGCTGCCGGTGGCGCCGCCGCCGGTGGCGAGGCCGAGGCCGAGGAGGAGCAGACCGAGTTCGACGTCATCCTCGACTCCGCCGGTTCCGCGAAGATCGCCGTCATCAAGGAGGTGCGCGCCCTCACCTCCCTCGGTCTGAAGGAGGCCAAGGCGCTCGTCGACGAGGCTCCCAAGGCTGTCCTCGAGGGCGTCAAGAAGGACGACGCCGAGGCTGCCAAGGTGAAGCTCGAGGAGGCCGGCGCGACCGCTTCCGTCAAGTGATCTCCGGCGCGCCTGATGCGCGCGCCTGATCCGACGGCGGTCGCACTGCTGACGAAGGGCCGTCCCGCCTCTGCGGGACGGCCCTTCTGCATGCCCGCAGACCGGGATCCAGGCAGCGCGGCGCACGCAGCTGACGGGCTCTGACGTGGTGCGACACTCCGGGGGAGGGCCTGCCTGCTTGACTCCTGGAGGATTTCCCTTCATCATTTTTCCCATACGGAGCTGTTCCTGCCGCACGTGCCCGATGTGATGTCCCCGCCGGGCCGCTCGAGTCAGACAGGCAGGAGAGCACCGGGAGAACACCCGCGCCAGGCATATAGCGGCCGACGCGGATGGACTGGCCGCCGTCGCGAGCCTTGTGTCCATCCGCGTAGTCGTGTATGCTCGTTCCTTGCGCCGTGTGCCTCCCGTCGGATCTGCCGCTCTGTTCTTGATCGTGCATGCTCCTTGGCCCTGATGGGTCGTTCACCGCGCCTGGGATTCCGTCATCGGCCTGTGGAAGGACCCCCCTTGGCTGCCTCGAGCACCGATCGCACCACTGACATCGCACTTCGTACCGCCTCGCCTCGCGTCACCTTCGCGAAGCTCGGCGACCCCATCGAGGTTCCGGATCTGCTGAGTCTGCAGACCACCTCATTCGACTGGCTGCTCGGCAACGAGCGCTGGCAGGAGCGTGCCGTCGAGGCCTCCGCCGCCGGTCGCGAGGACGTCCCGCAGACCTCCGGTCTCGCGGACATCCTCGAGGAGATCTCCCCGATCGAGGACTTCGCCGGCAATATGTCGCTGTCGTTCCGCGATCACACCTTCGACGACCCGAAGTACACGGTCGACGAGTGCAAGGAGAAGGACCTCACCTACGCGGCTCCGCTGTACGTCATCGCGGAGTTCATGAACAACGAGACCGGTGAGATCAAGACCCAGACGGTCTTCATGGGCGAGTTCCCGCTCATGACCGACAAGGGCACGTTCATCATCAACGGCACCGAGCGTGTCGTCGTCTCGCAGCTGGTCCGCTCCCCGGGCGTGTACTTCGAGGAGTCCATCGACAAGACCTCCGACAAGCACATCTTCTCCGCGAAGGTCATCCCTTCCCGCGGTGCGTGGCTCGAGTTCGAGGTCGACAAGCGCGATCAGGTCGGTGTGCGCATCGACCGCAAGCGCAAGCAGTCCGTCACCACCCTGCTGCAGGCGCTCGGCATGTCGCACAGCGACATCCTCGAGGAGTTCGGCGAGTTCGAGTCGATGCGCTCCACGCTCGAGAAGGACCGCATCGCGTCCCAGGACGAGGCGCTCATCGACATCTACCGCAAGCAGCGTCCGGGCGAGCCGCCCACGCGCGATGCGGGCGAGGCGATGCTGAACAACCTCTACTTCAACTCCAAGCGCTACGACCTCGCGAAGGTCGGCCGCTACAAGATCGGCAAGAAGCTCGGTCTCGAGGGCAGCCTGTCGGAGTCGACCCTGCGCCTGCAGGACGTCGTCGCCGCGATCAAGTACATCGTGGCGCTGCACGACGGCGTCTCGGAGTACACCAGCACCGACGGCCGGGACGTCCGCGTCGAGACGGACGACATCGACCACTTCGGCAACCGTCGCATCCGCGCGGTGGGCGAGCTGATCCAGAACCAGGTCCGCACCGGCCTGTCCCGCATGGAGCGCGTCGTCCGCGAGCGCATGACCACGCAGGACGTCGAGGCGATCACGCCGCTGACGCTGATCAACATCCGTCCGGTCACGGCCGCGATCAAGGAGTTCTTCGGGACGTCGCAGCTGTCGCAGTTCATGGACCAGAACAACCCGCTGTCGGGCCTGACCCACAAGCGTCGCCTCTCGGCGCTGGGCCCGGGCGGCCTCTCCCGCGATCGCGCCGGCATGGAGGTCCGTGACGTTCATCCGTCGCACTACGGCCGCATGTGCCCGATCGAGACCCCTGAGGGTCCGAACATCGGTCTGATCGGCTCGCTGGCGACCTTCGCCCGCATCAACCCCTTCGGCTTCATCGAGAGCCCGTACCGCAAGGTCGAGGGCGGCCACGTCACGGACGAGGTCGTCTACCTCACCGCCGATGACGAGGATCGTCACATCATCGCCCAGGCGAACGCGAAGATCGATGAGCAGGGACGCTTCCTCGACGAGGAGGTCCTGGTGCGCCTCCCCGGCGGCGAGCCCGACCTGGTCGTCGTCTCGGACGTGGACTACATGGACGTCTCCGCGCGTCAGATGGTCTCCGTCGCCACCGCGATGATCCCCTTCCTCGAGCACGACGACGCGAACCGCGCGCTGATGGGCTCGAACATGCAGCGCCAGGCCGTGCCGCTGCTCCGTTCCGAGATGCCGCTGGTCGGCACCGGCATGGAGCGTCGTGCCGCGGTCGACGCCGGTGACGTCATCACCGCGCAGAAGGCCGGTGTCATCGAGGAGCTCTCCGCCGACCTCATCGTGGTGATGGCCGACGACGGAACTCGTCAGACCTACCCGATCGGGAAGTTCCAGCGCTCCAACGCCGGCAACTCCTACAACCAGCGCGTGCTCTTCGACGAGGGCGACCGCGTCGAGACCGGCTCGATCCTGGCCGATGGTCCCTCCACCGACCAGGGTGAGCTGTCCATCGGCAAGAACCTGCTGGTCGCCTTCATGTCGTGGGAGGGCCACAACTACGAGGACGGCATCATCCTGTCCTCGCGGATGGTCCAGGACGACGTCCTCACCTCGATCCACATCGAGGAGCACGAGGTCGACGCCCGTGACACCAAGCTCGGCAAGGAGGAGATCACCCGGGACATCCCGAACGTCGGCGACGACGTGCTGGCCGATCTCGACGAGCGCGGCATCATCCGCATCGGCGCCGAGGTCGAGCCGGGCGACATCCTGGTCGGCAAGGTCACCCCCAAGGGCGAGACCGAGCTGACCCCGGAGGAGCGCCTGCTGCGCGCCATCTTCGGCGAGAAGGCCCGCGAGGTGCGCGACACCTCGCTGCGCGTCCCGCACGGCGAGACCGGCACCGTCATCGGCGTGCAGGTCTTCAACGACGACGAGGACGGGGACATCCTGCCCACCGGCGTCAACGAGATGGTCCGCATCTACGTGGCGCAGAAGCGCAAGATCACCGACGGTGACAAGCTCGCCGGCCGTCACGGCAACAAGGGCGTCATCGCGAAGATCCTGCCGGTCGAGGACATGCCGTTCCTGGAGGACGGCACCCCGATCGACATCATCCTCAACCCGATGGGCGTGCCCGGCCGGATGAACATCGGCCAGGTCATGGAGACCCACCTGGGCTGGGTCGCCAAGGCCGGCTGGGACCTGGACGAGTCCGATCCGGCGGCCGCGGACCTGCCCGCCGCGGCGCTGCACGGCGAGCCCGACACCCCGGTCGCGGTCCCCGTCTTCGACGGTCTCACCGCGGACGAGGTCACCGGCCTGATCGCCCGCCACCGCCCCAATCGGGACGGCGAGCGGATGGTCAAGGAGAACGGCAAGGCGCGTCTGTTCGACGGCCGCTCCGGCGAGCCCTTCCCGGAGCCGGTCTCCGTGGGCTACATGTACATGCTGAAGCTCCACCACCTGGTGGACGACAAGCTGCACGCGCGCTCCACGGGCCCGTACTCGATGATCACGCAGCAGCCGCTGGGCGGTAAGGCCCAGTTCGGCGGCCAGCGCTTCGGCGAGATGGAGGTGTGGGCCCTCGAGGCCTACGGCGCCGCCTACGCCCTGCAGGAGCTGTTGACCATCAAGTCCGACGACATCGCCGGTCGCGTGAAGGTCTACGAGGCCATCGTCAAGGGCGAGAACATCCCCGAGCCCGGCATCCCGGAGTCCTTCCGCGTGCTGCTCAAGGAGATGCAGTCGCTGTGCCTGAACGTCGAGGTGCTCTCCAGCGACGGCACCGCCCAGGACGTCAAGGAGAGCGATGAGGAGGTCTTCCGCGCCGCGGAGGAGCTCGGCATCGACCTGTCCCGCCGGCCCCACGAGGGCGTCGGCTCCATCGAAGAGGTCTGAGGGACGCGGGCTCGGGCCCGCCGGGAGCGGCCTCGCGCCGCTCCCGCCCCTGAGCCCCTCCCTCGACCCCCGTTCCCTCAGACACCACTCTTCCGATCGAGAGAAGGACACCTGTGATCGACGTCAACACCTTCGACGAGCTGCGCATCGGCCTCGCCACTGCCGATGACATCCGCGGCTGGTCCCACGGCGAGGTCAAGAAGCCGGAGACCATCAACTACCGCACCCTGAAGCCCGAGATGGACGGCCTGTTCTGCGAGCGCATCTTCGGCCCCACCCGGGACTGGGAGTGCTACTGCGGCAAGTACAAGCGCGTGCGCTTCAAGGGCATCATCTGCGAGCGCTGCGGCGTGGAGGTCACCAAGTCCTCCGTGCGCCGTGAGCGCATGGGGCACGTGGAGCTCGCCGCTCCCGTCACCCACATCTGGTACTTCAAGGGCGTGCCGAGCCGTCTCGGCTACCTGCTGGACCTCGCGCCGAAGGATCTCGAGAAGATCATCTACTTCGCCGCGTACATGATCACCGCCGTGGACGAGCAGGCCCGCCACGATGACATGCCCGATCTGCAGGCGCGCTTCGACCTCGAGGTCAAGGAGCTCGAGAACGAGCGCGACGCCGCGATCAACGATCGTGCGCTCTCTGCGGAGAAGGACCTCACCCAGCTCGAGGAGGAGGGCGCCAAGGCCGACGCGAAGCGCAAGGTCCGCGACTCCGGCGAGCGCGAGCAGGCCCAGATCCGCAAGAAGTACGACGCGGAGATCGACCGCATCACCCGCATCTGGGAGCGCTTCAAGACCCTCAAGGTCGCTGACCTCGAGGGCGACGAGCAGCTCTACCGCGCGATGAAGCTGCGCTACGGCACCTACTTCGAGGGCGGCATGGGCGCCGAGGCGCTCCAGCGCCGGCTCCTGGACTTCGACCTCGAGGCCGAGTCCGTGCTGCTGCGCGAGATCATCGCCACCGGCAAGGGACAGAAGAAGGCCCGCGCGCTCAAGCGCCTCAAGGTCGTCTCCGCGTTCCTCACCACCACCAACTCGCCCGTCGGCATGGTGCTGGAGGCCGTCCCGGTGATCCCGCCGGACCTGCGTCCGATGGTGCAGCTGGACGGTGGCCGCTTCGCGACCTCCGACCTCAACGACCTGTACCGTCGCGTGATCAACCGCAACAACCGCCTCAAGCGGCTGCTGGATCTCGGTGCGCCCGAGATCATCGTGAACAACGAGAAGCGCATGCTGCAGGAGTCGGTCGACTCGCTGTTCGACAACGGCCGCCGCGGCCGCCCGGTCACCGGACCGGGCAACCGCCCGCTGAAGTCGCTCTCGGACATGCTCAAGGGCAAGCAGGGACGTTTCCGTCAGAACCTGCTGGGCAAGCGCGTGGACTACTCCGCCCGCTCCGTCATCGTCAACGGCCCGCAGCTGAACCTGCACCAGTGCGGTCTGCCCAAGGGCATGGCGCTGGAGCTGTTCAAGCCCTTCGTCATGAAGCGTCTGGTCGAGCTCAGCCACGCCCAGAACGTCAAGGCCGCCAAGCGGATGGTCGAGCGTGCGCGCCCCGAGGTGTGGGACGTCCTCGAAGAGGTCATCACCGAGCACCCGGTGCTGCTGAACCGTGCGCCCACCCTGCACCGTCTGGGCATCCAGGCGTTCGAGCCGCAGCTGGTGGAGGGCAAGGCCATCCATCTGCACCCGCTGGTCTGCGCCGCGTTCAACGCGGACTTCGACGGCGACCAGATGGCCGTGCACCTGCCGCTGTCCGCAGAGGCGCAGGCCGAGGCCCGCATCCTGATGCTGTCCAGCAACAACATCCTCAAGCCGTCCGACGGTCGGCCGGTGACCATGCCCGCACAGGACATGATCATCGGTCTGTACCACCTCACCACGGTGCGCGAGGACGGCGAGGGCGCAGGGCGTCGGTTCGCCTCCGAGGCCGAGGCCATCATGGCCTTCGACCGCGGGGAGCTGCACCTGAACGCTCCGGTGTCGATCCGTTTCACGGACATCACCCCGCCGAGCGACTGGGAGGCCCCCGAGGGCTGGACCGAGGGCGATCCCATCATCCTGGGCACCACCCTCGGCACCGTCTACTTCAACGAGACGCTGCCCGTGGACTTCCCGTTCGTGCAGGGCCAGGTCGGCAAGAAGCGACTGGGCGGCATCGTCAACGCTCTCGCCGAGCGCTACGACAAGGGTCAGGTCGCCGCGTCGCTGGATGCGCTGAAGACCTACGGCTTCTCGTGGTCGACCCGCTCGGGGGCGTCCTTCGCGCTGTCCGACGTGGTGACCCCGCCGAACAAGCCGGAGATCATCGCGAAGTACGAGGAGAAGAACGCCCAGATCCAGGAGAACCGTGACCTGGGCCTGATCTCCGAGCACGAGCGCAACATGGAGCTCATCGACATCTGGACCGAGGCGACCAACGAGGTCGACCAGGCGATGCGGGAGAACTTCGACCAGACCAACACCATCTACCGGATGGTGGACTCGGGTGCCCGAGGCAACTGGATGCAGGTCCGTCAGATCGCCGGTATGCGTGGTCTGGTGAACAACCCCAAGGGTGAGATCATCCCCCGCCCGATCCTCTCCAACTACAAGGAGGGGCTCTCGGTCCTGGAGTACTTCATCGCCTCGCACGGCTCCCGCAAGGGCCTGGCGGACACCGCACTGAAGACCGCTCAGTCGGGCTACCTGACCCGTCGTCTGGTCGACGTCTCGCAGGACGTCATCGTCCGCGAGGACGACTGCGGGACCACCAAGGGGCTGGTGCTGCCGATCGCGGTCGAGGAGGGCGGCGTGCTGCGCCCCCACGAGCACGCGGAGTCCACGGTGTACGGGCGCGTCCTGGCCACCGCGGCCATCGGGGCCGACGGCTCCGAGGCGGCGCCGGCCGGCACCGAGCTCGGCGACGTGCTCATCGAGCAGCTGGTCGAGGCCGGGGTGCGCGAGGCGAAGATCCGCTCCGTGCTGACCTGCGACTCGGCCGTGGGCACGTGCGCCCAGTGCTACGGCAAGTCGCTCGCGACCGGCCAGCTGGTCGACATCGGCGAGGCCGTCGGCATCGTCGCGGCCCAGTCGATCGGCGAGCCCGGCACCCAGCTGACCATGCGCACCTTCCACTCCGGTGGTGTGGCCAGCGCCGACGGCGACATCACGCACGGCCTGCCCCGCATCCAGGAGCTCTTCGAGGCCCGCACCCCGGCCGGCTTCGCGCCGATCTCGGAGTTCGCCGGCCGCGCGGAGATCGAGGAGAACGACAAGCAGCGTCGGATCACGGTCACCCCGGACGACGGCTCGGAGCCGGTCTCCTACACCGTCTCCAAGCGCGTGACCCTGCGGATCGCCGACGGCGACCACATCGACGTCGGCCAGCAGCTCACGCAGGGCTCGGTCGACCCCAAGCAGGTGCTGCGCATCCTCGGCCCGCGGAAGGTGCAGCAGCACCTGGTGGACGAGGTGCAGAAGGTCTACATCAGCCAGGGTGTGGACATCCACGCCAAGCACATCGAGGTCATCGTGCGCCAGATGCTGCGTCGCGTGACGGTCATCGAGTCCGGCGACACCGGTCTGCTGCCCGGCGACTTCGCCGAGCGGGTCACCTTCGAGCGGGAGAACCGTCGGGTCCTCTCCGAAGGCGGCCAGCCGGCCTCGGGTCGTCCCGAGCTGATGGGCATCACCAAGGCGTCGCTGGCGACCGAGTCGTGGCTCTCGGCGGCCTCCTTCCAGGAGACCACCCGGGTGCTCACCGAGGCCGCCCTGAACCGCAAGAGCGATCAGCTCATGGGGCTCAAGGAGAACGTCATCATCGGCAAGCTCATCCCGGCGGGCACCGGCCTGTCGCGGTTCCGCCACATCGCGGTCGAGCCCACCGAGGAGGCCAAGGCGCAGATGTACCAGGTGCCCGGCTACGACGAGCTGGACTTCTCCGGCTTCGGCCAGACCGGTGCCGTCAACCTCGACGACATCGACTACGCCGACCCGTTCCGCACGGACTTCCGCTGATCTCGCGCTGAGCGCGGGAGCTGCACCGCCCTGAGGCGCAGGCAGCGACCACACGCCGCGGGGCGGTCCCACTTCGGTGGGGCCGCCCCGCGGCGTTCTGCGTGGGGGAGGGGCCGTGCCGAGGCCGGGACCGCTGACGCTCGGAGCGGTTCCGCTGTGCGCCAGGTCGCGCCCGGAGCCTCGAAAAGGGTCTCGGACGTGACCTGGCAGACGCAGATGTTCACGGGAGGGTAAAGCCCTCGTGGGCCCTTCCTCAAGGTCTCGCCCTGGCCCTTACGGAACCGCCCGAGTCGCGAAACCATGGCACCTGGCAGTTCCCACGCAAGCTTTCCTGCTGCGCCCCTGACAGGTGGCGCGCGCGTGCCGGAGCTGCAGGCCCCGCCCCGCGGGGTCCGAGGCTCAGGGAACGACACGCTACGCCGCAGGCTCGCGGCAGGATACAGGTGGACCAGTGAAGAAGACCCCGTGGATCATCGGCGCGGCGACCGTCTGCGTCGTCGCCATCGGCGGTGGCGGCACCGCCTTCGCCATGTCGAACGAGGCCCAGATCAATGTGTACGGCGAGCAGTCCTCGGTGCGCACCTTCGCCCAGCCCACCGTCGCGAACCTGCTCTCGGAGCAGGGCATCGAGGTCAAGGACACCGACCTGGTGGTGCCTGGCCTCGAGACGGTCGTCAGCGACGGCATGGAGATCCAGGTCATCCAGCGCACCCCGATCACGGTGACCGTGGACGGCGTCGCCCAGGAGCTGCTCACCACCGGTGACACCGTCGCCGATGTCCTCGAGGACGCCGAGTACGAGGCCGAGGGCGCGGCGATCACCCCCGCCCCCGAGACCAGCCTCGGCGAGACCGAGGGCGAGGTCGAGATCGTCACCCGCAAGATGGTCACCTTCGTGGGCCAGTACGGCCAGGACACCTTCGAGGTCACCGCACTGACGGTCGGGGACGCGATGGAGAAGGTCCTCGGACACATCGAGGACACCGACACCGCCGACGTCCCCCGCGACACCCTGCTCGAGGACGGCGCCACCTACACGGTCCAGCGCGTCCGCGAGACCGAGCGCACCGAGACCGAGAAGATCCCGTTCGAGACGAAGACCGTCGAGGACGACTCCCTGTACGAGGGCACCTCCAAGACCACCACCGAGGGCAAGGCCGGCACGGTCGAGAAGGTCTTCGCCGAGACCACCGTCGACGGCGAGGTCACCGAGTCCGAGCTGGTCTCTGAGGACGTCCTCACCGAGCCGGTCACCGAGGTCGTCGCCGAAGGCACCAAGGAGAAGCCCGCGCCCGAGCCCAAGCCCGAGCCGCGCTCCACCTCCAGCAAGTCCTCGCGCAGCTCCGACCGCGACTCCCGCAGCTCGAGCTCCAGCAGCTCCAGCTCGGCGAGCGCCCCGGCCGCGCCGTCCGGCGGGGTCTGGGATCGCCTGGCCCAGTGCGAGTCGGGCGGCAACTGGTCGATCAGCACCGGCAACGGCTTCTACGGCGGCCTGCAGTTCACCCACTCGACCTGGATCGCCTTCGGCGGCGGCAAGTACGCGAACAACGCCCACCATGCCAGCCGCTCCGCGCAGATCGAGATCGCCAAGAACGTCCAGGCCCGGCAGGGCTGGGGCGCCTGGCCGTCCTGCACCTCGCAGCTGGGGATCCGCTGAGCAGGGCTCTCCCGGCTTGACGGTCACCCCATCGCGCTCGAGCGCGTCGCGCACTGCGCGGCGCGCTCGTCGCGTCGGTACGCCCGTCGGGCCGGCGACGCAACTCGCCGGTCACGTGGCGTCATGTGATCTGCGTCTGAACCGTCGGGAAGCTTTGACCGCATCGTGCGCCGCTCAGTAGACTGCAGGCGCGTCCGGAGTGCCCTCTGGTCGTGACCCGGGACTGACCCATGGACCCTTCGGGGCCGCGGGGGACGTCCCCCGCGAGGAGCGGATCCTCGCGGCGTGCCCGAATACGGGTCGGAGGCCATGCCCGGCCTTCCTCCCGCAGGCACCGATCACGGTCCTCCAGGACGCCCGGCAGGTGCCATCACCTGACGGGCGGGTCGATCCGCAGAAGTTCCCGGGCCATGGGAGCGGCGCGTCGGGTCGCCGACCGTGAGAACGGTCGAAGTTGTCGATCTGCCGGTGCGAACAGCGCCGGTGGCCGAACAGGAAGAGAAGCAGTGCCCACTATTCAGCAGTTGGTGCGCAAGGGGAGGGACGCCCGGTCGTCCTCCTCGAAGACGCCCGCGCTCCAGGGTTCGCCCCAGCGCCGCGGTGTCTGCACGCGCGTGTACACCCAGACCCCCAAGAAGCCGAACTCCGCGCTGCGCAAGATCGCGCGTGTGAAGCTCTCGACCGGCGTCGAGGTCACCGCCTACATCCCCGGAGAGGGCCACAACCTCCAGGAGCACTCGATCGTGCTCGTCCGCGGTGGTCGTGTGAAGGACCTGCCCGGCGTGCGCTACAAGATCGTGCGCGGCGCCCTGGACACCCAGTCCGTCAAGGGCCGCCAGCAGGCGCGCTCCCTCTACGGCGCGAAGAAGGAGAAGAAGTAATGCCTCGTAAGGGCCCCGCTCCCAAGCGCCACCTCGTCGTCGACCCGGTCTTCGGATCGCCGATCGTCACGCAGCTCATCAACAAGATCCTCCTGGACGGCAAGAAGACCGTCGCCGAGGGCATCGTCTACGGCGCGCTCGAGGGCGCCCGTGAGAAGAACGGCCAGGACCCGGTCGTCACCCTGAAGAAGGCGCTGGACAACATCCGGCCGTCGCTCGAGGTCCGCTCCCGCCGCGTCGGCGGTGCGACCTACCAGGTGCCGATCGAGGTCAAGCCCGGCCGCTCCACCACGCTGGCGCTGCGCTGGCTGGTCAGCTACTCCCGCGCCCGCCGCGAGAACACCATGACCGAGCGTCTGATGAACGAGATCCTGGACGCCTCCAACGGCCTCGGTGCCGCTGTCAAGCGTCGCGAGGACACCCACAAGATGGCCGAGTCCAACCGGGCCTTCGCTCACTACCGCTGGTGAGTCCATGGTGGGGTCCGCCCGTCCGGGCGGACTCCACCGACTGTCCTTCGGCAGCTCCACCAGCATCCGTTCTCCAGAAAGGCACAAGCCCGTGGCACTTGAAGTGCTCAGCGACCTGAACAAGGTCCGCAACATCGGCATCATGGCGCACATCGATGCCGGCAAGACCACCACGACCGAGCGCATCCTCTTCTACACCGGCGTGAACTACAAGATGGGCGAGACCCACGACGGCGCCGGCACGATGGACTGGATGGAGCAGGAGAAGGAGCGCGGCATCACCATCACGTCCGCCGCGACGACCTGCTACTGGCACGACAGCCAGATCAACATCATCGACACCCCCGGCCACGTCGACTTCACCGTCGAGGTGGAGCGCTCGCTGCGCGTGCTCGACGGTGCCGTCGCGGTGTTCGACGGCAAGGAGGGCGTGGAGCCCCAGTCGGAGACCGTCTGGCGCCAGGCCGACAAGTACGAGGTCCCGCGCATCTGCTTCGTCAACAAGATGGACAAGCTGGGCGCCGACTTCTTCTTCACGGTCGGCACCATCACCGATCGACTCGGCGCGAAGCCGCTGGTCATGCAGGTCCCGATCGGCGCGGAGAACGACTTCCGCGGCATCGTCGACCTGGTCGAGATGAAGGCCTACGACTGGCCGGACACGCTCGAGGAGGACATGCCCGCGATCAACTCCAAGAAGGGTGATCCCTCGCTCGGCCAGTGGCAGCGCGAGATCCCGATCCCCGAGGAGCTGGCGGACACCGTCGAGGAGTACCGCAGCAAGCTCGTCGAGGACGTCGCCGAGAGCTCCGAGGAGCTCATGGAGGCCTACCTCGAGGAGGGCGACCTCACCGTCGAGCAGCTCAAGACCGGCATCCGCGCGATGACCATCGCCTCCGAGGCCTACCCGGTCTTCTGCGGGACCGCGTTCAAGAACAAGGGCGTCCAGCCCGTCCTGAACGGCGTCATCGACTACCTGCCCTCCCCGCTCGACGTGCCCCCGATGGAGGGCCACAAGCCGGGCGACGAGGACACGGTCCTGACCCGCAAGCCGGACTGGGACGAGCCCTTCTCGGGCCTCGCCTTCAAGGTCGCCGCGCACCCGTTCTTCGGGTCGCTGACCTACGTGCGCGTCTACTCCGGCCAGGTGAAGCAGGGCGATCAGATCCTGAACGCCACCACCGGCAAGAAGGAGCGCGTGGGCAAGCTGTTCCAGATGCACTCCAACAAGGAGAACCCGGTGGAGGAGGCCTTCGCGGGTCACATCTACGCCTTCATCGGTCTGAAGGACACCACCACCGGTGACACCCTGACGGATTCGGCGAACCCGATCCAGCTGGAGTCCATGAGCTTCCCCGATCCGGTCATCTCGGTGGCCATCGAGCCGAAGACCAAGGGTGACCAGGAGAAGCTGGGTGTGGCCATCCAGAAGCTCGCCAAGGAGGATCCGACCTTCCAGGTGGAGCTCGACGAGGAGTCCGGCCAGACCGTCATCAAGGGCATGGGCGAGCTGCACCTCGACATCCTCGTGGACCGCATGCGTCGCGAGTTCAACGTCGAGGCGAACATCGGCAAGCCGCAGGTGGCCTACCGCGAGACGATCAAGCGGACGGTGGAGAAGTTCGACTTCACCCACAAGAAGCAGACCGGCGGCTCCGGCCAGTTCGCGAAGGTCCAGCTGACCTTCGGCCCGCTGACCGATGCCGAGGAGGGCGTGTTCTACGAGTTCGAGAACAAGGTCACCGGCGGTCGCATCCCGCGCGAGTACATCCCGAGCGTGGACGCGGGCATCCAGAGCGCCCTGGAGTCCGGCATCATGGCCGGCTACCCGGTCGTGAACGTCAAGGTCGCCCTCCTGGACGGCGCCTACCACGACGTCGACTCCTCGGAGATGGCCTTCAAGATCGCCGGCTCCATGGCGGCCAAGGAGGCCCTGCGCAAGGCGCAGCCGGTGCTCCTCGAGCCCCTCATGGACGTCGAGGTCCGTACTCCGGAGGAGTACATGGGAGATGTCATCGGCGACCTGAACTCCCGGCGAGGTCAGGTCCAGTCGATGGAGGACGCGAGCGGGGTCAAGATCGTCCGTGCTCTCGTCCCGCTGTCCGAGATGTTCGGGTACGTCGGCGACCTGCGGTCCAAGACCCAGGGTCGCGCGATGTACACGATGCAGTTCGACAGCTACTCGGAGGTCCCCTCCAGCATCGCTGAGGAGATCGTCGCGAAGACCCGGGGCGAGTGAGGCGTCGGGGGCAGCAGGTAGGCTCCTTCTCCTGCTCCCCCCGCCGTTCCCATCGGCCTCCGCCTCACCGAGGCGGGATCCGATCCCGATCCAGAAGTACCACGATTAGAAGTCCTAGGAGGACACCATCATGGCGAAGGCCAAGTTCGAGCGGACCAAGCCGCACGTCAACATCGGCACCATCGGTCACGTCGACCACGGCAAGACCACGCTGAGCGCTGCGATCTCGAAGGTCCTGTACGACAAGTTCCCGGACCTGAACCAGGCCCGTGACTTCGACACGATCGACAACGCGCCCGAGGAGAAGCAGCGCGGCATCACGATCAACGTCTCGCACATCGAGTACGAGACCGACAAGCGCCACTATGCGCACGTCGACGCTCCCGGTCACGCCGACTACGTGAAGAACATGATCACCGGCGCCGCTCAGATGGACGGTGCGATCCTCGTGGTCGCCGCCACCGACGGCCCGATGGCGCAGACCCGCGAGCACGTGCTGCTGGCCAAGCAGGTCGGCGTCCCCTACCTGCTCGCCGCGCTCAACAAGTCCGACATGGTCGACGACGAGGAGATCCTCGAGCTCGTCGAGATGGAGGTCCGCGAGATGCTGGCCGCTCAGGGCTTCGACGAGGAGGCGCCGGTCATCCAGGTGTCCGCGCTGAAGGCTCTCGAGGGCGATCCCAAGTGGGTCAAGTCCGTCGAGGACCTCATGGACGCCGTGGACGAGTCCATCCCGGACCCGGTCCGCGATCTCGACCAGGCCTTCCTGATGCCGATCGAGGACGTCTTCACGATCCAGGGTCGTGGCACCGTCGTCACCGGCAAGGTCGACCGCGGCAAGCTGTCGATCAACTCGGAGGTCGAGATCCTCGGCATCCGCAAGCCGCAGAAGACGATCGTCACCGGCATCGAGATGTTCCACAAGCAGATGGACGAGGCGTGGGCCGGCGAGAACTGCGGCCTGCTGCTGCGTGGCACCAAGCGTGAGGACGTCGAGCGCGGCCAGGTCGTGGCCAAGCCCGGCACCATCACCCCGCACACCAACTTCGAGGCGCAGGTCTACATCCTGTCCAAGGACGAGGGCGGCCGTCACAACCCGTTCTACTCGAACTACCGTCCGCAGTTCTACTTCCGGACCACCGACGTCACCGGCGTCATCGAGCTGCCCGAGGGCACCGAGATGGTCATGCCCGGCGACAACACCGAGATGACGGTCGAGCTGATCCAGCCGATCGCCATGGAGGAGGGCCTCGGCTTCGCCATCCGTGAGGGTGGCCGCACCGTGGGCTCCGGCCGCGTCACCAAGATCACCAAGTGATCGCCGCGGGGGAGACCCCGCAGCCGTGAGGCGCTCGCTCCGCGAGAGCTGAACCGCAGAAGAAGGCCCCGCACCGAGATGATCGGTGCGGGGCCTTCTCGCATTCCGGGCGGCCGGTCGCGCACGGCACAGAGCGTCGACGGCAGGGGCGGCTCAGTGCTCGGGGCCGCCTCCGGGACGCCCATCGGGTCCCGAGGTGCGCGGATCCTCGCTCGGGGGAGTCGTCGAGGGATCCTCGGACTGCCCCGCCGGCCTGCCGTAGTTCGGGCGAGGACTGCGGGCGGTGGGTGTCTCGCTCTGCGAGGGGCTGCTCTGCGCGGGCTGTCCGTAACTCGGGCGCCCGGACGCGGGAGCCGTCGGCGACGGCGCGCCGAGGGGCGGGGGCGCTGCCCCGAACTGCTGACCACCGCTGCGTACGGCAGGGTCGTAGGGCGTGGGCGGCTGCGAGACCTGCTCGGCGCCACTGGTCGCCGGGCCCCGCACCGGTACGGGCGCGGCGCCGGATTCGGCGAGGAGCTGCTGCGCCTGCGCCGCGTGCTTGTGCTCGACCAGCAGCTCGTACTGCATCGGGATGGTAGCCGTCATCGAGGTGAAGTCCCGCCGGCCCCCCGACATCGTGTACCCGATCACCGAGGAGACGGTGAAGAACACGATGCCCAGCACCACGCTGGTGAGGATGACCGTGAGGTTGCCCGGGGAGAGCAGGAGCAGCAGCAGGCCGAGGAAGAGTCCCATCCACAGGCCGGAGAGGGCACCCTGAGAGATCACCTTGGGCCAGGTGCGTCGGCCGGTGACCCGCTCCATCAGCTTCAGATCCGTGCCGACGATCAGGGTGCTCTGGACCGGGAACTGCTTGTCCGCGAGGGTGTCCACCACCGACTGCACCTCCTGATACGTGCTGTACACGCCGAGGGAGCGGGGGTATTCGAGATCGTAGAGGCGCGCCGTCAGCGGGGAGGCGGAGCGCGGAGACTGCGGAGGCTGGCTCATGGGACCACCGTAGAGCAGGAGTTCGCGAACTGGCTGGATCAGCACCGAGCATGAGGTGTGAAGATCTGCGAGCGCTGCAGGTCGAAGAGGAGCGTGCAGGCTCCCGACGCCGGGCTGACCGAGAATCGTCCACTTCTGCAACATTTTGGTCACATTGACCGCGAGGCATGCAGATTCGAGCAGGTCGCGGGTATTCTCACTGCACGGTGCGGACTGGATTCGCGCTCGCTCGACAGCAGATTCTCCGCTTCAACGACGAAAGAGGGCGCTATGGACGACTCCAAGGACCCCACCATCCTCGACACCCCGGCCGAGAAGCTGGGTGCGTCCCGACGACTGTTCCTGGGCCTCGCCGGCGCCGGTGCCGGTGCTGCGGCCCTGAGCGCCTGCGCCGCCGGTGGCGGCTCGGGCGACGAGGGCGACGGTGAGGCCGGGATCGGGACCGGCGAGGGCGAGGTCTCCGAGGACAACCCCTTCGGGGTCTCCGGCGAGCTGCCGGTGGACGTCGTCATCTTCAATGGCGGATACGGCGACCAGTACGCGAAGGACGCCGGCAAGAAGTACGAGGAGTTGTACCCGGACGCCAAGGTCAAGGTCTCCTCGACGGTGAACATCCAGCCGGATCTGCAGCCGCGCTTCATCGGCGGGAACCCGCCGGACCTCTTCGACAACTCCGGTGCGCAGTCGATGAACGCCGGCGCCCTGGTCGGTGAGGGCAGCGTCGCCGAGCTCGATCCGCTCATCGAGGCGACCTCCCTCGACGGCGGCACCATCAAGGACTCGCTGATCCCGGGTTCGCTGGATGCGGGGACCTACTCCGGCAAGCTGTACGCGCTCAACTACGTCTACACCGTCTATGCGGTGTGGCTCTCGCGCAAGCAGTTCGAGGAGAAGGGCTGGGCCATGCCCGCCACCTGGGACGACGTGATGACCATCGGTGAGGCGGCGAAGGCCGAGGGCATCGCCCTGTTCCCGTGGGGCGGGCAGAACGCTTCGAACTACTACCGCGAACTCGCTCTCTCGATGGCCGTCAAGGAGGGTGGCGTCGAGGTGCAGAAGAAGCTCGACCGGCTCGAGCCCGATGCCTTCGAGCAGGACTCGGTCGTCGCGGCGTACGCGGCGATCGAGGACGCCGTCAAGGCCGGGTACTTCCTCTCCGGTGGTGCGGGGATCAAGCACACCGAGGCCCAGGCCCAGTGGGTCACGGGGAACGCGGTGATGTATCCGTCGGGCTCGTGGATCGAGAACGAGCAGAAGGGCATCACCCCGGAGGACTACGAGATGGTCGGCGTGCCCACGCCTCAGCTGAGCACGAACGGGGCCATGCCGGCGGAGGCCATCCACGGCACGGCCGGCGAGCCCTTCTTCGTCCCCAGCGATGCCGCCAACGGGCCCGGCGGTCTCGAGTTCCTGCGCGTCATGCTCTCGAAGGAGCAGGCGCAGAACTTCTCGAAGATCACCTCGTCCCCGACGGTCCTGAAGGACACCATCCCCGAGGACGCCTTCGGCTCCACCGCGCTCGCCTCCACCAACGAGATGATCACCGCGGCCGGAGAGAACACCTTCCACATCAGCCACCGGGACTGGTACGGCCTCGGTCCGGACACGGTCACCCTGTGGACGGAGTTCCTCAGCGGCGACCTCACTGCTGACGAGGCCCGAGAGCGCGAGCAGTCGATGATCGACGCTGTCCGCGAGGACGACAGCATCGAGAAGTTCGACGTTCCCGAGTGATGACGAGCGCCACCACTGCAGTCCCCTCGGGTGCGCCGGTGCGCACCCGAGGGGCACGCCGCAGGGTCACGCCGTCCCGGGTGCTGTTCTTCGCGAGCTTCCTCGGGCTGCCCCTGCTCCTGTACGTCGTGATCGTCGTCTGGCCGATCGTGCAGGCGATCTACTACTCGCTGACGGACTGGCGGGGATTGGGGGCCGCCCCAGAGTTCATCGGGCTGGCCAACTACGCCCGGCTGTTCCAGGACCCCACGTTCCTCAAGGCGCTGACCAACAACCTCATCCTGATGGTCGCGCTGCCGACGGTCGTGATCGTGCTCGCGTTCGCGCTGGCGATCCTGGTGACGGTCGGCGGCAGCACGCGAGGTGAGATCCGCGGCGTGCGCGGCGCGAACTTCTTCCGCATGGTCAGCTTCTTCCCGTACGTCATCCCGGCCGTCGTGGTGGGCATCCTGTTCGCCTTCATCTACTCGCCCAACGGGGGACTGCTGAACGGCACCCTGGGCCTGATCGGTCTGGATCCGGGGATCGCCTGGCTAGGGGACCCGAACTTCGCGCTGATCGCGGTGGGCCTGGCCGTGGTCTGGAACCTGCTCGGCTTCTACATGGTGCTGTTCGTCGCGGCGATCCATTCGGTCCCCGCAGAGGTCGTCGAGGCCGCGCGCCTCGACGGGTGCGGTCGCCTGCGACTGTCCGTGCAGGTGATCCTGCCGATGGTCCGGGAGAACGTCTCCACGGCCGCGGTCTACATGGGGATCGTCGCCCTGGATATGTTCGTGTACATCCAGGTGATGACCCCCAACGGCGGCACCGGCAAGAGCACCGAGGTCATCTCCCGGTACCTCTACCAGACGGCATTCTTCGACTCGCGCTTCGGGCTGGCCTCGGCGATGGGTGTGGTGCTCGCTCTGGTGACCATGCTGATGGCCGTGATCGTCCTGTTCAGCTTCCGACGGAAGGACGTGTGATGGCGACCGAGAAACTCGACTCCGCGACCGCGGTGCCGGTCCGGGACGGCGCCGGCGCGTCCGGGGGGCGGAAGAGCGGAGCGCACCCCAAGGCCTCCGGCGGTGACCGGACGTTCGGCGTCATCGCCAACGTGGTCCTGAGCATCTGGGCGCTGCTGGTGATCCTGCCGCTGCTGTGGACCTTCTACAGCTCGTTCAAGAACTCGCGGGAGATCCTCATCTCGCCCTTCAGCCTCCCGGAGAAGCTGAACTTCGACAACTTCGTGAACGCCTGGACCGAGGCCGGCATCGGCCGGTTCTTCGGGAACACGCTGATCGTGGTCGGCGGAGCCCTGTTCCTGGTGATGCTGCTCGGCTCGATGTGCGCGTACATCCTGGCGCGCTACACCTTCCCCGGACGGCGGATGATCTACTACGCGCTGATCGCAGGTCTCACGTTCCCGCTGTTCCTCGCCGTGGTGCCGCTGTTCTTCGTGCTCGAGTCGCTGCAGCTGAGGAACACGTATCTGGGTCTCATCCTGGCCTATTCAGGGTTCGCGCTGCCGTTCACGGTGTTCTTCCTCTACGCGTTCTTCCGGCAGCTGCCGGAGGAGATCGCCGAGGCCGCCGCCATCGACGGTGCGGGGGACTTCCGCACCTTCTTCCAGGTGATGGTCCCGATGGCGCTCCCGGGTCTCGCGAGCGTGACGATCTTCAACTTCCTGGGCCTGTGGAACCAGTTCCTGCTGCCGGTCGTGCTCAACACGGATCAGAGCAAGTTCGTGCTCGCCCAAGGGCTCGCGAACATGCAGGCCCAGCAGGGCTACCAGTCGGACTGGGGAGCGATGTTCGCTGCCGTGACGATCACGATCCTGCCGGTGCTCATCATCTACGCGTTCTTCCAGCGTCAGCTGCAGGGCGGAGTCGGCCGCAGCTCGGACAAGTGAGGAGCGACAGCTCCTCGTGCATGGCCCTCGACGGGCCCGGGACCCTGGATGTGACAGGGTGCACCCGGGCCCGTCTTGTCGTGGCGGACCGCTTCTGACAGACTGTTCGAGTTGTCTGCGCGGGCCGACATGCCCGGTTCCGTTCTCCGAGGGTCTCCTCGGCGAATGATCACCGGATGGGGCCCGTCCCGAGGATGCGAATCGCGCCCCATGGCGCGAAGTGCGCATCGTCGCAGGGATACGACGCAGACGCAGCCGATTCTCGGCGGTCTCGTGCTGGGCTCGTATGCCCCGCGGAGGCCGACACGCCCGTCCTCGGGTACCGGGAGACGGCTGCATCCATGCCAGACGAGGAAGAGAGACAGGACGCCATGGCGGGACAGAAGATCCGCATCCGGCTCAAGTCGTACGACCACGAGGTGATCGACAGCTCGGCGCGCAAGATCGTCGATACGGTCACCAGCGCTGGCGCGACTGTCGTGGGCCCGGTGCCGCTGCCGACGGAGAAGAACGTGTTCTGCGTGATCCGTTCGCCGCACAAGTACAAGGACTCCCGTGAGCATTTCGAGATGCGCACGCACAAGCGCCTGATCGACATCGTCGATCCCACGCCGAAGGCCGTGGATTCGCTCATGCGTCTCGACCTGCCGGCGGACGTCAACATCGAGATCAAGCTCTGAGGGTGGTGGACATGAGCAACGAACTGACCGGCCAGAAGGCCGCTCCGGTGTCCGGCGTGCTCGGCACCAAGCTCGGCATGACCCAGGTCTGGGACGAGGCTGGAAAGCTCGTCCCCGTGACCGTCGTGCAGACCGGTGCGAACGTCGTCACCCAGATCCGCTCCGTCGAGACGGACGGCTACGACGCGGTGCAGATCGCCTACGGGCAGATCGATCCCCGCAAGGTCTCCCTGCCGCTGAAGGGGCACTTCGAGAAGGCCGGCGTCACCCCGCGCCGCCACCTCGTCGAGCTGCGCACCCTCAACGCCGCGGAGTACACCCTCGGCCAGGAGATCGACGCCTCGATCTTCGAGGCCGGCCAGAAGGTCGACGTCGTCGGCACCTCCAAGGGCAAGGGCACCGCGGGCGTCATGAAGCGCCACGGGTTCGCCGGTGTCGGCGCCTCGCACGGCCAGCACCGCAACCACCGCAAGCCCGGCTCCATCGGTGGCGCCTCCACCCCCGGTCGCGTGTTCAAGGGTCAGCGCATGGCTGGCCGCATGGGCGGCGACCGCACCAGTGTCCAGAACCTGACCGTTCACGCGGTCGACGTCGAGAAGGGCCTCGTGCTCGTCAAGGGTGCCCTCCCGGGCCCCAAGGGCGGCCTCGTGCTCGTCCGCTCGGCTGTCAAGAGCCCCGCGAAGGAGGCCTGAGCCCGATGGCAGCGAACCTGACTGTCGACGTGCTCGATCCGGCCGGCAAGAAGTCCGGCTCCGTCGAGCTGCCTGCGTCGATCTTCGACGTGCAGACCAACGTGCCCCTGATCCACCAGGTGGTCGTCGCCCAGCAGGCGGCAGGCCGCCAGGGCACCCACAAGACCAAGACCCGCGCCGAGGTGCGCGGCGGCGGCAAGAAGCCCTGGAAGCAGAAGGGCACCGGTCGTGCCCGTCAGGGCTCCCTGCGCGCCCCGCAGTTCGCCGGCGGCGGCATCGTCCACGGTCCCGTCCCGCGTGACTACAGCCAGCGCACCCCGAAGAAGATGAAGGCCGCCGCCCTGCGCGGAGCCCTCTCGGATCGGGCCCGCAACGGCCGCGTCCACGTCGTGTCCTCGCTCCTGGCGGGGGATGTCGCGTCGACCAAGTCCGTGCGCCAGACCCTGTCGAACGTCTCCGATCGTCGCCACCTGCTGGTGGTCGTGCGTCGCGACGACGATCTGGGCGCGCTCAGCTCGCGCAACCTGCCGACCACCCATGTCCTGTACGCCGATCAGGTGAACACCTACGACGTCATGCTCTCCGACGACGTGGTCTTCACCGCCGGCGCGCTCGAGGACTTCGTGGCTCAGGCGACCCTGGCCCTGCCCACCTCGAACTTCGCTGCGGCGAAGGCCGCACCGGCTGCTGCCGCCGTGGCCCCCGCCGCTGCGCAGAACGCCCCCTTCGGCGAGGGATCGGCGGCCCCCACGGCCGACGGCTCCGCCCCTGAGGGCTTCTCGATCAAGGGCAACCAGGGCTCGATGAAGTTCCACACCCCGGACTCCCCGTGGTACGGCCGCACCAAGGCCGAGGTCTGGTTCGCGAACGAGGAGGCCGCCCAGGCCGCCGGTTTCGTGAACGCCGTCAAGGAGTCCACCGCGGCCGCTGACGCCGCTGAGGAGGAGTCGAAGTGACCTCGCTGAACAAGGATCCCCGCGACGTCCTGCTGGCCCCGGTCGTCTCCGAGAAGAGCTACGGGCTGATGGACGAGGGCAAGTACACCTTCCTGGTGGCTGCCGACGCCAACAAGACCGAGATCAAGATCGCCGTCGAGAAGGTCTTCGACGTGAAGGTGAACTCGGTCAACACGATCAACCGTCAGGGCAAGTCGCGCCGCACGCGCTTCGGGACCGGCAAGCGCAAGGACACCAAGCGCGCCATCGTCACCCTGACTGACGGAGCCATCGACATCTTCGGAGGGTCGGTCGCCTGAGGCGATCGATATCCGAGGAGCCGAAGAGAGTCTGAGGGAAACCCACATGGCAATTCGTAAGAGCAAGCCGACCACACCCGGTCGTCGTTTCTCGAGTGGCGCCGACTTCGTCGAGGTCACCCGGTCCACGCCGGAGAAGTCGCTGGTCCGTCCGCTGTCCAAGTCCGGCGGCCGCAACAACAACGGTCGTATCACCTCCCGTCACCGGGGCGGTGGCCACAAGCGGGCCTACCGCGTGATCGACTTCCGTCGTCACGACAAGGACGGCGTCGGCGCGAAGGTCGCTCACATCGAGTACGACCCCAACCGCACCGCGCGCATCGCGCTGCTGCACTACCTGGACGGCGAGAAGCGCTACATCCTCGCGCCGGCCAAGCTGCGTCAGGGCGACTGGATCGAGAACGGTCCGGGCGCGGACATCAAGCCCGGCAACAACCTGCCGCTGCGGAACATCCCGCTGGGCACCGTGGTGCACGCCATCGAGCTGCGTCCCGGTGGCGGCGCCAAGATCGCCCGCAGCGCCGGCGCCTCCGTGCAGCTGGTCGCCAAGGAAGGACCGTACGCGCAGCTGCGCATGCCGTCCGGCGAGATCCGCAACGTCGACGCCCGCTGCCGCGCCACCATCGGCGAGGTCGGCAACGCCGAGCAGTCCAACATCAACTGGGGCAAGGCCGGCCGCATGCGCTGGAAGGGCAAGCGCCCTCACGTGCGCGGCGTCGTCATGAACCCCCACGATCACCCCCATGGTGGCGGCGAGGGCCGCACCTCCGGTGGTCGCCATCCGGTGTCGCCCTGGGGTCAGCCCGAGGGCCGTACCCGTCGGCCGGGCAAGGAGAGCGACAAGCTCATCGTGCGCCGTCGTCGGTCCGGCAAGAAGCGCTGATAGGGAGAATCAGAGACTATGCCTCGCAGTATCGCCAAGGGCCCCTTCGTGGACGACCACCTTCAGAAGAAGGTGGATGTCCAGAACGAGAAGGGCACCAAGAACCTCATCAAGACCTGGTCGCGTCGTTCGGTCATCACCCCGGACTTCCTCGGCCACACCTTCGCAGTGCACGACGGCCGCAAGCACGTCTCGGTGTTCGTCACCGAGTCGATGGTCGGCCACAAGCTCGGCGAGTTCGCTCCCACGCGGACTTTCAAGGGCCACGAGAAGGACGACAGAAAGGGCCGCCGTCGCTGACCTCGAGTCAGAGTCGCTGATCTCGGTCAGCACGGCAGCACGTCCCGACATCCAGAAGAAAGCAGGACAGCAATGGAAGCCAAGGCGCAGGTGCGGTACCTCCGCATGTCGCCCATGAAGGCTCGCCGCGTTGTGGACCTGATTCGTGGCAAGAGCACGGGCGAGGCCCTGGACATCCTGCGGTTCGCGCCGCAGGGAGCCAGTGAGCCCGTCCTCAAGCTCGTCGAGTCCGCGATCGCCAACGCGCGGGTGAAGGCAGATCAGGCAGGGGAGCGCTTCGATGAGCGCGAACTCGCCGTCTCCGCCGCATTCGTCGATGAGGGCCCGACCATGAAGCGGTTCCAGCCGCGAGCACAGGGTCGAGCCTTCCAGATCAAGAAGCGCACCAGCCACGTCACCGTGGTCGTCGCTCCCGTGAACAAGTAAGGAGTCCCGAATGGGCCAGAAGGTCAATCCGAACGGGTTCCGTCTCGGGATCACGACGGAGCACAGCAGCCGGTGGTTCGCCGATTCCTCCAAGGAGGGTCAGCGCTACCGCGACTACGTGAAGGAAGACGTCGCGATCCGCAGCCTCATGTCCAAGGGCATGGAGCGGGCCGGCATCTCGAAGGTCGAGATCGAGCGCACCCGTGACCGCGTGCGCGTCGACCTCCACACCGCCCGCCCGGGCATCGTCATCGGGCGTCGCGGCGCGGAGGCCGAGCGCCTGCGCGGTGAGCTCGAGAAGCTCACCGGCAAGCAGATCCAGCTGAACATCCTCGAGGTCAAGAACCCCGAGGCCGACGCTCAGCTGGTCGCTCAGGGCATCGCCGAGCAGCTCGCCGCCCGTGTCTCCTTCCGTCGTGCGATGCGCAAGGGCATGCAGTCCGCGCAGCGCGCCGGCGCGAAGGGCATCCGAGTGGCCGTCTCCGGCCGCCTCGGCGGCGCCGAGATGAGCCGCAACGAGTTCTACCGCGAGGGGCGCGTGCCGCTGCACACCCTCCGCGCGAACATCGACTACGGCTTCTACGAGGCCCGCACCGCCTTCGGCCGCATCGGCGTGAAGGTGTGGATCTACAAGGGCGACGTCACCGCCAAGGAGCTCGCGGCTCAGCAGGCCGCCTCGCAGGGTCCCCGCTCCGGCGGTCGCGGCCCGCGTGCCGAGCGTCCGCGCGGCCGTCGTAACGAGCGCAACGCCACCGCGCGTCGTGGGGACAACGCCGAGCAGTCCGCTGCTCCGGCCGCGGCTCCCGCCGAGCAGGCTGCCGCTCCCGCACAGCAGCCCGGAACGGAGGCCTGAGCGACATGCTGATCCCTCGCAGGACCAAGCACCGCAAGCAGTACCGCCCGCACCGCACCGGCATGGCCAAGGGCGGCACCGATCTCGCGTTCGGCGACTACGGCATCCAGGCGCTCGCGCCGGCCTACGTCACCAACCGCCAGATCGAGGCCGCACGTATCGCCATGACCCGCTACATGAAGCGTGGCGGCAAGGTGTTCATCAACATCTACCCCGATCGTCCGCTCACCAAGAAGCCTGCCGAGGTCCGCATGGGCTCCGGCAAGGGTTCGGTCGAGTGGTGGATCGCCAACATCAAGCCGGGACGGGTCATGTTCGAGATCGCCGGCGTCGAGGAGGAGGTGGCTCGCGAGGCACTGCGCCTGGCGCAGCACAAGCTCCCCATGAAGAGCCGCATCCTGAGCCGAGAGAGTGGTGACATCTGATGGCAGCGACCAAGCTCACCGCCGACGAACTCGACAAGCTGGACGACGCGAAGCTGGCCGAAGAGCTGGCGAAGGCGAAGGACGAGCTGTTCAAGCTCCGTTTCCAGTCCGCCACCGGCCAGCTCGAGAGCCCCGGCCGTCTGCGGTCCGTCAAGAAGGACATCGCACGGATCTACACGATCCTGCGCGAGCGCGAGCTGGGCATCCGTCAGGCGCCCGGCAGCGCCGAGTGACCGCGAAGCGAGGAACAGAGATGACTGACAACACCCAGGCCGAGACCCCGGCCGCCGAGGAGCTCGACGTGCTCGAGAAGGAGGGCGCGCACGCGTCCTCGTCCGAGCGCCCGTACCGCAAGACCGTCCGCGGTTTCGTGGTCTCCGACAAGATGGACAAGACCATCGTCGTCGAGGTCGAGGAGCGTGTGAAGCACGCTCGCTACGGCAAGGTCACGACCAAGACGAGCAAGTTCAAGGCTCATGACGAGGAGAACACCGCCGGCGTCGGCGACCGTGTCGTCGTCATGGAGACCCGTCCGACCTCCGCGACCAAGCGGTGGCGTCTGGTGGAGATCCTCGAGCGCGCCAAGTGATCCGCGGGCGGTCCGCGTGATCGCCGACGGTTCCTGAGCAGGGCCGGCACCCCCACGGGGGTGTCGGCCCTGCTCGTCGTCCCGGCGGAGGTGGGGCGGCGGAGGTGGGGGAGCGCTCCGCCGGCACGGCGCGCGGGTGGTCGTCAGCCGGCCGTGAGCCGGATCAGCAGCGCGCCGGCCAGGGCGTCCTCCGCATGCGGAGCGGGCACCTCGCGCACCGCGGCGTCGGCGGTGCGCAGGGTCACCGTGAAGGTGCCGTCGTCCGCCCGACGCAGCGCCAGGAAGTCCTCACCGAGCACCTCTCGCAGCTGGTCCTCCCGCGGGATCCACACCACTTCGTGCTGCTCGACGGAGTCCAGCGCCCACTCCGTGGTGCCGTTGAACCGCAGCAGCGGCAGACCCGCGCGTCCCAGCACCCGCTCGATCACCATCGAGGAGAGCATGAACACCTCGTTGCGCAGCTCCTGGACGTCTATCACGAAGCGGTCGCCGTCGGCCGGCTGCCATGCCAGGCCGGCGTCCCGCAGCTTCCGGGCCACATCGATATCGATCATGGGCCGAACCTACCCTTCCGTCCCGCAGCGCGAGGGCGGGGGAGGCGGGGTTCCGCGGGCGCGCCCCGCACCGAGTCCGCGAGAGCAAGCACACACGTCGGAACCGCTCGCGCAGGGGTGACAGGCCAGCGGCGGGCGCGTAGTCTTGAACGGTTGCCGGAGAACTGGCGCCCTCACCCCTGCGGTGGAAGCGCTCAGGAGTCCGCGACCGGATCCGGGCCACCAGATCCATCCTCGTCGGAGACCTCGCACCTGAGGCGAACGCCGCGCGTTCACCACGCCAGTGCCTGAGTCCGGCAGAGGGTTTTCTGATGCCCGGGGCCGGTCGACGGCAGCGTCCGGAGTCATAGCTGTGACCAGGTGCGACGCTGTGCAGCATGCAGTGTCCAGATTCCGTTCCGCAAGGCTCGGCCTGCTCGCTCCCGCGGGCGGGAAGAGAACCGGTGAGACGATAGGAGAACGAGTGATTCAGCAGGAGTCGCGACTGAAGGTCGCCGACAACACGGGTGCCAAGGAGATTCTCTGCATCCGTGTTCTCGGTGGCTCCGGTCGCCGTTACGCCAGCATCGGCGACACCATCGTGGCGACCGTCAAGGACGCCATCCCCGGTGGCAACGTCAAGAAGGGCGACGTCGTCAAGGCGGTCGTCGTCCGTACGTCCAAGGAGGTCCGTCGCGTCGACGGCTCCTACATCCGCTTCGACGAGAACGCAGCGGTCATCCTCAAGACCGACGGCGAGCCGCGCGGCACCCGCATCTTCGGCCCGGTCGGCCGCGAGCTGCGGGACAAGCGCTTCATGAAGATCGTCTCGCTGGCACCGGAGGTGGTGTGACATGGCAAAGATGAAGATCAAGAAGGGCGACCTCGTCCAGGTGATCACCGGTCGCATCAGCGATGGTGACAAGGTCGCCGCGCGCGGCCTCGAGGCCGGCGACAAGGGCAAGCAGGGTCGCGTCCTGCAGGTGTTCCCCGACAGCCAGCGCGTGCTGGTCGAGGGCATCAACCGCCGCACCCACCACGTCAAGCCCAACCAGGCCGGCGGAGCGGGCGGCATCGAGCAGCGCGAGGCCTCGATCCACGTCTCGAACGTGGCCCTGGTCGACCCGGAGGACAACAAGCCGACCAAGGTCGGCTACCGCGTCGAGACCGTCGAGCTCGAGAACGGCCGCACCAAGCAGGTGCGCGTCCGCTTCGCGAAGCGCTCCGGGAAGGACATCTGAGATGAGCGAGACCGCCACCCAGGCGCCCACCCCGCGCCTGAAGAGCAAGTACAACGAGACCATCAAGACGCAGCTGACCGAGCAGTTCGGTTACCAGAACGTCATGCTGGTGCCCGGTGTGACCAAGATCGTCGTGAACATGGGCGTCGGCGACGCCGCTCGCGACTCCAAGGTCATCGACGGCGCCATCCGGGACCTCGCGGCCATCACCGGCCAGAAGCCCCAGGTCACCAAGGCACGCAAGTCGATCGCGCAGTTCAAGCTGCGTGAGGGCATGCCGATCGGAGCGCACGTCACCCTGCGCAACGCCCGCATGTGGGAGTTCCTGGATCGTCTGCTGTCCACCGCTCTGCCCCGTATCCGTGACTTCCGGGGCCTGTCCCCGAAGCACTTCGACGGCAACGGCAACTACACCTTCGGTCTCACGGAGCAGGTCATGTTCCACGAGATCGACCAGGACAAGATCGACCGCGTCCGCGGTATGGACATCACGGTCGTGACCACCGCGAAGACCGACGACGAGGGACGCGCGCTGCTCAAGATGCTCGGCTTCCCCTTCAAGGAGAACTGATATGGCGAAGACAGCCCTGATCAAGAAGTCGGAGCGCAAGCCCAAGTTCGCGGTCCGCGCCTACACCCGGTGCCAGCGCTGCGGTCGCCCTCATTCGGTGTACCGCAAGTTCGGTCTCTGCCGCGTCTGCCTTCGCGAGATGGCTCACCGCGGAGAGCTCCCCGGCGTCACCAAGAGCAGCTGGTAAGGACTACCGCCAGAGGTCCCCGGGCGCATTCATCGCGCCAGCGGGAAACCAGGTGAGGAAGAAGCAACAGACATGACCATGACCGACCCGATCGCGGACATGCTCACGCGGATCCGTAACGCCTCAGGGGCGTACCACGAGACCGCGTCCATGCCGTACTCGAAGTTGAAGGTCCGCATCGCGGACATCCTGAAGGCTGAGGGCTACATCCTCGGCTGGACCGAGGAAGAGGCCGAGGTGGGCAGCAAGCTCGTCCTCGAGCTCAAGTACTCGGACAGCCGTGAGCGCGCCATCTCCGGGATCCGTCGTATCTCGAAGCCGGGCCTGCGTGTGTACGCGAAGTCCACCAATCTGCCCAAGGTCCTCGGCGGCCTGGGCGTGGCGATCCTGTCCACGTCCTCCGGCCTCCTGACCGACCGGCAGGCTGCCAAGAAGGGTGTGGGTGGGGAAGTCCTCGCCTACATCTGGTGAGCGGGAGAGGAGAACAGCTATGTCCCGCATCGGACTCCGACCGGTCGCAGTACCGGCAGCAGTGCAGAACGTCGCCATCGAAGGCCGCACCATCACGGTGACCGGCCCCAAGGGGGAGCTCACCCACGAGGTGCCGGCACCCCTCACCGTCGAGCGCGGTGAGGACGGCACCATCGTCGTGCGCCGCCCCGACGAGGAGCGTGAGACCAAGGCCCTCCACGGCCTGACCCGCACGCTCGTCAACAACATCGTCCTCGGCGTGACCGAGGGATTCACCAAGAAGCTGGAGATCGTGGGTACGGGCTACCGTGTCACCGCGAAGGGCACGGACCTCGAGTTCGCCCTCGGCTTCTCCCACCCCGTCGTGGTGAAGGCGCCCCAGGGCATCACCTTCACCGTCGAGACCCCGGCCAAGTTCTCGGTCAGCGGCATCTCGAAGCAGCAGGTGGGCGAGGTCGCGGCGAACATCCGCAAGATCCGCAGGCCCGAGCCCTACAAGGGCAAGGGTGTGCGCTACGCCGACGAGATCGTGGTCCGCAAGGCCGGAAAGGCTGGTAAGTGATCATGGGTTACGCACTCAAGCACACCAAGGGCAACCGCGGCAGCAAGCTGCGCTCGCGCGGCCGTCGTCACCTGCGGGTCCGTCGTCGTGTCATCGGCACCGCCCAGCGCCCCCGCCTGGTGGTCACCCGCTCGGCGCGCCACGTCTTCGTGCAGGTCGTCGACGACGCCCTGGGCAAGACCATCGCGTCGGCCTCGACCATGGAGGCGGACCTGCGCGGCTCGGAGAGCACCAAGTCGGACAAGGCCCGCACCGTCGGGACCCTGGTCGCCGAGCGTGCCCGGGCCGCCGGGATCGACTCCGTCGTGTTCGACCGCGGCGGCAACAAGTACCACGGCCGTGTGGCCGCCGTCGCTGACGGTGCCCGCGAGGCTGGCCTGGCGCTGTGATCGCCGCCCGGACACAGGACGAGAAGAGGATCTGAATATGGCTGCACAGCAGCGGAACAACGGTCCCGCGGCCTCCGGCCGACGGGACGACAACTCCAACACCAGCAACGATCGTGGACGCCAGGGTGGCGACCGCGGTGGTCGCCAGGGTGGCCGCGGCCGCGGGCAGGAGGCCGAGAAGTCGGCATTCCTCGAGCGCGTCGTGAGCATCAACCGCGTGTCGAAGGTCGTCAAGGGCGGCCGTCGATTCTCCTTCACCGCCCTCGTGGTGGTGGGTGACGGCGACGGCACCGTCGGTGTCGGCTACGGCAAGGCCAAGGAGGTCCCTGCGGCGATCTCCAAGGGTGTCGAGGAGGCGAAGAAGAACTTCTTCCGCGTCCCGCGCATCCAGGGCACCGTCGTGCACCCGGTCCAGGGTGAGGATGCGGCGGGCGTCGTCCTGCTGCGCCCGGCCGCCCCGGGCACCGGTGTGATCGCCGGCGGTCCGGTCCGCGCCGTCCTCGAGTGCGCCGGAGTGCACGACGTGCTCTCCAAGTCGCTCGGTTCGACCAACCAGATCAACATCGTGCGGGCGACCGTCGATGCGCTCAAGCAGCTCGAGGAGCCGGAGGCCGTGGCAGCACGTCGTGGCCTCGCGGTCGAGGACGTCGCCCCGGCGGCGCTCCTGCGGGCACAGGCCGAGGGTCGCGCCGCGGCCCGTGCGGAGAAGGTGGGTGCCTGATGCAGATCAAGGTGACCCAGACCCGTTCCGAGATCGGCGGCAACCCGACCCAGCGAGCCACCCTGCGCGGCCTCGGCCTCAAGCGCATCGGTGACACCGTGGTGAAGGAAGACCGCCCTGAGATCCGCGGCATGATCCGCACCGTCACCCACCTGGTGACGTTCGAAGAGGTGGACTGACAGATGATGAACAACGCTGACAACTCCGATGCTCCTCTGAAGCTTCACGACCTGCGCCCCGCGCCGGGTTCGAAGACCGCACGCACGCGCGTCGGTCGTGGTGAGGCCTCCAAGGGCAAGACCGCCGGTCGTGGTACCAAGGGCACGAAGGCCCGGTACCAGGTGCCGGCGCTGTTCGAGGGCGGGCAGGTGCCGCTGCACATGCGGCTGCCGAAGCTTCGCGGCTTCACCAACCCCTTCCGCGTCGAGTACCAGGTCGTGAACCTGGCGACCCTGCAGGAGCTGTTCCCCGAGGGCGGCACCGTCACGGTCGAGGAGCTCGTCGCCAAGGGTGCGGTGCGCAAGAACCAGCCGGTCAAGGTGCTGGGCTCGGGCGACGTGAGCGTCAAGCTCGACGTCACCGTGCAGAAGTTCTCCGCCTCGGCGGAGCAGAAGATCGCGGCGGCTGGCGGGTCCGTCACCACCGCGTGAGTCTCTTTTGACGGGGCACCGCGGCGCAGAATACTCTGCTCCGCGGTGCCCCGTCGTCATATCCCGTGGTCATACGGGGCCGGTCCGACGGCCGTGCAGACACGCGGCACCGGGACGGGCATGACACCCTAGGTCCCGTCCCCGGACCCCCAGGAGGGAAACAGGTGAACTCGTTCGTGCGCGCGCTGCGCACCCCCGAGCTGAGAGCGAAGATCTTCTTCACGCTCGGTCTGATCGCCGTCTATCGCCTCGGCGTCTTCATCCCCACCCCGGGATTCGACGCCACCAACGTGATGATGTGCGCAGACCAGGCGGCCTCGGCCGGTGGCTCCAACGTCCTGGGCATGGTCAACATGTTCTCCGGTGGCGCCCTGCTGCAGCTTTCCGTCTTCGCCCTCGGCGTGATGCCCTACATCACCGCCTCCATCATCGTGCAGCTGCTGCGGGTGGTGATCCCGCGGTTCGAGGCCCTCCACAAGGAGGGCGCCTCCGGCACCGCGAAGCTCACCCAGTACACCCGGTACCTCACCATCGGGCTCGGCGTGCTCCAGTCGACCACCATCATCACGCTGGTGCGCTCGGGCAACTTCTTCGTGGGCTGCAACCTCGAGCTGGTCCCGGACCAGTCGCTCCTGACGCTGCTGACCATGGTGCTGACCATGACCGTCGGCACCGTGCTGATCATGTTCATGGGCGAGATGATCACCGAGCGCGGCGTGGGCAACGGCATGTCGCTGATGATCTTCACCTCGATCGCCGCGGGTTTCCCGGCCTCCTTCGGCCAGGTCTTCAAGATGCAGGGATGGCTCACCTTCTCGCTGGTGCTCCTCGTCGGCCTGGTGATCATGGTCGGGATGGTGTTCGTCGAACAGGCGCAGCGCCGGATCCCGGTCCAGTACGCCAAGCGCATGGTGGGCCGGCGCATGTACGGCGGCACCTCCACCTACATCCCGGTCAAGGTCAACCAGGCCGGCGTCATCCCGGTCATCTTCGCCGCCTCGATCCTGGCGCTGCCCCAGATGGCGAGCTCCTTCGGGGATCCGGAGGCCGGCTGGGTGCAGTGGGTGAACGCGCACCTGGTCATGGGCTTCTCGTTCTCCTGGATCTACGCGATCGTCTACGTGACCCTGATCGTCTTCTTCGCCTTCTTCTACACCTCGATCACCTTCAACGCCGAGGAGATCGCGGACAACATGAAGAAGTACGGGGGCTTCGTCCCCAACGTCCGCGCCGGCCGGCCCACGGAGCGCTACCTGCGCTACGTGATCAACCGGATCCAGTCCGCGGGCGCCGTGTACCTCGCGGTGATCTGCCTGATCCCGCTGATCGCACTCGTCTATCTCGGAACCTCGCAGGACTTCCCGCTCGGCGGCGTGTCCCTGCTGATCATCATCGGCGTCGGCCTCGACACCGTGAAGCAGATCGATGCGAAGCTCCAGCAGCACCACTACGAAGGGATCCTCCGGTGAACACCTCGACCACCGACACCTCCGCGCGCCGGCTGCTCATCGTCGGCCCGCCCGGCGCCGGCAAGGGCACCCAGGCCGTGCGCATCGCCGAGCAGCTGTCCATCCCGGCCATCTCCACCGGCGACATCTTCCGCGCGAACGTCTCCGGCCAGACCGAGCTCGGCGTGCTCGCGAAGTCCTACATGGACTCCGGAGAGTACGTCCCGGACTCCGTCACCAACGACATGGTGCGCTCGCGCCTGGCCGAGGACGACGCGCAGGGCGGCTTCCTGCTGGACGGCTATCCCCGCACCCTCGACCAGGTCGAGGCGCTGGATTCGATGCTGTCCGAGCTCGAGACCTCCCTCGATGCCGTGCTGCTGCTCGTGGTCGAGACCGAGGAGGTCGTCGGCCGCCTCGTCGAGCGCGGCAAGGAGCAGGGCCGCAGCGACGACACCGAGGAGACCATCCGCAAGCGTCTCGACGTCTACGCGGAGCAGACCGCGCCGCTGATCGACGTCTACGAGAAGCGCGGCCTGGTGCGCCGGGTCGACGGCATGGCCTCGATCGACGAGGTCACCGCCGCGCTGCGCGAGGCCCTCGCCGGCTGATGAGCATCCTGCCGGAGCGGGTGGAGCTGAAGACTCCCGAGCAGATCCTGGTGATGCGGCGCAGCGGCCAGCTGCTGCACCGCGTGCACGAGATGCTCGCCGAGCAGATCCGTCCCGGGGTGACCACCAACCAGCTGGACACCCTCGCGCACGACATGATCCGGGATGCCGGGGCCACCCCGAACTTCCTGGGCTACCAGGGATACCCGGCCACGCTGTGCCTCAGCGTGAACGACGTCGTGGTCCACGGGATCCCCGACGACCGTCCGCTCCAGGACGGCGACATCGTCTCGATCGACGGTGGACTGATCATCGACGGCTGGCACTCGGATGCCGCCCGCACCCATGTGGTGGGGGAGCCCCGCTCCGTCGCGGATGCAGAGCTGGTGCGCATCACCCGCGAGGCGCTGTGGACCGGCATCGCGGCGCTGGCCACCGCCGCTCGGGTGGGCGAGATCGGCGCCGCGATCGAGGACTTCGTCGCCGACGCGGCGGGCGAGTCCCTCTCCCACCTCGAGGGCTTCGGGGGCCATGGCATCGGCAGCGCGATGCACCAGGCCCCCGACGTCATGAACTACCGCACCCGGTCCCGCGGACCGAGGGTGCGCCCCGGGCTGTGCCTGGCCATCGAGCCGATGCTGATCCAGGGCCCCGGCAACTGGGTGCTCGAGGACGACGACTGGACCGTGCGGGCCACCGCGGGCGGCCGGGCCGCCCACAGCGAGCACTCCGTCGCCGTGACCGAGCAGGGCCTGCTGGTGCTCACGGCGGGCGATGGCGGCGCCGCCGAGCTCGCGCTGCGCGGGGTGGTCGCCGCCCCCGACCCGCTCGCCGACGCCGCTGGCTGACGGGCTGCGGGCGAGCCCGCCGAGCAGTGTGACGTGAGCGGCGTCATCACCGCCGGCCCTCGCCTCGAGGGGGAGGCGCGTGTAGGCTGGTCCATCGGGTGTGCTCCGCGCGCGTCGTCCCCTTCGCAGGTCGTGCAGTCCCGTCGTGCCGACTCATCGACCGGCTCCGCCGTGTCGATCAGCGAGACCGACGATTCGCCGAGGCGTCACCCGTGTCGACCACCGCACCGTCACCCGACGGTCGGTGAGCACGGCCTGAGGAATCAGGAACGCGGAACTCGGACCCGGCGTGCCGGAGGCGAGAGATTGGGGAGGCATGGCGAAGAAGGACGGCGTGATCGAAGTCGAGGGGCGAGTCACGGAGGCGCTCGCGAATGCGCGTTTCCGGGTCGAGCTCGACAACGGGCACAAGGTGCTCGCGCACATCTCCGGGAAGATGCGCCAGCACTACATCCGCATCCTTCCCGAGGACCGCGTGGTCGTCGAGCTGAGCCCCTACGACCTCGACCGTGGCCGCATCGTGTACCGCTACAAGTGATCGTCCCGGGAGAAGGAAAGCAATGAAGGTCAAGCCGAGCGTCAAGCCGATCTGTGACAACTGCAAGGTGATCCGTCGCCACGCGCGAGTCATGGTCATCTGCTCGAACCCCCGTCACAAGCAGCGCCAGGGCTGAGCGGAGCATTCCGCCCGTCCCGGCCCCTGCCGTGACCGCCGCCTCGAGCGGCCCGCCCCCGAGGGGGCACCGCCCGCATCGCGGGCACACAAGAGAAGAGACGATCCCACCGGCCCGAGCCGGCCACCCGCAGTACGGAGGCTGCGGCGCCCGGGGCAGACCCGAGGCGAGGGATCGGATCAGGCCTCCGAAACAGTAGGAGAATCTGCACATGGCACGTCTGGTGGGAGTGGACCTTCCGCGCGAGAAGCGCCTCGAAGTCGCCCTGACGTACATCTTCGGCGTGGGACGCACCCGCGCCCTGGAGACCCTGGCCGCAACCGGCGTCTCCGGCGACCTCCGGGTCCGCGAGGTCAGCGATGAGGACTTCGTCAAGCTGCGCGATCACATCGAAGAGCACTACATGATCGAGGGCGACCTGCGCCGCGAGGTCGCCGCGGACATCCGCCGCAAGGTCGAGATCGGCAGCTACCAGGGCCTGCGCCACCGCCGTGGCCTGCCCGTCCACGGTCAGCGCACGAAGACCAACGCGCGCACCCGCAAGGGTCCCAAGCGCACGGTCGCCGGCAAGAAGAAGACCCGCTGATCCACGGCCTCCGCCGTCGGACCGCAGGCGCCTTCCGACCCGTAGTCACTTCGCGCCGCTGAGGGATCCGGCGCACCCCACATCCACCAGAGGAGTTCTGCCGTATGGCAACCAAGACCCGTCAGGCCGCCGCGCGCAAGCCGCGCCGCAAGGACAAGAAGAACATCGTCAACGGCCAGGCCCACATCAAGAGCACGTTCAACAACACCATCGTGTCCATCACGGACCCGACCGGTGCTGTCATCTCCTGGGCCTCCGCCGGCCAGGTCGGCTTCAAGGGCTCGCGCAAGTCGACCCCCTACGCCGCGCAGATGGCCGCCGAGGCCGCTGCCCGCCAGGCGCAGGAGCACGGGATGAAGAAGGTCGATGTCTTCGTCAAGGGCCCGGGCTCCGGCCGTGAGACCGCGATCCGTTCGCTCACCGCGACCGGCCTCGAGGTCGGGTCGATCCAGGACGTCACCCCGCAGCCGCACAACGGCACCCGCCCGGCCAAGCGCCGCCGCGTCTGACCGCGTCGACCGGGGCGGAGCCCGCTGCTCCGCCCCGGTCGTCCCGTGCCGGGCACGGCATCCCCGTGCCCGGCACCCTGGACACCACTCACTCATCTGGCCCACCGCCCCCTTCTGAGCGTCATATGGCGGACGCTCGCGGAAAGGATCCACAGTGCTCATTGCACAGCGCCCCACGCTGACCGAAGAGGTCGTGTCGGAGAATCGCTCCCGGTTCGTCATCGAGCCGCTCGAGCCCGGCTTCGGCTACACCCTCGGCAACTCCCTGCGTCGCACGCTGCTGTCCTCCATCCCCGGCGCCGCGGTCACCTCGATCCGCATCGACGGCGTGCTGCACGAGTTCAGCACCGTCCCCGGGGTCAAGGAGGACATCACCGAGGTCATCCTCAACATCAAGAACCTCGTCGTCTCCTCGGAGAACGACGAGCCCGTCGTGATGTACCTGCGCCGTGAGGAAGCCGGTCGCGTCACCGCCGCCGACATCACCCCGCCGGCCGGTGTGGAGATCCACAACCCCGACCTGCACATCGCGACGCTCAACGAGAAGGGCCGCCTGGAGATCGAGCTGATCGTCGAGCGCGGTCGCGGCTACGTCTCCGCTGCGCAGAACAAGGGCGTCGACGGCGAGATCGGCCGGGTCCCGGTCGACTCGATCTACTCGCCCGTGCTCAAGGTGACCTACAAGGTCGAGGCGACCCGTGTCGAGCAGCGCACCGACTTCGACAAGCTCATCGTCGACGTCGAGACCAAGCCGGCCATCTCCGCGCGTGACGCGGTGGCCTCTGCCGGCAAGA
The DNA here is from genome assembly GCF_002407185.1 of Brachybacterium vulturis. Classification (NCBI taxonomy): domain Bacteria; kingdom Bacillati; phylum Actinomycetota; class Actinomycetes; order Micrococcales; family Dermabacteraceae; genus Brachybacterium; species Brachybacterium vulturis. The sequence continues at coordinate 1,557,507 of NZ_CP023563.1, forward strand.
CCCTGGTCGAGCTGTTCGGACTGGCCCACGAGCTGAACCAGGAGGCGGAGGGCATCGAGATCGGCCCCTCGCCCACGGACCAGGCGCTGGCCGCCGATCTGGCGCTGCCGATCAACGACCTCAACCTCACGGTGCGGTCGTACAACTGCCTGATGCGCGAGGGTGTCCACACCGTCGGCGAGCTGACCGCCCGTTCCGAGGCCGATCTGCTCGACATCCGCAACTTCGGCCAGAAGTCCATCGATGAGGTCAAGGCCAAGCTCGTCGACCTCGGACTGTCGCTGAAGGACTCCCCGGCCGGCTTCGACCCGTCGGCCCTGGACTCCTACTCCGACGACTTCGGCGACCAGTACTGACCAAAATTTTCTTCAAGGAGAACGACCATGCCTGCACCCACCAAGGGCGCGCGCCTCGGGGGATCCCCCGCTCATGAGCGGATGATCCTCTCGGGTCTCGCCACCGAGCTGTTCCGCCACAAGGCGATCACCACCACTGAGACCAAGGCCAAGCGCCTGCGCCCCCACGCGGAGCGCCTCATCACCCAGGCGAAGAAGGGCGACCTCGCCTCTCGCCGCCGCGTCATGGAGACCGTCCGTGACAAGGGCGTCGTCTACACCCTGTTCGAGGAGATCGCCCCGACCTTCTCGGAGCGTCCCGGCGGCTACACCCGCATCACCAAGGTGGCCCCGCGTCGCGGCGACAACGCCCCGATGGCCGTCATCGAGCTGGTCACCGAGGAGTACTCCCCGAAGCAGGCCGTGGTGAAGGAGGCCGAGGGCGCCGCCAAGCACGCCTCCAAGGCCGACGACACCGCTGCGGCGGAGGAGAGCGCCGCGCCGGCCGCCGATGAGGACGCCGACGCCTGAGCAGCGTCTGACGCCGGCTCTCACGAGGGCGGGTCGCAGGGAGAGATCTCCGCGGCCCGCCCTCGCGGTCGTGCGGGGCAGCGGCCGAGACGACCGGATCCCAGGGAACTGGACCTTTCGGACGAAATGCGCTTATACCCGGTGGAGCGACAAAAATCTCCCCCCTTTGCCGAATCGTGACCAAGAGCGGCGAGCAGGTGCGACGGCGGTGCACTAGCGTGGCGGGCGGGTGTCCCTCCGGCGCTCTGCCGTGCCACCGCACAGTGCTCCGGGCCGCGCCCCGTCCCATCCTTTTCCCCCGGAGCAACTCCTCATGTCTCAGCGGCATCTTCCCCCTGCCACCGACGCCTCGTCATCCGCATCCCTCACCCGGCGCACGCTGCTCGCCGCCACCGCGGCCGCGGTGCCGACGGGTGCTGCCCTGTTCGGGGCCGCCCCGGCGCTCGCGGATCCCTCGGTCACCGATGGTGAGACCCGCATCGTCGACGTGCCGCTCGCGGAGGTCCCGCTGGGCGAGGTCGACGGTGCCCCCACCCGCGAGCTCGCGGAGCAGCCGGCCACCATGGTGGGCGTGACCTGGCCCGACGATATGGACGAGCCCGAGGTGCAGGCCCGGGGGCTCGACCTCGAGGGTGAATGGACCCCGTGGCTGCTCCTGGAATCCACCGAGGACCCGGAGACCGGAGAGGCCGTCGCCGGCACGGAAGCGGGATGGATCGGTGCGGTCTCCGCGCTGCAGATCCGTGCACTGCTCGACGGTGCCGACGTCACCGAGCGGCTCGTCGCGCATGTCGTGACCACCTCGCCCGCCCCGGCCGACGCGCAGGTGGTGGCGCTCGCGGACGCCCCGGTGACCGATACCGCCGCCTCCGGCGCGGAGGCGGCGGAGACCGAGCCCCGGCAGATGCGGATGATGAGCGCGGCGAGGTCGGTCAACCCCGCCACCCCCACGCTGGTGGGCGCGCCCTCGTTCACCTCGCGCGCCGCCTGGGGCGCCAACGAGTCCTGGGTGCGGTCCACCCGGGCGGCGGATGAGCTCAAGTCGGTGGTCGTCCACCACACGGCGGGGTCCAACAACTATTCGCGTGCGGAGTCCGCACAGATCGTACGCGGCATCCAGCGGTACCACGCGGTCACGCTGGGCTGGGCGGACATCGGCTACAACATGCTGGTCTCCCGGTACGGCCAGGTCTTCGAGGGCCGTGGCGGCGGTCTGCACCGCAACATCATCGGAGCCCATGCCCTCGGTTTCAACACCGAGTCCTTCGGCATCTCGGTGATGGGCGACTACAGCAGCTCCGCCCCGCCCCGGGCGGCGCAGGTCGCGCTCTCCCAGCTGGTCGGCTGGAAGCTGCTGAGCACCTTCCATACCCGGACCGATGCCACCGTCCGGTGGACCTCCGGCGGCAGCGACAAGTACTCCGCCGGACGCCGGATCACGCTGCCGGTCATGATGGGTCACCGGGACGTGAACTACACGGCCTGCCCGGGTGACAGCCTCTACGCCCGCTTCGGCGCCATCCGCGACGACGCGCAGGACTTCCACAACGGCGGGTGGAAGGAGCACCTGTGGGCCTTCGAGGGCGCGGGTGGCGCCTCGGCGCTCGGCACCGTGGTCCGCAGCGCGCACCGCACCGGCCGCTTCACGGCGACCCAGCTGACCAAGGGCCTCGTCCTCCAGGAGGACGGGCGCGCCCACGGCTATGCCACCCCCTTCGGGAAGCAGTGGCGAGCCGGCTGGGGACGGCCCGAGAAGGCGGCGTTCAGCCTCGACGGCCAGACGATGCAGAAGTTCGACCACGGTGGTGCTCTGCGTACCGGCAGCTCCACCGTGTTCCACGACGGGACCTTCCTGGATGTGCCGCCGGACCTCATGTACCGCGCGGAGATCGAGAAGCTCGCCGGGCGGGAGATCACCAGGGGCTGGCCGGACCACACCTACCGTCCGCTCGCCGAGATCCAGCGCGACGCGATGGTCGCTTTCGTCTACCGGGCCCTCGGCAAACCGGCCTTCGATCCGCCGAAGACCTCGCCCTTCAGCGACATGCCCCCCAGCCGCATGTTCTACAAGGAGATCACCTGGGCGCGCCACAGGCACATCACGAACGGCTGGCCCGACGGCACCTTCCGACCCACGGCGCCGGTGGAGCGAGGTGCCGTGGCGGCCTTCCTGTACCGTGCGTCCGGGGCGACCTCCACGAAGACCTCCACGCGGTTCTCGGACGTCCCGCGCAACCATCAGTTCGCCAAGGAGATCACCTGGCTCGCCGATGCGGGGATCACCACCGGCTGGCCGGACGGCACGTTCCGTCCGGTGGCACCGATCGCCCGCGACGCGATGGCGGCGTTCATGATCCGTTGGATGAAGCACCGCGGGCTCTGAGCTCATCCTCAGCCGGACCGCCGAGAAGGAGATGCCGGTGAAGGTCGCCCTGCTGTGCGATGTCGATCAGACCGTCTACCACGTCGGGGACGAGGCCATCGCGACGATGAGCGCCCGGAGGCTCCGCGCCCGGGGCCATGAGGTGGTGCCGCTGTCCCGGCGCGAGAAGTACGGGCCGGGGGGACTCGCTCCGCAGGTGAGCATCCCGGCGCTGACCTTCCCCTGGCCGCTCGTGGACCGTGCCCGCTATCTTGCGGAGATCCGCCGGGTGCTGGCCGGGGACCGGGACGCCCTGCCGGCCGAGGACAAGCTGTTCCCCATCATCGAGCAGCTGCGCGCGGTCGACGCCGTGGTGATCGGGGGAGGTGGCAGCCTCACCTCCCGCTACGGCTGGCTGCTGGACGAACGCCTGGCCACCGCGCTGGTGGCTCGCGCACTGGGGAAGCCCGTGGTGCTCTCCGGGCAGAGCCTCGGTCCCGAGCTCACCCCAGCGGACCGCGAGAGCATGCGGGAGCTGCTGGAGCTGTGCACCCTGGTGGGCCTGCGCGATGCGCACAGCGTGCGCACCGCCCGTCAGCTGTGCCCGACGCATCCGGGCCTGGTGCAGACCCTTGACGACGCGATCGGGCTGGGCCTGCCCGAGGGGGAGGAGCCGCCGACCCTCGACCGGGAGCTGCTCAGCGTCACCCTGGGCGGTGACGGGGATCCGCTGCCGCACGAGGACTACGTCGCGGTCGCCTGCGCCGTGATCGAGGAGATCGCGGAGCGCACCGGCGCGCGGGTCGACCTGGTGCCGCACATGGCCGACCCCGACGACGGCGGCGGCGACCTGCTGCTGCACCAGGAGGTCGGCGCCCGCCTGCGGTGCCCGGCGAGGGTGCTGCCGATCGAGCAGGACACCGTCGCCGCGGCCCGCACCACGGCGGCCGCATGGGTGCTCACCACCCGCTTCCACCCGGTGGTGTTCGGCACGTCGGCCGGGGCCTCGGTGCTGGCGCTCCCGCTGAACCGCTATGGCCGCTCCCGCATGGACGGCGCGCTGGCCAACATCGGTCTGGCCGGAAGCGCCGTCCCCGCCGCGGCGCTCTGGGATCCGGTCTCCGGGGGGCCCTCCGCGCTCGTCGGCCCGGTCGTCGACGCGCTGGTCACCGGGCATGAGGCGCACAGCGCGCAGCTGGCGTCCGCGCGTCCGCACCTGCTCGCCGCCGCGGAGTCCTGGTGGGATCGTGTCTCCGCGACCCTGGCGGCCGCGGGGAGGGACGCGGCTCCCGGGGCGGGCGCTGACCCCCGCGGCGCCGGGCTGGACCTCGTGCAGCGTTGGGATCCCGCGCTGCGGGCACGGCTCGCGCCCTGGACGCGCGCCGTCGAGTCCGCTGCGGATCCCTCGGCATCGATCATCATGCGCACCCGGGATCGGCCCGCGATGCTCGACCGTGCCGTCCAGGACGTCCTCGCCCAGACCCGCCAGGACTGGGAACTGGTGATCGTCGACGACGCGGGGGACCGGGACGGGGTCGACGAGATCGCCTCCCGCCACGCGGCCGAAGCCGACGGCCGACTGCGCGTGATCCATCGCGAGACCTCCGTGGGCATGGAGGCCGCGAGCAATCACGGCCTGCGGGAGTCCACGGCCCCCTCCGTCGTCATCCATGATGACGACGACACCTGGCACGCCACCTTCCTGCAGGAGACCCTCGCCCACCTGGCCGCGCATCCGGAGCACGAGGCGGTGGTGGTGCGCACGCTGATCGTGCACGAGCACGAGACGCCCACCGGCCTCGTCGAGGACGAGGTGTTCCCGTCCTGGCCGGAGCTCGAGGGAGTGCGGCTGGTCGACTATCTGGCGGTCAATCGCCACGTGCCGATCTCGATGCTCCATCGCCGACGGGTCCACGACGACGTGGGGTCCTACGACGAGTCCCTCCCCGTGGTCGGCGACTACGCCTTCCATCTCCAGCTGCTGCAGCGATACGCGGTCGGGTTCCTGCCCCGTCCGCTCGCGCAATGGCGCCAGCGTCCCTCCGCGGTGGGAGCGAGCAGCAACTCGATGTATGCCCTCTCGGCGGGGCACCGGCACTACGACGCGGAGCTGCGGGAGCGCTACTTCCGGCCCTGGGTCCAGGAGCACGGCATCGGGCTGCCGATGTTCCTGTCCCAGAACACCGAGACCCATGTCGCGCGCAGCGAAGAGCGTCTGCTCGAGGAGCTGCGGGCGCTGCGCGCGGAGGTCGCGCAGCTGCACGAGCGGCTGGACGGGACCGCGTCCGCCGGCGCCGGGCGGGACACCGCGGACCGCACCGAGAGCTTCGTGCGCCGTGCCGGGCGCCGAGCCCTGGGCGTCGGGCGCCGGGCGCTGCCGCGGCGCGAGAGCTGAACTCTCCCGCGCCGCGGCACCTCGGCGCCCGGCCTGCGAGGCGTCAGCCGAAGTAGCGCGGCAGGGTGCCCTCGCGCAGCTCTCGCAGCTCACCGACGGTGAACGTGCCCACGCCGGCGAGGTCGAGGGCGTCGCCGCCGGTGGTGCCCAGGCGCAGCACCGGGACGCCGTGCTCGGCCGCGAGGGCCGTGAGCTGCTCCTCCTGCGCCGCCGGGACGGCGACCAGGGCCCGGGCCTGCGTCTCGGAGAACAGCGCGGTGAACAGATCCACGCCGTCGCGCTCGAGGAGCCCCGCCGGATCGACCTGGGCGCCGGACCCGAAACGGACCACGGACTCGACCAGCGCCTGGGCCAGGCCGCCCTCGGAGAGGTCGTGGGCCGCAGAGGCGAGGCCCTGCGCGGCCGAGGAGATCAGCACGCGGGCCAGCGAGCGCTCGGCCTCGAGGTCGACCTGCGGAGGCAGCCCGCCCAGGTGCTGGTGGGCCACATCGGCCCAGGCGGAGCCCGAGAGCTCCTCGCGGGTGGTGCCCAGGAGCAGCACGGACTCTCCCTCGCCCTGCCAGCCGGAGGGGACTCGTCGGGCGACGTCCTCGAACACGCCGAGCACGCCGACCACCGGGGTGGGGTGGATCGCCGAGTCGATGAGCCCGGGCTCGCCGGTGGAGTTGTACAGCGAGACGTTGCCGCCGGTGACCGGGACCTCGAGGGTCTCGCAGGCTTCGGCGAGACCGCCGATGGCCTCGACCAGCTGCCACATGGGGCCCGGATCCTCGGGGGAGCCGAAGTTCAGGCAGTCGGTGATCGCCAGCGGCACCGCGCCGGAGGTGGCGACGTTGCGGTAGGCCTCCGACAGCGCCAGCTGCGCACCCGCACGCGGGTCGAGCTTCGTGTACCGGCCGTTGGCGTCCGTCGCCAGGGCGATGCCGCGTCCGGTGCTCTCGTCGATCCGCAGCACCCCGGCGTCATCGGGCATCGCCAGCGCCGTGTTGCCGCCCACGTAGCGGTCGTACTGGTCGGTGACCCAGCCCTTGGAGGCGAGGTCCGGGGAGGCGATCAGGGTGCGCAGCGTCGCGGCGAGCTCCTCGGCGGCGCCGGGGCGGGGGAGGGCCTCGGCGGCATCGGCCTGCAGCGCGTCCTGCCACTCGGGCCGCGCGTAGGGGCGGTCGTAGACGGGGCTGTCGACGGCGACGGTCGCGGGGTCCACGTCGACGATGCGGTGGCCGTGGTGGTCGATGGTGAGCCGGCCGTCGCCGGTGACCTCACCGATCACCGCGGCCTCCACGTCCCACTTCGCGGCGATCGCCTGGAACTGACCGAGCTTCTCGGGGCTCACCACGGCCATCATGCGCTCCTGGGACTCGCTCATCAGGATCTCGCCGGCGTTCAGGCTGGGGTCGCGCAGCAGCACCTCCTCGAGGTGGATGTGCATGCCGGAGCCGCCATTGGCGGCCAGCTCGCTGGTGGCGCAGGAGATGCCGGCGGCGCCGAGGTCCTGGATGCCCTCGACGGTGCCGGCGGCGAACAGCTCGAGGCAGCACTCGATGAGCACCTTCTCCATGAAGGGGTCGCCCACCTGCACGCTCGGGCGCTTCACCGGGCCGCCCTCCTCGAAGGTCTCCGAGGCGAGGATGGAGGCCCCGCCGATGCCGTCCCCGCCGGTGCGGGCACCGAACAGGACCACCTGGTTGCCGGCGCCGGTGGCGGAGGCGAGGTGGATGTCCTCATGGCGCAGCACGCCGAGGGCGAGTGCGTTGACCAGGGGGTTGGTCTGGTAGGCGGCATCGAACACGGTCTCACCGCCGAGGTTCGGCAGGCCCAGGGAGTTGCCGTAGCCACCCACGCCGGAGACCACGCCGTGGACCACCCGGGCGGTGTCGGGATGGTCGATCGCACCGAAGCGCAGCTGGTCCATCACGGCGACGGGGCGGGCGCCCATCGAGATGATGTCGCGCACGATGCCGCCGACGCCGGTGGCCGCGCCCTGATAGGGCTCGACGTACGAGGGGTGGTTGTGGGACTCGACCTTGAAGGTCACCGCCCAGCCATCGCCGATGTCGACCACGCCGGCGTTCTCGCCCATACCGACCAGGAGCTTCTCGCGCATCGTGTCGGTGGTGTGCTCGCCGAAGGTGCTCAGGTGCTTCTTGGAGGACTTGTAGGAGCAGTGCTCCGACCACATCACCGAGTACATGGCCAGCTCCGCGTTGGTGGGGCGACGCCCCAGCAGCTCTCGGATGTTCTGGTACTCCTCCGCCTTCAGCCCGAGCTCGGCGAAGGGCTGAGCCTGGTCGGGGGTGGCGGCGGCGTGATCGACCGTGTCGACATCCGCGTCCGGCGAGGCACCGTCGTGCGGGGTGGAGGGGGCGTTCTCAGCGGTCATCGCGGGTTCGGATCCGTTCATCACGAGGGCTGGGGGAGCGGTGGGGCCGAGGGGGCCCGGCGCGGTCCCACAAGTCTACGAGCGCGGTGCGGTCACGGGCGTCCCGGGGCGTCTGCTGAGACCAAGGCGGCACCCGCCCCCTCAGCGCTTCCCGTCTCGCTTCTCGGCCGCGCGGCGCGCCTTCTTCTCCCGATCGCGCAGCGTCTTCTCACTGACCGGAGAGTCGTTGCTGGCCCGCTGGGCACGGAAGTACGCGGCGGCCTCGTCCTGCCGCTCCTGCTCGCCGCCCAGGGCGATGGGCGCGCGCACGTGGCCGGGGCGCACGTCGAACGCTGCGACCAGGTCGAGCACGTGCGGGCGCAGCCGCCACAGCAGACGGCGCAGATCGCTCTCGATCTGCCGGCCGCGCTGGGTGGAGATCATGCCGCTGAGCAGGAACCAGGCCAGGTCGCCGCTGATCGCGGTGAGACCGAACAGATCACGAACGTCGGTGAGCACGGTGCGGGAGCCCTCGGCTCCGGGTCCTTCGAGCGCCTCGATGCCTCTGGTGAAGGCGCGCCAGTGGACCAGGTCCGCATGGGCACGGGCCGCATCGAGCATCTCCACCTGATGCTTGTTGACCTCGGCGGCGGCATCGGCGGGGCTCATCTTCGCGGCTCCCCGCAGCGCCAGCGCGACCTCCTCGACCTTGACCCGGGCACGATCGGCGAGCAGCTCCTCCTGGAACTCGGCCTGACGCATCGAGTCGAAGGCGCGGCGCGCGTTGCCGCGGTCGCTGACGCTCTGGCCGAGGCGCGCCCACGGGGTGTGGCGCTTGGCGAGCACCTCGGCGCGCTGGGCGATGAAGCGCCCGATCCCGGCCCGGTCCACGCTCTTCAGCTCATCGGTGTAGTCCGAGAGCAGGCGCTTGGCGACCAGCTGCAGCAGGACGGTGTTGTCGCCCTCGAAGGTGGCGTACACGTCCAGATCCTGATGCAGACCCACCAGCTGGTTCTCGGCCATGAAGCCGGCGCCGCCGCAGGCCTCCCGGCACTCCTGGATGGTGTCCAGCGCCAGGCGGGTCGAGGTGGGCTTGAGCGTCGCGGCGAGGGTCTCGAGATCCTCGCGGGACTCGGGATCCTCCGCCCGGCCGGAGAAGACGTCGTCGAAGGCCTGCAGCAGCTGCTCGTGCGCGAAGGCGCCGGCATAGGTGGCGGCGAGCTTGGGCAGCAGGCGGTGCAGATGGGCCTGGTAGTCCATCAGCACCGTCTCCTGCGTGGGATCGGCGGCGCTGAACTGGCGGCGCTGGGTCGCGTAGGTGATCGCGATGTGCAGGGCGAGCTCGCTGGCCCGGATCGCCGAGCCGTCCAGGGAGACGCGGCCCTGCACGAGGGTGCCGAGCATGGTGAAGAAGCGCCGTCCCGGGGACTCGATGGGGGAGGTGTAGGTGCCGTCGGGTGCCACATCGCCGTAGCGGTTCAGCAGGTTCGTGCGGGGGATGCGCACATGATCGAAGGCCAGGCGACCGTTGTCGATGCCGTTGAGCCCGCCCTTCTCGCCGTCGTCCTCGCTGGAGACGCCCGGCAGCAGCTCGCCCTCGGCATCACGCACCGGCACGTAGAAGCAGTGGACCCCGTGGTCGACGCCCCCCGTGATCAGGCGCGCGAACAGCGTCGCGGCCCGCGCGTGGATCGCGGCGTTGCCCAGGAAGTCCTTCCAGGCGGCGCGGAACGGGGTGTGGAGCACCCATTCCCCGTCGTCCCCGCCGGTGGGGTCGAAGGTGGCGGTGGTCGCCAGCGACTGCACGTCGGAGCCGTGACCGATCTCGGTCATGGCGAAGGCACCGGGGGTCTGCAGGGTCATCGCCGGCGGCACCCAGGCCTGCTGCTGCTCCTCGTTGCCCAGCTGGATGATCGCCGAGGTGTACAGGCCCCACTGCACCCCGGCCTTGATCTGCAGGGAGGGGTCGGCGACGATCAGCTCCTCGAAGCCGGCGACGTTGGCGCCGTTGTCGTTGGGGCCGCCGAGGTGCTCGGGCAGCATCGGGTGCGAGACGTCGTCGTCGACCAGGATCTGCAGCTGCTGGAAGACGCGCTCGCGGTGCTCGGCGACGCTGGCGTCCAGCGGTCGGTGCAGCTCGGGACGGGCCGCGCGCTCGCGGGCCGCCAGGCGGGCCTCGGCCCACCGCCCCAGCAGCGCCTCGGAGACCTGGGCGACGTCGAGGCGGGGGGCCCCGCCGGGCAGGACCGGGATGGGGCCGGTGGGATCGGCGGTGGCGGACTCGTCGGTGAGGTCCGCCGCCGGGGTGGTGGCGGTGCGGGAATCGGTGGTCATGCGTGCAGTCCCTTCATGAGCCAGGTGACCAGATGGGTGACCAGCTGATCAGCGGTGAGCGGAGTGGGGTGGGCCTCAGGGGCGGAGCGGGGGAGAGCGGTGGCGGGATCGGTGTCCCCCACCTCGGCGGGCCCGGGCTCGTCGGCCGTCCGAGCGGCCGTCTCCTGGGTGGTCATCCAGGTGTCGACCGCCCGCTCGACGAAGCCCACGGCGCCATGGGCCCAGACCTGCGGAGCGGGGATGTCGGCCGGCAGGAACGTCGCCACCAGGCGCGACACAGCGGACAGGAAGTGGTTCAGCCCGTCGCTGGGCCGGGTGACGAAGCGGTACACGCCGGGGGAGCGCTGCGCGGTCTCGACGTAGGCGCGGATCATCGCGTGGATGCGTTCGTCGGCTCCTGCCTCACGGCCGACGTCGGCCTCCAGCGCGCGCATCTCCTCCAGCAGCTTGGCGTGCATCGTGGACAGGATGCTGCGGCCCAGCGTCCGCTGGAGGTGCGCCTTGTCCTCGAAGTACCGGTAGACGATGGACTTCGAGGTGCCGGAGGCCGCGGCGATGTCCTCCATCGTCACCTCGGGCCCCTTCTCATGGATGAGATGGCGGGCCACGTCGAGCAGCTCGGCCCGCCTCTCCTCCCGGTGGCGGGCCCAGCGGGCCGATCGGCCGTCCATGGGGGCTTGCGTCGTCGCATTCACAGAACCTAGGGTATCAAGTACCCCCGGTTCTATGTAAAGTCTTCTCGCGGGACGACATCCGTCCCCCACCCGATCCCGCGGTGCTCCGCTCCCGCAGAACCACGATCACCCGCAGTGACCACGAAGAGGTGCACACAGTGACCCATCCCGACTTCCCGCGCGACGCCCTGATCCTCGGCGGCAACCGGATCCCCTTCGCCCGCTCGGGCGGCCCCTACACCGGCATCTCCAACCAGGACATGCTCACCGCGACCCTCGAGGGTCTGGTGGCCCGGTTCGGCCTGCAGGGAGAGAAGCTCGGCGAGGTCGCCGGCGGCGCCGTGCTGAAGCTCGCCGGGGACCTCAACCTCACCCGCGAGAGCGCACTGGGCACCCCGCTGGACCCGCGCACCCCCACGATCGACATGTCCAAGGCCTGCGCCACCAGCCTCGAGACCCTGATCCACGTCTCCAACCGGATCCAGCTCGGCCAGATCGACTCCGGCATCGCCTGCGGCGTGGACTCCGCCTCGGACTCCCCGATCGAGGTCACCCCGCGGCTGCGCCGGATCCTGCACCGCGCCTTCGCCGCGAAGACCGCGAGGCAGCGGATCACGGCGTTCAGCACGCTCAGGCCCGCCGACCTCGCCCCGGTCCCGCCCCGCAACGGCGAGCCCCGCACCGGTCTGTCCATGGGCGAGCACCAGGCGCAGACCACCGCCCAGTGGGGCATCACCCGCGAGGCCCAGGACGAGCTCGCCCTCGCCTCGCACCAGAAGCTCGCCGCCGCCTACGACGCCGGCTTCTTCGACGACCTGGTCACCGGCTACCGCGGCCTCGCCCGGGACCAGAACCTGCGCCCCGACTCCACGCTGGAGAAGCTCGGCTCGCTCAGGCCCGTCTTCGGCACGAGGTCGCCGCAGGTCGCCGAGCCGACCATGACCGCCGGCAACTCCACCCCGCTCTCCGACGGCGCCTCCTCGGTGCTGCTGGGCAGCGCCGACTGGGCCGCTGAGAAGGGCCTGACCCCGCTCGCCCGCGTGGTCGACGCGCGCAGCGCCGCGGTGGACTTCGTGCACGGCGAGGAGGGCCTGCTGATGGCCCCGGCCTATGCCGTGCCCGAACTGCTGGACGCCAACGACCTGGCCCTGCAGGATCTGGACTTCTACGAGCTCCATGAGGCGTTCGCCTCCACGGTGCTGGCCACCCTGAAGGCCTGGGAGTCCGAGGAGTTCTGCCGTGAGCGCCTGGGCCGCGGCGGAGCGCTCGGCAGCATCGACCGCTCCAAGCTCAACGTCGCCGGCTCCTCCCTCGCGGCCGGCCACCCCTTCGCCGCCACCGGCGGGCGCCTGGTCGCGACCCTGGCCAAGCTCCTGCATGAGCGGGCGAAGGAGACCGGGATCGTCCAGCGCGGCCTGCTCTCGGTGTGCGCGGCCGCCGGGCAGGGCACCGTCGTGCTGCTCGAGTCCGTCACCGACTGACGCGGCACCCGCACCACCGCCGCCCGCGACCGCACTCTCGACCCGGAGGTCCTCATGACCGATGCCTATACCCGCTTCATCCGCTCCGCCCCCGGCGGGGCCCTGGCCAAGCAGCTGGGCCTGCCCCGCCCCTCACGGCTCCTGCGCCGCCCGGACCGCCCCGAGCCGGTGCTCGGGCCGGTCGTGGTGCTCGGCGACTCCGCCGGCGCGGACCGGATCGCCCATCTGCTCCTGGAGGAGGGTGCCGATGTGCGCCGCCGCTTCGAGGAGCTCCGCCGCGTCGGCTCCGTGATCGTGGTGCTCGACGAGATCTCCGCCCCGGCGGAGATCGGACCGATCATGCTGCCGCTGGCCGGCGCGATGCGCTCCCTCGCCCCCGGCGCGAGGGTGGTCACGATCTCCCGCCCCGCCGGGGACCAGAACCCCGCCCGAGCCGCCGCCCGCGGCGGCGTCGAGGGCTTCCTGCGCTCCCTCGCCCACGAGATGCGCGGTGGCGCGACGGCCAACGGCGTCCTGGTCCAGGACGGGGTGGCGCTGGACGCCCCGGCAGTGATCGGGGCACTGCGCTTCTTCCTCTCCGCCCGCAGCGCCTTCGTCACCGGACAGCTCCTCACCGTCTCCGGCGAGGCCGGCAGTGCGACCGAGAACCGCTCGCTGCCGCTGGCCGGCCGCACCGCACTGGTCACCGGGGCGGCCCGCGGCATCGGAGCGGCGATCGCGCGGACGCTCGCGGCCGACGGCGCCCAGCTCGTGGTGCTGGACGTCTCCGGTGCCGGCACGGAGCTCTCACGCCTGGCCAACGAGCTGCGCGCGGTGCCGATCCAGCTGGACGTCACCGCGACGGGAGCCGGCGAGCGCCTGGTCTCCTTCCTCCGCGACCGGGACCTGACCCTGGACGTGGTGGTCCTCAACGCCGGCATCACCCGCGACAAGCTGCTGGCCAACATGACCCCGGACCGCTGGGATCCTGTCCTGGCGGTGAACCTCACCAGCCAGATCACCCTCACCGAGGCTCTGATCGAGGCCGGGGACGTGCTCGGTGAGCAGCCGCGCGTGGTGTCGCTGGCCTCCACCAGCGGGATCGCCGGCAACCGCGGGCAGACGAACTACGCGACCTCGAAGGCCGGGGTGATCGCCCTCGTCGGCGCGCTCGCCGCGCGGCTCGAGGCCCTCGACGGCACCGCCAACGCCGTCGCCCCCGGTTTCATCGAGACCGAGATGACCGCGAGGATGCCGGCGCTGACCCGCGAGGTCGCGCGCCGGCTCAACTCCCTCCAGCAGGGCGGTCTGCCGGTGGACGTGGCCGAGGCGATCGCCTTCCTGTGCTCCGCCGAGGCGGGCGGGATCCGCGGCGAGACGCTGCGCGTGTGCGGCCAGAACATGGTGGGGAAGTGAGCGCCATGTCCCGCACCGCCCCGGGCACGACCCCCGCCGGCGCGTCGTCGGAGGAGGTCAAGGATCTCGCCGACCTCCCCTCCTTCCCGACGATCTACGCCGCGGCGCTGGATCCCCGCTCCGGTCGAGGCAGGCGCGGCGGCGGCAGGAGCGGCGGGGAGCCGGAGCTCCCGCAGCTCGCCTATCGGGTGCGCGCGGTGCGGATCGATGCCGAGCGCGCCCGCGACTTCGACCACCTGATGGGCGGGCCGGCCACCGACCTGGTCCATCCCGGGGTACTCCACGTGCTCGCCTTCCCCCTCTCGCTCGCGCTGATGGCCCGTCGGGACTTCCCCTTCGCACTGCTGGGGCTGGTGCACCTGCGCAACCAGGTGCTCCAGCACCGGCCGGTGCAGGTGGGCGAACTGGTCGACGTCGAGTGCCGGGTGCGGGACCTGCGCCCGCATCGCAAGGGCCGCACCTTCGAGGCCGTCTCGACCATCCTCGGCGAGAACGGAGTGATCATCGCCACCGACGTCTCCACCTATCTGGTGCGCGGCGACGCGCCCTCGGCCGGGGAGCCGTCCGGCACCGCCCCGTCGGCCGCCGGGACCTCCTCCGATCGCCGGGACTTCGAGCCGCCCCGCCCCACGGGCCGCTGGACGCTGGGTGGTGACACCGGCCGCCGCTACGCCGCGGTCTCCGGGGATGTGAACCCGATCCACCTCTCGGCGGTCTCCGCCAAGGCCTTCGGGTTCCCCCGCGCGATCGCGCACGGCATGTACACCGCCTCGCGGGCCTTCACGGAGTCTCGCGCGGACCTCTCGCGGCCGCTGCGCTGGGACGTGTCCTTCGACGCGCCGGTGACGATCCCCGGCACCGTGCTCGTCGCCTACGAGGACGATCCGGGAGGGGGCGCGGTCCGCTGCCTCGGCTGGCGTGCCGGGCGCGGCGACAAGGGCCCGCGCCGGTGCTTCACGGCCGAGGTGACCACGCTGGATCGCTGAGCCGGCCCAGCCCGGCCCGCAGCGTCTCCAGCAGGTGCTCGACGAACTCGTCGGGCCGCACCTCGGTGAGCACCTCGAGGTTCGGGGCACGGCCCCAGCGGCCCAGCTCATCGCCCACGGTCTGCCCGCGGGTCAGGGTGCCGGCCAGCTCGACGTCCACCGCGAGCGGTCGGGTGGACGCGAAGTCCCCGGTGACGGCGTGGGCGGTGACCAGCGGGTCGTGGACGTGCGCCATCCAGCCGAAGCCGTCGGCCTGGTGGAACTCGAAGTAGAAGCGCAGCGCCTCCACCAGGATCCGGGCGATCGGGTGACCGCCGTCGGTCGCGAGCTCCGTGACCCGGTCCAGGGTGTCCTGGGTGAAGCGGACGGTCTCGGTCGCCTCGAGCGAGCCCATCACCGGGCGCTGCGCGGCGCCGGTGAAGGCGGAGAGCACGCGCTGGGCGGCCTCGGGATCCACGGCGATGTTCCATTCGCTGGTGGGCCCGGTGTTGCCCCGGTGATTGATCGCGCCGCCCATGAAGTGAAGACGCCGCAGCAGGTGCGGGAGCTCCGGCTCGATCTCCAGGGCCAGCGCGAGATTCGTGTGCGGGCCGAGCACCAGGCCCACCAGCTCGCCGGGACGCGCGCGGGCGAGGTCCACCCACAGCTGCGCGCCGGTGCGCGGATCTCCCGGATGCGCGGACTCGGGCAGCACCGCATGGCCGAGACCGCCCGGACCGTGGGTGTCGTCGGCGAACATCGGCTCCTGCACCAGCGGCCGGTCCGCGCCGCGGGCGATCGGCGCGTCGACGCCGAGCAGCTCGGCGAGGACCAGGTTGTTGCGGTGCACGGCGGTGACCGCGACGTTGCCGCCGGTGGAGACGATGCCGGCGATCTCGGCCTGCGGATGCGCGGCGAGGTAGCTCAAGGCGATCGCATCATCGATGCCGGTGTCGCAGTCGACCAGGAAGGGGACAGTCATGCCACCAGCGTACGGTCGCCGCGGGCCGCGCGGGCGCTGGCGCCGTCGCCGCTGCTGCGGGAGGATCGGGGGATGGCGCATCCGCAGATGTTCGATGACGACGACCCGCTGCTCGAACGGGTGCGTGCGATCGCGCTCGCCCTGCCCGGGGCGCAGGAGAAGATCAGCCACGGCAGGCCGGCCTTCTTCACCACCAGGGTCCATTGCTACTACGGCGGCTCGGTGAGGACCGACGGGCACTGGCACGCGCACGACCGGGCCGTGGTGCTGCACCTGCCAACGGCCGAGACCGCGGCCCTGCTGGAGGAGGCGCGCTGCTTCGTTCCGGCGTACCTCGGCCCCTCCGGCTGGATCGGCGTGGATCTGGACGAGCGGACCGATGCCCAGGAGCTCGCCGAGCTGATCGAGGAGTCCTACCGCACGGTGGCGCCGACGCGGCTGGTGGCTCAGCTCGATGACACGGCCCGATGACCCCGCTTGACCGTCACGCGACGTCAGGGAGGACGGTGGTGCCCATGACCGAGACGACAGTGCACGAGGACCTCACCGTGGGGCGCGTCGCCGACCTGGTCGGCGTGAGCGTCCGCACCCTGCACCACTGGGATGCGATCGGCCTGGCGCGCCCCGGCGGGCGCAGCTGGTCGGGGTACCGCCTGTACGACGCCGACGACGTGGCCCGGATCCACCGGGTCCTCGTCTACCGCGAGCTCGGTCTGGCGCTCGCGCAGATCGGAAGGATCCTCGATGACCCCTCCGTCGACCCGCGCGAGCACCTCCAGCGCCAGCGGGCCCTGCTCCAGGAGCGGATCCGCCGGCTCGAGAAGACGGCACTGGCCGTCGACGAGATGATCGAGAGGACCGACATGAGCGACAGCACCGAGAGCACGATCGGGATCAGCCCCGAGGAGCAGGCCCGCATCTTCGGCACCGACTGGGACCCCGCCTACCAGGACGAGGCGCGCGAGCGCTGGGGCGGCACCGACGCCTGGACGCAGGCCGCGGCCCGCACCCGGGACTGGGGCGCCGCGCAGTGGCAGGAGATCAAGGACGAGACCGATGCCGTCGAGGCCGCGCTCGCCGAGGCCCTCGGCCGCGGCGTCGCGCCGGGCGGCGAGGAGGCGAATGCGCTCGCCGAGCGGCATCGGGCCACCATCGCCCGTCACTACGACTGCACGCCGTCGATGCAGGTGGTGCTCGCCCGGATGTACACCGAGGATCCGCGCTTCGCCGCCCACTACGACGAGCGTGCCGAGGGGCTCGCCGCCTGGCTGCGGCGCGTGATCGAGGAGAACGCCCGGACCCACGGCGTGGACCCGGAGACCGCGACCTGGCAGTGAGGGAGCGGGTCAGCGCGGCGGGAGGTCCTCGGTGACCCGGGGCCTCAGTGGTGGGTGCGGAACGACTGCGCCGAGGCGGCGGCCCAGGCGGCGGCCCAGTCCTCCGGCGGGTCGGTGAGCAGCTGCTCCGGCTCCAGCCACTCGTACAGCTCCGCATAGGAGGCGTTGGCCGTCTGGGAGAGGTTGCGCCGCAGCATCCACGGACGCAGCTCCGAGGGACTGGAGACCCCCATCGCCGCCATCAGCTTCACGGCTTCGGCGACCGTCCCCTGCTGGTACTGCGTCACCCGGACGGACTTGTCCTCGACGACGAGACCGCGCTGACGATACGGGTCCTGGGTGGTGACCCCGGTGGGGCAGTGACCGGTGTGGCAGCGCTGGGCCTGGATGCAGCCGATCGCCATCATCATCGCGCGGGCGGAGTTGGTGAAATCGGCCCCCTGGATGATCCGCTTGACGATGTCGTTGCCGGCGGCGACCTTCCCGGAGGCCCCCAGCCGGATGCGGTCCCGCAGCCCGGTCCCCACCAGGGCGTTGTGCATCGTCATCAGGCCCTGGGTCAGCGGCATCCCCATGTGGTCCTCGAACTCCAGCGGGGCCGCGCCGGTGCCGCCCTCGGAGCCGTCGACGATGATGAAATCCGGTGCGGTCCCGACCTCGAGCATCGCCTTGCACAGGGAGAGCACCTCCACCTTGCTGCCCACGCAGAGCTTGATGCCGACGGGTTTTCCACCGGAGAGCTCCCGCAGCCGGACGAGGAACTCGATGAGCCCCACCGGGGTGTCGAACATGGTGTGCGAGGCGGGGGAGACACACTTCTCGCCTGCGGGGACACCGCGGATCTCGGCGATCTCCGCCGAGACCTTCGGCGCCGGCAGCACTCCACCGATACCGGGCTTCGCACCCTGGCTGAGCTTCACGGAGATGCACTTGACCTGGTCCTTGGTGGCCTTGTCCCGGAAGATGTCCTCATCCAGTCGGCCGTCCTCGGTGCGAGCACCGAAGTAGCCGGTGCCCAGCTCCCAGATCAGATCTCCGCCCATCTCCTCGTGATACGGGGTCAGCGATCCCTCGCCGGTGTCCTGGGCGAACCCGCCCCTCTGCGCACCCTGGTTCAGGGCGCGCACCGCGTTGGCGGACAGCGCGCCGAAGCTCATGGCCGAGACGTTCAGCAGCGCCATCGAGTACGGGCGGGCGCAGTCCGGGCCACCGATCTGCACGCGCGGGACGGACTCCGGCTGGGGGGCCGGATGGATGGAGTGGACGAGGTACTCGTACCCGGCGGCGTCGACGTCGCGCTCGGTGCCGAAGGCCTGCTCGCCGTGGATGCCCTTCGCGCGCTGGTAGACGATGCTGCGGATGTCGCGATCGAAGGGTCTGCCGTCCCAGTTGCGTTCGATGAAGTACTGCTGCAGCTCCGGGCGCAGGCCCTCCAGCAGGTAGCGCATGTGGCCGATGACCGGATAGATGCGCAGGATCGTGTGACGCTTCTGCGTCAGGTCATGGGCGGCCAGAGCGCCCACGGCCGTGCCGGCGACGCCCAGGGCGGCGGCGACGGTGGTGCGGAGGGACGAGCGGGACATCAGGATCTCCTCGGGGTCGCTGGGCGCCCCCGGATCCGGTCTCCGCCGGACCGCGGCGGAGCGGACACCGGGATGATGTGCATCACGCACCGTTCCATGCTCGCACGCCGCGTCGCGTCGGGGGAGGAGGGGACGAGGGTCGATGCGTCCGGGCGGCGCGGCGGTGCAGGGCCGCCGGAGGGTCGGAGCGCTGCGGCTCAGCGCGGAGGCAGCGGATCCTGCGTGGCGGTGAGATCGCCGTACCCCTCGAGCAGCGGTGCGAGGCGGGGACCGATCTCCACCTGCGTGAGCAGCAGGCCGAGCGTGCCGTCGGGGTCGACGAAGAAGTCCGTGCCGGCGCCGCCGGACCACCCCCAGCGGCCCCGGTGCGGTCCGTCGGCGACCACGGACACCCCGAAGCCCCAGCCCGTGTGCTCCCAGAATCCCGGGAAGAACGATTCGCGGGACTTCGCGTCCGCGGGCACCTGATCGCTGCTCAGCATCCTCAGGTGCTCCCTGCCGATCAGCTCGCCGTCGCGGAGGGTCCGCAGGAAGCGGAGGTAGTCGGGCGCGGTCGAGAGCAGCTCGCCGTGGCTCATGTCGAACGGCGGCGGGCCGACGTGGGGTCCGCCGGCCGCGGGTTCTCGTCCTACGAGCTCTCCGCCCTCGTCCGCGTAGCTGGCCGGCAGGCGGTGCGCTCGGTCCCGCGGCACGAAGTACCCGGTGTCGGACATGCCCAGAGGGGTGAACAGGGACTTTTCGAGATGCTCTCCGGTGCGGGTGCCGCTGATCCGGGACAGCAGGATCCCGAGCAGACCGAAGGAATGGTGGTAGCGCCAGACCTGCCCGGGCTGACCGACCAGGGGGAGGGAGGCGAGCGCCGCCAGCCACGCATCGGCCCCGAGCGTCGGCGGCAGGGGTCCGGCCTCGGTGGCCGTCTCCGCCATCGCGCGCTGCAGCGGTGACCGGGCGAGGATCATCCCGCAGCCCGACGTGTTCGTCAGCAGGTGGCGCAGCGTGATCGGGTGCTCCGCGGGGACGGTGTCGGTGAGCGGGGCCTCCGGTGCGGTGAGCACCCGCGGGGCACGCAGCTCCGGCAGCCAGGTGGCCACCGGCTCGTCGAGGGTGAGCGCGCCCTGCTCGACCAGGCGCAGGGCCGCCACGGCGGTGACCAGCTTCGTCATCGACTGGATGCGGAAGATCGCCTCGACTCTCATCGGCGGGCCGCCCACGGCCATCGCTCCGACGGCGATCGGTGCCGGGTCCTGGCCGAGGGCGATCACGCCTCCCGGCACGATGCCGTCGTCGACGGCGCGGGTCAGCAGTGCGGCGGGCGAGGTCGGCGAGGACATGGCCACAGCGTAGGGGTGAGGTGAGGTCCGGCACAGGGTCGACGGAGCCGGGCTCTCTACACTCGTCCCATGAGCCCCGTCGAGGATTTCGTGCTGCTGGAGCCGCGGGAGGTGCCGCTCGGCGGCCCCCGCGGCATGAGCGTGCACCGCACGCTGCCGGCTCGGCGCACCTCCCTCATCGGCGCCTGGTGCTTCGTGGACCATTTCGGTCCCGATGACGTCTCCGCCTCCGGCGGCATGCAGGTGCCCCGCCACCCGCATACGGGCCTGGCGACCGTGTCCTGGCTGTTCGAGGGCGCGATCACGCACCGCGACTCGATCGGCAGCCACGCCCTGGTCCGCCCCGGTGAGGTGGACATCATGGTGGCCGGCTCCGGCATCACCCACTCCGAGTTCTCCGTCGCCGACACCACGATCCTGCACGGCATCCAGCTCTGGTATGCGCTGCCGGACCGTTCGCGCTTCCGCGACCCGCGCTTCGAGGTCTCCGCTCCGCCCGAGATCGGGACCGCCGGAGCTCGCGCCCGCGTGGGCCTGGGCGGCTTCCGGGCCACCAGCGAGGACGGCGTCGTGCTCGAGGACCGCAGCGAGGTGCGGACCGATACAGCGCTGAGCATGGTCCAGCTCGATCTGCGGGCCGGCGGCCTCCTGCGCATCGATCTGGATCCCGAGCACGAGTACGGACTGCTCGTCGACCGCGGCGCCGCGCAGCTGCGTGCGGAGCTGCCGAGCATGGACCTGCCAGCGGGGTCGCCGCGTGAGGCCGGAGGGCGCGGGACCACGATCACGAGCCGGGAGCTGAGGGTGCTGCCCGAGGGCGCGACGCAGCTGACGATCCGCGCCGAGCCCGGCGAGGACCTGCGGGCCATGCTGCTCGGCGGGGAGCCGCTGGGGGAGGACATCATCATGTGGTGGAACTTCGTGGGCCGCACCCATGAGGAGATCGAGCAGTTCCGCGCCCGCTACCAGGCGGAGATCGGGCTCGAGCTCTCCCTCGCGGACGCGCCGATCGCGGACATCGCACTCGAGCGCGGGGGCCTCGACGCGCAGGACGAGCAGTTCGGCCCCTTCGCCGCGGAGACCCCGGACGCCCTGCCGGCACCGACGCTGCCGCATGGCCGCCTGCGCTCCCGCGGCCGGCGCGGGCTTCCCGCATGACCCTCTGACCCCCACCCCGATCGTCGACGGACCCCCGCGACGCACCACCGACGAAGGACGATGTGACCCGCACCGACATGAACAGCGCAGAGATGAACCGCACCGATATGAGCAGCACCGATCCGCGAAGCGCCGACGAAGCCGGCACCGCGCCCGACCAGACGGAACGGGTGATCCTGCAGGCCGCCGGCGAGGAGACCGGCACCGGCCGTCCCCGCGACCTGATCGTCGTGGCCGACAGCACCGGAGCGCTGACCGCCGCCGCCCTCGACTCGCTCGCCGAGCAGCCGGAGGCCCGGGTCTGGTCCTGGAACGCCTCCCGCGCCGGGACCAGCGCGCTCGCGAAGCGCTTCGCCGACCCGGTGGCCGCTGGCCGGCTGGTGCTCGTGGCCGGGGCGGACCCGCTGCCGCTGGAGGAGTTCGCCGCCGAGGCCGACGCCCACCTCGTGCTCGCCCGCCTGCCCACGTCCCTCGCCGGGCTCGAGGACCTCGCGCGCCGCCTCGCCCGCCTCGCCGGCCAGGGCGGGCGCGAGGACCTCACCCTCGTCGCGGGCGGCCGCGTCAAGCACATGACCCGCTCCCAGAACGAGGTGCTGGCCGGCTCGTTCACCGAGGTCCGCGCCTCACGGGGAGTGGGCAAGTCCCGGGCGCTGATCGCCTCCGGGCCCCGTCCGGACGCGCCGGCGCCGGCGCCCGCCACCGGTGCCGCGACGGTGAGCGTGCACGGGCAGCAGCTCGACCTGGCGCTGCGAGGCAGCGGCGGGGTCTTCGGCGGTGCCCGGGCCGACGCCGGCAGTCTGCTGCTGCTGGACGCGCTGGATCGGGCACTCGTCGGGGGCGAGGTCGCCGCGGAGCACGCCGTGGACCTCGGCAGCGGCAACGGCCTGCTCACCGCCCACCTCGCCGCGGCCCTGCCCGAGGCGCAGGTGCTGGGCAGCGACGACGATGCGGAGGCGGTCGCCTCCACCCGCGCCACCCTCGAGGCGTCGGGGCTCTCCCGCGAGGGGGTCCGCGTGAGCTGGGACCAGTCCCTGTCGCAGGAGGCCGACGGCAGCGCCGATCTGGTGCTGCTGAACCCGCCCTTCCACGACGGCACCGTCGTGGACGCGACCCTCGTGCACGGTCTGCTGGACGCCGCGGCCCGCGTGCTGCGTCCGGGAGGGCAGCTGTGGTTCGTCCACAACTCCCACCTCCGCTACCGCCATGAGCTCGAGGCCCGCGTCGGTGCGGTGAGCCAGCGCGGCCGCGACCGCCGCTTCACCGTGCTCAGCGCGGTGCGCTGACCCGACCGTTCGCCGGCCGAGGGCGCGGGGTGCGCCGCGGGTCAGCTGACCAGGCTGCGCAGCACCGAGGTGAACATCCCCAGGCCGTCGGTGCCGGAACGGGTGCCCTCGCCGGGCTGGTCCGGGCCGAAACCGGCCTCGACCGCGTGCTCCGGATGCGGCATCAGGCCCACCACGTTGCCGGCGGCGTTGGTGATCCCGGCGATGTCATGGCGCGACCCGTTGGGGTTCGCCTCGAAACCGGCGGGGCCGTGCGTGGCGCCGGCGGCGTAGCGGAACACCACCCGGCCCTCGCCCTCGAGCTCGGCGAGCGTGCGCTCATCGGCGACGTACTGGCCGTCCTGGTTCTTCAGCGGGATGCGGATCACCTGACCCGCCTCGTACCCGGTGGTCCAGGCGGTGCGGTGGTTCTCCACCGTGAGGGGCTGGTCACGGCAGAGGAACGCACGATGGGCGTTCTTGATCATCGCGCCGGGCAGCAGGTGCGTCTCGCACAGGATCTGGAAGCCGTTGCAGATGCCGAGCACCGGCATCCCGCCCGTGGCGGCGTCGACCACCTTCTCCATCACCGGGGCGACACTGCTGATGGCGCCGGCGCGCAGGTAGTCGCCGTAGGAGAAGCCGCCGGGCAGCACCACGGCCTCGACGCCCTGCAGGTCGTCCTCGCCGTGCCACAGCGCGACCGGTTCTCCGCCGGCGATCCGCACGGCGCGCAGCGCGTCCCGGTCATCCAGCGTGCCCGGGAAGGTCACCACACCGATGCGCATCAGGCCCGTGCCTTCCCGTCGGCCGCGTCCTCGACGTCGATCGAGACGACGTCCTCGATGACGGGGTTGGACAGCAGGGTCTCCGCGGCCTCGCGCAGGGAGGCGAGCACCTGCTCGGTGACCTCGCCCTCGACCTCGAGCTCGAACCGCTTGCCCTGGCGCACCGAGGCGATGCCCTCGAAGCCCAGGCGGGGGAGCGCGGCGGCGACCGCCTTGCCCTGCGGGTCGAGGATCTCCGGCTTGGGCATGACGTGGACCACGACACGTGGCATGGGTGCTCTCCTGAGGGACGACGGCCGCGGGATGCGGTCCTGGCGGGTGAGGGCTGCGGGGCGGGCACGGCCGGCGCGCGGGGCGGCCGACGGGACGGGCCCGGCCCCCACATGGTACCGAGCCGGAGCCGAGCGGCGGCGGGCTGCCCATGGTGGGCTCCGCCTCCTGGCCGGGCGTGGTGGATGGTCAGAGCAGCCCGCGCTCGAGGGCCAGCGTCACCGCGCGGGTGCGGTCGGCGACGCCGAGCTTCTCGAACACCCGCAGCAGATGGGATTTCACGGTCGACTCGGCGATCGCGAGCTGCCGACCGATCTGTGCGTTCGAGCGGCCCGTGGCGACCAGGCGCAGCACCTCCAGCTCGCGGGCGGTGAGCGCCTCGGGCCGCGGAGCGCGCAGCGAGGACGCGATCGCGGCGGAGGCGACCGGGGCGAGGGTGGTGCACCCGGTGGAGGCGCTGGCCACCGCCTCGAGCAGCTGCGGTGCCGGGGTGTCCTTGAGCAGGTAGCCGGTCGCGCCCGCCTCGATCGCCCGCAGGATCAGCGCATCGGTGTCATAGGTGGTCAGCACCAGCACCGGGACCGGTTCCCGGGCGCTGCTGAGCCGACGGGTGGCCTCGACCCCGTCGGTCCCGGGCATCCGCAGATCCATCAGCACCACATCGGCTCGCCGCCCCTCGCGCAGCAGGTGCTCGACCGCCTCGACCGCCTCGTCACCGGTGCCGGCCTCCGCCACCACCTGGTGACCGGCGGTCTCCAGCACGGCCCGCACCCCGGAGCGGAACAGCGGATGGTCATCGGCCAGGACGACGCGCAGGGGGTCACCGGGCACGGGGCACCTCCGGGTGGCCGGGGACCGACGGCATCGCGGCGGCGCCGTCGCCCTGGTGGCCGGTCCCGCCACTCGGGCCGTCCTCCGGGGCGACCGGCAGCGAGGCCCGCAGCGTGGTCCCCCCGCCGCGGGAGGAGCGGAGGTGCAGAGCGCCGCCCTCCGCCTCGAGCCGGGACCGCATCCCCACCAGCCCGTACCCGGCGGTGGGCAGACCGGTATCGACACCGATGCCGTCGTCGGCGACCTCGAGCAGCGCCACGGCGTCCTCCCGGGTGAGGTGGATGCGCACGGTCGCGGCCTCGGCATGCCGCTCGATGTTGCGCAGGGCCTCCTGGAGGGTCCGCAGCAGCACCACCTCGGCACGGGTGGCGACCGGGGACCAGCCCGACGCGTCCACGCGGGTGCGCACGCCGGTGCGCTCCTCGAGGTCCGCGGCCAGCCGGTCCAGACCGGCCGCGAGATCCAGCGGCGGCTGGGTGCGGGCGATCAGCGCACGGGCCTGGGCCAGACCCTCGCGCGAGACCTCCTCGATCTGGGCCAGCAGCGCCGAGGGGACGGCGTCGGCGCGGCCTGCGGCGTCGGTCTGTCGGGCGGCCTGGGAGAGCATCGTGATCGAGGTGAAGGACTGGGCGAGGGTGTCGTGGATCTCGGCGGCGAAGCGGCTCGCCTCCTCGTCCGCCCCGCGCCGGTGCTCGAGAGCGAGCAGCTCGGTGCGGGTGTCCTCGAGGCGGGCCACGGTGGCGGCCAGCTGCTCGGCCAGCTCCCGGCGCTCGTGGGAGAGCAGCTCGGTCTGCCAGATCCAGGAGGCCATGAGGATGGAGAACAGGGCGCTGCCGAGGCCGACGGCGAGCACCACCGCCACGCCGGCCGGGCCGCGGTCCAGCCCGTCGGGCAGCAGCACCAGGGTCATCCCGGTCGCCAGCAGCAGGGTCGCCACCAGTCCCGTGCGATAGCTGGACAGCAGCACCCACATCAGCATGAAGGCCGCGAACAGGTGTATCCCCTGGTGCGAGAACGCCAGCAGGGCCAGGGCGATCGCGCCGAGCAGGATGCCGCTCACCGCGCCCGCGCCGAGCAGGCCGCGCAGCACCACCGCCCAGTGAGCGGCGGCGTAGACCACGAGCCAGAGCAGCACCAGCAGCGTCGGGACCGGGCCGGGCCCGGCCACCAGCCCCAGCAGCGTGGTCCCGGCGACCACCAGGTGCAGGGGCCAGTTCGTGGCCCAGCTCCGCGGGGAGACGTCGGGAACGTCGAGATTGCCGCCGGCGATGAAGGTGCGCGTCTCAGCCGGTCTCATGAGGGCTCCACGCCCCCCACAGTAGTGCCGCCGGAGCCTGGATCGGCAGGTCGGTGGCAGAGGGGCGGCGGCAGTGCGGTGCGGGTGCTGGTCATCCCCCGAGTCTGGTGATGGTGCGCCGGGACCGACACCGTCGAGCGGCCCTCCCGCCCTCCACCGATCGGTGGAGGGCGCGGGGCCCGGGGACGGCGGCACCGGGCCGTGACCCGCCGTCCGCCGGCTGCGGATCGCGCCTCCGGACCGCTCGGCCCTGGCACGGAGCCGTCCGCGGCGATATGTTCGAGGCACACCTGACCTCGCCCCCGGGAGGACCCGATGAAGATCCGCCACCTCGTCCACTCCTGCCTGCTCGTGGAGATCGCCGGGCGGCGCCTGCTGGTGGATCCCGGAGGCTTCAGCGCGGATGCCGTGCGCGGCCTGGACGCTGAGCTGCTGTCGGGCCTGGACGCGGTGCTGATCACGCACCAGCATCCCGACCACCTCGACCGGGCGCTGCTCGAGGAGGTGCTGGACCGGGCCGAGGGCGCCGAGGTGATCGCCGAGCCGGAGACGGCTGCGCTGCTCGCCGAGCCCGCAAGCGATGCCGCCGCGGTCCCCGCGCGGCGCCTGCTGGCCCTCGCCGCCGGTGACGTGCACGAGCTGCCCGCGGCCCCGGGGGAGCAGGCGGTGCGCCTCGAGGCCGTCGGCGGCCGGCACGCGATCATCCATCCGGACATCCCCCGGGTGGGGAACTCGGGCCTGGTGCTCTCCGCCGGGGACGGTCCCCGTCTCGGCATCACCGGTGATTCGCTCGAACCGGTCCCGCAGTTCCGCGGCATCGAGGTGCTCGCCTTCGCGGTGGTCGCTCCCTGGTCGAAGATCGGCGAGACCATCGACTTCCTGCGGGCCGTCGGCCCGGTGCTCGCACTGCCGGTGCACGAGGCGATCGCCTCCGACGTCGGCCGCCCGATCTTCCTGCGCCAGTCCACGTCCCTCGCCCCGGAGGGCACCGAGGTGCGCGACTGGCCGGCCGACGGGGTCATCGAGGTCGGCGCCGACTGAGCACGCCGGGCAGAGGACATCAGGAGGGGAGCGAGATGCAGGAGCTGTGGGGCAGGGCGAGGCCCGCCGACCGGGTCGCCCGGGCGATGCGGGCGGTGCCGCGGGCCCGTTTCCTCCCGGCCTCGCTCCGTCATCGGGCGGGGGAGGACGCCCCGCTGCCGATCGGCGAGGGGCAGACCAATTCGCAGCCCACCACCGTGGAGAACATGCTCCGCCTGCTCGATGTGCGCGAGGGGCACCGGGTGCTCGACCTGGGAGCCGGCTCCGGCTGGACCACCGCCCTGCTCGCCCATCTCGTCGGCCCCACCGGGACCGTGCTCGGGCTCGAACGCCAGGAGAGCCTGCTGGGCCCGGCCCGCGCCGCGCTCGCCGAGACCGTGCCCGAGGGCCGGGCGCGGATCCGCACCGCCCGGCGCGGCGTGCTCGGCGCCCCCGAGGACGCTCCCTTCGATCGCATCCTCGTCTCCGCCGGAGCCGAGCAGCTGCCGCCGGCGCTGCCCGCGCAGCTGGGCGAGGGCGGGATCCTGGTCATCCCCGTCGCGCAGCAGCTGCGACGGATCGCCCGCCGCGGGGACGCACTGGAGGAGACCGTCCACGGGGCCTACCTCTTCGTGCCCCTCATCGAGGACCGGCCGTGAGCCGAGCCGGGCACGGGAGGGTCCGCCGCCTGGACGCCGTGCACGGGAGGGGACGCTCCGGTTAGGGTGGCCCCGTGCACGGGAGTCCGGTAGGCCGGGCTGAGAGGGAGTTCTCGAACTCCGACCGTAGAACCTGATCCGGATCATGCCGGCGCAGGGAGCTCCGCCGAGCGAATGTCGCTGCGCGCCCGTGCCCGTCTGGAAAGGCACGGACCGTGATCCCAGCTTCTCGTGATGCCTCCGCACCCACCGCTGCTCCTGCCGTCGATCCCGGCGGCCCGCCGCCCGCTGCGAGCCCGGACCCCGATCCCACGGCCGCCCGCTCCCGACTCGGTCTGCGCGAGATCGTGCTGGTCGTCGTGCTCGGCGTGCTGTTCGGATTCCTGTACTGGGTGTTCGTGCAGGCCTGGAGCTGGCTGGCGATCGCGATGGGCCCCGCCGGCGACGTCGCCCAGCACCTGATCTTCGGCTCCTGGCTGCTGGTGGCGCCGATCGCGATCGCCATCGTCCGCCGACCCGGCGTGGGCATCCTCGCCGAGATGCTCGCCGGGACCATCGAAGTGGTGTTCCTGGGCAGCCCCGTCGGGCCGCTGCTGGTGCTCTCGGCCGCGCTGCAGGGGCTCGGCAGCGAGCTGCCCTTCGCCCTGACCCGCTACCGCCGCTTCGGCTGGGGCGTGTTCGCCGCCTCGGGCGCGCTCGGCGCGGGCCTGGTGTTCTTCTGGTCCGCGTACCGGCTGGGCTGGTACGGGCAGGACCTGCTCACGCTGCGGCTGGGCATGCAGGTGCTCTCCGGGATCGTCCTCGGCGGGCTGCTGGCCCGCGTGATCGTCCGTGCGCTGGAGCGCACCGGGGTGCTGGCGAACTTCGCGATCGGTGCGTCGGCGCAGGCCGACGGGATCCCGCAGCGCCGTGTCCGCTGAGCGGGGAACGGTCCGGGACGCGTCGCGCCCGGTCGAGGCCGCCGCGTCCGCCGCGTCCGCCGCGCCCGCCGAGCTCGTCGTCGAGGCGAGGGACCTCGAGGTGGTGCTGCCCTCGGGCGCCGGCGTCGGCCCTTGGACCGGGACCCTGCGGGCCGGGGAGCAGGTGCTGCTGCTGGGACCCAGCGGCTGCGGCAAGTCCACGCTGCTGCGTGCGCTCGCCGGTGCGATCCCCGCCCACCAGCGGGGCCGGGTCACCGGGACGCTGCGGGTGGGCGACATCGATCCGATCGCCGGCGGCGTCCTCGCCACCTCCGCGGCCGTCGGATTCCTCGGGCAGGATCCGGCCGACGGGGTCTGCCTGCCGCAGGTGGCCGACGACGTCGCGCTCCCGCTCGAGAGCCGCTGCCTCCCGCCTGCGCAGATCGGACAGCGCGTGCACCATGCTCTGGCCGAGGCCGGGATCGACGAGCTGAGCGAGCGCAGCGCCGCGACGCTGTCCGGCGGGCAGCTGCAACGGGCAGGGCTCGCCGCGGCCGTGGTGGGCCGGCCCCGCCTGCTGCTGCTGGACGAACCGACCGCGATGCTCGACGCCGACGGGGTGGCCGCGGTGCGCGAGGCCGTCACGGCCGCCGCCGGCGGCGAGGTCGCGGTGCTGCTGGTCGAGCACCGGCTCGACGACTGGGCGGGGGAGCGCGGGGTGGCGGGGCTGCCGCCGCGCACCATCGCGTTGGACGCCTCCGGACGGGTGCTCGCCGACGGGCCGACCGGGGACGTCCTCGCCCGTCACGGCGCCACCCTGCGTGAGGCCGGATGCTGGCTGCCGCGCGAGCTCGAGCAGCAGCTGGAGGGCGCGGCGGAGCCGGGTCCGGAGCGGGGGACGAGCCCCGCCCCGGGCCCGGCCCCGGGACCCGCGACGGAGCCGCTGCTGACCGTGCGGGGCGCGGATCTCGGCCCTCGGAGCCGTCCTGTCCTGACCGGGGTCGACCTCACCGTGCGCTCCGGGCAGCTGCTCGCCGTCGTCGGCCGCAACGGTGCCGGCAAGTCGACCCTGCTGGGGGCGCTGTCCCGGCTGGACCCGCCGCGTCGCGGTGAGGTGGAGGGGGCCGCGGCGGGCCTCGTGTTCCAGCGGCCCGAAGCCCAGTTCGTGGCCGACACCGTGGGTGGGGAGCTCGCGGCCTCCGGGGCGGAGACCGCACAGGTCGCGGCGATGCTCACCCGGCTCGGGCTCGACGAGCAGCGGGAGGCGAGCCCCTTCGCGCTCTCCGGCGGTCAGCAGCGTCGTCTCTCCCTCGGTGCGATGCTGCTCGCCGAGCGGCCGGTGCTGCTGGCGGACGAGCCCGGCTACGGCCTGGATCGGGCCGCCGCGGGCACCGTCCTCCAGCAGCTGCGGGAGGCGGCCGATGCCGGGCAGGGGGTGGTCATCGCCACCCATGACCTGCGCACCGTGGAAGCGGCCGATGCGGTGGCCGTGATCGCCGATGGCCGGCTGCACGGGCCGATGCCGCCCGCGGCCCTGCTGCAGGACGAGGCGCTGCTGCAGCGCGCCGGGCTCGTCGCGGGAGGGCCGGCTGCGGACGAGCCGCCGGCCGCGGCGGAGCCCCCGCCGGCCGCGGACCCTGCCGCGAGGACCCGCCCCCGGGGATGGCTCGCCCGGCGCAATCCCACCGTGCTGCTGGCCCTGCTGACCGGGCTGAGCATCGTGTGCATCGCGCTGACCGAGCCGGCCCCGCTGCTGGTGCTGTACGCCCTGCTCGGCGTCGGCGTGATGGTCGGCTGCCGCCGCGGACCGCTCGCCCTGCTGCGTGCCCAGCTGCCCTTCGTGGTGTTCGCGAGCGGGATCTTCCTGGTCAACGTGGTCAGCCGTCCCGGGCACGAACCCTGGCCCGAGCTGCCGATCCGGATCACCGAGGAGGGGATCGTGCTGGGCGCGGCGCTGGCGCTGCGGGCGCTGGTGATCGGGCTCGGCGCCCTCACCGTCCTGTGGGCCACCGAGCCGCGGACCACGATGGTGAGCCTGCAGCAGCATGCGCGCCTGCCCGCCCGGTTCGCCTACGCGCTGCTGGCCGGGCACCGGCTGCTGGAGGAGCTGCCGCGCCGGTGGGAGACGCTCACCCGCGCTCATCGGGTACGGCTGCCGCTGACCGCCGAGGGGACCGTGGCCCGGCTGCGGCCCCGTCACCTGCTGCGCTGCGCTTTCGGCCTGCTGGTCGATGCGGTGCGCAGCGCCGAGCGGATCGCCTTCGCGCTCGAGTCACGAGGCCTCGGCGAGGGGGAGCGGACCCTCTGGCGGCCGGTCCCGCTGGGTCGGGGGGATGCGCTGCTGGCGGGCGGGATCGCGGCGGTGGTCATCGCCGTACTGCTCCTGGTATGAGGGGGCCACCGGGCGGAACGGCATCGCCGCCCGCCCGGTGGCCCGGCTCAGAAGTCCTGGCCGGTGAGACGCTCGTACGCCTCGACGTAGCGCTGCCGGGTCTGGGCGACCACCTCGGCCGGCAGCGCGGGCGGTGCGTCGGTGGAGCCCTTGGACCAGCCGGAGGCCGGGGAGGTCAGCCAGTCCCGCACGAACTGCTTGTCCAGGCTGGGCGGGGTGCGACCCGGGGTGAAGGTCTCCGCGGACCAGAACCGGCTGGAGTCCGGGGTGAGCAGCTCGTCGCCGAGCATCAGGGTGCCGTCGATCCGGGAGTGGCCGAACTCGAGCTTGGTATCGGCGAGGATGATGCCCCGCTCATCGGCGATCCGCCGGGCCCGCTCGAACACCGCCAGGGTGAGGGACTCCAGCTGCTCGGTGAGACCCTCGCCCAGCAGCTCCCGGGCCTGGGCGACGGTGATGTTCTCGTCGTGCTCCCCGGGCGCGGCCTTCGTCGAGGGCGTGAAGATCGCAGGCTCCAGGCGGGAGGCCTCGGCCAGCCCGCTCGGCAGCACGTGACCGCCCACCGAGCCGCCGGCACGGTAGTCGGCCAGGCCCGAGCCGGTCAGGTGGCCGCGGGCGATGCACTCCAGCTCCACCATGTCCAGGCCGCGGCAGCGCACCGCGCGACCGGCCACGGCGCCGGGGACGTCGGTCCCGGAGAGCACATGATGGGGGACGATCTCCGCCAGCTGCTCGAACCAGAACAGGCTGATCCCGGTGAGCAGCCGGCCCTTGTCGGGGATGCCGGGCTGGAGGGAATGGTCATAGGCGCTGATGCGGTCGGTGGCGACCACCAGCACCTCCTCGGCGGCCGAGGGCTCCACGCCGGTGGGGACGTACAGCTCACGGACCTTGCCGGAGACGATGTGGTCCCAGCCCTCCAGCTGTGGGGCCTCGATCAGGGGCGTCGTGGTGGTGCTCATGCGGTCTCCTCCGACGCCCCGGGGGCGGTAAGCGCAGCAGCCGCGGCGCGGCGGGCGATATCGGTGCGGTGGTGGCTGCCCTCGAGGACGATCTCCTCGGTCGCCGCGAGCGCTCGCGCCCGGGCCTGTTCGAGGTCGGCGCCGGTGGCGACCACCGACAGCACCCGGCCGCCAGCGCTGACCAGGGCGTCGTCCGCGGCGGCGGTGCCGGCGTGGATGACGTGCGCGCCGCGGGCCTCGCAGGCCTCGATCCCGGTGATCGGGTCCCCGGAGCGGGTGGCGGCCGGGTAACCGGCCGAGGCGACGACCACGGCGACCGCGGCGTCCTCGCTCCAGCTCAGCTCCACGTCCTCGGTGAGCTCGCCGCGGGCGGCGGCCAGCAGCAGCGGGGCGAACGGCGAGGTGAGCCGCTCGAGCACCACCTGGGTCTCGGGGTCGCCGAAGCGGGCGTTGAACTCCACCACCCGCATCCCGCGCGAGGTGAGCGCGAGGCCGCAGTACAGGACGCCGGTGAAGGGGATGCCGCGGGCGGCGAGCTCCGCGATCGTCGGGCGGGCCACCGTCTCCAGCACCTCCTCGGTCAGGCCCGCCGGTGCCCAGGGGAGGGGGGAGTAGGCGCCCATCCCGCCGGTGTTGGGTCCCTCGTCCTCGTCCAGCGCGCGCTTGAAGTCCTGCGCGGGGGCCAGCGGGACCACGCGGGTGCCGTCGCTGACACAGAACAGGGAGACCTCGGGACCGTCGAGGTACTCCTCGAGCACCACCTGGCCGCCAGCGGTCAGCACCGCCTCGGCATGGACGATCGCGGCCGCACGGTCCTCGGTGACCACCACGCCCTTGCCGGCGGCGAGCCCGTCGGCCTTGACCACGAAGGGCACATCGCCCAGGGGGTTGACCCGGTCCAGTCCGGCCTCGAGCTGCTCGAGCCCGGTGACGGTGACCGAGGCGGCGGTGGGGACCCCGGCTGCGGCCATGATCTCCTTCGCCCAGGACTTGGAGCCCTCGAGCACCGCGGCCGCGGCCGACGGGCCGAACACCGTCAGACCGGCCTCCCGCAGACGGTCGGCGGCCCCCGCCACCAGCGGTGCTTCGGGGCCGATCACCACCAGATCGGGCTGCAGCTCGCGGGCCAGGCGCACCTGGGCATCGAGATCGCTGGTGGCGGTGTCGTGGCAGGTCGCGAGCTGCGCGATGCCGGGGTTGCCGGGCGCGGCGTGCAGCTCAGGGGCGGGATGGTCTGCGGCGAGACGCCGGATGATCGCGTGTTCGCGACCTCCGGAGCCGATGACGAGGATCTTCACGCGGCTCAGCGTACCCAGCAGACCTCCGGCGCCGAAGACCTGCCCGTACTGCGGAGACGGCGGAGCCGGAGGAGCGGCCTGCGGGCTCGCGTCGGCGCTCGAGGGGACGTTCCGCTCCCGCGCCGTTACGATCGCTCCCATGCCCGTCGACCTCCCGCACGTGTCCGCGCCCGCACCGGCTCCCGCTGCCCGCGACCGCGTCACCACCCGCGTGCGACTGGACCTCTCCTACGACGGCACCGACTTCCATGGCTGGGCCGCCCAGCCCGGACAGCGCACCGTCCAGGGCGAGCTGGAGAAGGCGCTGGGCAGGATCGCCCGGGTCCCCGCCCGAGTCACGGTCGCCGGCCGCACCGATACCGGGGTGCATGCCCGCGGACAGGTCTGCCACCTGGACCTGCCCGATGCCGTGCTCGCCACCCTTCCCGGACGCTCGGACCGCACCCCCGCCGAGGCGCTCGTGACCCGGCTCGCCGGGGTGCTGCCGGGGGACGTGGTGGTCCACGTGGCCCGCGAGGTCACGGAGGACTTCGACGCCCGCTTCGGTGCGCAGTGGCGCCGCTACCGGTATCGGATCTCCGACGGCCCCGCCGCCCACGATCCGCTGCGCCGGGACGTGCTGCGCCACCGTCGGCCCTTGAACGTCGCCGCGATGTCGAGGGCGTCCGCCGCGCTGGTGGGCGAGCACGACTTCCTCTCCTTCTGCAAGCCGCGGGTGGGTGCGACCACGATCCGTGAGCTGCGGGAGCTGCGCTGGGAGCGTCCCGGGGAGGGCCGGGCCGACGAGGGCCTGATCGTCGCGACCGTCGTCGCCGATGCGTTCTGCCACCACATGGTCCGCTCCCTGGTGGGGGCACTGATCGGGGTGGGGGAGGGCCGCCGGGACGAGGACTGGCCCGCGCAGGTGCTCGCCGCCCGCACCCGGGTCTCCCCGACCCGGGACGGCGCCGGCTCCGCACCGCTGTGCCCGCCGCAGGGCCTCACCCTGGACCATGTCGCCTACCCGCCGGACGAGGAGCTCGCCGCCTGGGCCGCGCGCACCCGCACCCTGCGCCAGCCGCTGTCGATGGACCAGCCGGAGTCCGCGGAGTCCGACTGAGCCCGGCCGGAGGCTGCAGGGGGGGGGGACCGGGCGCAGATCACACTGCGAACAGCCGCTTCGCGTTGACGCTCCACTCAGGGGCCCCGTAGGATGAGCGGTCGTTGTGCCTCGATGTGTGCCCGACTCCGCTGCCGTTCCTCACGGTCCGGCACGATGGGGGATCTCACCCACATCCAGGACCGTCGTCGCGTCGTGAGCGGAACGGTCCGGGTCCAACCATAGGGGCCATGCTTTTACCCGAAGGAAGCGTGCCCACGGTCCATCGAACCGTGCCTGGTCGGCGTCCCGCCGCCCGGGCACCACGACGAGAGAAGAAGGCACGAGTGCGTACGTTCACCCCGAAGCCCGGCGATGTCGAGCGTTCCTGGTACGTCATTGACGCAGACGATGTCGTCCTCGGCCGGCTCGCTTCCCAGGCTGCCCAGCTCCTGCGGGGAAAGCACAAGCCGGTCTTCGCACCCCATGTGGATGCAGGCGACTTCGTGATCATCATCAACGCTGACAAGGTCGCGCTGACCGGAAACAAGCGGGAGGCGAAGCTCGCCTACCGCCACTCCGGCTACCCCGGCGGCCTCCGCGGCACCCCCTACTCCGAGCTGCTCGAGAAGAACCCCGAGCGCGCCGTGGAGAAGGCCATTCGCGGCATGCTCCCCAAGAACAAGCTCGCTGATCAGCAGATCAAGAAGCTGAAGATCTACTCGGGCTCCGAGCACCCGCACGCCGCTCAGCAGCCCGTTCCGTTCACCATCGATCAGGTGGCGCAGTAAGCGGGTGCCCCGCCACTCCGCCCTGCCGCACGGAAGAACCAAGGAGAACCGTGACTGAGACCACCCCCGAAACCACCGAGGTCCTCGAGGACGTGACCGAAGAGTCGGCACCCTCGAACTTCACCACCGAGTCGACCGGCGAAGCCGCCGTCGGCGCCGGCCAGTCCGCGATCGCACCGGGCTACGGCACCGGTCGTCGCAAGCGCGCGATCGCTCGCGTGCGCCTGATCCCCGGCTCCGGCCAGTGGACCCTGAACGAGCGCAGCCTCGAGGACTTCTTCCCGAACAAGCTGCACCAGCAGGAGATCAACGATCCGTTCACGGCTCTCGACCTCCAGGGCCGCTTCGACGTGATCGTCCGTGTCCACGGCGGCGGCCCGTCCGGTCAGGCCGGGGCCGTGCGCCTCGGTGTGGCCCGCGCGCTGAACCAGATCGACGAGGAGACCAACCGCGCGACCCTCAAGAAGGCAGGCTTCCTGCGCCGCGATGATCGCATCATCGAGCGCAAGAAGGCCGGTCTGAAGAAGGCCCGCAAGGCGCCTCAGTACTCCAAGCGCTGATCGGCCGCGGGGCACTGCTCCGCACCGCTCACGCAGTACGCGCGATGCCCTCGACCTCCGGGTCGGGGGCATCGTCGTGTGCGGGGCAGAAGTTCCCGCGCCGCCTGCGCCGCCTGCGCCGGCTCGACCCGGCTGCGCCACGGCCGGGCGGCGGAAGGTCGAGTACTGGCGTCTGCGCGAGGAGTACGGCGATATCGGCATACAGGTCGCTGTGGCGACATCTCCCGACCGCCGGCACTGCCGTGGCCACGGTTCTGGGTTCGACGGAGCCGGTTCCGGCGCTAGTCTCGACGCATGTCCCTCTTGAGGAGTCGCTGGTGGGGTGGGCCGCTCGATGTCGAGCAGCTCGCCCGCATCGCGGTGCATCGCGTGCGTGACGCCGCCGCTGAGCTCGCCGCCGCCCGTGAGCTGGAGGTGAGCGTGGAGACCACGGACGCTCTGATCGCTGCATCGTTCGCCGCGATCGAGAATCTGCGCGTCGATGGACGCGCCCCGCAGCCGTGGGGTGAGTTCTCCGGGTTCGTCGCGGCGCGTGACGGCTGGGTGCGTCTGCACGGGAACTACCCCCACCACACCGCAGTGCTCCGCGAGGTGCTGGGCGTGGATGACCGGGAGGGGCTCGAGCGCGAGATCGGACGGCGCGACGCGGCGGAGGTCGAGGCACGGGTCTTCACCGCCGGCGGGATCGCCGTCGCCGTGCGCACCGAGGAACAGTGGCTCGCGCACCCGCACGCGGTGGCCGCGGCGGAGGAGCCCTGGTCGCGGGTCGAGGACCATGGTGGGCGATCGGCGCTGAGCGCTGTCGGCCGCGCAGGCGGGGACGCAGAAAGCGGTCCGCTGCCGCTGGTCGGTGTGCGCGTGCTGGATCTGACCCGGGTGATCGCGGGCCCCACCTGCACGCAGCTGCTCGCCTGCCTGGGCGCCGACGTGCTGCGCATCGATCCGCCCCACCGGCCTGAGATCCTCGACCAGCATCTCTCCACCGGGATGGGCAAGCGCTCAGTGGTGCTGGACCTGCGGCGACGTGAAGACGCGGACCGGGTGCGCGCCCTGGCCGGGCAGGCGGACGTGATCCTGGACGGCTACCGTCCCGGGGCTCTCGAACGACTCGGGTGCGGGATCACGGACCTCGAGCAGCTCGCTTCGCAGGCAGTGATCGTCTCGCTCTCCGCCTGGGGCGAGCACGGCCCGTGGGGGCGGCGTGCGGGCTTCGACTCGATCGTGCAGGCCGCCACGGGGATCGCGGTGCGCTGCGGCACCGAGGAGCGCCCCGGTGCGCTCCCGGTGCAGGCCCTCGATCACGCCACCGGCCACCTCCTGGCCGCGCACATCCTCGAAGCGCTCGCCCGCGGCCGTGCGGTCACGGTGCGGGCGAATCTGCTCGGGGCGGCGCGGACGCTGCTGGATCTGCCGGCGCGGACGGGGGAGCTCGCGGCGCTCGAGGTCCCGCGACGTCGTGTGGCCTCCGAGGCCGGGGTGCTCGAGGCCGTCCCGCCGCCGCTCACCCTGGACGGCCGCACCCTGGCGCAGGATGTCGGGCGGTACGGTGCGGGGCGCGCGGAGTGGCTAGCCTGAGGGGAGCTCAGAGCCGCTGGCGGCCGTGCAGGGCCAGAGAGCTGACGATCGCCGCGCAGGGCGGAGTGCCGGTGACGAACAGAATGGGAGACGGGGACCGGATCGTCGCTGCAGGCGGTGACTTCCTGGCGATCGGTGCCTGGGACGCGCTGGTCATGCTGGCCCTGCTCGTGGGTGCGATCGCGCTCGTCGCCGTCGGTGTGCGCCTGGCCCTGTGGTGGCGCGGTGGAACGACCGATCAGCCGCGTGCCGACCGCCCACCGCGGCACCCGGATCGCACCTGACCTGACGCGGCGGAACACCAAGACGGATCCCGCGTTCAGCCCGTAGCCCCAGCAGCCCGCTGCTCCGTCAGCTGAGCAGCTCCTTCAGGTCCTCCGCCGTCACTGCGGAGCGGAATGCCTCGCCGCCGTCGGTGAGGGCATCGAACAGCTCGGCCTTGCGGCGCTGCAGCGCGAGCACCTTCTCCTCGATGGTGTCCTCGGCGATCATCCGGTACACCATCACCTGGCGCTCCTGGCCGATGCGGTGGGCGCGGTCCACGGCCTGATTCTCTGCGGCCGGGTTCCACCACGGATCCAGCAGGAACACGTAGTCCGCCTCGGTGAGGGTGAGACCGAAGCCGCCCGCCTTCAGCGAGATCAGGAACACCGGGGCATCGCCCTCGCGGAAGCCGGTCACCGCCGCGTCGCGGTCCCGGGTGGAGCCGTCCAGATGCGCATAGCGCACCTCGCGCCTCTCCAGCTCGGCCGCGACCCGGTCCAGGTAGGAGGTGAACTGGCTGAACAGCAGCACCCGGTGCCCGTCCCCGATCACCTCCTCGAGCCGGTCGAACAGCGCCTCCAGCTTCGAGCTGGGCACGTCGGCGTACTCCTCGGCGTCCACCAGCGACGGGTCCAGCGCCAGCATCCGCAGCAGGGTCAGGGAGCGGAACACGATGAAGCGGCTGCGGTCCAGATCGGTGTCGATCAGGCCCAGCACCTTCTTCCGCTCCCGCTGCAGCACCGAGTCGTAGACCGCGCGATGCTCCGGCGAGAGGGTCACCGTGAGCACCTGCTCGCGCTTCTCGGGCAGCTCGGCGGCGACCAGCTCCTTGGTGCGGCGCAGCAGGAAGGGCCGCACCCGGCGCCGCAGCAGCTCCATCCGCCCGGGATGATCACCGGTCTCGATCGGCAGGGTGAACCGCTTGCGGAACCCGATCGCCGTGCCCAGCAGGCCCGGGGCGACCAGATCGAAGATCGCCCACAGGTCATCCAGCGAGTTCTCCATCGGGGTGCCGGTGATCGCCAGGCGGAAGCCCGCCCGCACACCCTTGGCCGCCCGGTGGGTGCGGGAGCGGCGGTTCTTCACGAACTGCGCCTCGTCGAGCACGAAGCCCTGGAAGGGCGTGCCGGCGAAGTCCTCCTCGTCGATCCGCAGCACCGAGTAGCTGGTGACCACCACGTCCGCGCCGACCATCGCCGCGGTCAGATCCGTGCCGCGGGAGGCGGCGGTGCGGTCCAGCACGCGCGCCTCCAGGCCCGGGGTGAAGCGCTCGGCCTCGCGCCGCCACACCGGCAGCACCGAGGCCGGCGCCACCACCAGGAACGGCGGGTCCTGGGGGGCCTGCTCGCGGGCGCGGGCGATCAGGGCGAGGGTCTGGACGGTCTTGCCCAGGCCCATGTCGTCGGCCAGCACCCCGCCGAGCCCGTGGGCGAACAGGAACGCGAGCCAGGTGAAGCCCTCGAGCTGGTAGGGCCGCAGCTCCGCGTGCAGGGAGCTGGGCAGCGGAGGAGCGGGGGTCTGCTCGAGCGAGCGCAGGGACAGCGCGGTGCGGCTCCACTCGCTGCTCGCCACGGTCTCGTCGGCCGCTTCCTGGAGGTCGTCCCACATGTCCACCTGGAAGCGGGAGATCTGCTGCTGCTCGGGCTCCCACTCCGCGAGCGCCTCGCCCTCGCGGATCAGCTCGCGCAGC
Source organism: Brachybacterium vulturis (assembly GCF_002407185.1). NCBI lineage: Bacteria > Bacillati > Actinomycetota > Actinomycetes > Micrococcales > Dermabacteraceae > Brachybacterium > Brachybacterium vulturis. Next base: position 1,596,365 of record NZ_CP023563.1, read on the forward strand.
GCGTCGAAGGCGGGATGATCCAGCGAGAAGTAGGTGCGGTCCGGCATCAGCAGCGTCGAGCGCCCCCGGGCGAGTGCCACGAACAGGCTCGGGAACGGGATCTGCCGGCCCTCGATGGTGATCTCGAACCCGAGGTCGAACCAGTCGTTCTTCCCGGGCGAGGCCTGCTGGGTGATCCGCACGCGCGGATCGCCGTCCAGCTCCCGGTAGGCGTGGCGGGTGCCGGTCACCTCCACCTCGACGTGATCCAGGGCGGCGAGGTCATCGAGCACGTGCTCGGTGAAGCGGGCGGTGTCGGTGCCGCTGAGCAGCTCGGGGGTGTCGGTGGGGGACAGCGGCCACAGAGTCATCGCCTCGGCGATCACGGCCTCCTCATGGGCGAGGTCGCGGTGGGCGCCGTGGCGCTGATCCATCGGCAGCTGCCGGTCCGGCTCGTGGTAGCGCCAGGACCAGCGCAGTGAGAGGCGGTCCCCGGAGGCGTAGCCGGCGCTCAGGTGCAGGGTGGGCCGGCGCGCCGCGGGCAGCTCGACGCTGCCGTCCTCGCTGGTGATCGCGGTCAGGGCGCGCAGCTGCGGGTAGGCGACCTCGAGGAAGGTCTCGCGGTCCGCGGGCGGCACCACCAGCGGCTGCCGACGGTGCAGCAGGGTGCGCAGCGCCCGCGGCACGGCGGCGCCGAGCGGGGCGAGGCGGGCCAGGAGCTGCTCCTCGGCGAGCTCCTCGACGTCGAGCACACCGGAAGCGCCCAGCAGCCGTCCCTGCTCCACCGGCCGGCCGCCGATGCTGATGCGCGGGGTGACCTGCAGCTCCTGGGAGGGGCCGCGGGTCTGCAGGTCCAGGCCCACCTCACCGCCGCCCACCAGCTCGATCGCGGCGAGACCGGCGCCGGGCAGGAACTCCACCCCGGCGGCGCGGGCGTGCTCGAGGGACTGCCACAGCAGCGGCGAGGTGATGGAGTTCAGCCAGAGGTGCTCGATCGCGCCGCTGGAGTAGGAGCGCTCGACGGACGCCGCCGCGAAGAGGCGGGTCAGGGCCTCGCCGTGGGCCGGATCGTAGTCTCGCCCGGCCAGGCGGAACTCGAAGCTGCGCCAGGACAGGTCCCCCTTGATCCAGGTGCCCTTGCGTCCCCGGGTCAGCGGCCGCATCCCCAGCCACAGCTCCGCCCCGGAGTGCAGGTGCTCGGCGGTCGCGGTCTCCCGGTGGTGGCGGGAGGTGCCGGTCCCGGAGGTGCCCGCCTCGAGATCGAAGCGCAGCGCGAGCGGGCGCGGGAGGGTTGCGGCCGATGACCCCGCGCTGCCGGTGGCACCGGTGGTGACCGTCGAGTTCAGCAGCGGCCGCAGCACGCTGCGCCATTCGGCGGGCGGGCTCTCGTGCATGGCCTGGGTGCCGAGGTCGTTGACCCGGTACAGGGTCGCCGCGACGTGCACGCACGACTCTCCGACGAGGCAGTCGCAGCCCGAGCGGCGCGGGCGCCACAGCCCGCCGGGACCCGGGGCGTGGAAGCGGCGGGAGACGGAGTCGTCCTCGTACTCGGCCAGCTCCACCTCGGCGCGGTGGACGGCGCCGTCCTCGTCGGCGACCGCCGCCGACACGACCGTCGTGGCCGGATCCCAGGTGATGTCGCTGACCCGGCCCGCCCTTGCGGCACCGAGGCCGCGGCTCGCTGTGCGATCGCCCACGTGATGGCTGATCGCGGAGGGCAGCAGTCGGGGGAGCAGGACGGGATCGGGCATCCCTCCAAAGTAGCCCCCGGCTCCCCGTCGTGACGAGGAACGGGAGCGGCGGGCAGGCCCTCAGCGGGTAGTCTCACAGCGGACACCGGCGCGGATGCCGCGCGGCGCTGCCGTGCGGCAGCACTCCCGTCGGCCCCCGGATACCCATCCTCGTGAGGAGAACCCTGTGGCACGACTCTTCGGCACCGACGGAGTGCGCGGACGCGCGAACGGCGACATCACCGCGGAGCTCGCGGTCGAGCTGAGCGTGGGCGCGGCCCATGTGCTCGGCACGCTGGGCGCCTTCGGCGGCGCCCGGCCCCGCGCGATCGTCGCCCGCGACACCCGCCCCTCCGGCGATTTCCTCTCCGCCGCGGTGTGCGCGGGGCTCGCCGCCGCCGGGATCGACGTGCTCGATGCCGAGGTGCTGCCCACCCCGGGCCTGGCCTACCTGGTGCAGTCCACCGGCGCGGATCTGGGCGTGATGATCTCCGCCTCCCACAATCCCGCCCCGGACAACGGCATCAAGTTCTTCGCCCGCGGCGGCACCAAGCTGCCCGACGAGGTCGAGGACGCGATCGAGGCCCGCCTCGGTGAGCAGTGGGACCGCCCCCAGGGCACCGACGTGGGCACCATCAGCCGCTTTCAGGGCGCGGTCGAGGCCTACGTCGAGCATCTGGTCGCCACCGTGGACCGCTCGCTGGAGGGGCTCACCGTGGTCGCGGACTGCGCCAACGGCGCCTCCTACCTCACCGGGCCCGAGGCGCTGCGCCGCGCCGGTGCGAGAGTGCATGTGATCGGGGACCTCAGCGACGGCGGCCTGATCAACGACGGTGTGGGATCCACCCACCTGGGCCCGCTGCAGGCCGCCGTGCGCGAGCACGGCGCGGACATCGGCGTGGCCTTCGACGGCGACGCCGACCGCTGCCTTGCCGTCGACGCCGACGGCGAGATCATCGACGGCGACCAGATCATGGCGATCCTCGCCCTGGACCTCAAGGAGCGCGGGAAGCTCCACGACGACACCCTGGTGGTGACCGTCATGAGCAACCTCGGCCTGAAGCTCGCCATGAAGCAGCACGGGATCATCCTGGCGCAGACCGGCGTGGGCGACCGCTACGTGCTCGAGGAGATGAACCTCGGCGGCTACTCCATCGGCGGTGAGCAGTCCGGCCACGTGATCATCGCCGAGCACGCCACGACTGGTGACGGCGAGCTCACCGCCCTGCACCTGCTGCAGCGGATGGCCGAGACCGGTCGCACCGCCCGGGAGCTGAAGGGCGTCATGACCCGCCTCCCGCAGGCGCTGCTCAACGTCAAGGACATCGACAAGGCCAAGGCCACCATCGACCGCGGGGTCGCCGATGCGATCGCCGCCGCCGAGGCCGAGCTGGGGGAGACCGGCCGCGTGCTGCTGCGCCCCTCCGGCACCGAACCGGTGGTGCGCGTGATGGTCGAGGCGCCCACGGACGAGCAGGCGTCCGAGCTGGCCGAGCGCCTCGCCGTCATCGTCCGGGAGCGCGTGGGGCTCTGAGCCCGTCCGGCCCGGCCTGAACAGGCCGGGTCCGGTTCACACCTTCCGCAGCAGCACCGAGTGCACTCGGTGCCGGCCGTCCTTGCGCAGCACCAGGTCGGCGCGGCCGCGGGTGGGCACCACGTTCTCGGTGAGGTTCGGGCCGTTGATCGAGCGCCAGATCCCCAGCGCCGTCTCCTTGGCCTCCTCGTCGGTGAGGTCCGCGTAGCGGCGGAAGTAGGAGCGCGGGTTCGAGAACGCCGTCTGCCGCAGCTGCAGGAAGCGGTCCACGTACCAGCGCTGGACGTCCTCGAGGCGCGCATCGACGTAGACGGAGAAGTCGAAGAAGTCCGAGACCGCCATCCCCAGACGGCCGTCGCGGCGGGGCCGGGCCGGCTGCAGCACGTTCAGCCCCTCCACGATCAGCACGTCGGGCTGCTCGACCACCACCCGCTCGTCCTCGAGGATGTCGTAGGTCAGGTGTGAGTAGACGGGCGCCTCGACGCGCTCCTGCCCGGCCTTCACATCTGCCACGAAGCGCAGCAGGCGGCGCCGGTCGTAGCTCTCGGGGAAGCCCTTGCGCTGCATGATCCCACGGGATTCGAGCACCGCATTGGGGTAGAGGAAGCCGTCGGTGGTCACCAGCTGCACCCGCGGGGTGTCGGGCCAACGGGCCATCAGCTCGCGCAGCAGGCGGGCGGTGGTGGACTTGCCGACCGCCACCGAGCCGGCCACCCCGATGAGGTACGGGGTGCGGTGCTGGTGCTGGTCCAGGAAGCTCTCCCGGTCCCGGCGCAGCGCCTGTGCGGCGGCGACCTGGATGTTCAGCAGGCGCGAGATCGGCCGGTACACGGCATCGACCTCGCTGAGGTCCACCCGGTCGCCGAGCCCGCGCAGCCGGGTCACGTCCTCCTCGGACAGCGGCAGCGGGGTCTGCAGCGACAGACGCGCCCAGTCCTCCCGGGAGATCTCCTCGAACGGGGTGACGGTGCTCGACGTCGACGCGGCCTTCATGAGGCTGATTGTCCCAGCATCCGGCGCCGCACCGTGCACGCGCTCAGCAGATGCGACCGGGTCCCCACGTCGACGGCTGCTCCCGGCCCCGTCCGGTCAGCCTCGCGCAGGGCCGGATGCTCACTTCTGATCGCTCCGGGGCCTGGGCGGCCAGGGGTGCGCGTCGCACCGTCCGGAGGTGAGGAAGGCCTCGCGCTGATCCGGCGCGAGCGTCTCTCCGAGCCGCGGCGATCGTTAGCGTGAGCCTCATGTGTGGAATCGTCGGATATGCAGGCCCCCGGGCCGAGAGCCCCTCCTCCCGTCCCGTGGACGTCGCCCTCCAGGGCCTCGCCCGCCTCGAGTACCGCGGCTACGACTCCGCGGGCGTCGCCGTGATCGATGGCGACGACGTGCGCGTGACCAAGCGCGCCGGCAAGCTCGCCAACCTGCGCGAGGCGCTCGAGGGCGCCTCCGGGACCAGCGGCCAGGTCTCCATCGCCCATACCCGCTGGGCCACCCACGGCGGCCCCACCGACGTCAACGCCCACCCCCACCTCGGCGGGCGCGAGGGCGAGCTCGCCGTCGTGCACAACGGCATCATCGAGAACTTCGCGAGCCTGCGCACCGAGCTCGAGCAGGACGGGTTCTCCTTCACCTCCGAGACCGATTCCGAAGCCGCCGCCCATCTGGTGGCCCGCGAGATGGAGCAGACCGGGGACCTCACCGAGGCGATGCGCCGCGCCGCCGCCTCCCTCGAGGGCGCCTTCACCCTGCTGGCCGTGCACAAGGGCGCCCCGGACACCGTCGTCGCCGCCCGCCGCAACTCCCCGCTGGTGGTGGGCCTCGGCGAGGGCGAGAACTTCCTCGGCTCCGATGTCGCCGCCTTCGTGGACTCCACCAAGGAGGCCCTCGAGATCGGCCAGGACCAGGTGGTCACCGTCACCGCGAACTCGGTCGCGATCATCGACTTCGACGGCGCCGAGGTCACCGATGCGAAGCGCTATACCATCGAGTGGGACGCCGTGGCGGCCCAGAAGGGCGGCTTCGACTCCTTCATGGCCAAGGAGATCCACGAACAGGCCCGCGCCGTCGCCGACACCCTGCGCGGCCGCCTCGAGGACGGGGCCCTGCGACTGGACGAGATGGACATCGACCCCTCGGTGCTGCGCAGCATCGACAAGATCGTCGTGGTCGCCTGCGGCACCGCCGCCAACGCCGGGGCGGTCGCGAAGTACGCGATCGAGCACTGGTGCCGCATCCCCACCGAGGTCGAGCTCGCCCACGAGTTCCGCTACCGCGACCCGGTGGTCACCGAGAAGACCCTGGTCGTCGCGATCTCGCAGTCCGGCGAGACCATGGACACCCTGATGGCCGTGCGTCACGCCCGCGAGCAGGGCGCGAAGGTCATCGCGCTGTGCAACACCCGCGGCTCCACCATCCCGCGCGAGGCCGATGCGGCGCTGTACCTGCACGTGGGCCCCGAGATCGCGGTCGCCTCCACCAAGGCCTACCTGGGCCAGATCGCCGCCTGCTACCTGCTGGGCCTGTTCCTCGCCCAGGTGCGCGGCAACCTCTACCCCGACGAGATCGCCGCGCTGATGGCCGACCTCGAGCAGATCCCGGACCAGATCCAGCAGGTCCTCGACAGCTCCGCGCAGGTCGAGCAGCTCGCCCGCGACATGCAGGACGCCACCAGCGTGCTGTTCCTGGGCCGCCACGTGGGCTACCCGACGGCGATGGAGGGCGCCCTCAAGCTCAAGGAGATCGCCTACATCCACGCCGAGGGCTTCGCCGCCGGCGAGCTCAAGCACGGACCGATCGCCCTGGTCGAGGAGGGGCAGCCGGTGTTCGTCATCGTCCCCTCCCCGAACGGCCGCCACTCCCTGCACTCCAAGGTCGTCTCCAACATCCAGGAGGTGCGCGCCCGCGGCGCCCGCACCCTGGTGATCGCCGAGGAGGGGGACGATGCGGTGCTGCCCTTCGCCGATGAGGTGATCCGGGTGCCCGCCACCCGCACACTGTTCGCCGCACTGCTGACCGTGATCCCGCTGCAGATCTTCTCCTGCGAGCTCGCCACCGCGAAGGGTCTGGACGTGGACCAGCCCCGCAATCTCGCCAAGTCCGTCACCGTCGAGTGACCTCGCCCCTGACCCCCTGCCCAGGCCGGGGTGTGATACTGCCCAGGTGAGCACTTTTCCGACCGCAGCGCCGATCCCCGGCCCCGATCAGAGCTTCGGGGGCCGGGCGTTCGCGCCCCGGGACGACGGCACCGTGGTGGGCGTCGGCATCGACGTGGTCGAGATCGCGCGCCTGACCGCCATGCTGGAGCGGACCCCGGCCCTGCTGGACCGGCTGCTCACGCCCACCGAGCGCAGCCTCTCCGCCGCCTCCCGCGCCGCCCGGGTCGCCGCCAAGGAAGCGGTCGGCAAGGCCCTCGGCGCCCCCGGGGACTTCTCCTGGCAGGACGTCACCGTCGAACGCACCCACGTGCGCCGCCCCTACCTGCGCCTGCGCGGCGCGACCCTGCGCGCCGCCGAGCAGCAGGGCGTGGTCCACCTGCACCTGTCCCTCTCGCACGACGGGGACGTCGCGACCGCGATCGTCGTCGCCGAACGCGGCACGGCATCACCGAAGGATCCGGCCCCATGAACCGCGCCTACTCCGCCCAGGCCGTCCGCGATGCCGAGGCGCCCCTGCTCGCCGCGGGGGAGCCGCTGATGCTCCGTGCCGCGCGGGCGCTGGCCGAACACGTCGCCGAGCACCTGCGCTCCGCCGCGTCGGAGGAGCTGCGCGGCCGGGGTGGACGCGTGCTGGTCCTCGCCGGCGCCGGCGCGAACGGCGGTGACGGACTGCACGCCGCAGCGCTCCTGCGCCGCGACGGCATCGCCGCTGACGCCATCGCCACCGCCGACCGCCTCCATGAGGAGGGCGCTGCCGCTCTGCGCGCCGCCGGCGGCACGATCCTCCCGCTGGCCGATACCGCTCCCGGGATGCTCGAGGAGCAGCTGGCCACCACCACCGTGGTGCTCGATGCGATGCTCGGCCTCGGCGGCCGCCCCGAGGTGCCCGCAGCCCTCGCCCCACTGCTGGCCGTGGTGCGCAGCAGCGGCGTCCCGGTGATCGCCGTGGACCTGCCGAGCTTCGTCGACGCCACCACCGGGCAGGCCGCCGCCGAAGCCCTGCTCGCGCGGGAGACGGTCACCTTCGGCGCGCTCAAGGCCGGCCTGCTGCTGCCCGGCGGCGCCGAGCGCAGCGGGAGCATCCACCTGGTGGACCTCGGCCTGTCCCCGCACCTGACCGCCGCCCCGACCGTGCTCCGCCTCGAGGACGCCGATGTGCGGGCACTGTTCCCGCACCCCGACCGGGACGCCAGCAAGTACACCCGCGGCGTGGTCGCGCTCGCCGCCGGCAGCGAGCAGTTCCCCGGCGCCGCGGTCCTCACCGCCTCCGGCGCCGCGCGCACCGGCGCCGGGATGGTCCGCTGCCTGGCCCCGGAGCGGGTGCTGGACCTCGTGCTGCGGGAACGGCCCGAGATCGTCACCCACCCCATCGCGGAGACCGTCGTCGATCCGGGCGCGGTCGACCTCGCCGCCGTCGGCCGCACCGACGCGCTGGTCGTCGGCCCCGGGCTCGCGGCCGATGATCCCCGCGCCACAGCCGGCTTGGACGGGCTGCGCGAGGGCACCGGTACGCTCCGCCGCGGCGTCATCGACGCCGGAGCGCTGTCGGCGCTCACCACCGCGCACCGCTTCGGCCCGGACGTGGTGCTGACCCCGCACCGCGGGGAGGCCGAGCGCCTCGCGACGCGGCTCGAGGTCGACCCGGAGCTGCCCGGCGCACAGCTGGCCCCTGCGCTCGCCCGCGCCACCGGCGCGACCGTGCTGCTCAAGGGCGCCATCACCCTGATCGCCCCGGGCGACGGCGGCCCGCTGCGCGCCCAGGACGATGCGACGGCGCAGCTGGCCACCGCCGGCACCGGGGACGTGCTCGCCGGAGTGCTCGGCACCCTGCTCGCCGCCGGGCTTCCCGGACCCGATGCCGCCGCCCTGGCCGCGATCCTCCACGGCCGTGCGGGCCGCCTCGCCTCCCGCGACGGCCGACAGCCGCTGGTCGCCCTCGACGTCGCCGCGCACCTGCCGGAGGCGATCGGGACTATCCTGGCGGGCGCCCAGCCGTGAACCGAGGAGCTCGATGACCATCCCGATCCCTGCCGAGGACCCTCGGCACGTGCCCAACCGGGCGGTGATCGACCCGTCGGCGATCACCGAGAACACCCGCGCCATGGGCACCCTGCTCGAGGAGCAGACAGCACTGATGGCCGTGGTCAAGGCCGACGGCTACGGGCACGGCATGCTCACCGCCGCCCGCGCCGCGATCGAGGGGGGCGCCACCTGGCTCGGCGTCGCCCATCCCGCCAGCGCCCTGGCCCTGGCCCGCGCCGGCCTCGATGCCCAGATCCTCACCTGGCTGTTCGAGCCGCACACCGCGAAGATCGTGCTGCCCGAGGTGCTGGGCTCCGGGGTCGACGTCTCCGTCGGCTCCCCGGAGATGCTCGCACTGGTCTCCGAGGCCGCCCGCGAGGCCGACCGCCGCGCCCGCGTGCACCTGAAGATCGACACCGGCATGGGCCGCAACGGCGTGCTGCCCTGGCAGATCCGTGAGCTCGGCGCCGCCATGCGGGAGGACGACTTCATCCAGGTCGCCGGTGCCTGGACCCATCTGACCAGCGCGGACGACCCCGAGGATCCGGCGACCGATCAGCAGGTGGAGCTGTTCGACTCCGCCTGCGCGGCGCTCGCCGAGGAGGTGGGGCCGATCCCGCTGCGCCACATCGCGAACTCCGCCGCGACCCTCACCCGCCCCGATCTCCACCGCGACCTGGTGCGGGTCGGGATCGCGCTGTACGGCTACCCGCCGGTCCCCGCCGAGGTGCCGCTGCGCCCCGCGATGACCCTCACCAGCCGCCTCGCGCTGGTCAAGGAGGTGGGCGAGGGGCACAGCATCGGCTACGGCCGGATCCGCAGCACCGACCGCCCCACCCGGCTGGGCCTGGTGCCGATCGGGTACGCCGACGGCCTCCACCGCACCGGCAGCGACCAGGTGGACCTGGTGGTCCGCACCGAGAGCGGCGACCATCGAGCCCCCCAGGTGGGCCGCATCAGCATGGACCAGATCGTCATCGATCTGGGCCCGGACTCCGATGCCCGCGCCGGCGACCAGGTGTTCGTCTTCGGCGATGCCGGTGGCGACCCGAACGGCCCCGGCGCCGCGACGGCGGAGGACTGGGCGAAGGCGGCCGGGACCATCTCCTACGAGGTCCTCACCTCCGTCTCCGGACGCGTCACCCGCGAGGTCCGCTGATGCGCTCCCTGACCGTGCGCACCGGTGACGCCGAGGGCACCCGCGCCGTGGCCCAGGCCCTGGCCGGCGTGCTGCGGCCCGGGGACCTGCTGGTGCTGGATGGCCCGCTCGGGGCGGGCAAGACCACCTTCACCCAGGGGCTCGGTGCCGGGCTCGGGGTGCGCGGCCCGGTCGCCTCCCCGACCTTCGTCATCGAGCGGGTCCACCCCCACCTCGCCGGCGGGCTCGATCTGGTCCACGTCGACGCCTACCGCCTCGGCGGGGAGGGCGAGATCGACGACCTCGACCTGGAGGCCGATCTCGACCGCGCCGTGACCGTCGTGGAATGGGGACGCGACCGGGTCGAGCATCTCGCCGAGTCCACGCTGCTGGTGGTGCTGGACCGACCCGACCGGGTCGAGGACCCCGAGGACCCCGACGAGCCGCGCACCCTGCACCTGATCCCCAGCGGCCCCCGCTGGGACGAGCAGGCGATCCGGCAGCTGGAGGACGCGCTGGCCCCCCTCATCGCGGCGGAGGGGACCACAGAGCCCCGAGACGCCGCCCCGACCACCCGACCCGCGAAGGAGAACCGCTGATGCTGCTGGGGATCGACACCTCCGGGGCGGTGAGCACCGCGGTCGCCCGCGGCGAGCTCACCGGGCCCGCCCCCGAGATCCTGCAGGTCCGCTCCGATGAGCGCTCCCGCCACCACGACGAGGTGCTGCTGGACCTGATCGACCAGACCCTGCAGGCGGCGGGCGTGGAGCGCACCGAGCTCACCGGGGTCGTCGTCGGCCGCGGCCCCGGCCCCTTCACCGGACTGCGGGTGGGGCTGGTCTCCGCACGCTCGATCGCCGCCGTGCTGGGAGTGCCCCTGCACGGGCTCAGCTCCCTGGATGCCCTCGCCCACCAGGCGCTCGCCGCACTCGGACCCGCACCGGAGGGCCCGGTCAGCGTCGGCGTCGCCCTGGACGCCCGGCGCCGCGAGGTCTACCACGCCCGCTACCGGCGCGAGAGCACCGGTGAGGTCACCCGGACCGCGGAGCCTGCAGTGCACACTCCCGCCGACGTGGCCGACGAGCTCACCGCCTGCGACGTGCTGGTCGGCTCCGGCACCGGGATCTACCCTGAGCTGCTGCCGGCGACCATGGACCTGGTGCACGTCGACGCCGGGCACCTGATCCTCGCCGCCGCCGCGCTGAGCGCCCGCGGTGAGGACCTCAGCAGCACCGAGCCGATGTACCTGCGCGAGCCCGACGCCGCCAAGCCCACCGCGCGCAAGAGCGCCCTGGGCCGCTGAGATGCACGGCGCTTCCCAGGACGGCGCGCCCTGGGCGCTGCGCCCGGCCACCGTCGAGGACGTCGAGCAGATCGCCGTCGCCGAGCTCGAGCTGTTCCCCGACGAGGCCTGGAACGTCTTCCAGCTCGCCGAGGAGATCGCCCACCCCGACCGCCGCTACGTGGTCGCCGCCCAGGGGGAGAGGGCCGATGGCGCACTGCTCGGCTACGCCGGCATCATGCTCGCCGGCGACCTCGCGGACCTGCACACCATCGGCACCCGCGAGGAGGGCAGGGGGATCGGCCGCGCGCTGCTCCACTGGTGCGAGCAGCAGGCCCGCGACGGCGGCGCCCAGCGGATGCTGCTCGAGGTGCGCGAGGACAACGAGCGAGCCCGCGCCTTCTACACCGCTGCCGGCTACCGGGAGATCGACCGTCGTCGCGGCTACTACCGGATCCGCAGCCGCCGCATCGACGCACTGGTGATGCAGCGCGACCTGGGAGCGGACGGAGGCTCGCCAGCCTGAAGCCGCGCCGCTCCGTGCTGCGGCGAGCGGACGACCGAGCCCGTCAGAGGTGGTTGCGCACCTTCTGGAACACGTCCGGGTAGCGGGCGTCCAGCCGCACGGCCGCGATCCGCAGCCCCACCAGGAACATGACCGCACCGGCCACCAGCGCGAGTGCCCCGGCGAGCAGGGTCAGCGCAAGGCTGCCCACGATCGCGCCCCAGACCCCCACGCCGATCGCGGGCAGCAGCGGCACGAAGACCCCGACCATCGCCACGGCCATCGCGAGCATCGCGTTGGAGCTCGAGGCGGACTTGTCCTTCATCGGGTTGGTGCCCGGGGGCGAGCTCGGGTAGGGCAGCAGCACGCTGACCACCATCGAGATGCCCCAGCCGCAGACCATCGCACCGAGCGCGCCCATCACCGCGAGCGGGATCAGGTCCGTCCTGCCGTACAGCAGCGGGAGCACGATCATCGCCACCACCACGCCCGGCACCATCAGCACCGCCTGGGCGGCGATGCGGCCCAGCAGGTTCGCCCGGGCGGGCATTGCGGTGACCAGGTTGACCCAGCCCGAGGGGCCGTCGAAGCCGATCTCGTTGGCCAGGCTGATCCCGCTCATGCCGCACATGAAGATCGCCATCCCCAGCATCATCCCGCGGGACTCGGGGAGCATCAGTCCCATCGCCGCGAAGAACACGATGATCACCGGGTAGATGCCCAGCGTCGCGAGGTAGCGGGTGTCGCGCCGCCAATAGCGCAGCGACTTGCCCATCACGGCCCCGAACGGGCCGGGACGCACGAAGCGCGGCACCAGCGGCGAGACCTTGGCATCGCCCGAGGAGGCGTCGCCGGTCAGCGCGGAGGTGAGGGAGGCATCGATCGAGCGCCGCCACCACAGCCACACCAGGGCGATCGTCACCGCGCCGATCGCGGCGCGCAGCAGCGCGCTCAGCACGCGCCCCTCGGCCAGATCCATCGGCACCGCGAACAGCGCCCCCACCGGGGTCCAGGCCAGGATCTCGACGATCCGCGGCAGCCACTCGCGCAGCAGCGTGACGTCGAGGTCGTCGACCTTCTGCGCGCCGAGGGAGAAGGCGTAGATCGCCGCGAACAGCAGCAGGAAGCCGAGGATCCCGCCCACCTCGCGGCCGCTGCGGGAGGAGGCGCGGCTGGCGGAGTGGGCGAACCAGGCCCGCGGCAGCAGCAGGCACAGGGCGAAGGCGGCGAGGTTCGCGGGGATCAGCACCAGGGCGGCCAGCACGATCCAGAGCGCACCCTGGCCGAACAGGATCAGCCACAGCAGCTCGAAACCGGTCGCGATGGCGACCGCGACCAGGGTGAACAGGCTCGGCAGGCTCAGCCCCGCCGCGGCGAACATCCCCGGCTGCAGCTCCTCGGCGGTGCGCGGGAAGAGCGCGAAGGCCCGCGGATCCAGGGTGTCGTCGAGGCCGAAGGCGAGCACCGGGATCAGGAACCACGCCAGCACGGTCACGGCGCCCAGGCCGCGCACGACCAGCGGGAAGGTCTCGCCCTCCCCGGCCCACAGGGTGGTGCCCAGGAACAGCGCCACCAGGCCCGCCAACCCGCCGAGGGCGTACAGCACCCCGACGATGGTGCCGATGAGCTTGCCGACGTTCTTGCGGTAGGACCGCTTCCACAGCGTCCACTTGAGCTTCAGCTGCAGGCGGATGAGGGTCCTCTGCGAGATCTCCCCGTGGGAGACGCTCTGCGCCGCCGCGGTCGCGGTGTGCTCGCTGCTCAGGACTCCAACCACGACAGGCTCCCCTCCGCCACATCGCCGCCGCCGACGAGGTCGATGAAGGTCTGCACCAGGCTGCCGCCCCGGCGGACCTCGTCGAGCGTGCCGTCGGCCAGCAGCTCTCCGTCGGCGATGATCGCGACGTGGCTGCACAGCCCCTCGACCAGCTCCATCACATGGCTGGAGAGCACCACGGTGCCGCCCCCGTCCACATAGGCGGTGAGGATCGTGCGGATCACCTGGGCGGAGACCGGGTCGACCGCCTCCAGCGGCTCGTCCAGGACCAGCAGCCGCGGTGCGTGCAGCAGGGCGCTGGCGAGCAGGATCTTCTTGGTCATGCCGGCGGAGTAGTCGACCACCAGCTTGCCGTCCTCGCCCGCCAGGTCCAGGGCCGACAGCAGCGACTCCATGCGCTCCTCGACCACGGCCGGTTCCATCCCGCGCACCAGCCCCACATAGGTGAGCAGCTCGCGCCCGGTGAGCCGGTCGAAGGTCCGCAGGCCGTCGGCGAGGACGCCGAGGCGGGCCTTGGCCTCATGGGGCTCGGCCCACATGTCGTGCCCGAGCACGTGGGCGGTGCCGCCGTCGGGCCGCAGCAGGCCGGTCGCCATCGACAAGGTGGTGGTCTTGCCGGCGCCGTTGGGGCCGACGATCCCGTAGAAGGAGCCGCGGGGCACGTCCAGGGAGATCCCGTGGACCACCTCAGTCCTGTCGAAGGACTTGCGCATCCCGCGCAGGGACAGGGCGGTGCGGTCCGGGACCGCGCTCCCGGCGGTCACCGGTGCGGCCGGACCGGGGACGGGCTGCGGTGGGAGGTCCCGCTGCAGGGCGCCCGGGGCGTCGGCGGTCTCGGGGGTGGTGGGTTCCGCTGTGGACGTCGGATGGTCGCTGCGCATGAGCTCACGCTAGTTCTCGCGCGGGCCTCGAGGGGTCCGCCGCTCGGTGGGAAAGGGGCCTACCTTCGTCGCGTCCGGGGCGTTCTGGTGTGCACTGCGCCCAGCAGCTCGCGGTTAGGATGCCCGAGGAGCCGCCCGGCTCACGGAAGGAGCCCCATGTCGAAGCTGCGCCCCACCCCGCGGGCACAGAGCCTTGCCCCCGAGGTGGAAGAGATGCCGATCGGGGTGCGTCGGGCGGCATCCTGGTCCTGGCGGCTGATCGTCGTCGTCGCAGCCTCGGCCCTGATCCTCTGGGGCCTGATGCAGATCACCACCATCGTGATCCCGGTGGTGATCGCGATCCTGCTCGCCGCGCTGCTGACCCCGGTGGTCAAGGTGCTCACCCGCTACACCTTCCTGGGCCGGGGGGCGGCCAGCGGCGTGGCCCTGCTGGGACTGCTGCTGGTGATCTCGGGGATGTTCACCCTGGCCGGCCGGCAGCTGGTCGCGCAGTTCGCCGATATCCAGGAGAAGGCGGTCCGGGGGTTCCAGGGCCTGGTGGGGTGGGCGACCTCGACCTTCCAGATCGACACGCCGATGATCAATTCGGCGATCGACGAGGGGATCGACCAGCTGCAGCAGTACTCCGGTCAGCTGGTCAGCGGTGCGGTGAGCACCGCGGCAGTGCTCGGTAACGTCGCCACCGGGATCGTGGTGGCCCTGTTCACCCTGTTCTTCCTGCTCTCGGGCGGGGCGGGGATCTGGCGCTGGGTGGTGGGCCTGCTGCCGCCGGCGGCCCGGGTCCCCACCCATGAGGCCTTCCGCCGCGGCTGGAAGGCGCTCTCGGCGTATATGCGCACCCAGATCCTGGTGGCCGCCGTGGACGCCTTCGGCATCGCGATCGGCATGGTGGGGCTGGGGCTCGGCTCCTATGCGGTGCCGATCTGGCTGCTGGTGTTCCTGTTCTCCTTCGTGCCGCTGGTCGGTGCGATCGCCTCGGGCGCGATCGCCGTGCTGCTGGTGCTGGTGCTGAACAACTGGATCGGTGCGCTGATCATGCTCGCGATCGTGCTGGTCGTGCAGCAGCTGGAGAGCAACGTCCTGCAGCCCTTCCTGATGGGCAAGGCCGTCGAGCTGCATCCGCTGGCGGTGTTCCTCGGCGTCGCGACCGGCGCGCTGGTCGCCGGGATCGCCGGGGCGCTGTTCGCCATCCCGGTGCTGGCCTTCCTCAACGCGACCCTGCTGTACGTGGTGGGTCGGGACCCGGCCCCGGACCTCGGGCACGACCGCGGCAGCGCCGAGCACTTCGCCGCGCTGACCCGCCGCAGGCCGCATCCTGCGGCGCGCGCCGCCGAGGAGCGGAAGCGGCCGATGCTGCCGGGCCTGTCGTCCCTGCGCCCCTCGGGTGCGCGGCAGGCGGCAGCGGTCGAGGCGCCGCGCGCAGACGCCGCCCCGCAGCGGACCGCTGCTCCCGCGCACGAGGCCGATGCGGCAGCGCCGGATGCTGCACCGCTCGACGGTGACACCCCCGGCCAGGACCGCGTCCCGAGCGAGGACGGCGTCCTCGGCCAGGACCGCCTCCCGGGCCAGGACGGCGTCCCGGGGCACAACGGTGAGCCGGGCCAGGGCGACGCTCCGCGCACAGGCGGTGCCTGAGTCGCCCGACACCCCTCACCACGAGGGCACCCTGCACGACGAGAAGGCCCCCGCCCCGGCAGCAGCCGGTCGCGGGGGCCCTCTCCTGCGCGCACTGCTGGTGCGGGCAGCGGCGGCTCAGACCTTGTAGGGCGAGGCCTGGAGGATCTCGATCGGGAAGGACTTCCCGTTCGGGGCCGTGTAGTCGACGGAGTCCCCGACCTTGGAGCCGTGGATCGAGCTTCCCAGCGGCGACTCCGAGGAGTACACCTCGAGGGTGTCGTCGCCGTCGGCGATCTCGCGGTTGCCCAGCAGGAAGGTGCGCTCCTTGCCGGCCATCGAGATGACCACGACCATGCCGGGCTCGACGATGCCGTCGTCCTTCGGCGCCTCGCCGACCACGGCGTTCTTCAGGAGTCGCTGGAGGTCCGAGATCCGGGCCTCCATCTTTCCCTGCTCCTCACGAGCGGCGTGATAGCCGCCGTTCTCCTTGAGGTCCCCTTCGTCGCGAGCCGCGGCGATGCGCTCGGCGATCTCGGTGCGTCCCGGGCCCTCGAGCTCTGCGAGCTCCTTGGCAAGGCGGTCGTACGCGTCCTGGGTGAGCCAGGCGCCATTCGGCTGGCTGCTCATGGGTTCACTCCTGTCGTCCTCAGTAGTGCGCAGGGGAGCGAAGAGCCCCCGATACGCGAATCACGGGGCACATGTCCTCATGCGCCCCGTGTGCGGGTGATGATGATCGGCGAGATGCCGGTTCCGCAATACTTTACACCGCGCAGAACCCTTTCCTGGGGACCCGAGGGCGATTTCGCGGATCGAGTAATCCGGGGCGACGGGCCGACAGAACGGTCGGCGTCGCAGGCGAGGGGCGCACGACGGCGTCGGGAGGAGTGGCGGGCGGGCGGCCTCAGCGGGTCGTGCAGTCGATGATCTCCGCGGAGACGGCATCGCCCTGGGTGGAGATCTCGACGTGGTGCGCGCTGCGACGGGTCTCCTGCGCAGGAATCTCCGTCTCGACGAAGCCGACCTGGGCCCGTCCCTTGTTCAGCGCCTGGATCGTGCACGTCGCCGCGGTGCCGGGGTCCATCGTCACCTGGAAGTCGACGGCGATCACGTCGTCGGCAAGATGGTCGTACGCGAGGAGCTCCGAGCGGACCGGGTTCTGCGAGACCTGCAGCCCGACGTAGACCACGACCGCCAGGAACGCCGCCGCGCCGAGTGCGAGGAGCACGCGGGCCGTGCGTCGGCTCACGAGCGGCCCCCCGTAGCGGTCCGCGTGGCGATCAGTGGCATCGTTCATGGGCCCAGTCTCCCAGACCGGGGCCGAGAACTTCCTCCGAGCCGGCGGCCCGGCCACCGAGCCCGCCGCGGTCACGGCCCCCGCCTCCTCCCAGGTGCTGACAGGTGCCGGTGGCGTAGGATCTGACGCTGGTGCGCCGTGACCGCTCCCGCGCGCGACGCATGCACCAGCCCCGTGGGATCCGTCCCCTCCCGCCGTCTCCGAGGAGTCCCGTGACCGTCCAGCTGCCCACCCCCGATGAACCTCTGCGGATGGTGGCCGTCCACGCGCACCCCGACGACGAATCGTCTAAGGGCGCCGGGTCGACTGCGCGCTATGCGCGCGAGGGCGTCCAGGTCACGGTCATCACCTGCACCGGCGGGGAGCGCGGCGACGTGCTCAACCCGCGCCTGCGCGACGATCCGTCCATGACTCCCGAAGCGCTGCCCGGGATCCGCCGCCAGGAGATGGAGCGGGCCCGGGAGATCCTCGGTGTGGATCACGAATGGCTGGGCTTCATCGACTCCGGCCTTCCCGAGGGCGACCCGCTGCCGCCGCTGCCGGCCGGCAGCTTCGCGACGCTCCCCGTCGAGGAGGCCGCCCGGCAGCTGGTCGAGGTCGTGCGTCGGCTGCGTCCCCACGTGATGACCACGTACGACGAGAACGGCGGCTATCCGCACCCGGACCACATCCAGGTCAACCGCATCAGCCTGGCCGCCTTCGACCTCGCCGCGGATCCCGCCTTCGCCCCCGAGCTCGGCGAGCCCTGGGCGATCGCGAAGCTCTACTACGTCAACGGCTTCCACCGGCAGCGGTTCTCGGCGGTGAGCAGGCATCTGCGGGAGGAGGGCACTCCGAACGAGATGCTGGAACAGATGCTGCAGCACTACGACGAGAGCAGGGACCGGGTGCTGACCACCCGTGTGGACGTGCGCGACTTCCTGGCGATCCGGGATGATGCGCTGCGCGCCCACGCCACCCAGGTCGATCCCGAGGGACCGTTCTTCCGCATCTCCCACGAGGCCGAGATCGCCGCCTGGGGCACCGAGGACTTCGAGCTGCACCTCTCCCGCATCGGCGTGAAGCTGCCCGAGGACGACCTGTTCGCCGGTCTGCGCCACCAGCACGTGGAGGCCCGGCCGTGAGCGGCGCGGGGATTGTGTTCGCCCTCGGCGAGCTGCTGGCCGCCCCGAGCCCCTCGGACGGCGAGGAGTTCACCCCGGTCTCCGTCTCCCCGGGTCTGGCCGGATTCTTCGCGATGTTCGTGCTCGCAGTGGCCGTCGTGCTGCTGGCGGTCGACATGACCCGACGTACGCGCCGGGTGCAGGCCCGGGCGCGGGTGCAGGAGCGGATGGCGGCCGAAGAGCGCCGACGGGAGGACGCCGCTGAGCACGAGCGGGCCGACGGTACCGAGCGCGAGCGGACCGACGCCGCTGAGCACGAGCGGGCTGACGCCGCCGAGCGCGAGCGGACCGACGGCACCGGGCGCGGGCGGACCGATGGCGCGGACGCCGCGGACGCCGACGACGCACCCACGGGCGAGGACACGCCGCCCGCTGACGACCAGCGCTGACCCCCGCCCGGCACGCACCTCCGCCCGGTGCTGAGGTCAGTGCAGCGCTGATCATCGGCTCAGTGCAGTGCAGTGCAGTGCAGTGCGGTGCGGTGCGGTGCGGGGCCTCGCGTGTTCAGGCCACGGCGACCGCGACCGCCGCGAAGTGGCAGCCGAAGCCGATCAGCGTGCCGGCGTGGAAGATCTCGTGGAAGCCGAACCAGGCTGGTGAGGGATTGGGCCGCTTCAGCGCGTACATGACCGCGCCGGCGGTGTAGGCGAGGCCGCCGATCACCAGCAGCCAGACCACGGCCCAGCCCCCGGTGACCTGCAGCTGGGGCATGTAGAAGACAGCCACCCAGCCCAGTGCGATGTATGCGGGGACGTAGATCCAGCGCGGGGCCCCGGTCCAGAACACCCGGAAGCACACGCCGATCGCGGCACCGCCCCAGGCGATCGCCAACAGGGTGAGCGCTTGGCGCGGCGCCAGCAGTGCGATGGCCAGCGGGGTGTAGGTGCCGGCGATGATCAGGAAGATGTTCGCGTGGTCGAACCGACGCAGCATGATCGCCCGCTGCGGGGACCAGGTGCCGCGATGATAGACGGCGCTGACGCCGAACAGCATGCCGGCGGTCAGCACGAACACCGCGCAGGCCAGCCGGATCTGCAAGGTGTCACCGAGGGCGACCAGTCCCAGCCCGGCCACCACGGTGGCGGGGAAGGCGATCAGATGCAGCATCCCGCGCAGGCGCGGCTTGGGCAGCTGCAGCCCGAGCTGGGTGGCTCGCCGCGCCATGGTGCGGGTGAGCGTACGCGGGGCGAAGGGGAAGTTCTCGGCGGTGGGCAGCTCGTCGTCGGCCGGCATCCTGGTGCCGCCGCTCTCCGCGACCGCCGCCGCGGTCTCGGCGGCGGCGCGGGGGGTGCGGGGGTCGGGCGTCGCGCTCGCCTCTGCCGGCCCGGCCGGGTCGCCGGGTTCGCCTGCCGGTCCGGTCGGGTCACCGGGGTCACTGGGGTCGCCGAGGTCGCCGGGGTCGCCGGGTTCGCCGGGACCGGCGTGGTCGGGGCGTCGCGGGCCGGGCTGCTCTGCGGCGACGCGGTGGGGTCCGGAACTCATGGGTTCACCGTAACCTACGGGACCGTAAGTTCATGGTGTGCATGCTGTGCCGATCCGGTGTCGATTTCCGCCGAACGTTCGGGGAGGGCGCGATGGTCGTCGATAATGGGTGAGCGGGCCGACGGGGTCGGTCGCGACGCACTGCACCGGCGGAGAGCGCCGGTCCGACGCCGCGGCGGGCAGGTCCGCCGCGACCATCACGAGGGGAAGGACGGCGCGATGGACGACGACGGCCTTCTGTACCGCGTCTACGAGAGGCGCCTCCTCCGCGAGCTCGAGAGCTTCGAGCTCCCGCAGCACCTGGGCGTGATCGTGGACGGCAACCGCCGCTGGGCGAAGGAGGCGGGGGAGACCACCGAGCACGGCCACCGCGTCGGCGCCGCGAAGATCCTCGAATTCCTCTCCTGGTGCGATGACCTCGACATCCCGCTGGTCACCGTCTGGATGCTGTCCACCGACAACCTGCGCCGACCGCTCGAGGAGCTCACCGCTCTCTACGAGATCATCGCCGCCACCATCGGCCGGATCATCGAAGCCGGCTACTGCGTGCGGCTGACCGGGAACGCCGAGGAGCTGCCGGAGGCGATGCGCGCCGACATCTCCCGCGCACAGGAGCGCACCTCCCCGGAGTCCCAGCTCACGGTCAACGTGGCGATCGGCTACGGCGGGCGCGAGGAGATCGTCGACGCCGTGCAGGAGCTGGTGCGGGACCTGGCCGCGCAGGGCCTGGACGGCGAATCCATCGCCGCGGCGGTCAGCATCGACTCCATCGCCGAGCATCTCTACACCCGTGGGCAGCCCGATCCGGACCTCATCATCCGCACCTCGGGCGAGCAGCGCCTCTCAGGATTCCTGCTGTGGCAGTCGGTGCACTCCGAGTACTGGTTCTGCGAGACCTACTGGCCCGGATTCCGCCGCATCGACCTGCTGCGCGCCCTGCGGAACTTCTGTCTGCGCGAGCGGCGGTTCGGCGCCTGAGCAGTCGGCGCTGCCCGGCCGGGTACCGCGTTCGCGCCGCACCGTCCGCCTCTGCGAGGACACTCCCGCCCGCCTCCCCGGAGGTCCGTGTGACCGGTGGCACACTGGGGGCATCGGGAGTCCGGCAGAACTTCCGATGACGATCGGGTGAACGTCGGCCCCGCATCCGGTGGGGCTCGCCCGATCGCGGGCGCCCACCGGGCTAGGGTCCAGGCATCCGCGCGATTCCGGGAGGCTCCCATGGACGAGACGACCATTGCTCGCGAGACGATGCCCGCCGCCGACGGCACCACATCGCTCCCGCCCACCCGCAGCCCGGAGGCGATCGGGGCTGCGAACCCCGACGGTGCCCCCGTGGTGCCCTCGCTGCTGCCCGGTGCCGCGCAGCAGATGCTCGCCGATGTCGAGACGGGCGTGATCACCTACGTCGTGGACACCTCGGTGCTGCTGTCCGACCCGCAGTCCCTGCACCGCTTCGCCGAGCATGACATCGTGCTGCCGATCGTGGTCATCACCGAGCTGGAGGCCAAGCGCCACCACCCGGACCTCGGCTACTTCGCCCGTCAGGCGCTGCGAATCCTCGATGACCTCCGCGAGCTGCACGGCAACCTCTCCCAGCCGCTACCGATCGGCAAGGACGGCGGCCACGTGCACGTCGAGCTCAACCACATGAGCACCGCCTCCCTGCCGGACGGCTTCCGGCTCGGCGACAACGACACCCGTATCCTCGCCGTCGCGAAGAACCTCCAGCTCGAGGGCAAGAACGTGGTGCTGGTGTCGAAGGATCTGCCGATGCGCATCAAGGCCTCGGCCACCGGCGTCCACGCCGAGGAGTACCGGGCCGAGCTCGCCCGCGACCGCGGCTATACCGGCATGGTCACCGCCTCGGTGGATGAGCAGACCATGAGCGATCTCTACGACGGCCAGACCGTCGAGGTCCCCGAGGTCGCCCACCATCCGGTGCACACCGGGCTCACCCTCACCAGCCCGCGCGGCTCCGCTCTGGGCCGGGTCACCCGGGACAAGCAGGTGCGGCTGGTCCCGGGGGACCAGACCGTCTTCGGCGTCTCCGGCCGCTCCGCGGAGCAGCGGGTCGCGATCGACCTGCTGCAGGACGAGTCCGTCGGCATCGTCTCGCTCGGCGGTCGCGCGGGCACCGGCAAGAGCGCCCTGGCGCTGTGCGCGGGACTCGAGGCGGTCCTCGAGCGCCGCACCCAGCGCAGGATCATGGTGTTCCGCCCGCTGTTCGCCGTGGGTGGCCAGGAGCTCGGCTACCTGCCCGGCGACCAGGGCGAGAAGATGGGCCCCTGGGGTCAGGCCGTCTTCGACACCCTCGGCTCGATGGTCTCGCAGAACGTCATCGATGAGGTGCTCTCCCGCGGCATGCTGGAAGTGCTCCCGCTGACCCACATCCGCGGCCGCTCCCTCCACGACGCCTTCGTGATCGTGGACGAGGCCCAGTCCCTGGAGCGCAACGTGCTGCTGACCATGCTCTCCCGCATCGGCCAGAACTCCCGCGTGGTGCTCACCCACGACGTCGCCCAGCGCGACAACCTCCGCATCGGCCGCTACGACGGGATCGCCTCCGTGGTCGAGGCGCTCAAGGAGAAGGACCTGTTCGCCCACATGACGCTGCAGCGCTCCGAGAGGTCCAAGGTCGCCGAGCTGGTCACCCACGTGCTGGACGAGCCGATCCCCTGAGGGTGGTCGGGCGGGAGCGCCGCCGCGGGGCAGAGCGGGTCGAGCGGAACGGAGCCCGGGACGGGGTGAGCGTGCCGTGGCGTTGACGGGCGAAGTGGCGCCGGGCCCGGGACGGATGGGCGTGCCGTGGGGCTGGTGGGCCCGGGTCCGCCACGGGGCCCGGTTCGCGGCGGGGACTCGGCATCCGGTGGCGCTCAGCCAGCATGCGGGGGCCGTATGCGGGGGTGCGTGCTGGCAGAGCGCCAGTGGATGCAATCGGCCTCCCGGCTCAGGTGTCGTCCTGGCCGGTGAGCGGGTGCGGATGGGTCTGCCTGAGGGCGGGTGTGCTGAGGGCGGGTGTGGTGAGGGCGGGTGTGGTGAGGGCGGGTGTGCTGAGGGCGGGCGTGCTGAGGGCGGGCGGTGCCCACTCCGGGTGCGGTCACCTCTCCTCCACAGCGCCGGTCGGTCCACAGTGCTGGCCGTACGCCGACCCCGCGACGGCGTCGATGCTTCCCTCTCTGGCATGGAGCTCAGGGGCATTCGGCACAAGACACTCCTCCACGCGGACGGAGTCTCTCAGCATGCGGTCCGGCGCTGGTTGGCGAACGGCACGATGAGAAGCGTCCAACCCTGGTACGTCACGGCGGAGGCGCCGCTGGGCCTTGTCCGGATCCTGCACTTCGGGGTGCGGCCCACCTGTCTGGACGCGGCATCACTGCACGGGCTGTGGACGCCGCCGCACACCGGCTTCCATGTGTTCCGTCCGCGGCTGCTGCGTGTCGGTGAGGAGCTGCGGAATGCCCGCGCGCACCCTGTGCGGCGCATGGCGGGGAAGATCATCACGCTGGCCGAGGAGCAGGAGATCATCCTGCACGGTCCCGCGCTCCGATCCTGGCCCGGCTTCGACCCCGTCCCCGCCCTCGACCTCGTCCTCACCCATGCCGCACACTGCCTCCCCGTAGAGAAGACGGCCGTGCTCTTCGAGTCCGGGCTGCACCGGCGGCTGCTCTCCCGGCGTGAGGCGGACCGGATCCTGGCCTCGCTGCCGCAGCGGATCCGTCGACCCCTCACCAGGGTCCGGGCGGACGCGGAGTCCGGGACGGAGACGACGGTGCGCTGGTGGATGGAATCCCGGCACTTCCCCGTGAGACCCCAGGTGCTGTTCCCGGACGGCCGGCGACGGATGGACCTGCTGGTGGGCAGGAGCTGGGTGATCGAATGCGATGGCCGCGAGTTCCACGACGATCCGCTCAGTTACGACGCGGACCGGGCGCGGGACCTCTACCTGACGTCGCGCGGGTACCGCGTCACGCGGCTTTCCTGGGAACAGGTGTTCCTGCGCTGGGAGGAGACGCAGGCGATGCTTCTCGCCATCCTCCGCCGCGGGGAGCATCTGGACCCGCCGCGTCGCTGAGGACGTAGTGACCAGATGGCGGGGCCGCGGTCACCGGGGGAGCGGGGTATCCGGCCACGGCTCCCCCGAATCCAGTTCGTCACGCCACTGACTGAGCAGGTCACGTGCCTCCTGCAGGGCCTTCTCCTTCTCGTCCAGCAGCGCCTCGAGCCCGTCGATGCTCGCGCGGGCAGCGTCGATGCGCGCCCTCACCGAGTGGGTGGAGCTCTTGGCGGCGAGGAGATCACGAACCTGGTCCAGCCCGAATCCGAGTCCTCGCAGGGTGGAGATCACCTGGAGCTGGTCGAGCACCGCGGGGTCGTAGCGTCGGGCGCCGCCGCTGGTGCGTCCCGGCACAGGGAGGAGCCCTTCGCGCTCGTAGAAGCGCAGGGTGTCCGGGCTCAGCGCGCTGCGGCGGGAGACCTCACCGATGGGCAACGACATACATCGAGTACAACACGAGACAGCCGGCCACGATCGCCGCCCGCACCAGATGATGGTTGAGGTGGAACTCCCCGATCGTGCTGCCCCACAGCAGCGGAGCGGCGCAGATCAGCACACCGCCCAGCACTCCCAGTCCGATCAGAGGCCCCGGAGCGCCCGGCTCCGCGATGCGGGCGGGGACGGCGGCGAGGCCCGCGGAGCCGAGGCTCAGCATCGCCGCCGCGAGGTAGGCGAGCAGCGGTACGCCCAGCGCTGTCGCGCCGGGCTGGGCGGTCGGCGCGGCCTGGGCGAAGGCGACGAGGGCGAGGAGCTGGGAGAGAGCCAGCAGGGCGTAGGGCACGAGAAGCAGGATCGACATGCGCCGAGCCAACACCCTGGAGTGCACTCCAGATCAAGGTCGTGGAGCTGGGCGCGCGGGGCGCACGTCCAGAGGGCCGGAGCCGGGCAGGGTGGAGGGGGCCGAGGGCCGGGTCCGGAGTGACGACTGCATCCGGTGGTGCTCAGCCAGCACACGGGCTCCGTATGCGGCCCCGCATGCTGGCTGAGCGCCAGTGGGTGCACCCGGGAACCGCACGGGGTGGCCCACTGGGCAGTGGAGCGCCCGCCCCGGCCCGCCCCTCAGGCCGTCCGAGCGGACGGCACCGGGGTCAGGCCTTCCGGGGTCAGGCCTACCGGGGTCAGGCCTTCGGAGCCGTCATCGACAGCACGTCCAGCGCCTCGTCCAGCTGCGCCTCGGTGAGCTCGCCGCGCTCGACGAAGCCCAGCGCGATCACGGCCTCGCGCACCGGGACCCGCTCGGCGACGGCGTGCTTGGCGATCTTCGCCGCGGACTCGTAACCGATCAGCTTGTTCAGCGGGGTGACGATCGAGGGGGAGGCCTCGGCGTAGAAGCGGGCCTTCTCCTCGTTGGCGACCAGACCGTCGACGGTCTTGTCCGCCAGCACGGTGGAGGAATTGGCGAGCAGGCGGACCGATTCCAGCAGGCTGGTGCCCATCAGCGGGATCTGCACGTTCAGCTCGAAGGAGCCCTGTGCACCGCCCCAGGCGATCGCCGCGTCGTTGCCGATGACCTTCGCGCACACCATCAGCACGGCCTCGGGGATCACGGGGTTGACCTTGCCCGGCATGATCGAGGAGCCCGGCTGCAGGTCCGGGATGGAGATCTCGCCGAGCCCCGTGTTCGGGCCGGAACCCATCCAGCGCACGTCGTTGCAGATCTTGGTGAGGGAGACGGCGATGGTGCGCAGGGCACCGGACATCTCCACCAGGCCGTCACGGCCCGACTGCGCCTCGAAGTGGTTGCGGGCCTCGGTCAGCGGCAGGTCGGTCTGCTCGACCAGGTTCGCGATGACCTTCTGGGGGAAGCCGAGCGGGGTGTTGATGCCGGTGCCCACTGCGGTGCCGCCCTGGGGGACCTCCGCGGTGCGGGGCAGTGCCGCCTCGACGCGCTCGATGCCGTAGCGGATCGAGGCCGCGTAGCCGCCGAACTCCTGGCCGAGGGTGACCGGGGTGGCGTCCATGAGGTGGGTGCGGCCGGACTTCACCACGGCCTTCCATGCCTCGGCCTTCGTCTCCAGGGACTCGGCGAGGTGGGCGAGCGCGGGCAGCAGCTGCTCGACGACGCCCTGGGTGACCGCGACGTGCACGGAGGTGGGGAACACGTCGTTCGAGGACTGCGAGCAGTTGACGTGGTCGTTGGGGTGGGTGTCCACACCGGCGTTCGTGGCGAGGGTCGCGAGCACCTCGTTCATGTTCATGTTCGAGCTGGTGCCGGAACCGGTCTGGTAGGTGTCCACCGGGAACTGGTCGTCGTGCTCACCGGCGATCACGGCATCGGCGGCGGCGACGATCGCGTCGGCGATGGTCCCATCCAGCACCCCGAGCTCCTGGTTGGCGCGGGCGGCGGCCTTCTTCACCTGGGCGAGGGCGTGGATGTGTGCGGGCTCCAGGCCCTGGCCGGAGATCGGGAAGTTCTCCACCGCACGCTGGGTCTGTGCCCGGTACAGGGCCGAGGCGGGAACTCGGATCTCACCCATGGTGTCGTGCTCGATGCGGTAGCCGTCCTGCTGCGCGGCGGGCGTGGACTGGTTCATGAAGCGGCCTCCTCAGGTCGTGGTGCGGTGGGTGGATGTCCGGGAACGGACGGGGGAGTCAGGTGCTGCGGGGGAAGCGCCGACCAGCGCGCACGTCCGCCGCAGGATCAGGCGAGCTCGTGGCTCCACGGCGGATTGGCGCCGGCCCGGGAGACGGTGATCGCTGCGAGGGCTGCGGCGCGCTGCAGCACGTCGGCGATCTCGTCGTTGGGCAGTGCGGCGAGGGCAGGGCGCTTCTCTGCGCCCAGCAGGCCCTTCGCCGCCAGCGCATCGAGGATCCCGGCGGAGAACGTGTCCCCGGCACCGACGGTGTCGACCGCGTCGACGATGACGGGGGAGACCTGCACACGGCCGCTCGGGGAGAAGCCGACGGCACCCTCGGCGCCGCGAGTCAGGACGGTCAGCGCCGGTCCCAGCTCGCGCCAGGAGTCGACGACGTCCTCCACGTCGTCAGTGCCGTACAGCCAGGCCACGTCCTCGTCGGAGGCCTTCACCACGTCGCTGAGCGCGATGCTCGCCTCGATCTCGGCGCGCACGAGCTCCGGGGCGCCCATCAGGGTGGGGCGCGCATTGGGGTCGTAGCTGATGGTGGCGGTCTCCCGGTACCGGCGCAGGGTGTCGCGCACCGTCGCGGCACCGGGCTCGAGCACCGCGCCGATCGATGAGATGTGCACGGCGTCGACCCGTTCGGGCAGGCCGACGGGCTGCGGATCCCAGACGAGGTCGAACTCGTAGGTCGCGGCGCCGTTGGCATCGAGCCGGGCCAGGGCGGTCGACGTCGGCGCCGCCACGGAGCTGCCCGGGGTGAGGCGGACTCCGGAGGCCTCCAGGTGTTCCCGGATCGCGTCTCCGCGAGCGTCATCGCCGATGCGGGTGAGCAGCTGGGCATCGTGACCGAGGCGGCTGAGCGCCACGGCCACGTTCATGGGGGATCCGCCGGGGTGCTCTCGATGCGCGCCGTCGACGTCGACGACGATGTCCGTGAGCGCTTCTCCGACGATGAGGAATGTCGTGGTCACCGCTCGATCATCGCAGGTTTCCGCGGAAGGGGCGAACGGGGAGCCGAGGTCGGAGTCGCGCTGTGGCGCGGTCGACGCGGTCCGATGGGGGCGGCTGGGAGCGGCACGGAGGCTGAGCGGGGACAATGGGCGCATGCACGATGCCGACCACGAGACCCCCGAGGCGCCGGAGCGGACGCCGGCCGCGCGGACCGACGAGCCCGGATCACCGATCGACGAGCCCGCCCCGCAGCCGAAGTCCGCGTACGAGCTGCCGTCGAAGAAGAACACCGTCCTGCGCAACATGGTGTGGGCGCTGCTGTTGACGATGGCGGTGGTGGTCGTGGTCGGTATCGCCTTCTTCGGCGTGGGCAGCCAGCCCGAGCGGGAACCGCTGGCGAACTCCGAGCTGGACGTGGCCGCGAGCGCGGAGCGCGCCCAGGCCGTCGCACCCTTCCCCGTCGCGGTGCCCGCCGTGGGGGAGGAGTGGACCGAGCGCTCCGCCCGGTTCACCGCAGGGGCGAATCCGCGGTGGACGATCGAGTACACCTCGCCGGACGGTCAGCTGGTGACGCTGGTCGAGGAGTCCGAGCTCGGAGCCTCGATGCTCTCGGCGGCGATCCCGGGCAGCACCGTCGAGGAGGAGCTCGAGCTCGGGGGCGCCACCTGCAGCCTGCTGCGCGGCGAGCAGGCTACCGCAGAGCGTGGCATCGCCTGCGAGGGCGCGGAGTGGGGCTTCGTGGTCCACGGGAACGCGGACCGGGCAGCGCTTCAGCAGATCGCGAGCGCGGCGATCACCTCGCTCGAGTGAGGTACCCGCGGCGGACTACTCCGCCGCGGAATCCGCAGAGCGGCGGGCTGCCACCGCATCGTCCAGCCGCTCCCGAGCACCATCGAGCCACTGCTGGCAGCGGCGGGCGAGCATCTCCCCGCGCTCCCACAGCCCGATCGAATCCTCGAGCCCGCCCTGCCCGGACTCCAGGCGCCGCACCACCTCGACGAGCTGGTCGCGGGCGGACTCGTAGGACAGCTCGGCGATGTCCGCGGGCAGCGGCTGCGCGCCCTCGGCAGGGGTGACGGTGCCGGACTGCGCGTCGCGGGGATCGCCCTCGACGGCGGTGAGATCGTTCTCGGGGCTGCTGGTCGGGGTCATCAGGACTCCTCGGTGGTCTCGGGCTGTGCGGTCTGTGGGGGCCGGTGCGACTGCTGCGGAGCAGCGGGCCGTGCCGGCGGGGAGTACGGATCGGTCGCGGTGCGCTCCACTCCGAAGCGGCCCCCGGCCACCCGCACCGAGAGCGGCTGGCCGATCTGCGGCTGCTCGGGGGAGCGGACGATCGAGCCGTCCGCGTCCTGGACCACGGCGTAGCCGCGCTCGAGGGTCGCCAGCGGGCTGAGCGAGCGCACCTGAGAGCCCAGATGGTCGATCTCATCGGCTGCGCGATCCAAGCGGGACCCGATCAGGGTGCGCGCCAGGGCGATCCGTGAACGGATCTCGTCGGCCCTACCGGCGAGGATCGTGGAGGGGTTCTCCAGCACGGGCCGGGAGCGCGTCGCGTCCAGCGCCGACTGCTCCCGCTCGATCCGGGCCCGGATCGCGGCCCGCAGCCGGGTGCGGCCCAGCTCCAGCTGCTCGACCTCGGCGACGATGTCAGGGACCACGCGCTTGGCGGCATCGGTGGGGGTGGAGGCGCGCACATCCGCGGCGAGGTCGATCAGCGGGGTGTCGACCTCGTGGCCGATCGCGGAGACGATCGGGGTCCTCGCCCCCGCGACCAGGCGGGTGAGCTGCTCGTCGGAGAAGGGGAGCAGGTCCTCGAGGGAGCCGCCGCCGCGGGAGATGATGATGACGTCGACGTGCTCGAGCCCGTCCAGCTCGCGCAGCGCCGCAGAGACCTCCCGCACCGCCTTCGTGCCCTGCACCGCGACCTCGCGGATCTCGAACTGCACCGCTGGCCAGCGCCGCCGGGCGTTGACGACCACGTCGCGCTCCGCAGCGGATTCGCGCCCGCAGATCAGCCCGACGGTGCGCGGGAGGAAGGGCAGCTGCTGCTTGCGGGAGGCGGCGAACAGCCCTTCGGCGGAGAGCACGCGCTTGAGCTGCTCGAGCCGGGCCAGCAGCTCGCCCAGCCCCACCGGGCGGATGTCATCGGCCTCGAGCTGGAGGCTGCCGCGCTTGGTCCAGAAGGTCGGCTTCGCATGGACCACCACGCGCGCCCCCGGGACCGGCTCGACGGGCAGGGCGCGCAGCACGTGCTCGCGCACCGGGACCGAGAAGGACATGTCCACGTCGATGTCGCGCAGGGTCATGAAGCTCAGCCCGGCTCCGGGACGTCGGTTGAGCTGGACGATCTCGCCCTCGACCCAGAGCGGCGACATCCGCGCCACGTACTCCCCGACCTTCACCGACAGCTGCCGCAGGGGCCAGGGATTCTCCGCCGTGGTCTGCGCGGCGGTGGCGGCTGGGGCAGGCCGCGGCGTCGCGGCGCTGTCCGCATCCGGGCCGGAGGAGGTCTGCGTCATGGGTCCACTCTGGCACGAGCTCCCGACAGCTCGCGGACGCCGGGCGGCGCTGTGGAGGGGACTGCCCTGTGGAGGGATGGTGAGTCTTGACCCACCGGCCTGTCAGCAGGGCGCTTCCGCTCCTACGATGGGAGGCGTGAGCACCGGAACAGTCCTTCTTGCCGAGCCGCGCGGCTACTGCGCGGGAGTCGACCGCGCCGTCGTCGCCGTCGAACGCGCCCTGGAGCACTACGACGAGACGATCTACGTGCGCCACGAGATCGTGCACAACAAATTCGTCGTGGACCGCCTGAAGGAGAAGGGCGCCGTGTTCGTCGAGGAGGTCGACGAGATCCCCGAGGGTGCGCTCGTCATCTTCTCCGCCCACGGCATCTCCCCGAAGGTCCGCGAGATGGCCGAGGAGCGCAACCTGCGCACCATCGACGCCACCTGCCCCCTGGTCACCAAGGTCCACAAGGAGGCGGTGCGCTTCGCCCGCCAGGACTACGACATCCTGCTGGTGGGCCACACGGGCCACGAGGAGGTCGAGGGCACCGCCGGCGAGGCCCCCGATCACGTGCAGGTCGTCAACTCTCCCGATGACGTCGACAAGGTGACCGTCCGCGACCCCGAGCGGGTCGTGTGGCTCTCGCAGACCACCCTGAGCGTCGACGAGACGATGGAGACGGTCGACAAGCTCCGCGAGCGCTTCCCGACGCTGCAATCCCCGCCCAGCGACGACATCTGCTACGCCACCCAGAACCGTCAGGTCGCGATCAAGAAGATCGCCCCGGACGCGGATCTGGTGCTGGTGGTGGGCTCGCCGAACTCCTCGAACTCCGTGCGACTGATGGAGGTCGCCAAGGAGGCCGGGGCCAGGGCCTCCCACCGCATCGACTCGGTCCACGAGCTGCGCGACGAGTGGTTCGATGGCGTCGGGACCGTGGGCGTGACCTCCGGTGCGTCGGTGCCGGACGTCCTGGTCCAGCAGCTGCTGAATGTCCTCGCCGAGCGCGGCTACGGGGACGTGAAGCCGGTGCGCACCGCCACCGAGGACCTCATGTTCTCCCTCCCGCGCGAGCTGCGCCAGGAGATGAAGAACCGCGGCGCCGTCGACAGCCGCACGAAGCCGACCGGCCAGGCCGCCACCGCGGAGTCCTGAGGCCGGCGGGTCCCTACGGGCCGTCGGCCGCCGCCGCCCTGCTGTTCATCGAAGGGCTCGAGAAGCGTCAGAGCCCCGTGGCAGGATCGGAGGCATGAAAGATCCCGCGCCCGATACGGAGTCAGAGGCCGGCACCTCCCGCGCCGAGAGCGGACCGGTCGACTACGGACCCTTCGCGTATCTCAGCACACCCAACGCCGCGCTGTACCGGCGCATCATGCGGGTGCTGATGGCTGAGAAGGAGAGGTTCACGGTCCACGTCCGTCCCGAGCAGGTATCCGCCGCGCTCGCACGCGACGGCGCCGATCCCGTCGAGGAGGACATGGTCGGCGAGGCGTTGGAGAGGCTGGCCCAGCCGGCATGGGGCAATCTGCTCGGCTTCCCCGACTCGAGCCGCGTCACGGCGCTGGAGGACTTCTATCGGCGGCGGATGCTGTACCAGCTCTCGCACGAGGGTGAGGCGGCGGAGCGTGCCCTGGTCCAGTACGACGCTGCGCTCGGCACTCGGGGCGCGCTCCAGTCGGTCGCGCTGGAGGACATCGTGGTGCTCCTGACCAATCTCCGCGACACCGTCAGCGCCCAGGAGGCCGACCGGCCGGTGGACGCGGCCGTCGCTCACCAGACGCTGCGCAGCCTGCGGGAACGATTCGTCGAACTGGCCGAGAACGCCATGGCCTTCATGGGATCGATGCAGCGCACCATCGACCTGCACGACGCGGATGTCGAGGCCTTCCTCGCCTACAAGGAAGAGCTCATCGCCTATCTGGAGCGGTTCATCCATGATCTGCTCACCCGCGGCGCCCGGATCAGCGAGCTGCTCGACGCGATCCCGGAGGAGGGCGTGCACTTCCTCGCCGGCCTCGCCGCAGACCGTGAATCGGCCGATGCCGCGCCGGGAGCGGCGCAGGTCGAACGCGCACGGATCCGCCGCACATGGCTGCGGCAGTGGTCGGGCCTGGCCGAATGGTTCGTCAGCACGCCCGTGCGGGAGAGCGAGGCGAAGCTGCTGCGGGCCCGTGCCCGCGCCGCCATCCCGGCGCTGCTCGCCGTCGTGCGTGCCCTGCACGAGAGGTCCGGCGGTCGCACCGATCGGACCCAGGACTTCCTCACCCTGGCGACGTGGTTCGCAGCGCTCCCCGCGGATGAGGACCGGCACCGGCTATGGCGCTCCGCCTTCGGCCTGGCACCGGTGCGGCACCTGAGCCTCACCTCCGCCACCGAGGATGCCTGGGCGGAGGCCGAGCTGAGCACCACGACCCCATGGGCGCAGGCCCCACCGGTGGAGATCAGCCCGCAGCTGCGGCGGAGCGGATCCTACGAGCGCCGTGGCAGGGCGACGCGGGTCACCGACCGGACCGAGGCGAAACGGATGCTCGCGGAGCGGGCGCGCCAGGAGGCGGAGCAGACGGCGGCGGCGCGCCGCCGGATCCTCACCGCCGGTCCCCGGCCGATGTCCGCCTTCGGCGAGCTCGAGCCCGATGCGTTCCGGCTCTTCCTCGGCCTGCTCGGGGACGCCCTGGCCGCGATGGGGCCGACGGCCACCACCGCGCAGGTGCACACCTCCGACGGGGAGCTCACGGTCATCCTCACCCGGCTCCCCGGCGCCGCCACCATGGAGATCTCCACGCCGGACGGCGAATTCTCCGGGCCCGACCATCTCGTCGACATCGCCTCGACGCTCGACGTCGGCGAGGTCGGCGACGGGTGCCTGCCTGCCGGCGGTGTCGACCCCTCCGCTCTCGAGGCTCACGCCCGGGAGGTCTGCGCATGAGCCGCTTGGACATCGCGCCCAGCATCGCGGGCGCACTGGAGGCCCGGGACGCCGAGGGCCGCCGCCGCGTGCTGCGGGCGCTGCTGGCCCGCCCCGTCCTGCGGGCACAGAGCCACGGCGAGCTGTTCCGCGCGGCCCGCCGCCACGCTGACACGCTGAGGACGTGGTTCGAGCGCGAAACCGGATGGCGGCTGGTGCTCGAATCGCAGACCGTCCGCCTGCAGACCTCCTACGTCCCGCACGGGCCCACCGCCGTCGCCGTCGCCGAGCGGCACCCGGCCCGCGGCCGCAGAGGCGATCCGCCCTTCACCCGGCGCCGGTACGTCCTGCTCTGCCTCGCCCTGGCCGTCCTCGAACGTTCCGATCCGCAAATCTCCCTCGGACGACTCGCCGAACAGATCATCCTCGCCGCCCGCCAGCCCGGACTGGGCGGTCTGGAGTTCACCCTCGGCACCCGGGAGGAACGCTCCGATCTGGTCGCGGCGATCCGGCTGCTGCTGGGCTACGGGGTGCTCGCGCGGGTCGCCGGTGACGAGGAGTCCTATGTCGCGGCCGGCGGCGACGCGCTGTACGACGTCGACCGCCGGGTGTTGGCGACCATGCTCTCGACCACCCACGGTCCCGGCCTGGTCGGGGCCGCGCTCGGTCCGACGCCCTCGATCGAGCAGATCGAGACCGCGCTGCACCAGCCGCCCCCGGCATACACGGACGAGGAGACCACCAGGCGCCTGCGTCACGCCGTCACCCGTCGTCTGCTGTGCGACCCGGTGGTGTACTACGACGAGCTCCCCGAGGACGAGCGCAGCTATCTCGTCGGCCAGCGCGTCCAGCTGACCCGCCGACTGGCCGCCGCGACCGGGCTGGTGCCCGAGATGCGCGCGGAAGGCATCGCTCTGGTCGATCCTGAGGACCAGCTCACCGACGTACGGATGCCGGAGCAGGGCACCGACGGGCACGCCACCTTGCTGCTCGCCGAGCAGCTGGCCGCCTCCGGCCCGGCCGACGTCGCCACCCTGCGACGCCGAGTGAAACGACTGGCCGAGGAGAATGCGACCTACTGGCGCAGGACGACCCAGGAGCCCGGTGCGGAGACCACGATTGTCACCGGTGCGCTGGACCGGCTGGTGGGCCTGGGGCTGGTACGGGTCACCGGCGAGGGCGCCGAGGCCCTCGTCGAGCCGTTGCCGGCGCTGCGACGCTTCGCCGTGACCGCCCCGACCATCACGAACAGGAACCCCCGATGACCGATACGGATCAGCCCCCGGTGCCGCAGCCCGACGTGCCGAAGCCCGACGTGCCGAAGCCCGACGTGCCGAAGCCCGATGTGCCGCAGAGCCCCGTGCCGCAGAGCCCTATGCAGGAGCCCGCCCCGGCCGGAGCGCCGCCGCGCCCCACCTCCGAACGCTGGCAGCCGCTGCGCCTGGGACTGATCGACCTCTTCTACTACGACGATGAACAGTTCTGGTTCCACGACGGCCGGCTGCTGCTGCGGGGCAACAACGGCACCGGCAAGTCCAAGGTGCTGGCACTGACTCTGCCGTTCCTGCTGGACGGCTCCACCGCCCCGCGGCGGGTGGAACCGGATGCGGACCCCAAGAAGCGCATGGACTGGAACCTGCTGCTGGGCGGGGCGCACCCGCACTCGGAGCGCACCGGCTACTCATGGGCCGAGTTCGGACGGGTGGACGCCGACGGCACGGAGCACTTCACGACTCTGGGGATCGGCCTGAAAGCTGCTGCCGGCAGGGGCGTCGTGAAGACCTGGTGGTTCACCAGCACCCGGCGGATCGGAGATCTCCGCCTCCTGGACGAGAGCCGCATCGTCCTCACGCAGGAACGGCTGCGGGACGAGCTGGCATCCACATCAGCCGGTCAGGTCCACACCACCCAGGCGGCCTATCGGCGGGCGGTGGACGAGGCACTGTTCCGGCTGGGGGAGGAGCGCTACGGCGCTCTGATCGATCTGCTGATCCAGCTGCGCCAGCCCCAGCTGTCCAAGAAGCCGGACGAGAAGGCCCTGTCCGCGGCGCTGACCGAGGCCCTCGCACCGCTGGACCAGGCGGTGGTCGCCGATGTCGCCGAGTCGTTCCGGTCACTGGAGGATGAACGCGACGGGATCGCTGCGGCCAAGGACACGCTCGGCGCGGCCGAGGCATTCCTGGGCCATTACCGGGACTACGCCAAGGTGGCCTCCCGGCGCCACACGACCACGGTGCGGCTGGCGAACTCGGCCTATGAGCAGGCGGGCCGCGACCTCCGTGAGGCCGAGGAGCAGCTGAGCCGCGCCACGACCGAGGTCGAGCACCTGGCTCGACGCCAGCTCGACGCCGAGGAGCGCCGGAGCACGCTGCAGGGTCAGGAACAGGCACTGCAGGCCAGTCCGGAGATGCGCGAGGCCGACCGTCTCGACGAGGCGGATCGCGACGCCAGGGAGGCGGAGCGGAATGCGGCGCAGGCCGGTGAGGAGGCCCAGCAGGCGGCGGCCACCGCCCGCCGGGAGACCGAGGAGGCCGCCGCGGCGGCACGGCACGTCGAGGCGTCCCGCGCCGACGCCGACCGGCACGAGGTCGCTGCGGGCCGGCAGGCAGGTCCCGCCGGACTGCAGCCCGAGCACGCGGACATCGCCGGGGACGAGGAGACCGCCCGGCGGGCCCTGGCCCGGCGGCGCGAGCGGATCCGGCACGTCCGAGGGCTGATCGAGGCGGCGCAGCGTGCGCGAACGATCGCCGATCACCAGCGGACGGTGCTCGACACGGCCCAGTCCGAGGAGGCCGAGCGGGCGGAGACGCTGCGGGCCGTGCACGAGCGGGTGGAGACAGCTGTGGCGGCCTACGGGGAGGCGGTCCAGGCGCACCTCGGAGGCCTGGAGCTGATGGAGCTGGACCGCGGCATCGATGAGCTCTCCGAGCTCTCCCACCACTGGGCACGCAGCGTGGTGGGCACGCCGCCCGTGTCGGCCGCCCTTGACGCCGCAGCGGCGACGGCCCGTGATCGTATCGGTCGAGAGCGCGCCGCGGCGGCGCACGCGGCCGGGCGGCTGTCCGAGGAGCTGGATGCCGTCCGCACCCGAATCGCTGAGCTGGAGGCCGGGCGCGCCCCGGAGCCGCCGTCAGCCTCGAGCCGCGACGCCCACCGCCGGGACGACCGGCACGGCGCGCCCCTGTGGTGGCTGGCCGATTTCGCCGATGCCGTCCCAGAGGGCGACCGGGCCGGAGTGGAGGCCGCCCTGCAATCGGCCGGACTGCTGGACGCCTGGGTGTTCCCCGATGGGACCATGGCCGCCGACGGGGACGTGGTCCTGGGCCCGGCGGGTCCGGAGTCGACCCCCTCCCTGGCCGAGGTGCTGGTGCCCGCAACCGGTCCCGAGGAGTCGGTCGGCGCGGAGGCCGTCCGCGCCGTGCTGAGCCGGATCGGATGGGGCGAGGTATCGGGAGCTGGCTGGTGGATCGACGGCCAGGGACGATGGGGCGCGGGACCGGCACGAGGGTCCTGGACCAAGGACCGCGCGGAGTACCTCGGTGCCAGTGCGCGCGAGGCGCACCGTCGAGAGCTGCTGGGCGAGCTCCGCGGTCGGGCCGCGGAGCTGGAGACCGAGTGCACGGCTCTCGCGGACCGGGTCGCCGCGGCGGATGAACAGACCCGGCAGGTCGAGCGGGAGCGAGCCGGATACCCAGCTGCCCGGGAGCGCGAGCTGAGCTCAGTCCATGATCGCGCCGTGGCCGCGCAGCAGGAAGCGGACCTGGCGCAGGCCAAGGTCGATGCGGCCCTGACCGTCTGGGAACGGGCGGCTGACGCCGCCGACTGGGAGGCCCGGGAGCTCGATGAGCAGGCCTGGGAGCTCGGAGTGGGCACCACGACTGCCCAGACCGATGACGCGCTGGCCGCCGTGAGCGCGTACGAGGTGACTCTCGTGGAGGTACGGCGGGCAGCACGCGCGGTCGTCGATGCGGCCACCGCGCAGGAACGGGCCGACCGCCGCGCCGCCGAGGCGACCGCGCTCCAGGAGCGTCGAGAGGTGACCCATCGGGACCTGCGCACCCGGGCGGCGGCCGGGCGCGCGAGATACCAGGCCCTTCATGAGACCGTCGGCGCATCGGTGGCCGAGCTCCAGGCCCGGCTCGGCGAGGCCACCGCCGCGCTGGAGGCCACGGCCGCGGAGCTGAAGACGGTCGGCACGGAGCAGCTGACCGCCGCGAGCACCCAGGGGCGCCTGGAGGAGAACGTCCGCGACCTCGGCCGGCGTCGTGGCGAGATGGCAGCGGAGCGTGAAGGGACGATCGAGGCCCTGCGAGCGTTCGCCGAGACCGGATTGCTGCGCGTGGCATTGCCGGACCTCGCCTTGCCGGCCGCCGAGGACCCCGAGGGATGGAGCCTCACCGCCGGCCTGGGGCTGGCTCGCAGTGCCGAGCAACATCTGCACGAGATCGCGGAGACCGACGAGGCCTGGGCGAGCGTTCAGCAACGGGTCTCCGGCGCGACCACGGAGCTCTCCCAGCAGATGAGTCGGCACGGGCACACCGCCTTCACGGAGCAGCGCGGCGACGTGCTCCTGGTCCGGGTGCGGTGGGTGCACGAGGAGGTGGACATCGACCACCTGGTCGAGCGACTGGACCAGGACGTCACCGACCGTGAACGGTTGCTCAGCGCCCGTGAGCGAGAGATCCTCGAGAATCATCTGGTCAATGAGGTGGCGGGTCACCTGCATGAGCTGCTGCTCACCGCCGAGGGGCAGATCGACCGGATGAACCGCGAACTCGCCGAA
This sequence comes from Brachybacterium vulturis, assembly GCF_002407185.1. NCBI lineage: Bacteria > Bacillati > Actinomycetota > Actinomycetes > Micrococcales > Dermabacteraceae > Brachybacterium > Brachybacterium vulturis. The sequence goes on from NZ_CP023563.1 coordinate 1,633,701, forward strand.
CGCAGGACGTCCACCGGGATGCAGCTGCGGGTGCGGTGGCGCGAGCATGGCGACGCCCCTGCCGGACTGGCAGCGGCGCGAAGGCTGATGCTGCGCTCCGACGCCACCTGGACTCCGGAGGACCGCACTGCGATCGGCGAGTTCCTCCAGGCCCGGATCGCCGAGATCCGGCAGTCCGACCCGACCGGGGCGTGGCAGGAGCACCTGGAGCAGGCGCTGGACTACCGGAAGTGGCACACCTTCGTCGTCGAACGGCGACAGAACGGCCACTGGCGCTCGGCCTCCGGGCCCGCGTCCGGCGGGGAGAGGGCGCTGGCCGTGTCGGTGCCGCTGTTCGCTGCGGCCTCCGCGCACTACAACTCCGCGAGCGACCACGCCCCACGGCTCATCCTGCTCGACGAGGCCTTCGCCGGCATCGACGACGACTCGCGCGCCAAGTCGCTGGGCCTGCTCGCGACCTTCGATCTCGACGTCGTGATGACCAGTGAGCGGGAGTGGGGGTGCTACCCCGAGGTGCCCGGTCTCTCGATCGCGCAGCTGTCCCGGATCGAGGGGATCGACGCGGTGGGCGTGACCCGTTGGCGCTGGGACGGCCGGCGCCGACACCGCCAGAGCGAGGTGGCAGACTCCGCCCGCGCCGGTGCCCGCACGCCGCCGACCTCCGACGGCGAGACCCTGTTCGGATGACCGAGGACGGAGCAGCGGGCAGCCGGCGAGCGGGGGGCGGGGCGGCAGCGCGAGCGGGGGACCGGGCGGCGCTGGACCGATTGCTGGGCGATCCCGCGATGGAATGGCTGGTCACCCGGGTGCGGAAGCGGATCCCCGGTGCCGGGGAGGCACTGCTGAGCGGGACGGTCCAGCTCAGCGGACCCACGGCTGAGCAGCGAGCTGCCGCCGTGCGAGTGGTGGGACCGCCGCGACGAGCCGGGACCGCGCTGCGGGTGGATCTGGCCGTCGTCGAGGAGATCCTGCGGCGCGGCCCCTGGCCCGCGGGCCTGGCTGACGCCGTCGAGACCCTCACCGGACCGGTGGTCGACCGCCGGGTCCAGCAGGTCCGGGAGACGGCCGCATGGGAAGCGGCCCGTGATCGGCTGGCCCCGGTGATCGCGCATTTCCCGAGGCTTGCCCGGTGGTGGGGGCCCTGGTGCGCAGCCGGCGGCCTGAAGCGGGTCACCTCAACCGAAGCGGCCCGGATCGGTGCTCCGGTCACCCCGGCGCTGGGCGCGGACCTGGTGAGCAGGGCGGCAGCGGTAATGGACCGGTTGCCGGCCGTGCAGCAGCCGCTCCCGGTCCTCGCCCGGGAGACGATGGGCGATGCGCACGGTCTGGATGCGGACCGGCCCCTGGGCCGGCTGATGGTCGCGGTGGCCAGGGCGGCGTTCATGCCCGACGCGGAACCCGAGGAACTGTCCCGGCGTGATGTCTGGGCGTCGGCCGGAGTCATGCTGTCCACGGTCTCCTCGACCGCCCTGGTCCTGGGAGTGGCCGGCGCGTCCTCGCCCGATCCCGGCTACGGTGCTCGGAGGGCGAGAGCCGCGACGGCGACGGCGACGTCCTTGGAGGCGATGCGGGAAGCGCGCATTCCGCTGGTGCTGACACTTGATCAGGTGCGTTCGGGGGGAGTGCGGGCGATGCCGCGAGGCAGCGTCGTCCATGCCTGCGAGAACCCGACCATCGTCGAGGTGGTGGCCGAACGCTGGGCCCGCCAGCGCGCCGAAGCCGAGCGCGAGGCGGCTTCCACCGGCGGACAGCCCGATGAGGCCCTCGGCGACGCCGCGGGACCGGTGCTGGTGTGCATCTCGGGCCAGCCGAGCGCGGCCGTGGTCGAGCTGCTGCAGATCCTGACCGCCGAGGGGGCGGCGCTGCGGTATCACGGCGACTTCGACTGGGCCGGACTGCGGATCGCACGGAGCCTTCTCACGCAGGTGGAGTGGGTGCCGTGGCGCTTCACGGCCACGGACTATGTGCAGGTCGTGCGGGAGGGGCGACCCTCGCGGGACCTGACGGGGAGACCGGCGCTGTCGCCGTGGGATCCGCACTTGGCGGAGGTGATGGTCGAGTGGGACCTCGCGGTCGAGGAGGAGGCGGTGGCGGACCTGCTGGCGACCGACGTGATCGGTCCGGAAACGCTCAGCCGACGCGGTCCTCGGGCTCGGAGCGAGTCGTCGGCCGCGGTGCCGGGGCGGCCAGCTCGGCGATCTCCGTCTCGTCCAGGGTGCGTGCCCGGCGGGTGAGCTGTTCAACCTCGTCCAGCGCCGTGCCCGCCATCCCCAGCTCCTCGAAGCGGCGTGCGGTGACCATCACCCGCGACTGCAGGGAGCCCACCGCCTCGTTGAACGCGGCGACCGAGGAGTCCAGCGAACGGCCCACCTTGCCCAGGTGGGAGGTGAAGGTGCCCAGTCGGTGGTGCAGCTCGCGGCCGGCGTCGAGCACCTCGCGGGCGTCGCGGTTCAGGGCGTCGGTGCGCCAGGTATGGGCGACGGTGCGCAGCAGAGCGACCAGGGTGGCGGGGGAGGCGATCACCACGTCCCGGGCGAAGGCGTCCTCCAGCAGCGCCGGATCGGTCTCCAGCGCCGCGGCCAGCACCCCGTCGCTGGGCACGAACAGCACCGTGAACTCCGGGGTGTCCCCGAGCGCCTTCCAGTACCCCTTGGCCGAGAGCACGCCCACGTGGTGCCGCAGCGCCTTGGCGTGAGCCTTCCGCCGGGCCGCGGCGCGCTGGGGATCGAGCTCCTCGGTGGCGTCGAGGTAGGCGTCCATCGGCGCTTTCGCATCGATCACCACCTGCCGGTCCCCGGCCAGGTGCACCACCAGGTCGGGGCGCTGTCCGTGCTCGCCGTCGGCCCGGGTGCCGGCAGTCTGCTCGGAGAAGTCGACGTGCTCGAGCATCCCCGCGGCCTCGACGATGCGCCGCAGCTGCACCTCGCCCCAGCGGCCCCGGGCGGTGGGCGCCCGCAGCGCGGCCGTGAGCGCGCTGGTGCCGGTCTCCAGGGACTGGGCGCGCTGGGCGAGCTGTGCGAGATGGGAGCGCAGCGCCCCCTCGGCATCGATCCGAGCGGCCTCCGAGCGGGCCAGGGACTGCTCCAGATGGGTGAGGGTCGCCGTGATGGGCGCCAGGGTGCGCTGCAGCTCGGCCTCCCGCTCCTCCTCGGCGGCGTCGCGCCGGGCGGTGTCCCGCTCGTACCGCTCATCGGCCAGACGCAGCAGCTGCGCGGAGGCATCCGCCGCGGTGCGCCGGCGCAGTTCGGCGACGCGCGCACGCTCGCGCAGCAGCAGCCAGGTCAGGACGGCGCCGAGCGCCGCGCCCAGGAGCATGCCCAGCAGGAGTCCCGATGTTCCGCTCATGGTCACAGCACACCACGGGGGTGGGACGGACGACCGTCGCCACGCCCGCGGCGGAACGCCGCCGTCGGCCGACGGTGAGGCATTCTGTGTGACACGCGAGGATGAGGGGAACCGATGGGGAGCAGCAGATGACCGGTGCGCGCGGTGCGCGCGGTCCGTCCGGGGGCCGGCGGATCGGCCGACGGATCGGGCAGATGCTGCTGGCCCTGCTGCTGGTGTTCCTGCTGATCTGGGGGCTGCTGTTCCTGCGCGCCCTGGTGCTGCGGCCGCATGCCGCCCAGCAGGAGGCCACTGCGGGCCTGGAGTGGGCTCGGGCAGAGCTCGCCGGGCTGAGCGCAGAGGACGCCGCGGCACTGGATGCGGAGTTCGGGCAGCGGCTGGGCACCACACGGACGGTGCACTGCGGAGTGGAGCCCTCGGATGCGGGGTGGTGGACGGTGGACCATCGCAACACCTGCACGCTGCGGGAGATCGAGGTGCGCGCCGTGCCCGCGGCGATGGAGGAGCCGGCCGGAGTCGCGACGGCACTGCTGGCCGACGTCTCGGCATGGCAGGGGGAGCCCGCGTACCTGGTGGTCCCGGACCCGCGCTGCGATCCCGCGGCGGAGGCCCGGGTGGAAGCCGATGCGCAGTCCGCGCCCTTTCGCTCGGACATCGACCTCGCCGCCGTCGTGGTCGAGGGCCTTCCGGCGCTGCGCGAGGGTTGTCTGGACGAGCCCGGGCCCAGCCATCGTGCTGTCGGTGCGGTGAGCCTCGAGCTGCCGGAGTCCGCACCGCCCGCGGAGGGTGCGGGAGCCCGCCTGGTGGTGGTGCGGGAGGCGCGGCTGAGCGATACCTCTCTGGGATGCCTGCCGCTGCCGATCTTCTGCCAGCCGGCGGTCGATGAGCCGCAGCTCCCCGACGCCCTGAAGGGGTGAGACCAGAGGCTCACCCCCTCAGCTCCCGCACGCGCGGCCGCGCCCCGTAGAATCACCTCCCGTGGCTCTTACTATCGGAATCGTGGGACTGCCCAACGTCGGCAAGTCCACCCTCTTCAACGCCCTGACCCGCGCCGAGGTCCTCGCCGCGAACTACCCGTTCGCGACGATCGATCCCAACATCGGCATGGTCCCGCTGCCCGACCCGCGGCTCGCCGAGCTCGCGACCGTGTTCGGCAGCCAGAAGCTGCTGTCGGCGACGGTGTCCTTCGTGGACATCGCCGGCATCGTCAAGGGCGCCAGCGAGGGAGAGGGCCTGGGCAACAAGTTCCTCGCCAACATACGCGAGGCCGACGCGATCTGCCAGGTCACCCGCGCATTCGCCGATCCCGACGTGACTCGCGTGGAGGGCTCCGTCTCTCCGTCCGACGACATGGAGATCATCGCCACCGAGCTGATCCTCGCCGACCTCCAGACCATCGAGAACTCGATGCAGCGACTGGAGAAGGACACCAAGCGCGGCTTGGTCGACCCCGCCGTGCTGCCGAACGTCATCAAGGCGAAGGCTCTGCTGGAGACCGGAGCAACGCTCTACCAGGGTGCAGAGGGCGCCGGCATCGACGTGGCCGCACTCCGCGAGCTGCAGCTGATGACCGCCAAGCCCTTCATCTACGTCTTCAACACCGACGAGGAGGGTCTCGCGGACACCGCCTCGCAGCAGGCGCTGCGGAACCTGGTCGCTCCCGCCGAGGCGATCTTCCTCGATGCGAAGTTCGAGTCCGAGCTGATCGAGCTCGACGAGGACGAGGCCGCCGAGATGCTCGAGTCCACCGGTCAGGAGGAGTCCGGGCTGGCCCAGCTGGCGCGCGTCGGCTTCGACACCCTGGGCCTGCAGACCTACCTCACCGCCGGTCCCAAGGAATCCCGGGCCTGGACCATCCCCAAGGGAGCCACCGCCCCGCAGGCCGCCGGCGTCATCCACACCGATTTCGAGCGCGGCTTCATCAAGGCCGAGATCGTCTCCTTCGACCAGCTCATGGAAGCCGGCTCCATGGCCGAGGCCAAGGCCAAGGGCAAGGTGCGCATCGAGGGCAAGGACTACGTGATGCGCGATGGCGACGTGGTGGAGTTCAGGTTTAACGTCTAGCGTTAATGACGCTCTGCGTTATATGCTGGTCTCGTGATCAGATCGTTCGGGAGCAAGGACACCGAACGCATCTGGCATGAGCAGTACGTCAAGCGCGTCGACCGGACGGTGCAGCGGGCGACCATGCGGAAGCTCGAACTCATCCACGCGGCCAAGGACGTGGGGGATCTCCGGATTCCTCCCGGGAACCGGCTGGAGCGGTTGGTGGGCGACCGTCGGGGTCAGCACAGCATCCGCGTCAATGCGCAGTGGCGTATCTGCTTCGTCTGGAGAGATGGAGGAGCAGAAGATGTCGAACTCGTCGACTACCACTGAGAGTGACTTGATCGAGCCGATCCATCCCGGGGAGGTCCTCATGGAGGACTTCATTGAGGGGTTCGGGATCACGCAGAACAAGCTTGCTGTGTCGATCGGTGTGCCGCCGCGGCGGATCAACGAGATCGTGCACGGCAAGCGGGGCATCACGGCGGACACGGCGATCCGTCTGGCGCGGTACTTCGGGACGTCCGAGGAGTTGTGGATGAACCTGCAGTCGAACTACGAGTTGCGGCTCGGACGGCGGGCGTTGCGCGAGAAGGTCGCTGCGATCACTCCGCTGCAGATCGCATGACGGGCGGCGTCCGTCGGACGGTCCGCCGCGATGATGTGGAGCTCTCCGTCACTGATCGTGGCGGCGATGGGCCCCCTCTCCTTCTCTTGCACGGGCTCGCCGGCAGCTCACGGGAACTCCTGCCCACCGCGGATGCGCTCACCGACTCCTTCCATGTTCTGCTCCTGGACCAGCGAGGTCACGGTCTCAGCACGCGCCGACCGGTCGACCTGTCACGCAGGGCCTTCGTGGATGACGTCGTTGCAGTGCTCGAGCAGATCGTGTCCGGAGAGCCTTGGTCGCTCGTCGGACAGTCGATGGGTGCGCACACGGCATTCCTTGCTGCCGCTGCGCGCCCAGATATCGTCGGGCGTCTCGTGATGCTCGAAGGACACGTCATCGGCAGTGACGATCCGGGCGAGGCCGTGGGGCTGGGGAGGTATTTCGCGTCGTGGCCGGTGCCGTTCCTCGACGAGGCTGAAGCTCGCGTTTTCCTTGGAGCGGATGCGATCGTCGATGCGTGGGTCGCCGACCTCGAGGCGGCCCACGATGGGCTGCGACCGCGGTTCGACGCCGATGTCATGCAACGCACGATCGAAGCCGTGCACGAGCCGCGCTGGGAGGATTGGGAGGCGCTGAAGATCCCGACTCTCGCGATCTTCGCGAAGGACGGAATGTTCAGCGAAGCCGACAAGGACGAGCTGATCCTGCGTCGCCGGGCGACCGATCGCATCGATTTGTCTGCGGGGAGCCATGATGCGCATCTTGATGCCTCCGACGAATGGATCGGAGCGCTTCGCCAGTGGTTGCCCTCCGGCGCGGAGCCAGACGTTCTGCTCTGATCGTCAGATGGCTGTACGTGCCGGAACGTGGTGGAGTTCCGGTTCAACGTGTGAGCGCGCGCCCGCCCATCGTCCGCCCATGGTGACGGTCGTGGCGTGATCGTGCCGACTATGGTCGAGGCATGGCATCGATCCAGACCTTGAGTGATTCGGCTCGGCGCGTGTTGGCGCGCTGGGCGCTGTCATGCGCTGAGCGAGTGCTTCCGCGGCACGGGCAGTGGGTCAGGCGGCCGCGGTTGCGCACATGGGTGCCCGCGCGCTGGGGGCTGCCGCCTACGCTGGGAAGGCCGTCTCGCTTGCTGAGCCACGTCGACCGGAAGCCGTGCAGGAAGAAGTGCGCTGGCAGATCTCGGATCTCACTGACCGTGAGCGCGAGGCGCTGCGTCGGCTTCCGTCCCTCGGGGCTGACTCATCTGGACCGCTCGGGGAAGGTCTTCTGTCGCGCGGCGTGCTCGGCTCAGTGATCCGGCAGATCCAGGCGGAGATCGGCTAGAGATCGCCCATGGGGCCTCGGGCAGTGTCGGCCGCGACGTCTCGGTTTCCCCGATAATGTACATTTTGGGGTACTCTTGAGTCATGGAGATCACCGCAACCAAGGCACGCGACCAGCTCGGTCGGCTCATCGACCGAGCGCACAGCGAGCCCGTGTACCTCACTCGCCACGATCGGCGGGTGGGCGCGATCGTGGATGCCGACACGCTCGATCGGCTGATGGAAGCGGCCGAGGAACTTGACGACATCGCGGCCTATGACGCGGCGAAGGCCGAAGGCGGAGAGAGCGTCACGCTGGATGAGCTCCGTCGCGAGCTCGGTCTATGACCTATGCGGTTCGAATCGCGTCTGCCGCGGGTCGTCAGATCCGTAGGCTCCCGCGTGATGGTCAGGAGCGAGTCGCCGCCGTACTCGTCCTGCTGGCCGACGAGCCTCGGCCGCCAGCGTCGAAGAAGCTCACCGGCCGTGACGCCTGGCGAGTTCGCACGGGGAACTGGCGAGTCATCTACGAGATCCACGATGACGAACTCCTCGTCCTGGTCGTCGCGGCGGGGAACAGGCGTGACGTCTACCGGCGCTGACGCACATGGTCCTACGTACCGGAACGCGGTGGAGTTCCGCTTCAACGTGTGAATCCAGTCCCGGTTCGGCGGGCTGGTGCACAAGCAGGCCACGTCAGGCTGTCTCCACAGCGAGTGTCGGTCCATGGGCGGAGTTGAGGTGCTCGGCATGACTTGGTCGCCGCGTGCTGTGCGACCCGCCGTCAGGAGTGGTACCGTGAAGTTGTACCATCGATCCGAACGGGGGCCCTCATCATGTCCATCAGCGCAAGCGAGGCGCGCAAGACCCTCTTCCCTCTCATCGAGCGCGTGAACGAGGACCACGAGGCCGTCGAGATCGTCTCTCGCAAGGGCAACGCGGTTCTCATGCCGGCCGACGAGTACGCCGCGTGGCAGGAGACCGCCTACCTGTTCCGCTCGCCGGCCAACGCCCGCCGCCTGCTCGATGCCTACGACCGTGCCCGCGCCGGAAAGGTCGAGGTCCACGACCTCGATCGCGCAGACGAGGAAGCCTGAGTGCGTCTGGTCTGGGACGAGTCGGCGTGGGAGGACTACGAGCACTGGCAGACCGCCGACCGGAAGATCCTGAAGCGCATCAACTCGCTGATCGACGCCTGCCTGCGCGAACCGTTCTCCGGGATCGGCAAGCCCGAGCAGCTGAAGTACGGAGCGCAGGGTGCCTGGTCGCGGCGCATCACCGATGAGCACCGGCTGGTCTGCCTCGTGGACGACGAGGACCTCGTGATCCTGCAGGCCCGCTATCACTACTGAGTCAAATGGCCCTACGCGCGGGCACGTGGTGCGCGGGCACGTGGTGGAGGTCCGTTTCACCGTGCAGTGCACGGATGCTGTCCTTCCTCCGCGGAAGCCGGCTGGCCGACGCCACATGAGGTATTGCCAGGTGGCTCAGGCCGTCGGGCCTCATCAGTTCAGATCGGCGGCGGAACGGCCGTGCTGGGGTGAGCAGCCGTGCCTATCGGCACCGTCGCCGGTATCCTGGCGGCATGCCTGAGATCGCCGTGACGCCAGAGACGCTCGCCCTCCGCGAGCTCCTTGACGCGCATCGCGATGAGTTCCTGGCGATCCTGGACCGGTACGGCGCCACCAGCCCGAAGCTGTTCGGCTCCGTTGCCCGGGGCACCGCCCACCCGGGATCAGACATCGACATCCTGGTCGAGATGGACCCTGCGGAGGGGAATCTGCTCATGCGGGCCTCCGGGCTGATGGAAGAGACCCGAGCGCTCTTCGGCCGCGACAACATCGACGTGTTCTCCGTCCAGCTGCTCAAGCGGCCGATCTCGGACTCGGCACTGATCGACGCGGTCGCACTGTGAGCCGAGGCCCTGCGCAGCGCATCGCCGATGTCCTCGAGGCCATCGAACGCTGCCGGCGATATGTCGCCGCTCTTGACGGTGATGCGGACATGGCAGAGATGGCAGAGGACGCGATCGAGCGCAATCTGCAGATCATCGGCGAAGCCGTGAACCATCTCCCCGCCGAGATCACGGATGCGCATCCGGACGTCCCCTGGCCGCAGATCCGAGGCTTCCGCAACATCCTCGTCCACCAGTACTTCTATCGCGCCCCGATCCCAGCCCGAATCACAGTCATGCGCCGCCCCGGTCGCCTCGTCGAGAGGCGGTCGAGGCGGTGTCGTATCGGAGGAGCTGTACAGCATCGGGCGCGAGTCGAGGCAGCGGCGCTATCATGCTTGATAGCAGAGGAGGTGATCGCTGATGTCATCCATCATCGTTCGCGGGCTCGACGAAGCAGTGAAGAAGCGGCTCGCCGCGCAGGCGAAGGAGCACGGCCGTTCCATGGAGGCCGAGGTCCGCGAGATCCTGACCCAGGCCTCGCGACGGCCGCACATCGGAATGGCGCTGCTGTCCGCGGCGCAGGATGCCGGCGGAGTCGAGGACCTGCCGATCGCGAGGCGCGACGACGTCGCACGGTCCGTGGAGTTCGAGTGATCGTCCTCGACACGAACGTCATCTCGGAGATCTTCCGGCCGTCGCCGGAGGTGCGCGTGGTCGATTGGCTCGCGTCGTTGACGGGTGATGTCGCGATCACGTCCGTCACGCTCGCGGAGCTGCTGGCTGGTGTGCGGCGACTCCCGGACGGTCGGCGCAAGGATGAGTTGACCAGGCGCATCGAGGTGGCGCTCGAGCCGTATCGGGGGAGTCGCTCGGTGCTTCCGTTCGATGGCTCGGCGGCCGAACGTTATACCGACGTCCTCGTTGCTCGGGAGAGTGCGGGAGCACCGATCAGCACGGCCGACGCGCAGATCGCCGCGATCTGCCTGACGCACGGAGCGACCTGCGCGACGCGCAACGTCAAGGATTTCGCGCATACCGGCATCGAGCTGGTCGACCCGTGGAGCGCCACCGGGTGACGCATCCGTCGATCGACGTCGTTGCCGACGAAGAGTTCGTTGACACGGACCTCGCCGAGCTCCGGGCGCTCTTCGACGGCGAGCAACGCGATGACTTCGACGCTCTTGGGTGGGGAGGCTTTCGGTTGCTTCCCGCGCCGGTCGGTCCTATTCGCAGGTATCGCAGATGCCGGTAGCGGGAAGCGCCATGAAGCAGGTTGGACAGGTTGCGATCGCACGTCGAGACGTCGCTTCGCTCGTTCGCCGTCGGTCGGTCCGGATCCGCAGGCTGTACACGGGCGGCTTGGTCGGCCGGTCGGACATCGTCCGCAGTTCATGGCCCGCCGACGCCGGATCTACGAGGACGGCGGAGAACTCGCCCGTCACCTCGTTCAGGTCGATCAGCTTCATCATGAAGTGTTCCTCGGGATACCGGCCTGCGATGGTCCAGGGGTTCTCCTCGAGGTTGCGTGCGGTCACCCAGATGACATGGAACAGGGCATCGCAGTTGTCGCGAGCGATCTGCAGATTCCGGATCCGCTCCTGATTGCCAGGCTTCGACGTCCAGGTGGTCAGACCTGGATCGCCGAAGCAATCGATCGATCCGTCGTCGCCGACCTCGTGCTCCCAGATCGTGACGGCGACCGTCTTCGAGTCGGGACTCACGGCCGACCAGGACCAGCGGGGGTTGTCCGGGTAGGTGCTGAAGAACGAGAACGCCGCGGCGAGCGTGGTGGTCTTCATCCTGCCTTCTTCCACGGCGCGGGCTCGCTGACTCCGGTCAGACTACCGGGACATCGGCGCTTCAGCTCGACCTCATCGACGCGGTGAGCACGCTTTCAGCGGATCCCGGTCAGAACTGTTCGACGATCGCCTGGAGCAGCCAGGAGAAGCCGATCATGGCGATGGTCGCGACAGGGAAGATCAGGACCGCGACCAGACCTGCTCTGGATCTGACAGGCTGCTCACCCGGGCCGACGATCGGATCCTCCTGCACGCGACCGCGGAGGTGGGCGCGGAGTTGCAGGAGGAGACCGACGGCGAGCAGGATCCCGGCGATGACCAGGGCGCTCACGACACCGATCTCCCCGACCGGCTGAGGTAGGAGCAGTAGCGCGCCGACCATCCCGGCGAGCAGCAGCATCCAGCCGACCCAATTTCGCATCGGGAACTGTGCGAGCGCCCGCATGAGGACGGGCGTAGTGAGAAGGACGAGCGCGGCCGACCCCGCAACGATCGCGAGCACGACGAGAAGTCCGACGGTCACATGGAGAGAGGATTCACCGGAGAATGCAGCCTGAGCGCTGAAAGTGCTCAGCAGCATGCCTGCCAGACCGAGAACGATGCCGAGGCTCCAGCCCCGATCAAGGCGATCGGGGGATCGCTCGCTCTGCTCCGGTGCGTCCTCCTCGGCGTATCTCCGGGGGTCACCGAATGCGGCCTCGGCGCTCTCGCCGGATTCGACCACATGACTCTCCACGAGCGCCAGGGAGTCGCCGATCCGACTCCCCTGAAGACCGAGGAGGCGCTGCTCGAGGACGAACTGCTCGGCCCAGCCCTTCTCGACATTCGGGGCCAGCCGCGTGTAGGCGTCCAGGGTGCCGAAGCTCCTCGTGCTGTCCTTCCCCATCGTGGCTCCGTTCCTGTTCATGGTGGTCACGTCAGTTGCTCTCTTCGTATGCGAGTGCGCCGTCGGTGAGCTCTCGGGTCGTGGCGGTGAAGGCGGCCCATCGGTCCGCCAGGGACCGGGCGTGTGTGCGTCCCTGATCGGTCAGTGAGAAGTACTTCCGGCCAGGCCCGCCATCTCCTGGGCGCCACTCGACCTCGACGTGTCCGGCCTGCTCGAGACGCCCGAGCAGAGGGTAGAGCGTTCCGCCCTTGACGTCTCCCAAGCTGGCTGCGGCGAGATGTCGGGTGATCGCGTATCCGTAGCTCGGACCGTCGAGCAGCGCCCGCAGGACGCAGACCTCGAGCGCTGCTCTGACCCACTCTCTGGGCCACTGTTCCGAGCTCATGACTAGAGCGTATGCGTGACTAGTGGTAGTGGCAACTAGTGCGCGCACCGCGGTGACGGAATCTTGAGGCCGTGCCGGAAGTGTCCCCATCAGCCCCGTACTAGGGTTGTCCATATGGACAGTCCAGATGGAAAGGGCGGTGACGGTTCGTCGACGCGTCGTCGGCTTCTGGTCGCCGCAGCCGGTCTCATTGCTGAGTCCGGTTGGGGCAGGGTCACGACCCGCGCCGTCGCGGAGCGCGCGGGCCTGCCGCACGGGACCGTGAGCTACCACTTCCGTGGGAAGCAGTCGATGCTGGTCGAAGCCGCCGCGACGGCGGTCGAGGAGATGTTCCCCGACTCCGAGCTCGCGGCGATGCAGTCGGTCGAGCATCTCCTCGCATGGACGAGCGCCGCGGCGTCGGAGGTCGGTGCGTGCTCGGCGCAGGCCGGTGTGCTGCTCGAGGCGATGCGCGAGTCCTCCCGGGACGACCGGCTGCGCGAGCGGATCGTTGAGGTTCTTCGCCGGCTCCGCCATCGGGTCGCCGACCTCGTCGCCGCGGAGCACGGTCAGCGTGCCGACCCCGCAGGACCGTCGGCGTCCGCCATCGCGACGGTGATCATCGCCGCGGGAGACGGCCTGTGGCTGCACAGCCTGCTCGACCCCGACCTCGACGTCTCCGGAGCAGTCGCAGCGATGAGCGGTCTCATCAGGCCGAGAGCTGAGGAGGAGGCAGCGTCATGAGCGACGCCGGCTCGAGCAGGACGGACACGGTCCGGCCGCAGGGAAGGGCGGCCGCACGGTCGCTGCTGCTCGGCGCGGCGACCTTTGTCGTGGTGCTGGACCTGGCCGGGATCGTCATCCTCCTGCCGTCCGTTCAGGCCGAGTTCGGCTCCGGCATCGCCGGATCGACGTGGGTCGTCGCCGCGTTCATCATCGCGGCAGCGACGACGATCCCGGTGGGCGCGCGGGCAGCGGACATCTACGGTGCCCGCGGAGTGCTGCTGGCCGGGCTGGCCGCCTTCGGACTGGCGTCGGCCGCCGCCGCGTTCGCCCCCTCCGTCGCGGTGCTCATCGCCGCTCGCGTCGGGCAGGGCCTGGGAGTCGGTCTGATCGAGCCCGCCGTCCAGCGCCTGGTGCGCGCCGACGGGCACGGCCGCGATGCGAAGCGGGATGCGCAGGTGCAGGGCCTGGCGGCACTGCTGGCGGCCGCGCTGGGCCCGGTTCTCCCGGCCGCGCTGGCGACGGCGGTGAGCTGGCGCATCCAGTTCGGTCTCGATGTCGTGCTCGCGGCCGTGGTCGCCGCCGCGGCGTGGAGGACTCTCGGGGCGACACGTCGGAAGGCCGGCGCCTCCCACGATCTGCTGCGCGATGGGCTGCTGGCCGTCGTGGCCGCTGCAGCTGTGGGTGGGCTGTTCTTCGCAGTGATCGAGGGCCCATCCCTTGGTGCGGGCCCCGCCCCGGCTATTGCGGCGGCGATCGCCGCACTCGCGCTTCTGTCGGTGCTGCTGGTCGTGGAGATGCGACGTCGTCGCCCGCTGTTGGCGCTGCGGCTGCTGCGCCGTCGGCGCTTCGCCGCTGGCAATGCCGTCAGGGGACTCACGGAGTTCGCCAGTCTCGGGGTGTTCTTCCCGCTGTCCGGATATCTTCAGGACGAGCTCGGGTACTCGCCCCTGATCGCTGGTCTGCTCCTGCTGCCCATCATCCTGGGCGCTCTGTTCACGGCGCCGGTGGCCGAGACGTATGGCGCGAGCGTTCATGCGGCGTGGTTCCTCGTATCCGGGCTCGTGTGCACCGCAACCGGCGTCTTCTGGCTCGCGCACGTCGCCCCGGGGATGCCCTGGTGGTTCGTCCTGGCCCCGTTGGCGGTCGCCGGAGCCGGGATCGGAGCAGTCGAGACACCTGCCGAGCTCGTCGTATCCGACGACACTCCTGCCGGAGACGAGGATGCGGCCTGGCCGCTGGAGCGCATCTTCTACCTCTTCGGCATCGGGGCCGGTGTCGCCGTCGTCTCGGCCGTCTGGCAGTCGGTCGGCGTCGGCACCGCTTCCGGTGTCAACAGCGCCCTCCTCGTCTGCGCGGTCGCGGCGCTCATCGGTGCTGCGGTCGCGGCCGTGGGCACGATCGGGTCCTCACGGGCGCCGTCTTGAGCGGGTCTCCGTCTCGGCACTCGTCCACGCTGTCGCACTGTGAATCGAGACCCTGCTCCACGCGGCCCATTCACGGAGTCGTCAGGTTCAGACTCGTTCGGAGGCCGGGAATAGGTCAGAACTTGACGACTGTGCTGGCCGACGGATCGCCGATGTTCAGCTCTGGCAGACTGGCCGGACGGTGCAGCGGGCGAGCTTGCAGAAGCTCGAGCTGATCTCTGCGGCGAGGACTTCGGGATCACGCTGAGCAAGCTCGCTCTGGCGATCGGGGTGCCGCCGCGGCGGATCAACGAGATCGTGCACGGCAAGCGGGGCATCACCGGCGGAGCGTCACGTCTCCACCGCGAAGATGGCACGATCCGGGGCCCCGCAGCCGTCATTCCCTCAGAACAGCGGCCACGGCACCGCCGGCGTCGCGCCGCTCGGGGCCGGGAACCGCCCGTCCGCACGCAGCTCGGCGCAGCGCGCGGTGAGCGCTGCGACCTCGTCGGCGCTGAGCAGCTCCCTCAGCTGCTGGCCCAGCTCGCCGTGCAGCCCTTCGTTGACACGGTCGATGCCGTCGCGCTCATTGTCCGTCAGAGCGTCTCCCCGCCATCCCCAGAGGACCGTGCGCAGCTTTGGGTCGCGATGGAAGGTGAGGCCGTGGTCGACCCCGTACCGATGTCCGTCGGCCATGGCGAGGATGTGGTCGCCTTTGCGATCGGCGTTGTTGATGATCAGATCGAACACCGCCATGCGTCGCAGCGCCGGCGAGTCCTCATGGACGAGGGTGATCCTGCGCCCGCTCTGATCGAGGCCCTCGAGAACGCTTCTCCAGCCCGTCGGGGGCAGGTGGTCGCTCGCGACCAGATCCACGGCGCGTCGGGCGCGGTCCGGCTCCTGCCAGAGCTGCACCATCCCTGCGCCCAGCGGGCCGTCGCGCAACCAGGTGCGCGGCACGACGTTCCAGCCGAGGGCCTGCGAGATCAGGTAGGCGGCCACCTCCCGGCGGGCCAGGGTGCCACCGGGGAAGTCCCAGAGCGGAGCCTCTCCCGCCACCGGCTTGTAGACGACCGCCGCGTCGTCGATGCTGCCGAGGAACGTCGCGTTGGAGGCCGTCGTGATGCGGCCGGTGAGCGTCAGTTCGGCGGTCGCCGGGTCCGACGCGGTCATCAGTCCTCGGGAAGGGTGCAGATATGGCCGTCGGGGTCGATGGGGTGGCCGCAGATCGTGCACAGGGGACGCCCGGCGTCCACGATCTCCCGGGTGCGCTGGGTGAACGCCCGCGCAGTGCCGACCGGCATCCGCACCCGCAGCATCTCGGAGTCCGCCGCAGCGCCGGCATCGAGCGCGTCGTCGTCGGCGGGGAGGGGGTGCGCCTCGATGAGCACCTGGGCCGTGGTGGGGTCCCAGCCGATGCCGATGGTCCCGGCGCGGAACTGCTCCTGGACGGCCTCGAGCGGATCATTGTCCACGAGCTCGACGGGAGTGCTGGTGGGGACGCTGTAGCGGTTGTCCTCGACGGCGATGAGCTGGTCGAGGATCTCGTCGATCTTCAGCGCGAGCAGTGCCGACTGCTCCTTCTCCAGGGCGATGCTCACGATCTGTTCCCCGGTGCGCGCCTGCAGGTAGAACGTCCGGGACCCGGGACGCCCGAGCATCCCGATGACGACCCGATCCGGCCAGTCGAACTCATGAACATGTGCAGGCACGTCGGTCATGTGAGGAGTCTAGGCGTCCGGTCGCCCACGGCGGACGTGCCCGCACCGCCGCCCACCGCTGCATCGCCGGACCGGACAGCTGTCGAGAGCCAGGACAGATCACCGGAGTCGGTGTTGGTCGCCCAGACCCGCGGCCGGTTCGCGCCATAGCTCACGATCGACACGGAGGCGGGCCCCACCTCGAGCCGCTGGAACAGGTCGAGGTGCATGCCGAGCGCGTCGGCCAGGATCGACTTGACGATGTCACCGTGGCTCACCGCCACCCACACCGCGCCCGGCCCGTGCTCGGCCTCGACGGCGGCATCGTGGCGACGGATCGCTGCCACCGACCTGGCCTGCATCCCCGCCAGGGACTCGCCGCCGGGAAAGACGACAGCGGACGGGTGCGACTGCACGACCGGCCACAGATCCTCGGTCGCGAGATCGCTGAGCCGTCGGCCCTGCCACTGACCGTAATCGCACTCCGTGAGCTCGGGGTCGACCGACGACGGCGGTGCACCCTTCTGGCGATCGACGATGGTCCGGGCGGTCTCCGTGCAGCGCTCGAGAGGGCTCGACACCACCCGGACCGCCGGCACGTCCGCGATCCTGTCCCCGGTCCGCGTCGCCTGGTCCCGTCCGAGCCGGTCCAGGCTCACGCCGGCGGTCCGACCTGCCAGCAGTCCCGTCGCATTGGCCGTGGTGCGGCCGTGCCGCACGAGCAGTACTGTCGCCATCACCCCAGCCTAGCGACCGGGTCGAGCTCGGTGCCGCTGGGCGCTCGTGCCGGACGTGAGAGGATCGACCGGCGCTGCCGAGGGTGACCCAGCTGGGGGCCTCAGGCGATGGCCAGACGACGGAACGCCTGGTCGAAGATCGTGAGTCCTTCGAGGCCCGGGATCCGCTGCATGCGCTGATCGAGCTTGTCGACGTCGTGCTGCATGCCGCCGAAGAGGTGCCCGAAGACGTGCCGGACCTCGTCCTCCTCCATGATCCCGGAGCCCACCGGGCGCCACGCCTTGCTCAGCAGCAGGCGGACGAGCTTGCGCGCCTTCTCGGACGTCTCCAGGCGTGCCCGTGCCTGGGTCGTGTAGAAGGCGACGTGCCGGGTCTCCTGCTGAGCGATCCGCGTGACCAGGGCGGCCAGCGTGGGGCTGTCGGTCATCTCGGCGAGGCGCCGGTACCCGGCGGTGGCGGAGAGCTCGTTGGCCACTCCCCAGGTCATGTGCACGGCGACGAAGTCCTGGCCCACCAGGTTCGCCAGGGCGGACTGCTTCATGGACGACAGCGCGAGCTGCCACCCGAGCCCCAGCCGCTTGGCCTTCACCTCGTCGTAGTCGACGACGATCCCGTGGGCGGCCAGCACGGCAGCCAGGGCTTCCCCGTGCCAGAACTCCTCTCGGTTCCAGGTGGTCATGAACCCGGCCGATTCCTCCTCCCGGTGGGAGGGCGTGACCAGCAGATCTCGCAGGAAGCAGGTGGTGTGGTATTCGACGTCGCACATGTAGCGGACGGTGCGCAGGGTCTGCGGATCCAGCGGCTGATCGCGGAAGACCGTCATGTCGAGGTCGTCCCACCGCAGCGGTTCGGAGGTGTCGGTGAAGCGTTCGAGATCAAAGGCCATGGGAGGTCCTTCCAGGGATCCGGTGCGGCGCCGTCCGGGGGCGGCGTCGAGAGGCCGGGAGCAGATCGTGCAGGATCGACGTGGCGCGGGCGAGGTCCGCACGGGCGTCGGGGGAGCGGAAGAGGCTGGAGCGGGCGCGGGATTCGTCGGGATCGGCCACCCCGACCACGCGCAGCGGCTCCCACCCGCGGCCGAGATGACGGCGTGCGGTGACCGCTTCTCGCCGGGAGCGGGAGATGCGGGCCTCCGCCTCGAGCCGGAAGAAGCGGGCACTGTGCTCCCGGCGTCGGAGGATCTCCTCGACGACGCGCGCCGACTCCCCGTGCAGTCGGGGCAGCACCGCTCGATAGGCGGCCTGCAGGGCGGATTCCTGGACGGCCAGGCGCGCCATGTGACCGGCGACCACCGGCTCTCCCACCACGTGCGTCCAGACGGGGGCGAGCAGCGGCATGATCGTCTCGAGGTACGCGCTGCGGAGGTGGGAGGCGACTGAGCGCCGACGCGGCGGGCGGATCGGCGGCCCGGTGGCGGCCAGCAGGTCCCGCATGGCGCGGCCGAGCTGATGACGGGCGAAGGCCCAGGTCGCCACGAAGGCCGTGATCCGGGCCTCGGTGGCGGTCCAGGTAGCCAGCAGAGCGCGCGCCTCCGACAGTCCGGCGCTGTCCAGACGGCAGAGGAACGCGAGATCGGCACGGATCTCCTCCGACAGGTCCTCGGCCGCGGCGGCCGTGGCATCGACGAGGATGCGCCCGTGGTCCTGGCGACCGTAGGCGGCGACATCGAAGTCCGTGAAGAGCACGCTCAGATGGTCGGGGTCGGAGTGGAGACGTCCGGCGCGGTAGCCCGGCAGCGGTTCCGCGGCCGGTGCGGGGTGGGCGGCCCTGCGGGAGTTCGGGGCGGGAAGAATGATGATCGACCTCCTCAGGACTGGGATCGGCGCAGCAGGGCTGGCGCCGACCGGCGAGTGCGGAGGCCGTCAGCGCGATCTGGCCGCGTCAGGCGATCGTGGTGAGGCGCCCGTCCTGTATTCGGAGGGCCGAGGCGATCAGATTGGACCCGGCGTCAGCGGGTGCGCGGTGCCGGTGTTGTTGACTGCGGAGGCTGGCCGCAGCCCCGATGCCGCCCCGTGTGCTCGAGGCTCAGGACAGCTCAGCGGTCCGCGGGTGGGGGTACGCGGAGTCCCGGCCCTGGAACGCCAGGATGCTCGGATTCCTGACCTCGCCATCGTGGATCTCGATCGCACGGGAGATCGTCTGATCCGCCATCCAGGCGGGCGGTCCCTCGATCACCGTGCGAAGGAACGGCAGGAGGGCTTCGCTGATCTCCCAGGTGGCCGAGTTCCACAGATAGGACGGGCTGTGGTCCACGGCGTAGTAGTTCACGCCCTGCCCGACGGTGAACATCGGATCCTCGAACTCCGTGGGCCTGGCCCATTCGAAGCCCATCCCCTCGTCGCACGAGACATCGATGATCAGTCTCCCTGCGGGGAACCTCTCCAGATCCTGGGTCCGCAGGTACGTCAGGGGTGCCGCCACGTCCTGGAGCGTGCAGTTGACGACGATGTCGTGCGAGGCCAGGAAGTCCGGGAGCAGGACATCGCCGTCCGCGGTGAGCACCGTGCTGAGGTGGACCGGGCCGTCGCCGGTGTTCAGCTGGGTGATGTGTGCGCTGTGGATCGGGGAGCCGACAGCCGAGACCCCACGCTGGGTGAGGACTTGGATGCCATGGATCCCCTGTGCCTTCAGGGCGGTGACCGCTCCTCGGGCCGTGGCCCCGAAACCGATCACGACGGCGCTGAGTCGCGGCCCGTAGTCACCGGTGGATCCTCTGAGGCTGAGCGCATGCAGCACGGAGCAGTATCCGGCGAGCTCGTTGTTCTTGTGCAGCACATGCAGGCTGAAATCTCCCCGACGGGTCCAGTGGTTCATGGCTTCGAAGGCGATGAGGGTGAGCCGGCGATCGATCGCGGTCTGGGTCATCTGCGCGTCCTGCACGCAGTGGGGCCATCCCCACAGGACGCGGCCCTCCGGGATCGCGGCGACGTCCGCCGCCTGAGGCTTCGGCAGCAGCAGGACGTCAGCGGAGGCGATCACCTCGGCGCGCTCAGCGACCCGCCCCACCCGTGACTCGATGTACCCGGGATCCAGTTGAAAATCGGCGGCGTAGCCGCGCTCGACGATCATCCGCGCCCGCACGTCGGCGTCGATCCGGTCCAGGTGGTGAGGATGCAGGGGAAGTCGTCGCTCGTTCTCCATCGTCGATCCGGCGAGCAGTCCCAGAGTGAGGAGCGGAGGGGTCGACGCCGTGGTGTCCGACGAATGGTCGGAGCTGGCAGCGGGTGGTGGAACGGCGCCGGGCATCCGGCCTCCCATCGTCGGGGAACCAGGGTCAGCTCCGTGATGGACTGTACGCCGTGACCGTTTCAGGCCACTGTGCTCCCGCGGTGGCGCACTACGACGCGATGACGGCCCGCGGCGTGAGGTCGGGCGCAAGCGCCTCGCGCTCATCGAAGACGAAGCACTCCCCGTCGTAGTGGTCCTGACCGATCTGCTCGAAGTAGCCGAGGATGCCGCCCTCGAGCTGGAGCGCATCGATGCCCGCTTCGCGCAGGTAGATCGCGGCCTTCTCACAGCGGATCCCACCGGTGCAGAAGCTCACGACGGTCTTGCCCTCGAGCTCTTCGCGATGAGCGGATGCCGCATCCGGAAAGTGCGTGAACCGCGTGATGCGCCAATCGAGCGCGCCCTCGAAGGTGCCGTAGTCGACCTCGAACGCATTGCGGGTGTCGAGCATGAGGATGTCACGGCCGTCGTCATCGTGTCCCTGATCGAGCCAGCGCTTGAGAGTGCGCGGCGCCACCGCCGGCGCACGTTCCTCGGTAGGGCGGATCGTCGGGTGATCCATGCGGATGATCTCGCGCTTGAGCTTGACGAGCATCTTGCGGAACGGCTGCTCGGCCGACCAGCTCTCCGTCGTCGTCAGAGCGGCGAAGCGGGGGTCATCACGCAGCTCGTCGACGTACCCGCGCACTGCGTCGGCATCACCGGCGAGGAACATGTTGATGCCCTCCTCCGCGAGGAGGATCGTGCCCTTCAGCCCCGCTGTCTCCGCCCGGTCGCGCAGCACGGGGCGCAGCTGCTCACGGTCGGTGATCCGAGTGAACAGATACGCGGCGATGTTGAGGACGGCTTCCACGGGGTGAGCCTACAGAAGGGCGGTCGGGCAGGATGCTCGGCCGCGTGCTGGCACGAGGGCCGTCGGCGTCCCGCAGGCCCGACCCCGGGGCCCTGCCCTGACCGTCTACGATGGTTGCCAGAGCAGCAGACCCGTTCGCACCCCCGTGAGGAGCCCTGACCATGAGTTTTTCCGTCTATCTTTCCGGTGAGATCCACACCGCATGGCGTGACGAGATCCAGCGCGGTGCGGAGGCCGCCGGGCTGGACGTGGTCTTCTCCGCGCCGGTGACCGACCACCCCGCGAGCGACGCCGCCGGCGACCACCTGGGGGCGAACGACAGCTCGTTCTGGCGCGATCATCAGTCCTCGAAGGTCAATGCCATCCGCACCCGCACCCTGATCGAGAAGAGCGACCTGGTGGTGGTGCGCTTCGGGGACAAGTACAAGCAGTGGAACGCCGCCTTCGACGCCGGCTACTGCGCGGCGCTGGGCACGCCCTACATCACCCTCCACGACGCGGACATCGTCCACCCGCTCAAGGAGGTCGACGCCGAGGCCCAGGCCTGGTGCACGACCACGGAACAGGTGGTGGAGACGCTGAGGTACGTGCTCGAAGCCTGAGCCGGCGGCCTGGTCGCAGCCGTCGCGGTCCGGTGCGGCACGAGCCGCTGGACGGCCGAGCTGCGCGCTGCGCTCCGGACGGGGCGAGGACGTCGAGAGAGCCACGGGGCTCGCGTGGTGGCAGGACAGATGTCCTGCTGGGCCGGGGACAGCCGGCTCTGCCGGGGAGGGCACCGGTTCCCTAGCGTCGGAGACAGTCCTCATCGCCGGTGGGGATGCCGACCCCGAGGAGCAGACCATGCATCATCCCTCCACCTCCACGACCACCTCGCCCGCACGGTCGCGGACCTCCGACGCCGCTCTCCGGATCCGCGTGCCGGTCGCCACCGGCACCCTCGCCGCGGCGGCGCTCGCCGGGCTGCTGGTGTGGACCCTCGCCGTCCCCGTCGGTGATCTCTCCCTCGAGCTCGCGGACGGTCGGACGGTCGGCCCGGGCGCGGTCGTTCTCGCCGCAGTGGCGGGCGGTGCCGCGGCGTGGCTGCTGCTGGCGCTGCTGGCCCGCACTCGGCGCGGCCGTGCCCGGTGGGCCATGATCGCGGTCGTGGTGCTGCTGCTGTCCCTGGGCTCTCCCGCCCTCGCGGGAGCCTCCGGGGGAGCGCTGCCGGTGCTCCTGCTGATGCATCTGCTCGTCGGCGGCATGCTGATCCTGGGGCTCCGTCGCAGCGCCGTGCCGCGAGCGGCCGGCGGGCGCACGGTGAGCACGGAGGCCCCATGAGCACCGTCGCACGATCCGCACCGCCCCCGGACTGCGAGGAGGCCGCCCCGCCCCGCGTCGCCCGCCTGTCCGGCCGCTGGTACGCCGTGGCGTGGACCCCGGTGCTGCTGCTGGTGCCGGTGGTCGCGGCCGCACAGCGCTTCGACGTGCTGCAGCTGCTGGCCGTGCTCCTGCTCGGTGCCGTGCACGTCACGACCGCGATCATCGGCCGACGGGCCGGTGCGCGGAGGCTCGCGGAGGCGCTCGTGGCCGTCTCGGTGCTGATGGTGATCGCCTATCAGCTGCTCTGGGACGAGCATCAGGTCTTCCTCTACCCGCTGCTCGCCCTGACCATGGCCGTCGGGGTGCGCCGCCGCCTCGCCCCGGGACTGATCAGCGGGATCGCGCTCAGCGGTGCGGTCGCCGCGGGGCTGACCAGCGCACGCCTCGCGGACGCGCTGGTCTTCGCCATCATCACGTACATGGCCGGTTTCAGTGCGGTCCTCATCGACTCGCTGAGCCAGAGCACGGTGGAGCTCGCTGCGGCCCGGGAACGTCTGGCCCGCTCCGCCGTGGCTGAGGAGCGCGCGCGGTTCTCGCGCGATCTGCATGACCTGCTGGGCCACACCCTCTCGGTGATCGTGGTGAAGGCACAGGCGGTGCGACGCTTCGCGGCGACCGATCCAGGCTTGACCGCCGAGCATGCCCGCGGGATCGAGGAGATCGGCCGGAACGCGCTGGAGGAGGTGCGCGAGGCCGTGGCCGGCTACCGCGAAGAGGTGCTGGCCGACGAGCTCGACTCCGCGCGCAGCACGCTGAGTGATGCCGGCGTGCGGACCGAGATCCGCGGCACGGGAACGGTGCTGCCGCCGCAGATCGACCGTCTCTTCGCCTGGACCGTGCGGGAGGGGGTCACGAACATCCTGCGTCATGCCCCGGCGCGCAGCTGCGCGATCCTCGTCGAGCTCGCGAACGGCGTCGCCACGATCGAGATCATCGACGACGGTCGGCCCGGAGGGCCGGCCGCCGAGGGCGCCGCAGCCCCGACGGGCTCCGGTCTCGCCGGGCTGCGGGAGCGCGCGGAGCGACTCGGCGGCGTGCTGGCCGCCGACCATGAGGCAGGCGGCTTCCGGCTCGGCGTGAGCGTGCCGGTGACGGAGACGAGGAGCGGGCCGTGAGCGCGCAGGAGCCCGCGCGGATCATCACCGTGATGATCGCCGAGGACCAGACCATGATGCGGTCGGCGCTGGTGAGCCTGCTCGGGCTGGAACCGGATCTGCGCGTGATCGGCGAGGTCGATCGCGGGGACGAGGTGGGTGCCGCGGTCGCCGCCCGTCGACCGGACGTCCTCCTGCTGGACATCGAGCTGCCCGGCCGCAGCGGCCTGGATGTGCTCGAGGAGGTGCAGGCGGTGAGCCCGGCGACCGCAGTCGTCATCGTCACGACCTTCGGCCGCCCCGGATACCTGCGCCGCGCCATGGACGCCGGCGCTCGCGGCTTCTTCGTCAAGGACCGCCCGGTCGAGGAGCTCGCCGACGCGATCCGCACGATCGCGGCAGGGGAGACCGTGGTCGATCCGAGCCTGGCGGCGCGGGCACTGCGATCCGGGCCCAGCCCGCTCACCGCCCGGGAGCGCGAGGTGCTGGCCGCCGCGGACGGCGGGGCCCCGATCTCCGAGCTCGCCACGACCCTCCACCTCTCGCCGAGCACGGTGCGCAACTACCTCTCCAGCGCGATCGGGAAGACCGGCGCCCGCAACCGGGCCGAGGCGCTGCGCACCGCTCGCGAGGCGGGCTGGCTGTGACGGGGGCGCTCAGCCGCTCTCCGGTCCGGTGGCGCCCACGGTGATCAGCACGTTGCCGATCTTCTGCCCGGTCTCGACGTACCGGTATGCCGCGACGATCTCCTCCAGCGGATAGCTGCGATCGACGAGCGGTCCGAACGTGCCATCGGCGAGGTGCGTGCGGATCTCCTCGACCACTGCCTGGTCGTCCTCCGGGAACGGGAAGACCACACGCCGTCGGCCGCGACGCACCGTTCCCAGCAGGGACAGCGGCAGATTCTGCCCACCGGGCCCCAGCTCGGAGGAGACGTAGACCCCGTCCGGCCGCAGCAGGTCCCGGCATCGGCCGAAGGAGGACTTCCCGACGGCGTCGACCACGGCATCGAAGCGGTCAGGCAATCGGGTGAAGTCCTCGGCGCGGTAGTCCACGATCTGCGCGGCACCGAGCGAACGCACCAGCTCGGCATGCTCCCCGGCGCACACCGCGGTCACGGCCACCCCCATCGCGGCGAGCTGCTGCACCGCGGCGGAGCCGATCCCGCCTGTGGCCCCGTTGACCAGGACCCGATCGCCGGACCGGACCCCGGCCCGCTAGCCCGCGCACCCTCACCGCACGAGAGGTGGGCCGCCACGGCTCCAGGACGGCGCCGCGAGCGGTCACGGTCAGCTCCGCAGCACCCGCTCCAGCACCACGGCGGACGGTGTCCACCGTCATCTCGACTCGTTGAAGCACAGGGGCACGCCCGACGGGAGCACGGCGACGGTGTCGACGACCCGTTCGACGACCAGGGTCCACTCATAGGATGTCCTCAGCCCGGCGCCGATCTCCATGGCGTCGAGCGCGGTCCTTATCCCCACAACAGCGCTCGGGCGCCGAGGCCCGCTTCCCCAAGACGTCCTATGACGGCTAGGGTAAGCGCATGCTTACTTCAGGATCTTCCGCTCCCGGCCGCCCCTCCTCAGCCCCCGTGACCGACGAGGGAGCCGCCGTCGCCACCGCGGTGCAGCAGAGCGCGCTGGATCTTCAGCGGCGTCAGGCCTGGACCGATGCCCGCTTCGGCGTCATGGTGCACTGGGGAATCTCCGCGATCCCCGCCGGTGTCTGGAAGGGACGGCGTGTGGAGGGACTGACCGAGTGGATCCAGTACCGGGCGAGGATCCCCCTGGCCGAGTACCGGAAGCTGGCAGAGGACTTCAACCCCACGAACTTCGATGCTCGCGAATGGGTGCGCATGGCCGCGGAGGCCGGTGCCAAGTACTTCGTGTACACGGCCAAGCACCATGACGGCTTCGCCATCTACCACTCCCAGGTCTCCGACTACAACATCGTCGACGCCACCCCCTTCGACCGCGACCCGCTGGCCGAACTGGCCGAGGCCTGCGCCGAGCACGGGATCATGCTCGGCGTCTACTACTCCCAGATGATCGACTGGGAGGACCCGGATGCCGTGGGCCCGCAGCACAACGACGTGGACTTCGATCCGGCGACCGGGGACTTCCACTCCTACTGGCGGCGCAAGGCCGCCCCGCAGCTGCGGGAGATCCTCACCCGCTACGGCGACATCGGACTGATGTGGTTCGACATGCCCAGCGGCATCCCGGAGGACTGTGCGCAGGAGGCCTTCGACCTGGTCCGGGAGCTGCAGCCCGGCGCCGTGATCAACAGCCGGCTCGGAGGTGGGGTCGCCCCCGACTACACCTCCATGGATGACAACTACTTCAACAACCTGCTCCCGGAACGGGACTGGGAGACGGCGGCGACCACCAATGACAGCTGGGCCTTCGCCGAGCGGGGAGCCGGTTGGAAGCCCGTGGAGGGACTGTGCGAGGCCCTGGCCTATACGGTCAGCCGCGGGGGGAACCTGCTGCTGAACGTCGGCCCCGATGCGACCGGCGCGATCCCGGCCCAGGCACGGGAGCAGTATGCGGGCATCGGCGAGTGGATGCAGCGGGCCGCTCCCGGGATCCGCGGAGCGGGCCGCCCGCCCTTCCCCGGGGGCTTCGCATGGGGCTACGCCACCGCGCGCGGCACCTCGCTCTATCTGCATGTGGCCGATCGCCGCGCGACCACGCTGGATCTGCCCGGGCTCACGGCCGGCCCCGAGGCGGTCCGGGACCTGGCCACCGGCAGCCCGGTGCCGTTCACGACCTCCGAGCCGGAGGGCCTGGGCCGAGTGGTCAGCCTGGAGCTGGCCGCGCCGACCGATGAGCTGCCTCGGACGATCGAGCTGCAGTTCGCGGCCGCGCCGGAGACCACCGGCGGTCTCATCCAGACCCCGGGTGCCGACCTGCGGCTGGATATCTGGGCGGCCGAGAGCGGTGAGGACGGATCCCGGCGGTGGGAGTTCACCATGGCCACCCCCGGCGACTACCGCGTGGTCCTCCTGACCAAGGAGACCTTCAGCAACTCCGATCCCCAGTGGTGGGCTGACGGGCTCACCGGGACTCTCGTCACCGACCAGGCGCGGCAGTCGTTCACCCTGCGCCGGGACGGGGAGGAGCCGTACCCGATCGTCCATTACTGGAAGATCATCCGCAGCGAGATCGGCCAGCTGCATGTTGCCGCCTCCGGGACGCAGGAGCTGGTGCTGGAGGACCTGCCCGTGGTCGATTCGAAGTGGGACAGGAGCGGAGCGAATGTCGTCGCCCTCCGGCTGGAGCGGACCGATGGCGAGCGTGACGACGAGTCGGCCGAGTAGCAGCGGCCGGGAACTCGGACGCGGGGCCGATGTCAGGCGGGGCCGTGCCTGCCGCCCAGCACCCGCTCCAGGGGGATGCTGCCGTCCTGCCAGGGCGTCAGCACCCACGCCACGAGGTAGGCCCCGACGCCGAGCACCGGCAGCAGGAACGAGGCGAGGAGCAGCGCGCGGGCGAGCCACAGGTTGAGGCCGAATCGGCGGGCGAGACCGCCTCCGATGCCTGCGGCGAGGCGCTGGGGCCCGCGGCGGATCCCGGTGGAGCGGAGTGAGTCGAAGATCGAGTTCATGGCGTCGACGGTACGCAGGATCGAGCTCCGCCACAGTGGGGATGACCCCCGGAGGTGCCGGATGACCTCCGGCACGGAGCGCGACGGCCCTCCCGGGGCCTCGCTCGTCGCCATCTTCGTGCTCGAGCTGATCGATCCGGATATCGGCATCTGGGTGCTCATCGCCCTCGCGGCGTTCGGGTCCGTCATCCTGAGCGGTTATCTGGTCAGCACCAGCCAGCGTGACAAGCGTGAGCTGGAGGCGCTGCGCGGGCACTGACCGGAGGCGCCGTCGCGCCCCGCGTCACCCGGGGCCACTGCACGGCAGCGGTCCCCGGAATGAGAGGTTGGCCGCTCCGTCGCCTCCTCTCGGCCCCAGTCCCCATAGCCTTTTCCTCGATGGTCGCCGACATGCACTCCCCGAGCGAGGCTCCCCTGGACTCCGGTCTGGCAGGGAGTCCCGCCAGAGGGCGTGAACGCACCCGGTGGGACCGGCTGACCTCGGCGCCCAGCCTCGCTGTCACCCTGGCCCTGGTGATCATCGTGGCCGCCGGCCCATTCCAGGACATCGACCTGTTCCTGGCCAAGCGCTGGCTGTACCGGCTGGACCCGTCCCTGCTGCCGTTCGCGCAGAACGTGCTGGACCGGATCGCCGGCCAGGCGGTCTGCCTGCCCATCCTGCTGGGAGTCGCGGCGGTGATCGCGCGGCGGCGGCGATCCTGGCGGCCGCTGCTCATCGCCGGGCTCGCCGAGCTGGGCTTCCTCGCCGGCGTGGGCGGGATGAAGGTGATCCTCGCCCGCGGGGTCACCTATGAGCGGGATCCGCGCTTCCTCGAGGCCGGACTGTTCGAGATGGGCGCCAAGGGGATCAGCTTCCCGTCGGGCCATGCCTCCGAGGCGGTGCTCATCTACGGTGCCGCGGTCTATCTGATCGCGCACTACACCGGTGCCACGGACCGCCTGGTGCGGATCCTGCAGTGGGTGGTCGTGGCGATCACGATCAACTCCGTCGTGGTCTCCTTCCTCATCGGCTGGCACTGGGTCAGCGATCTCGTGGGCGGTGTCCTCGCCGGCGGGCTGTTCCTGCGCCTCCTCGTGGACTGGGATCGCCGCGCCCGGCCGCGGGCCGAGGAGTCGGGGCCGAGGTCGGTGCCCGCCAGTTCCTGAGGACCTCCCGACGGGGACCGTGCGCGGACCCGGTCGGGATACCCGCGGCGCTCAGCGGGACGGTGCGTCGGCGGGCCAGGCGTTGGGCACACAGCCCTGCAGGTCGATCGACTGCTGGAGCATCACCGGTGACGCTTCTCCCGCACCGCCGCAGCGCGCATGGCTGTGCCCGAGGAAGTGCCCCACCTCGTGATTGATCATGTAGGCGCGGTACTCGCTCAGATCGTCGTAGGTGGGGGTGGCGTGCAGCCAGCGATCCGAGTTCAGCACCACGTCGGGCCCGACGCGACAGCTCCACAGCCCACCTGTCCTCGCCGGGAGGCACAGCTCGTCGACCGTCGGAGGGGAGGCCAGTGAGATCGTGAGCTCGGCGTCCTCGAGCGTCGCCACCTGCTGGAACGTCACATCCTCGAGGTCCTGCCAGCCGCGCGGATCGGCGAGGACCTCAGCGATCCGGGCCGCCGCCTCGTCGGCGCCGATCCCGGTCCCGCCCTCGACGCGCAGCGCGTAGGTGCGGACCGTGCTCCCTGCTGCGCTCTCGGCAGGGGCGGCGGCAGCTGCGGCGACGGTCCAGGTGCCGTCGCCCACCGTGCCGGAGCGGACGATCTCCGCGCTCTCGGCGGCCTCCTCCGCGGCGCCTGCCTCGGCCACGGGGGTGGGGGAGGGGCGTGCTGCGGGGCTGCCGTCCTGGCCCTCCCCGCCCCCGTCGCTCGCCATCGCCGACGGCGTGCTCGAGGCGGCGGCGCTGACGGGCTCGCCCTCACCGCCGAGGGTGCGCAGGACCAGGGTCAGTGCGAGGATCAGCAGGACGGCCAGCAGCAGCACCAGGCCGGAGCGGAGGAGGCGACCTCGACGGGTGAGCCGGAGCTGCGGACGAGGCGCTGTGGGGTGGGACACCGCACCACGGTACGGGACTCCGGCGTCGATGACCGGCAGGAACACACGGTCCCCCGCCTGCGCTCGCGCTCAGTACCCTGACTCGATGCATCGCACGTACGTCGGCATCGATCTCGCCGCTCAGCCCCGCCGCACCGGCCTGGCGGTGCTCCGCGAGGACGGGGAGCGCTGTGTGCTCGACACGGTGCGGGTGGGGGCGGGGGACGACGCGCTGATCGGCGCGGTGTCCGGGGCCGCGAAGGCAGGGGTCGACGTTCCGCTGGGATGGCCCCGACGGTTCGTCGAGCTGCTCGCCGCGCACGCCGCGCTCGAGCTGTCCGCGCCGGAGTCCACCGGTGACGATTGGCGTCGTGACCTCGCGATGCGAGCGACGGATCGGGTGGTGCACCGGCGGACGGCCCTGACCCCGCTGAGCGTCGCGACGGACCGCATCGCCCACCCGGCGCTGCGGTGGGCCGGCATCGAGGCCCGGATGCGGGACCTCGGTCTCGACGTCGCGCGCGACGGCTCGGGAACGCTCTGCGAGGTGTACCCGGCGGCGGCGCTGCGGATCTGGGGACTCGCCCATCGCGGGTACAAGGGCGACAAGAACCAGGTGCCGCGGGCTGCGCTGGTCGACACGCTGAGTGCGCGAGAGCCGTCGCTGGACTGGAACGGGCACCGTGCGCTCTGCGCGTCCGCGGACGATGCACTGGATGCTGTGCTGGCGGCGCTCATCGCCCGCGAGGTCGACCACGGCCGTGCGGTCCCGCCGGACCCGGAGCACCTCGAGCTCGCCCATCAGGAGGGCTGGATCTGGCTCCCTCGCGAGACGCCGCAGGAGGTCGGTCTCTGAGCGGTCCCCCGCCTCGGGCTCAGCCGGCCGATGCTGTGCCCCCGCCCTCCTCCCGCAGGCGCGGTTCGACCCGCTTCGCCGGGCGGTAGCCGGCCTTGTCCGCGTAGTACGCACGGATGCGGTCCATATCCGCACCGATGTCCCCGCTCAGCTCGATGCTCGGTCCCAGGCCCGTGGTCATGGTGGTGCGATCCACGTAGCCGAGCACCACCGGCATCCCGGTGGCCTGCGCGATGCGGTAGAAGCCGGATTTCCAGTGGGCGTGCGCGCCGCGCGTGCCGTCGGGCGTGACCACCAGACCGAACCTCTCACCGGCGTGCAGCCGGGCCACCACCTCCTCGACCACCCGGCTCGGTGCCGAGCGGTCCACCGGGATCCCGCCGAGCGCCCGCATCAGCGGACCCCGCCAGGAGGTGAACAGGGTGTGCTTGCCGAGCCAGCGCATCGGCATCCGCAGCCTCCAGGAGATGGCCAGCATGATCACGAAGTCCCAGTTCGAGGTGTGCGGGGCCCCGATGATCACGGAGGGACGGCGCGGAGCGGGCTCGGTGACGAGCTGCCAGGGGGCGACGGCCCAGAAGGCACGGGCGAGAAGGCGACGGAGCATGCGCTCAACCTAGGTGACCGGTGGTGCTCCACGGCGCGGAATCCGCAGGCCGGTGCGGATCAGCGGCGCGGATCACTCGGAACCGGGCGGGCGCCGCGTCTGCTTGAGCACCGCTCGCCGTCGCTTCGCCTCCAGCCGCCGACGCTTCGATGCCCTGGTGGGGCGGGTCGCACGACGCGCCACCGGGGGAGCGACCGACTCGCGCAGCAGGGTGGCGAGACGTTCACGCGCCGCGCGACGATTCTGGTGTTGGGAGCGCTGTTCGGCGGCGGTGACGGTGAGGACGGCGCCGGCGAGCTTCCCGGCCAGGTGGGCGAGCGCGCGCGTGCGCTGGACCTCGTCCAGCGCCGTGGTGGTGGCCAGGTCCAGGCTCAGCTGGACCCGCGAATCGGTGGTGTTGACCCCTTGTCCTCCGGGGCCGGAGGCATGGGAGAACTGCTCGGACAGCTCCGCGGCGGGCACGAGCAGGCCGTGCGGTGCGCCCGGGCCGGGGGTCACCCGCAGATCGTCCATGCCCCCAGTGTGGCCGACCGCGGTGCGCGACGGCGGCGGACGCGCACCGAGGGCACGACGGGGACATTCCGGGGACGGGGTAGCCGCGCGGCCCCGATCCGGGCACGATGGAGGCATGGCTGATTCGAAGAAGACCCTGACCTCCGCCGAGATCGCCGAGGCCGCGCTCACCGACTGGCGTCAGGACGGCGAGACGCTCACCGCGCGTTTCGCCACCGGTGACTTCGCGACCGGCCTCGATCTCGTCGGCCGCATCGGAGCATCCGCCGAGGAGGCGAACCACCACCCCGACCTCACCCTCACCTATCCCGAGGTCACCGTGACGCTCTCGAGCCACGACGTCGGCGGGATCACCTCCCGCGACCTCGCTCTCGCACGCCGGATCAGCGAGCATGCCGCAGCTCTCGACATCGCGGCGACCTCCGCCTGACCCCTCCCGCGCGTTCCGTCCCGGGACGAGGGAAGGCCGCACGAGAGATCCACGGCGGCGTCGAGGCTGTCGTGCGGGTCCTGCTGCCCGGACCGTTACTGCACCGTTGCCTTGCCGGGCGCCATAAGTGGTGGCCAGATGCCCTGGATGTGGTGAGATGGGCCCATCCTGCCCGCAGAGTCCCCTCGGGGAGCTGGCGGGCACCCGTACGAGCGTGGTCTGAACGACCTCGACGAAGAGGAGCGCACACGATGAGAATCGGACGACGGACATTTGCGACGCTGGGCCCGCTGGCGGCCCTCGGCCTGCTGGCCGCCTGCAGCGACGACGGCGGCGGCAGCGACGGCGGCGGTGGTGGCGGCGAGGGTGACTTCGTCACCGACCTCACCTTCGGCACCGGTGGTACCGGTGGCGTGTACTACCCCCTCGGCGGCGAGTACGCGACCATCTACGAGGACAACATCGACGGCATCACCGTCACCTACACCGATTCCGGCGCCTCGGTGGAGAACATCGGCAAGATCTTCCAGGGCGAATGGCAGCTGGGCATCGCCCAGTCGGACACCGCCAACAAGGCGGTCACGGGCGAGGGCGAGTTCGAGGGCGCCCAGGTCGACAACATCGGCTGGATCGCCGGTCTCTACCCCGAGGCCGCCCACATCGTCACGCTCGAGGGCAACGGGATCGAGTCCCCGGCGGACCTCAAGGGCAAGAAGATCGCCGTGGGCGACGTCGGCTCCGGCACCCGTGCGGTCTCCGATGCGATCCTCACCGCCTACGGCATCGGCGAGGACGACTACGAGAAGTTCGAGCAGGACTTCTCCAGCTCGCTCGATCTCCTGCGCGACAACAACATCGATGCGTCGGTGTTCGTGGTCGGCACCCCGACCGGCTCGCTCGGCGACCTCGCCGCGACCAATGACGTCAAGCTGGTCTCGCTCGAGCAGGACAAGGCCGACAAGGTCGCGAGCGAGAGCCTCTACGAGGTCTACACGATCAAGCCCGAGGCGTACGAGTTCCTCCAGGAGCCGGTCACCACCCTCTCGGTCGCCGCGGCGCTGATCGCCTCGACCACACAGGTCAGCCCCGAGGTCGGGTACGAGCTCACCAAGGCGACCTTCGAGTTCGCCGACACCATCACCCTCCCGCAGGGCGACCTGATCGCCCACGACTTCGCGCTGACCGGTCAGGGAGAGGTCCCGCTGCACCCCGGCGCGAAGAAGTACTACGAGGAAGAGGGGCTGCTCTGAGATGAGCGCCGAGGACCACGAGAAAGCTCCCGGAGCCTCCTCTCTCGAGGTCGACGAGCAGGCGCAGCATGAGGCCGAGGCGAGAGCCGAGGAGCTGCTGCGCGAGCACGACGCATCCAGTCGAGTCCGCACGAAGCTGGGGCTGTGGGCCTGGGGGGTGGGCGGTCTCTCGATCGCTCTCACCCTGTTCCACCTCTATACCGGGATCTTCGGCTCCCGGCCCTCCCTGATCCAGGGTGCCATCCACCTCGCCGGCGCCACCTCGATCATCTTCCTGCTGTACCCCGCGGGCAAGTCCGTCGAGCGTCGCGGCGGCAGAGCCGGAATCCCCTGGTGGGACGTGGTGCTGTCGCTGGTCGCGCTCGCGGTCAACCTGTACATCGTGGTGCGGTACTCGCATCTGACCAGCAATCTCGTCCAGATCATGGGCTTCGAGACCCTCGACTACGTGGTCGCCAGCCTGGGCATCGTGCTCACGCTCGAAGCGACCAGGCGCTGCGTCGGCCTGCCGATCGTGATCATCGGCCTGACGGCGATCGGCTATTCGACCGTGATCGTCGGCCAATCCTGGCAGGACTACGCGGTCGGCACCTTCTTCACCTCTCGCGCCGGCATCTTCGGAACGCCGATCCAGGTCTCCTCCACCTTCATCTTCCTGTTCCTGCTGTTCGCCGTGGTGCTGATCCGCACCAACATCGGGCTGCTCTTCAACGACCTGGCCTTCCGCCTCACCGGGCGCTTCACCGGTGGTCCGGCGAAGGCCGCGGTGGCGGCCTCCGGCCTGCAGGGGATGATCTCCGGCTCGTCGGTCGCGAACACCGTCGCCTCGGGATCCTTCACGATCCCGCTGATGAAGAAGGCCGGGTTCCGACCGCACTTCGCGGGCGCGGCCGAGGCCACCGCCTCCACGGGCGGGCAGATCATGCCGCCGATCATGGGCGCCGCCGCATTCATCATGGCGGAGTACACCGGGATCCCGTACAACGACATCATCGTCATCGCGATCATCCCGGCGGCCCTCTACTTTCTGGGGGCGTTCGTCTCCGTGCACTTCGAGGCGAAGCGCATGCGGATCAAGGGCATCCCCGCCTCGGAGCTGCCCGGGTGGAAGAGCATCCTGGCGAGGCTGGACCTGCTGGCCCCGCTGGTGATCATCGTGTTCATGATGCTGTCGGGCTTCTCGCCGGCGCGCGCCGCGCTGTGGGGTGTGGGAGTGGCCTTCGCCCTGAGCTTCCTGCGCAAGTCCACCCGGCTCTCGTTCACCGGGATCGTGGCGACGCTCGAGGCCGGCGCCCGCACCGCGCTCCCCGTGATCGCCGCCTGTGCGACCGCCGGCATCGTGGCCGGCACGGTCACCGGCACCGGCCTGGGCGGTCGGCTCGGCAACGCCGTCATCGACATCGCCCAGGGCAACTTCCTGCTGGTGCTGCTGATGACGATGATCGTCTGCCTGATCCTCGGCATGGGTCTGCCGACCACCGCGAACTACGTGGTCACCGCCACCGTCGCCGCGCCGATCCTGATCAACAACTTCGAGGTGCCGGTGATCGCTGCGCACATGTTCGTGTTCTTCTTCGGGATCCTCGCGGACGTCACCCCGCCGGTCTGCCTGGCCGCCTACGCCGGCTCCGGCATCGCGGGCTCCAATCCGCTCAAGACCGGCGTGACCGCGCTGCGGCTGGCGATCGCCGGCTTCCTCATCCCGTTCGTGTTCGTCCTGGAGCCGTCGCTGCTGCTCGCAGGCACCGTCGCCGAGCTGATCCCGGCTCTGGTGACGGTGATCCTGGGCATGGTCGCGATCGCGGCGGGCCTGGCCGGCTACTTCGTCACGGATGCCACGAAGATCGAACGGGTGGTGCTGGTCGTCGGCGGCGTGATGATGGTCTATCCGTGGATCGTCATCTCGGTGGTGGGCATCGTCCTGGCGGCAGCCGTGGTCGCGCTGCAGCTCATCCGGCGCGGTCGGCACCGCAGCGACCGCGGCTCCGCCCCGGTCGCCGCCTGAGCAGCGCTGACGCGGCCCGGGGCAGGCCCCGGATCCGCCACGACGTCTCAGCCGTCGTGGCGGAAGCCGATCTTGATCGTCACCTGCCAATCGGCGACGTAGCCGTCCTCGAGATGGCCACGGATGGACTGGACCTCGAACCAGTCCAGGTTCCGCAGGGTCTTGGATGCCTGGGCGAGAGCGTTCTTCACCGCATCGTCGCTGCTCTCCGGTGAGGTGCCGACGATCTCGGTGACGTTGTAGACGTGGCCTGCCATGGTGACCTCCTGGTGGACGCCTGCGGGGCCGGACCCCGCAGGATCGGTGCGCTCACGCTACGCCGCAGGCGGCGCGGAGGCCAGGGCCCGGCGCCACGACAGCCGTGCTGGCGCGGTCCGGCAGCGAGCCCTCGGCGCGCCCCGACCAGGACCCTCGCCCCCGGAATCTGCCGAAAGGGTATGACCGGGGATCGATCACGGCTAGGGTGCCCGCATCAGGACGGCGCGCTCATCGACGAGCGCGGCCCTATGACGGAACCCAGAACCACGACGACGTGCGGAGGCCCCTCATGACCCCGGAAGCCATCACCCTCTCCGCGGCGAGTCTCACCACGGTGGCCGTGATCGTGGTGATCTCCCTGATCGCCATCGCCATGGCGCTGAGATTCCGCACCGAGGTGCTGCGGGCCAAGACGGGGACCGACGCCATGAACGAGGTCGCCGGTGCCGTCCAGGAGGGCGCCGCAGCCTACCTGCGCCGACAGCTGCGCACCCTGGGCGTCTTCGCCGTCATCGCCTTCCTGCTGCTCCTGCTGCTGCCCACCCACGGCGCGAGCGGCACCGAGGGGATGCTGCTGCGCGCAGCGCGCTCGGTCGCGTTCCTGGTGGGAGCCGCCTTCTCCGGTCTGATCGGCTACCTCGGGATGTGGCTGGCGGTGCGGGCGAACGTGCGGGTCGCCGCGGCGGCGCACGAGGTGGGCCGGGACCCGGCGATGCTCATCGCGGTGCGCACCGGTGCCTGCGTGGGGATGGCGACGATCGGTTTCGGCCTGCTCGGCGCCGGCATCGTGGTGCTGATCTTCGGCGGTGACGCCGCACTGGTGCTGGAGGGCTTCGGCTTCGGCGCCGCGATGGTGGCGATGTTCATGCGCGTCGGCGGCGGCATCTTCACCAAGGCCGCCGACGTCGGCGCCGACCTGGTGGGCAAGGTCGAGCAGAACATCCCCGAGGACGATCCCCGCAATGCCGCGACCATCGCGGACAACGTCGGCGACAACGTGGGCGACTGCGCCGGGATGGCCGCGGACCTCTTCGAGTCCTACGCGGTGACCCTGGTCGCCGCACTGATCCTGGGCCGGGCCGCCTTCGGCGAGGCGGGGATGGTGTTCCCCCTGATCGTCCCCGCGATCGGGGTGCTCACCGCCCTGATCGGCATCTACCTCACCACCCCTAAGGACGGCCAGAGCGCCCTGACCACGATCCGGCGCTCCTTCCTGTACTCGGCCGTGATCTCCGCGGTGCTGTGCACCGTCGCGGCCTTCGTCTACCTGCCCGGCAGCTTCGCCGAGCTCGGCATCGAGGACTCGACCGCCGCGGTCGACGACCCGAGGATCATCGCCGCCGGCGCGGTCGCGATCGGCATCGCCCTCGGCGTGCTGATCCTCTACCTCACCGGCTACTACACCAGCACCGAGGACCGGCCCGTGCGCCAGGTCGCCGGCACCTCCCGCACCGGCGCCGCGACCGTGGTGCTCTCCGGCTTCTCGCTGGGCCTGGAATCCGCGGTGTTCACCGCCCTGGTGATCGCCGCGGCGGTGTTCGGCGCCTTCCTGCTGGGCGGATCCGGGATCGCCGGCCTGTTCGCCATCGCCCTGGCCGGCTGCGGCCTGCTGACCACCGTCGGCGTGATCGTCGCGATGGACACCTTCGGCCCGGTCACCGACAACGCCCAGGGGATCGCCGAGATGTCCGGCGATGTGGACGGCGAGGGCGCCCAGGTGCTCACCGAGCTCGACGCCGTCGGCAACACCACCAAGGCGATCACCAAGGGCATCGCGATCGCCACCGCCGTGCTCGCCGCGACCGCCCTGTTCGGCTCCTACACCGACGCCATCCACGAGGTGCTCGGCGACCGGTATCAGGCCTTCCTGGACCAGTCCGTCGTCTTCTCCCCGCAGACTCTCGTGGGCGTGATCATCGGCGCCGCGGTGGTGTTCCTGTTCTCCGGCCTCGCGATCAGCGCCGTCGGTCGCGCCGCCGGCGCCGTCGTCTACGAGGTGCGCCGCCAGTTCCGGGAGATCGCCGGGATCATGGAGGGCACCGCGAAGCCGGAGTACGGGCGCGTGGTCGACATCGTCACCCGCGACTCGCTGCGGGAGCTGGCCACCCCCGGCCTGCTCGCCGTGGCCGCGCCCATCGCGGTCGGCTTCGGGCTCGGCGCCCCGGCCCTGGCCGGCTACCTCGCCGGCGCCATCTCCACCGGCGTGCTGATGGCGATCATGCTCGCGAACTCCGGTGGCGCCTGGGACAACGCCAAGAAGATCGTGGAGGACGGCCACCACGGCGGCAAGGGCTCCCTCGCCCATGAGGCCACCATCATCGGCGACACCGTCGGCGATCCGTTCAAGGACACCGCCGGTCCCTCGATCAACCCGCTGATCAAGGTGATGAACCTGGTGGCCGTGCTGATCGCCCCCGCCGTGGTGGGGATGAGCGCGCTCAGCGGGGACGCGAACCCGATGCGCTACCTGATCGCCGGGGCGGCCGTGGCCGCGATCGCGGTGGCCGTGACCATCTCCATCCGCCGCGGCGTGGTGCTGGACACCGAGGACGTGGAGCCGGCCGGGAACCCGGCCGAGGCACCCAGCCGGGAGACGGCGCCGCGGCCGGAATCGCACTGATCTCGGAGACGGCCCGGCGGTGACCGGTGCGGCGGTGACCCACGCCTCACCTGACTTTCGAAACACCATCGTTCGACAAATCGCTGAGGATACCCTTAGTATCACTCCGCGGCACTCGTCGTCACGCCCCCCGGCATCCGATGGATCCTCGGGACGACCTTGCACCACCACCCGGAGATCCGATGTTCCTCCCGAATCTGCTGATCGCCCTGCGCGAGGGGCTCGAGGCGACGCTCGTGGTGAGCATCCTCGTGGCCTACCTGGTGAAGTCCCAGCGCCGCGATGTGCTGCCGAAGCTGTGGATCGGCGTCGCGGTCGCGGCCGCGCTCCCGCTGCTCCTCGGCGCGGTGCTCACCTGGGGACCGAAGACCCTCACGTTCCAGGCGCAGGAGATCCTCGGCGGCTCGCTCGCGCTGCTGGCCGTCGCCCTGACCACCGGGATGATCTTCTGGATGTCCAGGCATGCGCGCGGGCAGAAGCAGGGCCTCGAGGGCGAGCTGAGTCGGGCCCTGGCCCGCGGCGCCGGCTGGGGCGTGGCCCTGGTGGCGATCGCGGCCGTCGGCCGGGAGGGCCTGGAGACGGCGCTGTTCGTGTGGGCGACGGTGAAGTCCTCGGTCGAGAACTCGGTGGCCGCGACCACCGCCGGGCTCGTCGTGGGGCTGGCCCTGGCGATCGTGCTGGGCATCCTCATCTATCGCGGCGCCCTGCACCTGAACCTGGGTCGCTTCTTCACCTGGACCGGTGGTTTCCTGATCCTCATCGCCGCCGGGATCGTCGCCTACGGGATCGGTGACTTCCAGGAGGCCGGCGTGCTGCCGGGCCTGTACACACACGCCTGGGACCTCTCGGCCCTGCTGCCCGCGACCACCTCCCCGGTGTACTGGCTGTACGTCGTCGGCCAGGCGATGTTCCAGGTCAACGTGCAGCCGACGGTCCTGCAGGTGGTCGCCTGGCTGCTGTATGCCGTCCCGGTGAGCGTCCTGTTCGTCCGCCGCGTACGGGCCGGCGCCCCGCGTCCCGCTCGCGAGGCTGCGGTCCCCGCGACCGCCGCCGTCTGACCATCACGTCCCCCTCAGTCCGCGCCCTCGGGCGCCCCCGATACCCTTCCGGAGTCCGACCATGACCCGCACCACCCTGATGCACACGGTGACCCGACCGCTCGCGATCGCCGCCGTGATCGCGCTGGCCGCCGCCGGCTGCACCGACAATCCGACCTCCGGCGCGAACGGGGCCGGCACCCAGGCCGGTGCCGGACCGGTCGGCGTCACCATCACCGACGAGGGCTGCGCGGTCGCCAGCACCCAGACCCCCTCCGGCGCGGTCACCTTCTCCATCACGAACGAGGGCACCGTGCCCAACGAGTTCGAGATCCTGGCCTCCGACAAGCTCCGGATCGTCACCGAGAAGGAGAACATCGGCCCCGGCACCACCGTCGAGCTGACCACCGGGCTCGAGAAGGGCGACTACTTCACCGCCTGCAAACCGAACATGGTCGGTGCGCTGGTGGGGGTCACCCCCTTCACGGTCACCCAGGGGGAGGCCCTCGCTGTCGACGAGGACATCCAGAAGCTGCGCGACGAGGCGATCACGGACTACACCGCGTACATCGAGGACCAGGCCGGGCAGCTCCTCGCCGCGACCGAGGACTTCCGCGACGCCTACCTCGCCGGCGACACCGAGCGGGCCCAGGACCTGTACGTGCTGGCCCGCCGCCACTTCGAACGGATCGAACCGACCGCCGAGGCCTTCGGCATCGAGGAGCCCGGCGATCTGGACGCCGCCCTCGACCTGCGGATCCAGGACCTCTCCGCCGGGGCCGGCACCGCCGTGACCGATCCCGAGCTGCTGGCCCGGTGGACCGGCTGGCATCGCATCGAGGCCGACCTGTTCAGCGACGACGAGGCCTTCCGGTTCCCGGACGCCGCGAGCCGGCAGCGGGTCGCCGATCAGCTGGTGGAGGACACCCAGACCCTCTACGACCTGGTCACCGGAGCACAGGACACCGCCTCGGGTCCGTTCGAGGTCACCCTCGAGGACGTCACCCTCGGTGCCGGCGCCCTGATGGAAGAGGTCGCCACCGGGAAGATCGTCGGCGAGGAGGAGACCTTCTCCCACACCGACCTCGACGACTTCCAGGCGAATCTGGACGGAGCCCGCGTCGCCTACGGCAACGTGCAGAAGATCGTCGAGACGGAGGATCCGGACCTCGCCCGCGAGATCACCGACTCCTTCGCCGCGGTGCAGGAGGAGCTCTCCACCCACCAGGCCGGGGAGTGGGAGGACGGGACCCCCCGCTACGTCGACTACTCGACGATCGCCGCGGTCCAGGAGGATGCCGGACCGGCGCCGAAGGACAGCGAGTACACGGACGCGCAGCGGAGCCTGTCCCTGGCGGTGACCGCACTGGCCGATGAGCTCGCACAGGTCCCCGCCGTCGTGCTGTCATGACCGGCCGGCGCGACCACCGCGAGGATGCCGAGCCCGCACCGGCCCCCGGGCAGGCCGGCGGGGGCGGGCCGGACGCAGCCCCGCGCTCCGTCGGCCGCCGCGGACTGCTGAGCGCCGCCGGCGCCGGGATCCTCGCCGGCGGGATGCTGGGTGGATTCGGCGGATTCGCCGGCGGACGGGCCAGCGCGGAGGAGCCGGCGCCCTCGGATCCCCTGGACCGTTCCTACCCCCTGCGCGGCGAGCATCAGCAGGGCATCACCACCCCTGCGCAGGACTACCTGTTCACCGCCGCCTTCGACGTCACCACGACGGATCTGGACGAGGTGCGCCGCCTCATGCAGCAGTGGCTGGTGGCCGCTGAGCAGATGAGCACCGGCGACCTGGTCGGCGGCACCCCGCTCGCCGATCTGCAGGCCGTCCCGCGCGACACCGGCGAGGCCTGGGGATACCCCGCCTCGTCCGTGACGATCACCGTCGGGGCGGGACGATCCTTCTTCGTCGATGCCGAGGGGAGGGACCGCTTCGGTATCGCGGAGCGCATGCCCGAGGCCCTGGCCGACGGCGTCCCGCGCTTCGCCGGCGAAGCGCTGCAGGCCGAGCGCTCCGACGGGGACCTGGTGATCCAGGCCTGCGCCGACGATGCGCAGGTCGCCATGCACGCCATCCGCAACCTCACCCGGATCGCCGTCGGCACCGCGGCGCTGCGGTGGACGCAGATGGGCTACGGGCGCACGTCCTCCACCTCGACGACGCAGGAGACCCCGCGGAACCTGTTCGGGTACAAGGACGGCACCAACAACCTCAAGCAGGAGGACGGTGCCGAGGAGCTGGGGCGCCACGTGTGGATCGACCGGGCGGACTCCGGCGGGGAGCGCCTGGCCGGCGGCTCGTACATGATGATCCGCAAGATCCGGATGAACCTCGAGACCTGGGATCGGCTGCGATTGATCGAACAGCACGAGATCATCGGGCGCGACAAGCGCTTCGGTGCGCCGCTGACGGTGCCGGACCCGACCTCCGGCGAGGACGAATTCATCGACCCCGATCTCGCGGCCACCGAGGACGGCAGCCCGGTGATCCCCCGCGACGCGCATATCCGCGTCGTCTCCCCGCACACGAACAAGGGCGCCAGCATGCTGCGCCGCGGCTTCAACTATACCGAGGGCAGCGACTCCCTGGGACGCATCGATGCCGGGCTGTTCTTCATCGCCTACGTGCGCGACCCGCGAGAGTCCTTCTTCCCGATCCTGGAGCGGATGGTCAGCACCGATGCGCTCGAGGAGTACCTGCGCCACGTCGCCTCCGCGATGTTCGTGGTGCTGCCCGGCGTGGGCGCGAAGGACACCATGTTCGGGCAGGCGCTGCTGAGCTGATCAGCGGCCCGTTCTCTCACCGGGCGGTGCGAGCCGCGGCGGCGTGGGGCGAGCGGACGTCCAGGGCCTCGAGGACTCGCCGGACCAGCTCGCTGAGGGTGCCCGTCTCGTGCAGCCGCGGGGTGTGCGGATGGGGGACCCCGAGCACCCACCCGGCACCGGGCTCCGCATCGGTCTTCGCCACGAGCATGGTGGTGCCGTCCGTCAGCGGGATCCGCAGCAGCGGTCGATCCTCGTCGAGCACGAGCAGTCCCTCGAGGTCCGGGCGGGCATGCACGAGGGCGTGATGGATCTGTTCGCGTTCCAGCCAGTCGCCGAAAGCATCGGCCATGGGGCGGGTGAAGAGCATGCATTTCCTTCCATGGGGACGGGACCGAGCGACAGCGGCTCAGGACGGCGCGAGAGGCATGCCTGCCGTCGCCGCGGGGACAGGTACAGCATGCCGTACGAATCGGACATTTCCACACATTGTCCACGTGAGCGTCCTGCGTCCCAGGTATCTCGGGCGCGTGGCCCGGCCTCGTCCACGGGCGGGGCGGCGTCGGATCGAGGGCGCTCGCGGAGGGTGGGAGAATGCCGGGATGACCGCCGCTCTCGTCGCCCACGGACTCTCCGGCGGGTTCGGCCACCGCGTCCTGTTCGAGGAGGTCGACCTCACCGTCGCCCCCGGCGACGTGATCGGGGTGGTCGGCGCCAACGGCGCCGGGAAGACCACGCTGCTGCGGCTGCTGGCCGGGGCCGGGATCCCGCATGCAGGGACGGTCTCCCTCTCCCCGACCGACGCCTTCGTGGGCTGGCTGCCGCAGGAGCACGAGCGCCGGGCGGGAGAGACCGTCGCCGGGTACATCGCCCGCCGCACCGGTTGCGCGCGCGCCACCGCCGAGATGGATGCCGCGGCGGCCGCGCTCGCGCACGCTGCGCCACGGGGTGGCCCCGATCCGGCCGACGTGTACTCGAGCGCCCTGGAGCGCTGGCTCGCCAGCGGCGCCGCCGATCTCGAGGAGCGGATCCCGATGGTGCTCGCGGAGCTCGGCCTGCCGTTCGCCGCGGAGGAGCTGGAGCGGACCCTGATGACGGGCCTGTCCGGTGGGCAGGCCGCCCGGGTGGGACTGGCCGCGCTGCTGCTGAGCCGCTTCGACCTGGTGCTGCTGGACGAGCCCACCAACGATCTCGACCTCGACGGGCTCCAGCGGCTGGAGGGCTTCGTCCAGCAGCTGCGCGGGGGAGCGGTGCTGGTCAGCCACGACCGCGAGTTCCTGGCCCGCTGCGTCACCGAGGTGCTCGAGCTCGATCCCGCCCAGCACTCCCACCGCCTGTACGGCGGCGGGTACGAGGCCTACCTCGAGGAGCGCGCCACCGTGCGCCGCCATGCCCGCGAGCAGTACGACCAGTTCGCCGCGACCAAGGCCGATCTGGTCTCCCGGGCCCGCACCCAGCGCGAATGGTCCAGCCAGGGCGTGCGCAACGCGATGAGGAAGGCCCCGGACAACGACAGGATCCGCCGCCGCGCACAGTCCGAGTCCAGCGAGAAGCAGGCGCGCAAGGTGCGGCAGCTGGAGAGCCGGATCGCGCGGCTCGACGAGGTCGCCGAGCCCCGCAAGGAGTGGCAGCTGCAGTTCTCGATCGGCGCCGCCCCTCGCTCCAGCTCCGTGGTGGCGACGCTCACCGGTGCCGTGGTGCGCCAGGGCGGCTTCACCCTGGGACCGGTCTCGGTGCAGGTCGCTGCCGGGGACCGGATCGGGATCACGGGCGCCAACGGGGCCGGGAAGTCGACCCTGCTGCGGGCCCTGCTGGGGGCCCGGGAGGTCGACGAGGGCTCGGCCGCACTCGGGGCGAGCGTGCGGATCGGCGAGATCGACCAGGCCCGCTCGCTGTTCACCGGCACGGCGCCGCTCGCCGACGTCGTCGAGGCGCAGCTGCCCGCGCTGAGCCCGGCGGAGGTGCGCACGCTGCTGGCGAAGTTCGCTCTGCGGGCGGACCACGTGGACCGCCCCGCCGCCGAGCTGTCACCGGGGGAACGCACCCGCGCCGCCCTGGCGCTGCTGCAGGCCCGCGGCGTGAACCTGCTGGTGCTGGACGAACCCACCAACCACCTGGACCTGCCCGCGATCGAGCAGCTCGAGCAGGCGCTGGAGAGCTACCAGGGCGCGCTGCTGCTGGTCACCCATGATCGGCGCATGCTGGAGACGGTGCGCATCGACCGGCGCTGGCACGTCGAGCGGGGGAGCGTCCGCGAGCTCTGACGCGGCGGTCCCGGTCCTGGGCAGTCGGGGTCAGGCGCCCTGCTCGCCGCGGATCAGGTCTGCGGCGCGCTCGCCGATCAGCATGGTGGTGAGGTTGGGGTTCACCGCGACCAGCTGCGGCATCACCGAGCCGTCGACCACGCGCAGGCCCGTGACGCCCTTGACCCGCAGCTGCGGATCCAGCGGCGACATGTCGTCGTCGATCGCGCCCATCCGGCACGAGCCCGCCGGGTGGTAGACGGTGTTGTGCGTCGCGGCGACGTAGTCGGCGATCTCCTCATCGGACTGCACGGCCTCACCGGGGAACAGCTCCCGGCCGCGGAAGGCATCCATGCCGGGCTGGGCGATGATCTCGCGGGCCCTGCGGATCCCGGCCACCGCGACGGCCATGTCATGGCCCTCCTCGTCGGTGAAGTAGCGCGGATCGACCTTCGGCTTGTCGCGGTAATCGATCGTGCGCAGCCGCACCGTGCCGCGCGAGCGGGCGTGGGTGACGTTCGGCGTGAGCGCGAAGGACTCCGGCGAGGTGGGATAGCCCTGACGCCGGGTGTGCATGTCGAAGGGCACCGAGCCGTAGTGCATCATCAGGTCCGGCAGGTCCAGGCCCGCCTCGGTGGCGGCGAAGATCCCGATCTCCCACCACTGGGTGCTCTCCCGCGTCATCGGCTGCGCCGACTCCCAGGAGATGACCGCTTCCGGGTGGTCCTGCAGGTTCGAGCCGACGCCGGGGGAGTCCACCCGCACCTCGATGCCCACCTCGCGCAGGTGCTCGGCGGGGCCGATCCCGGAGAGCATCAGCAGCTTGGGGGAGTCGATCGCCCCGGCGGAGAGGATCACCTCGCGGCGGGCGTGCAGGAGCGAGGAGCGGTCGAAGGCGTTGTCGATGTACTCCACGCCCGTGGCGCGCTGCTCCTGGTCGAAGAGCACCCGCATCACCTGCCGGTCGGTGAGGACGTGCAGGTTCTCGCGCTCCCGGTTCGGGTGCAGGTAGGAGACGGAGGAGG
This sequence comes from Brachybacterium vulturis, assembly GCF_002407185.1. Taxonomy (NCBI): domain Bacteria; kingdom Bacillati; phylum Actinomycetota; class Actinomycetes; order Micrococcales; family Dermabacteraceae; genus Brachybacterium; species Brachybacterium vulturis. Next base: position 1,678,300 of record NZ_CP023563.1, read on the forward strand.
AGGCGCGGGTGCCGTCGGCCTGACGGTTCACCTGGAACCAGTTCGCGCCGGTCACGACGGTCTCGAAGTCGTTGAACGTGGCCCTCGGGATGCCGGCCTGCTCGCAGGCCTCCAGCAGCGCGACGCCCACGGGATCCTCGGGCGGGACATCCATCAGGTGCACCGGACCGTCGGTGCCGTGGCCCTCCCCGCTGCGGTCCAGGTTCGTCTCCAGGCGCGCGATCAGCGGCATGATCGTCGCCGCATTCCAGCCCTCCGCGCCGAGCTGCTCCCACAGGTCCATGTCCTCCGCCGGCGGGTGGAAGGCGATGCAGGAGTTGTGGGAGGAGCAGCCGCCCAGCACCTTCGCACGGGCGTGGCGCATGAAGGAGTTGCCCCTCTCCTGCGGCTCGATCGGATAATCCCAGTCCAGCCCGCCCCCCAGCAGCTCGGGCCACCGCTTCAGCTGCAGCACCTCCTCGTGCTCGAGATCGGAGGGACCGGCCTCGAGCAGAGCCACCTCGACGGACGGGTCCTCGCTGAGGCGAGCGGCGAGAGCCGCGCCGGCGGAGCCGCCGCCGACGATGACGTAGTCGAACTCGGCGAGAGGGTTCTCGGAGGGGAGGTCCTGCGGGGACATGGCTGCTGCTTCCTGTCGAGGGAGGGGTGGGGGAGGTGGGCCGGCCCCGGCACGCTGCACGAGGGGCCGGCCCAGGAGCGCGGGGCTCAGCCCTTGCGCGGGAACCAGCCGGTGACGGCCGGTTCGGTGTTCTCATAGATGTGCTTGGACTCGGTGTACTCCTCGAGCCCGGTGGGGCCCAGCTCGCGGCCCACGCCCGACATCTTGAACCCGCCCCACTCCGCCTGCGGCAGGTAGGGGTGGTAGTCGTTGATCCAGATGGTGCCGTGGCGCAGGCGCCGCGAGACCCGGTTCGCGACCCCGGAATCCGAGGTCCATACGCCGCCGGCCAGGCCGTACTCGGTGTGGTTGGCGATCGCGATCGCCTCCTGTTCGGTGGAGAAGGTCTCCACGGTGATCACCGGGCCGAAGCCCTCCTCGACCACTGCGGGGTTGTCCACGGTGCAGTCATCCAGCACGGTCGGCGCGAAGAAGAAGCCCCGCTCGTGCTCGGGGCCGCCCCAATGGCCGCCGGTGCGCAGCCGGGCACCGGCCGCGATGCCGCGCTGGACGTAGTCGGTGACCTTGTCGCGATGCTCCTTCGAGATCAGCGGACCGGTCTCCGCCTGCTCCTCCAGCGGGCCGCCCATCACGATGCCCTCGGCGCGGGCCACCAGGTCATCGACGAACCGCTCGGCGATGGTGTCCTGCACGATCAGGCGGGTGCCTGCCGAGCACAGCAGGCCGGAGTCCATGAACGCGGCGTTGAGCGCGTTGTCGAGCGCGGCCTCGTAGTCGGCGTCGGCGAACACCACGTTGGGGTTCTTCCCACCCAGCTCGAGGGCGACCTTCTTGATGCCCTGCGCGGCCGCCCCCGCGATCTTCCGCCCGGTGACCAGGCCGCCCGTGAAGGAGACCAGGTCGATCTCCGGGTGGGAGGACAGCGGCGCTCCGACCACGGCGCCGTCCCCGAGGACCAGGTTCGCGACCCCGGCGGGCAGGCCCAGCCGGTCCAGCACGTCGAGGATCAAGATGGTGGTGTGCGGGGTGAGCTCGGCGGGCTTGATGATGAACGAGTTGCCGGCCGCGAGGGCCGGGGCGATCTTCCACGCGGCCTGCAGCAGCGGGAAGTTCCAGGGCGTGATCATGCCGCACACGCCGATCGGCTCGTGGACCACGCGGGAGATCACGCTCTGGTCCCCGGCATCGATCAGGCGGCCCGGGTTCTGGCCGGCGATCTTGCCGAAGTAGCGGAAGCAGGCGGTGATGTCGTCCATATCGCCCTCGGCCTCGACCAGGCGCTTGCCGGTGTCGAAGGCCTCGGCGCGGGCGAACTCGGCCTTGCGCTCCTGGAGCGTGTCGGCGACCTGCAGCAGGAAGTCGCCGCGCTCGGCGGCGGGCCTGTCGGCCCAGACGCGGGACTCGAAGGCCCGACGGGCCGCGAGGACGGCCCGCTCGACGTCCTCCGCGGTGGCCTCGGAGACCACGCCGACCTCGCTCTGATCGGCCGGGCAGATCACCGTGCGGGTCTGGCCGGAGGACGAGGCGACCCACTCTCCGTCGATGAACAGGGTGGCGGTGGGCTCAGTCATGTCGCTCCTTGGGGTCGGTGGTCGCTGCGGGCTCGTGAACCGTCGGCGCGGAGCCGGCGGGGCGGTGGAGGTGGTCGGTGTCGGCCCAGGTGTTCGGTGCGGTGACGGGGACCGTACCGGTGGCCGTACCGATCTCGGAGCTCAGGGTCAGGTACATGATGTGCGCATCGTAGGAGTCCAGGAGATCGGCGATCACCTGCTCCTTGGAGTACCCCATGATGTCGTGGCCGCGGGAGCCGAGGGACGAGAAGATCTCCACGCGGTAGTAGGTATCGCGCACCGCGGCCAGGTTCGCCGCGAAGCTCGGCGTCGAGTAGGCCACCGGATAGGTCTGGTACTTGAAGTCCTCGCCCTCGGGGAAGGAGACGACCAGGTCCACGAAGGGCAGCGCGCTGTCCGGGTGGGCGCCGCGCTGGCAGGCGACGTCGGCCCCGAGCGTGCCCAGCTCCTCCGCGACCTCCTCCACGGCGGGGGTGGCCACGGTGTCGACGAAGGTCCTCGCCTGCTCGGCGGAGGCATAGGACATGCGGTGCTGGAGGCGCGTGCGCCACGACCCCCGCTCGCCGCCCCCGGCCTCGCGGACCCGGCTGGTCAGCAGCGCGGGAAGCGTCGCCTGCCGGGATTCGAGGTTGATGCTCTCGGTCCTGAGCACCTTCCACAGGCTGAACATGACCAGGTACAGCATCACGGACAGCGGCAGCCCGACCATCACGGTCGCGGCCTGCAGGGTGTAGACGCCGTTGATGAACAGCATCACGAGGGTCAGGGCGCCGGTGATCACGGCCCACACGATGCGCAGCCAGGGCGGGCCGTCCGAGTCCGCGGTGGTGGTCTTGGAGGTCATGTTCGCCATCACCAGCGAGCCGGAGTCCGCCGAGGTGGTGTAGAAGAACAGACCGGTGAGAAGGGCGAGGGTGACGGTGAAGGTCGAACCCGGGTACTGCTCGAGCAGGTTGAAGAACCCGGACTCGGGCTGGTTCACGGCGAGATCGAGGAACTTCTCGTCGTCGAAGAAGCTCATGGCGGCATTCCCGAAGATCGAGACCCACAGCAGGATGAAGGAGAACGGGATCAGCAGCACGCCGACCACGAACTGGCGCAGGGTGCGGCCCCGGGAGATGCGCGCCAGGAACAGGCTCACGAAGGGCGCCCAGGCGATCCACCAGGCCCAGAAGAACAGCGTCCAGTCGGCCATCCACTGGTCGGCGGGATAGTCCGCCGCCCCCTCGCTGTACGCGAAGGTGTTCATCAGCATCGAGGGGAACCGGGAGAAGAAGTCGCCGATGTTCTGGACCAGCGAGTTCAGCAGCTGATGGGTGTTCCCGGAGAACAGCACCCAGAGCATCAGGACCAGGGCGAGGAGCACGTTGAGCTCGGAGAGCCGACGGATGCCCTTGTCCACCCCGGAGACGGTGGAGAGGATGGTGATGAACACGGCCAGCGCCATGAGCGCGACCTGCACCGCGACCGAGGTCGGGATGCCGAACAGCGCGGAGAGCCCGAAGTTGAGGAAGACCACGCCGATGCCGAGGGACACCGAGATGCCGAAGATGGTGCCGATGGTCGCGCCGATCTCGGCGACGTGGCCGATGGGCCCGTGGATCCGCTTGCCGAAGATCGGCGCCAGGGCGGAACGGATCGACAGCGGCAGGTGGTAGCGGTAGGCGAAGAGGCCGAAGGCCATGCCCATCAGCGCATACATCGCCCAGCCGGGGATCCCGTAGTGGAAGATCGTCCAGATCGTCGCCATCCGCGCGGCCTCCGCGGACCCGGCGGGGACGTCCGGCGGGGTGAGCACGTTCGTGGCGGGCCCGGAGATCCCGAAGAACATCAGGTCCACGCCGATACCGGCCGCGAACAGCATGGCCGCCCAGGTGAACATGTTGTATTTGGGCAGCGAATGGTCCGGCCCCATCTTCGTGCCGCCCACCTTGGAGAACGCGACGATCAGCACGAACACCACCACGATGGCGGCGGTCAGGACGTAGTACCAGCCGAAGTTCGTGGCCACCCACGCCATGGAGCCGAAGATGACGTCCGCTGCGGTGTCCGGCCAGATCCCGGCGAACAGCACGAAGCCGACGATGATCACGGCGGTGCCGAGGAACACCGGCCAGTTCACCGGGGAGCGGGAGGGCCGCGCGGCACCGGTCGAGGTGGAGCTCGGTCCTTCATCCCCGCCGCCGGGGTTCGGCCCGCCTCCGAGGGAGTCAGCTGGGCGAGGAGAGGGAGTGGCCTCAGCCATCACGGTCCTTTCGTTCACGGGGCGAGCGTCGCGGACCTGCTCGCGCGGCGAGCAGGCCCAGCGGTGGGATCGGAGCCGGCGACAGGAGAGACATCCCCAGGTCGCAGGCCGTTCGACCCTAGATCGGTTCGGGGCCCGGGCCCAACGGGACACCCCGTAAGTGACCGAGCAGTCACTTGCAGGATCCGGGCAGGACAGCGCCGTCGGACCCGGGCGGTGCGTGCTCTGTGTCCTGCAGCACGTTCGGTGTTCAGGAGACCTTGCCCGACTCGTGGGCACCGCTCGCGAGCTCCGGTGAACGCTCGGAGCTCAGGCGGGCAGATCCGCGGGGGCCAGCTCCTTGAAGCGGCTGCGGTGGAAGACCAGCGCCTCGGCCTCGGGGACGCTGCCGATGGATCGCACCTCGAGCAGCACCAGGTCATGATCCCCGGCCCGCATCTGCTCGTGGACGCGCACCGTCATCCATGCCGGGGCGTCCTGCACGAGCAGGGCGCCCTGCGCATCGACGGTCACGTCGACGCCGTCGAAGCGGCGGGCACGATCGGTCGCGGCGAGCTGACGCGCCACCGGCAGCTGCGCGCTCCCCAGCATCGTCACCCCGAGGTGTCCGTGCTCTCGCAGGAGGGGCCAGGTGCGCGAGCTGTGCTGCGCCGCGAAGGAGACCAGCGGCGGGTCCAGGGAGATGCCGACGGTGAACGTCGAGGCGACCAGTCCGTGGCGGACGCCGTCCACCTCCGCCGCCACCAGGACGAGGCCCTGGGGGAAATGCGAGAACGCCTCTCGGAGCGCGGAGTCGGTCAGCATGGCTTTCACTGTAGGACGCGAGCGGCCGGGCGCGAAGACGAGGAGTCCAAGATCGCCGCACGATGTCACATGCTTCTCGCCCCCGAGGGTGCCGAGCTCTCCACGATCTCGATCTGCACTGGGCCGGTGCCGTGCTCGAGCCCGACCACGATGGCCGCGACCGCAGTGCCGATCAGTGCCGTACTCATCGCGATCTGGTCGAGATCGATGAGGAGGCAGAGCGTCAGGAGGTAGGCTAAGGTCGCCTGCGGGCTGACGTTGTAGATCGCGCGGCGAAAGGTCGCCGCCATGCTGATCGCGGACCCGATCAGCACGGCGGCTCCGCCGAGGGTGACGGCCGGGCTGGAGCTGAGCGACTCCATGAGTGTGCCGATGAGCCAGTCGGCCGCCCCGTCCAGTCCGACGGAAGCCAACACCGCGGCGACGGTCTCACGCAGACGAGCCCGGTCAGTCCTTGGCGATCGTCCAGGTGCCGTCGGCATCGACCTGGAGGACCATGGAGCCGTCCGGAAGCAAGGTGGTGCCGTCGTAGGCGCCGATGTCGTTGACGATCAGGTCGGGGTAGCTCTCTCCCCAGGCCCAGATCGCGAAATTGCTCTCGCCGTCGTGGGTGAGGGTCACGGGGGTGAGCCCGTCGGCGACACCGTCGACGATGACGATGGAGTCCCCGGAGCCTTCGTAGGCCGAGTCGCCGTCCCAGCGCGGCGCCTCGCCGAGGTGGACGAGCTCGATGGTCCAGTCCCCGTCGGCCTCCACCCGGATCGCGGCCGGGTCCTCGCGGAAGTTCAGTGCCACCTGACCCTCGTAGCTCCCGATCTCGTTGACCATCAGGTCGAGGTCCTGACCGTTCTCGTCCACGGACCACAGGGCGACGTTGCCCGAGCCGTGGTGGGTGACGGTGGCGAAGAAGACGTCCTCGCCGAGCGGCTCGAGCATCACGACCTCGGCGCCCGTGCCGGAGAAGGACTGCGCCTCGACGGGTTCCGGCGCGGGTGCCGGCTCCGGGGTCGACTCCTCGGAGGAGGTGGCCTCCGCCGGCTCCGCGGCGGCTGCGGGGGTCGCGGTGCTGGCGGCCTCCGGGTCGGTGCCGGTCGGATCCGAGCTGCTCTCCTCAGCCGGCTCCACGTCTGCCGCCGCGACCTCCGAGCTGCCGGCCGGCTCCTGGACATCGGTGGAGGGATCGGTCACAGTGCCGCATCCGCTGAGCAGCATGAGCGTCGCGAGCGCACCGGTGGCGCCGCTGCCGAGCAGTCGCAGGGTCCGGCTGCGCTGCGCAGTGGTGGGGAAGGACGGGATCGGGGACATGTCATCTCCTGATGGGGCGAGGTGGGCAGTCGCGCCGGGGGTTCCGACGGGAGGGTGACGAGAGGTCGACGGGGCGACTCGACACGGCCCAATCATGCGAACGCCAGCGGACACATCGCAGTGGATGCTCAGATAACAGCCCTTATCGCGCCACAGTGATCAATTGACTCACCCGTCCAGTACGGTGTCTCCGATGCCGATCTGGAGGTGAGCCGTGCCGACGTTGACGATGCAGTCCATCGCGGACCTCACCCAGGTGCGCCGCGAGGTGGTCAGCGTATGGCGCTCCCGCTCCACCGGCAGCGAGCATCCGTTCCCGCCGCGGCTGTCTGCGGACGAGCTCCTCTTCGACGCCGGCGAGATCGCCGCCTGGCTGGACGTGACCGGGCGGGGGAACAACCCCGAGGCCCCGCTGGAGGTGCTCCTGCACTCCTCGCAGTTCGAGCAGCTGCGGGAGGACCTCGACGCCGCCTCGACCCTGCTCCTGGTCCACGACCTGGTGGGCGGCCCGCTGGCCACCCTCACCGCCGGTGAGGTCCTCGCCGGAACCGCTGCCTACGAGCTCGGCGCTCTGGTCGCGCGGGAGCATCTCGCGGAGCTTCTCGAGCGCACCGCACTCGTGCGAGCCATCGACGAGCTCGCCGAAGCCGCCTTCTCCGGCCGGGGCCTGCTGGACCGGCTGATCACGTCCTTCGCCCGTCCCGACGGGCCCTGGGCCGGTGAGGCGCTCACCCCGGCCGGCACCTCGGTGATCCTCGAGGTGCTGCGCGGACTGCTGGACCAAGCAGCCTTCCGCCTCGACCCGCAGGGACGCGGCGGCCTGCTCCTGACCACAGCGCTCTCCGCGCTGCTCAGCGATGAACTGCAGCCGGCCTTCGGCCTCGACTCCCAGGAGGGGCAGGACACCGTCACCCGGGCAGCGATGCGAATGCTCGCCGCGCACGCCGGACCGGACGCGGTGGGCCCGGTCGACGACGGCACACCGCATCTCGCGCTGTTCCAGCACCAGGACGTCCAGGACCCGCACGCCTTCTTCGAGCAGCTCGAATCGGTGCTGCTGGACCTCGGCCCCCGGGACGCGGCCGTGGTCATCGGGCCCTGCGAGCTCCTGGTCGACGGGATCGGGGACGAGCAGGTGCGCGCCACCCGCCACCGGCTGCTGCTGCCCACCCCGCAGAGCCCCGCACCGCTGCGCTACGTGGCCCGCCTGCCGAAGGGGCTCAGCCGCTTCGGGGGCCGCCGCCGGCTCGCGATGTGGGTGTTCGGCACCGCAGCGCCCCACGCCGGCACGGACTGGACCGTCTACGGGGAGCACGCAGACACCCCGCTCGATGCCTCCTCGCGGGCCGCGATCGCCGCCGATGTCACCGCGGCGCTCACCGGGGGCACCGCACTGACCGCCCACGCCTTCCTGCGCAGCACCCGCCTGGCCACCCCCGCCCTGCTGCGCCGACGAGACCTCGTGCTCACCCCGTTCTCCCGCCCGCAGCGCAGCGGCGGCGAGAGCCTGGCCCGGCTCTGGGAGCTCGACGACGGACTGCTCGGGCAGTCCCTCACCCTGGGCGCCACCGGCGAGGACGGCACCGACCCCACCCTCGCCTGGGCCGACGCCCTGGACGGGTTCGCGAGAGAGATCCGAGGCACCAGACTGACCTCGGACGTGATCGGCGCCCCCGCCGCGGGCAGCGTCGGGGTGATCGGACCGCAAGAGGTCCGCGAGCCCCAGCGCCTCGGCGAGCGGGCGATCGATCGTCTGGTCCTGGAGAAGGTGGCCGCTCGCAGCACTTTCACCGCCCCCGGCGACGTGGTGTTCACCGCGGAGGGCGGCGCCGCCGCCTTCGTCGACACCACGGGAGGCCATGTGCTCCAAGCCCCGGTCCGGGCCCTGCGATGCCTCCCCGAGCCCCGCCGGGAGCGGGTGCTGCATCCGCAGGCGCTCGCCGCGGACATCGCCGGCCAGAAAGGCCGCGACCGGCGCACCTGGCGGCTGCGCACCATCCCCGCCGAGGCGGTCCCCGCCCTCGACGCCGCCGCGCTGCGGCTGCAGGAACGCCGTGCGCAGCTGCGCCGACAGCTTTCGACCCTCGACCACCTCGAGGACGAACTCATCCAGGCCGTGGCCGCGGGAACCCTCGCCGCCACCGTCACCACCCCCACGAAGGAGAACTGATGGCCACGACGCAGGCCGCCTTGGCGCCCTCGACGCCCAAGGAGCTCAAGGACACGCTGTGGAAGGCGGCGGACAAGCTCCGCGGCTCCATGGACGCCAGCCAGTACAAGGACGTGGTCCTGGGGCTCGTGTTCCTCAAGTACGTCTCCGACGCCTTCACCGAGCGCCGGGAGGCCATCCGCGCCGAGCTCGCCGGCGAGGGCGAGGAGTTCATCGCCGAGACCCTCGAGGAGGTGGACGAGTACACCGGCTCCGGCGTGTTCTGGGTGGCCCCCACTGCCCGCTGGGAGTACATCGCCACCCACGCCAAGGGCACCCAGGCCGGTGCGGGCACGGACCGCCAGACCGTCGGCGATCTCATCGACGCCGCGATGACTCACCTGGGCACGGACAACACCTCGCTCGAGGGCACCCTGCCGCGGATCTACGGCCGCGACAACGTGGACCAGCGCCGCCTGGGCGAGCTGGTGGACCTGCTGAACTCCGCCCGTTTCACCGGCCAGGGCGCCAGCAAGGCCCGCGACCTGCTCGGTGAGGTCTACGAGTACTTCCTGGACAAGTTCGCCAAGGCCGAGGGCAAGCGCGGCGGCGAGTTCTACACCCCGCCGGTGCTGGTGCGCACCCTGGTGGAGATCCTCGAGCCCCACAAGGGCCGGGTCTACGACCCGTGCTGCGGCAGCGGCGGCATGTTCGTGCAGGCCGAGAAGTTCCTCGCCGCGCACGACGAGGACCCCACGAACATCGCCGTCTACGGCCAGGAGCTCAACGAGCGCACCTGGCGGATGGCGAAGATGAACCTCGCCATCCACGGCATGGACTCCCAGGGCCTCGGCGCCCGCTGGGGCGACACCTTCGCCCGCGACATCCACCCGAACCTGGTGGCGGACTACGTGCTGGCGAACCCGCCGTTCAACATCAAGGACTGGGCCCGTAACGAGGACGATGCCCGCTGGACCTATGGCGTGCCGCCGGTGCGGAACGCCAACTACGCCTGGATGCAGCACATCCTCTCCAAGCTCTCCGCCCAGGGTGAGGCGGCCGTGGTGATGGCCAACGGCACCATGGCCTCGAACACCGGGGGAGAGGGCGAGATCCGCAAGCAGATGCTGAAAGCCGGCGTGGTCTCGGCGGTGGTGGCGATGCCGCCGAACCTGTTCCGCTCGGTCGCGATCCCGGTGTGCGTGTGGTTCTTCGCCAACGACAAGACCGCTGGGTCGAAGGGGTCGATCGATCGCAGCCGCGAGGTGCTGTTCATCGATGCCCGCGAGAGCGGGCACATGATCGACCGCGTGGAGCGCACGTTCTCCGACGAGGACATCCACCAGATCGCCAACACCTTCCGCACCTGGCGCGGCCGCGCCTCCGCCGAGGGCGAGTACGCGGACGTGCCCGGCTTCTGCAAGAGCGCAACGATCGAGGAGATCGAACAGGCCGGCTGGGCCGTGACGCCCGGCCGCTTCGTCGGTGTTCCGGAGGCAGAGGAGGACGAGGAGCCGATCGACGAGAAGATCGAGCGGCTGACCAAGGAGCTGACGGCGGCGCTGGATGAGTCGGCGCGGCTGGATGCCGTGGTGCGAGAGCAGTTGGGGAGGCTGGCGTGAGGACTGTACGGCTCGCAGACTTCATTTCGCTTCGCCGAGGTGCATCATACAAGGGAAGGCTGGTCGGCGACGAAGGAATTCCGCTGCTGGGGCTTGGGACAATTGCAAAGCATGGGGGGTTCAAGGCTTCCGGTGTTCGAAAATATGAGGGAGATGCCCCGGAGCGCATGCTCGTGCGAGGAGGAGATCTTTATGTATCCCTCAAGGATATGACGCAAGAGGCCGCTCTCCTTGGCGCTGTCGCAAGAGTTCCCTCCGATATTGAGCTAGGTCGACTCACTCAAGACACCATTGCGGTGGACGTAGACCCAGGGTTTGGCGTCGATCAGAGTTATTTGTACTGGACGCTTCGTGGCCCGAGATTTCGTGCGTACTGCAGAAATTTGGGAACAGGAACCATGAACCTTGATCTCTCGCAGAAGAATTTTCTGTCTTATGAGTTTGAATTACCTGAGCTCTCGTCCCAATCTGCGGTAGTCCAACTCCTTGGTGACCTCGATGACAAGGTAGTCGGGAACAGGGGACTGGTGGCGTCCTTGGATACTCTCCGCAAACAAATTTGGGCGAGAGTGTCTCGAGTAGATGCAGAGTCGACGCTCTCGTCGCACGCGCAATTCGTGAATGGTGGCGCCTATACGAAAGATGCTACCGGGAAAGGGAGAGTTGTCGTCCGGATCGCGGAGCTCAATAACGGTATCGGATCATCGACGGTTTACAACGATTTGGACGTACCGGACAAGCAAGTCGCGCGCGCCGGTGACCTGCTAATGTCGTGGTCTGGTTCCCTGACCGCAGTTCGCTGGTACCGCGACGATGCCATCGTTAACCAGCACATCTTCAAGGTCATCCCGAACGGTGGTACGCATGTATGGGCCGTTGCCTGCGCGATTGAAACGAAACTTGATCAGTTTCGCGAGATTGCCGCTGGTAAGGCGACGACGATGGGGCATATCAAGCGTGCAGATTTGGATGCTCCAGTTGCGTGGCCCGAGATCAGTGATCGCCTGAACGATGCAGGAAAAGCGCTGTGGGAGCGGGCACTCGCGGCCGAGAAGGAGAATCAGATCCTCGCCGCCACCCGCGACGAGCTTCTCCCGCTCCTGATGTCCGGCAAGATCACCGTCAAGGATGCCGAGAAGTCCGTCGAAGGAGTGCTCTGACATGTCGTCCCACACCGGCGAAGACGCCTGGGAGCAGCTCGTCATCGATCGGATGGCCGAGCTGGATTGGCGGTTCACGCCCGGCGCGGAGGTCGCGCCGGGCTCGGGGGAGCGGGAGTCCTGGCAGGACATCGTGCTGCGCGGCACGCTCGATCGGGCGCTGAAGAACCTCAACCCCGAGGTGCCGGGGGAGTACCTGCAGCAGGCCGCCGCCGAGGTGCTTGCCCCGCAGTCGCAGGACGCGATCACTGAGAACCATCGCCTTCACGAGATCCTCCGGGACGGCTACCGCGGCATCACCTATGTGGACCATGACGGGCGCGAGCGCACTCCGGTGATCCGCTTCCTCTCCGGTGACCCGGCAGTGAACAGCTACCGGGTGGTGAATCAGGTGACCCTGCGGCGCGGTCAGGTGGAGCGTCGCTTCGACGTGATCGCCTATGTGAACGGTCTGCCGCTGGCGATCATGGAGCTCAAGCAGGCCGGCAGCCGGGCCGCAACGGCCGAGGCCGCGTTCAACCAGCTGCAGACCTATGTCACCGAGCTGCCGATGGCGTTCCGCTTCGCAGCTTTCGTGGTCGCCACCGACGGCATCAACGCGCGGTACGGCACGGCGTTCACGCCGTGGAACCACTTCGCGTCCTGGAACGTCGATGACGATGGTCGCCCCGTCGCGATCGGCGAGCCGGGACCGGACGGTGAGATCCTCACCGAGATCGACTGGACGCTGAACGGCCTGTTCAACCTTGAACGCTTTGGGCAGCTGCTGCACGACTTCGTCGCCTTCGACGAGGACGCCGGTGGGCTCAGTAAGCGCATCGCCAAACCGCACCAGTATTTCGCGGTCACCAAGGCCGTCGGCTCCACCATCAGCGCCGTCCGCTCCGACGGGAAGATCGGTGTGGTCTGGCACACCCAGGGCTCCGGCAAGTCCATGGAGATGGAGCTGTACACCGCGAAGGTGATGGGCCACCCGCAGCTGGCGAACCCCACCATCGTCGTCCTCACCGACCGCACCGAGCTGGACACCCAGCTGTTCGACGGGTTCCAGCGCTCCACGCTGCTGCCCGAGCAGCCACGCCAGGTCGGCTCCCGCGAGGAGCTGCGCAGCCAGCTCAGCCAGCGCCGCACCGGCGGGATCTACTTCACCACCCTGCAGAAGTTCGGCCGCTCCCAGGCCGAACGGGAAGCGGGCACCGCCCACCCCCTGCTCTCGGACCGTCGCAACATCATCGTCATCGCCGATGAGGCCCATCGCAGCCACTACGGAGACCTCGACGGCTACGCCCGCCACCTGCGCAGCGCCCTGCCCAACGCCGCGCTGATCGCCTTCACCGGCACCCCCATCCGGGAGGCGGACCGCGACACCCGCGAGGTGTTCGGCGCCGACATCGACGTGTACGACCTGCGCCGCGCCGTGGAGGACAACGCCACCGTCCCCGTCTACTTCGAGCCCCGACTGATCCAGCTCGCCCGGCTCGCCGACCTCGACGACGACGCGATCGACGACGCCGCCGAGGAGGCCACCACCGGGCTGGACGAGGTGGACAAGCAGCGCCTGCAGCAGTCCGTCGCCGTGCTCGAAGCCCTCTACGGCGCGCCCGACCGGCTCGCCACCCTCGCGGCGGACTTCGTCGCCCACTGGGAGCAGCGCCGCGAGAACCTGCGCCCCATGATCGAGGGCCCCGGCAAGGCCATGATCGTCACCGCCACCCGCTCCATCGCCGCGCGGCTGTACGAGGAGATCGTCGCACTGCGCCCGGACTGGCACGACGACTCCGATGCGAAGGGCAAGATCAAGGTCGTCTACACCGCGAACCCCTCGGACCCCGCGCAGATCAAAACCCATATGCGCCGGCCCGGTGCGATCGCCGCCGTCAAGCAGCGGGTCAAGGACCCCAGCGACGAACTCGAGATCGTGATCGTCAAGGACATGATGCTCACCGGGTTCGACGCCCCGGCCCTGCACACCCTGTACCTGGACCGCAGCATCAAGGGCGCCCTGCTCATGCAGACCCTCGCCCGCGTGAACCGCACCTTCAAGGGCAAGCAGGACGGGCTGCTGGTCGCCTACGCCCCGCTGCTGGAGAACCTCAACGCCGCACTGCGCGAGTTCACCCACGAGGTCGACCCCACCGACCCCTCCGCGGGCCGGCGCGACGTGGACGAGGCCGCCCAGCTGGTCCATTCGCTCGTCGGCTCCCTGCGGGAGATCGTCACCCTCGACTGGAGGGCGATCCAGAACTCGGATGTGCGCCGAGGACATATCGACGCCGTCACCGCGACCGCCAACTTCCTGCGCTCTCCGCTCACCGAGGGGAACACGGACCCGGAAGATCCGGACGTTCGTCCGCTCGCTGACGCGTTCCGCAGCCTCTCGGCGAAGCTCGACCGGGCCTGGGCGCTCGCCGCCGGGCACGCCGACATCCAACCGCTGCTGCCCGAGGTGCAGTTCTACAAGGAGGTGCGGGTATGGATGGCGAAGTACGACGCCCGTGACCGCCTCTCCCGCGGTGAACCGGTCTCCGACGAGGTACGGCGACTGCTCGGCGAGCTGCTGGTGGACTCCGCCGAGAGCACCGGCGTAGTGGACATCTACCAGGAGGCCGGGCTCGACCTCCAGCGACTGGACGCGATCACCCCGGGTTGGGTCGAGGAGGCGAAGAAACCCTCGAAGTCCCAACTCGCGATCGAGGCGCTGAAGGCCACGATCCTCGAGGAAGCCGCCCAGGTGACCCGCGGCAACCAGGTGCGTTCGACACTGTTCTCCGACCGGATCAACGAGCTGATGCTGAAGTACACCAACAAGCAGCTCACCGCCGCGGAGATCATCACCCAGCTGATCGAGATGGCCCAGGAGGTCAGCGCCGAAGCGAGCCGAGGTGAGCGATTCAGCCCCCCGCTCGGCACCGACGAACTCTCCGTCTATGACGTGATCGCTCAGAACCCATCGGCTCTGGACGTGATGGGGGACGACACCCTCGCCCAGATCGCCCGCGATCTGGTGAGGATCATGCAACGGGACATCCGCACCGACTGGACCGTGCGCGATGACGTCAAGGCCAAGATGCGCTCCTCGATCAAACGGCTGCTGCGCAAGTACAAGTACCCGCCGGACCAGCAGCCCCAGGCGATCGTGAGTGTCATGCACCAGATGGAGTCGCTCGCGCCGCGCTACGCCGAGCGGCACGATGTGGGTCGCGCTGGTAGCTGACTACTTCGTCTACATGGACGAGACGGGGACTCTCGATTTCGGACCCCCGCGGAGCCCGACCGAGTCGCCCTACTTCGGATTCGGCTCGGTGATCTTCCCCGGGGAGCACTCCGAGGCGATACGGGACGGCCATGCGCCCCGTGCATCGCTCGAATCTCGCGGAGTCAGGATCCCGTCCCAGTTCCATGCCAAGAACGACTCGTGGAGCACCCGTGGAGACGTCTACGCTGTCATCGCAGGGCAGAAGCCGCGCTTCGATTCGACGCTGCCGTGAAAACAGAACGCGTAACCGAGAGTCGTGGCCGGGGGCAAGCCACGTCTGTACAAGATCGCGCTCTTCCTGCATCTGAGGTTTCTTTGCGAGAAGGTCTTCGCCCGCGAGGATCGGCTCTATGTCGTGGTCGCGACGATCGGGACCAAGGCGATGAGGAGCGCAGCCTCAGCTGCCGTCGACGACGTCGCGGCACAGATGCCGCAGGACGTGACAGCGTGCTTCTGGGACTCATCCTCGACGTGGGGTCTTCAGGTAGCTGACTACCTGCTCTGGGCGAGGCAGCGAGTTCTTCAGGGGAAGGCCGTGAACGTCTACGAGACTCATGTCGCGCCGCTGGTCGAGTCCACGTTCTTTCCCTGGGGACGCACGGAAGACAGCCCGCTGGACACCTGAGAATGGGAGATGCCAGCTATCCGGAACCCCGGAAGAGGATCCCTGACCCTCTTGTCGCTGGCACCTACATTGTATCAGCCCGGGTGGCCGAGAGCGGTCAGGGCTACGGCTCCTGGGAGACCTCGCAGGCCGAGGCCTGCTCAGGGCCCGGGTATGTCGCGCCCGTCGCCCTGATCATCTCGGGAATCCGGTCGCGCGAGGGCGTCCCGCACGATGTCGACGACCTCGTCCGGGGAATCGACGTCGTGCAGCGTCGGTGCCGGCTGATCGGGGATGCCGACGATCCACCGCCCGGCGGCGTCATCGGCCGCCCGCGCGACGATCAGCGTGTCGCCGGCCGGTCGCCGGATCCACAGGAGCGGACGTTGCTCGTCGGGTGTGATCGCGTCGGCGAGTTCCGGGAGCGCAGCGATGAGCGCTCGCTGGATGTGTCCGCGCTCGAGCCAGTCACCGAAGGCGTCGGCGATATCGTGGGTGAAGAACATGGGGTCCCTTTCCAGCAGCCCTGATCCTGCAGCGAGGCCCGCCGTGGGCTGCCGCGAGAACGGTGATCGTGGATCGCATGCCGCGCATACGAGTCATAGTGAAAGGATGCGGTCACGCTCTGACACGACGGGTGCGAGATTTCGATAAACCTCCTTATCAGTTCGCCGTGCGCGCTGATACCGCATGGAGCGCTGTCGGGAATTCATCGCGGCCCCGCCGCGTTGACCCCGCCATGCGTGCAATGACCTATTCCGAGTACGGCGACCCCTCCACCCTCGAGCTCACCGACGCCCCGCTGCCGAAGGTCAGCCCGGGCGCGGTGCTGATCCGGGTGGAGCGCGCCGCCGTCAATCCCGTCGACTGGAAGGTGATGAGCGGGGGCCTGGATGCCCTGATGGACGCGGTCTTCCCGATCATCCCGGGCTGGGACGTGGCCGGCGTGGTCGAGGCCGTCGGCCCCGACACCCCCGAGTTCGCCGCCGGTGACCGCGTCGCCTCCTACGGCCGCAAGGATGTCCTGCACGGCGGCACCTTCGCCGAGTACGTGGCGCTGCCCGCGACCTCCGTCGCCACGATCCCGGACGGTGTCGGGTTCGACGCCGCCGCGGGCCTGCCCCTGACCGGCCTGACCGCCCTGCGCAGCCTCGAGACCCTGGAGCTGACCGGGCAGGACACACTGCTCATCCATGCCGCCTCCGGCGGGGTGGGTCACCTCGCCGCCCAGCTCGCCCGCGCACGGGGCGCAGCCGTCATCGGCACGGCCTCCCCTCGCCACCACGAGAAGCTGCAGGCGATCGGTGTCACTCCGGTGGCCTACGGGGAGGGCCTGGTCGAGCGGGTGCGTGAGCTCGCTCCGGAGGGCGTGAGCGCGGTCGCGGACTTCGTCGGCGGCGTGCGGGAGGAGACCCTCGCCCTGCTGACCGAGGGTGGCCGACACGTCTCGATCGCCGACCCCTCCGTCGAGGAGGCCGGCGGCCGCTGGGTGTGGGTGCGGCCGGACGGAGCCCGGCTGAGCACCCTGCTGGAGAAGCTCGCCGCCGGCAGCCTTCACGTGGACATCGACCGGACCTTCGGCCTCACCGAGGCGGCGACGGCCTTCAGGACGAGCATGGAGGGCGCGGCCAGCGGCAAGCTCCTCATCGATCCGAGCCGCTGAGCCGTCGGGAGATGAGGACGGGCCCGAACCTGCGGCCCGCCCGAGGAACCGGGCCAGAGGCCGGCCCGCCGGATCATGTGCTGCGGGCGTCGCGGATCAGATCCGCCGCGCGCTCGCCTCCTGCTCGGTGGCGAAGGTCTCGACGGTGATGACGGGACCGAAGCCTTCCTCGACCGCGGCGGGATCGTCCGGGCGGCACCGGTCCAGCACGGTCGGGGCGAAGAGGCAGCCCTGCGCATGCTCCGGGCCGCCTCACTGCCCGCCGGTGCGCAGCCGGGCACCGGCTTGGATCCCGCGGTCCGTAGTCGGTGACCCTGTCGCGGTGTTCCGTCGAGATCAACGGATCGGTCTCCGTTTGCTCATCCAGCGGGTCGCCCATCACGATCCGGTCGGCGCGGGCCACCAGGTCGTCGACGAACCGCTCGGCGATGGTGTCCTGCACGATCAGGGGCGTGCCCGCGGTGCACAGCAGACCGGAATCCATGAAACCGGCGTTGAGCGCGTTGTCGAGCGCGGCCTCGTACAGGCAGTGGTCGCTTCGTCGGGAGGCCCACCAGTCCACGCAGGTTCAATGGGATGCTCTCGACCCCAGCGTGCAGGGGGTCATTCGCACGAACCCTCCACAGTGCGTACCCGGTGCTCCCGTGCCCGAACCCAAGGTTGCGCGAACCCCTGGGCCGGGCCCGTCACCAGCGCCGTCGGAGACCCTGTACCACCAGCGGGCACGCAGGACAGCCAAGCGTCCGCGGGATCGTGACTACGGGGGATGAGGCTGTCGCGGGGCTGCGCCCGTTGCCTTCGAGACCGGTGGTGATGCCTCATCGCAGTAGATCAGACAAGTGCCTTCCCGCTCGTAGTGAAGGACAGGGTACTTCGGATGGATCGTTAAGAAATCATCTCAGACGCCGTCGTATACCAAGAGAATCTGCACGGCGGTGACACGCTCGTCTGAACTGAGATCATGATCGCGCGAATCCAGAACAAAATCCTTCCATTGTGCGCCTTCGCCTCCGAATATCGTAGCCCAATGGGTAGCTTCCAACCTCGAGTCAAATTGCATGTATACCCCGTACCGGGTCTCCCATGCTTCCGAGCAGCTTATCTCGTTGGCGCAGTACTCCCCAGTCACATCTTTCACTTCGCCGAGGGCCGGCTGATTCAAAACAAGGTGCTCAACTCTCACGCTCGGGAAAAAATACGACCTAACCCCAAGGGCTATAGCAACTACTGCGACGAGTGCGAAACCGATCGCAAAAAATGCCTTTCGATGATCCCCGCGGCTCCGCTTAGCGGTTTCCATTGCCTAAGCCTCCTCCATGGTGAATTCTGCGGCATACTCTAGGGAGCTATCAACCTGTATTGCCTACTTCAGCAGCCCGAGGGGCTCAGCGCCCATTGGTCGTCCTCCAGCTGCAATGATGGAGGTCCGAGGCGTCATAGCGGCATCACTCAATTGGTCTTGGTATTGGTCAGATGTACGCCCATGTATCCGATGTAGGCCCTGGTGGTCGGACCTTCTTTGCCTACTGCGTAGTACAGACGCGGGGCGTTCTGGTCCCGGTGTGTCGGAGCGAAGTGCGTGGCCATGAAGAGCTGGCCCGAAGGATCGAGTGACTTTGGTACCGGGAAGGTTCGCTCTCGCCGGAGCTTCTTGTTGTTCTGGACGGTCTGGCTCTCGTTGGCGCGATGGCGCTGGCCCGGGCACTTCCGGCCTCTGGCAGCGTCGGACTTCAAGTACATGTGGACGTTCCCCTCGAAGCCCTGCTCGTCGACCGCGATCGCATAATCCCGGAGCACGAGGACGTACTCCCAGAAAGACGTCGCGTACAGGCTGCTCTTGTCGATGGCGTCTATCGCGTCCGCGTCATCGATCGCGCGGGTCGGATCCGTGAGGGTCACGTGCTTCCGGACCTCGCTGAACTCCGAGCCGCCGGTGAGGCGCTCGATGATCGCCATGACATTGACCGGGTCGGTTTCCCACAACTCATTAGGGGTCTCGACGAACTCAAAGCGATCTTCCCGTTCGGAGCGCCAGAGCTCGAGCGCCCGGGTCTTTTTCTCCGCAGCCTGGCGGTCTTCCTCTGTGATTGCGCGCTCGAACTGCTCGGCCTCAAGCCGCTGCTTGAGGTCAGTCACACGGTCCTCGAGCCTCTCGCGTTCGACCTGCAGCTTGGTAGCCATCGCAGCAGAGGTACGTGCTGCCGTCTCGTTCCGATCGAATCGTTCGGCGATAGTCTGCAGCGCCTGTTCGTCGACCTTGTCGCGTCCGACTATCCGTTGGATCAAGGCGCGTAGCCCCTCGTACCACGGAGCGCGCGTTTCGGGCAGAGTAGTTGGCTCGGTGTCCCGCTGCGGGGCCTCAGCGGTGATGGACGGTTCAGCGACTGCTGTCGGTGACTGATGCGGGGCCTGCTCGACAGTTGGCGTTTCGGCCGCCGCGATCTGTTGACGCTGGAGAATCCTCACCGTGCGAGTGAGCTCCGCTGGAAGATCTCGCTCCAGGAGCGACAGCCTCGGGGTAATCGAGACCAGACGTTTAGTGCGCTCGTCGAACTTGAGGTGATCTCCGAGCCCCGTGAGGATAGTCTGCGCCGTGAGCATTCGGTGCCTCCGGGCGTCAGCCGGGTCGGTCAGATCGACCTGTGGGGTGAACGTTCGAATTGCCCCCGCCGGGATCGCGTGGGCCTGTCCCAGCTGTTCGTTGAGCCGTGTGTGGGCGTCGGCGTCGAGAACGAAGAAGGACGCGCAGCCGAGGGTGTCTCGCGTGAGGGAGTCAACGGCCCTTGCCCAGCTTTCGCTGTCCACCCCGGGGATCGGGGCGGCAACCACGATCGAGATGTTCCGGTGGGCGTCCTCGATGTAACCCAGCAGCTCGTCCGTGTCGTCCCCGCGTGTAGTTCGCGGGCCAGCGAGAATCGGGACACTCGCATCCCGGGCTTCGTTCGTCTCGAGAGTGTTGCGAACGATCCGCGGGGTCGCCGGCTTTAAGGGAGTGCCATTGTTCGCTCGCTCTCCTTCACTTTCGAACCACAGCACCTGACGGTACTTTCGCGAGTCTGGGTTGGACATCGCGTAGACGCGGGTCGTCCAGATCCCATGAGAGTTCTCCTCGACGTACTCGAGCGAGGCACGCCGCAGATTGTCACCGTTGCTGACGTGCTCGACGACAGTCAACGTGTTCCGGGGGCCCAGATGGTGCTCGCCTTCGCCTTCCCACTCCGTCGTCTCGAGTCCGCTGTTGCCCTTGCGTGCCTTGTCAGTGAGCCAGCCGCGCAGCTGTACCTCCGCCACGCGGAGCGCGTCTTCGCGGTCGTCGAGCTGCAGAATCGATCGGTAGCCGATGGTCATGGGGAATGTCCTTCTCGTCGGTGAGCGAGGAAACTGATCTCTTCATCTTCGCCGACGTCTATGACAGATGAGCGAGATGTCCTGAAATCGAGGAGGGGTTGCGGCTGAGCGCGAGGTGCGGGCCCGTGCATGAGCCGCACCGACCCGGTGCAGGGCTCTACGTGATGGGTCGCTGAGCACCGCTACAGTCTGATCATGGCTGACTCGTCTCCAGCGGCGAAGCTAATCCTCGACCCGGTAGATCCCACCCCCGCAGCCCACGTCGAGTTCGCTCCTGCGTCTCCCGGCATCTACGGCTGGTGGTTCAGGCGCGGTGCCCTCGACGTGCCCGAGGCCGACTACCGGTGCCGTGATGAGTACGAGCTGCTCTACATCGGCATCATGCGCTGGCCGGTGGCTGTGAGGCCGAGTCCGTCCAAGCCGCAGAAAGCATCGAGATCAGGGGCCGAGAAGGTAGCGTTAGACATGTCGAGGTCTTCCAGATGGCGAGCGTCAGAACTTCCATCATCGGGAGACCTCGACGTCTATCCCCGCACCGACGCGCCGACCCCGCCACCGGCTGAACAGTGCGCAGTCCTGTTGACTCGGAAGGATTCCAGGCCCCAGGCCCCAGGCCCCAGGCCCCAGGCCCCAGGCCCCAAGCCCCAGGTGCCTGCGCCGATTGCGCCAAGGGCGTGGCAGGAGAACTGCTGTCGCATGCTCTTCGTGGAGAGGGGCTGAGTCCTGACCTTGCCTCCCCTTGCCAAAGCTCCATGCCGACCATTCGTATTGAGAATCCCCTGACCTGCTATCACCCCACCTGCGCCTGGCTCGCGGTCTCGCCCGGACCGTTGGCGGCGTCGTGGAACGATGCACCCTCCTTCGGCGCTCCCGGTGGCACCAGCTGGGCGTCGCACACAGGACGATAGAATACAGAGGCGGTGCCGTGCTCCAGGACGGACAGGTCGGTCCAGGTGCTGGATCCGGTGGTCCTGCTCATGAGCCCTCCCGGGATGGGGCCCTCGGTGACCGGGAAGACTACTCTTCGGGCAGAGGCACGGACTCCGGCTGCTGCGGCCGCGAGCCGCGCAGGAAGAACGAGCCGATCAGCCCCAGCACAGCGATCCCACCGGCGACGATGAACGCCACGTTCACGCCGTGGATCGGGCCCGCCATGCCGTACACCTCGGGATCCCTCGCAGCGGCGGTCATCACCGTCACCAGCACGCCGGTGCCCACGGACGCGGCGACCTGGCGCATCGTGTTGTTCACCGCGGTGCCGTGCGGGATCATCCGCTGCGGCAGCTGGTTCAGCGCCGCCGTGGTCACCGGCATCATCACCATCGCGGTGCCCAGCATCCGCACCGCGTTGACGACGGCGATGTACGTGAAGGTGGTGTCCACGCTCAACTGGGCCAGCAGGAAGCTGGTGACCGCCAGGAGCGCGAAACCGATGATCGCGAGCGCCGAGGCCCCGAAGCGGTCGAAGATCCGCCCGGTCACCGGGGACATGACGCCCATGATGACCGCGCCCGGCAGCAGCACCAGCCCGGACTCCATGGCGCTGAAGTCACTCATGTTCTGCATGTACAGCGGGATCATCAGCATCCCCCCGACCATCGCCATGAACACCAGCATGCCCAGCACGGTGCCGAGGGCGAACATGCGGTTGGCCAGCACCCGCAGCTCCAGCAGCGGCTCCTCCAGGCGCAGCTGACGGTGCACGAACCAGACCAGGGTCAGCACGCCCACGATCAGGGGGATGATCACCTGCAGGCTGCCCCAGCCCACATTGCCCGCATTGCTGAAGCCGAACAGCAGCCCTCCGAAGGCGAAGGTGGACAGGATCAGCGAGAGCGTGTCCAGGTGCGGGTTCGTCTGCTCGGTCACGTTCTTCAGCGTGAGGTGGGCGAAGATCAGGGCACCCACGGCGATCGGCAGCATCATCACGAACAGCCAGCGCCATGACCAGTTGTCCACGATGAAGCCGGACAAGGTCGGCCCGATCGCGGGGGCGAAGGAGATCACCAGGCCGAAGGTGCCCATGGCGGTGCCGCGCTTGTGGATGGGGAAGATCGCGAACAGGATCGTCTGCATCAGCGGCATGATCATGCCGCCGGCGGCGGCCTGTACCACCCGGCCCAGCAGCAGCACCGGATAGATGGGTGCGATCGCGCAGATGATCGTCCCCAGCGTGAAGATGCCCATCGCGGCGAAGAACATCGTGCGCGTGGTGAATTTCTGGATCAGGAACGCCGTCGCCGGGATCATGATGCCGTTGACCAGCATGAACAGGGTGGTCACCCATTGGGCGGTGTTCGCGGAGATGCCGAAGTCCACCATGAACGCCGGCAGGGCGGTGTTCAGCAGGGTCTGGTTGAGGATGATGACGAACGCGCCTGCGAGCAGCACCGCCATCACCAGGATGGGGTTCACCGCAGGCTGTGTGCGGCCGCTCGCCTCCGGGGTCTCGTCGTCGGTGTGGCCCATGGTGGGATCCTCCCCCGTCTTGATCCTCGCCGGGCGGTGTCCCCGCTCATCGTGCGGCGGATGCCGCCGCGCACGAGGTTAGGTGCAAAGTTGCACTGGGTGCAAGGTCTGAGGGCTGGGATGCATGTCTCGATGCCCCAGGTCACCGTATTCATCGCACAATGGTGACGTGCCCTCCTCGACCTCGACCCCACTGACGCTGACCGCGCGCGCCGACCAGGCGCTCGCGGGGCTCGCTCCGGGCTACTTCGCACTGGTGATGGCCACCGGGATCGTGTCGGTCGGGCTGCGCACCGCCGGAGCCGCCGGCGTGGCGCGGGTGCTGCTGGGCCTCGGGGTGCTCGCCGCCGCGGTGCTGGCCGTCCTCTACATCGCGCGGTGGATCCGTCACCGGGAGCGGATGCGCAGCGACGCGAAGAATCCCGAGAGCGCCTTCGGGTACTTCACGGTCGTCGCCGCCTGCAGCGTGCTGGCCGTCGGCCTGCAGGCGGAAGGTCTGGGCATGGCCTCCGTGGTGCTGCTCGGGATCGGCGCCTCGATCTGGATCGTGCTGGGGTATGTGCTGCCCTGGCAGGTGCTGATGACCCGGGACGGGGAGCCGATCCTGGCTCGCACCAATGGCAGCTGGTTCGTCTGGTCGGTCGCCTCGCAGTCCCTGGCCGTGGGCCTGTCCGGCCTGGAGCCGGCCTCGCCCGCCTTCGCCTCGGCGCTGGGGCTGCTGACGGTGCTGTCCTGGTCCGTGGGGACGATCCTCTATGTGGGGATCGCGGTGCTGGTGATCCTGCGGATCGTGCACTTCGGGATCACGCCGCAGCAGTTCGAGCCCACCTACTGGGTGGCGATGGGGGCGCTGGCGATCGCCGTCGTCGCCGGAGCGGGGATCTACGCCATGGAGCCGGTGCCGATGGTCGACGCCGCCCGCGGGCTGATCGGCGGGACCGTGGTGCTCTTCTGGTGCTTCGCCCTGTGGCAGTACCCGCTGCTGTTCGGGGCGGGGCTGTGGCGCCACCTGATCCACCGGGTCCCGCTGCGCTACGTCCCCTCGCTGTGGTCAATGGTGTTCCCGCTGGGCATGTTCGCCGTCGCCTCGCTGCGGCTGGGCCACGTCGAGCATCTGCCGCTGGTGGAGGGGATCGGGGTGGCCGGGCTGGTGGTCGCAGTGTGCGCATGGGCCGCGGTCTTCGCCGGGATGCTGGTCACGCTGATGCGCGGGGTGCGCGGCACCTGAGGGCGGATCCGCCGAGAAGGGTCCGCGCCCGGGGCCAGGGCGCAGCGATCACGGCGTCGACATCGCAGTGCCGGGATCCGGGTGCCGGAACCATGGACGGGTGCCCCCGGACGTGCTTGGGTGAAGGGGACCGGACCTCGGCGCCTGCCGGGGCGGATTCCTCCGAGGAGCGATCGCCATGAGCGATACGAGCACGCACAGCAGTCAGGCCGCCGCGGAAGCCGCGCCGGGAGAGCTGGTGGTGGACTTCATCCTCTCACTGGACGGCTGCGCGGCCGGTGAGGGCTGGCCCGGCTGGTGGGGTCTGCAGAGTCCCGAGTACCTCGCCTGGCTGGGCGAGCAACCGGACTCCGTGACCCTGATGGGTGCCACCACATACCGACTGATGTCGCAGATGGCCGTGCAGGCCCAGCAGATCGACGTCTCCGCGGAGGAGAAGGCCAGCTTCGCGCAGATGGCCGCTCTGCCGAAGATCGTCTTCTCCTCTACTCTCGAGAAGCCGCTGTCCTGGCCGAACACCACCCTGATCAGCACCGATGCGATCGAGGCCGTGAGGGAGCTCAAACGCACCGCGACCTCGCCGCTGACCACCACCGGCAGCATCCGCCTCAGCCACTCGCTGATGAAGGCGGGCCTCGTGGACCGCTTCCGCATCGTGCTGTTCCCGGTGCTCACCGGGCGCTCCGGGCTGGAGCGGATCTGGGAGCAGTTCGAGGACTACTCCCTCGAACTCGTCGCCGCCCGCACCTTCGAGGGCGGTCTGCAGCTGCTGGAGTACGTGCCGACATACCTGCCGCGACCACCCGGATCCGCCTGGGACCGCGGCGGGAGCACCGAGAACACCAGTGGGAGCACCGAATCATGACGGATCCTTCGACGGAACCCTCCGGCCGGCCGGCCATCGTCGACATGGCATCCTGGCAAGCCGCCCGCGACCAGCTGCTGATGCGGGAGAAGGCGCACACCCGCGAGGGTGATGCGATCGCCGCCGCGCGGCGTCGGCTGCCGATGGTGGAGGTCGACGCGAGCACCCCGGTGACCGGCCCCGTCGGCCCCGTGCCGTTCCTGTCCCTGTTCGAGGGGCGCGACCGGCTCATGGTCTACCAGCACATGTGGCACGACGGCGCCCCGCACCAGGGACAGTGCGAGGGCTGCACCACCACTGCCTGGCACCTGCACGACGCCACCTACCTCCACGCCCACGGGGTCTCGCTCGCGATCCTCACCACCGGACCCTGGGAGGAGGTCCACCCCTTCACCGCATTCATGGGCTACCGCCGCGTGCCCTGGTACTCCGTGCGGGAGGCCCCCGCCCCGATCGGCGGCGACATGGGGCACCTGGCGAGCTTCCTGCGTGACGGGGACCGGGTGTTCCTCACCTACCGCACCACCGGGCGCGGCAACGAGGCGGTCAACTTCTCGATGAGCCTGCTGGACATGACGCCCTACGGTCGCAGCGAGGACTGGGAGGAGGTGCCCGACGGCTGGCCCGCCGGGCACCACGCCTGCTGGAGCTGGCGCTCCGACGCCGAGGGCACCCCCACCTGGGGAGAGGCCAGCAGGCCCCTGCCCCAATGGGCACGGCCAGGAGCGACTCCGGTCACGACGCTGGGTCGGCACGGGCAGCACTGACCTTCTGCTGCGGCCCCGCTTCCGCGGCGCCGATCCGCCCTCCTTCGGCACCGGTCCCGCGGCACCGGTCCTGGCGTGCGCAGGGTTCAGGCGGCGCGACGGATCAGGATGCGCCAGCGCTCGGGGCCCTGGTCGAGGTACTCGGTCCCATAGGCGTCCCCGTGCTTGGCCTGCAGCTGCATCAGCAGCGGCACCGGGTCGTGGGTGGCAGAGATGATCATGCCGCCGCCGGGCACCAGCGACTCGATCGCCCCGAAGATCGAGGCGTGCCGGATCGCGTGGGGGATCGTCTGCACGTCGAGCTCGGGCAGCGCTTCGTCATGCTCCCCGCAGGCGCATCCCTGCTGGGACGGCTTCTGATCGACGGCGTCCTCGCGCGAGCTCTGGATCTGGATGTCTGCCATGTCGGCTCCTGTCTGTCGTCCCCTCGGGACGATCGTGGCGGATCGGGTCCGCTGAATATATTACCTTTGATCCCGTGGAAAACATTGGCACTGGTCCCGCCGCGCAGAACGGCCCGCCGCCGCGCCGCAGCGCCGCGGGGCGCCGCCACTCGAGCGCCCGCGAGCAGGTGCTGCGCACGGTCGAGGCGCAGCGCTCCCCGGTCTCGGTCGCCGCGATCGGCCGCGCCACCGGGCTGCACGAGAACACCGTGCGCGGCCACCTGGACCAGCTGCTGGCCGACGGGCACGTCACCCGCGCCCGGGCGGCCGCCGACGGGCGCGGCCGCCCCGCCTGGCTCTGGCGTCCCACCCGGTACGGTCCCGCCTCGCCCTATGCCGCGCTCGCCGGTGTGCTGGCCGGGACCATCGCCCGCACCAGCCCCGACCCCGCCGCCACCGCCCACGAGGCCGGCCGCGGCTGGGGTGCACAGCTGGCCGCGGACCTCCCCGAGACCGCCCCGCCCGCCACGGCCCGCGATGTCGTCACCGACGCCATGGCCGCGCAGGGCTTCGCTCCCGAGGACGACGGCGAGCAGATCGTGCTGCACCGCTGCCCGCTGCTGGAGGCCGCGAGCCGCCACACCGAGGTGGTCTGCTCCGTGCACCGCGGCCTGCTCGCCGGCCTGCTCGAGGGTGCGCCCGGCCTCGACGGAGGACGGCCCGAGGTCGAGCTGCTCCCCTTCGCCGCCCCCGGGCAGTGCCAGCTGCGCCTGCGGGATGCGGGATGAGCGGCCCCGCCGCGCCGCGCCGCCGATCCCCGTCCTGGCGCCTGGCCTGGATGCTCCCGGCCGGACTCGCCCTGCTGGCCGGCCTCGACGCCGCGCTGCTGCTGATCGGACTGCCCGCCCCGGTGAGCACCGACCGGCTGCCGGTGGTGCACGGGATGCTGCTGGTGCTCGGCTTCGTCGGCACCCTGATCGCGCTGGAGCGCGCGACCGCCCTCGCCCGCTGGTACGGCTTCCTCGCCCCGGCGCTGCTGGGGCTCGGCGCGATCGCGCTGGTCGCCGATCCGGTGCCGCTGGGCGTGGGCAAGCTGCTGCTGGTCGCCGGCACCGCCGCGTTCACCCTCCTCTACCTCCCGCTGTGGCGGCGCCAGCACGACGAGGCCGTGCTCACCGAGCTGCTCGCCGCGGGACTGGCCTGCGGGGCCGCGATCCGCTGGGCCGGCGGAGCGGACTTCGCCGAGGTGCTGCCCTGGCTGATCGGCTTCGTGGTGCTCACCATCGCCGCCGAACGCGTCGAGCTCGCCCGGATCACGCTCGGCGCCGGCGCCGGCGTCCGCGTGCTGGTGCACGCAGCCGGGGTGGTGGTGGCACTGCTGGTCGGGGTGGTGTTCCCGGAGGCGGGCGCGATCCTGCTCGGTGCCGCGCTGGGCGCCCTGCTGCTGTGGCTGATCCCCCATGACATCGCGCGCCGCACCCTGCGCACCCGGGGCGCGACCCGGTTCATGGCCGCGGCGATCCTGTGCGGCTACGGATGGCTCGCCATCGCCGCCGCCGTGCTGCTGCTGGGCGGCACCCCGCAGGGCGGCGCCTACGACGCCGTCGCCCACGCAGTGTTCCTCGGCTTCACGATCTCGATGATCATGGCGCACGCGAGCACGATCCTGCCCGCTGTGCTGCGGATCGACCTGCCCTACCGCAGCGCGTTCTGGGTGCCGCTGGGGCTGCTGCAGCTCAGCCTCGCGGTGCGGCTCGGGCTCGGGGATGCGCTCGGCTGGGGCCCGGCCTGGCAGCTCGGCGGCGTCCTGGGAGTGCTCGCGCTGCTGGGGTTCCTCGCCACGGCGCTGAGCAGTGCGCTCCTGGGCCCCACGCGCGCACCGACCCGCCCGGCACCACGTCCCGCACCCGCCACGCGCGCCGCACAGACTCCGCACGCGGCGCCGAGCCCGTCGCCCGCACGTCCCACGGCAAGGGCTGCCACCGGTGCCCTCACCACGCCCGCGCCGCCCGCAGCCCCCACGGCCGTGGGGGCATCCCGCTTCGGGGGACGACGTGCCGGGGCCGCCGTCGGCGCCCTGCTGCTGGCCACCCTCACGGTCCTCACGATCGGCACCCTCCACCCGCTCGCCGGGGGCAGCGGCGCCTCCCCGGCGCCGCAGACCGCCGCCGGGGACACCGCGGACGACGAGGCGCCGGTGCAGACGGTCGCGGTGAGTGCCGCGGATCTCCGCTTCACTCCGGACCGCATCGAGGTGCCGGCCGGCACGCACCTGATCATCGAGCTGACGAACACCGATCCGGCGATGACCCACGACCTGGTCCTCGAGAACGGCGCCCGCACCGCGCGCCTCGCCCCCGGCCAGAGCGAGACCCTCGACCTCGGCGTGGTCACCGGCGACCTCGACGCCTGGTGCGGCATCGCCGGGCACCGCCAGCAGGGGATGGCGCTGAGCATCATCGCCACCGGCGGCGACCCGGGCGAGTCCCCTGCGGTCGCCGGTGCGGAGGGCGATCCTGCCGAGCATGCCCACGGCGCGGGGACACGGGGTCCCGTCCAGAAGCCCGCGATCGACCTCGCCACCGAGCCCGGTGCGGGATTCACCCCGTACGACGCCGAACTGCCTCCGCTGCCGCCGAGCGACGGCCCCGTCACTCGTGAGGTCACGCTCGCGGTCACGGAGCAGGAGGGGGAGGTCGCCCCCGGCATCACCCAGCAGCTGTGGACCTTCGGCGGCACCGCACCCGGGCCGGTGCTGCACGGCCGCGTCGGGGACGTGTTCGAGGTGACCCTGGTCAACGACGGCACCATCGGCCACTCCATCGACTTCCATGCCGGTGAGCTCGCCCCCGACGGGCCCATGCGCACGATCGCCCCGGGCGAGTCGCTGACCTTCACCTTCACCGCCGAACGGGCGGGGATCTGGATGTACCACTGCGGGACCGCACCGGTCTCCGCCCATGTGGCCTCGGGGATGTACGGCGCGGTGATCATCGAACCGGAGGACCTCCCCGCCGTGGACCGCAGCTACGTGCTCATCCAGGGCGAGTACTACCTCGGAGCACAGGGCCAGGAGCTCGATGGCGACGCGCTCGCGGAAGGAGAGCCGGACCTGGTCGTCCTCAACGGCTATGCGGCGCAGTATGTCCACGCCCCGCTGCAGGCCGCGGCCGGGGAGCGGGTGAGGTTCTGGGTGCTCGATGCGGGCCCCGAACGGCCGCTGAGCTTCCACGTGATCGGCACCCAGTTCGACACCGTGTGGAGCGAGGGCCGCTATCTGGTGGAGACCGGCTCCGGCGAGGGCTCCCAGGCGTTCGGCCTGCTGCCGGCGCAGGGCGGATTCGTCGAGCTGACCCCGCCCGAGCCCGGCCACTACCCGTTCATGTCCCATCTGCTCCGCGACGCGGAGCGCGGAGCACACGGGGTTCTCGAGGTCCGCGCCCTAGCGAGGACGCCGCAGCCTGCGCACCGTGGTCACTCCACGGTGATCTCTCCCATCGGGCCCCAGCCCTCGCTGTCGATCTGGTGGGAGATGATCTGCGGGGTTCGCTCGAGGTACTGCGGGAACTCCTCCTGCATCTTTGCGAAGTGCGGGGAGTTCACGTGCGGGCCCGCGCCCTCGTCCGTGAACGCCTCGATCAGCACGTAGGTGCTGGGCTCCTCCACGCTGCGCGACCACTCGAACCACAGGTTGCCGGGCTCGGCCAGGGTGGTCTCGGTGAACTCGCGCGAGAGCTCGGGCCACTGGTCGGCGAACTCGGGCTTCACCGGGAACTTCACGTTGATCAGGATCATGGCCCGGACCCTACGTGATCCGGATCAGAGGTTGATGGTCACCTCGCCGGCCTCGCGGAGCTCGGCGGCGATGGTGGTCGCCGCCTCGTTCTGCTGCTGGCTGACCGACTGCTGGGCCAGCTGCTCCTTGACGTCCTCGAAGGGAGGCACCTCGGCCTGCTGACCGCCGGCCTGGGACTGCTGCTCGACCAGCTGGTCGTACTGGGTCTTCAGCTCCTCGTCGCTCGGCGGCTGGATATCGGCCTCCTGCTCGACGAAGGAGGTCAGCGTGAACTGCGAGGCGGCCTCCTTGCGGATGTCCTTCTCGCTCATGCCCTGCTTCTCGAGCGCCGCGACCACCTCGTCGCCGGAGCCCAGGCCGTTCTGCTGCGCGATCTCCTCGAGGGTCGCGTCGATGTCCTCTTCGCTCGGCTCGATCCCGGCTTCCTTCGCTCCCTGGACCAGCAGACGGTTGTCCACCAGCTGGTTCGCGACCTGCTGCTTGAGCTCCGTCTGGTCCACTTCCTGGCCGGTGCTCTGCTGCTGCATCGCGGCCTGCTGGAACTGCCCCTCGTACACGGAGACGAACTCGTCCTTGGTGATCTTCTCGCCGTTGACCTCGGCGACGACGTCCGGGACGTCGGAGACATCCGCGTCGGGCAGCTGCGGCTGCCCGCCGTCGCTGGCCGCAGGCGCCTGGCCGCCCTGGTCGCTGGCGCCCGTGGGGGCGGCCTGGTCACCGCTGCATCCCGTCAGGGCGACCGCCGTCGTGAGCGTGACAGCG
The DNA here is from genome assembly GCF_002407185.1 of Brachybacterium vulturis. Classification (NCBI taxonomy): domain Bacteria; kingdom Bacillati; phylum Actinomycetota; class Actinomycetes; order Micrococcales; family Dermabacteraceae; genus Brachybacterium; species Brachybacterium vulturis. Next base: position 1,708,916 of record NZ_CP023563.1, read on the forward strand.
GCGAGCATGCGCCGGAGCGCCCGGTGGCTCGGAATCTTCACAGTGCCTCCTGAGATCGGTGGAGCGGGCGACAGTACGCCCCGGATCCGGGAGTGCGGTGCACGACCGTGCACAGTCCACTCAGGAATCCGCTTGCTGTGGCCAGTGTCACGGAATGGTAACGGTGGGGATGCCTTGCGAGGGCTCGAGCCGACGGCCCCGGGGCCGGGCACCTGCCGGGGAGCAGAGCTCCCGGGCCATGCGTCGAGCGAGCCGGGAATCGTAGCCCGTCAGTCCGGGACGCGCGACGTAGCCGAGGCACCGAAGGCCGGGCAGCAGCTCGTGGCCGCGGCCGTCGCGGGGGAGCCCTCGGACATCGAGGACCCCGAGATGCCCGATCAGCGGCGCCAGCCCCGAGGAATAACCGGTGGCCACCACGATCGCGTCCGCCTGGACGTCGGAGCCGTCGCCGAGCCGTGCCGAGTGCTCGCCGAGCTCCACCACGGCAGGCCGCACCCGGATCCGTTCCTCCCGGATCGCCTCGATCACCTCCGGATCGACCACCGCGATGCCCGCCCCACGGCGCCTCAACGAGGTCATCGCACCCTCCGTCGGGACGGGCAGCCCGTACGGGGCGAGATCCCCGACCATCGCCGCGGACAGCGAACGCAGCGCGGCATCCGCGATGGCGGCGGGGAGGTGGAGCATCAGCGGTGCGCCGAGATCCCCGGCCATCCCCCGGAACTCGCGCAGGAGCAGCGTGGGCGGGGTGCGCACCGACAGGGTCACCTCGGCGGCGCCTGCGACGGCCGCCTCGTGGGCGATCTCCATCCCGGTGCTGCCCGCCCCGACGACCAGCACGCGCCGGCCGACGAACGGGGCAGGGTCCTGATAGTGCGCGGCGTGCACGAGCTGCCCGCGGAACGGTGATCCCACCGCCCATTCGGGCCATGCGGGGGCGTTGAACGGGCCGGTCGCGACGACGACGTGCTCGGAGCGCACGGGGCCGGCGCTGGTGGCCACGACCCAGCCCTGCTCAGCGGGTTCGATGCGGGTGGCGGTGCACCCGGTGCGGACCTCGATCTCCTGCTCCCGGCAGAAGTCGCGCAGGTACCTCACGTACTGGTCGCGGGTGGGGAACCGGCCGAACGACCGCGGGAACGGATGCCCGAGCAGGGCCGAGGTGGTTCGGCTGGTGTTGAAGCGCAGGCCACGGTAGCGGGACGCCCACGCCTGGGCCACCGCGCCCCCCTTCTCCAGCACCGTGACGCGGGCGCCGCGGTGCTGGAGCTGGGCGGCGCTGCTGAGACCGGCCGGGCCGCTGCCCAGCACCGTGACGGTGGGTGGGGCGACGGTGCGAGCGGTGCGCACGGTATTCATGGTCGAGCCTCCAGAACGGTGTGGAACGGGGTGTCAGCGGCCCGGCGCACCCGGGAGAAACCGGCCGCCGCGAGCACGCGGCACACCGCGTCGGCGCCCGCCTGGCTGCCCAGGGAGGAGCCGCCGGGCTGCGACATCGCATTGGGCACGCACAGGCTGGTGGAGGCCGCGAAGCTGATCGCGGCCATCGGAATGGTCGCCACCGTGCTGTCCAGGTCATCGCCCGCGCGGGGCTCGACCACCATCACGGTGCCGTCGGGCGCGAGCGCCCGGCGGGCATGGGCCGCCGCCGCGGTGGGGTCACCGAGGTCGTGGAGCACGTCGAAGAAGGTGATGAGGCCGTACCCCGCGATGGGGTAGCCCTCGGCCGAGGCGACCTCGGCGCTCACCCGATCGCTCAGCCCCGCGTCGGAGATCCGGCGGCGAGCGACGTCGATGGAGCCGGCGTGGAGGTCGAAGCCGGTGTACTGCGAGGCCGGGAACGCCTCCGCCAGCATCAGCAGCGGCGCCGCGTGCCCGCACCCGACGTCGGCGACGCGGATGCCGCGGGCCAGCTGCTCCTCCACCCCGTCCAGGGCAGGCAGCCATTCAGGGACCAGGAACCCGCGGTAGGCGGAGCCGAAGAACCGCTCGGTGGACTCCAGGATGGTGGGGTCCTGTTCGCCCCAGGGGATCCCGGCACCGGTGCGGAACATCTCGGTGAGCCGGTCGAGCCCCCGGTGCAACCCGGTCACCAGCGGTGCCGCCCCGATCAGGCTGGCGGGCGAGTCGTCCGTGGCGAGCACGGCGGCGCGCTCGGGCGGCAGGGCGAAGGTGCCCGTGTCCGCGTCGTGGTCGACGATCCCGGCGGCGGTCTGCTGGGACAGCCATTCCCGCAGGGGGCGTTCGAGCGTCCCGCAGCGGGCGGCGAGCTGGGCGGGGGTGAGGGGTCCCGCCTCGCCGAGAGCGGCATAGAGGCCGAGGCGGTCGCCGATCACCATCATCGCGGTGGTGGCGCCGCCGCTCAGGGAGGCCGCCACCTGCTGGGCGAAGGCTTCCACGGCAGTGGGGTCGAGGTCGGTGGTGGTCATGACTGATCCTCCTGGCAGTGGTCGTGGAACCCAGACTGTGGGATCCTCCTTTCATGGACCTTTCAGCCCGCTGGCCATGGCGGGAAGGCCGCCGTGAGTGAGCTCCGCTTCCTGGTGCTGGGCCCCGTGGAGGTGCTCCTCGGGGACGAGCCCCTGCGGCTGCCGTCGGGTCACCAGCAGGCGGTCCTGGCGTGCCTGTTGGTGCACCCCGGGCAGGTGGTGAGCGGGGACCTGCTCATCGAGGCGGTCTGGCCCGGGGCCCTGCCTGCGAACCCGCGCGGGGCGCTCCACACCGTCATCTCCCGCCTGCGCAGCACTCTCGGCGAGGCCGCGATCGACTCGGCGCCAGGCGGGTACCGGCTGTGCGTGGCCTCCGGGAGGATCGACGCCCAGCGATTCGAGCAGCTGCGCCGGGAAGCGCACCGGGCCGGGCCGCCGCGGTCCCTCGAGCTCTTCGAGCAGGCCCGGGCGCTGTGGCGCGGGCCCGCCTACGGTGAGCATGCAGAGCTCGGCGCCGTCACCGCCGAGGCCGCGCGCCTGGACCGGCTCGGCAGCGACACCCTCGAGGAGCACGCCGCCGCGCTGGGGGAGTGCGGGCGGCACGGTGAGGCCGCGAGCGTGCTCGCCCAGCTGCTCGCCGCGGACCCCTTCCGAGAGCATGCCGTCGAGCTGCTGATGGGCGCCCTGCACGACGCCGGTCGACCGGCCGAGGCCCTCGAACGCTTCCGCTCCTATCGGGATCAGCTGGCCGCGGAGCTCGGTCTCGATCCCGGGCCGGCGCTGCTCGCGCTCCAGGGAAGGATCCTGGGCCGCGACCCGCCCCCGCAGCCCGCGCGCGGCACCGACCCGGGATGGTCCCGGGTCCCGCCGGTCTGGGTGGACACCTCCGGCGCGTTCCTCGGCCGGGCCCGGGAACAGCAGGAACTGGTGCACCTGGTCGGGGGGAACCGCCTGGTCACCGTCACCGGGGTCGGTGGGGTGGGCAAGACCCGCTTGGTCGCCGAGACGCTGCCCGCGCTGATGCAGAACCGGGCGGCGGTCGTGGTCGAGCTGTCCGTCGCCGTCCCGGGGCAGGTGACCGGCCGTGTGGCGCGAGCGCTCGGCCTCCGCCGTTCCCGGGCCGAGGACATCGTGGAGCTGCTGAGCCTGTCGCGGCTGCTGCTCGTCCTGGACAACTGCGAGCACGTGCGCGAGGAGGTGGCGGCGCTCGCCGCGGAGGTGGCGCGGCACTGCGCCGGGGTGCGGATCGTGGCCACCAGCCGGCATCGGCTGGAGGTCGCCGCCGAGCAGGTGCTGACCGTGGAGCCCTTCGCCGCGCCGAGCACCCCGGGGGACGAGGACCCCGCCGTCCAGCTGTTCGCGGAACGGCTCGCCCGGGTGCGTCATGCGGCCGATCTCGGGAGGCCGGTGTCCGTCCAGCGTCTCTGCCGGCGCCTGGACGGGCTCCCCCTGGCCATCGAGCTGGCGGCCTCCCGGGCGGCGACGATCGGGGTGGACGCGGTCGCGGAGCTGCTCGCGCGAGAGCCCGGGTCCGCCCTGCCCGAGCTCACTCCCATCGTGGACTGGTCCGTCCGCCTCCTCACCGCGCGACAGCGCGACCTGCTGTGCCGGCTCACGGTGTTCGCCGGGCCGTTCGACCAGGAGGCCGCGTGCGCGGTCGCACCGCACGCCGCTGCCCGCTCGGACCCTGCGCGGACCGCGACCGATCTCGCGGAGCTGGTCGCCGCCCATCTCGTGGTCCGTCGTCCCGGAGAGGAGGGCGAGGCGGAGTTCGGGATGCTGGCGATGGTGCGGGACCGCGCGATCCAGCTGCTGGAGGACTCCGGGGAGGCGGAGCGGACCAGAGAGGCGCATGCGCGCTGGGTCGCCGCCGTGATGCGACGCGGGGCACGGGACTGGATCGGCGGCGCCACGGCGGCTGCCTCGAGGCGACTGACCGGCCGCGCCCCCGACGTCGCCGTCGCTCTGCGGTGGGCGCTGCATGCCGGACATCTCGATCAGGCTGCGGAGATCGTGGTGCCGCTCAAGCTGCACATGCACTGGCTCGGCGACGTGGGCCTCGGGGATCTCGTCGTCGAGACGGCGCAGAGGTGCGCGAGCGGGTCCCCCGGCGGCACGTCGAGCGCCGTGGCCGCCGGCGCCCTGGCCTGTGCGGAGCGCGGCTCGACCGCCGCCGCCCAGCGTCTGGCACACCGTGTCCTGGCCCAGGAGCTGCCTCCCCAGGGGCAGGCGCTGGCGGGCATCGCCATGGCCGTCGCCACCTTGTACGAGGGGGACCTGACCGGGGCCGCCCACTGGTCCCGCACCGTCGCGGACCAGCCGCGCGTCGCGGTGGGACATCGCGCCGACGCCGGCGGCACCCTCACCCTCGCCCTGGTCTATGCCGGGGAGGTCGACGCAGCCCGCCGAGCGGTGCGCCTGGCCCTGCTGGGTGCGCAGGCGGCCGGGGCCGAGGCGGCGCACGCCTTCGCGCTGTATGCCGCAGGAGAGCTCGCGGTGGTGGAGGAGCCCGAGCGTGCCGCGGCGCTGCTCCGAGATGCCGCCGCACGAGCCGACGAGATCGATGCCCGGCACATCTCGCAGGTGGCGAGGCTGGCGCTGCTGGCCGTGCTGGGGCGGACCGGGGCAGGGGACGAGGCGCTGGAGATCGCCGGACCGCTGCTGCATGACATCCGGCTCGCGGGCGCCTGGCCCCAGGCCTGGACGACGGTGCGCCTGGTGGCCGAGCTGCTGCTGGCACGGCACCGCTTCCCGGATGCGGCCCTGCTGCACAGCGCCGTCGACCTCGCCACCGGGGCGCCGCCCCTGATCGCAGCGGATGTGGAGCGGGGCGTCGGCGAGCAGCTCCGGGACGCCCTCGGCGAGGACGTGCTGCACGGCATCATCCGGGTCTCCGCGGGGCTGTCCCGCACCCAGGTCCTGGATCGCGCGGCGGCCCTGGTGGCGGAGGAGCGTCGCGCCTGACGAGGCCGGCGGTGCCGTCCCGGCCGCCGACGCGCCGCGACGGGGTCAGTACCCGATGGACCTCAGGTACTCCCGGGAGTCGCGGATGCAGTCGATCGGGTCGCGGCCGTAGGTGTCGTCCTGCTCGATGAGGAAGTACTCGGCGCCGGCCTGCTCCGCCGCCGGCAGCAGCGCGGGCCAGTTCATGTTGCCCTGGCCCACCTCCGCGAACTGGGTGAGGGACAGGAACTCGGCCTGGAACTCCGCCCACTCGATCTCCTTCGCCTCGGCCTTGCGGTAGGTCTCCAGGGACACCGGAGCGATGCGGAAGTCCTTGACGTGGATCAGCTTGCAGACCCCGGAGTAGGCCTCGAGCATGTCCAGCGGTGCCATCCCGCCGCGCTGGACCCAGTGCAGATCCACCTCGAACAGCAGCGAGGGCGCGACCCGGCGCACGATGTCGAAGATCCGCTCACCGTCGAACTGGATGAGGTCCACGTGGTGGTTGTGGTAGCACAGCGTGATGCCCTGCGCGGCGAGACGAGCGGCGTAGGGCTCCACCGAAGCGGCCCACTCCTCGCAGGCCTCCTTCGAGGTCATCGCCAGATGGGGCATCATGCCGATCCGCAGGAAGCGCGAGCCGGTCTTCGCGCAGGCCTCGACGGCGCGGTCGAACTCGGTCTCGAGCGCGAAGCCGTTGCCTCCGGGGGCGATCGAGACGCTCATCGCGGCGGTCTCGACACCGAAGTCGGCCCTGCCGCGCACCAGGTCGTCGATCAGCGCATCGGTCATCTCCACCTGGGAGACCTCGACGGCGTCGATGTCGAGCTCGCGCACCTGGCGCAGCACCTCGTACATCCCTTTCTCGTGGATCTGCTCCTTGAGCATCATGAGCTGGAGTCCGAGGACGGGCATGGTGTACTCCTTCGAGACGTGGTGGGGATCGACGGCGGGGGAGGGGGCGTGCGAGGGTCGGGACCGGCCCTGGCGGGGAGGGTCGTTCAGGAGCGGGTGGGGAACGTCCCCTCCTCCTCGATGCGCCGGTTGAGCTCGGCGAGGTACTCCTCGGCCGGGTAGTCGACCAGGTCGATCTCGCGACCGGTCCAGGCCGACAGCTGCATGCCGGAGGCCAGGCGCACGCCGTTGATGCCCTCGGCGCCATCGGCGATCAGCGGGGTGCCGTCGTTGATGTTCGCGGCGAAGTTGGTCAGGACGTCGATGTGCTGCTGGCCCCACACCGACTCGTACTCCTTCTCCTCGACGGTGAAGACGGAGGAGGGGTCCATCTCGCCGCGGAACAGCTGGGCGACCTCCTGCATGGTCATCTTCTCGCTGAGGGTGCGCTCATCCTCCGCCAGGCGGTAGATGGTCACCTTCTTGGAGCTGTCCACGACGACCTTGCCCCGGTCGAAGAGCATCTCCAGGCGGTCCGTGCCGAAGATGTCGTTCGTGCAGGTGATGAAGCTGCCGGTGACGCCGTCCCCGAAGTCGACGACCGCATTGACCTCGTCCTCGGTGGCGATGTCGCGCTGGAAGCCGAAGGCCAGCTTCGCGAAGACCTTCTTCGGCGCACCGCACAGCCACTGCCAGAGGTCCAGCTGGTGGGGGGCCTGGTTGACCAGGACGCCACCGCCCTCGCCGCCCCAGGTCGCGCGCCAGGCCGACTGGTCGTAGTAGCCCTGCGGGCGCCACCAGGTGGTGATGATCCATGAGGTGTGGCGCAGCGCGCCGAGCTCACCGGAATCGATGAGCTCCTTCAGCTCCGTGTACACCGGGTTGGTGCGCTGGTTGAACATGATCGCGAAGGTGGTCTCGGGATGCGCCGCCGCGAAGGAGTTCATCTCCTCGACCTGCGTGGTGTAGACGCCCGCCGGCTTCTCGGTGAGGGTGTGGATGCCCTTGCCGATCGCGGTGATCGTCATCTCCGCGTGGTCGAAGTGCGGCACGGTGGTGACCACCGCGTCGACGTCGCCGGAATCCAGCATCGCGATGTAGTCGTCGTAGAAGGGGACGTCCGGGTAGGTCTCCGCGGCGACCTGCTGCTTGGCGGGGTCGGTGTCGGCGATGGCGCCGAGGGTCATGCCCTCGATCCTGCCGTCGGTCACGACGCCGGCGTACATGCCACCCTGGGCGCCGAGCCCGATGATCCCGAGGCGGACGTTCTTCGTCGACATGGTGTCTCCGTTCAGTGGTGGATGCCCGCGACCCGGAGGGAGGGCGCGGCCGATGAGAGGTGTGCGGGCCTGCCGGAAAGCCGTCCTACCAGGGGCGGAGGCACTGCCGACGATACTGCCTCCGGTCCCGACCGGACGGCGCGGCAGTGGTGCTCGACATTGTGCTCCTCGGTGCTCATCGGTGAGTGGGGTCGGCGCTGATCCGCCGTCGGCATCTCGGCCCTGCCGTTCCTGCTCGCGCGGGACAGGGCGGTCCGTGACCCGAGTCTGCCCAGCGGTCTCGGGAAGAGGTAGGGGTTGCCGGAGGTTGCAGCGCTGCTGCCGGGTGTTGCTCCGTCCTCGGCGGGTCACCGGGTGGACGAGGAACGGCCGGGCCACCCGCGAGGGTGACCCGGCCGTCCGGGAGCTGCGGCGAGGCCGCGCGGCGATGGCGGTCCGAGGCGAACGGACCGTTGCTGCCGGAGTGGATCAGTAGAGGTTCAGGAAGGTCTGCAGGACCTCCGTGGTGTCCTCGTCGATCTCGTCGTCGCCGTCCTGGGTGGCACCGATCTCGTGCTGGAGTCCGGCGACGGTCTTGGGACCGACCACGCCGTCCTGCTCGGTGTCGGCCCAGGCCTGGAGCGCGAGGGTGGTCTCCTCGTTCATCTCTCCGGTCTGCTCCACGCCCAGCCAGTCCTGCAGGGCGGTGGTGGTCTTCGGGCCGATCTTCCCGTCCACCTCGAGGGTGCCGGCGACCTGGAGGTCAGCGGTCGCCTGCGAGCCGGCCGACTGCGCGGGCTGCTCGGCGGCGGGCTCCGCAGCCGGCTCCGGGGCGGGCTGGGACTTCTGCTCGTCCTGGTCGTCCCGCTCGGTGTTCTCGGTCTTCTCGGTGAAGCCGTTCTCATCGCAGTTGTCGGCGATGCCGTCACCGTCGCAGCTCCAGTCCCCCTGGGGCTCGGTGCTCTCACGCTCGGTGGAGCGGGTCGCCCGCTGCTCCGAGTCGCGGCTCGGGGTGGACTCCCGCTGCTCCTGCTCCTGGCTCTGCGAGGAGGCGGGAGCGCTGCCGGTGTCGGCGCCGCCGCTCAGGGCGGAGCCGCAGTTGGGCCAGGCTCCGGGACCCTGCTTGGCCAGCAGGTTCTCGCCGGCGGCGATCTGCTGGCTCTTGGAGGCGAGATCAGCGCGCTCGGCGTACTGGAGACCGCCTGCGGCCTCCCAGGAGGACTGCGTGAACTGCAGGCCGCCGTAGAAGCCGTTGCCGGTGTTGATCGACCAGTTGCCGCCGGACTCGCAGGCGGCGACCTCGTCCCAGCCGGTCGCGGCGTTCGCGGCGCCGCCGGTGGCGAGCATGCCGGTGGCGACGACCGCGCCGCCGGCGAGGGCCACGGCCGTGCGGGTCAGGCCGCGGCGCAGGGTGGGGGTTCTGGGGGCGGCGTGCGTGCTGTGGTTGGACATGAACACGTCCTCTCGCATCTTTCGCTGGATTCGCGGCTTCGCAGAGTGCGGAGCGCGCCTCGACGTCGGCCACCGTAGGGGCCGTGCACCCCCTGTCGGCAAGCACCTTGAGCGGGTGCTGACGGAGATTTGACCTTCCGCTGCGGCGACGGGGGAACCGCCAGCGACCGTTATCATTCCGTGACCGGCGGGGATGGGGCCGTTCCGGTGGGCGTGGACGCGGGATGTGAGCCGCCTCCCGCGTGTGGCCCCGGTCACCGAGGTGCGCGCCGGGCGTGACCCAGTGCTCCCCGCGCCTCAGGCCTCCGCGGGCGGATCCAGGGCGGCCCCGGAGCGGGACAGCCGTTCCCGCGCCGCTCGGCATACGCTCGGCTCATGCGACGAAGCATCGACCGGGCCGGCGGAGACCGGAGCGTCCGCGCCGCGGCGGCGTCCGCGTCTGCGCTCTGCGGGGCGCTGCTGTGCGGGATCGCGCTCGTGCACCTGGCGGCACAGCTGCTCGGCAACGTGCCCCTCGCGGGCCTCACCCAGGTGCTGCTGATGCCGCTGCTGGCCGCCGCGCTGTGGGCGGGCACCACCGCCCCGCGCCCCCTGATGGTGCGCCTGGCACTGGTGGCGCTGGGGTTCTCCTGGCTGGGGGACGTCATCCCGCGCTTCGTCGGTGGTGAGCCCGGATTCCTCGGGATGCTGGGCAGCTTCCTGGTCGCACAGCTGGTGTTCGCGCTCGCCTTCTGGCCGCGACGGGGCCGCTCGGTGCTGCGCAGCCCGCTGAAGGTGCTGCCCTACCTCGCCGTGGCAGTGAGCATCATCGTGCTGTGCGCGCCGGGCGCCGGCTCGCTGCTGCCCACCGTCACGGTGTACGCGGCCGCGATCGGCGCGATGGCGGTGCTGGCCACCGGAATGGGCCGGCGCGGCGGTCTCGGGGGAGCGCTGTTCGTGCTCTCCGATGCGCTGATCGCACTGCGCGCGTTCGGGGTGCTCACCCTCCCGGCCCACGAGACGTGGGTGATGGCCACCTACATCACCGCGCAGGTGCTGCTGATCCTCGCCGTGCGCTCCGTGTCGCGGACGGACCCGCCCGAGGGCGACGGGACGGTGCCCGGAGGACGCTCCGCGGAGCGCCGTCGACGAGGCTGACGGGAGGGGTCAGCGACCCTGCTGCCGTCGCCGAGGCTGCCGGCAGCTCCGGGACGGGCACTCAGGAGGCCCGGCCGGGGAGCGTTCCCGGTTCACCGGTCCTCGACGGCCTCGCGCAGCTCCTCCTTGGTCATCGACGAGCGTCCCTCGACGTCCTGGCGCTTCGCATCCTCGTAGAGCTGCTCCTTGGTGCGTCCCTCCGCCCCGGAGTGGGAGCGCCGGCCGCCGCGCTGCGCGGGGGACTCGTCCTCGACCGAGGTGCGGCTCGCCTCCTCCGCCTCGCCCTCCTGCGCGCGGGTCTTGTTCACGGTGCGGGCGGCGATCTCCTCCGCCTCGTCCTGTGAGACGCCCTTGTCCAGCTGGCCGTCCTTGACGTGCTGGTACTGGCGCTCTCGTTTCCGCTTCCATGCCTCGGGCATGATCCCTCCTGATCTCGTCGGATCCGCGGTGCCGTGGGCCCGCCTCCTCATCATCCTGCGCGGCGACGGTGCGGTCGAGAACCCCCACCGAACGGTCGACGGGTCGGCGCCGTCCCCGGCACCGACCCGTCGATGATCCTCGGCGCTGCCCCGAGGGGCATCACTCGCGGCGCGAGTCCCCGGACATCGAACCGATGCTGTTGGAGGGGGTGGATCCGTCGCGCCAGCGCAACAGCGCCCCGATGCCCTCGGGGATCCCGAGCGTGTCCTCCTCGAGCGCCGAGATGGACGCATCCGTGGCCAGCGCCGAGCGCAGCAGCTCCTCGATCCCGGCGGGCTCGTGCCCGCTGACGAGGACCAGCTCCTCGACCTGCCCGCGGGCGAGGGCCTGGCCGACCTCGGCGGCCCCGCCGACGGAGGCGCCGTCGCGGGCCTGGCTCTCGCGGAACCGCTCGGCGAGCTCCTGCTGGCGGGCCGCGATGAAGGCGTCGGTGGCGGCGTTCAGCTCCTCCCGGAACGGGCCCCGATCCAGCGCGACGCCGCGACTGCCGCCCTGGACCTCGATCAGACGGTCCCTGGTCTCCCGACCCAGGGCCTCGCGCAGCAGACCGATCGCTCGCACATCGCCGCTGAGCATCACCATGTCCACCTGGCGCTCGCGCAGGATCTTCTCGACGGAGCCGGCGACGGCGTCGGCGTTGCGCTCCCAGGAATCCTCGACCCGGGCCTCGAAGTTGTCCGCGCGCCACCCGTGCTGAGGACCACCGCCGACGCTCGCCTTGTGCAGGACGTCGTGCCCGCCCTCGACCGTCGAGTCCTCTCCCAGACCGTTCGGGCCATGGCTGATCGAGGGATTCTCCGCGGAGCGCAGGTGCAGGTCCGCGCCCGCCCGATCGACCACGATCAGCAGCTGGCTGACGGCGAAGGGGATCAGTCGCAGGAGCGGCAGCAGCTGCGGGAACTCCCCGCGGTGTGCGGACTCCTGCAGCGGCGGGGCCGGCAGCACCCGGTCCACGAGGATCTCCGTGTCCGTGGCGAAGATCGACCGTCCCTGCCGGCCACCGAGGGAGGACGGGGTCAGCACGGACTCCTCGATCTGCGCGAGCAGCTCCTGCGGGGCGCCGTCGGCTGCGAGTCGGGAGCGCATCTGCGCCCACCTCGCCTCGAGCTGGGTGGCGGCGGAGGGATCGGTCCGGGTGGTGTCGAGATGGACCGAGAGGAAGGGGCCGGCCTGGTCGAGGAGGGGGGTGAGCCAGGGCAGTTTCACAGGGGGACCTCCAGCATGTTCGTCGCGCGGGGATCGACGCCCAGTTCAGCGTCGTCGCCCCGCCTGGGTCCGCTCAACCTTTCCACGCGGGGTCGGTCGCCGCAAGCGCCGGGCGTTCTTCGGCCCCGCCGCCGGGCCGGTCGCCGGGTCCGCCATCGGGCCGGCGGCCGGGTCCGCAGCGGTGCCCGCGACCGCCCCGTCGGCCGTCAGTCCTCGTCCCGGTGCGCTACTCCTGCCGTGCGGGCCACGTCTCGCCAGGTGGCGGCGAGGGACGCGATGTTGGCGTGCGCGTTCAGCCCGCTCGGCTGCGGCACCACCCACAGGGGGACGTCCACCGGCCATCCCGTCACCTCTGCCGGATCCTGCAGGCCCAGGTGGGCCTTCGGCAGCGCATAGGCGGTGCGGAAGGCCGTGATCCCGGCGATCGCGACCGTCCCCGGCCGCAGCGCGGACACCCGCGCCACCAGGTCTTCACCCGCGCGGCGCAGCTCCTCGCGGCTCAGCTCGTCGGCGCGCACGGTGGCGCGGCCGATCATGTTCGTGATCCCGATGCCGCGGGCATGGAGGTCCTGCTCGTCCTCGGGGTCCAGGCCGCGGGATGCATCGACCGGTCGGGAGGTGAGCCCGGCGCGGTGCAGCGAGGGCCAGAAGCGGTTGCCCGGCCGGGCGAACGGGGCATTGACCGCCGCGGTCCAGAGCCCCGGATTGATGCCGACGATGAGCAGCCGCAGCGGCGCATCGCCGTCGCGGCCGGCGGGATCCGGCAGCACGTCGTCGATCGCGTCCGGATCGGGGGTCGCGAACGCGGTCAGATCGTTCCTGGTGGGCTTGCGGCCGGCCAGCGGGGAGGGGCGCCGAGTGCTCATCCGTCCACGGTACTCATCACGCTTCCCGGCGCGGTGGGCAGGCGGCGAGTAGCCTCGTCCCATGCGCCCCATGGAGGCAGGACGACTGCACGTGATCGCAGGTCCGATGTTCGCCGGCAAGACCGAGGAGCTGCTGCGCAGGGTCCACCGGGCCCGCCTGGCAGGTCTCGCGGTCGAGGTGATCGGACACCGTCTCGACTCGCGCAGGGGCACGGATCGCCTGAGCACGCATGCCGGGCGCAGCACACCGGCACGGATGCTCGAGCGCGCCGAGCAGCTGCGGGTCCCGGCCGGGGCGGACCGCGCCGGTGCGCCCGCAGTTCCCGACATCGTCGCCCTCGACGAGGCGCAGTTCTTCGGCCCGGCCCTGGTCCCCGCGATCGAGGCGCTGCTGGAGGCCGGCATCCAGGTGGAGGCCGCCGGACTGTGCCTCACCTACGACGGCGGCCCCTTCGAGCCCCTGCCCACCCTGATGGCGATGGCCGAGGAGGTCGTGAAGCTCACCGCGGTCTGCACGGTCTGCGGGGCCGACGCCGCCTTCCATGTGCGTCTGGTCGCCGATGGCGCCTCGGCGCTGGAGGCGACCGCCGCCCAGGTCGGTGGCGCCGAGTCCTACCAGGCGCGATGCCGCAGCCATCGGCAGGACGCACCGCCGCGGGACCGCTCCGGGGACAGCAGCCGTCCCGGCGGCGCGGCGGGAGCGCTCAGGTGATCGGCTCCGTGCCCTCCTGCACCAGCTCGATGGCGTCGAGATCCCATTGGCCGTCGATGCGGCGCACGTAGTAGCGCAGCTCGACCTCGACCTCCTCGCCGTTGTCGGTATAGGTCTCGGTGACGGCGAAGATCGCGTAGCCCTGGCGGTTGATCCGGTCGTCGACCTGGTACTCGACGGCGCTGATGTCGCCCAGGTTCTCCTCGAAGCTCCTGCAGCTGGTCAGCCCGGTCGCTTCGCGGAACGTCTCGGTCGTGGACTCCGTGAACAGCTCGCAGTCGGTGCTCTCGAGCGAGGCGTAGAAGTCCTCGAGGGTGGTCTGCGGATTGCCGCGGGTCAGCACCTGGAACCCGATGTAGATCGCGAAGGCGGCCACCATCAGCAGTCCGGCGGCGGCCACGCCGCCGAGCAGCAGCCAGTGCCACAGCGGACGCTTCGGCCGTCCCGACGCGGACGGCATCGGACGCCCCTGCGGCGCCGGTGCGTGAACCATGGAACTCTCCCGAGGGCGGTGCGCGGCGCACCTGGTGGTGCGAGGTACGGCTGCAGTATTCCCCACCAGATCGCGGGGCGCGATGGGGAGCGGTCCCCCTCATCGGGCCTGTCCCGCCGCTCGAGGCCCGGGCTGTGGATAGCCTTGTCCCCATGATCGCCACCGCAGACCCGGGCCCCGTCGGCTCACCGACCAGCAAGGACGCAGCGGGTTTCCTCGCCCCGTCGGCCGTGCGCTTCACCGGCACCGCGGGGGAGCGGTGCGAGATCCGACTGCCGGCCCCTGCCGGCGCCGAGGACCTGCGCGGGCGGAGGATCGCCCCCGGTGACATGCTCCGCTGGTTCGTGCACCCGGTGCTGGATGCCGACCAGACCTGGGGCGCGACCTGGGTCGCGGTCGACCTCGTCCTGGACGACGGCACCCGGTTGTCCGAGCACGCGCCCCGCGACCAGTACGGGACCCTCGCCACGGCGGAGGGTCTCGGCGAGGGCGCGATCCTCTATCCGGATCAGTGGAACGACGTGCAGATCGACCTCGCGGCCCTCGCCGGCCGCACCGTCACCGAGGTGCAGCTGGTCCTGGAGGCGCCGGCGGACCCCGAGGGCGATCTGCTCGAGGAGCTCGAGGAGCCGCACCGGGACGCCCCGGAGCTCACCGGGTGGATCGACGGCCCCTACCTCGCGCCGCGCCCGGCGGACCCGCCGCTGACGGACCCCGTGGCCTGGGTCGACACCCGTCGCGGGACCCATGCCTCCGGCGACTTCTCCCGCGGGAACACGCTGCCGCTGACGGCGATGCCCAACGGCTTCGCGCTCTTCACCCCCGCCACCGACGCCCGCACCCGCAACTGGCTGTACGAGTACCACCGCGCGAACGGCGCCGACAATCGACCCCGCCTGCAGGGGATGGCGGTCTCCCACCAGCCCAGCCCCTGGATGGGGGACCGGAACCAGTTCCTGCTGATGCCGCTGCTGGGCGCCGCCCCGGACACGGCACCGGCGGCCCGGGCACGAGGCTTCGACCACGACCAGGAGACGGCGCGGCCGGACCTGTACGAGGTCCGGCTCGACGGAGGGACCACGCTGCGGCTGGCACCGACGGACCACGGGGCGATCTGCGAGATCGATCTGCCGACCGACGCCGACGCCGGCCACCTGCTGCTCGAAGGGGTCGACGAGCACTCCCGCCTCGACGCCTCCGGAGCGGTGTTCGACGGCTGGGTCCATGCCTGGGTGGACTCCTCGACCGCGCAGGGCCAGGCCCGCGCCGACGGGGCCAGGCGCATGTACGTGGTCGCCGAGGTGGAGCCGGCTCCGGTCTCCGTGGAGCAGGCCCGCAGCGGGAGCACCGGCAGCGTGCTCACCTTCGCTCCGGGCACCGAGCGGGTGACCGTGCGCCTGGCCACCAGCTATCTCGGGCTCGCCCAGGGCCGCCGCACCCTCGCCCAGGAGCTCGCCGGCCGCTCCTTCGAGGAGATCCGTCTCGCCGCCCACGCCGCCTGGGCCGAGCGCCTGCAGGTGATCGACGCGCCCGAGGCCACCCCCGCGCAGCGTCGCACCCTGTACGGCAACCTCTACCGGCTGAACCTCTACCCCAGCTCCCACTGGGAGAACGCCGGCACCCTGGCCCGGCCCGAGCCGGTGCACGCGAGCCCGGTGCTGCCGGTCAAGGGCGAGGCCACCGACAGCCGCAGCGATGCGCAGGTGCTGCCCGGCACGCTCTTCGTCAACCACGGCTTCTGGGACACCTATCGCACCGCCTGGCCCGCCTATGCACTGCTGTACCCGCAGCTGGCAGCGCAGCTCGCCGACGGCTTCGTCCAGCAGTACCGCGAGGGCGGCTGGATCGCCCGCTGGTCCTCGCCCGGCTATGCGGACTGCATGACGGGCACCAGCAGCGACATCGCCTTCGCCGACCTGCAGGTCAAGGGCGTGCCGCTGCCCGATGCGCGTTCCGCCTACGACGCCGGGCTGCGCAACGCCACCGTCGCCCCGCCCGTCCCGGAGGTGGGGCGCAGGGGCAACGAGCGGGCGGTGTTCACCGGTTACGTCGACACCGACACCGCGGAGTCCGTCTCCTGGACGCTGGAGGCCCACCTCAACGATGTCGGCCTCGCGGCCCAGGCCGAGCTGCTCGCCGCGAGCGCTGCCGAGGACGGGCAGGAGCAGGCGGCGGCGCAGCTGCAGGAGGAGGCGAACTACCTGCGCGCCCGCAGCCTGAACTACCCCCTGCTGTTCGACCCCGCGATCGAGTTCTTCCAGGGGCGCCGACGGGACGGCGGCTTCGCGCAGAGCCCGGCGGAGTACGACCCGCGGGTGTGGGGCGGGGACTACACCGAGACCGATGGCTGGAACTTCGCCTTCCACGTCCCGCACGACGGGGAGGGGCTGGCGACGCTGTACGGCGGCCGGGAGATGCTCCGCGGGCGCCTCGAGCAGTTCTTCGCGACCCCCGAGCGGGCGGACCTCCCGGGCAGCTACGGGGACGTGATCCACGAGATGGTGGAGGCCCGGGCGGTGCGGATGGGGCAGTTCGGCATGTCCAACCAGCCCTCGCACCACATCCCCTTCCTCTTCCACCACGTGGGCGCCCCCGAGGAGGCCTCCCGGATCGTGCGCGAGGTGCAGCGGCGGCTGTTCGTCGGCGAGCAGATCGGCCAGGGCTACCCGGGGGATGAGGACAACGGGGAGATGAGCGCCTGGTGGCTGCTCACGGCGCTGGGCCTGTACCCGCTGCAGCTGGGGACCGGCCGCTACCACCTGGTGGCCCCGCTGTTCCCGCGAGCGACCGTGCGCCCCCTGGGCGGGGCGCCCTTCTCGGTGACGAGAGAGGCGGAGGATCCCGGCGACACCTGCATCACCGGCATGACCGTCGAGGGCCGCGAGCATCATGACTCCTGGATCGACCACGCCGACCTGCAGGGCCGGCTGCACCTGCGGGTGGCGGCGGAGCCCACCGGCTGGGGCGGGATCCCGCCCTCGCCGAGCGCGCCCGGGGAACGACCGCAGCCGCTGCGGGACCTGTTCGCCACCGATCCCGGTGACCCCCTGCGCGATGACGACTCCCGCACCGAGCAGGAGTTCGACTCCGCCGGCGTCGTGATCGAGCTGCCGGTGCTGGGAGAGCCGCAGCAGGCCCGCTTCCTCACCCTCACCTCCTCCGCCCGCGCCGGCGCGGACCCGATCGCCTGGCGGCTCGAGGGCTCCGACGACGGCCATCGCTGGACGACGCTCGATGCGCGCTCCGCACAGCGATTCCGGTGGCGCCGCCAGACCAGACCCTTCGAGATCTCCGCGCCGCGACCGTGCCTGCATCACCGCCTGGTGATCACGACCTCCGAGGGCCCGCTGCGGCTCGCCGAGGTGGAGCTGCTCGCCTGAGCGGCGCCGGGCCGGCGCATCAGGGAGGCCCGGCCGAGGGCCGGGGTCCCGGCGCGCCGGTCCAGCAGCACCCACGGCAGCGTCATCAGCGCCCACACCGCCGCGATCAGCAGCGCTTCGAGAAGCAGGTACTGCGGCCACGGGCCGAGCAGGTCGAGGATCGAGGCGCCCTCGGGAGCGCGGTTGAGGTAGCCGTAGTTCGCACCGGTCAGGGCGTTCGCGGTGACGGCGATCGCCGCCCAGCCCGCCGTGACCGCGAAGGCGAGGCCGAAGCCGCGCCAGGTGGGATGGAAGCGCAGCCCCCACACCAGCACGACGGGACCGAGCACCCCGCTGAGATGCGCGATCCAGTACTCGACGAACTCCAGCGGGATCCAGACGAAGTAGTTCACGTCCGGGGTGAGCACCGACTGCAGGTTCAGCGTCAGCCCCCAGAACCAGCTGACCACGATCGCCCAGGGCACCCGGGTGATCAGTGCGATCGGGAGCAGGAAGCGCAGCGCATCGGAGTAGTGCAGCGGGAGTGATTCGTCGAGGTTCCAGGCCCAGGGCATGAACCCCCAGAGGGTCCAGAGCACGGAGTTGGCCAGCAGCGCCCAGCCCGTGACCCGCAGCCTCCGCTCCACCCGGTCACGGTCGCTGTCTCGGGCCCAGCGGACCAGTGCCGCCGCGGCCACCACGAGCAGGACGAGCATGCTCAGGTGCGCGGCACCGTAGGCGGGCATGTGCCCCAGCGTCCCCTCGGCCAGGACGGGCCCCGGTCCGGCCAGGAGCTGCCTCGAGATCCCGCTGTCCCGCATCGACGCCCCCTTGCGCTCCGCTGTGTCCTGGCCCCGTGGTCCGGGCCCCGTGCCGCTGCACCGCCGCGCTGCGCAGGGCCTTCGGTGCCACGGCCGAGCATACGGAAGCACCCCGCCGCGGCGGGGTGCTTCCCGGGGATCGCCCGCCGCGCGCGGCGGGAGCGCTGATCAGGCGAGGGCGCCCTGGCGGCGCTGCCCGACCTCCTTCAGCACGGTCACCAGTGCGCCGGCCACCAGGGCGCCGACGAGGATCGCGAGCAGGAAGCCCCAGATCGGGGAGATCGCGAAGGCGACGAAGATGCCGCCGTGCGGGGCCTGCGAGCCGACGGAGAAGGCCATGATCAGCGCGCCGGTGACGGCGCCGCCGGTCATCATCGAGGGGATCACGCGCAGCGGGTCGGCCGCGGCGAAGGGGATCGCGCCCTCGGTGATGAACGCCGCGCCCAGCAGCCACGCGGTGGCGCCGTTCTCCCGCTCGACGGGGGAGTAGAGGTGACGGCGCACCACCGTGGACAGCGCCATCGCCAGCGGCGGGACCATGCCCGCGGCCATCACGGCCGCCATGATCTCGAAGGCCGCCTCGGTGCCCTGCGAGAGGCCCGCCGTGGCGAAGAGGTAGGCGGCCTTGTTCACCGGACCGCCGAGGTCGAAGCACATCATCAGCCCGATGATCACGCCGAGCAGGATCGCCGAGGAGCCGGACATGCCGGTCAGGGCGTCCTGGAGCGTGGTCATCAGCGCAGCCAGCGGACGCCCGAGGAAGAGCAGCATCAGACCGCCCACCACCAGGGTGGTCACCAGCGGGATGATCACCACCGGCATCAGGCCCGCGAGCCAGCGCGGCGGGGTCAGGGTCGTGAACCACAGCGCGACCAGGCCCGCGAGCAGGCCGGTGACCAGGCCGCCGAGGAACCCGGCGCCGACGGCCAGGGAGATCGCCCCGCCGATGAAGCCGGGGGCGATGCCGGGGCGCCCGGCCAGGCCGAAGGCGATGTAGCCGGACAGCGCCGCGACCAGGAAGCCCATCCCGAGGCTGCCCAGGGTGAACAGGACCGCACCGAGGTAGAGGGCCAGGCCCGCCCGGTCCGTCTGCAGCATCCCGGTCGCGCCCTCGTACTCCTGCGCGCCGGGCAGGGAGGAGAGGGAGTAGCCGGTCGCGACATCCTGGGCGACGAAGGCGACGTCGAAGCCGCCGATCAGGAAGCCCAGCGCCATCAGCAGGCCGCCGGCGGCGACGAACGGGATCATGTACGACACCCCGGTCATCACGGCGCCCTGGATGCGGCGCGGCCAGGACTGCTTGCCCGCCGAGCCCGTGTCCTCGCCCGCTGCGGACCCACCGCCTGCGGAGACCCGGGCGGCGGAGGGATCGGAGGCCGCGGCCACCGCTTCGTCGATCAGCTGCGGGCCGTGCGAGATCGCCCGCTTGACCGGATGCTCCACCAGCGGCAGGCCCGCGAAGCGCTCACGGCCGGAGATGTTCACGTCCGCGGCGACGATCAGCGCGCTCGCCGCGGCGATCTGCTCCGTCGTGAAGGGGGTGACCCCGCCGGATCCCTGGGTCTCCACATGCAGGGTGACGCCCTTGTCCTTCGCGGCGTTCTCGAGCGACTCGGCCGCCATGTAGGTGTGGGCGATCCCGGTGGGGCAGGAGGTGATCGCCAGCAGCACGGGGGCATCGCCCGGCGCGCCGTCACCGGCCGAGGTCGCCGTCCCGGCCGCAGCGGCCGCCGGAGCCTCCGTGGGCTCGAGCACGCCCATCACCAGGTCGGAGACCTGCTCCGGTGCCGTCGCCGCGCGCAGCTCGGCGAGGAACTCGGGGCGGATCAGGGCCCGGGAGAGCTGGGCCAGCAGCTGCAGGTGCTGATCATCGGTGCCGGCCGGGGCGGCGATGCCGATGATGAGGTCGGCGGGGCCGTCGGCCGCGCCGAAGTCCACGGGCTCTGCCAGGCGGAGGACGCCGAGGGCGGCCTCCTGCACGGCATCGGTGCGGCAGTGTGGGATCGCGAAGCCGCCGGGCATGCCGGTGGCGAAGGACTCCTCGCGCTGCAGCAGGCCGGCTTCGAGACCGGCGCGGTCGGCGCGGCCGGTGGCGGCGATGAGATCGGCCATCAGCCCGATCACGGCGAGCTTGTCGCCGGGAGGGTCGACCTCGAGGCGCACCAGCTCAGGGGTCATCAGGGGACCGGACATGGGTTCTCCTTCGAACGGGCCCGCCCCGCGGCAGCAGGACGAGGGACTGCGGGA
Organism: Brachybacterium vulturis; assembly: GCF_002407185.1. Lineage (NCBI taxonomy): Bacteria > Bacillati > Actinomycetota > Actinomycetes > Micrococcales > Dermabacteraceae > Brachybacterium > Brachybacterium vulturis. The sequence continues at coordinate 1,729,214 of NZ_CP023563.1, forward strand.
TGCGGGAGGTCAGAGCCGGATGACGCGCTCTGCGTCGGGCCGGACCTGGTCGGGGCGGGGGATGGTGGTGCCGGGGAGGCCGACGGCGGCGGTGCCGTAGGCGAGGGACCGGGCGAGGCGCTCGCGGGGATCCTCGCCCCGCTCGCGGGCGATGAGATAGCCGGCGGTCGCGGAGTCCCCGGCGCCGACGGTGGAGACCACCGGACCGGCCGGGGACGGGGAGTACCAGGCGGTGCCGTCGGTGGCGAGCAGGCCACCGGCGGCGCCCAGGGTCACCAGCACGGCGCCCACGCCCTGGCGGTGGAGGTCCAGGGCGGCATCCCGGACCCCGGTCAGCTCCCCGGCCGCGGCCTGCTGCTCCAGCAGCACGCCGTCGGTCCCCACGATCTGCCCGAGCTCCTCCGCATTGGGCTTGAGGAAGTCCGGGGCGGTGCCCGGCAGCGCGGCGGCCAGCGCGGTCAGCGGCGACTCGGAGGTGTCGACCCCGACCCGGGCTCCGATGCCCTGGAGCGACTGGACCAGGCGCACGTACGTGTCCGTCGGCAGGCCCGGGGCGAGGGAGCCGGAGAGCATGACGCTGTCGCCGGCGGCCACAGCACCCAGCAGCAGCTCCTCGAGCGCCGTGACCTCGGCGGGGGAGAGCGTCGCGCCGGGCTCGTTGAGCTTCGTGGTCGTCTGCGGGGTGGAGAGCACGGTGAGGTTCGTGCGCACCCGGCCTGCGACGGTGCAGCTGCGGTGCGGGAGCCCGGCCGCCTCCAGGAGCTCCAGCAGCGGATCGGAGGGGGCGGCGGGGAGCACGGCCAGGACGGGCAGGCCGGCGCGGTGCACCCCGAGGGCGACGTTGATGCCCTTGCCGCCGGGCTGGGTGCTCTCGGCCCCGATGCGGTGCACGCCGCCGGGGGTGAGCGGGCCGCCCAGGTCCACCGTGCGGTCCAGGGAGGGGTTGGCGGTGAGGGTGATGATCATGCGAGGTGGACCTCGATCCCGGAGTCGAGGAGGCGCTGGCGGAGCTCGGTGGGGAGCTCGGCGTCGGTCACGAGCACGTCCACGTCGGTGAGGGCGGCGAAGGTGACCAGGTGACGGGCGCCGATCTTCGTGGAGTCGGCCAGCACCACCCGCCGTCCCGCAGCGCGGACCATCGCGGTCTTGACCGCGGCCTCATCGGGGTCGGGGGTCATGAAGCCCTCGGCATCCACTCCGTTGCAGCCCAGGAAGGCGACCTCCGGGTGCAGGGGGCGCAGCGCCTGCACGGTGGAGGAGCCGACGGCCGCCTCGGTGGTGGGGCGGACCCGACCGGGCAGCACGTGCACCGCGAGATCGGTGTGGACCAGGGCGCCCTGCGCGATGGCCGGGGCGTTGGTGATCACGGGGCCGCGCCGCCCGGACAGGTGGGGGAGCAGCTCGGCGGTGGTGCTGCCGGCGTCCAGCAGCACGGCGGCCTGCGGGTCGGCCGGCAGCAGGGCCGCGGCGGCGACGGCGATGCGGCGCTTGGCCTCGACGTTCGTCACCCGGCGCGAGGTGAGGTCGGGTTCGACCTCGGCGGTGCGGCGGGGGACGGCGCCGCCGTGGACACGCACCAGCAGGGCCCGCTCGGCGAGCTGGTCGAGGTCGCGGCGGATGGTCTCGGTGGTCACCTCGAACTGCGCGGCCAGCTCCGTGACGGTCACCCGGCCGGTGCGGGAGAGTGCGTCGAGGATCCGGCGCTGGCGCTCTCTGGCGTACATCGGTCCACCTGCTTCATCGGAGGGACGGAGGCGGCCGACGGGGGTGCCGGGTGCCGCGTTGCCCGGAACACTACCCACAGAACCCACAAAGAACAAGTGTGGGATCGTGTTGCTTTGTGGGTTGTCGGTCCGGTGCCCGTTGCGGCGTTCCCGGTGTCCCGGGGCCGACCGGCAGTTACAGTGAGCGCTGCGCCCACGCCGGATGCCGCGCTGACTCCTGGAGGATCGATGAACCGTCCTGACCCTGAGCACCCGGAGAGCCGCACTCGGCAGTCCGCACCCGGCGAGACCTCGCGCGGCACGGCTGCCGCGGCCGACGAGTACGCGGCCCAGCGCCGGGTCCGCTTCTTCACCACGCGCCAGCAGGCGCGCCGGTTCCTGTCGGAGGTGAACTACCCCCACCGCATCCACCCTGCGCTCGTGCCCGGCGTCGCGGTCGAGGACCAGAAGGTGCGCTATGGCGTGGACCGCGGGGTCGTCGTGGTGGTCGGAGCGCTGATCATCGGATTCGTGGTCTGGGGTGCGCTCTCGCCGCAACAGGTGTTCGACATCTCCGGCGCGGCCCTGAGCTGGGTGATGGAGAACCTCGGCTGGATCTTCAACGTGATCGCCATCGGCATGGTCCTGGTGCTCCTCGTCCTCGCCTTCTCCCGCTACGGGAAGATCCCCCTGGGTCTGGACGGAGAGAAGCCCGAGTACGGGACGGCCTCCTGGGCGGCGATGCTCTTCGGCGCCGGCATCGGCATCGGCATCATCTTCTTCGGGCCCTACGAGCCGCTGACCTTCTATCTCTCGCCGCGTCCCGGAGCGCCGTACGACGGCGGATCGATCGCGGCGATGAAGGGGGCGATCGCCCAGTCCGCCCTGCACTGGGGTTTCAACGCCTGGGCGATCTACGCGATCGTGGGGCTCGCGGTCGCCTACGTGTCCTTCCGTCGCGGACGCGTGCCGCTGATGAGTGCGATCGTCTCCGGTCTGTGGGGCGGGGACTCCAGCTCGCTGCCCAGTCGCATCATCGACGGCCTGGCGATCATCGCGACCCTGTTCGGCACCGCCGCCTCCCTCGGCATCGGCGCGATGCAGATCGCCCGCGGCGTCGAGATCGTCACCGGGCTGGGCACCGCCGGCAACGGGGTGGCGATGGCCATCATCATGGTGCTGACCATCGGGACGATCGCCTCCGCGGTCTCCGGGGTCAACCGCGGCATCCGCTGGCTCTCGAACATCAACATGGCCCTCGCCCTCGCACTGGCCGTGTTCATCTTCGTCGTCGGCCCGGCCGTGTTCCTGCTGAACATCATCCCCGGGGCGATCGCCGAGTACGTCGGCACCCTGCCGGCGATGCTCGGGGCCAATATGTCCGAGGGCGAGGACATGCAGGCGTTCCTGTCCTCCTGGACCTCGTTCTACTGGGCGTGGTGGGTGAGCTGGGCCCCGTTCGTCGGCGTGTTCACCGCGAAGATCTCCCGCGGCCGCACCATCCGCCAGTTCGTGCTCGGGGTGCTGCTGATCCCCTCGTCGATCATCGTGCTCGCCTTCGCCGTGCTCGGCGGGACCGCGATCTGGCTGCAGCGCCGCGCGAGCGAGCTCGATGCCGCGGGCAACACCGTGGGGATCGCGGACCCGGACCTGGCGATCGCCCCCGACGGCACGATCGATTCACTCCCGCTGCCCGCGGAGATCTTCTTCGCCGTCATCGACCAGCTGCCCGGCAGCGTGGTCATCTCCGCGATCGTGATCATCATGCTGGGGATCTTCTTCATCACCTCGGCGGATTCCGCCTCGCTGGTGAACTCGCAGCTGTCCCAGAAGGGCAATCCCTCGCCCCGGCGCCTGATCACCGCGTTCTGGGTGCTGTGCATGGCGGGGATCGCCGTGGTGATCCTGCAGTTCGGCGGGGAGAACGCTCTGAAGGGCCTGCAGAACCTCATCGTCGTCACCGCGCTCCCCTTCGCCGTGATCCTCATCCTGATGGTGGTGGCGCTGGTCAAGGAGCTGCGCAATGACCCGATGATCATCCGCGACCACTACCAGGAGGTGGCGATCGAGAACGCCGTCAAGGTCGGGGTCGCCGAGTACGGCGACCACTTCGCGCTCAGCGTCGAGCCCACCAGCACCGACAGCGAGTTCGCGACCGGAGCCGAGTTCGACTCCACCGCCGCGGAGGTCACCGACTGGTACGTGCGCACCGACGAGGAGGGCAACCCCGTCGAGTACGACTATGAGACCGGGGAGTACCTCTCCGAGGGCGGCACGGAGCAGCGTGGGTCCGGGCCGGAGCAGTCCGGCTCCGGGCCGGAGCGGGAGGGCTCCGGAGGCACCGCACAGGGGTGAGGCATCCGCCATCGTCACCGCGCTGGGGACGTCCCGGGCGCCCGCGGGCCGTTACCATCGGAGCACGCTGCGAGCACCGCACCCCCAGGAGAAGAGCACCGATGTCCCAGGCCTTTCACGCCGACTCGTCCGACCTCGTCGCCAAGGAGGTGCTGACGTGGGAGCTGTTCGGCACCGCCTCGCGGGAGCTCGCGCAGTCCATCGCCGATTCTGACTTCGACCCGGAGATCATCATCGCGGTCGCCCGGGGCGGTCTGCTGCCGGCCGGCTCCCTCTCCTACGCGCTGGGTCTGAAGCTCTCCGACGCGATCAACGTCGAGTTCTACACCGATGTCCACGAGACGCTGCCGGACCCGGTGCTGCTGGCCCCGATGCTCGACACCGAGTCGATCCAGGGCAAGCGCCTGCTGGTGGTCGACGACGTCGCCGATTCGGGTCGCACCCTCGCCCTGGTGCTGGATCTGCTGCGCGAGATGGGGGCCGACGCCCGCAGCGCGGTGCTCTACGCGAAGTCCGCCTCGGTGGTCGATCCCGACTTCGTCTGGCGCCGCACCGACGAGTGGATCGTCTTCCCCTGGTCGGCCGAGCCGCCGGTCACCCCGTCGAAGGGCTGACCGCCCGGTTCTGAGGTTCCGTCGACGTCGGGGCCTCGGTCCGGCATCGACGGGCCCCAGCGCTCGCTCAGCGAACGTCCGAGGGGGGCGGGGACTGCCGATCGTCAGGGTCGCGGGGCCCGCTCCGCCCCGTGCCGCTCCCGTGTTCCGCACCGCGCTCCGTGCCGTGCTCCGTCGGGACCTGCGCGCCCTCCTCGCCCCCGTGGTGGCCGAAGGGCAGGACGTGCATGATCACGACGACGACGGCGCCGATCAGCAGCCCGAACACGAAGGAGCAGAAGGTGTTCAGCAGCCAGGCGAGCACGCCGCCGACCGCGGCGACGCCCGCCACCATCTGCTCGAGGTGGTGGACGAGGCCGTAGGGCTGGGCGAGACCGAGATCGTGGGTGCCGACCAGCAGGATGTGGCCGCCCACCCACAGCATCGCGACCATGCCCACGTAGCTGATCACGTCCATGACGCGCGGCATCGCCCGGACCAGGCCGTGGCCGAAGGTCCGCTTGAACTCGGAGTCACCTTCGGCCGCCATCGCGAGACCCACGTCGTCCATCTTCACCAGGATGCCGACGGCGCCGTACACCAGCACGGTGATGCCGATCGCGACCACCACGAGCACGATCGCGCGCGCCCACAGCGACTCCGCCTCGATCGAGTTCATGGAGATCACCATGATCTCCGCGGAGAGGATCAGATCGGTGCGCACCGCGCTGGAGACGATCTTGTCCTCGGCGTCCGGGCCCTTGGCGGCGGCCGGTGCCTGCTTGGGCTTGCCACGGACCAGCTCCCAGATCTTCTCCGCACCCTCGAAGCTCAGATACAGACCGCCGAGCATGAGGATCGGGGTCAGTGCCCAGGGCGCGAACACGCTCAGCAGCAGCAGGGCCGGCAGGATGAAGAGCAGCTTGTTGCGGAAGGAGCCCTTGGTGATCCGCCAGATGATCGGCAGCTCGCGCTGGGGCTTGAGCCCCTTCACGTACTGCGGGGTCACCGCGGCGTCGTCGATCACCACGCCCATGGCCTTCGACCCCGCTCTCGCGGACGCGGCCGCCACGTCATCGGCGCTGGCGGCGGCCAGGCGGGCGAGCACGGCGACGTCATCGAGCAGTGCGGCGAGTCCACCGGCCATGCTGAGGTCCCTTCCCTCGAGGAGCGGGCCGCCCTGCGGCGACCGGGGCCAGGATAACCGGGCGAGTCGGCCCCGCCGGCACCGTCGAGCCGGGATCCGGAGCCGCCCACCGCGGTCGGTCGCCGGGCCGGAATCACCCCACAGCGAAAGCGGCGGCCCGGGGGTCGACGGCGTCCGGCTGCGGTGACATGGTGAGGACATGGATATCGCACTCATCGGAGGACATGGCAAGGTCGCGCTGCTCGCGACCCCGCTGCTGGTGGAGGCCGGCCACACGGTCCACTCAGTGATCCGCAACCCGGACCACACGGCGGAGGTGGAGGCCACCGGCGCCCAGGCGGTGCTCACCGACATCGAGACCCTCGACGGACCGGGCTGGGACGAGCTGCTGCGCGGCAAGGACGCGGTGGTGTGGACCGCCGGAGCCGGCGGCGGAGCCCCGCAGCGCACCCGCGCCGTGGATCAGGACGCGGCGATCGCCTCGATGGACGCCGCCCAGCGGGTCGGCGCGGATCGCTACCTGATGATCAGCTACTTCGGGGCGAGCCTGGACCACGGCGTCCCGGAGTCGGAGCCCTTCCACGCCTATGCGGAGGCCAAGGCGCAGGCCGATGAGCACCTGCGCGGCACGCAGCTGGCATGGACGATCCTGCAGCCCTCCGGTCTCACCCTCGAGGAGCCGACGGGGCGGATCGCGCTGGCTGCCGCCGAGGCCGGCACCGTCTCTCGCGGCAACGTGGCCCGCACCATCGCGGCCGCCCTCGAGCGGCCCGGCACGGCCGGGAAGACGCTGCCCTACAACGACGGCGAGCAGGAGATCGGCGAGGCCTTCGGCGCCGTGGGCTGACAGCGCCCGTCACCGACTGCAGACGCGTGACGTCCCCGGCCGCCAGGAGCGGCCGGGGACGTCCGCCGTCCGGGGACCGGCGGTGCCCTATCGTGTGAGCGTTCGACCAGGCCGGAGACCGAAGGAGCACAGTGGACAGCGCACGCCGATGGGCAGGAGTGGTGGCGCTCGCCATCGGGATCTTCGTGCTCATCACCGTCGAGGAGCTGCCCATCGGGGTGCTCAGCGTGATGGCTCCGGATCTCGGCGTGAGCGAGGGCGTGGCCGGTCTCGCGGTCACGGTCCCGGGGATCCTCGCCGGCGCGGTCGCCCTGTGCACACCCGTCCTGGTGCGCGGCCTGGACCGACGGCTGGTGCTGGTCCTGGCGCTGGCCTCGGTGGCGCTGTCCTGCGCACTGAGCGTCATCGCCCCGACCTTCGCCGTGCTGCTGCTGGCGCGGCTGTTCGCCGGGGTCGCGATCGGCCTGTACTGGGCGGTGATGGCGATCGTCGCCCTGGGACAGGTGCCCGCGAAGCATGCCGCCCGGGCGCTGACCATCGCCTTCGCCGGCGCCGGGGGAGCGCTCGTGCTCGGGGTGCCGGTGGCCGCCTGGATCGGCACCCACCTGGGGTGGCGCCTGGCCTTCGCGGTGGTCGGGATCGTCGCCGCCGGGGTCGCCCTGCTGATCCTGGTGCTGGTCGAGCCGGTCCGCTCCCCGGTGAAGGTGACGGGACGGATGATGCTCGCCGCCGCCCGCACCCGCGGGGTGCGCTACGCGCTCGGCCTGATCGCGCTGGCGGTGGTGGGACAGTTCCTCACCTACAGCTATATCAGCCCCGTCCTGCTCGAGCGCGCCGGCGTGGGGCTGGGGGACATCGGGCTGATGCTGCTGGTGTTCGGCGTCGCCGGGCTGGTGGGGAACTTCGCGGTGGGCCCGCTGGTGCGCCGCAGCCCGCCGGTCGCAGTGCTGGTGGTGGTCACCGGGATCGGCCTGAGCCTGCTCGCCGTGCTGACCGTGATGGACGACCCGCGGCGAGCGCTGGCGGTGATGGCGGGATGGGGGCTGTGCGTCGGCGCTATCTCGGTGGCGATGCAGGCCTTCATCGGCTCCGAGGCGGGAGAGGTCCTGGAGGAGGCCACGGCGCTGAACAGTGCCGGCTTCAACACCGCGATCGCGATCGGGGCCCTGATCGGCGGGCTGATCCTCGACGCCGCCGGACTGACCCCGATGATCCTCACCTCGGTGCTGATGGTGGGCGGCGGGGCGCTGCTGGTCGGGCACTATCTGCGCACCTCCCGGGTCCCGGACCCGGCGGCGTCGCTCAACCGGTGATCCGGAACGAGGCGACGCCGCGAGGATCCTCCCGGCGCACGTCGACCCCGTCGACCCGGGCGCCGGAGGGACCCCGGCGCAGCTGAGCGATCATCGCCTCCACGGCCTCGGGGCTGCCCTCGAGCGCCGCCTCGACGCTGCCGTCCAGCAGGTTCCGCACGGTGCCGCCGACCCCCAGCCGTGCTGCCTCGGCGGCGGCATCCATCCGGAACCCGACCCCCTGCACCCGGCCCCGCACACGCACGATCCGCCGGACCCGGTCGGCACCGTCCTCGGTGTCCTCGCTCATGCTCGCTCCCGTGTCTCCGCATCCCGCTGCCGGGCCGCGCCCGGCTCGGCCTCGGCTGTCGCCCGTCGCGCCTCAGCGATCGGCTCTCGTCGGTCGATCCTAGCCGAGCCCGTTCGCGACCTGCCCGTGCGCAGAGGCACGGGAGCGGGCAGATGAGGTGGGGATGAGAGTCCCCTCAGAGTCGCCCTGACCTTCTGCTTCGCCTCTACGCTGGGTATATCCGGCCGCTTCCACGGCCATGACCTCGGGACCGCGCCGCAGGGCGGCGGGAGTCCCTCCCCAGGAAGGTGTCCCGCCATGACCCGCACGATCCTCCGTCCCCGCAGCACCGCCCGCGCCGCCGCGCTCGGCGCGCTCGTGATCGCCCTCGCCGCCGGCTGCGGCGGCACCGAGCAGGGTGAGGACGGTGCCGCCCCTGCGGACGAGCCCGGCACCGCCCAGGACGGCGGTGCCTCCGACGGCGGCGGCGACTCCGAGGCCGGTGCCCCGGCCGAGGACGACGCCACCGCCGACGGGGCCGCGAGCGATGGCGGAGCGGAGGCGCCCGATGAGCAGGATCCCGCAGCGGAGGCGCTGCCTGCGGACGCGGATCTGGCCACCGCGGAGCTGCCGATCACCGCCGAGCGCGCGATCGAGATCGCCACCGAGACCACCGGCGGCGGCGACCTGGTCCAGATCGAGATCGATCACGACGACCGCGCCGGAGCATGGGAGTGGGAGATCGTGCTCCTCGAGGAGGGCACCCAGCACGAGCTCGACATCGACGCCACCACCGGCGAGGTCACCGAGCACGAGAGCGATGAGGACGACGACCAGGATCCCGTGGTCGACGTGACCGCGCCGATGACGCCCTCCGAGGCGATCGAGATCGCGCTCGGTCAGGAACCCGGGCGGGTCAGCGGCTGGGAGCTGGACTCCGACAGCGGCACCATCCGCTACCAGATCGACATCGACCGCGCCGAGGGAGGAGACGTCGAGGTGGAGGTCGACGTCGAGACCGGCGACGTCCGGATCGACGACTGACCTCGGCGGCGCCCGGAGACCCCCCGGGCGCCGACGCGGCCCCTCCCGTCGTCAGCGCGGGGCGATCACCGGCTCGCCGGCCGCATCGCGATGCATCACCTCACGGCCGCCCTGCCATACGCGCAGCGTCCGGTGCCGCACGTCCAGCGGATCCCCCTCCCACAGCACCAGGTCCGCGTCCTTGCCCGGAGCCAGCGAGCCGAGCCGGTCCGCGACCCCCAGCACCTCGGCCGGGTTCAGGGTGATCGCCCGCAGGGCATCGGCCGGGGCCATCCCGTGCTTGACCGCGAGGGCGGCCTGGTCGACGAGGAACTCGATCGGCACCACCGGATGGTCCGTGATGATCGAGACCTTCACCCCCGCCGCGGTGAGGATGCCGGGCGCCTTCGGGGTGCGGTGACGCACCTCCACCTTGGACCGCGAGACGATCAGCGGGCCGTAGAGCACCGGCACCCCGGCCTCCGCGATCCGGTCGGCGATCAGGTAGGACTCGGTGCCGTGGTCGAGCACCAGCTCGAAACCGAACTCCTCGGCGATCCGCAGTGCGGTGGCGATGTCATCGGCCCGATGGGAGTGCTGGCGCCAGGGGATCTCCCGCGCCAGCACCCGGCTGAGCGCCTCGGAGACCAGGTCCGAGTCGCGGTCCTCCACCGGCTTGGCGGCCCAGGCACGGGCCTTCGCGAAGGCCTGCCGGATGGTCAGGGCGACGCCGAGCCGGGTCGAGGGGGTCTGCGAACGCTCGCCGTAGACCCGCTTGGGGTTCTCCCCGAGCGCGGCCTTCAGCCCGGAGGGGCTGCGCAGCACCATCTCATCCACCACCCGGCCGTGGGTGCGGATCGCGACCGCGAGGCCGCCGATCGGGTTCCCGGAGCCGGGGTTGACGTTCACCGCCGTGATCCCGCCGACGATCGCGTCGTCGAAGCCGATCTCGACGGGGTTGATCGCATCGATCGCCCGGGCCGCGGCCATCACGGGCTCGGTCATCTCGTTGGTGTCCTCCCCGGCCCAGCCCTCACCCTCCTCGGCGACCCCGAGGTGCACATGGGCGTCGATGAAGCCCGGCAGCAGCCAACCGCCTGCCGCATCGAGGACCTCGGCCTCCGCCGGGACCTCCAGCTCCGGGCCGAGGTCGGTGATGCGGCCGTCCTGGATCAGGACGGTGCCGTCGAAGGGCTCGCCCTGGATCGGGACGACGTGGGCGTGGGTGATGGCGGTGAGAGTCATGCCACGACATTCCGCCGCCGGGGCGGCGGAGTCAAGTCAGCCGCGGATCGCCGACGCGCCGGGGGCGAGGGGTCTACTCTGCCTGCATGGCGAAGACGTCGAAGAAGTCGAAGAAGACCGCGGCCCCGGAGCGGACGCCCAGGGGCTTTCCCCTCGACTCCGGCTGGACCGGCGAGGTCACCGGGTTCGACCCGCGCGCCACCCCCGGCTTCGAGGGGAAGAAGGCCGACGGCAAGGAGCTGCTCGCACTGCGCGATCGTGCGCTCGACGACCTGCAGGAGCGCCTGTACGCGGCGCATCACGGAGAGCGGGACGGCCGCTCCGTGCTGCTGATCGTGCAGGGGATGGACACCGCCGGCAAGGGCGGGATCATGCGGCACGTGGTGGGGAACGTGGACCCGCAGGGCGTGGACATCACCGCCTTCAAGGCGCCCACCCCGGCCCAGAAGCGTCATGACTTCCTGTGGCGGATCCGCAAGCACACCCCCGCTCCCGGGATCATCGGGGTCTTCGACCGCTCGCAGTACGAGGACGTGCTGATCCATCGGGTGCACGGCTGGGCCGATGCCGCGGAGATCCGCGAGCGCTGCACCGCCATCAACGCCTTCGAGCGGGAGCTCACCGAGGCCGGCACCACGGTCGTGAAGGTCATGCTCCACATCTCCCGCCAGGAGCAGGGGAAGCGGCTGCTGGAACGACTGGAACGGCCGGACAAGCACTGGAAGTTCAGCCCGGCCGATGTCGACGAGCGCGCGCACTGGGACGACTACATGGAGGCGTACACGCAGGCGCTGCGCGCCACCTCGACGGTCGGCGCCCCCTGGACCGTGGTCCCGGCCGACCGCAAGTGGTACGCCCGCATCGCCGTGCAGCAGCTGCTGCTGGATGCACTGGAGGGCATCGACCCGCAGTGGCCCGCAGCGGACTTCGACGTCCCGGAGCAGATCGGACGCCTGCGCGCGACGATGGACTGATCGCGGCCCCGGTTCCCCGAGACGCCCCAGGGGCCAATTTGTACCGCTGGGCTCGAAGGATGATGATGGCGGCATGACTTCCGTTACTTTCCACAGCAATCCCGTCACGACCGTCGGCGAGCTGCCCTCGCAGGGCGCCGCCCTGCCGGCCTTCGAACTCGTCGGCCAGGACCTGTCCGCCGTCAGCAGCTCGGACCTCGCCGGCAAGCGCGTGGTGCTGAACATCTTCCCCTCGCTGGACACCGGCACCTGCGCGATGAGCGTGCGGACGTTCAACGAGCTCGCCGCGGGCCTCGAGAACACCGTGGTCGTCTGCGTCTCCGAGGACCTGCCCTTCGCCCAGGCCCGCTTCTGCGGCGCCGAGGGCATCGAGAACGTCGTCACCGGCTCCGCCTTCCGCTCCACCTTCGGCCAGGACTTCGGCGTGACGATGGACGACGGCCCGTTGGCGGGCCTGCTCTCCCGCGCGGTCGTCGTGACCGACGAGAGCGGCGCGGTCGTCCACACCGAGCATGTCGCCGAGGTCACCGACGAGCCCGACTACGAGGCCGCGAAGGCCGCCCTGGTCTGAGGCGCCCCGCTTCCCGGACCCGGTCCTCGCCGTCGCGCGGGCCGGGTCCCTGCGTTTCCCCGGCCACCGCATCGTTTCTCCGGCCACCGCATCGCTGCTGACTCACCGCTGGTGGTCGCCCATCGAAGGAGTTCTGATGACCGCATTGCACATCGACCTGGCCCGCGTCCACGACATGCTCGATGACGAGGGCTCCGACCCGACGGAGTTCCGGGTGCTGGTGGACCGGCTCTGGCCGCGGGGCGTGAAGAAGGAGCGCCTGCAGCACGACGACTGGGACCAGGACGCCGCCCCCAGCTCGGACCTCCGCACCGCCTTCCACAGCGGGGAGCTGGACTTCGAGGAGTTCGCCGGCCACTACCGCAGGGAGCTCGACGACTCCGGCGCCGCCCAGGCGCTGCGGCGGCGGGCGATCGACGCCGGTGCGACGCGTCTGGTGCTGCTGTTCGCGGCGAAGGACACGGAGCACACTCACGCCCAGGTGCTCCGGGACGCCGTGGCCGAGGCCGAGGCCGGGGACTGACAGCACGCAGAGCGCTGGACCCGGACCGGTCAGGACGAAGGTCGCGGGTCCGGGAGCCGTCGGATCCCTACCGTTGAGGCGAGCTCGTCGCGGAAGCGTCGGAATGCTCCACCCCACCAGGAAGGAACCGACGTGACCGTCGATGTCGCCCATGCTCTCCACCCGCAGCTGGATCCGGACGCCCGGCTCGCACCAGCCCACGAAGAGGCCGTGAAGGCGACCCTCCCGCTGGTCGGTGCGCACATCGAGGAGATCGCCCCGGTCTTCTACCAGCGCATGTTCAGCGCCCACCCGGAGCTGCTGGCGGATACCTTCAACCGGGGCAACCAGGCGCAGGGCGCCCAGCAGAAGGCGCTCGCCGCCTCGGTCGCCACCTACGCCACCCTGCTGGTGACCCCGGAGGCCCCGAGCCCGCGCGAGATGCTGGGGCGCATCGGCCACAAGCATGCCTCCCTCGGCATCACCGAGGATCAGTACGGCATCGTCCATGAGCACCTGATGGCGGCGATCGTCGAGGTGCTCGGGGCGGAGACCGTCACCGCCGAGATCGCCGCCGCCTGGGATGCGGTCTACTGGCACATGGCGGCCACCCTCATCGACTTCGAGAAGGAGCTGTACGCCGCGGCCGAGGTCGCCCCCGGAGACGTGTTCCGGGAGGCGGTCGTGCTCCGCCGCACCCAGGAGAGCTCGAGCGTGGCCTCCTATGTGCTCTGCGCCGTGGCGGGCGAGGAGCCGCTGCGGGACTTCGTCCCCGGCCAGTACACCACCGTCGGGGTGCGACTGCCGGACGGCGCCCGACAGCTGCGCCAGTACTCGCTCTCGGACGCCCCGGGAGAGGGCCGCTGGCGGATCACCGTGCGTCGCGTCGACGCCGCGGATCCGGACCCCCGGGGCGAGGTCTCCTCCTGGCTCCACGGGAACCTCCGGGAGGGCGACCGGCTGCAGGTCACCCTGCCCTACGGCGACCTCGCCCTGGAGACCCGCAGCGAGGACCCGGTGGTGCTGATCTCGAACGGCATCGGCATCACCCCGATGCTCGGGATGCTGCGCCACCTCGCCGCCGCGCAGCCCCACCGCCCGGTGCGCGTGCTGCACGCCGACCGGGACGCGGGCGACTCCGCTCACGTCCGCGAGCTGGTGGCGACCGTGTGCGCGCTGCCCGAGGGGGCGGATGCGCGGCTCGGGCTGTGGTTCACCTCCGCGCAGCCCGCCGAGGAGCTCCCCGGGACCGCCACGGGCAGGGTCAGGGTGCACGCGGGGCGGATGGGCCTGCGGGCCGAGCACCTGCGCGAGGACGCCGCGATCTACCTGTGCGGCTCCCACGGCTTCCTGCAGAACGTGCGTGGGCAGCTGGAGGAGCTCGGGGCGGATCCCGAGCGGGTGCACATCGAGCTGTTCGCGCCGAACGACTGGCTGCTGCCCGCGGGCTGACCCGTCCAGGCTGCGGCGGCTCGCGGCCGAGGGGCAGGACGCGAGCCGCCGCACGTGAGTTCGTGGGTAGAGTCGACGCTCGTGGAACCCGTCTCGCTGATCGTCCTGCTCGTCATGGGCACCCTCGCCGGAGCCATCAACGCCGCAGTCGGCTCCGGGTCGCTGCTCACCCTCCCGGTGCTGCTGGCCCTCGGGATCCCGCCGGGGGTCGCGGTGCGCACCAACACCATCGGGATCCTCTTCTCGACCTTCGGCTCCGTGTACGGGTATCGCCGCGAGATCGCTGAGGAGAAGGGGAATCTCGGCCCGCTCATGGCGGTCACCGCCGTGTGCGCCACCGGCGGTGCGCTGCTGCTGCTGATCTCTCCCACCGGCGCGCTCGATGTGATCGTGCCGCTGCTCATCGTCTTCGCACTGGGCATGGTCGTCTTCCAGAAGCGCATCACCGCCGCGCTCCGCTCCTCTCAGGAACGGCGCGCGGCACGCCGAGCGGCCGGGAGCACCGCCACCGCGGCAGCGGAGCGAGGCCGTGGCCCGGTCACCGCCGCCGGCCCTGCGCTCGAGGGGGGCGCTGCGACGGAGGCCGGGACGGATGCGATCGTCGGGGCCGCGTCACGGAGCCCGTACCGCTCGCCGGGCCTGATCGGCACGATGGGCGCCGCCTCGGTCTACGGCGGCTATTTCACCGCTGCTCAGGGCATCCTCTACCTCGGCGTGCTCGGTGCGTTCACCGGGCGCTCGATGCGTTCGGTCAACAGCATCAAGAACCTGCTCAGCCTGATCGTGAACCTCGCCGCCGCCACCGTGTACCTGATCGCGCACTTCGTGCTGGGGGTCGAGATCGTCTGGCTCGCGACCGCGGCGATCGCCGTCGGTGCTCTGCTCGGCGGATACTTCGGTGCCCACCTCGCCAAGCGGATGCCGGAGTGGCTGCTGCGCGGCATCATCGTCGCCGTCGCCCTGTTCGCACTGGTGCGCCAGATCCTCTGACCGGCCCCGCCCGGCTGCGCGGCAGCCCCGCCCAGCGGCGCCGAGTGCGACCGGCGGCACCGCTCCCGGCGTTCGAGGGGTGCCGTACGCAGCACTGAACTCGTCTCAGCGCAGGAACGGCAGGACGTGCGCGAGCACCTCGTCCGGCGGGAACAGGGTGGCGCCGTGGTCGCGGCCCGGCAGCGGCACGAACTCCGCATCCGGCATCAGTGCGGCGGCCCGCTGCGACTCCTCGAATCGCGGATGATCCTCGGTGCCCGCCATCCACAGGGCCGGCACTGCGGACCCGGCGAGCACGTCATCCGGGACCGCCGGGGTCCGGTCCGTGGCCTCCAGCAGGGCCGCGACCGCCCGGGGATCAGCCGCGAGGAAGGCGGTGCGGGTGGCCCGGGCGTGGCGCGGGACGACTTCGGGACCCAGGCCCTGCCCGGCGCAGAACGCCTCCATGCCCTCGGTCCGCACGGCCTCGATCACGCCGGGGAAGAACACCGAGTCCACGACGCCGTGCTGTGCGGAGGCGGAACCGCCGAGGCTGATCAGGTGCGTCACCCGGTCCGGATGGGAGAGCGCGGTGCTCAGCGCCACCCGCGCCCCGAGCGAGTAGCCCAGCAGCGCGGCGCGTGCGATGTCCTCGGCATCGAGGATGGCGAGCAGATCGGCGACGAAGGTCTGCTGGGTGAAGGCCGACGTCTCATGGGGCGCTCCCGACATGCCGTGCCCGCGCAGATCGACCCGGACCACCGTGTGCTCGGTCGAGAGCGGCCCGAGGTAGCCCAGCCCGCGCCAGATCGCTCGGGAGAGGACCGAGCCGTGCAGCAGCACCAGGGCCGGGCCGGAGCCGGAGACGTCGTAGCGCAGCTCGATGCCGTCGACGGGTGAGGGGATGACGGGCATGGACCGAGTCTTCCATGTGGTGAGGACGCGGTGATCCCCACGGGCATTTCCGCGACGACCAGGCACGAGAGCCTCGACGGGTGATCAGCCGACCGGCAGAGCAATCTGCGGTGAGACATGAACCCAGTTGACGCTCCAGGTGAAGCGATCGTCTCCGTTCCTGTCACCGAAGTACACGTCCAGGTACGGGCCGTTGCGAAGCACGCCCACGTCCCGGATGTGATGATCCTTCGTGGTGTAGTCGAAGTGGAAGCCGGTGATTCCGAACTCGGCGCGCGGGGGAGCGTCCAGATCTGTCCTGTCTGCACCCTTGGCCACACCGGACGAGCTGCCCGTGGCGATGTTCATGCCCGCCTGCGGGATCGACACGAAGTCGACGAGGTACCCGAAGACATCGTCGTCGTTCCTGTCGTTGAACGTCACGGTGAGGACATCGCCACTGATCTGCACACCGAGTTGATCGATGTGGTGATCCCGCCCGCCTGTGAAGTAGAGCGTGAAACCGGTCAGTGCGTACAGGCGAGGAAACGGTGAGAGCCTGTCTCGCGGAATCCTCCTCTCCACCGTTCCGACCGCGCCCAGATCACGCATCTGGAACCGTGAACCACGCGGCAGGAGCGCGTGGGCCGCACGGTAGAAGTACCAATCCGAGCCGCTGTCCGGGTCCCTGTCGCGCAACGAGACTGCGAGGCGACCGTCCGGCACGGAAAGATGAGGCCGGGCGGCATTCGGTGTCAGGTCCTGTGAGTCCCCGCCGGGCAGCAGCATGAGCATGTTGAGATGGTTGTCCGGTGGCGTCGTGTCGCCCACCCCGTACCCGAGATAGAATCCATGGAGCATGGGGACTCTGTTGCCTGACCGTGCGTAAGTCTCGTCGAGTTCTGTGCCCTTCTCGAATCCCATACTGCTGACTGTGGCCATGACCTGTATCTCCTGCTGATCGAGGGATGAACTGCTCGGTGGGGAACCCACTGTGCCCACGAGCCCTTTCACCGACCTCTCACGGGCCTGCCGCGGGTGGACAATGGGGCCATGGTCATGGCACCAGTGGAGATCGGCGTCCTGGGGTCGCTCGAGGTCCGGAGCGCTGGGGCGGTGATCGAGATGCGCGGCGCGCGGCTCCGAACGGCTCTGGCCACGCTCGTGATCCACGCTCCCCATCCGGTCTCCGCGGACGCGATCGCCACAGCGGTGTGGGGCGAGAACCTGCCGGCCCGACCGCACGGCGCCGTGCAGACGATCATGTTCCGGTTGCGAGCAGCGATCGGCGAGTCCGTCGTGCGGACAGGCCCGGCCGGCTACAACCTCGAGCTTCCCGCTGATGCAGTCGACGTCGCCCGGTTCGAGGAGCTGTGCCGGCGGGCCGGGACCACGCCGCCTCAGCAAGGGGCCGTACTGCTCGATTCTGCTCTGGAGCTATGGCGCGGTCCTGCGTACTCCGAGTTCGCCGACATGGACGTCGCCCGGGCAGAAGCCGTCCGCCTCGACGAGCTGTGGATGCACTTCATGGAGCGCCGTGCGATGCTCGCGCTCGAGCTCGGCGACGCCGACGGGGCCGTCTCCCGACTGCAGCGGGTCGTCGACGAGCAGCCTCTGCGTGAGCACGCCCACGGACTGCTCATGACTGCTCTTTCGAGGGCCGGCAGAACGGCAGATGCCCTTGACCACTTTCAGACGCTGCGCCAACACCTCGCCCAGGAACTGGGCCTCGATCCGTCTCCGACGCTGCGGGATCTCCAGGTGCAGATCCTCGGCCACGCCGTTCCGCAGCACACAGGTCCGGCCCTCCAGCCGTCCCTGCCACGACCCCCGCACCTACCACCGGGGTGGCAGCCGGCCGGAGATCTCTTCATCGGCCGGGAAGACGAGTCCCTCGCGCTCCTGCGGGCCGTCACCGATGGCAGGCTGGTGTGCGTCACCGGCCCGGGCGGGGTCGGCAAGAGTCGTCTCGTGGCCGAGGTCCTGCCCGAGCTCTCCCGGCGGCTCGCCCGCCCGGTCGCGGTGGTCGAACTGGCCGATGCCGCTCCGGGAGAGGTCGACGAGACAGTCGCGGCGACGCTCCGCCTCGGGGCCACCTCCGATCCTCGTGCCGCCGTGATCGAGTACCTCGGCGCCACGTCGCTGATCCTCGTCCTCGATGGCTGCGAGGGTGTCCGCGAGCAGACACGGAGCTTCGTGGAGCCCGTCTGGCGAACGGCACCGCGCGTCCACCTCGTGGTGACGAGCCGCCGTCGGCTGGAGCTGGAGGTCGAACAGGTGCTCCCCCTGGGGACGCTGCCGTCGCCCTGCCCTGCGGACCCTCCGGACCGTGCAGTCACGACGCCGGCCATGCGGCTGTTCCTGGAACGGATGCGGCGTCTGCGGCCCGCGACGGATCTCACCGGACCCGTGGTGGACGACGCAGGCGAGATGTGTCGTCTCCTCGACGGCTTGCCTTTGGCGCTCGAACTGGCCGCGACTCAGGCCGCCACGGTCGGCGTGCGAGCCGTGCGGGAGGAACTTGCGGCCGGCGTGCAGCTCGGCGGCAGCGAGGCAGGTTCGCTGCGCGCCGTCGTCGCGCGATCGTACGACCTGCTCGAGGGAGGGGACCGTGCACTGCTCAGTCGGCTCGCATCGTTCAGCGCAGGTTTCGGGCTCGATGACGCCGAGCAGGTCGCGCCCGAGGGGCAGGCTCGCTCCGGCCTGTCCCGGCTGGTCCACGCCTCATTGGTCACGCCGATCGAAGGTGAGATCGCACCGCGCTTCCGCCTGCTGGGACCGGTGCGCGCATACGCGAGTGAATGGGCCGACGCGGACACCCCCGCGACCTTTTGGCGATGGGCGGCAGACCGCAGCGACATGCTGTCCGAGCAGGCGGTCGGTCCAGGCGCGACGACGGCGCTGGCCCTCCTCGACCTCACGCAGGCGGACCTCGCCGCAGCCGCGGCCGGGGCCATATCCGGGGGACGAGTAGACCTGGCGGCCCGCATCGTCGGCAACGCGGGATCGTGCGTTCACTGGGTCCCTGGAACCGCCCTGGCCGAGGTCACGATCCAGGTCGGCGACCATCCCGACCTCCCGGGAGCAGAGGAAGCCTCCCGTGCACGCGCCGCGGCGGCGATGGTCGCCGTCGAGCGCGGCGAGCTCGATCGAGCCGAGCGGCTCGGCCTGAGCGCCCTGCGGGCGGCTGTCACGACGCAGGAGCGATACCTTGCCCTGACATCGCTGAGCGTTGCGGCCGTCTATGCCGGAGAGCGCGGAAAGGCGGCGAGGCTCTGGCAGGAGGTCGCCTCGCTCGATGACCTTTCCGCGGCCTACGTGGTCGATGCACACGCCGCGCTGGCGCTGGTGCTCGTGGCATCCGGGGCCACAGCCGACGCTGAGCTCCACGCCGCTGCCGCGTCCCGGGCGGCCGAACGCAGCGGGGCCGCCCCCCGGCTGGCATTCGCGCTCTATGCCAGCGGCGAAGTGCTGCTCACCAGTGACGTGGAAGCGGCCGCCGACGTCCTGCGGGAAGCGGCTCGAGTGGCTGACACCTCCCATGCCGAGCAGATCGCCACGGTCACCAGGGTGGCGCTGCTGTCCGCGCTGGCTCGCAGCGGCCGGACGGCCGACGCCCTCGACCTTTCCCGCACCCTGCTGGATCTTCAGCAACGACGGGGCCACTGGCCGCAGGCATGGACCACGATGCGAATTCTCGCCGAAGTGTTCACCCTGGTCGGACGACTCGAGACAGCCGAGCTGGTGCTGGCCGCCGCAGAGTCGGATGAGTCGGCGCCGAATCTGGCGGGCGCTGACGTCGACCGTTACCGGCAGCTTCGCACGAAGATGCACCAGGAGCTCGGCACCGATCGCGCCCACCGCATCGCGGCTCTCGCGCGGCTGCTTCCCCGCACGCAGATTCTCGATCGCGTCCGCAGCGCGGTCGTCGCATCGAGCACGCAGGATGCTGATCTGCCGTGATGCCGGTCCTCGAGGCGAGTCCTCGAGACGTGGGCCGCTGAAGGGCCGCCTGCCGTACCGGATGTCCCGGGCCAGCAGGCGTCCTCTTCGTCGGGATCACTGAGGCTCGGGTGTCACAGCGCCGCGGAGATCTCCTCGAGGATCCGGTTGAAGGTCTTCGACGGGCGCATCACCGCGGCGATCTTCTCCAGGTCCGGGCGGTAGTAGCCGCCGATGTCCGCGGGCTCGCCCTGCACCGCGAGCAGCTCCTCGGCGATGGTCTGCTCACCGTCGGTGAGCTCCTTCGCGATCGGGCCGAAGGCGGTGGCGAGCTCGGAGTCCTCGCTCTGTGCGGCCAGCTCCTGCGCCCAGTACAGGGCCAGGTAGAAGTGGCTGCCGCGGTTGTCGATGGTGCCGAGCCTGCGCTGCGGGGACCTGCCCTCGTTCAGCAGGGTCTCGGTGGCGCGATCCAGCGCGTCGGCGAGCACGCGGGCGCGCTGGTTGTCCGCGGTGCGGGCCAGGTGACGCAGCGACTCGGCCAGCGCCAGGAACTCGCCGAGGGAGTCCCAGCGCAGGTAGTCCTCCTCGATGAGCTGCTGGACGTGCTTGGGGGCGGAGCCGCCGGCGCCGGTCTCGAACAGGCCGCCGCCGTTCATCAGCGGCACCACCGAGAGCATCTTGGCGCTGGTGCCCAGCTCCAGGATCGGGAACAGGTCGGTGAGGTAGTCACGCAGCACGTTGCCGGTCACCGAGATGGTGTCCTCGCCGCGCCGCACCCGCTCCAGGGTGTGACGGGTGGCGTCCACCGGCGACATGATGCGGATATCGAGGTCCTCGGTGCCTGCGCCGTCCACCGGGGCCGCCAGGTACTCCTGGACCTTCGCGATGAGGTTGCGGTCATGGGCGCGGGACTCGTCCAGCCAGAACACCGCGGGCATCCCGGACTCGCGCGAACGGCGCACCGCGAGCTGGACCCAGTCGCGGATCGGGGCGTCCTTGGCCTGGCAGACGCGGAAGACGTCCCCGACGGCGACCTCATGGCTCAGCAGAGCGGCACCGGCGGCGTCGCGCACCTCGACCCGGCCCTCGGAGGCGATCTCGAAGGTCTTGTCGTGGGAGCCGTACTCCTCGGCCTTCTGCGCCATCAGGCCCACGTTCGGGACGGTGCCCATGGTGGTGGGGTCGAAGGCGCCGTTCGCCTGGCAGTCCTCGACGGTCGCGGCATAGACGCCGGCGTAGGAGGAGTCGGGGATGACCGCCAGGGTGTCCTGCTCGGCATCGTCCTGGTTCCACATCTTGCCGCCGCCGCGGATCATCGCCGGCATCGAGGCGTCGATGATGACGTCGGAGGGGACATGGAGGTTGGTGATGCCCTTGTGGGAGTTGACCATCGCCAGGTCCGGGCCAGCCTCCAGGTCCTTCTCGATGGCGGCCGCGACCCCGTCGCGCACGGTGGCGTCGAGGTCCTCGACCCCGGCCAGGATCCCGCCGAGGCCGTTGTCGGGGGACAGGCCCGCCGCGGCCAGCTGCTCGCCGAACTCGGAGAACAGGGTGGGGAAGAAGGCGCGCACGGCGTGACCGAACAGGATCGGGTCGGAGACCTTCATCATGGTGGCCTTCAGGTGCAGGGAGAACAGCACGCCCTGCTCCTTCGCGGCGGTGATCTGCTCGCGCAGGAAGGTCTCCAGCGCCGCGGCGCGCATCACGGTGGCGTCGACCACCTCACCGGCGAGCACCGGGATCGACGGCTTGAGCACGGTCTCGGTGCCGTCGGCCGCGACGTGCACGATCGACAGGGTGTCCTCGGCCTGCAGGACCACGGACTGCTCGTTGTCCCGGAAGTCGTCGGCAGCCATGGTGGCCACCGACGTCCTGGAGTCCGTGCTCCAGGCGCCCATGCGGTGGGGGTGGGCCCTGGCGAAGTTCTTCACCGCCGCGGGCGCGCGGCGATCGGAGTTGCCCTCGCGCAGCACCGGGTTCACCGCGGAGCCCTTGACCGAGTCGTACCGGGCACGGATGTCCTTCTCCTGGTCGGTGGAGGGGGACTCGGGGTAGTCCGGCAGTGCGATCCCTTGGGCCTGCAGCTCGGCCACGGCGGCCTTCAGCTGGGGCACCGAGGCGGAGATGTTGGGCAGCTTGATGATGTTGGCCTCGGGGGACTTCGCGAGCTCACCCAGCTCGGCCAGCGCATCGGACTCGCGCTGGTCCTCGGGCAGCAGATCGGAGAACGCCGCGACGATGCGACCGGCCAGGGAGATGTCACGGGTGGTGACCTCGATCCCGGCGGTATCGGAGAAGGCATCGAGGATCGGCAGGAACGATGCGGTCGCCAGCATCGGCGCCTCGTCGGTGTGGGTGTAGATGATGCGCGCCATGTGTCGCGTGCTCCCTCGGGTCGATGCGGAATTTGTCTTGACGTCAAGACTAATCGAGGAACGGGCGCAGTCCCAGCCCTCGATCCGAACGGCACCACGGTACGTGAGAAGCCCCTCGCGCGTCCTCGGACCCCGGGCCGGTGCTCACCCGTCCGGCTGCTCGTCGACGATCTCGACGCTCCAGGGGTCGGAGAGCACCAGGCGGGTGGCGCCGTCCTCGTCCACGGTCACGGCGAAAGCATGTGCCCGGTACTCGCCGGGGCGCAGAGCAGGGGGACCGCAGGCCTCACGGGTGGTCCACGCCCGGCCGGTGCGCGTCACCCCGTCCTCGTCGATCCACTGCAGGGAGATCCGGGGAGTGTTGCGCGCCTCGGCCACGACGGTCCCGGTGCCCGGATGCGTCAGCACGACCCCCTGGAACAGCGCTCGGGTGCCGAGATCCGGCGAGGTGACCGTCACCTGGGCGCTCACCGAGACGCCGAGCTCATCCTCCGGCACCCGGGTGGAGACCCGCGTGGTGGGATCGGCGACCTCCACGGTCAGCTCGTCCCCCTCGCCCAGCGGCACCAGCCTCGCCCCGCACTGCAGCGGCGAGAGGTCCACGGGGACCTCTCCCGACGGGGCGGTCACCACGCCGGGCACCACCTCGACCGCGCCGTCGACCACGTCCACCAGCACGTCCCCGTCCGCGCTCCAGCCGGCGTCGGCCTCGCCGCGGCCGGGACCATCGATGCCGCCGCCGCGGAGCCGCAGCAGGAACTGCCCGTCCGGCAGCGGGGAGTCGTCACAGGTCCCCAGCGTCAGGTGGGCGGTGACGGCCGAGGGGGCGGGGCCGTCCCCGGAGACCTCGACCCGCTCTCGGACCACGATCGGCGGGACCGGCGCGCCCGCGATCCCGAGCTCTCCCTCGAAGCCCGGAGCCGGGAGGCCCCGGTTCTCCGGATCGGCGGGCACCAGCACTCCCACCGGTGCGAAGCCCCGATAGTGATGGTCCGCCTCCAGACGGAAGCGCCCGGAGACCTCGAGGACGTTCCCCTCGGCCCGCACCGTCTGCGGCGTCAGCGTCCCACCCGCGGTCGACGCCACCGGCGGCGTGCCGGCGCCGGGCCGGCACAGCCAGGACGGATCCACCGGGGTGCTCTCGGCGGCGGCCACCGCAGCGGGGTCCATCGGCTCCGCAGCAGCGGGGGAGGAGGTCTCCGCCCCGCTCCCGGAGCGGCCGGGGAGCGCGTCACAGGCGCTGAGGGAGAATGCCAGCACTGCGGAGGCCAGGGCGGCACCCGCCCGGCGGGCCCGGCGGACGGGGCGCGAGGGCACCATGTGCTCCCCGTCCTCGACGTCGATCATCTCGTCCCCCTCGCCTATTCGCGGCCCGTCACCCCGCCTCCGGAGACGGCGAGGCCGCCCGCGACCCTCGGCATGAACGTACCGGAGGGAGCGGCGGGCACGGGAGGACACTGCTCGGAATCGTCGCAGCGAGCGCGGCCGGAGGGCCTTCCGCGACGTGGGCAGGGTGCGCCTCCCGGACGAGGCGCTCCTAGACTGCCACCATGCCTGCTTCCGCCCCGTTCCTCGCCGTGACCGATCTGCGCACACGGACCCTCAGCCCCGCTGAGCTCTCGGCCGCCCTGCCGCGCGCCGAGCTGGACGTCGAGGCCGCGGCCGCCGCCGTGCGACCGGTGGTCGAGGACGTCGCCGCCCGCGGCGCGGAGGCCGTGCTCGAGGCCTCCGAGCGCTTCGACGGGATACGGCCCGAGCATCTGCGGGTCCCGCAGGCCGCGCTGCGGCGGGCGCTCGAGGAGCTCGATCCCGCGATCCGTGCCGCGCTCGAGGAGTCGGCCGAGCGGGTGCGCCGGGTCGATGCCGCCCAGGCCCGCCCGGCCGAGAGCGTCGAGGTGGTGCCCGGCGGCACCGTCACCCAGCGCTGGGTGCCCGTGGCCCGGGTGGGGCTCTATGTCCCCGGCGGCCGCGCCGTGCTGCCCAGCTCGGTGGTGATGAACGTGGTCCCCGCCCAGGTCGCGGGTGTCGAGCAGATCGTGCTCGCCTCTCCGCCGCAGAAGGAGCACGGCGGGCTGCCGCACCCCACGATCATGGCGGCCTGCGCGCTGCTCGGGGTCACCGAGGTGCTCGCCGTCGGCGGTGCCCAGGCGATCGCGCTGCTGGCCCACGGCGCCGACGACCTCGGCGACGGCGCGGCACTGGAGAGCGTGGACCTGGTCACCGGCCCGGGCAACGTCTATGTCGCCGCCGCCAAGCGCCTGGTGCGCGGCACGGTGGGCATCGACGCGGAGGCCGGACCCACCGAGATCGCGATCCTGGCCGATGGCGCCGCCGACCCGGCCTACGTCGCCGCGGACCTGATCTCCCAGGCCGAGCACGATCCGCTGGCCGCGAGCGTGCTGGTCACCGACTCGCCGCAGCTCGCCGCGGCGGTCGAGGCCGAGCTCGCGGTGCAGGTCCCGCAGGCTCTGCACCGCGCACGGATCGAGCAGGCGCTGCGCGGTCAGCAGAGCGGGATCGTGCTGGTCACGGACCTCGAGCAGGGGCTCGCGGTCGTCGACGCCTACGGCGCCGAGCACCTCGAGATCCAGACCGCCGACGCCGCAGAGGTCGCCGCCCGCGTCACCAATGCCGGCGCCGTCTTCGTCGGCCCCCACAGCCCGGTGAGCCTCGGTGACTACGCCGCAGGCTCCAACCACGTCCTGCCCACCGGCGGCACCTCGCGCTTCACCGGCGGCCTCGGTGTGCAGACCTTCCTGCGCGGCATCCACGTCGTCCACTACGACCGGGGCGCGCTCGCCGGGGCCCGCGCGGCGGCGACCACGCTCGCCGACGCGGAGGGTCTGCCCGCCCATGGCAGTGCGATCGACATCCGCTTCGCGGACTGACGCGCCAGGGGAGCGAGCGGGCGCCCGCGTCGTGAGCTCCGGCGCGGGGGATTGCCCCACTGCCGCCTCACCTGCATAGAGCCCGTTCGTCGGCGGCTGCTCCGCGCTTCCTCCGTGCTCGGAGCGCCGTGACCCTTGCCACTATCCATGTAAGCGCATACACTCGCTCTCACCCTGTAAGCGCTTCCATCGCGGAGTGCTGACGGACCGGCGCGGCAGCGGCCGCGGAACCAGGACTCGACGACGAGGCGGAGGACGTGATGATGGTGAACGGGGACGCCCTGCCCGTGCCCACGATCTACCAGGTCGCCGAGCGCGCCGGGGTCTCGATCGCGACGGTGAGCCGTGCCTTCGGGGACCCGTCCAAGGTCGCGCCCCGCACCCGGGACGCTGTCTTCGAGGCGGCCCGTGAGCTGCGGTACGTCCCCGCGGCGGCGGCCCGAGCTCTCGCGGTGCGGCGCAGCAAGGCGCTCGGCGTCGTGCTCCCGCACATCGCGGGCCCCTACTATGCGGAGCTCCTGGTCGGTTTCGAGATCGCCGCCTCCGAGCTCGGCCTCTCGGTGGTGCTCGTCCTCGCCAAGCCCCAGGAGCATCGCCCCGCCGCGGTGCTCGACCTGCTCGGCCGGGTCGACGGGATGGCGTTCATGGCCCGCAGCGGCGCGGACGACGAGATCGTGCGGCAGGTCTCGGAGGTGCGGCCCACGGTGAGCGTCGCGCGGGGGAGGGTGGACGGCGTCGACGCCTTCTACGCGGAGAACCGCCGCTCCGCCCAGCACCTCACCGAGCACCTCATCGGTCACGGTCGCCGACGCATCGGGTTCGTGGGCCGCCCCGAGGAGGGCTCGGACATCGGCCGGCGCCATCGTGGCCATCTCGACGCCCTCGCGGCCGCCGGCTTGTCCCCGGCGCGGCACTTCGCCGTCGATCCGGTCGAGTCCGCCGGCCGCGAGGTGGCCGAGCAGCTCCTCGCCGTCGCGCAGCAGGACCTCGATCGCGCCGTCCCCACCGCGCCCACCGCGGAGTCCTCCGGGGCGCCGCGGGGGATCGCCGGTCTCGATGCGCTCGTGTGCGGCAATGACGAGCTGGCCCTCGCGATCATCGCCCGTCTCGCCACCGCGGGCGTCGACGTGCCCGGGGAGCTGGCCGTCACCGGATGGGACGACACCGTCACCGCCCGGTACCTGAGCCCGGGACTGACCACGGTGCGCCAGGAGGTGGCCCAGCTCGGTGCCCTCGCGGCCCGTCGGCTGGCCGCCCGGATCGACGGCGCTGCGGTGCAGGAGCCGTGCACCGTCGGATCGACCCTGGTGCTGCGGGAATCCTGCGGCTGCTCCCCGCTCGGCGTCTCCGGTGCGCCGCCGGCCGCCGCGCTCCCCGCGTGAGCCTCGGCGGCATCCGGGCCACCTCCCTGGAGTGCCCTCTCCGCGAGCTCACCCTCTGTTCCGCCACCCCCATCGCATCATCGACGAAGGAGTCCTCATGATCACCACCTCCCGCTTCTCCCGCCGTGCCTTCGCCGGCCTGGGCGCCGCCGGCACCCTCGCCGTCCTGGCCGCCTGCGGCCGCCCCGATGAGGAGGAGGGCGGCGGCGCCGCTCCCGCCGAGCCGATCGCCGAGGGCCCGGCCACCGGTGCCCTCACCGTCTGGGCGATGGGCGCCGAGGGCGAGGCGCTGCCTGAGCTGCTGAAGGGCTTCGAGGAGGAGAACCCCGACGTCACCGTCGAGGTCACCCCGCTGCCCTGGGACAGCGCCCATGACAAGTTCACCTCGGCGATCGCCGCCGGCACCGCGCCGGACGTCGCCCAGGTGGGTTCGACCTGGATGGCCGAGTTCGTGAGCCTGGACGCGCTCGAGCCCACCCCGGACTCCATCGCCACCGACGACTACTTCCCCGGGGCGCTGGAATCCGTCACCGTGGGCGAGACCGTCCACGGGGTCCCGTGGTACGTCGAGACCCGCCTGGTGTTCTACCGCAAGGATATCGCCGAGTCCCTCGGCATCACCGAGCCGCCCACCGAATGGGAGGGCCTGGTCGAGATGGCGAGCACCATGCAGGGCGGACCGGACGGGCAGTGGGGCATCGCCCTGCAGCCCGGCGGGACCGGATCCTGGCAGACCGTGCTCCCGTTCTGCTGGTCCAACGGTGGGGACGTCGTCTCCGAGGACGCCGCGGAGTTCACCTTCGTCTCCCCCGAGAACGAGGAGGCGCTGGCCTACTACCAGTCCTACTTCACCGAGGGGATCGCGAACCCCACCCCCGCCGAGGGCACCACCGAGCAGGACTTCGTCTCCGGAGAGGTGCCGATGTTCATCTCCGGTCCGTGGATGATGGCCGCGGTCGAGGGCGTCGGCGGCGAGGGTTTCGCCGAGAAGTACGGCGTGTTCGTCATGCCCGAGAAGGAGAGCAGCGTGAGCTTCCTGGGCGGGGCGAACATCGGCGTCTTCCAGGGCAGCCAGAACCGCGACGGCGCGTGGAAGCTCGTGGAGTACCTCTCGCGCCCCGAGGTGCAGGTCGAATGGTTCTCGATCGTCTCCGCGATGCCCAGCCTGCAGACGGCCTGGGAGGACGAATCGGTCGCCTCGAACGAGAAGTTCGAGGCCTTCCACACCCAGCTGCAGTCCGCCTTCGCCCCGCCCACCATCGCCACCTGGGAGCAGGTCGCCGCGAAGTTCGACGCCCAGATCGAGCAGGTGTGCAAGCAGGACCTCGCCCCCGCCACCGCCCTGGAGACCGTCCAGTCCGAGGCGCAGGGCATCGGGACCGGTCTCTGAGATGGGCACCGTGCCGCTGACCGTGTCCGCCACCGGGGCGGCACCGGGCGACGGCGCCGGTCCCGGGCGGCGCCGCCGCGGCCGGCGCGCCGCCGCGGAGGCGCGCGCCGGGATCCTGCTGTCGCTGCCCTTCGTCGTGCTGTTCACGGTGTTCATCGCCTGGCCCGTGCTGCAGTCGATGTTCATGTCCTTCACGGACATGCGCATCAGCGATATCCGTTCGCCCTTCGCGGTGGACTTCGTGGGCCTGCAGAACTATGTCACCGCCTTCGAGGACCCCGTCTTCCGCCGGGCCGCGCTGAACACCGGCGTGTTCGTGCTGATCGGCGTGCCGCTGACCATCGTCGCCGGGCTCGCCGCCGCGCTCGCCCTGGACCGGGGCGTGACCCGTCTGCGCGGCGTGTTCCGCATGGGCTTCTACACCCCCGTGGTCACCTCGATCGTGGCCGTCGCCGTGGTCTGGAGATTCCTGCTGCGCCCCGAGAACGGGCTGGTGAACACGGTGCTGGGCTGGGTGGGGATCGACGGCCCCCACTGGCTGGGCGATGAGCGCACCGCGCTGCTGTCGCTGATCGTGATGGCCGTCTGGCGCAACTTCGGCACCTCGATGGTCATCTTCCTGGCAGGGCTGCAGGCCGTGGACCGCGGACTGCACGAGGCCGCCGCGCTCGACGGCGCCTCCACCTGGCAGCGGTTCTGGCACGTCACCCTGCCGGCGATCCGGCCGACGATGCTGTTCGTCATGGTCACCACCTCGATCGGGTACCTGCAGTTCTTCGAGGAGCCCTTCGTGATGACCCAGGGCGGGCCCCTGAACGCCACGATCTCCGCCTCCATGTACACGTACAACCAGTTCGGCTTCGGCAACTACGGGGTCGCCGGCGCGATGGCCTATCTGACGTTCATCGTCATCGGCATCGTCACCCTCGCGCAGTTCCGCCTGATGAGGGAGAAGTGATGATCGACCGTCGCCGTCCCGTGCTGACCTACATCGTCCTGACCGTCTTCCTGCTGCTGGTGATCACCCCCTTCGTGTGGATGCTCCTGGGCAGCCTGAAGACGCAGGGTGAACTGCTGCGGGTGCCCCCGACCTGGCTTCCCGAGGACCCCACCTGGGACAACTTCCGCCGGCTCTTCGAGCGTCCCTTCGGCCGCTACTTCCAGAACTCGGCCGTGGTGGCGATCGCGGTCACCGCGGGGAACCTGTTCTTCTCCTCGATGTTCGGCTACGCGCTCGCGCACCTGCGCTTCCCCTTCCAGCGCACCCTGTTCCTGCTGGTGCTGGGCTGCCTGATGATCCCGGGCCTGGTCACGTTCATCCCGCAGTACGTCCTGGTCGTGAACCTGGGCCTGGCCAACACCATCCCCGCACTGATCCTGCCGTTCCTGGTCCAGCCCTTCAGCGTCTTCCTCATGCGCCAGTTCTTCCTGGGCCTGCCCCGGGAGCTGCTGGAGGCAGGGAGGATCGACGGGGTCGGCGAGATCGCGATCTTCTTCCGGATCTACCTGCCGCTGGCGGGGCCCGCCTTCGCCACCCTCGGCATCCTCACCTTCCTCGGCTCCTGGAACAACTTCCTGTGGCCGCTGGTCGTCTCCTCCAGCGAGTCGACCTACACCCTGCCGGTCGCCCTCGCCCTGATCTCGACCGGACAGAACCAGACGGACTACGGGCTGCTCCTGGCCGGCGCCACGCTCGTGGTCCTGCCGATCCTCCTCGTCTTCCTGTTCTTCCAGCGCTACTTCATCCAGGGCATCGCCACCACCGGCATCAAGTGAACCCCCACCGCCTCGAGGAGGCCTCGTGAACACCCTCGACCGACGCACCCTGCTCACCGTCCCGCTGCTGGGCGCCGGCGTGCTCGCCGGCACCGCCGCCGCACCGTCGGGATCCGCCGCGCGGCCGGCCGGCCGGACCCGCCCCGTCCGATCCACCGGAGGAGGCGAACAGGCCCTGCTGCGCCGCTGGGCCGCGGACACCTGGCACTGCCTGGACACCATGACCGTCCCGGCCACGGGCCTGATCTCCGATGCGATCGACGCGGACCTCTCGGGGCATTCCGGCAACACCTCACCGACGAACATCGGCGGCTCCCTCTGGTCCGTCCTGATCGCTCGGGAGCTGGGCCTGATCACCCCGGGCCATGCCCGCAATCGCCTCTCCCGCACCCTCGATTCGCTCGAGCAGATGGAGCACCACGAGCCCTCGGGCATGTACTTCAACTGGTACGACGAGAGGGACGGCTCGGTGCTGCGCTCCTGGCCCGGCACCGGGGCCCCGGTGGTCCCGTTCGTCTCCAGCGTCGACATGGGCTGGCTCGGTGCCGCGCTGCACGTGGTCGCACAGGCGGACCCCTCGAATCGGCGCCGCGCCCGGCGGCTCTTCGACGCGATGCGCTGGGACGTGTTCTTCGACCGGGAGGTCGACGCCCAGCCCGGCCAGACCATCGGCGGCTTCTGGGTCGAGGACCCGGGCCGCAACGGGGTCGAGCTGCGACCCCTGATGGGCGACATCTCCGGGGCCGACGTCTGGTACCACTCCGAACACCACTACGACACCGCCGTCTCCGAGGCCCGCATGGTCACCTACCTGGGGATCATGACCGGCCAGATCCCCGCGGGCGCCTACTACACCACCTACCGCACCTTCCCGCCGGAGTGGACCTGGCCGGAGATGACGCCGGTCGGGGACTGGACGGAGCACGAAGGCGTGCGTGTCTTCGAGGGCGCGCACACCTATCGCGGGATGGAGATCGTGCCCGGCTGGGGCGGGTCCATGTTCGAGGAGCTGATGCCCGACCTGTTCGTGCCCGAGGCGGCCTGGGGCCCGGAGAGCTGGGGGAGGAACCACCCCCTGCACGTGCGGGCCCAGCGCGAGCACGGACTGGACGAGGCCGGATACGGCTGCTGGGGCTTCTCTCCCAGTTCCGACCCGCACGGCGGATACCGCGAGTACGGGGTCGACGCCCTGGGCCTGAACCCCGCCGGGTACTTCTCCGACGCGGCGGGCACCGACTGGCAGCAGGGGGAGCCCTACCCGCAGGGCCTGGACGGAGTGGTCACCCCGCATGCCGGGGCGCTCGCGCTGCAGTACGAGCTGGACTCCTCGATCGAGAACCTCTGCCGGATCGAGACCGAGCTGGGCGCCTACGGCCCCGGCGGCTTCCACGACGCGGTGGCGGTGGGATCGGGCATCATCGCCCGGCGTCACCTGTCGCTGGACCAGTCGATGATCCTCGGCGCACTCGGCACCGTGCTGCTGGACGAGCAGCTGCACGAATGGTTCGCGACCGACGACGTCGCCTCGCAGCTGCGCCCCGTCATCGAGCAGGAGGTCTTCCGTGCCCACGGCTGATCGCTCCCGCCCCCGGCTCGTCGACTCGGTCGACGGCACCCGCTACCGGGACCTGAACGGCAACGGCGTGATGGACCCCTTCGAGGACCCGCGCCGCAGCCCCGAGGAGCGCACCGAGGACCTGCTGGGCCGGCTCTCGCTCGCCGAGCAGGTGGGGCTCATGTTCCACACCGTGATCGAGACCGGGCCGGACGGCACGCTGCTGGAGGGTCCCGGTGCGATCTCCAAGTCCGGCACCGAGGAGGTGGTGCTGGCTAAGCACATGACGCACTTCAACGTGCACGGACTGGAGAGCGCCGGCGCCGCCGCCCGCTGGCACAACCGTCTGCAGCGGCTCGCCGAGCGGACCCCGCACGGCATCCCGGTCACGATCTCCACCGATCCCCGCCACGGCGGAGCGCAGAACGCCGGCACCTCCTGGGTGACCTCGTTCTTCTCCCTGTGGCCGGAGCCGCTGGGCCTGGGCGCCCTCGCCGATCCCGCACTGGTGCGCGAGTGGGCGGAGACGGCGCGCCGCGAGTACACCGCCGTCGGCATCCGGGCGGCGCTGCACCCCGTCGCGGACCTCGCCACCGAACCGCGCTGGGCGCGGCAGCGCGAATGCTTCGGTCAGGATCCGCAGCTGGTGGCCCGCCTGGTCGCCGCCGCCCTCGAGGGACTGCGCGGCGCCGACGGGGAGCCGTCGGTGCAGTCCACGGTCAAGCACTTCCCGGGCGCCGGCCCGCAGAAGGACGGCGAGGACGCCCACTTCCCGTACGGCCAGGACCAGATCTACCCGGGAGGGCGGTTCGAGGACCACCTCCTGCCCTTCCGGGTGGCCGTCGAGCAGGGTGCCGAGGCGATCATGCCGTACTACGGCCGTCCCCTCGGGCTCGAGATCGGTGGCGAGGCGATCGAGGAGGTCGGCTTCGGCTTCAACCGCCAGGTGCTCACCGGCCTGCTCCGGGAGCAGCTCGGCTTCGACGGCGTGATCGTCAGCGACTGGGAGCTGGTCAACGACAACCACGTCGGCGAGCAGGTGCTCCCGGCCCGCGCCTGGGGCGTCGAGGAGCTCACCCCCTCCCAGCGCATGCAGCGCATCCTCGAGGCCGGGGCGGACCAGTTCGGCGGCGAGGAGTGCACCGAACTGCTGCTGGACCTCGTCCGCGACGGGCAGGTGAGCGAGCAGCGTGTCACCGCCTCCGCCCGGAGGCTCCTGCGGGCGAAGTTCCGCCTCGGCCTGTTCGATGACCCCTATGTCGACGAGTCCGCGGCCGACGCCCTGGTCGGCACCGCGGAGGCCCGCCGCCGGGGACACGAGGCGCAGGCGCGCAGCGTCGTCGTCCTGCACGACGACGGCGCAGTGCTGCCGCTGCTCACCGACGGTGCCCGCTCCCGGATCTATGCCGAGGGGCTTCCCGAGGAGGTCGTCGCCTCACTGGGGGAGCAGGTGCCCGCACCGGCGGAGGCCGACCTCGCGCTGGTGCGGATCGGCGCGCCGTTCCAGCCGCGGGACGACCTCTTCCTCGAGGCCTGGTTCCACCAGGGGGATCTCGAGTTCCCGCCCGGACTCGCGCACCGGCTGGACCGGATCCGGGCGGCCTGCCCGGTGATCCTGGACGTGGACCTGGACCGGGCCGCGGTGCTCACCGGGATCATCGAGCACTGCGACGCGCTCACCGGCAGCTTCGGCGTCTCGGGCGCGGCCTGGGTCGATGCGATCACAGGCGTGATCCCGGCGCGGGGCCGACTGCCGATCGAGCTGCCGCGCTCGATGGCGGCGGTGCGCGTCGCCCCCGAGGACGTCCCCGGCGGCACAGACGATCCGCTGTACCCCTGCGGCCACGGGCTCGAGATCGACCGGGTGATCAGCAGCAGGCAGTGAGTGGGCCGGTCCTCGCGCCCCGGGGCTCGGACCGCCGGACCGCAAGGGCGCGCACCGAGTGCTGCTCACCGCACCGCTCCCGTCGGCCCAGAGGTGCCTGAGGTCGCAGTGGAGGCAGCAGGCGCGGCCGCGCCCCGGTCAGACGGAGGAGTCGCCCACCGGCGCCGGTGCGGCGGCGGGCGTCCGTCGCTCGCCGCGGGTGGCGTACAGCGCCACCGCGCGCCAGCCCAGCATCCCCACCGCCGTCACCACGGCGGTGACGATGACGAAGGACACCTCGGTGCCGGCGGAGAACAGGGTGCGCAGCGCCATGGCGGTCGCCAGCGTGATCGCCCACACGAACACCCCGTGCGGCCAGATCCGGAAGGGCGCGCGCCAGGCACGGATCGCGAGGTGGCCCAGCAGCACGCCGAGCGCGAAGTGCCAGCCCACCAGGGCGAGGTTCTGCGTGGTCAGCGCCGTGCCGTGCTGCACGAGGCCTACGGCGACGAACAGCAGCACGACCAGCAGGTCACCGACCAGGGCACCCAGAGAACGGAACATCGCTCCAGACTAGACCGTCGTCCCCGGGCGTCACGTGGTCGAGGACGGTGATCCTGACGACCTCCCTGCGATGGTTCCCGGCAACGGTCCCGAGCACATCGGCCGTTGACGCAGCCGTCCTGCCTCTCACCGTCCAGTCCTCAGCCCGAGACCGAGATGTCGGTGAGGCTGTGACCCACGCGGAGATGTCGCAGATGTGAGGAGTCCCCGGGCGGACGCCCCGGTCCTCATCGAGCGCTGCGAACTACCATGGAGGCCATGCCCGCGAACCCCGCTCCGACCCTCGAGCCCTCTGCGCTGCCCGCCCCGCGCGACGGCATCGCCGGAGCCGCCCCCTACGGCGCCCCCCAGCTCGAGGTCGCGCATGCGCTGAACGTCAACGAGAACCCCTACGGCCCCTCGCCCGAGCTCGCCGCCGCCATCGGCGCGGCCGTGACGGAGGCCGCCGTGGGCCTGAACCGCTACCCGGACCGGGAGGCGCTGGGACTGCGCACCGAGCTCGGGGAGTTCCTCGCCGCCGAATCCGGGATCCCGGCGCCCGAGGGGCACGCCGTCTGGCCCGCGAACGGCTCCAACGAGGTCATGCACCAGCTGCTGCTGGCCTACGGCGGCCCCGGCCGCACGGCACTGGGGTTCACCCCGCACTACTCGATGTACCCCGAGTACGCCCGCGACACCTACACCGACTGGGTCACCGCCGAGCGCGGCCCCGCCCCCGACTTCGCACTCACCGCCGAGGCGGTCACCGCGGCGATCGCTGCGCACCACCCCAGCATCGTGGTGCTGACCAGCCCGAACAACCCCACCGGCACCGCGCTGGAGCTCGAGGTCGTCGAGGCGGCCGCGGCGGCTCTCGCCCCCAGCCGCGGCCTGCTGGTGGTGGACGAGGCCTACGGCGAGTTCCGCCGCGACGGCGTCCCCAGCGCGCTCACGCTGCTGCCGAGGCACCCGAACCTGGTGGTCACGCGCACCATGTCCAAGGCTTTCGCGCTCGCCGGCGCGCGCCTGGGCTACCTGGTCGCCGACCCCGCGATCGTGGACACCGTCCGCGTGGTGCGCCTGCCCTACCACCTCTCCGCCGTCACCCAGGCGGTCGCCCGCACGGCGCTCGCCCACCGCGAGGAGCTGCTGGGGAAGGTGGCGCTGCTGCGGACCGAGCGGGACGCGCTCGCCGCGCATCTGCGCTCGCGCGGCCACGAGGTCGCCCCGTCGGATGCGAACTTCATCCTGTTCCGCAGCTTCACCGATCGTGACGCCGTGTTCGAGGCCCTCCTCGCCCGCAGCGTCCTCGTCCGAGCCGTCGGCCCCGCCGGCTGGCTGCGCGTCTCCCTGGGCACCGCCGAGGACAACGCCGCGTTCCGCACCGCCCTCGAGGAGGCCGACCCCCGATGACCGACACCCAGAGCGCCGCCGCGCAGAGTCCGCTCGCGCGTCGCCCCCGCACCGCGAGCATCAGCCGCACCACCCGTGAGTCCTCGGTCGAGCTGAGCCTCGACATCGACGGCACCGGCCAGGTCGATATCTCCACCACGGTGCCGTTCTTCGACCACATGCTCACCGCGCTGGGCACCCACGCCCGCTTCGATCTCGTGGTGAAGGCGACGGGCGATACCCACATCGATGCCCACCACACCGTCGAGGACACCTCGATCGTGCTCGGCCAGGCGCTGCGCGAGGCCCTCGGGGACAAGCAGGGCATCGCCCGGTTCGGCGATGCGCTGGTGCCGCTGGACGAGACCCTGGCCCAGGCCGTCGTGGACCTCTCCGGTCGCCCCTACTGCGTCCACTCCGGGGAGAGCGAGGCGCAGGCCCTGCACCTGATCGGCGGGCACTTCACCGGGTCGCTGACCCGGCACGTCTTCGAGTCGATCGCCCACCACGCCGCGATCTGCCTGCACATCCGCCTGCTCGAAGGGCGGGACCCCCACCATGTCGTGGAGGCCCAGTTCAAGGCCCTGGCCCGTGCACTGCGCGCCGCCTGCGCCTACGATGACCGCGTCCTCGACGTCCCCTCGACCAAGGGAGCACTGTGAGCACCGTCGACCCCGAGGATCCCCGCACCGGCGGGACCGGAGACCAGAACGAGGACGGACGTCGTCCCGCCGACGACATCGACGCCGAGTTCGCGCGCCTCATGGAGGGGATCTCCCTCGACGAGCCGCCGCTGACCGTCGAGGATGTGCTGACCGAGCCCGCGGAGGAGGACGCAGAGCCCACCGTCGCCGTGATCGCGACCTCCGTCGTCACCGCGAAGGCGCTGGCCGGCGTGATCCGGCTGGGCCGGGAGGCGCGCACCGACGGGATCGACATCCCCACCGGCACCCGCACCCTCGACTCCAGCACCGGCGCCATCGCGGCGGGCCCGCTCGCCGAGACCGCCGCGCACGACCTCGCCGCGATCACCTCGGCCGCGCTGCAGCGCAACGGGATCGTGCTGTTCTGGCGCCGCGGCGACCGCATGACCGCGACCCGTTACAAGTACGGCGAGCGCGGCGAGGACATCTCGCCCGCCATCGTCCTCGGAGCGGTCGACGACGTCGTCGAGGAGCTGCTGCTGGGCGCGACCGACCTCGCCGAGCTCGGTGACGGGCTGGATCCCTCCGCGCTCAGCCGCGCCCAGGCCCTGGAGTGGATCGCCTCCGGGAAGAAGCGCAAGTGACGACGGCGCCCGGGCCGGCGCAGAGCGCCCGCGCAGAGCCGGCAGCGGGCGAACAGGGCTCCGCACCCCGGGTGGTGGTGCTGGACCACGGCTCGGGCAACGTGCGCTCCGTGGTGCGTGCCCTCGAGGCCGCCGGAGCCGCGGTCGAGCTCACCGCCGATCGTGAAATGGCGCTCGCGGCCGACGGACTGGTCGTCCCCGGCGTCGGCGCCTTCGCCGCCACCATGGCCCAGATCATGGCTGTCGGGGGAGACCGGCTCGTCGAGCGGCGCCTGGCCGGAGGTCGGCCGGTCCTCGGGATCTGCGTGGGGCTCCAGGTCATGTTCGACGCCGGGGACGAGCACGGCGAGCGCTCCGCCGGACTCGGCCAGTGGCCCGGTGAGGTGACCCGGCTGGAGGCGGACGTCGTCCCGCACATGGGCTGGAACACGGTCGAGGCGCCCGAGGGTTCCACCCTGTTCGCGGGCGTCACCGAGGAACGGTTCTACTTCGTGCACTCCTATGCCGCCCGGCGCTGGGAGATGGAGCAGATCGGCTCGCTCACCGCACCGCTGGTGACCTGGTCGGAGCACGGCGGCGACCGCTTCATCGCCGCCGTCGAGAACGGTGCGCTGTGCGCCACCCAGTTCCACCCCGAGAAGTCCGGGGACGCCGGCGCCGCCCTGCTGGCCAACTGGCTGCGCACCCTGCCGCGCTACGACCGGGAGGAATGAGGGATGTTCTTCGCGTTCCTGACGCTGTTCGCCGGCGGGATGCTGCTCGGCGGTGCCTGGTCGTTCTACCGTTCGAAGAAGCCCTGGTGGGCGGCCGTCGGACTGCTGCTGCTCGGACTGATCTGCTTCGGCATCTCGATCTGGCGCATCCAGGCCGGCTGAGCCCGCCCGTCCGGTCGCCGCGCACCCCGCAGCGACGACCTCTCCACAGACCCCACCCGTGCCGGGCCGAGGCCCGCACCATCGCTTCCAGGAGGCACCCCTATGACCGCTCCCGTGCTCGAGCTGCTCCCCGCCGTCGACGTGCAGGACGGCCGGGCCGTCCGACTCGTCCAGGGCGAAGCGGGCTCCGAGACCGTCTACGGCGCCCCCCTGGACGCCGCGCTCACCTTCCAGACCGGCGGTGCGAGCTGGTTGCATCTGGTCGACCTCGACGCGGCCTTCGGCCGCGGCAGCAATGCCGCGATGCTGGCCGAGGTGGTCGCCGCCGTCGATATGAACGTCGAGCTCTCCGGCGGGATCCGTGACGACGAGTCCCTCGCCACGGCCCTGGCCACCGGCTGCCGACGCGTCAACCTCGGCACCGCCGCCCTGGAGAACCCGGAGTGGACCGCGGAGGTCCTCGCCGAGCACGGGGACCGCATCGCCGTCGGCCTCGACGTGCGCGGCACCACGCTGGCCGCCCGCGGCTGGACCCGCGAGGGCGGCGACCTCTGGGAGACCCTCGAGCGGCTCGACGAGGCCGGCTGCCAGCGCTACGTCGTCACCGACGTCACCAAGGACGGCACCCTGCGCGGCCCGAACCTGGACCTGCTGCGCGATGTGTGCTCCCGCACCGACGCGAAGGTCGTCGCCTCCGGTGGGATCTCCTCCCTCGAGGACCTGCGCGCGCTGCGCGAGCTGGTCCCGGCCGGGGTCGAGGGCGCGATCGTCGGGAAGGCCCTGTACGCACAGGCCTTCACGATGGGTGAGGCGCTCGACGTCGCGGGCCGCCCATGACCCCGTGGTGGCGGAAGCGCAGCCACCGGACCCCGGCCGAGGGCGCGGAGGCCGGGGACGGCATCGAGGCCCCGCACGACGCACCGGGGTCCCGGGCGAGGACGCCCGGCCCCGACGGCGAGGACCCGTCCGCGACCCCTGGCGATCAGGCACGACGCACGCTGCCCGCCCACTTCCGGGAGAAGTCGCCGCTGGCCGACACCGCGGGGGTGAGCTGGGAGGGGCGCGACTACACCGTCAGCCCCTTCCCCGGGGACGACGGCCGGACACCCGAGCACCTGGCGGAGGCGCTCGCCGCGCATCGCGCCGGGCAGGACCCGCACCGGCAGCGTCTGGTGGCCGCCCTGAGCAGCGCGCGGGTGCTGGTGCCGATCATGGCGGTCGCCACCGAGACGGGCACCACTGCGCACGGCCTGACCGGGGACAACGGCGCCGACATGGCCATGGTCTCGATCACCGCGGCCGATGGCACCACCGTGCTCCCGCTGTTCACCTCGGTCACCGCGCTGAGCACCTGGCGCGGGGATGCCCGGCCGGTGCCGGTCATCGCCCCGCAGGCGGCACAGGCCGCAGTGCAGGAGGGATGCACCGCTTTGCTGCTGGACCCCGCCACCCCGGGCGAGGACGGGGGACCGGTCCTGCTGCCCCGCTCCGTGCTGTGGGCGCTGGCACAGGGCCGGGAATGGCTCCCTCCGCACCTGGATCCGGAGCTGGGCCGGGCGCTGGAACGCCTCGGGCACGAGGCATCCGCCCAGGTGCGTGAGCTGACCGCCCGGGCCGGGGAGCGCGCCGAGGTGGACCTCCACCTCCAGCTGCGTCCCGGCCTCACCGCCGAGGAGGTCCGCTCCGTGGTCGATGCGGTCACCGCACGGCTCGGTGCCGAGGAGATCGTCGCGGAGCGGATCAGCTCGCTGCGGCTCGTGCTCGGCTCCTGAGCCCCGGGCCGCCGGCCCGTCCCGCGACCGCAGACCCGCCGGGCGGAGCCGGCGTGCTGGGCGCGAGCGACCCGCCGGGCAGGCGCAGGGTCAGGAGACGCGACCGGTGTACTTCTCGCCCGGGGCCTCGCCGGGGGCGTCCGGGAAGGGCAGCGCCTCGGCGAAGGCCAGCTGCAGGGAGCGCAGCCCGTCGCGCAGCGAGCGGGCGTGCTCGTTGCCGATCTCCGGGGCCGCCGCGGTCACCAGGCCCGCCAGAGCATTGATCAGCTTCCGCGCCTCGGCGAGGTCCTGGTACTGCTCGGAGGCCTCGTCCTCCGCGAGCCCCACCTTCACCGCCGCGGCACTCATCAGGTGCACGCAGGCAGAGGTGATGATCTCGACCGAGGAGACCTCGGCGATGTCCCGCAGCTCCTGGGGCTCGGACGCCTCCTCGGCGTGGTCGTGGTGGTCGGTGTGCTGATGATCGGTCACAGGGGATTCCTCCGGGGTCGGGTGCGGTGCGAGTCGGCACCGCGCGGTGCGAGCGCCTCGAGGAGCGAGACGCCGGGTCGTCGGGGCGGGGTCAGCCGCCCAGCGGCAGGGTGCCGCTCTCGCCGATGTCGGCGAGGTCGAGGTGCAGGCCGGTCGGCTCGGCGCCGATCGGGACGTCGAAGACGGCATGGAAGATCTGGGAGCCATCGGGCGGGATCACACCGAACGCGGTGGACCCGGCAGTGTGCTCGAGGGTGGCGTCGTGATCCGCCGGGAAGGTGCCGTCGGCGGTCTCCAGCGAGACGTTGTCCCCGATCCGCAGGGCGGTGGAGCTCGGGTTCTCCACCTCGAAGGTGACGATGACGAACTCCCCCTCGGGATCCATCCGGGAGCTCGACCCGCCGATGGAGCGGACGCCGACCTCGGTGCTCACCTCGGTGAGCACCACCTCACCGATCTCGGTGCTCCCGGGCCCGGACTGCTCCGCGGTGCTCGGGGATCCTGGATCCTCGGCCGCCGAGGGGGCGGGGTCGGCGGAGGAGAACGAGCGCACGGCGAGCACGCCGCCGCCCACCACGACGATCAGCAGCAGGACGGCGGCGAGGGAGATCCCGGCGATGAGCAGACCGCGCGGGCGGCCCGAGGTCGCCGGCTGCTCGGGCGGGGGAGCCGGTCGCCGGTTGGGGCGCGCGGGGCGCGGCGGCGGGGTCGGGAACCCCTCCGGGATCGGGCGCAGGACGGCGCGCGGTGCGGTGGCGTCGCGAGGACCGGTGGCGGGGTGGGTCCCGGTCGAGGGATCGGCGCCGTCGGCGGGATCGGCCGACGCCGCGGCCCCGGCGGGATCGGCCACGTCCGCGGCCCCGGAGTCCGCGGCCCGGGGCCCCCCGGTGCCGGCGGCCTCGAGCGGGTCCTCG
Organism: Brachybacterium vulturis; assembly: GCF_002407185.1. NCBI lineage: Bacteria > Bacillati > Actinomycetota > Actinomycetes > Micrococcales > Dermabacteraceae > Brachybacterium > Brachybacterium vulturis. Next base: position 1,769,497 of record NZ_CP023563.1, read on the forward strand.
CCGTAGCTGTACCCGTGCCGGTCGTCCCCGTCGGATGCGTGACGGTCGGTCTCCACCAAAACTCCTCGTTGGTCGCAGCTGATGGGCGCGACGCACATCACCTGGACGGTGGGCGCACTCCTGCTAGGATAGACGACTGGAACAGGTCGAGACCCTCGCCATCCGTTCCTCAAGTGGAGTCCCTTCCCACCTCGTGGCGATCCGCCCGTGAGCTCTCCGGCTCGCGACGAACAGCCGCTGGGTCAGTATCGCAGCCGTGCCTCACCGCACGGCGAGCGGGCAGCAATGCCCGATCCGTGCCGTGGCGCGTGCACCTTGGGGCCTCCGCATGACATGCGGGGGCCTTCGTCGTCTTCCGACTCGAAACAAGGTGAGGAGCCAACATCAGCGAACAGCGCATCAACGGTCAGATCAGGGTCCCCAAGGTCCTCCTGGTCGGGCCCGCCGGCGAGCAGGTCGGCGAGGTCCGTGTCGAGGACGCCCTGCGTCTCGCCCAGGAAGCAGACCTCGACCTGGTCGAGGTCGCGCCCGGTGCGAACCCGCCGGTCGCTCGTCTCATGGATTACGGCAAGTACAAGTACGAAGCCAACCTGAAGGCCCGTGAGTCGCGCAAGAACCAGGCGAACACGGTCCAGAAGGAAATCCGGATGGGCCTGAAGATCGATACCCACGACTACGACACCAAGCGTCGCAACGTGGAGAAGTTCCTCGACGGCGGCGACAAGGTCAAGGTCATCATCCGCTTCCGCGGGCGCGAGCAGGCTCGCCCCGAGCGCGGCGTGAAGCTGCTGCAGCGGATGGCCGAGGACGTCGCGGAGTTCGGATTCGTCGAGTCGCACCCGCGACAGGACGGCCGCAACATGGTGATGGTCTTCGGGCCTCACAAGAAGAAGGCCCAGGCCATGGCCGAGGCCCGCAAGCGCAAGACCGATGCTGAGAAGGCTGCCGCCAGGGTCGAGAGCGCGAAGCCCTCCACCGAGACCGGAGCCGAGACCGGCTCCGAGTCCTGAGAAACGTCACAAGGAGAACAGGCAGATGCCGAAGAACAAAACCCACTCGGGCACCAAGAAGCGCATTCGCGTCACCGGCTCGGGCAAGCTCATGCGCGAGAAGGCCAACGCCCGCCACCTGCTGGAGCACAAGTCCTCCACCCGCAAGCGCCGCCTGGGCAGCGACACCACTGTCGCCAAGGCCGACGTCAAGCGCATGAAGAAGCTGCTGGGCCGCTGACCGCCCACGCGGGAGCACGGCTCCCGCGCCCCTGAACGTACGATCGAAGGAGTATCACGTGGCACGCGTGAAGCGGGCGGTCAACGCCCATAAGAAGCGTCGGGAAATCCTCGAGCAGGCCAGCGGCTACCGCGGCCAGCGCTCGCGTCTGTACCGGAAGGCGAAGGAGCAGGTGCTGCACTCGCAGACCTACAACTTCCGCGACCGCAAGAAGCGCAAGGGCAACTTCCGCCAGCTCTGGATCCAGCGCATCAACGCTGCGGCCCGCGCCAACGGCATGACCTACAACCGTCTCATCCAGGGCCTCGGCCTCGCCGGTGTCGAGGTGGACCGTCGCATGCTCGCCGAGCTCGCCGTGAACGATGCCCCGGCATTCGCCGCCCTGGTCGAGGTCGCCAAGAACGCCCTCCCCGAGGACGTCAACGCGCCGGCAGCCTGACATCGCGGCACGATCTGCGAAGAACTGCGATGAATGAGCGTCCGGACCAGTCGCCGCTCACCTCCCCCCGCTCCGAGCGGGTGCGGAAGGTGGCGGCACTGGCCGGGCGCTCTGCGCGTCGCAAGCAGGGGCGATTCCGCATCGAGGGGCCGCAGTCCGTCCGCTCGCTGCTGGCGCACCGCCCCGAGCTGGCTCGCGAGGTCTTCCTCACCGCGCGCGCGGCCGATGACCATCCCGAGCTGGTCGACCTGGCCCGGTCCGCCGGTGCGCCCGTACGCACCGTCGAGGAGAAGATCCTGCGCGCCCTGGTGCGCGACGCCGCGGCGACCGGCGCCTCGGGGGAGGGGGACGCGGACACCCCTCGCAGCGCCGACCCCTCCGGTGCCCTGGTGTCCCCGCAGGGGGTCGTCGCCGTCGGCGCCCTGCCCGCCGAGGACCCCGCAGCCGCCGGAGCAGCCCTGGGCGCGCTGCCGTCGGGCGGGGCGGTCACCGTCGTCGTGCTGCACGAGGTCCGGGACCCCGGCAATGTCGGCACCCTGATCCGCACCGCCGACGCCGCCGGCGCCGATCTGATGCTGCTGACGCGCACCAGTGCCGATCCGTACTCCCCGAAGGCCGTGCGCGCAGCCGCCGGCAGCCTGTTCCACCTGCCCGTGATCACCGGCGCCGAGATCGAGGACCTGCTCGCACAGCTCGCCGCCACCTCCCTCACCGCGGCCGCGACCAGCGGGTACGCCGCCTCCGAGCTCTTCACGGTCGAGCTGCCCGCGCGGATCGCCTGGATCCTCGGCAATGAGGCGCACGGACTGGACGAGGCCACCCTCGCCGCCGCCCCGCTGACCGTGCGGATCCCCCTGGCCGGGCAGGCCGAGTCGCTCAACGTCCACACCGCCGCGACCGTCTGCCTCTTCGAGACGCTCCGCCGCCGACAGGCAGGGGCATGAACGCCGTCTCCCAGCGCGCCGGCGCCCTCACCCTTCCGCTCCTCCTGCTCCTCACCGTCGCCGCCGCCCTCACGGGCATGGCCGCCACCGGGGCCCTCGTCCCCGCTGAGCTGGTCCCCGCCTCTCCACTGGTCACCTGGGGACTACCGGCGGTGCGCGCCGTCCACCACCTGGGCCTGCTGCTCGCCATCGGGGCCGGCGGCACCGCGGTGCTGCTGCTGCCGGGGCCCGGCCGCCGGAAGGTGACCACCCTGGATCCGCTGCGCCGTCGGGCCGTGCGCCTCGGCGCCGCGGGGGCGCTGCTGTGGGCGGTCGCCTCCCTGGCCCTGGTGCCCCTGGGAGGGCTGGAAGCCACCGGCGCCGGCACCGACCTCGACGTCTGGGCCGTGGCGCTGGGCGGGGAGCTGGGCCGGATCCAGCTCGGCATCACCGTCCTCGCCGCGCTGTCCGCTCTCGCCTTCACGCTCGCGCGCTCCACGGTGCTGGCCTGCTGGGGACTGGCCTTCGCCGGGCTCGGCGCCGCCGCGCTGGGGCTCGCCGGGCATGCCGGCTCCAGCCTCGACCACATCAACGCCGTCAATGCCATGTCCGTGCACCTGGTGGCGGTCAGCGTCTGGGCCGGTGGTCTGCTGGTGCTCTTCCTGCTCAGCGCCCGGATGGACGAGACGCAGATGGCCACCGCGATCCGCCGGTTCTCGCCCTGGGCGCTGGCGGCCGTGACCGGCCTCGCGCTCAGCGGGCTGATCAGCGCCTGGATCCGGATGTCGCACTGGACGGAGCTGCTCACCACCGGCTATGGCCGCGTGGTGCTGTTCAAGGCGATCGGACTGCTCACCCTCGCCCTGCTGGGCGCCCTGCAGCGGCACCGCCTGGGCGAGCGGGTCCGGTTCCGCCACCTCGCCATGAGCGAGGGCCTGATCATGGCCATGGTGATCGGGGCCTCGATCGCGCTGGGCCGCTCCGCCCCACCCGTCCCGCAGGAGATCCCCGCCGTGGGGGAGCTGCGGGTGCTGTCCCTGGTGGGCTACCTCCCGCCGGAGCGGGAGTTCTCGCCCGCGGCCCTGTTCACCGTGGTCCAGCCCGACTGGATCGCCCTCGCCCTGGCCGTGACCATGGCGGGCCTGTACCTCACCGGCGTGGTGCGACTGACCCGTCGCGGGGACGCATGGCCGTGGATCCGCACGGCCTGCTTCCTCGCCGGCTGCCTCGCCTTCGCCTGGGTGTTGAACGGCGGCGCGGCCGCCTGGGGCAAGTTCCGCTTCGACGCGCACATGATCCAGCACATGGCGATGATGATGATCGTGCCGCCGCTGTGGGTGCTGGGCGGCCCGGTCACGCTGCTGTCCCGTGCGGTCGCGCCCCGCACCGACGGTTCCCGCGGCGTCCGCGAATGGGTGCTGGCCGCCCTGCACTCCGGCTACTCCCGTGTGGTCTCCTCCCCGCCGGTGGCCGGGTTCATCTTCGTCGGCTCGCTGATCCTGTTCTACTTCTCGCCCCTGTTCGAGATGGCGATGCGGCACCACCTCGGCCATGTGCTGATGACGGTGCACTTCCTCGCCTCCGGCTACCTGTTCGCCTGGGTGCTGATCGGCATCGACCCCTCCCAGAAGCCGATCAACCCGGTGCTGAAGCTGATCACCCTGCTGGTCACCCTCGCCTTCCACGCCTTCTTCGGGGTGGCCATGGTCTCGGCGACCTGGCTGGTCGCGGAGGACTGGTACACCCAGCTGGGGATGTACTCGCTGAACCGGCTCGAGCTGATCCAGGTGCGCGGCGGCACCATCATGTGGGCGATCTCGGAGGTCCCGACCGTCGGCTACGCGATCATCGTCGCGGCGATGTGGATGCAGTCCGATGACCGCCGAGCGCGCCAGTACGACCGCAAGGCGGAGCGCGATGGCGGGGCCGAGCTCGCGGCGTACAACGCATACCTCGCGAGCCTGCGGGGCGACGGCGGTCGGGGCGGCAGCGATCGCGGCGACGATGAGCGCGGCGACGGCGGTCGGAGCGGGAGCGGGCGCGGCGACGGTGAGCGGCCCGCGTCGACGACATCGGACCCGTCCGCCTGATCAATAGGGCGGCGGATCACCGGGCGGGTGGAGATCGCCGTCATGACCGACCCACCAGCCCTCCTCGCCGTCGGGTCCGGTGCACTCGTCGCCGGGGGCGAGGCCCTGCTCCGCCACCCGGTGCCGGCGGGATGCCGCCGCCGCGCGCATCAGCCGCCCACCCTCGTACTGCTCCCAGGCGGCGGTCATCTCCGCGACGACCTGATCGGTGGCGAGCTCCCTGCCGTCCTCCTGCATGCTCATGAGCAGTCCCGAGGCGTCCCACCAGGTGGTTCCCGCCTCGTCGTCGCGCACCGGGTCGATGAGCCCGAGGGTCTTCAACCGGTGGTGCTCGCGGCACAGCTGATGCAGGTTCGACACCTCGGTCGACCCGCCCTCGGTGGGCCTCTCGTGGTCGAACTCCTCGATGTGGTCTGCCTCGGAGAGCAAGGAGGAGGGACGTGCGCAGCCGGGCACCGCGCAGGTGGGGTGTCGCAGCAGCAGGTGCGCGAGCTGCTCAGCGGTGGGTCGATAGCGGTCGGCGGGAACGGGGAGATAGCTCCCGGTCGTGGCGTCGGTGAGGATCCGGTACCAGGTGTCCTCGCCCCCGGCGAGCTCCCGCGCCATCTGGGCAGGGATCGGAGTCGTGCCGTCGAGCATCCCCGGGGCGTCGGATTCGCCCAGCAGCGTCAGCATCGGGACGGTCACGTTCATGCGGAAGCGGGGCGCGGGCACCTCGATGCCCGCGGTCTCGAGCCGGGTGCTCATGAGGATGTCGTAGCAGGCCCGCGCCAGCGGCGGGATCGACCCGGTCGCCTCGACGAACCCTCCCGGATCGACCGGCAGCGGTGTGCCCTGCAGGAAGGCCGAGCGCTGGGCGTCTTGGACGGCATGGGCGGAGCGGTCCAGCCGCCGGGCGAGATCGAGGATCTCGGGGAGCGGGCCGATGATGCGCAGGCATCCGGTGCCGTCCGGGCGCGGGGGATCCATCACCACGCGCCGTCGGTTCTCCGGACGCGCGTCCTCGCGCACCCGGCTGCGAGAGATCGCGGCGGTGAGCAGATGGCCGAGACGGCGGGAGAACGCCTCCGGCGCGACGGCGAGATCGATCCCGGACAGCTCGACGTCCAGCACCCGCAGCGCATCGTCCTCGAGCCCTCGAGTGCGCTCCAGGAGCTTCTCGAACCAGGCGACCGGGAATTCGCCGCGGCCCAGACGGGTCAGGGAGAGGGGGAGCAGCGTGCCGATGCGGTGGGCCTCACGGATCATGCTCGCCGCCTGGTTCCGAGTGCAGCGCATCGCGAGGGAGAGGTGCAGCTCCTCCATCGCGACGGCATCGCGGGACAGCTCCCCGGGAGCCAGCGGATCATGCGTCGTCTCGAGGATCGCACGGTACCGCTCGGCGAGACGGCGGGAGTCCTGCGCGCCGGAGTCCCAGAGCTCGGCCAGCAGCCGGGCCGTGCGAGGGGAGCGCTGCGCGCTCACCCGGCGCACGTTCTCACGGGTCGCCGCACGGCGCCGTCGCCGCCGCGCCGCCGCGAGGGACAACGCCGCCGCCGACTCGCGGCTCGGGGGCGCGAGCAGCAGCGGTGCCGGATCCTCGTCGAACTCGCCCATCGCCTCTCACCCCCCTCGTGGTCCGCGCCGCGTCCGTCGCGCCGGTGCGTCGAATACGTGTCCTGTTCTACAAGGGGAGTCCGACGCACGACGGGGCTGTGGATAACCTCGAATGCGTGCTGAACTGCGGTTTCGTGAACCGTCGTGACGTTCGTGCGGGTGCGGGTGCGGGTGCGGGTGCACGTGCAGGCGCAGCAGGGGACCGGCAGGCGGGATGATCACCGCATGCAGAACGGCGGCAGCCATCGGAGATGACCGCCGCCGTCCATGACGCGGAACGCGCCGGAGCCGCTCACGCGGCGAGGTGAGCGGGACTCAGAGCCAGTCGCCCTGCGCGGCCCGCTTCTCGGCACCGATGGTGGTGTCCGGTCCGTGACCGGTGTGCACCACCGTGTCCTCCGGCAGCGCGAACAGCCGTTCGCGCACGGACTCCTCGATCGTCTCCCGTGAGGAGAAGGAGCGTCCGGTCGCGCCCGGGCCGCCCTGGAACAGGGTGTCGCCGCTGAACACCGCACCCAGCTCCTCGGAGTAGTAGCAGGTGGAGCCGGGGGAGTGACCCGGGGTGTGCATCGCCTCGAGGTTCACCCCGGCGATCGTGAACATGTCCCCGTCGGCGACGTGATCGTCCCAGGGCAGATCGCCGTGGGTGAGCTGCCAGATCTCCCGGTCGGCGGGGTTCAGCAGGATCGGCGCCTCGAGCGCCTCGGACAGCTCGGGCGCCATCCGCACATGGTCGTCATGGGCATGGGTGAGCAGGATGCCCACGCACTCCCGGTCGCCGACCAGGTCCTCGACGGTCTCCACGTCGTGCGGGGCGTCGAAGACGACGCACTGCTCGTCGTCGCCGAGCACCCACACGTTGTTGTCGACCTGATGGGTCTCACCGTCCAGGCTGAAGGTGCCGGAGGTGACGGCGTGTGCGAGTCGAGCGGTCATCGGGCCACCTCCACCACGGTGCGCAGGGTGTCTCCGTCGTGCAGCGCGTCCAGCGCGGCGTCCGTGCCGGCGAGGTCGGTGCGGCCGGTGACGAAGCGGTCCAGCGGCAGGCGGCCCTGCAGGAACAGGTCGATCAGGTACGGGAAGTCCCGTTCGGGCAGGCAGTCCCCGTACCAGGAGGACTTCAGCGCCCCGCCGCGACCGAACACGTCCAGCAGCGGCAGCGTCAGCTCCACCCCCGGACGCGGCACGCCCACCAGCACCACCCGGCCGGCGAGGTCGCGGGCGTAGAAGGCGGTCTCGTAGGTCTGCGGGATGCCGACGGCGTCGACCACCACGTCCGCGCCGAAGCCGTCGGTGAGCTCCTGGACCTTCTCGGCCACCTCCTGCGGGGACATGCCCGCGGTGTGCAGGGTGTGGGTGGCGCCCAGCTCCGTCGCGGCGGCGAGCTTCTTCTCGTCCACGTCCAGGCCGATGATGGTGGTGGCGCCGGCGAGCTTCGCGCCGGCGATCGCGGCGCAGCCCACGCCGCCCAGTCCGATCACCGCGAGGGATTCCCCGCGCTGGACCTGGCCGGTGTTGATCGCCGCACCGATGCCCGCCATCACACCGCAGCCCAGCAGGCCGGCGACCTCGGCGGGGGCGTCCTCGGAGACCTTCGTGCATTGGCCCTCATGGACCAGGGTCTTCTCCGCGAAGGAGCCGATGCCGAGCGCCGCGGTCAGCTCCGTGCCGTCGACGAGGGTCATGGGCGTCGAGGCGTTGTGGGTGTCGAAGCAGTACTGCTGCACGCCCTTCTTGCAGGCCCGGCACTCGCCGCAGACGGCGCGCCAGTTCAGCACCACGTAGTCGCCGACCTCCACATGGGTGACGGACCCGCCGATCGCGGAGACGCGGCCGGCGGACTCATGTCCCAGCAGGAAGGGGAACTCGTCATTGATGCCGCCGTCGCGGTAGGCGAGGTCGGTGTGGCAGACGCCGGTCGCCGCGATGTCGACGACGACGTCATGCGGTCCGGGGTCGGGGATCACGATGTCGAGCAGCTCTGCGGGCTGCTTCTCAGCACGGGCGACGACGCCCTTCACGGTCCAGGTCACAGTGGCCTCCTTCGAGGTCGGGGGTTCCCCGCCAGCCTAGCCGTGAGCGGCGCATCGAGGGCCGTCGAGGGTATGCCGTCTCGCCGTGCGGACCGCCCGCGCACGCGAGGACCGTCGGGGCTCCTAGAATGGTCCGCGGTGCCCGCGCCCGCAGTTCCCGCACCGCGGCGCATGCACCCTCCTGCCCCCTGGACGAAAGCGATACCCGTGTCCGAGTCCCCCTCGACTCCCGCCGCTCCGGTCATCGACGAGGCGACCATCGGCGACGCCGTCGATGCCGCCCTCGCCGCGATCGCCGCGGCCGCCACCACCGCCGAGCTCAAGCAGGTCCGCATCGCGCACGTGGGCGATGCCAGCGTGCTCTCGAGCGCGAACCGCGCCATCAAGGACCTGCCCAAGGACCAGAAGGCCGCCGCCGGCAAGCTGGTCGGCCAGGGCAAGGGCCGGGTCCAGAAGCAGCTCGCCGCACGGCAGAGCGAGCTCACCGCTGCGGAGGAGGAGGCGGCGCTCGCCGCGGAGACCGTCGACGTCACCCTCCCCACCGATCTGCGCCCCCGCGGCGCCTCGCACCCGCTGACGGTGCTGCAGGACCGGATCAACGACTTCTTCGTCGGCATCGGCTGGGAGATCGAGGAGGGCCCGGAGATCGAGTCCTCCTGGCTGAACTTCGATGCCCTGAACGCCGATCCCGAGCACCCCTCCCGCTCCCTGCAGGACACCCTGTACGTGGCGCCCGAGGGGTCCGGGATGCTGCTGCGCACCCAGACCTCCCCGGTGCAGATCCGGGCGATGCTCGAACGCGGCGCCCCGCTGTACGTCGCCTGCCCGGGCACCGTCTACCGGGCCGACGAGATCGACGCGACCCACTCGCCGATGTTCCACCAGGTCGAGGGTCTCGCGATCGACAAGGACCTGACCATGGCGAACCTCGTGGGCACCCTCGACGCCTTCGCCGCGCACATCTTCGGCGGCACGCCGATCACGCGTCTGCGCCCCAACCACTTCCCCTTCACCGAGCCCAGCGCCGAGATGGACTTCCGCTGCTTCCGCTGCGAGGCGCGCCACGGCCTCGACCATGACGCGGACCCGAGCTGCCGGGTGTGCGGCGGCACCGGGTGGATCGAGATGGGCGGCTGCGGCATGGTCCACCCGAACGTGCTGCGCGCGGCCGGGGTCGACCCCGAGGAGTACCAGGGCTTCGCCTTCGGCCTCGGCATCGAGCGCATCCTCATGCTCCGCAACGGCGTGGCGGACATGCGCGACATCGTGGAGGGCGACGTCCGCTTCTCCCAGCACTACGGTACGGAGATCTGAGATGCCCCGCATTCCCCTGACCTGGCTCGCCGAGCACACCGGCCCGCTCGCCGACGTCTCCGCCCTGCAGGTCGCCACCGACCTCTCCCGCATCGGTCTCGAGGAGGAGGCGCTGTTCGGCGCTCAGGTGACCGGGCCCCTCGTCGTGGGCCGCGTGCTCGAGCTCGTCAAGGAGCCGCAGAAGAACGGCAAGACGATCAACTGGGTGCGCGTGGACGTCGGCCCCGAGCACAACGAGGAGCTCGACGACCCCGCGGACCCCCAGCCCGGTGCCGAGCGCCCCAGCCGCGGCATCATCTGCGGCGCGCACAACTTCGTCGACGGCGATCTCGTCGTGGTCTCCCTGCCCGGCACCGTGCTGCCCGGCGACTTCGCGATCGCCGCCAGGAAGACCTACGGCCACACCTCGGACGGCATGATCTGCTCCGGCCAGGAGCTGGGCCTGGGGGAGGACCCCTCCGGCGAGGACGGCATCATCGTGCTGGGCCGCGGCCACGCCGAGGGTCTGACCGGTGAGCCCGGGGACGACGCGATCGCCCTGCTTGGCCTCGCGGACGAGGTCGTCGAGATCAATGTGACCCCGGACCGCGGGTACTGCTTCTCGATGCGCGGCGTGGCCCGCGAGTACTCCCACGCCACCGGCGCCTCCTTCACCGACCCGGCCGCCTCCGTGCAGATCCCGCAGGCCCCGGTCGGCGGGACGGCCGTGCAGCTGCGCGACCGGGCCCCGCTCCAGGGCGCCGAGGGCTGCTCCCGCTTCGTGGCCCTCGAGGTGCACGGCGTGGACCCTGCGGCGCAGACACCGCGCTGGATGGCCCGCCGCCTGACCCTGGCCGGCATGCGCCCGATCTCGCTGATCGTGGACGTCACCAACTACGTCATGCTCGATCTCGGTCAACCGCTGCACGCCTACGACGCGGACGAGGTGGTGGCTCCGATCGTGGTGCGCCGGGCCGAGCCCGGCGAGCAGCTCACCACCCTCGATGACGTCACCCGCACGCTGGATCCCGAGGACCTGCTGATCACCGACAGCGACGGCGGCGAGGGCGCCCGCCTGCTGGGCATCGCCGGGGTGATGGGCGGCGAGTCCACCGAGGTCTCGCCCCGCACCTCGAACATCGTGCTCGAGGCGGCGACCTTCGACCCGATCTCGGTGGCTCACTCCGCACGTCGCCACCGCCTGCCCTCGGAGGCCTCCAAGCGCTTCGAGCGCGGCGTGGACCCGCAGCTGCCGCAGGTGGCCGCCCACCGTGCCGCCCAGCTGATCGTGGAGTTCGGCGGCGGTGAGATCGCCTCGTCGATCACCGACGAGGGCGGCGCGCCGACGCCGGCCGCCCCGATCGCGCTCCCGCTCGGCGACGCCGAGCGCGTGGTCGGCATCGCCTACACGCCCCAGCAGGTGCGCGGCAGCCTCGAGATGATCGGCTGCCGCGTGGAGGAAGGATCCGACGGCACGCTCGCCGTGACCCCGCCGTCCTGGCGCCCGGACCTCACCATCCGCGAGGACCTGATCGAGGAGATCGCCCGGCTGGTCGGCTACGAGACGATCCCCTCGCTGCTGCCCACCGCCCCCGGGGGCCGCGGCCTCACCCGGGCCCAGCGCGCCCGCCGGGCCGCGAACCGGGCGCTGGCCGAGGCCGGCCTGATCGAGGTCACCTCCTACCCCTTCGTGGGCGAGGGCATCTTCGACGCCCTGCGCTACGAGGCCGCGGACGCCCGCCGCGACGCCGTGCGCCTGCTGAACCCGCTGGCCGACGACGAACCGCTGATGCGCAGCTCCCTGCTGCAGACCCTGCTGCCCATCGCCCGGCGGAACCTCGGCCGCGGCGAGGAGTCGGTGGCGATCTTCCAGCTCGGCACCACCGCGCTCTCCCGCGGCGAAGGGTCCCGGGCCCCGGTGCCCGCCGCGGCGCGGCGCCCCACGGACGCCGAGCTCGAGGAGGTGCTCGCCACCCTGCCGCTCCAGACCCGCAGCCTCGCCGCCGTGGTCGGCGGGTCCTCGGGCCCGGACTCCTGGCAGGGGGCGGTCGCCCCCTGGGGCTGGGCCGATGCCTTCGACCTGGCCCGCCGCGCTGCCGCGGCCGTCGGTGCGCAGCTCGAGGTGCGCCAGTGCGAGCACGCGCCCTTCCACCCCGGCCGTGCCGGTGAGCTGCGGGTGCTCGCGGCCGACGGGACCAGCACCGTCATCGGTCACGCCGGTGAACTGCATCCCGCCGTGGTCACGGAGTTCAGCGTGCCTGCGCGCACCAGTGCGCTCGAGCTCGACCTCGAGGCGCTGATCGCCGCGGCCCCGGCCGTGGTGGCTGCGAGCCCGGTGCCCACCTACCCGGTGGCCAAGGAGGACTTCGCCTTCGTGGTCGAGCAGGACGTCCCGGCCGCGGCCGTCGAGGCCGCGATCGTGGTGGGCATCGGCGACCTCGCCGAGAACGTCCACCTCTTCGACGTCTTCACCGGCGAGCAGATCGGCGAGGGGAAGAAGTCGCTCGCCTTCGCGGTGCGCCTGCGCTCGGTCGAGGGCACCCTCACCGCCGAGCAGATCGGTGCGGCCCGCCGGCGCTGCATCGCTGCGGTCGAGACGGCCGTCGGAGGTGTGCTGCGCGCATGAGCACCCCGCCCTCGACACGCGAAGAACGCACAGAACCCGAGAGGGAGCGCATCATGAGCAGACAGACCGGCCCCGGCACGGTCCCTCGAAGCGGGCTGGCCACCGCGCACTACGTGGGGCTGAACCTCGACGTGGGCCGCAAGGCCTTCAGCGCCGACGGGGTCATCGGCCTGCTGGGGCGGATGTCCGCGCTGGGCTTCACGGCGCTGCACCTCCACCTCACCGAGACCTACCGCGTCGGGGTGCAGCTGCCGGGATTCGAGGAGCTCGCCGCCGCGGACGCGTGGGACCGCGCCGACGTGGCCCGGATCGTCGAGGCGGCCGCTGCGGCCGGGGTCGCGCTGATCCCCGAGATCGATCTCCCCTCCCACGCCGCAGCGCTGCTGGTGGGCCGCGAGCACCTGCGGCTGACGGACCGGCACGGTGAAGTGCACGAGGACCGACTGGACGTCTCCCGCCCCGAGGCGCTGGAGTTCGCGCTCGCCCTGCTGGAGGCGGCCGCCGAGCTGTTCCCGGGGGACGCGATCCACCTGGGCGGGGACGAGTTCTTCGCCGCGCCCTGGGAGGGCGAGGACGAGCAGCACCCCGAGCGCTTCCCGAGCCTCGTCGAGCACGCCCGGCGCGAGATCGGGCCCGCAGCGACGGCGCTGGACTCCTATGCGCTGTTCGTCAACGCCCTCGCCGCCCGGGCGGAGGAGCTCGGCCGGATCCCGCTGCTGTGGAACGACCACGTGGTCCCGGCCTCCGAGCAGCCGCAGGTGCCGATCTCCTCGGACGTGGTGGTCGATGTGTGGGTCCGGTGGCGGGAGTGGACCCCCTCGGTCCATGACTACCTCGACTCCGGCCACCGCGTCGTGAACTCGAACGGGGACCTGCTGTACTTCGTGCTCTCCGGGGACGGCCTGCCCGAGCCCCACGGCCGCCGCCGCTTCGGCCTGCTCGAGGACACCTTCGCCCCGCGCCGCTTCATGGGCCTGGCCGCCCAGGACCAGCACCTGGACGTGGCGCCCGTCCCCGCGGGAACGCCCGACCCGGTGCTGGGAGCATCGCTGTCCGCCTGGTGCGACGCTCCCGACGTGCTGGGGGAGCAGGAGACCTGGGAGCTGCTGGACACCTGGCTGGAGCCCTTCGCCCGCGTCATGCGGCGCGGCTGAGTCCCGCACGCCCACCACGGGACCGGTGCCTGCAGGCCGGTCCGGGCCCGGCGCCTCCCGCTGTGGTGCTTCCCCCCTCGACCCCGACATGGAACGATGGGCACTCAACCGTTCAAGCACCGAGGAGCCGCCATGGCCGCCAGCCCGTATCCCCGCACCGACCTGCAGATGGCCTACTTCCGCACCTGGCACGACCGGGTCGCGGACCCCGCGAAGCCCAACTGCTTCGGCGACATCCCCGCCGAGGTCGATGTCGCCTTCGTGTTCCCGGACTTCACCCCGCCCGAGAACCCGTTCTGGGACGTGCTGCGCGAGGAGTACGTGCCGGCGCTGCATGAGCGCGGCACCGCCGTGGTGCGCACCACCGACATCGGCACCCTCCTCGACCCGGCGTTCCCCGACACCCCGAGCGGCCACCGCGCCCTCGCCGAGAAGCTGGTGGGCGAGCTCGTCCATGCGCACGGCCTCGACGGCCTGGACGTCGACATGGAGAACCGGCTCGAGCCGGCCGCCGCCGACCGCGCCGCCGCCGTCTTCCACGAGCTGTCGCGGCTGCTCGGCAAGGAGTCCGGCACCGACTCGCTGCTGATCTACGACACCAACCTGGGCGGAGACGAGCCCGTCTTCCGCGACACCGCGGAGCTGTACGACTACGTGCTCGTGCAGGCCTACGGACGGAAGCTCGAGACGCTGCAGCCCACCTGGGACACCTTCGCCCCCCTGATCCCGGCCGAGCGCTACCTCATCGGATTCTCCTTCTACGAGGAGTTCGACCTCAACCGCTGGGACGACACCTCCGAGCCCGTCGAGGACTCCCGGGCCCTGGCCTATGCGCAGTGGCAGCCTGCGGGCGAGACCAAGGCCGGGGTGTTCTCCTATGCCATCGATCGCGACGGGGTCGCCTTCCTCGATGACGAGATCACCGCGACCGAGTACCCCTGGACGCGTCTGCTCTCGCAGCACCTGCGGGGCAGCTGACACCCACGGTCCCCGCAGCAGCCGGCGGACCGCACCGAAGAACGGCCGACGGGGCCGACCCTCGCAGGAGGGTCGGCCCCGTCGGCCGCAGCGGCGGACCGCCGGAGGCGAGGCTCAGCCGACGGGCTTGATCGCCATCAGCAGCTGGGTCATGTTGCCCATGCCGGTCACCCGCGGGAAGTAGTCGACGTCGGCCGGATCCGGGAAGCCGTTCCAGTTCACCTCCGAGTACATGACGCCGGTGCCGCCGCCCTGCACGGGAGCATGCGGCGCCTGCTCGAGGAAGGCCTGCTGGACGCCCTGGACGCCCTCGGCGATCTGCTCCTGGGTCTCCGGAGTGTTGAGGGTGGAGACGAGGATCTGCATCTTCTCCTCGGCCTCCTCGTCCCAGGCCCAGCGGCCCCAGTTGCCATTGGTCGTCTCCTCCTCGATGGGGAGGATCGGCTGGTCGTACATCGTGTAGTTCGACCAGGGGGAGCCGGGATAGCCCAGCCCCGTGGCGACCAGGTCGAACTCTCCGGTGGAGAGGATCGTGTCCATGACGTCCTTCGGCTTCGGGTCGAAGGCGACCTTCACACCGAGGTGCTCCAGCCAGTTGGAGACCACGATCGGCATGGTCACCATGAAGGTCGGGTTGTCGTTCTGGATCTGCAGGCTCAGCGGGTGCTCCGTGCCGTCCTTCTCCAGGTTGCCGGCCGCGTTCACGCTCCAGTCGGACTCCTCGAGCGCCGCCTTCGCCGTCTCGGCGTCCAGCGTCATCGGCTCGTTGAACTCAGGCTGCTGGAGCGATTCGTTGATCACGGGGTCCACGCCCGCGGCGTTGGGGATGGTGTAGCCGATGCCGGAGGCCTCCATCACCGAGGTGTAGTCGACCGCGGCGCGGAAGGCCTTGCGGATGTTCTCGTCGGCCATCGGCGACTCGGGACGGGCGGTCATGAAGATGATCCCCTCCGAGGCGCCATCGGCGATCCACGCGTACTTGTTGGTCTCCGCCATGCCGATGAAGCCGTTGACCACGCCGGGCGCGCCGCCCTCCGCGAAGTCGACCTCGCCCTGGCTGATCTGGGTCTCGATATTCCCTGCCTGGCCGGAAGGGACGAACTGCAGCTGGCCGACCTCGGAGGTGCCGCCCCAGTAGTCCTCGCGCATCGCGAACGTGACCAGCTGGGTGTCGAAGGACTCCAGGGTCGCCGGTCCGGTGCCGATGGGGTCCTCCATGATGTCCTGGGGGAACTCCAGCAGGTCCCCGTCCTGGTAGATGTGCGCAGGCACGATCGGGTAGTAGAGGGCGAGATTCACCTCCTGCTGACGCTGGTCCTCGTTGTACTTCACGGTCACGGTGTGATCGTCCGGGGTCTCGATCGGCGCGGAGAGCCACACGAACTCGTCCTCCGCGGGCTCGGGGTTCGGGGTCCCGTAGATCGAGCCCAGCGTGAACAGCACGTCCTTCGAGGTGAAAGGTTCACCGTCGGACCAGGTCACGCCCTTGCGGAGGTGATAGGTGACCTCCGTGCCGTCCTCGGAGTGCTCTGCGGACTCGGCGAGCATCGGCAGCAGCTGCCCGCCGTCCTTCGAGGACAGGCGGAACAGCGGCTCGTAGACGAGGTCGAGCCCCGGCGCCGTATCGCCGCCGCCGTAGCGGTTGAAGTTCCTGGCGAACTGATTGGTGGCGGTGACCGTGGCGCCGACGACGAACAGGGCGCCCTCGCCGCCTCCGCCGCCTCCCGCGCCGCCTCCGCTGTCGCTCGAACAGGCCGCGGCGGTGGCGGCGAGAGTGCCGATGCCGAGAGCGCCGAGCACACTGCGACGGGTCATCTTCGGTGAGATCATCCTTGATCGTTCCTTCTCAACGTGCCGCATCTGCGGCGGGGGTGGGGGTCGGGCAGGTGAAGTCGGGGCGCTCATCGGCCAGGACGCACAGCACGTCGCGGCCGTCCGGTCCGAAGGAGCGGGGGATCGGTGCGCTCGTGCACTCGGGGCGGACCAGCGGGCAGCGATTCGCGAAGCGACAGCCGACCACCTCGATCGAGTTGTCCACCGGAGCGGCCGTCGAGCTCCTCAGCGCTGCGGAATGTCCCGATCCCTTGAAGTGCGCGGGATCCGGCGCGGAATCGATGAGCAGGCGCGTGTACGGGTGCACGGGGTCGGAGACGATCTGCTCGGTCGGCCCGGATTCGATGATCCGGCCGCCGTACATGACATGGATCCGATCCGAGACATAGCGGGCGCTGGCGATGTCGTGGGTGATGTAGAGGACGGCGAGGCCCTCGCTCTCCCGCAGGTCGGAGAGCAGGTTCAGCACCTCCAGGCGGATCGAGGCGTCGAGCATCGACGTGGGTTCGTCGGCCAGCAGCACCTTGGGGTTGACCGCGAGGGACTTCGCGATCGCCACCCTCTGACGCTGCCCGCCGGAGAGGTCGGTCGGATAGCGGTCGATGTAGCGCGAGGCCGGGGTGAGGTTCACCCGCTCCAGCAGTTCGGTCACCTTCTCGGCGATCGCCCGGCGACCGGCGGCGAGGCGGTGGATCCGCACCGGGCGCTCCACGATGTGGCGGATCTTCTTCAGCGCGTTCAGCGACGCGAAGGGATCCTGGAAGATCAGCTGCACGTCGCGGTAGTAGCGCCGCTCGTCCTTCGCAGCCTTCTTCAGCGGCACGCCGCCGACCCGCACGTCACCCCCTGTCGGTGCGTGGATCAGGGAGAACACGCGGGCCAGGGTGGTCTTCCCCGACCCGGATTCGCCCACCAGCGCGGCGATCTCACCCTCGCGGAGGGTGAAATCGATCCCGTCCAGGGCACGGACGGTGACCTTGCCCTCGGGACTGTCGACACGGAAGTGCACCGACAGGTCGTGGGCCTCGAAGACCGGGTGGCCGGCGCCCTCCGGCGTCGTCGGAGTCGATCGGGATCTCGGGCTCGCGATGCTCATCGCTCATCCTCCGTCGGGGTGGGGGTCTGGTGCTCGGTGGTCGCCCTCGCGGAGGCGGACGTCTCGGCGGCGCTCCGCGTCGCCCCGGTCGCAGCGGCGTCCGGCAGCACCTCGTCCACGCCCTCGCCGGCACGATGGCAGGCCACGACGCCGGTCGCCGTGCTCACCAGCTCCGGTCGTTCGGTGCGGCAGCGGTCCATCACGAGCGGACACCGGGGGGCGAAGGAGCATCCGGTGGGCAGATCCAGCAGGTCCGGCGGGTTCCCCGGGATCCCCCGCAGCCGACGCACCGGCTCGGACAGGGGCGGGAAGGCGGCGCGCAGTCCGCGGGTGTAGGGGTGCTGCGCCGCCGAGTACAGCTGCTCGGGCATCCCCACCTCGACGATGCGCCCGCCGTACATGATCGTGATCCGGTCGGAGATCTCCAGCAGCAGGGAGAGGTCGTGGGTCACGAACACGATCGCGAAGCCGAGGGTCGCCTGGAGCTGGAGGATCTGGGTGAGGATCTGCCGCTGCATCACGACGTCCACGGCGGTGGTCGGCTCGTCCATGAAGACGACCTCGGGATTCGAGGCCAGCGAGAGGGCGATCAGGGCGCGCTGCTGCATGCCCCCGGAGAGCTGGTAGGAGTACGAGCGCAGCCGGCCGGAGGGGATGCCCACCATCTCGAGCAGCTCACCGGCGCGAGCCCGGGCGGAGGCCTTGGTCATCGAGCGGTCGTGCTCCATGATCACGTCGATGAACTGGGTCTCCAGGCGGAGCACCGGGTTCAAAGACGCCATCGCGGACTGCATGACGATCGAGAGGGAGTCCCAGCGGTAGCGACGCAGCTGGTCCTCGCTGAGCGCGGTGAGGTCCACGGGGTCGCCGCCGTCGGGATGGAAGCGCACCGAGCCGGCGCTCGTGACCGCCGGGGGCCGCTGCAGCCGGGAGAGCGCATTGAGGAGGGTGGACTTCCCCGAGGCGGATTCGCCGGCGATGCCGAGGATCTCTCCGCGGCGGAGCTGGATGTCGATGTCGCGGCAGGCCGGGACCTCGCCCTCCTCGACGACGTAGGTGACGTCGAGCCCTTCCGCCTCGAGCAGCAGCGGTGAGCCCTCGAGGCGCTCGATGATCTGCTGCGTGGTCTCCACCGGGACCAGCGGGGCCTCGGCGACGGTGCGGGCGTCCTGGTCGGCGGTGTGCGTGGTCGCGGTGGTCATGAGACGGCTCCCGTCGGAGTGGTCGAGGCGTCGGCGCGCGGGGTGATCCGACGGTTCTGCTTGAGGAACCTGCGCATCAGCGTCATCCGCCTCGTGCTGAGGGTCGGGTTGGTGATCTCATCCAGGCCGAAGTTGACCATCGTGGTGGCGAAGCCCAGCAGCGCCAGGCACAGCCCCGGAGGTACGAACCACCACCACATCCCGCGGAACAGGGCGTTCATGCCGAAGGCGTAGTTGATGATGAGCCCCCAGCTGGGTTCTGCGGCGTTGCCGATGCCGAGCATCGCCATCGAGGCCTGCATGCCCACGCCGGCGGCGATGAGCGTGAGGAAGATGGGGGAGAGGATCCCGAAGAGATGCGGCATGACCTCCACGAAGACGATCCGGAGCTTGGACTCGCCGATCGTGCGCAGGGCGGTGGTGAAGTCGCGGCCGCGCAGGCTCAGCGCCTGGGCGCGGATGCGGCGGGCGCCGCCGGTCCATTCGAACAGCCCGATCAGCACCGACACCACGAGCAGCGGCATCTCGCGCCAGAAGGTCGCCGCGATGATCAGGACCGGGAAGGAGGGAAGGTTCTGGAAGATCAGGATGATGCCGTTGAGCAGACGGTCCACGGCGCCGCCCAGGAATCCGGCGGCGGTGCCCATGGCGATCCCGATCGCAGAGGCGATGATCGCGGACGCGAAGCCCACGAACATCGAGTTGTAGGTGCCGTAGAGCATCCAGGTGAACACGTCCTGTCCGGAGGACGTGGTGCCCAGCGGATGGGTCCAGCTCGGCGAGGCTCCCATCGCCTCCGGGAAGATCGACTGCGGGGTGCGGCCCATGATCTCGGCGGCGAAGGGCTTGCCCAGAAGCGCGACCAGGGTGAACAGGCCGATGATGGCCAGGCCGATGCCGACCTTCGGGTTTCCGAGGAATCGTCGCAGCATCTCAGCTCCCTTCCCGGGTGCGCGGATCCAGCAGCACGTACACGCTGTCCGCGATGAAGTTGAAGATCAGGCTGAGCACGATGACGATCAGGAGCAGCGCCTGCATCAGCGGGTAGTCGCGCACCGCGGTCGAGGCCCCGATCAGGCCGCCCAGGCCGGGGTAGATGAACACGGCCTCGGCCAGCACGACCGCCATCAGCACCCCGCCCATCGACATCGCCAGGCCCGTGACGTTGGGCAGCAGCGCGTTGCGGGCGGCGTAGGCGTTGCGCACGCGTTCGGGGGTGAGCCCCTTGGCGCGGGCCAGGTGGACGTAGTCCTCATTGACGGTGGTGATCATCATGTTGCGCATGCTGAACAGCCAGCCGGTGAAGCCGACCACGATCAGGCAGACCAGCGGCAGGAGCGAGTGGTAGGCGATGCTCAGGACCCAGTCGAGATTCGTCAGCTCGGCGGGGCGGACCCGTTGGTTCACCGCGCCCTGTGCCGGGAACAGGCCCTTCGAGTACGACAGGTACCAGACCAGCAGCAGGCCCAGCCAGAACGGCGGGATCGAGGAGAAGAACATCGCGAACGGAGTGACGATGGTGTCCAGCAGCCGGCCCGGCCGCCAGCCCAGCCGCGCCCCGAGGTAGGTGCCGATGAGCCAGCCCAGCAGGGTCGAGACCAGGCCCAGGTACACGGTCCACGGCAGGGCCTGCACGATGAGGTCCGTGACCTTCATCGGGTAGTACATGATCGAGCGTCCCAGGTCCAGGTGCGCGAGCTGGACGAGGTAGTTCCAGAACTGCTCCCAGATCGAGGCGTTGGGGTCCCCGTACATGTTGTGGATGATCGACATCTGGTACTCGGACGGGCGCTGGCCCGTCTTGTCGTAGATGTCGCGGATCATCGACTGGGCGGGGTCGTTGGGCATCAGGCGCGGCAGCACGAAGTTCAGCACCACCGATACCAGGAACACCGCCAGGTAGGTCACGGCTCGCTTGGCCAGGAAGATCAGGTTCGGGGGGACGCGGCGTCGCCCGCGGGATGGTGTCTCGTCGAGGGCGGGCGCTGCGCTCGCCGGCGACGTCGATGTCGCACTCGTGGTCACTGCTTCTCCTGTCGTGTGCCGCCAGTGGCACTGCCGAGCCTCGGGATCATGGGATGTGTGAAGCACGCTACTTAACCGGTGAACCAGAGCTTAACCGCTCCAGGGGATCTCGCGTCAATGCCATCTCGTCGTGTCTTTGTCGTGACGTCGATCGAGGGCATCCCGAGTGGCTGATCATGCAGTTGGTTGTATATACTTCCGGCATGGCTTCCACTCCGGGCGACGCGCCCCTGTCCAGCGAGGCTCCCGCGACCCCTGCGGGCGGTGCCGCGCGCCGTCCTCGCATCGCCGTCGTCGGCGCCTCCGGGTACGCCGGGGGAGAGACGCTGCGCCTGCTCGCCGGGCATCCGGGCCTCGAGGTCGCGACCGTCGCCGCGCACTCGAGCGCCGGCAGGCATCTCTCCGAGGTCGCCCCGCACCTCGACCTCGGCCACGACCCGGTGCTGGTCGAGACCGGCGTGGACACCCTGCGCGGTCACGACGTGGTCGTGCTCGCCCTGCCCCATGGCCAGTCCGGGCAGATCGCCGCCGCGCTGCGCGCCGAGGACCCGGACGTGCTGGTGCTCGACCTCGGGGCCGACCACCGCCTGGAGAGCGCCCAGGAGTGGAGCGACTACTACGGCAGCGAGCACTCCGGCACCTGGACCTACGGCATGCCCGAGCTGCCGCTGGCCGACGGCACCCGCCAGCGCGACCACCTGGTCGGGGCCCGCGAGATCGCGGTGCCCGGCTGCAACGCCACCGCCGTCTCCCTCGCCCTCGCGCCCCTGCTGCGGGCCGGACTGCTCGACGCCGAGCGGCTGAGCGCCGTGCTCCCCGTCGGATACTCCGGCGCCGGTCGCGCCGCCAAGCAGCACCTGATGTTCAGCGAGGCCCACGGCAGCGCGGCACCCTACGCCGTGGGCGGCAGCCACCGCCACGTCCCCGAGGTGCTGCAGAACCTGCGCCGCGCCACCGGGAGGGACGGCCAGCGCCTCGCCTTCACCCCCGTGCTGGTGCCGATGAGCCGGGGGATCCTCGCCGTGTGCACGGCGCCGGTGGCCGAGGGCACCTCCACCGCCGATCTCCTCGCGGCCCTGCAGGCGGACTACGCCGAGGAGCACTTCATCACCGTGCTGCCCGAGGGTGTCTTCCCCTCCACCGGTGAGGTCGCCGGCGCGAACACGCTCCGCATCGGGGCCGTGGTGGACCGCCGCAGCGGTCAGGCCACAGTGATCTCGGCCCTGGACAACCTGGTCAAGGGCACCGCCGGCGCGGCGATCCAGTCCCTGAACCTGGCGCTCGGCCTGCCCGAGGCCACGGGACTGACCCGCACCGCCCTGGCCCCCTGAGACCGTTTCGCCGGAGGCGTCCGGCGCCGTCCGACGAGCCTCCCCCTGCTTCCGCATCCCGCGACCACACCTCTTCCAGGAGCACCCGTGTCGATCACCCGCCCCCGCGGCTTCCGCGCCGTCGGCCTGCCCGCCGGCATCAAGTCCTCCGGCAGCGCGGACCTCGCCCTCATCGTCAACGACGGTCCCCGTGACACCGCCGCCGCGGTCTTCACCGCCAATCGCGTCCAGGCGGCGCCCGTGCTGTGGTCCCGCGAGGCGGTCGCCGATGGCCGTGCCCGCACAGTGGTGCTGAACTCCGGCGGCGCCAACGCCTGCACCGGCCCCGAGGGCTTCGCCGACACCCACCGCACCGCCGAGCACCTCGCCGCGCAGCTGGAGATCTCCGCCCAGGACGTGCTGGTCTGCTCGACCGGGCTGATCGGGGAGCGGCTGCCGATGGAGCCGCTGCTGAGGGGCATCACCGCCGCGACCGGACAGCTGGATGCCGGCGAGCACGCCGACGAGTCCGCTGCGCGGGCGATCATGACCACCGACACCGTCCCCAAGACCGCCGCGGCCACCACGGGATCCGGTGTCGTCGTGGGCGGGATCGCGAAGGGCGCGGGCATGCTCGCCCCCCAGCTCGCGACCATGCTGGTGGTGCTCACCACCGATGCGGACGTGGACGCCGCCACCGCCGACGCCGCGCTGCGGGCGGCCACCGCCACCACCTTCGACCGGGTGGACTCCGACGCCTGCATGTCCACCAACGACACCGTGATCCTGCTGGCCTCCGGGGCGAGCGGCATCGCGGCCCCCCTCGAGGAGCTCACCGAGGCCGTGCGGGCCGTCAGCGCGGACCTGGCCCGGCAGCTGGTCGCCGATGCCGAGGGCGCCGGCCACGACGTCCACGTGATCGTGCGCGCCGCGAGCAGCGAGCAGGCCGCGCTCGCCGTGGCCCGCGAGATCGCCCGTTCGAACCTGGTCAAGGCCGCCATCTTCGGCAACGACCCCAACTGGGGCCGGATCGTCGCCGCCGCCGGCTGCGTCCCCGAGGCCGTCGCCCCCTTCGCGGTCCAGGACCTCTCCGTCACCGTCAACGGTGTCGAGGTGTGCCGCGGCGGGGGAGCCCACCGCGACCGCTCCGAGGTGGACATGACCCCGCGCGAGACCCTCATCGAGGTGGACCTCGGCGCGGGCATCGCCACCGGGGACATCTGGACCAATGACCTCACCCATGACTACGTCGAAGAGAACAGCGCCTACTCCTCATGAGCACCGCCCCGACCCCTCCCGACCCCGCCGCGGCCACCTCCGCGGACGCGGCCGATCCCGCCGCCGGCATCGCCCCGGCGGACGCTCCGCTGGTGGGCAAGAACCCCCTCGCGCAGCTCGACGCCGCCCGCACCGAGGCGCGCGAGAAGTCCGAGGTCCTCATCGAGGCGATGCCCTGGATGCAGCGCTTCCGCGGAAAGATCGTGGTGGTCAAGTACGGCGGCAACGCCATGGTCGACGAGGAGCTGCGCCGCGGCTTCGCCGCCGACGTCGTCTTCATGCGCCTGGCCGGCATCCACGTGGTCGTCGTCCACGGCGGCGGGCCGCAGATCAATGCCATGCTCGAGCGCGTCGGCAAGGAGTCGACGTTCCGCGGCGGCCTGCGCGTCACCGACTCCGAGACCATGGAGATCGCCCGCATGGTGCTGGTGGGACAGGTGGGTCGCCGGCTCGTCGGGCTCGTCAACCACCACGGCCCCTTCGCGATCGGGATGTCCGGGGAGGACGGCCGACTGTTCACCGCCACCCGCCGCGGCACCGTGGTCGATGGCGAGGACGTGGACCTCGGCCACGTCGGTGCCGTCGAGGACGTCAACATCACCGCCATCAGCGACCTGCTCGAGGCGGGCCGGATCCCCGTGATCTCCTCGATCGCCCCCGAGGTGGACGCCACCGGGCATCCCACCGGGGAGGTGCTGAACATCAACGCGGACCTCGCCGCCGCCGCGCTCGCCGAAGGGCTCGACGCGGAGAAGCTCGTGATGCTCACCGACGTCGAGGGCCTGTACCGCGAGTGGCCCGATCGGGGATCGCTGATCCCCGAGATCTCTGCGACCGAGCTGCGGGCGATGCTGCCCGCGCTGACCGCCGGGATGATCCCGAAGGCCGAGGCGCTGCTGGGCGCGGTCGACGCCGGAGTGCGCACCGCCGCGATGATCGACGGCCGCATCGAGCACGCCGTGCTGCTGGAGGTGTTCACGACCAAGGGCGTGGGCACCATGGTGAGGAGGGACGACTATGTCTGAGCAGACCATCCCGTCGGAGGGGACGAGCGGCGACTACGCCGGACGCTACGACCGAGCGCTGCTGCCGGTCTTCGGCACCCCGCAGAGGGTCCTCGCCCGGGGCGAGGGCGTGCACGTGTGGGACACCGAGGGGACCCGGTACCTCGACCTGCTCGCCGGGATCGCCGTGAACGCCCTCGGCCATGCCCACCCGGCGCTGCTGTCCGCGATCACCAAGCAGGCCGAGACCCTCGGCCACGTCTCGAACTTCTTCGCCTCCGCCCCGCAGATCGAGCTCGCCGAGAAGCTGCTCGAGCTCGCGCAGGCGCCGCAGGGCTCCGGGGTGTTCTTCGCGAACTCGGGCTCCGAGGCGAACGAGGCCGCCTTCAAGATCGCCCGCCGCACCGGTCGGCCCCGCATCCTCGCGCTGACCAGCTCCTTCCATGGCCGCACCATGGGCGCGCTCGCGCTCACCTCGAAGGAGGCCTACCGCGCCCCGTTCGAGCCGCTGCCCGGCGGGGTCGAGTTCCTCGACGCCGGGGACGAGCAGGCCCTCGCCGCCGCCCTCGCCCCCGGGGACGTCGCCGCCGTGTTCGCCGAACCCATCCAGGGCGAGGCCGGGGTGCGCCCGCTGAGCGCCGAGTACCTCCGCGCTCTGCGCCGCCTCACCCGGGAGCACGGCACCCTGCTGATCCTCGACGAGGTGCAGACGGGCGTGGGCCGCACCGGTCACTGGTTCGCCCACCAGGCGATCGAGGACCTCCAGCCCGACGTCATGACCCTCGCCAAGGGCCTCGGCGGCGGCTTCCCGATCGGAGCCGTGATCAGCTTCGGCCCCCAGGTGCACGAACTGCTCCAGCCCGGCCAGCACGGCACCACCTTCGGCGGCAACCCGCTGGCCTCCGCCGCCGGCCTGGCCGTGCTCGGCACGATCCTGGAGGACGACCTGCTCGGGCACGTCCGCTCCGTCGGCGCGCAGCTGACCCGCGAGATCCTCGCCCTGGAGCACCCGCTGATCGAGGGGGTGCGCGGAGCCGGCCTGCTGCTCGGCATCGCCCTGCGCGCACCGATCGCGAAGCAGCTCGCCGCCGCCGCGCTCGCGGCGGGCTTCATCGTCAACGCGCCCGATGAGTCCACCCTGCGCCTGGCCCCGCCGCTGATCATCACCGACCAGCAGCTCGCGACGTTCACCGCCGCCCTGCCCGGCCTGCTCGATGCCGTCAGCGCGTCGGATGCCGCCACCGCTGCCTCGATCCCGAAGGGAGAGCACTGAGATGCCCCGCCATTTCCTGCGCGACGACGACCTGAGCCCGGCCGAGCAGAAGGAGGTCCTCGCCCTCGCCCTCGAGCTCGCCGGCGACCGCTTCGCCCGGCGCCCCCTGGCGGGGCCGCGCACCGTCGCGATCATCTTCGACAAGTCCTCCACCCGCACCCGGATCTCCTTCACGACCGGCGTCGCCGAGCTCGGCGGCGCTCCGCTGGTGGTGGAGGCCGGGTCCAGCCAGCTGGGCCGTGGCGAGTCCATCACCGACACCACGCAGGTGCTCACCCGGATGGTCTCCGCGATCGTGTGGCGCACCTTCGGGCAGGAGCGCATCGAGGAGATGGCCGCGGTCGCCACCGTCCCGGTCATCAACGCCCTGACCGACGAGTTCCACCCCTGCCAGATCCTCGCGGACCTGCAGACGATCGCCCAGCACACCGGGGGACTGGCAGCGGGCGACGCCGCACTGGCCGGTCGCTCCCTGGCCTACCTCGGCGACGGCGCGAACAACATGGCCCACTCCTACCTCCTCGGCGGGGCGACCGCCGGCATGGACGTGCGGATCGCCGCCCCCGCCAGCCACCTGCCGGACCCCGATATCCGGGCGCGCGCCGAGGAGATCGCCGCCGCGACCGGCGGCTCCATCACCGTCACCACGGATCCCCGCGAGGCGGTCACCGGTGCCTCCGCCGTGCTCACCGACACCTGGGTCTCCATGGGACAGGAGGGCGAGGCCGGTCGCGGCGAGGCGACCTTCGCCCCGTTCCAGGTCACCGAGGAGCTGATGGGGCTCTCCGGCGGTCTCTTCCTGCACTGCCTGCCCGCCTACCGCGGCAAGGAGGTCGCCGCCTCCGTGATCGACGGCCCGGCCTCCGTGGTCTGGGACGAGGCGGAGAACCGCCTGCACGCCCAGAAGGCCCTGCTGGCCTGGCTGCTCGAGCACCCCGACGAGGCCACGGCGTCCCATGCGCTGCCGGCGCGGGAGCGGCGATGAGCGACCTACGGCGCGGCGCCCTGCCGCAGACCAAGACCTCCCGCCAGCAGCGGATCGTCCAGCTGCTGACCCACCAGGAGGTGTCCTCCCAGTCCCAGCTCGCGCAGCTGCTGACCGCCGAGGGCATCGAGGTCACCCAGGCCACGCTGTCACGGGACCTGGTCGAGCTGCAGGCGGAGAAGGTCCGCGGCTCGGCCGGCAGCCTCGTCTACCGGCTCCCGCCGGAGGGCGGGTCCCCGCGGCCGGCCGGTCCGGCGCCCGAGAGCGAGCTGCTCGAGGCGCGACTGCCGCGCCTGGCGGAAGGACTGCTGGTCTCGGCCGAGGCCAGCGGCAACCTGGTGGTGGTGCGCACCCCGCCCGGCGGTGCGCAGTATCTCGCCTCCGCGCTGGACCGGTCCGTCATGCCCGACGTCCTCGGTACGATCGCCGGGGACGACACCGTGCTGCTGGTCTCCCGGGACCCCGCCGGAGGTGACCGGCTCGCCGAGCGCCTGCTCGACCTCGCGGACGGCCGACGATATGCCTCCGAGCAGGACGCCCCACCCCTGTGAACCTCGGGCGCACGGCGCCCTCGACACCCCTGACCGACACCCCGCACCACCCACGACCTCACCCCGTACGACTGCACCACCCACGACTAGGAGCAACTCCCGTGACTGAAAAGATCGTCCTCGCCTACTCCGGCGGCCTCGACACCTCCGTCGCCATCGGCTGGATCCACGACGCCACCGGGGCCGACGTCATCGCCTGCGCGGTGGACGTCGGCCAGGGCGGCGAGGACCTGGAGGTCATCCGCCAGCGCGCCCTGGACTGCGGCGCCGTCGAGGCCTACGTCGCCGACGCCCGCGACGAGTTCGCCGACGAGTACTGCATGGCCGCGCTGCAGGCGAACTCGCTGTACATGGACGCCTACCCGAACGTCTCCGCGATCTCCCGCCCGGTGATCACCAAGCACCTGGTCAAGGCCGCCAAGAAGTTCGGCGCCACCACGGTCGCCCACGGCTGCACCGGCAAGGGCAACGACCAGGTCCGCTTCGAGGTCTCGATCACCTCGCTGGCCCCCGAGCTCAAGTGCATCGCCCCGGTGCGCGACCTCGCCCTGACCCGTGACAAGGCCATCGAGTACGCCGAGCGCAAGGGCCTGCCGATCGAGACCACCAAGCACAACCCCTTCTCGATCGACCAGAACGTCTGGGGCCGCGCCATCGAGACCGGCTTCCTCGAGGACATCTGGAACGAGCCCACCAAGGACGTCTTCAGCTACACCGACGACCCCGCCTTCCCGCCGGTCGCCGACGAGGTCGTCATCTCCTTCGAACGCGGCATCCCGGTCGCCATCGATGGTCGCAAGGTGTCCGCGCTCGAGGCGATCCAGGAGCTCAACCGCCGCGCCGGCGCCCAGGGCATCGGCCGCATCGACATCGTCGAGGACCGCCTGGTGGGCATCAAGTCCCGCGAGGTCTACGAGGCTCCCGGCGCGATGACGCTGATCACCGCCCACCAGGAGCTCGAGCGCGTCACCCTCGAACGCGAGCAGGCCCGCTTCAAGCGGACCGTCAGCGACCGCTGGACCGACCTGGTCTACGACGGCCAGTGGTTCTCGCCGTTGAAGAAGTCCCTGGACGCCTTCATCGCGGACACCCAGCGCTACGTCAGCGGCGACATCCGCATGACCCTCCACGGCGGCCGCGCGACCGTCACCGGCCGCCGCACCGAGACCGGCCTGTACGACTTCCACCTCGCCACCTACGACGAGGGCGACACCTTCGACCAGGGCAGCGCCCGCGGCTTCATCGACATCTACGGCCTGGCCGCCAAGCAGGCCGCGGCACGCGACGTCGCCTTCGGCAACGGCGAGGACCTCGACGCCGGCGAGGGGCGGGCATGAGCCAGGACGGCACCGCGCCGACCGGGTCGTCGGCCGCCGCGGACGGTGCGGGGTCGGCGGCCGGCTCGGGCCCGGCAACCGCCGCCGATCCGTCGGCCGCGACGGAGAACGCCTCCCTGTGGGGCGGACGCTTCGGCTCCGGCCCGGCGGCGGCCCTGGCCGCATTGTCGGTGTCCACGCACTTCGACTGGCGCCTGGCGCAGTACGACCTGCGGGGCTCCAAGGCCCACGCGAACGTGCTGCACGCCGCCGGACTGCTGAGCGATGACGAGCTCACCGCCATGCAGGACGCGCTGGACCGGCTCTCCACAGATGTTGCCTCCGGCACCTTCGCCGCCGCGCCCGAGGACGAGGATGTGCACACGGCCCTCGAGCGCGGCCTCATCGAGCGGGCCGGCACGGAGCTCGGCGGCAAACTGCGCGCCGGCCGTTCGCGCAACGACCAGATCGCCACCCTGATCCGGCTGTTCCTCCGCGATCAGGCCCGCGCGATCGGCGACCAGGTGCTCGATCTGGTCGACGTGCTGGTGGGACGGGCCCGGGAGGTGCACGGCGCCCCGATGCCCGGCCGCACCCACCTCCAGCACGCCCAGCCGCTGCTGCTCAGCCACCACCTGCTGGCCCATGCCTGGCCGCTGCTGCGGGACGTGGAGCGGCTGCGGGATCTGGACGAGCGGGCCGACAGCTCCCCGTACGGCTCCGGCGCGCTGGCCGGCTCCAGCCTGGGCCTGGACCCCCAGGCGGTCGCGGCGGAGCTGGGCTTCTCGGACTCGGTGTGGAACTCGATCGACGGGACCGCCTCCCGCGACCTCACCGCCGAGTTCTCCTTCGTCCTGGCGATGATCGGGATCGATCTGTCGCGTCTCGCCGAGGAGATCATCCTGTGGAACACCAAGGAGTTCTCGTTCATCACCCTGGATGACGCCTACTCCACCGGCTCCTCGATCATGCCGCAGAAGAAGAACCCGGACATCGCCGAGCTCGCCCGCGGCAAGGCCGGCCGGGTGGTCGGTGACCTCGTGGGCCTGCTGACCACGCTCAAGGCGCTGCCGCTGGCGTACAACCGCGACCTGCAGGAGGACAAGGAACCGGTCTTCGACCAGGTCGACTCGCTCGATCTGGTGCTGCCGGCCTTCACCGGGATGATGGCGACGCTGGTGTTCCACACCGAGCGCATGGCCGAGCTCGCCCCACAGGGCTTCTCGCTCGCCACGGACATCGCGGATCACCTGGTGCGTCGCGGGGTGCCCTTCCGCTCGGCGCACGAGATCTCCGGGGCCTGCGTCAAGGTCGCCGAGGAGCAGGGCAAGGAGCTGTGGGATCTCACCGATGAGGAGCTGACCTCGGTCTCCGAGCATCTCGACGGGTCCGTCCGCTCCGTGCTCTCGGTGGACGGCTCGATCGCCTCCCGGGACGCCAAGGGCGGCACCGCACCGGTGCGCGTCGCGGAGCAGGAGGACGCCGCGGACGCGGCAGCCGCTGCCCTGCGTCGCTTCACCCGCGACCGCTGACCCGCACCGGCCCCGGACCGGGCCCGGCGTTCGGCCCGCCGGCTCGGGCCGGGTCAGGGCCGGAGCCACGCCCCGCCGCCGGGAGATGGGATGATGACCGTCGGGCCCCGCACACGGGTGTCCCGTGCCCCACCGAGAGGAACCGAACGATGCATTCCGTCCTGGACGAGCTCGCCTGGCGAGGACTCGTCGTGCAGACCACCGGGCGCGAGGCGCTCGGCAGCGCTCTGGCGGACGGACCGGTCAGCCTGTATTGCGGTTTCGACCCGACGGCGGCATCGCTCCACGTCGGCCACCTGACGCAGGTGCTCACCATGCGCCGCCTGCAGCTGGCCGGCCACCATCCCTACGCTCTGGTGGGCGGAGCGACCGGTCTGATCGGCGATCCTCGGATGTCCGGCGAGCGGGTGCTCAACGACTCCGAGATCGTCGGGCAATGGGTGGACAGCCTGCGCGGGCAGATCTCCCGGTTCCTCGACCTCGAGGGCGAGTTCGCCGTGACGATGGTGAACAACCTCGACTGGATCGGGCAGATGAGTGCTCTGGACTTCCTGCGTGACATGGGCAAGCACTTCCGCATGGGCACCATGCTCGCCAAGGACACCGTGGCGCGGCGACTGCAGAGCGATGAGGGGATCAGCTACACCGAGTTCAGCTACCAGGTGCTCCAGGGCATCGACTACCTCGAGCTGCACCGCCGGCACGGGGTGTCCCTCCAGTACGGCGGGAACGATCAGTGGGGGAACCTCCTCGCGGGAGTCGACCTGATCCACAAGGTCGAGGGCCATGACGCCCATGCATTGACCACGCCCCTGGTCACCAAGGCGGACGGCTCGAAGTTCGGCAAGAGCGAGGGCGGGGCCGTCTGGCTGGACGCCGAGCTCACCAGCCCGTACGCCTTCCATCAGTTCTGGCTCAATGCGGCCGATGCGGACGTGGTGAACTACCTGAAGTACTTCACGTTCCGCACCCGCGAGGAGATCGCGGAGCTGGAGCACGTCACCGCGGAGTCCTCGCATCAGCGCACCGCGCAGAAGCTGCTCGCCGACGACCTCACCACGATGGTCCATGGTGAGCAGGCGACGTCCCAGGCGAAGGCCGCGGCTGCGGTGCTCTTCGGCCGCGGAGACGTGCGCGAGCTCGACGGCCCGACGCTGCAGGCGATCGCGCGCGAACTGCCCGGGGCCACGATCTCGCCCACCACCCCACTGGTGGAGGCATTCCTCGAAGCGGGGATCGCCGCCTCCAAGGGCGCGGCGCGTCGGGATGCTGACGGCGGAGGGCTCTCCGTCAATGGCGAGAAGATCAGTTCCGAGGACCTGCAGAGCGAAGCAGGTGACCTGACAGCTCTGCCGGGCGGGCATCTGCTGCTGCGTCGCGGTCGCAAGAACGCGGCGATGATCCGCCTCGCCCAGCGATAGTTCGCAGGCCGGCCACCGCGCCGACGCACGAGCCCCGGGAGACGTCCACCTGACGTCATCCGGGGCTCGTCCCGTTCTCGAGGAGCATTCCGAGCGCACCACGCACCGGTGACGCATCCGGGCCGGAGGATGATGACCGAGCAACGGAGCCGGCGGAGCTACGGGACCGCCACCGAAACTGTCAAGTCGACGATAAGGGTCGGTGACCCCCCTCTCAGACGTGGGTCACATCGTGGCGCGCGAGCGCTTTCCGCGGACCAGGAAAGCGCCGCTGACCTGCACGAATACACTTGCAGGGAGGTGGTCGACGGGCGAATCGGCCGGCTTGACGGACCCCCGGGCGACCCGTAATGTTCTTTCTTGTCAGCAGCGAGAACGCAGACACGGCGGGCCGGAAGCCTCCTCACGGAGAGCGGACGGAACGACGCGGAGCGGGACGGCTGAGGGCCGCTGGATCGGGAGACCGGGACGGCGCGGGTGACCAGGTCGCCGGGAGGATCGCACGCCGATCCGAACGAGACCGGGGACACGCCCCGCGGAGTTGGACTGGGCCGCGAAACACTGCTAGAGTGGTGATTCGCGCCGGGACGACGAAGCAAAAATTCGTCGGAGGAATCCTTCCCCCGGCACTCCGAGCCTCTGACTCGAACCGCAGCAGCGGGACGAGATGGATGTGCGCGTGTTGCTTGATATCTCAATAGCGTGTCTGTTTATTGATGCCATTTGTTTGAATGGCAAGTATACGGATGATACAGCAGTTTAATTTGCTGGTTGTTTGGTTATTTTGTCAGGATATTGTTTTTCATGTTTTTTCATGGAGAGTTTGATCCTGGCTCAGGACGAACGCTGGCGGCGTGCTTAACACATGCAAGTCGAACGATGACGACGGGGCTTGCCCTGTCTGATTAGTGGCGAACGGGTGAGTAACACGTGAGTAACCTGCCCTTCACTTCGGGATAACCTCGGGAAATCGTGGCTAATACCGGATATGAGTTCCTGCCGCATGGCGGGTGCTGGAAAGATTTATCGGTGAAGGATGGACTCGCGGCCTATCAGTTTGTTGGTGAGGTAATGGCTCACCAAGGCGATGACGGGTAGCCGGCCTGAGAGGGCGACCGGCCACACTGGGACTGAGACACGGCCCAGACTCCTACGGGAGGCAGCAGTGGGGAATATTGCACAATGGGCGAAAGCCTGATGCAGCGACGCCGCGTGGGGGATGACGGCCTTCGGGTTGTAAACCCCTTTCAGTAGGGAAGAAGCGAAAGTGACGGTACCTGCAGAAGAAGCGCCGGCTAACTACGTGCCAGCAGCCGCGGTAATACGTAGGGCGCAAGCGTTGTCCGGAATTATTGGGCGTAAAGAGCTCGTAGGTGGCTTGTCGCGTCTGCCGTGAAAACCCGAGGCTCAACCTCGGGCGTGCGGTGGGTACGGGCAGGCTAGAGTGTGGTAGGGGAGACTGGAACTCCTGGTGTAGCGGTGAAATGCGCAGATATCAGGAAGAACACCGATGGCGAAGGCAGGTCTCTGGGCCATTACTGACACTGAGGAGCGAAAGCATGGGTAGCGAACAGGATTAGATACCCTGGTAGTCCATGCCGTAAACGTTGGGCACTAGATGTGGGGGACATTCCACGTTCTCCGCGTCGTAGCTAACGCATTAAGTGCCCCGCCTGGGGAGTACGGCCGCAAGGCTAAAACTCAAAGGAATTGACGGGGGCCCGCACAAGCGGCGGAGCATGCTGATTAATTCGATGCAACGCGAAGAACCTTACCAAGGCTTGACATGCACCGGACGACTCCAGAGATGGGGTTTTCTTCGGACTGGTGCACAGGTGGTGCATGGTTGTCGTCAGCTCGTGTCGTGAGATGTTGGGTTAAGTCCCGCAACGAGCGCAACCCTTGTTCTATGTTGCCAGCACGTGATGGTGGGGACTCATAGGAGACTGCCGGGGTCAACTCGGAGGAAGGTGGGGACGACGTCAAATCATCATGCCCCTTATGTCTTGGGCTTCAAGCATGCTACAATGGTCGGTACAATGGGTTGCGAAACTGTGAGGTGGAGCGAATCCCAAAAAGCCGGCCTCAGTTCGGATTGGGGTCTGCAACTCGACCCCATGAAGTCGGAGTCGCTAGTAATCGCAGATCAGCAACGCTGCGGTGAATACGTTCCCGGGCCTTGTACACACCGCCCGTCAAGTCACGAAAGTCGGTAACACCCGAAGCCAGTGGCCCATCCTCGTGAGGGAGCTGTCGAAGGTGGGATCGGTGATTGGGACTAAGTCGTAACAAGGTAGCCGTACCGGAAGGTGCGGCTGGATCACCTCCTTTCTAAGGAGCATCACCAATTATGGTGGCCATTTTCTCACCCGAGTGTGGTGGGGATGGTTGCTCAAGGGTGGAACATCAATGAATGGGCACTTCGCTGGTGATACCGGCTCCAGTACGGCCTTCGGGTCTGGAACGAGTGGTGTGACTGGTTCGAGGTGGAGACACGCTATTGGGTTGTGAGGCTGCACGCGGCCCCGACGAGGCCTACCTTCGGGTGGGTCTTTTCTGGGGTGTGTGGCTGGTCCTCCCTTGCATCGCTGCCGCTATGGCGGGGTGGTGTGGGTGTGGGGTTGTTTTTTGAGAACTGCATAGTGGACGCGAGCATCTTGTAAGCAATATTTGTAGAGCGCGAAGAGTCTTTGTGTTGCCGTAAGTTTTAAAGGGCGCACGGTGGATGCCTTGGCAAGAGGAGCCGACGAAGGACGTGGGAGTCTGCGTTAAGCCTCGGGGAGTTGACAACCTAGCTGTGATCCGAGGATGTCCGAATGGGGAAACCCACCACGAGTCATGTCGTGGTACCCATCACTGAATGTATAGGTGGTGTGGAGGGAACGCGGGGAAGTGAAACATCTCAGTACCCGCAGGAAGAGAAAACAATAGTGATTCCGTGAGTAGTGGCGAGCGAAAGCGGAGGAGGCTAAACCTGGTCTGTGTGATACCCGGCAGGGGTTGCAGGTTGGGGGTTGTGGGACGTATCAGAACTGTCTGCCGGCGGTTCGGCGTGGACGTGCAGTGGTAGTCGAAGTCGTGTTGAGTGCGATGGCGTAGAGGGTGTGACCCCCGTAGACGAAACTGCTGCATGGCGTGATGCTGTTCCCGAGTAGCACCGGGCCCGTGAAATCCGGTGTGAATCTGCCAGGACCACCTGGTAAGCCTGAATACTACCTCTTGACCGATAGCGGACAAGTACCGTGAGGGAAAGGTGAAAAGCACCCCGGGAGGGGAGTGAAATAGTACCTGAAACCGTGCGCTTACAATCCGTCGGAGCCTTTTGGGGTGACGGCGTGCCTTTTGAAGAATGAGCCTGCGAGTTAGTGGTCGGTGGCGAGGTTAACCCGTGTGGGGTAGCCGTAGCGAAAGCGAGTCTGAACGGGGCGTTCAGTCGCCGGCTCTAGACCCGAAGCGAAGTGATCTATCCATGGGCAGTGTGAAGCGCGGGTAAGACCGCGTGGAGGCGCGAACCCACTTCAGTTGAAAATGGAGGGGATGACCTGTGGATAGGGGTGAAAGACCAATCAAACTTCGTGATAGCTGGTTCTCCCCGAAATGCATTTAGGTGCAGCGTTGCGTGTTTCGTACCGGAGGTAGAGCACTGGATAGGCGATGGGCCCCACCGGGTTACTGACCTTAGCCAAACTCCGAATGCCGGTACGTGAGAGCGCAGCAGTGAGACTGTGGGGGATAAGCTTCATAGTCGAGAGGGAAACAGCCCAGAACATCAGCTAAGGCCCCTAAGCGTGTGCTAAGTGGAAAAGGATGTGGAGTTGCTGAGACAACCAGGAGGTTGGCTTAGAAGCAGCCACCCTTGAAAGAGTGCGTAATAGCTCACTGGTCAAGTGATTCTGCGCCGACAATTTAGCGGGGCTCAAGCACACCGCCGAAGCTGTGTCACTCAGACCTTAGTGTCTGGGTGGGTAGGGGAGCGTCGTACAGCCAGCGAAGCTGCGGGGGAACCCAGTGGTGGAGGCTGTACGAGTGAGAATGCAGGCATGAGTAGCGAAAGACGGGTGAGAAACCCGTCCGCCGATTGATCAAGGGTTCCAGGGCCAGGTTTATCCGCCCTGGGTTAGTCGGGACCTAAGGCGAGGCCGACAGGCGTAGTCGATGGACATCGGGTTGATATTCCCGAACCGATCGTAGGAGGACCCATACCGAGGCAGTCGATGCTAACCACCCGAGCTGTTCCCATACCCTTCGGGGTGTGGAGAGTGGTGAGGCTGGGAACCAAAGTTGTAGTAGGTCAGCGCGAGGAATGACGCAGAGAGGTAGCTTCCGCGGACTTAATGGAATAGTCCGTCTAAGCGTGCAGCCCGGCCCCGGGTAATGCTGGGGCCATGAGGGTGAGACGTGATGGGGATCCCGTATGGGCGTAGGTGAGTGATCCTGTACTGCCAAGAAAAGTTCCGGCGTGACGAATACGGTCGCCCGTACCCTAAACCGACTCAGGTGATCAGGTAGAGAATACCGAGGCGTTCGAGAGAATCGTGGTTAAGGAACTCGGCAAAATGCCCCCGTAACTTCGGGAGAAGGGGGGCCCGAACCGTGAGAGCGGTGAGGGCCGCAGAGACCAGGGAGAAGCGACTGTTTACTAAAAACACAGGTCCGTGCGAAGTCGTAAGACGCTGTATACGGACTGACGCCTGCCCGGTGCTGGAAGGTTAAGAGGACCGGTTAGAGCTCTTCGGAGTTCGAAGCTGAGAATTTAAGCCCCAGTAAACGGCGGTGGTAACTATAACCATCCTAAGGTAGCGAAATTCCTTGTCGGGTAAGTTCCGACCTGCACGAATGGCGTAACGACTTCTCCACTGTCTCAACCGCGAACTCGGCGAAATTGCATTACGAGTAAAGATGCTCGTTACGCGCAGCAGGACGGAAAGACCCCGGGACCTTTACTATAGTTTGATATTGGTGTTCGGGACGGCTTGTGTAGGATAGGTGGGAGACTGGGAAGCATTCACGCTAGTGAGTGTGGAGTCATTGTTGAAATACCACTCTGGTCGTTCTGGATTCCTAACCTCGGTCCGTGATCCGGATCAGGGACAGTGTCTGATGGGTAGTTTAACTGGGGCGGTTGCCTCCTAAAGAGTAACGGAGGCGCTCAAAGGTTCCCTCAGCCTGGTTGGCAATCAGGTGTTGAGTGTAAGTGCACAAGGGAGCTTGACTGCGAGACAGACATGTCGGGCAGGTGCGAAAGCAGGAACTAGTGATCCGGCACCTCATTGTGGAATGGGTGTCGCTCAACGGATAAAAGGTACCCCGGGGATAACAGGCTGATCTTGCCCAAGAGCTCATATCGACGGCATGGTTTGGCACCTCGATGTCGGCTCGTCGCATCCTGGGGCTGGAGTTGGTCCCAAGGGTTAGGCTGTTCGCCTATTAAAGCGGTACGCGAGCTGGGTTTAGAACGTCGTGAGACAGTTCGGTCCCTATCCGCTGCGCGCGTTGGATATTTGAGAAGTCCTGTCCCTAGTACGAGAGGACCGGGATGGACTGACCTCTGGTGTGCCAGTTGTTCTGCCAAGGGCATGGCTGGTTGGCTACGTCGGGAAGGGATAACCGCTGAAAGCATCTAAGCGGGAAGCCTGCTTCGAGATGAGATATCCATACACCCTTTGGGTGTGAGAGGCCCCCAGTAGATGACTGGGTTGATAGGCCAGATGTGGAAGCACAGCAATGTGTGGAGCTGACTGGTACTAATGGCTGATGACTTACAACAACATTTCTTCGTGCTTGTTGTTTACTGTGTGTGTTTGCGTCCACTGTGCGGTTCTCGAGAAACAACCTCGACAACCCGGGCATTCCCTTGTGGGGTGTGTGGGGTGTGGGGGCTGGTTGGTCTCATCGTGTTACGGCGGTCATAGCGTCGAGGAAACGCCCGGTTCCATTCCGAACCCGGAAGCTAAGCTCGATTGCGCCGATGGTACTGCACTCGGAAGGGTGTGGGAGAGTAGGTCGCCGCCGGACATCTTCACTGGGAGTGGAGGAGTGCTGGAACCCCTGCGGGGTGTTCGCCTCCTCCACTCCCTTTTTTCATGCCCGTTTTCATGCCCGCACGGGGCAGCGGGAGTCCGCACTCGGTGCGGAGCAGCCGGCGGTGCGGGTGGTGCGTCTTTCCGCTCACCTCGGGCCCCTCGGCCCTCACGATGCATTCGCCTCCCGGTAGACTCAGCTGTCGGATCCGTCCCGCCTTGCGAGCCGGTGTCGGAGGATCCCGGAGCGGCCTTCCGCCCCGTGCCGTACGCAGACCACGCCTCGGGCGCACCTGGTCGGTGCCCCGCTGAGTTCCAGGAGAGCCATGCCGTCCACGCTGCCGGGCGTCCCCGACATCGACGAGGACCTCGCCGACCGCATCGTCGAGCGCCTCGGAGCCATCGAGCACCGCCTGCGTGATTCGGTGTCCAGTTCCGATGACATGATGCGGTGGACGGGCCGGCACCTCATGGACGCCGGCGGCAAGCGCGTGCGACCGATGCTGGTGCTGCTCGCCGCGTCCTTGGGCGACGTCGATGCCGAAGGTGTTCAGGATGCGGCGGTCCTGGTCGAGCTGACGCATCTGGCGAGCCTGTATCACGATGACGTCATGGATTCCGCTCCCACCCGACGCGGCACCGACAGCGCCCACGCCCTGTGGGGGAACAACGTCGCCATCCTCACCGGCGACTTCCTCTTCGCTCGTGCGAGCGGGCTCAGCGCCCGGATCGGGTCCGAGGCGGTTCGGCTCCATTCGGAGACCTTCGAACGACTCTGCCTGGGTCAGCTTCACGAGACCGTCGGTCCCAAGGCGGGCGAGGACCCTTTCGCGCACTACGTCTCCGTCCTTTCGGACAAGACCGCCTCTCTCCTCGCTCTCGCCGGTGGCCTCGGTGCGACGCTGTCCGGCGCCCCGGAGGGGACAGCGGAGGTGATGCGTCGCTACGGGGAGAAGGTAGGGGTGGCGTTCCAGCTCGCAGACGATGTCCTGGACCTCGAGAGCGACGCCGCCACCAGCGGGAAGACTCCTGGCATCGATCTGCGCGAGGGTGTTCCCACGATGCCGACGCTGCTGGTGCGGCGCCGGGCCGCGGAGCATCCGGATGCGCACAGCCTGGAGATCATCGAGCGTCTCGACGGCGACCTGAGCTCGGAGTCCTCCCTCGACGAGCTGGTCGCACTGCTGCGTGCCGACCCCGCGCTCGAGGAGACCAGGCAGCTCGCAGGCCGGACAGCCGATGAAGCGATCGCGATCCTGGCAGAACTGCCGGCAGGGGAAGTGCGCGACGCGCTGGAGGGCTTCACCACCACCCTTGTGCGCCGGAGTCGCTGAGCCGCCCCCGAGCCTCCGCTGCGGCACCGCGCTGGGCACTGTGCGCACGGCGTCGTGATCCGCGACTCGTGGTGCCCTGAGCGCCCGGCGAGTACCCTGTACGAGGTCGCGCATGTGGCCGGTTCGACTTCGGGGGCGCGTCTCCAGGCAGACGCAGCGAGGTCGGCGGCGCCCGTGCCACGAATCGAACAGGCCCTGGGGGTATGAGCATGTCCGACACCGCTGGATCGAAGCGGCGCACGGGGAGACGACTGACCGTCGTCTCCTCGGCCGTGCTGGCGGTGGTGGCGCTGGTGCTGACGGGCTTCGCGATCCGCTATCCGGGCCTGTCCTCTTCCGACGTGGAGGTCTCCAACGGAGGTGTCTGGGTCACCAACGAGCAGCTCGGCCTGCTCGGCCGGCTGAACGTCGACGCCGGTGAGCTCGATGCACGGCTGTCCTCGACCGGCCAGGACCTCGACATCATCCAGTCCGGATACACCGTGCTGGAGACCGGGCCGCGTGGGTTCACGCCGATCAACACCGCGTCGGTCACTCGCAACGGTCTGGTCGAGCTGCCGACGGGCACGACCGTCAAGATCGGGGGAGACCGCATCGTGATGGCCGCTCCGGACGGCCGGGTCTGGATCGTGTCCCCGGAGCAGGCCGCGGCCTTCAGCCCCGGATCCGTGGAACCCGTGCTCGAGGCCGGAAACCGCCAGCGGCCGGTCGCCGTCTCGGACGAAGGCGTGGTCTTCGTCCTGGACGGGTCGAACCTGCTGACCTACCCGCGGGCGTCGGACACCCGGGACACCACGGCGGAGGACCCGATCGAGGTTCCCGGTGTCTCTCAGAAGACCGAGGCGATTCAGCTCTCCGCCGTCGGGAATCGGCCGGTGATCCTCGACCGCGAGAACCAGCTGCTGCGCGTGGGCACCGATGGGGACGAGTACAGCCTCGCCGACTACGGGGTCGCCTCCC
The DNA here is from genome assembly GCF_002407185.1 of Brachybacterium vulturis. Taxonomy (NCBI): domain Bacteria; kingdom Bacillati; phylum Actinomycetota; class Actinomycetes; order Micrococcales; family Dermabacteraceae; genus Brachybacterium; species Brachybacterium vulturis. Next base: position 1,808,999 of record NZ_CP023563.1, read on the forward strand.
TGGAGAAGGCGCAGCTGCAGCAGTCCGGGCCCGCCGCGGACACCTTCGTCGTCTCCACGGTCGACTCGCTGTTCATCATCCCGTTCGACGGCGGGAAGGCACTGCAGATCGATGCCGGTGGCACCGGCACCGACGTCGTCAAGCCGGCCCAGGTCGACGGCTGCGCGTACGGCGCCTGGGGCGGATCGAAGCGCTACGTCCGCGCCTGCGAGGGCCAGGACCCCATCGCCGAGAGCATCCCGCAGGCGGACAGCGCGGCCGACCTCACCCTGCGCGTCAATCAGGATCTGGTGGTCCTGAACGACCAGAAGTTCGGCCTGTCCTGGGAGCTCATGGACAGCATGCAGCTGGTGGACAACTGGGTGATCAACCAGGACATCCAGACCAGCAAGGAGGAGGAGAAGGAGAAGGAGACCCTCACCACCACGATCACCAACACGGCTGCCGAGCGAGACGAGGAGAACCGCCCTCCGACGGCGAACGAGGACACCTTCGGCGTGCGGCCCGGCAAGAGCATCGTGCTGCCGGTGACGAAGAACGACACCGATCCCGACGGAGACATCCTCACCGTCGCAGTGCAGGGCGACCAGCCGAGCATCGGCACCGTCTCCCCGATCCGCGGCGGCACCCAGCTGCAGATCGAGGTCGCCGCCGACGCCACCGGCACCGGCACCTTCACGTATCAGGCCGATGATGGCCGGGGCGGCACGGACACCGCGAGGGTGAACCTCGAGGTGCGGGCGGAGGGCGAGAACTCGCCACCGGAGCCGGCCGAGAAGACCATCACGAAGGTGCAGGTCCGCTCGGGTGAGGAGATCAGCTTCAACATCCTGCCGTACTGGGAGGATCCCGACGGCGACGCCTTCTATCTCGCCAATGCCACGGTGCCCCCCGAGGACCTGGTCACGTTCCGTCCTGATGGGCTGATCACCTTCAACGACGCCGGCCTGGCCCCGGGCACCAAACAGATCCAGCTCACCTTCCGCGACGAGAACGGCCTCGCCGCGGAGGGCATCGTCGAGATCGAGTCCGTGACCGAGTCCGACCTCGCGCCGATCACCACGGCGGATCACGCCAGCGTCGTCGCCGGCCGCAGCACCACCATCAAGCCGCTGGTCAACGACCTCAACCCCAATGGGGGCAACCTCGAACTGCTCAGCGTGAGCGAGACCGACGGCGTGGAGGCCGAGCCTGCGCTGGAGGCCGGGACCATCGAGATCACCGGAAGCACCCCGGGCACCTACTACCTCGAGTACACGGTCGCAGCGAGCGGCGCCAGCACCGCGTCGCTCGGTCTGGTGCGGGTGGACATCGTCGAGCCCACGACGGATGAGCTGAAACCCGTCGCGGTCGATGACATGGGCACGGTCACCACCGGCACCGACACGCTGCTGGACCCGCTGGAGAACGACGTCGACCCCACCGGCGGCGTCCTCGTCGTCAACTCGATCGATGTCCCTGCCGAGAGCGGGCTGAAGGCCACCGTCGTGAACCACCATCTCGTCCGGGTGGAGGCGGAGCCCGGGGCGATGGTCACCGATGAACCGGTCCCGGTCACCTACGAGGTCGCGAACTCCTCCGGGACCACCACCGGCACGATCCGGGTGATGGTGGTGAGCACGGACACCCAGTTCGCGAATCCGGAGGCGGTGCCGGATCGGGCGGTGGTGCGCGCCGGGGACATGGTCAACATCGACGTGATCGCGAACGACATCTCGCCCACCGGCTCCGATATGCACCTCGGCAGCGAGATGGGGACCTCCCGGGCCGACGATCTCGGCCACACCGAACCGAACCAGGACCAGCTCCGGTTCCGTGCGGACGACGACGCCGGCGGCGAAGCGGTCGTGCAGTACCAGGTGGTCGACGAGACGGGCCGGACCGGCTCCGCGCTGGTGTACATCACGATCGTGCCGCGGGACGCGGAGAACACCGCCCCCCAGCCCAAGAACCTCACCGCTCGGACCGTGGCCGGGACCTCGGTGAGGATCCCGGTGTCCACGACCGGCATCGACCCCGACGGCGACTCGGTGATGCTCACCGGGATCGCCAGCCCGATGCCCGAGCTCGGTGAGATCGTCAGCGCGAACGGGGAATGGATCGAATACCTGCCCTACGACGACTCGCGCGGCACAGATCGGTTCCGCTACCAGGTGATGGATCGCCACGGCGCGATCGGGATCGCGGAAGTGCTGGTGGGGGTGGCCGCCCCGAATGACACGAACCAGGCCCCCTATGCGGTCGATGACGTCGTGGAGGTGCGGCCCGACCGCGAGGTGCAGATCCCCGTGCTGGACAACGACACCGATCCCGAGGGCGACCATCTCGGGATCGTCCGCAGTGATGTCGAGGCGATGACCGAGATCAAGGAGATCCCACCCGGCGAGGGGCAGGAGGATGGCTACCTCACCGTCGTCACCCCCTCGGAGCCCGGCACCCACACGGTGCTGTACTCCGCGACGGACGGTCAGCTGAAGAGCTCCGCGACCGCCACCATCAAGGTGGCGAGCAACGCGCCGCTGCGTTCCCCGGTGGCCCGGGACGACTTCGTCGAGGCCGCAGCTGTCATGGATCCGGAGACGCAGTTCATCGATGTCGACGTGCTGGCCAACGACTCGGATCCCGACGGCAGCACCAACGATCTCGAGCTCGAGATCGACGGCACCTTCGAGGGAGCCGAGCTGCGTGAGGACGGGACCATCCGGATCGTGCCGCAGGAGCAGCAGCAGCGGATCCGCTACCTCATCACCGATGTCGACGATCTGGAGTCGGCCGGCTACATCTGGGTCCCCGGCACCGCGAAGCAGGCTCCCGTGTGGGTGGGGCCGCCCCTGACGGTCCAGGCCGGCTCCGAGGGGACCATCGATCTCGCGGATCCGAACAACGTGCGGGTCCGCCCCGGGGCGGAGTCCGTGCAGATCACCGACCCCAGCCTGGTCACCGCACTGCACAGCGACGGCAGCCAGCTGGTGGCGGACGAGTCCACCCTGGTCTACCGGCCGGCCGAGGGCTTCTCCGGCAAGGACACCATCACCGTGGAGGTCACCGACGGTGCCGTGGGCGATCCCTCAGCGGCCACTGCGACACTGGCGATCCCGGTGGAGGTCGCGCCCGAGGAGACGAACCTCCCGCCGACGTTCCAGGGCGCTCAGCTCGAGGTCGAGCAGGGCGGCCCCGCCTCGACCCTGGACCTCTCGGCCGGTGCCGAGGATCCTGAAGGTGACGATCTCACCTACGCCCTGGGCGAGTACGAGGCGGTTCCGGGGGTCACCATCGCTCTGGAGGGCGCGACCCTGACCGCGACCGCGGCGTCGAAGTCGGCCAAGGGCACCGTCGTCGACGTGCCGGTCAGTGTCACGGACGGCACCAACCCCGCCGTCCCGGCCACCGTCCAGCTCACCGTGGGCGGCTCGCAGCGCCCCGAGATCTCCACCGCCCTGGACGAAGCGGCGATCGATGCGGGCCGGACCGAGAAGGTCGATGTGCTCGCCAACGACTCGAACCCCTTCCCGGGAGGCGACCGGACCCTGACCAGTGCGTCACTGGTCTCCGGCGAGGGGGAAGTCTCGCCGACCGGGAACCAGGTCACGATCACTCCGGCCGAGGACTTCCACGGCATCCTCACCGCCCAGTACACGGTCCTGGATGACACGGAGGATCCGGACCGGGAGGCGTCCGGGGAGATCCGGGTGACCGTGCGCGGGTATCCGGAGGCGCCGTCGGCGCCGCGGATCGGGGAGGTCGGCGACGGATTCGTGGAGCTGACCTTCAACGCCGGGGTGGACAACGGCGCCCCGATCACGGGATACACCGTCTCCTCCGCGAGCGGTCCTGCGGTCTCCCAGGAGTGCGCCTCCACCTCATGCACCATCACGGGACTGACGAACGATACCGAGTACACCTTCCAGGTGGTCGCGACCAACGACGTCGGTCCGTCGGATCCGTCGGTGGCCTCGGCGGTGGCGCGACCGGATGTGCGACCCGAGCAGCCAGCGGCCCCTGCCGTGGAGCGGGGGGACGAGCAGCTGACGGTCACCTGGACCCCGCCGGTCAACCGCGGCTCCGCGATCCAGACCTATGAGGTCCAGCTGCAGAACACCGCCACCCAGGAGATCTCCGCACAGGAGATCTCCGGCGGGACCACTCAGACCGTGTTCCCGGGACTGGTCAACGGCGTGGACTACCGCTTCCGGATCCGGGCCAGCAACCTGGCGGAGGAGCCCTCCGACTGGTCCGGGTGGTCACGGCCGGAGCACCCAGCGGGCAAGCCGATGGTGCCGGCCGGCACCCCGACCGCAGAACGGGTCAACGATCCGCGCGGCGGCGGCATCGAGGTGACCTGGCCGGCGATGACGACGAAGGAAGCCAACGGCGAGCCGATCACGGACTACATCATCACGGCCTCCTCGGGCCAGTCCCAGACCGTCGATGCGTCGAGGACGTCCACCAGGTTCCTCGAGATGGACCCCGACACCGAGTACAGCTTCACCTACACCGGCGTGAACTCCGTGGGCCGGGGGGTCGATGCGTCGGGATCCTCCAACGCGGTCACGCCGTGGGCGAAGCCCTCGGCCCCCGCCGGGGTTCGCGCCACCATGCCCAGTGAGGGCAAGGGGGAGGGCCCGAACGGCCGGGCGACCGTCCACTGGGAACCGGCGAACGGCAACGGCACCACGGTCACGAAGTACGTGGTGCGGTGGAAGGGGGGCTCGAAGACCGTGGACGCGTCGCAGACCAGCGTGGCCCTCTCCGGCCTGAACAACGGCACCTCCTACCGGTTCACAGTCGAGGCCCGCAACGGCTTCGAGGCGAACGGCGGGGTGAGCGACCTGTCGAAGCAGTCCAACTCCGTGCGTCCCTACACGGGCCCTGCGAAACCGTCGATCTCGTCGTCGAGCGCGAAATGCACCGGTGCCAGCAAATGCCCGGTGACCTTCACGTTCACTGCACACGGTGATGGAGGCGGTTCCGGCAGGACCATCCACTACCGCATCGGTGGCGGGGAGTTCCGGACCACGACGGACGGCTCGATCTCGGTGCCGAAGAACGTCAAGGCGGGTTCGTCGGTCAAGGCTGAAGCCTATGTCTCGATCGATGAAGGGCTGGAGAGCGCGACGGTATCGGATTCGCAGAAGGCGAGATCGTGGCAGCGGACCCCGAAGATGTCCAAAGTCTCTTGGGGTGGGGACACCCCTCCGGGGACCAAGGGCTGCTCGAACAACAACTGCAAATGGTTCCGCATCACCTTGAGCAATATGACGCCTGGGGAGACATACCGGGTGGCGTTCTCCAACGAGGGGGAGACCCGATACAAGACCATCGAGCTGCGGGCGGACAGCAACGGTACGGCGACTTCGGCGCCGAGATCGAACTTCTACGGATACGTTCGCGGCGGCGTGCCTTCCTGGCCGATGACCGTCGAAGCCACCGTGAACGGCAAATGGGTGAAGATCGCGGACGGCATCTACAGGCCATACTGACGAGCCCGCCCTTCGTCCCGGAGCGCCCATCTCACCCCTTCCAGCAGAAAGACACACATCCCGCATGAGCATGACCCCCGAACAGGCCCACTGGTTCGCCGAGACCTTCGACAAGCTCGTCCAGAGCGTGGGTCAGGCCGTCCTCGGCAAGAACGAGGTGGTGCGCCTGGTGCTGACCTCGATGATGGCCCCCGGTCATGTGCTGCTCGAGGACGCCCCCGGCACCGGCAAGACCTCCTTGGCCCGCTCGATCGCCGCGACCGTCCAGGGCACCAGCACCCGCATCCAGTTCACCCCGGACCTGCTGCCCTCCGATGTCACCGGCGTGACCATCTACGACCAGAACACCAAGTCCTTCGAGTTCCACAAGGGCCCGGTCTTCGCCAACGTAGTGCTCGCCGATGAGATCAACCGTGCCTCGCCGAAGACCCAGTCGGCGATGCTCGAGGTGATGGAGGAGGGGCGGGTCACCGTCGACGGCGTCACCCATGAGGTCGGCAACCCGTTCATGGTGATCGCCACGCAGAACCCGATCGAGCAGGCCGGCACCTACCGCCTCCCCGAGGCCCAGCTGGACCGCTTCTTGATGAAGACCTCGATCGGCTACCCCGATCATGCCTCCAGCGTGCAGATCCTCCAGGGCTCCGCGCTGCGCGACCGCAGCAGCCAGCTCACCCCGAGGATCTCCTTGCAGGCCGTCAACGACATGACGGAGCTGGCCTCCACCGTGCACGTCGACCCGGCGGTGCTCGAGTACGTCTCCCGCTTGATGGAGGAGACCCGCCTGGCTCCCGAGGTGCGGGTCGGGGTGTCCATCCGTGGCGCGCTCGCCCTGATGCGGGCGGTGAAGGTGTGGGCTGCGGTCAACGGACGCCACTACGTCATCCCCGACGACGTCAAGCACCTGGTCGAGCCGGTCTGGCTGCATCGCTTCGTGCTCGACCCCGAGGCCGAGTTCGCGGGCACCACCGCCAAGAGCGTCATGACCAAGATCCTCAGCGAGGTGGCACCGCCTCAGGCGCGACAGCAGACGGCATGAGCTCCCCGCACACCGTCCCCGCCGACACCGCCGACGCGAAGGCGGCGAAGGCCGAGGCCAAGAAGCGCCGCAGCGCCGCCAAGGCGGATGCCCGGGCGGCCTCCCGTCGGCGGCGCCTCCGGTCCAGGAGCGACCGGTCCTCCGGCAGCACGCCCTCCGCCCCCGGTACGGCGAGCGGTCAGGGAACTGTGCCCGACGGCGCCTCCAGCACCGGGCTGGCCGGTCTGCGCGATCGCGTGGTCGAACTGTGGCTGCGGCGCATCCACCCCGTGCTGGACGTTGTCTCACCCATCGGCTGGACGGTGCTCGCCGTCACCGTCGTCTGCTGGATCGCGGGTCTCGTCCTGCACCTCACCGAGCTGAACGTGATCGCCTTCGCACTCACCGTGCCCCTGGCGATCGCGGCGCTGTTCGTGCTGGGCAAGGCGTCCTACCGGGTCACCCTCGACCTGCAGACCCATCGCGTGGTGGTGGGCACCCGTGCCGTCGGCCGGGTCGAGGTCGCCAACCCCACCCAGCGCACGATCCTGCCCTCGCGCATCGAGCTCGCCGTCGGCTCCGCGACCGCGCAGTTCATGGTGCCGAGACTGGCGGCGGACGCCGAGCACGAGGAGCTGTTCGCCGTGCCCACCAAGCGACGCGCCGTCCTGGTCGTCGGCCCGGTGCGCTCCGTGCGCGACGACCCGCTCTCGCTGATGCGGCGGCAGGTCACCTGGGCGAAGGAGCAGGAACTGTTCGTCCACCCCCGCACCGTGCGGCTCGACGAGGCGGCCAGCGGCTTCCTGCGCGATCTCGAGGGCACGCCCTCCTCGGACCTCTCGAGCTCTGACATCGCCTTCCACGCCCTGCGCGACTACGCACCCGGCGATGACCGGCGCCACGTCCACTGGCGCACCACCGCCCGCACCGGCAAGCTCATGGTGCGCCAGTTCGAGGAGACCCGACGCTCCCACGTGGTGGTGGCGCTGGACAACCTCGCCGAGCACTACGCCAGCGTCGACGAGTTCGAGCTCGCGGTCTCCATCGCGGCCTCGATCTCGGGCCAGACCTTCCGGGAGGAGAAGGAGCTGACGCCCTTCACCCTCGATGAGCGCCAGAGCACCCGGACCCTGCGGCAGATGATGGACGACTACACGGTCGTCGAGCAGCTCAAGGAGCGGATCCCCTTCCACGAGCTCGGGCAGAAGGCCGCTGATCTCGCCCCCAACGCCTCCGCGGTGATGATGGTCGTCGGCTCGCACACCACGGCGCGGGAGCTGAACTCCGCCGCCAACCAGCTGCCGATCGGAGTGATGGCCGTCGCGATCCGCTGCGTCGACGAGGCCGAGGTGAAGCGGTCCGCGATCGGTGGCCTCGACGTGGTGACCCTGGGCTCCCTCGACACCCTGGCCAAGGCGCTGCGGGCGGTGGGTCGATGAGCAGCACCAGAGCCGCGGCCCAGCGCCCTCAGAGCTATTTCTCGACCGTCACCCACGGCCGTCGTGCCCTGGACATCACGGCGCTCGCCGCGCTGTTCGTCCTCGCCATGCTGGGCTTCCACGACATCTTCGGCGGGATCCAGTACCTGTTGACCGGGATCATGGCGCTGGTGTTCGGCACGCTGATCGCCCTCATCGGCGCGCGCTGGCGCTGGGGACCGCTGCGGCTCACCCCGCTGGTGCTGCTGGTCTACTTCCTGTTCGGGCCGATGTTCGCGGCGCCGACGCGCGCGATCTGGGGGATCATCCCCAGCCCCGGCGCGCTGTGGGAGCTGCTCGAGGCGCCCGTGACGAGCTGGAAGTCGGTGCTGACGGTGGCGCCGCCGGTGGGCGTCGCCCAGGGCGTTCTCGCCGTGGTGTGGATCAGCGTCCTGCTGCTGACGCTGCTGGGGATGAGCGTGGTGATGCGCAGCCGCTTCTACCTGCTGGCCTGGCTGTTCCCGCTCGCGCTGCTCGGGGTCTCGATCGTCTTCGGCACCCACCAGGCCGTCTCGCCGGTGCTGCGGGGCGTGCTCTACGCGATCATCTCGGTGGCGTGGCTGACCTGGAGGTTCGAGGGAGCTCGGCTCGCCGATGCGCAGTCGACCATCATCTCCGACACGGTGCGGCCCGGCTCCTGGCAGAACCCCGTGCTGCGTCGTCGGGTGATCGGGGGAGCGGTGATCATGGCGCTCGCCGGAGGCGGCGCGCTCGCCGCGCACTCCCTGCTGGATCCGCCCTCGGGAACGATCCGCTACGCGGTCCGCGACCACATCGCTCCGCCCTTCGACCCGCGCGAGTACGTCTCCCCGCTGTCGGAGTTCCGCGGGTACCTCAAGGACCAGCGGGACGCGGAGCTGTTCACCGTCTCGGGCATGAGCAGCGGGGAGCGCATCCGTCTCGCCGCCATGGATCAGTGGGACCTGCAGGTCTACAACGTCGCCAGCAGCACCGACACGGGCAGCGACTCGGGCACGTTCCTGCGCACCGCCGCAGGGGTCGACCTGCACGAGGGCGGTACCGCCGAGCAGACCTCGACGGTGACCATCGGCGAGTACACCGGGGTGTGGATGCCCACGGTCGGCACGCGCACCCACCGCATCGACCTCGAGGAGATGTCCCCGGAACGCGCGAGCATCACCTCCGAGAACCTCTACCTGAACCAGCGGTCGCAGACCCTGGTCAACTCCCGCGGAGTGCGGGCGGGGGACACCTACGAGCTCTCCTACGAGCCGTACACCGAGCTCACGGCCGAGCAGCAGCGCACGGCGACGTTCTCCGACATCAGCCTGCCGGACAACGCCCCGGTCGATGCCTTCGTGCAGTACGCCGAGGAATGGTCAGGGAACTCCGAGTCCGATTTCGAACGGTTCCAGAACCTCTCGCGCGCCGTGAAGACCGATGCCTACTACTCGCACGGGCTCGAGGAGGACACCGCCTCGATGTCCGGCCACGGCGCCAGCCGCCTGCTGGCGATGATGGAGGAGGTCGGCTTCGACAAGGACACCCCCGACGCCCAGCCGCTGGGACGGATCGGCGACGAGGAGCAGTACGCCGCACTGCTCGCGGTCCTGGCGCGCTCGATCGACATCCCCGCCCGCGTGGTGATGGGCTTCGAGGTTCCCGAGGGGCAGGAGGGGACCGTCGCGATCACCGGTGACGATGTCACCGCCTGGGTCGAGGTGTCCTTCGAGGGCATCGGCTGGGTGCGCTTCGACCCCGCCCCCGACGAGGACGAGGATCCCACCCAGCCCGAGCCCAAGGAGGTCGAGAAGCCGCTTCCACAGGTCGCCCAGCCGCCGCCTCCGCCCGCCGAGCCGCCGAGCCCTCCGCCCGGTGCGATGAGCCAGGACTCCGACGATGAGGAGGAGGACCTCCCCGAGCCCACGCCGTGGGTGGTGTACGTCGGGGTCGGGCTGATCCCGATCGTGGTGCTCCTGCTCGCGGCGCTCGCCGTGATCGTCGCCAAGGGGATGCGCCGAGGGCGGCGTCGCACCCGGGGCACGCCGCCGGCCCGGATCGACGGCGGCTGGCAGGAGATCCTCGATCAGCTGGCCGATATGGGGCGCGCCCCGGATCCCTTGTCGACCAGGGCGGAGATGGCCGCCCGCCTGGATGCTGACATCCCGACGATGGGTGCGGCGAGCCTTGCGGGCCGTGCCGATCGTGCCGCGTTCGGGCCGGATGATCTCCCGGAGGCGGCGGCCGAGGAGTACTGGGCGCAGGTCATGGCGGCGCGGCGTAGCATGTCCGCTGCGGTGCCGTGGCACAGGCGGCTCCTCGCGGCGCTGTCGCTGCGTTCCTTCCGCCGGCGGTCCGCGGACCGCCGCAGCGCGAAGAAGCGGATCCGGGCCCGGGCCCGGGCCCGGGACAAGGCGGTGCGGCGCACCGAGGCGATGCGTCGTCGACGCTCCTCGTTGCGCGGTACCGCGAAGAGACGGACGTCATCGAAGAAGGGTCGTGCCTGATGGGCCAGACGCGATACTGCAGCACCTGCGGGACTCTGCTCGCCGACGGGGCGGTGATCTGCGGCGAGTGCGGTGCGCGCTATCAGGCCTCGCCCTATGAGCGCCGTGCTACCGACGCCCCCGGTGCCTGGTCGCAGGCACCCGCGCCGCGATCGCGAGATCTCGGGCGCGGGGAGGGGGTGACCTCGCCGGAGGAGGGCGTCGAGCTCATCACGCGCGATGCCCTCCGGCCGGAGAACCCGAGCGCCACGACGCTCCGCAGCCGGGAACAGTACGATCAGGTGATGGTCACGCAGCCTCCGATGCAGCAGAACGGTCCCGGGTACGCCTCGGGCGCTCCCAGCGGTCCGGGCTCCCCGGTCGCGGCGCCCGGTGCTCCGTCGGCGGGGCCCGAGATGGAGCCGCCGTTGGACGGCTGCTCCCCGGCGTCGCCGCTGAAGCGCTTCCTCGCCGCACTGCTGGACGCCGTGATCAGCACCCTGATGGTGGTTCCGGTGATCGTCGGTGTCTCTGTCATGGTCGCGTCGGGGACCGCCGGCACGCTGTCGCTGGTCCTGATCGGGGTGGGCGTCGCACTCCCGCTGGCGTACGTGCTGCTGATGGTCTGGCTGGTCGGTGCCAAGGGTTTCTCGCTGGGCAAGCTGATCCTCGGGCTGCGTCTCACCCGGACGACAGCGGGGGGACCCATCGGGTTCCTGCGCTCCGCGGGCCGCTGGGTGCTGTACGGGCTCGTCCCACCGGTCATGGCGCTGTCGATCTTCCTGGATCCGAAGCAGCATCTGCGCGGCTTCCACGACCGGGTCGTGGACTCCACCGTGGTGGACCTCAAGACCGGCCGCGATCCGATGAAGCCGCGTCCTGACGACTTCGAGCGGGCAGGGGCCGAGCACTACCTCGGTGCGCCGTCCGTGGCGGTGTCCACGCATGAGAACCTGCTCGCCGAGCCCGGTGCGGCATGGAAGGACTCCGCGCAGTCCGCACCTGCGCAGCCGGAGCCCGCCGGCTGGGGCGAGGCGCAGCAGCCGGAGCCCGCCGGGTGGGGCGAGGCGCAGCAGCCGGGAGCACCGAGCCCGTACGCGCCGCACCGCTCGGGCGGCTCCGCTCCCTCGGCCGCCGACGCCCCGATGACGAGCGCTCCCTGGTCGTCGCCGCCGGCACCGGATCCTGCCGCCTCCCAGCAGCCCGCCGGGGGCGGCTGGGCGCCGCCGCCGATCGACCCGATCCCGCCATCGCAGCCGTCCTGGGGCCAGCCGCAGTCCGCCCCCGAGGCCCCGCTCAGCGGTGACGCACAGGGATGGGCCCCGCCGCCGCCCTCGCCCCAGCCGGTGCAGGCCTCGCCCGCCCCGTACGGCCCGGGGAACGGATATCCCCCGAGCGACCTCACCGGCGATGCCTGGGACGTCGAGGACGACGGCGTGGACGAGCAGACCCGTCTCACCGTGGCGGACGATCCGCTGGGGGACCTCGAGCAGACCCGCATCTCCGCAGTGCAGCTGCCGGCGGTCAAGCAGCTTCGCCTGAGCACGGATGACGGCGGTGAGCGGATCGTCGAGAAAGCGGTCGTGATCGGTCGCAACCCGGCCGCTCCGGGTGAGGAGGTGCTGTTCGTGATGAAGGACGACACCCGCTCGGTCTCCAAGACGCATCTGCGCATCGACGGCACCGGGGACGAGGTGACCGTGACCGACCTCGGGTCGACGAACGGCTCGAGCATCCTGCGCGCGGACGGCTCCCGGGAGAGCCTGGTGCCGGACTCCCCGACGGTCCTGCCCACCGGCGCACAGGTGACGCTGGGTGATCGGACCGTGACCGTGGAGAGGATGCAGTGATCGACCGCTCCCTGTCGGACCCGGATCTCCACGGCACGATCCGGGTCGTCTCCGCCGCTGCCACCCATGTCGGGCACGTGCGGGCCACCAATGAGGACAGCATCCTCGACGTCCCGCCGATCTTCCTGGTCGCCGACGGGATGGGCGGGCACAACGCGGGCGAGGTGGCCAGCGCCATCGTCGTGGAGGAGTTCGAGACGCTCACCCTGCAGGAGAACGTGACCGTCGAGCAGCTCGGTGAGGCGCTCCGTTCGGCCGCGATGCGGATCGGGGAGCTCAGCGGGGAATCGACGCTCGGCGCCGGCACCACGGTCTCGGCGGTCGCCACGATGGTCCTGGACGGGATCGGCTACTGGGTCGTGCTCAACCTCGGTGACTCCCGCGTCTACCGCCTGTCCGGAGAGATCTTCGAACAGGTCAGCGTCGACCATTCGGTGGTCCAGGAGCTGATGGACCGCGGAGAGATCTCGGCGGAGCAGGCCAAGGTGCATCCGTACCGGCACATGGTCACCCGTGCCCTCGGCGCCGGACCCGACTCCGATCCCGACTACTGGCTGATCCCCGCCGAGGCCGGTGATCGGATGCTCATCTGCTCCGACGGCCTGACCGGCGAGGTCGACGACGTCGCCATCGAACGGATGCTGCGCAGCCCTGCGGATGTGCGCACCGTCTGCGGGGATCTGGTGAGCCGCGCGCTCGACGCCGGCGGGCACGACAACGTCAGCGTCGTCGTGGTCGAAGCGGTCGAGGTGGTGGGCCAGTCCCTGGCCTCGGAGGACACGGCGGGCCACGAGACCGACCTGCCCGACAGCGCCGATCTCGAGGTCGACGAGGACACCCTCCCGCGCGGGATCACCGAGGATGGCACCGGGCGATGAGCGGCGCGAGCGACGGCGAGGACACGACGCTGCTCGGCGCGGGGACCTGGACCAAGCAGGGCCCGGCCACGCTGGTGCTGCGGGAGAACGCCTGGGTGGTGCTGGTTCCCGGTCTGCGCAAGCAGGTCATCGAGGCGGCCTGGACGGTGCTGGGCGAGAGACCCGCCCCGGAGGACTTCCTGGACCGGTTGGTGGACGCCGGGGAGCTCGAAAGCGCCGACAGGCTGACGGCGCTCCTGTTCGGTTTCCACGACGGTCCGCGGGGCGTCTTCGGCGTGAAGGGGAAGACGCCCATCGCCGTCTACACCGCCGAGGGCGCCCAGCAGATCGCCGGCACCGACGACGAGCCGTTCGTGCTGCGCACCCTCGAGGGCGTCCGCCGGACGGCCTTCGGGGAACTCCCGCTCGAGGACGGGCTCGGCGCCCCCCGCCTGGAGTCGGGGATCGTCCCGGTGCGTGGATTCGTGCACGTGACGGTCGATCCTGCCGCGCTGGAGGAGAGCGCACGGGCCGCCCTCGCCGAACAGGTGGCGAAGGACGGTCGCGCGATCGAGGACCCGGAGGTGACGAAGCGCCGCGCCGAGCGCCACGTCCCGAAGCCGGCCGGCACCGCTGCGTCGGCGGCGACCGGACCGGCCACCAGCACTCGTCCTCCCGAGGCGGTGCCCTCGACCGCATCCCGCAGCAGTGCCGGGTCGACCGCTCCCGCCGCCGCCAGCACCGCCCCCGCGCCCGAATCCTCGGTGCCGAACATGTTCGACGGACTCTTCACGGGCGGCTCCTCGGGACCGCGGGCGGCGTCATCGACCGCAGCGGGCGCTTCCGCACCGACCCCGGCCGCCTCTGCCGGGGGAGCCGTCGAGGCGGCCGCCGCACCGCAGGCGCCGGCGCCGGACCAGGCATCGTCGCCGGCACCCGTGAGGCCCGCACCGACGCCGCCGACCGCAGCGGCCCCTGCCTCGGCGACGCCGGATGCTCCCGCCACCGGCGCATCGACCGGCGCATCGACCGGCGCATCGACCGGCGCCGACCCAGCGCAGCCGTCGGCCGCCCGCCGACGCCGCCTCGTGAGCTCCTCCCTGTTCGACCGCACGCGTCGCAGCGCTCCGGAGGAGACGCCTCCCGCAGCTCCTGCTCCCGGACCACAGGTCCCGGTCTCGACCCCAGCACCTCCGGAGCACGGCGACACCCAGCGAGCCCCGCGCTCCGCGGCGGAGGAGTTCGTCTCCCCGGATACGCAGGTCGCACCGGTCGACGCGGACGACGAACCGGAGGACCGCCCCGCCCCCGCGCCGCGCCCCGCCGCCCCGCCGCGCCGCGATCCGGCACCACGCGCCTCCACGCCGGCACCGTCGGGGAGCGACCTCGAGAACACCGGTGCGTACGACGACCTCTTCGGCAGGACCGTCTTCCGTCGCATCGAAGATGCAGCGGTCCGTCGGAACGAGGACGAGGCCGGCGAGGCCGGCGATGACGGTGAGGAGAGCGCGGCGACCGGGCCGGATCCCGCGGCCGCGAGCCCGGAGGCGTCCTCGCGCCCGGACCCCGGGCCCGAGGCCGTGGCCGCACCCGCCCCGGAACCGGCACCCGAGCCCGCCCCGAGCGAATTCATCGACTGGGTCCCCGGGGTGGGGCGCACCGCTCCGGAGATCGCACGGACCGCAGCGCGACGTGCTGTCGCGCCGTCGACGCCCGAGCCTGCGTACCCGCAGGTCCACATGGCAGAGCGGCCGCCCGCCCCGGACACGGGCTCCCGTCCGTCGCCGACGCAGCCCTCGATGTCGGCGCCCGCTCCGGCGCCGGGCCGATCCGGGGGCTCGCCGAACCGGCCGCGCCCGCAGCAGCCCGGTGCCGCGGCTCCGCCGCCCCGGCAGGCTCCGGTCCCGCCGTCCGGGAGCTCGGGCCCGGCCGCCGGCAGTGCCGTGGCGCTGCCCGGTCGCGTCTGCGCCCATGGCCACCCGAACTCTCCTGAACGGGCGTCCTGCCGCACCTGCGGCGCACCTCTGCAGGGCGCGACCCGCACGGTCGCCCGCCCGCCCTTGGGCGTGGTGATGATCTCGGGAGGCGCGCGCTTCGTGCTGGACCGCACAGCGATCATCGGCCGACGGCCCCGTGCCTCCCGGGTCAGCGCGAACGACGTGCCGCAGCTCGTCACCGTGCCGAGTCCGCAGCAGGACATCTCCCGCTCGCATCTCGAACTGCGGCTGGAGGGCTGGCACGTGGTGGCGCTCGACCTCGGGGCCACCAACGGCACCACGCTGCACCGGGAGGGCTTCGAACCGGTCCGCCTGCGGCCGCGTGAAGGCGTGGTCCTCTACGACGGGGATCTCCTGGATCTCGGGGACGATGTGCAGCTGACGTTCGGAGAGAGGATATGAGCTCGAGACCCCCGTCGCGACCGCCCCGGCTGCCCGGCTACGAGTACGAGCAGCTGCTGGGTTCCGGTGGCTTCGCCGACGTGTTCCTGTATCGCCAGGTGCGCCCGCAGCGGCGCGTGGCGATCAAGGTGCTGCTGTCCACCGTGCTCGACGAATCGGTGCGGCGCCTGTTCGACGCCGAGGCCAACGTCATGGCGCAGATGTCGACCCACCCGTCGATCGTCACGATCCATCAGGCCGAGGTCTCCGACGACCACCGGCCGTACATCGTCATGGAGTACTGCCCGCGCCCGAACTACGGACTCCGCTTCCGCAGGGAGCGGATCACCGTCGCCGAGGCACTGCGGGTCGGGGTGCAGATCGCCGGGGCGGTCGAGACCGCCCACCGCGCCGGGATCCTCCACCGTGACATCAAGCCCGCGAACATCCTGGTCACGGACTACAGCCGACCCGCGCTGACAGACTTCGGCATCTCCATCGCCACCGGACAGGGTGACGACGTCGAGGACTCGCAGGGGATGTCCATCCCGTGGTCACCGCCGGAGTTCTTCGCCGACCCACCCCGCGCGGACGTGCGCTCCGACGTGTTCTCACTGGCCGCGACCGTCTATTCGCTCCTGGCGGGACAGACCCCCTTCGAGCGGCGCGGACAGCGCAACACCGCCTCCGACCTCATCCAGCGCATCGAGAGCCAGCCGCTGCACCCCCTGGAGCGGCCCGACGTGCCCGCGGAGCTGAACCGGGTGCTCTCGGTCGCCATGGCGAAGGAGCAGGTCGGACGGTACGACACCGCGCTGGCGTTCGGCCGGGGCCTGCAGCAGGTGGAGCTCTCGCTCTCGCTGCCCGTGACGCAGATGGACGTGCTCGACGACCGGGTCACCGCAGCCGCGCACAGCGACGAGGACGACGAGCTCGACATGCACACGCGGATCCGGAAGGTCGCGACCGTCGACCCGGAATCCGCAGGCGTCACCGGACCGGGCACGAAGCGGCCGCTCGACCCTTATGCCGGCATCGCCCCCGCCCTGGGGTCCCCGGCCGGCCCGGGCCGCGCCTCGCGCCCCGGCGGGTCGAGCGGCACGGGCGATGGCCCGGGCTCGGTGGAGTCGACCATGCTGCGCCCGGTCGGCGCCGCCCTCGGCTCCCCGTCCACCGCCCCGCCCCACGCGGGCGTCGGTGCCGGTGAGGAGCAGCGCCAGGAGAAGCCGACGACCCCGGTATGGCCCTTCGTCACCCTGGCGGCGGTGCTCGTCGTGGTGATCGGGGTGGGCGCGAGCCTCGGGGTGCGCCACTTCCTGGTGCCCGAGCCGGCCCCGATCGCGACCACGGACATCAACATCGCGACCTCGAAGCCGGATCCGCCCGGGGAACCGACGGCCATCGAGCTCCAGGTCATCACCCCCGGCGCGGGCACGGAGACCGGGATGGTCAGAGTCACCTGGGAGCCGCCCGAAGGCGTCACCCAGGAGGACCACTACCGGGTCCGATGGAAGGACATGCCGGAGAACTACGCGGACGAGTTCGGGGTCTGGCAGGAGGTCCACGGGCGCAATTCGATCGCCCTGCCGATCCCTCCGCAGCTGCCGGAACCGTGCGTCGAGGTGCGGACGATCAATCCCAACGGCCTGGCCAGTGCACCGGTGGAGAAGTGTCTGTCCACCGGGTGACAGGTACCGTGCATCCATGAGCGAGGACAGAGATGACAGAGGGGACGGCTGACCATGGCGTCGACGATTTCGGTCGAGTTCTGCGGGGAATGGTGGCGCGTCGAGGACGACGAGGAGCTGACCATCGGCCGCGAGGCCGACCTCACCGTCGATGAGGACAACCCGTTCCTCCACCGGCGCTTCCTCACCATCGTCCAGGTCGAGTCGATGTGGTGGCTGGTCAACATCGGATCGCGCCTGTCCGCGACGATCACCGACGGCTCCGGTTCGATGCAGGCGTGGCTCGCACCGGGGGCCCGGATCCCGCTGGTCTTCGACGTGACCAAGGTGGTGTTCACGGCCGGTCCCACCACCTATGACCTCTCGGTGCATGCGGACTCCCCGGAGTTCGCACGGATCGCCGGCCCGGAGGATCCGGTGGGGGAGACCACCATGGGGTCGGTGCAGCTGACCCCGAGCCAGAAGCTGCTCATCCTCGCGCTCGCCGAACCGATGCTGGTGCGGGAGGGGTCCGGGATGAGCTCGGTGCCGACCTCGGCCCAGGCCTCGCAGCGGCTCGGCTGGCAGCTGACGAAGTTCAACCGGAAGCTGGACAACGTCTGCGACAAGCTCGACCGGCTCGGGGTGCGCGGGCTGCGGGGCGGCCCCGGCAAGCTCGCCAGCAACCGCCGCGCCCGCCTGGTCGAGCACGCGGTGTTCTCGCGGCTGGTCACCTCCGAGGACCTGCCGCTGCTGGAGCAGGCCGAGGAGACCGACGACGACTGACGCGTCGGCCCTCCCTCGCGGACGGCCGGATATCCAGGACCACCACGAACACTGACGGAACGGGCCGCCCCGGCGGGGGCGTCCCAGCAGGCGGCCGAGGGGCCCGCCAGGGGGAGGGACACCGATGCGCATCAAGCTCACGCTGCGCAGGCCCGAGGATCGACTGACCGATCTGGAGGTCACGGCCGATGCCACGGCGTCGGTCGCGGACGTCGCGAATGCGCTGTACCTGGCCGATCCGCTGCGCAGCGACGTCGAGGCGCCCGCAGGGCTGACCCTCCAGGTGCAGGACCCCGGCGCCGGCCCGGGCGCGAAGGGCGTGCGCTCGCTGGACCGCGGGATCGATCTGATCCAGGCCGGTCTGCGCTCCGGCAGCGTCGTCTCCATCGCCCGCTCCTCGACGGAGTACGCCACCCGTTCGGAGTCCCGCGGAGCGGCGGTCGCCCTGCTGCGGGTGCTCTCCGGGCCCGAGGCGGGCCGGGAGTTCCCGCTGCCGTCCGGCTCGAGCGTCGTGGGCCGCGAGGGAGATCTGGACATCCGGATCGCCGATCCGATGCTCTCCAAGCGCCATGCCCGCATCAACGTCGGGGACTCGATCGAGATCGTGGACCTGCAGTCCTCCAACGGCGTCGTGCTCGGCGGCGAGCAGGTGCAGCGCGCCGTGATCGGTCCCTCGGACACGGTGCTGATCGGCCAGACCACGTTCTCCGTGATCGCTCTGCACCGACTCGGCGGCACCGCTCCCAGCTCACCGGTGGTGGAGTTCAACCGCTCCCCGCGCGTGGTGCCCCGCTTCCCCTACCGGCCCGTGAAGGCACCCACCCCGCCCAAGGAGCCGCAGCCGCAGTTCTTCCCGATCTTCATGATGTTCGCCCCCATCCTCATGGGCGGCTTCATGTTCGCGATGACCCGCAGCCCGTACTCGCTGATGTTCGTGTTCATGATGCCGATGATGGCCACCGCCGGATACCTGAACCGCAAGTTCCAGCAGAAGAAGATGCTCGAGCAGCAGATCGAGAACTTCGAGGAGGGCCTGGCCTCGCTCAAGCGGCGGGTCACGGCCGCGCAGGATCTCGAGCGCGCGGTGCGCCTGGTGGAGACGCCGTCGGCGGCGGACACGGTCGACGCCGCGTTCCGACTGGGCCGGCTGCTGTGGACCCATCGACCCGAGCACAATGCCTTCGGCACCGTGCGGCTGGGCCTGGGCATCGCCGAGTCGCGGGTGGGCATCGAGATGCCGGGCGAGAACGACGCGATCACCAAGTACTACGACATGCTCGACGACATGAACGAGGAGTACAGGCTGATCGCCGGGGTGCCGGTGGCGGCGGAGCTCCGGTACGCCGGCAACATCGGGGTGGCCGGCGGCGGCGACGAGGCCGATGGAGTGGCCCGCGGCATCGTCACCCAGCTCTTCGCCCTCCACTCGCCGGCGGAGGTCGCGATCGCGGCGATCACCTCCCGCTCCAGCCGCGAGCTGTGGCAGTGGCTGAAGTGGCTCCCGCACACCTCGAGCCCTCACTCACCGCTGCCCGGTGACCACCTCGCCGACACCCCGGGGCGCGGCACCTCTCTCCTGTCCCGCATCGAGGAGCTCATCGAGCAGCGGGCCGGGGACGCCCCGCCGCAGCTGCGCACACCGATGACCACCGAGCTCGAGGCGGAGCCCGACGTCCCGCCGGAGCCGGTCACGCCGAACCTCGTGGTCATCATCGAGGACGACGCCCCGGTCGATCGCGCCCGACTGGTGCGCCTCGCCGAGCGCGGACCGGACGTCGGCGTCCACGTGATCTGGTCCGCGTCCAACGTCGCGGCGCTGCCGGCCGCCTGCCGCACCTACGTCTCCGTCGAGGAGTCGGTGGAGGGGGCGAGCGCCGGTCATGTGCGCCTGGGGGAGCGGTTCTACCCGGTCACGGTCGAGACCGTGTCCGTCGAGGTCGCTTCGGGCGTGGCCCGCCACCTGTCCCCGGTGATCGACGCCGGGGTCCCCATCGACGACGACTCCGATCTGCCCCGCTCGATCTCCTACCTCAAGCTCGGCGGCATGGCGATGGCCGAGGACCCGAACTACATCATCGAGCGGTGGAAGGAGAACAGCTCCCTCACCCCGCGGGACGGCTCGAAGCCGCAGCGGCGCAAGCACGATGCGAACCTGCGCGGGCTGGTCGGCCACAACGGTCAGGACGCCTTCCACCTCGACCTGCGCACCAACGGCCCTCACGCGCTGGTGGGCGGCACCACCGGTGCCGGCAAGTCCGAGTTCCTCCAGGCCTGGGTGCTGGGCATGGCCACGGCCCACAGCCCCGACCGGGTGACGTTCCTGTTCGTGGACTACAAGGGCGGCGCCGCCTTCGCCGATGCCGTCGCGCTGCCGCACACCGTCGGCCTGGTCACCGACCTCTCCCAGCATCTGGTGCGGCGCGCGCTCACCTCGCTGCGCGCCGAGCTGCACCACCGCGAGCATCTGCTGAACCGGAAGAAGGCGAAGGACCTGGTCTCTCTGGAGCGCACCGGTGACCCCGAGGCCCCGCCCAGCCTGATCATCATCGTCGACGAGTTCGCGGCGCTGGCCAAGGAGATCCCTGAGTTCGTCGACGGCGTCGTGGACGTCGCGGCGCGAGGCCGCTCCCTGGGACTGCACCTGATCCTCGCCACCCAGCGGCCCGCCGGCGTCATCAAGGACAACCTGCGCGCCAACACCAACCTCCGCATCGCGCTGCGCATGGCCGACGAGGCCGACTCCAAGGACATCCTGGGGGACAAGATGGCCGCCCACTTCGACCCCGGCATCCCGGGCCGCGGCGCCGCCAAGACCGGTCCCGGACGCATCGCCACCTTCCAGTCCGGGTACGCCGGCGGCTGGACCACGGACGAGCCCGAACGGGCCCGGATCGACATTGTCGAGAAGGACTTCGGCACCGGCGAGCAGTGGGACATCCCCGCCCCGCCCACCACGGAGGTCGAGGACCCCGGCCCCCACGACATCTCCCGCGTGGTCTCCACCGTCGTGGCGGCCGCGGAGAGCGCCGGGGTGCCCGCGCCGAGGAAGCCGTGGCTGTCCGAGCTGGCCGAGGCCTACGACCTCTCACGGCTGCCCAGCCGACGCACCGACGAGGAGCTGCTGCTGGGCGTGATGGACGTCCCCGAGGAGCAGGCCCAGCCGACGACCTCGTACTTCCCGGACCGGGACGGCAACATGGCCATCTACGGCACCGGTGGTTCCGGCAAGTCCACCACGCTGCGCACCCTGGCGATCTCGGCCGCCTCCACGGTCCGCGGCGGGCCCGTCCACGTCTACGGCCTCGACTTCGGCGCCTCCGGACTGACGATGCTCGAGGAGCTCCCGCACGTGGGCACGATCGTCGCCGGGGATGACGAGGAGCGGGTGATCCGCCTCCTGCGGACCCTGCGCCAGCTGATCGACGAGAGGTCGAAGGCGTTCGCGAAGCTCCGTGCCGGATCGGTGACCGAGTACCGCGAGCTGGCCGGGACGCCGGACACCCCCCGCATCCTGCTGCTGGTCGACGGCATGGCGGCGTTCCGCGAGGCCTACGACTACTCGAGCCTCTCGAAGTGGTTCACGACCTTCGTCCAGATCGCGACCGACGGGCGCCAGGTGGGCGTGCACGTGATCGTCACCGGCGACCGCCCCAACGCGATCCCGACCTCGCTGGGCTCCTCGATCCAGCGCCGCCTGATCCATCGCATGGCGAGCGACGACGACTACGTCTCCTTCGGCGAGCCCAAGGACGTCCTGGACGGCAGCTCCCCGCCCGGACGCGCCATCCAGGACGGCCACGAGGTGCAGGTCGCCGTGCACGGCGGCGATGCCAACGTCGCGCTCCAGTCCCGCGAGGTCGCCAAGCTCGCCGAGGCGATGCGCCGGGCCGGGGTGCCCGAGGCCCCGGAGATCAAGCGTCTGCCCGAGCGGGTGGAGCTGACGTCCCTGCGTCCGACCATCGGCGGCATGCCGGTGCTGGGCCTGGCCGACGAGACCCTGGCCGAGCTCACCTTCGAGCCGCGGGGTGCCTTCATGGTCACCGGACCGATGGGCTCGGGCCGCACCACCGCGATGCTCACCATCGCGACCGGCCTGAAGGCGATGGAGGAGCCGATGCGTCTGGTCCGCTTCTCCTCACGGCGCACGCCCTTGACGGGGCTGCCGGTCTGGGACGTCGAGGCATCGGACCCCGAGACGGTCCGCGAGCTCGCGGGGCAGCTGCGCCGGACCATCGAGTCCGGGACCGTGGGGGAGGGCAAGCTCGCCCTGTTCATCGACGGCGTCGCGGACTTCACCGGCAGCGGGGTCGAGAACGACCTGGACAAGCTGATCCGGGCGAGCACCCGCGAGGGCCAGTTCGTGGTCGGCGAGAACGAATCGGCCTCGTGGTCGCAGGCGTACGTGCTCGCCCAGCCCTTCAAGGCGGGCCGACGGGGTCTCCTGCTGCAGCCGAGCGACATGGACGGCGATTCCCTGCTCGGGACCGGGCTGGGGAGGATCCGTCGCGCGGACTTCCCCCCGGGGCGGGGATTCCTCGTGCACAGCGGCCGCGCGTTGAAACTGCAGGTCGCACAGGTCACGACCGGGTGAGGGCGTGCCGGCTCGGGTCGCGCCAGGACGGAGACGGCGCCGTCACGTGCAGCGGGAGGACCCCTCCGAGCGGCTCCGTCCCCATGGGGACTCCTCCCCATGGTCCGCGTCCACGGAGCGCTCTACAGTGAATGCTGTCGACCACGACATCAACCGGTGCACCGGAACGGGGCGCGGGGGGAAGTCATCAGGAAGGGGAACCCGAACCGTGAACGCCACGAAGGGTATGAACGTCGAAGAGGTCCGGCGGATGTCGGCTCAGCTGCACGACGCGGCCGAGGAGATCACCAGGATCGAGCGGGAGCTGACCAGCGGCCTCGGGGATGTGGACTGGACCGGGCCGGATGCGGATCAGTTCCGTGGCCAGTGGCAGAGCGAGATGGTGCCTGCACTGCAGCAGATCATGAACTCGGTGAGCGAGCTGGGAGATTCGGCCGATCACCACGCGTCCGAGCAGGAGTCCACCTCGTCCCACTGAGGGGATGCTCCCCAGCACTCGCGAGCAGGGCGAGGCCCGGGCGGACACACCGCTCGGGCCGTCGTCATGCCTGGGAGATGCCTGATATGTTGACCGTCGTCAGAGGTGGGACGAACGGAGCAGATCCATGGCGAAGAGCATCGAATACCCGAGCGCGGACTTCCCCGGACCGCCACGGATCACCGTCGAGGTGCCGGACGACTGGGAGACGCTGACGGTCCCCGGGGTCCAGGTCGCGGTCGCCCAGCCCCGGGTGGAGGGGACGTTCCGGGCGAACGTGGTGGTCACCGTGCAGAGGTTCGGTCCGGAGTTCACTCTCGAGGCCGCCAGAGCCGGCCTGGACCAGCGCAAGGCAGCACTGCCGGAGCTCGAGGAGCTCGGCACCGGCGAGATCGAGGTGGACGGCGCCACCTGGATCGCCAGTGAGTACGGATACACCCAGCCCGGGCGCCCCACCGTGGTCCAGGCTGCGCGCTACGCGGTCATCGACCGCGGCGGGGTGGCCACCGACGTCCTGGAGCTGGTGGGCAGCTGCGGGGCCGAGAGCGCCGATGACGAGATCGAGACCGTCCGCACCATCCAGGATTCGCTGCGCGTCACGCTCGACTGAGCATCCCGCACCGTGCCCCCAGCACTCAGCACCCGCCCCGGCCCCGGCCCCCGCTCAGGGGGTCGGGGCCGATGGCATGGGTCGGGCATGGGGAGTTCTGGACGGGGAGTTGTCCCCATCGCCAGGTGGGTGTGGGGGTTCTAGGGTGGTGTCATCACCTGGGGGACAGGGCGAGCATGCGGTCAGTGGCCGCGGAGGTCCTCTCCGGTGGGTGGGGACAGTTTTCACTACGACATGGAGGACACCATGAAGAAGGGCATGAACCCTGAGGCCGTCGAGCAGATGAGCCAGCAGATCGAGCAGGCCGGCGAGGACGCGATGGCCGCGTTCTCGGAGGTGGCGGGTCGGGTCGAGGGTTTCGACTGGACCGGTGAGGACCGGGACCGGTTCGTCGCTGAGTTCAGCGGGACGGTGCAGGAGCTCGCGCAGAGGGTGCGGCAGGGCTGCACCGAGCTCGCGGAGCGGGGCCGGCAGAACGCGGCGAAGCAGCGTGCCGCGTCGTCGTCCTGATCGTCAGCGGTTCAGTTTCTTTTCTTCAGCAGCATGCGGCCCCGGGTCGGGGCGAAAGGGGTAGGTCATGGCTTTCAAGGGTATGAATCCGGAAGAGGGTCGCGAGATCGCGACGGCTATTTCCGAGGCCGGTCAGAAGATCATGGAGATCGTCGGGGACATGACCCCGGTCGTGAACGGTGTGGAGTGGGTCGGTGCGGACTACGACACGTACCGCGAGGAGTGGAACACCTTCATGGGTGGTCCGGTGGCGAACCTGGTCAATGGGCTCCAGGAGAAGGGCAAGGCGCTGGAGACTCACGCTGAGCAGCAGGACACCACGTCGAACCAGGGCTGAGCGCTCGGTTCCTCGTCCGGTCCGTGGAAGGTCCCGCACCCGTTCTGGGTGCGGGACCTTCCTGCACGCCCGCCGCCCTCCGGTGACCCGGAGCAGTCCCGCGACCCCGAGCCGTCCCACCGACCGCGGAGCCGGCGGCCGGTGGTTGTCCACAGTGCCGACGAACCGCGATCTCTGTCCTGACCTCGGGAGATGCATGAATTCGTGGATGGGGAGGAGCATGGGGAGTTGTCCCCATCGCCAGGTGGGTGTGGGGGTTCTAGGGTGGTGTCATCACCTGGGGGACAGGGCGAGCATGCGGTCAGTGGCCGCGGAGGTCCTCTCCGGTGGGTGGGGACAGTTTTCACTACGACATGGAGGACACCATGAAGAAGGGCATGAACCCTGAGGCCGTCGAGCAGATGAGCCAGCAGATCGAGCAGGCCGGCGAGGACGCGATGGCCGCGTTCTCGGAGGTGGCGGGTCGGGTCGAGGGTTTCGACTGGACCGGTGAGGACCGGGACCGGTTCGTCGCTGAGTTCAGCGGGACGGTGCAGGAGCTCGCGCAGAGGGTGCGGCAGGGCTGCACCGAGCTCGCGGAGCGGGGCCGGCAGAACGCGGCGAAGCAGCGTGCCGCGTCGTCGTCCTGATCGTCAGCGGTTCAGTTTCTTTTCTTCAGCAGCATGCGGCCCCGGGTCGGGGCGAAAGGGGTAGGTCATGGCTTTCAAGGGTATGAATCCGGAAGAGGGTCGCGAGATCGCGACGGCTATTTCCGAGGCCGGTCAGAAGATCATGGAGATCGTCGGGGACATGACCCCGGTCGTGAACGGTGTGGAGTGGGTCGGTGCGGACTACGACACGTACCGCGAGGAGTGGAACACCTTCATGGGTGGTCCGGTGGCGAACCTGGTCAATGGGCTCCAGGAGAAGGGCAAGGCGCTGGAGACTCACGCTGAGCAGCAGGACACCACGTCGAACCAGGGCTGAGCGCTCGGTTCCTCGTCCGGTCCGTGGAAGGTCCCGCACCCGTTCTGGGTGCGGGACCTTCCTGCACGCCCGCCGCCGTACGGCACAGCACGGCTCGTGCGGTCGGCGTCGGTGGAGGCGGCCGGTCTCAGCGGTAGTTGACGAACTGGAGCGCGACGTCGAGGTCCTTGCCCTTGAGCAGGGCGATGACGGACTGCAGGTCATCCCGGCTCTTGGAGGAGACCCGCAGCTCGTCGCCCTCGATCCGGGCCTTGACGGCCTTGGGCCCCTCATCGCGGATCAGCTTCGAGATCTTCTTGGCGTCCTCGGTGCTGATGCCCTCCTTGAGCGCCGCCACCAGTCGCATCTCCTTGCCGGACTGCGCGGGCTCGCCCACGTCGAGCGCCTTGAGCGAGATGCCCCGGCGGATGAGCTTGGACTGCAGCACGTCGAGCACGGCCAGCACCCGCTCCTCCGCATTGGCCGTCATCACGATCTCGTCCCCGCTGAGGGTGAGTGATGCTCCGGTGTTCCGGAAGTCGTAGCGCTGACCGACCTCCTTCACTGCCTGGTTGACAGCGTTGTCGATCTCCTGACGATCGAGCTTGCTGACGATGTCGAACGATGAATCTGCCACGGTGGGTCCTTCCTTCGTGCGGCCGCCCGGACGGGCCGCCACCTCATTGTCCACGAGCACCCGGAGCAGCTGTGACGCTCTTCATGCGTCGCAGGGCCGCTCCCGGTTCGCATCGGCGGCGCAGCGCCGGTATGCTGTTCCAGGTCCGCTTCCGGCGGCCACGCGATCCAGGTCGCATGGGCAACGGGAGCAGTCACGGCAGATTACCCGAGCGGCCAAAGGGAGCTGACTGTAAATCAGCTGGCATTGCCTACGGGGGTTCGAATCCCTCATCTGCCACGGCGGAGGATCCATGTGATCCGAAGCACCGGGACCAGCCCCCGAATTGCCTCCGGGCGAGGAGGTGGGTAAAGTTCACCGGGTTGCCCTGATAGCTCAGTCGGCAGAGCGTCTCCATGGTAAGGAGAAGGTCAAGGGTTCGATTCCCTTTCAGGGCTCTGATGGATGCGGCGGCCCGGTCTCATTCGAGATCGGGCCGCTTCATCGGTCACGCCGGGGTAGCTCAGACGGTTAGAGCGCACGACTCATAATCGTGAGGTCGCGGGTTCGATCCCCGCCCTCGGTACCACACCGGTACCCACCGGAGTGCTGAATCCACATCCCCCGAGCACGGGGACCCACGAGGTGCGCCGCCGGGCGCGCCACCCGGACGAAAGAGGCGAACCGTGGCGAGCAAGAGCTCTGACGTGCGTCCCAAGATCACCATGGCTTGTGTTGATTGCAAGGCGCGCAACTACATCACCAAGAAGAACCGCCGTAACACCCCGGATCGGCTCGAGCTCTCGAAGTTCTGCCCGACCTGCGGCAAGCAGACGGCGCACCGCGAGACCCGCTGAGCAGGTCCAGCACGCTTCCACGAAGGCCACCCGGGATCATCCCGGGTGGCCTTCGTCATGCCCGGGCCGCTGCGCGGAGCGCTCACCGGACGGCGCCGCCCGGCCTGGCCGCCCCGTCGGCCGGGCGGTGAGATGATCGTGGGGTCCGCATCCGTCGGCCCCGGCCGACCCGACCTCGGGAGACGTCATGACCACCACCCCCGATCCCGCCTTCGCCGGGCGCACCTACCCGGCGGGGACCGCGCATACGGTCTCGGCCGCGAAGATCGCCGAGTTCGCGCGCGCCACCGGCGCGACCTCGCCGCTGCACACCGACCCTGACGCGGCACGCCGCGCCGGCCATGCCGGCGTCCTCGCCCCGCCCACCTTCCTGGTCTCCCTCGCGCAGGCCACCGAAGCCCAGTACATCGAGGACCCGGCCTCGGGGATCGACTTCACGCGGGTGGTCCACGGCGAGGAGACCTTCACCCTGCACCGCCCGGTGGTCGCCGGGGACCAGCTGGTCCCCACCCTCACCGTCGAGGCGATCCGCGCCGCCGGCGGCCACACGATGGTCACCACCCGCGTGGACCTCGCCGACGCGGCCGGCGCCGAGGTCGCCGCGGTGCGCAGCATGATCGTCGTCCGCGGCGACTGACCCGCCGGCAGCGGGCCCGTCGGCCCGCCGCACGCCCGTCCCGCCCGATTCCAGGAGCAGACATGACCACCACCCCCGCCCCCGCGGATCTGACCGCGCTGACCGTCGGCCAGGAGCTCGCCCGGACCCGCCACGAGCTCACCCGCGACACCCTGGTGCGGTACGCCGGTGCCTCCGGCGACTTCAACCCGATCCACTACAACGACACCGTCGCCACCGAGGCCGGACTGCCGGGCGTCATCGCCCACGGCATGCTCACCATGGGCACCGCGATCACCGGCCTGCTCGACGCCATCGCCGACCCCGCCGCGGTGCGTGCGTACACCACCCGGTTCACGCATCCGATCCCGGTGCCCGCCACCGGCTCGGTGACCCTCGAGGTCGTCGCCGTCGTCGGCGCGCTCGATGCGGAGGCCGGCACCGCCCGGGTGGACCTCACCGCCGAGGTCGACGGGACGAAGGTGCTCGGTCGTGCCCGCGCCACCCTCTCCCTCCCGGACGCCGCATGAGATTCTCCGACCTCACCACGCTGCGCATCGGTGGCGAGATCCGGAATCTCGTCGAGGCCCGCACCGCCGACGAGGTCATCGAGGCCGTCGCCGCGGCGGATGCCGCCGGTGAGCCGCTCCTGGTGCTCGGCGGCGGCTCGAACCTGGTCGCCTCCGATGAACCCTTCTCCGGGACCGTCGTGCTGCTGCGGGATCCCGAGGACCCGCCGCTGCTGGACGCCACCTGCGAGGTCGGCGCCTCCGGGGAGCCCGACGGCATCCCCGTCGACCCCGCCGAGCTCACCCCGCTGGACCCCACCTGCGGCGGTGCCATCGTCGAGTACTTCGCCGGGGTGAACTGGGATCGGGCGGTGCGCTATGCGATCGCCCGCGAGATGGTCGGGATCGAGGCGCTCTCGGGCATCCCCGGCTCCGTCGGCGCCACCCCCATCCAGAACGTCGGCGCCTACGGCCAGGAGGTCGCCGCCACCATCTCCCGCGTGCGCACCTGGGACCGGGAGCAGAACGCGGTGCGCACGTTCTTCGCCGCCGACTGCGCTTTCGCCTACCGCGACAGCGTCTTCAAGCGCACCCGCTACCGGGGAGCGGCGCCCTCGGCCACCGGACGCTACGTCGTGCTCTCGGTGACCTTCCAGCACACCCTCGGCCACCGCTCCGCCCCGATCCGCTACGCGCAGCTCGCCGCCGCTCTCGGCGTCGAGGTGGGGGAGCGGGCACCCATGCACGAGGTGCGCGAGGCGGTGCTGGCCATCCGCGGCTCCAAGGGCATGGTGCTGGATGCGCGCGATCACGACACCTGGAGCGCCGGCTCCTTCTTCACCAATCCGATCCTCACCGCGCAGGAGGCCGCGCTCCTGCCCGCGGACGCGCCCCGCTTCCCCGCCGGCGATGACCGGGTCAAGACCAGCGCCGCCTGGCTGATCAGCCACGCCGGCATCGAGCGAGGGCACGCGGTGGGGGAGCGGGCCGCGGTCTCCACCAAGCACTCGCTGGCGCTGACCAACCGCGGCGGAGCGAGCAGCGAGGATCTGGTGGCCCTCGCCCAGGACGTCCAGACCCGGGTCCAGGAGAGCTTCGGGATCCACCTGGAACCCGAACCGGTCCGCCTCGGCCTCGCTCTGTGACCCGGTGCGCGGCCGGAGCGGTGTCCGTCCTAAGATGTCGTCACGGCGCCCGCCGCCGTCCCGCCCCGACCCTGCAGGAGGCCCTGTGAACGTCCTCGACCAGTCCATCGCCGATCTCGACCCGGACATCGCCCAGGTCCTCGACAGGGAGCTGGCCCGCCAGCAGCGCACGCTGGAGATGATCGCGAGCGAGAACTTCGTGCCCCGCGCGGTGCTCCAGGCCCAGGGCTCGGTGCTCACCAACAAGTACGCCGAGGGCTATCCGGGTCGTCGCTACTACGGCGGCTGTGAAGAGGTCGACGTCGCCGAGCAGATCGCGATCGACCGCGCCAAGGAGCTGTTCGGCGCCGAGCACGCGAACGTCCAGCCCCATTCCGGCGCCTCCGCCAACGCCGCGGTCATGCACGCCCTGGCCCGCCCCGGCGACAAGCTGATGGGCCTCTCGCTCGCCCACGGCGGCCATCTCACCCACGGCATGAAGATCAACTTCTCCGGCCGCCTGTACGACATCGTCGCCTACGAGACCGAGGCGGAGACCGGCCAGATCGACATGGCCAAGGTGCGCGAGGTGGCCCTCGCCGAGCAGCCGAAGGTGATCGTCGCCGGCTGGTCCGCGTACACCCGTCAGCTGGACTTCCCCGCCTTCCGCGAGATCGCCGACGAGGTCGGTGCGGCGCTCTGGGTCGACATGGCGCACTTCGCAGGACTGGTCGCCGCGGGCCTGCACCCCAGCCCCGTCCCCTACGCGGACGTCGTCTCCACCACCATCCACAAGACCATCGGCGGTCCCCGCTCCGGCATGATCCTGTGCACCCAGAAGTGGGCCAAGAAGATCGATTCGGCCGTGTTCCCCGGACAGCAGGGCGGTCCGCTGATGCACGTCATCGCCGCCAAGGCCGTGGCGCTCAAGCTCGCCGCCGGCGAGGACTTCAAGGACCGTCAGGCCCGCACCCTCGACGGGGCGAAGATCCTCGCCGAGCGCCTCCAGGCGGAGGATGCGAAGCAGGCCGGGGTGAAGGTGATCTCCGGTGGCACCGACGTGCACCTGGTGCTGGTGGATCTGGTGAACAGCGAGCTCGACGGCCAGCAGGCGGAGGACCGTCTCCACGAGGTCGGCATCACCGTCAACCGCAACGCCGTCCCCAACGACCCGCGCCCGCCGCGCGTCACCTCGGGACTGCGCATCGGCACCCCGGCCCTGGCCACCCGCGGCTTCGGCCCGGAGGAGTTCACCGAGGTCGCCGACATCATCGCGCTGGCCCTCACCGGCGGCGCCGACCTCGAGTCGCTGCGCGCCCGCACCGCGGTCCTGGCGGAGAGGACGCCGCTCTACCCCGAGCTGCAGCAGTACTGAGGGCCGCCGTGGGGCCCGGTGCCGGCGCCGGGCCCCACAGCCGTCCCCGCCACGCACCCACCACCCCTCAGGAGCGCCATGACTGCCCAGACCCTCGACGGCAAGGCCACCGCGAAGACCATCAAGCAGGAGCTCGCCGCACGCGTGAGCCGGCTCCTGGACGCCGGACATGCGCGCCCGGGCCTGGCGACCGTGCTGGTCGGCGATGATCCCGGCAGCGCCGCGTATGTGCGCGGCAAGCACCGCGACAGCGAGCAGATCGGGCTGACCTCGATCCAGAAGCAGCTCCCGGCCGACGCCACCCAGGCGGACGTCGAGGCCCTGGTCGACGCGCTGAACGCGGACCCCTCCTGCACCGGGTACATCGTGCAGCTCCCGTTGCCCGCGCAGATCGACACCGACGCGGTCCTCGAGCGGATCGACCCCGCCAAGGACGCCGACGGACTGCACCCGATGAACCTCGGCCGACTGGTGCTGAATGCCAACAAGCCCATCCACACCCCTTTGCCCTGCACCCCGCGCGCCGTGATCGAGCTGGCCGAGCGCCACGGACTGGACTTCCGGGGCAAGGACGTCGTGGTCGTCGGCCGCGGCATCACCGTGGGCCGTTCCATCGGCGCCCTGCTGACCCGTCGCGAGCACAACGCGACGGTGACCCTGTGCCATACCGGCACCGCCGACCTCCCCTCCCATCTGCGCCGCGCCGACGTGATCATCGCCGCCGCGGGCTCCGCGCACCTGGTGCGCGCCGAGGACGTCGCACCCGGCGCGGTCGTCTTCGACGTCGGCGTCTCCCGCCGTGAGGACCCCGAGGGCGGGAAGGCCGCGCTCGTCGGAGATGTGGACCCGGCGGTCGCCGAGGTCGCCGGCTGGCTCAGCCCCAACCCCGGTGGCGTCGGGCCGATGACCCGTGCGCTGCTGCTGAAGAATGTCGTCGAGGCGGCCGAGCGCGCCGCCGGGATCGAGGTGCCCGCGTGAGCTTCACCCTTGCCACCGTCAACGTCAACGGCCTGCGCGCCGCCGCCCGGAAGGGGATGGGCGAGTGGCTCGCCGCCACCCCCGCCGACGTCGTCACCCTGCAGGAGGTGCGGGCGCCCGAGGAGCTGCTCGGCGGCCTGCTGGGGGAGGACTGGACCATCGTGGGGGAGGCCTCGCAGCTCAAGGGCCGCGCGGGCGTCGCGATCGCCGCCCGCACCTCGCTGGCGGGGATCGACCTGGACGGAGTGCGCCGCGGCCTGCCGGGCCTGGACGCGGACGCGCACACCGGCCGCTGGCTCGAGGCCGACCTCGAGGACCCGCTCGGCGACGGCACCGCGATGACCGTCATCTCCTGCTACATGCACTCGGGCAACACCGAGAAGCCGCAGACCATGACGGACAAGTATGAGTTCCTCGACGTCATGATGGAGCACCTGGAGAAGCTCCGCGCGGAGGGCCGGCACGTGGTCCTCACCGGGGACATCAACATCGCCCACACCGAATGGGACATCAAGAACTGGAAGGGCAATCGGAAGTCCGCCGGCTTCCTGCCCGAGGAGCGCGCCTACCTCGACCGGCTCACGGAGCAGCTCGGCTGGGTGGACGTGCACCGCGCCCGCCACGGTGACGGCCCCGGCCCGTACACCTGGTGGTCGCAGCGCGGCAAGGCCTTCGACAACGACTCCGGCTGGCGGATCGACTATCAGCTGGCCACCCCCGAGCTGGCCGCTCGCGCCGCCTCGGCCCAGGTGGACCGCGCCCCCAGCTATGACACCCGCTGGTCCGACCACGCGCCCTTGGTGATCAGCTACTCCTGAGACGTGCCGCCCGGCTCTCCCGGGCCCGCCCGACGGTGCTATCCTCGCTCCGTCAGGCGGGCCCGCGACGGGGTCGGCGCCGGTGCTCTCACAAGGGGCACGAACCCCCGGGCGGCCCCGGGGCGAGACATATACGGACTGCACACCGCGTTCGCATATCTCTCGGAAGGACCCCTCCATGGCCATCGTCTCCACCCACGTCGCCCGCACCCTCGCCCAGCACATCCACGAGGTGTTCGGCCTCATGGGCAACGGCAACGCCTACTTCCTCGACGCCCTGCTGCGCGAGACCGACGCGACCTTCAGCGCCGTCCGCCATGAGGCCGGAGCCGTGGTCGCCGCCGATGCGCACTTCCGCACCTCCGGCCGGATCGCCGCGGCGACCACCACCTACGGCGCCGGGTTCACCAACACGCTCACCGCCCTCGCCGAGGCCGCCCAGGCCCGGATCCCGCTGGTGCTCGTGGTGGGGGACGAGCCCACCTCCGGACCCCGCCCCTGGGACGTCGACCAGATCGCGATGAGCTCCGCCGTCGGGGTGCGCACCTACACCGTCGGCCGGATCGACGCCGCGGCCGCCACCGTCACCGCGATCGAGCACGCCCTGGCCTACCGGGTGCCGGTGGTGCTGGCGATCCCCTACGACGTCGCCCAGCGAGAGATCGGCGAGGTCCCCACGGTGCCCGGCCCCGGGCACCCCGCGCCCCTGGCCCCGACCGCGGACTTCACCCGTGCCGCGATCGAGCGTCTGGCGTCGATGCTGGCCGCGGCGGAGCGTCCGCTGCTGCTGGCCGGGCATGGCGCCTGGCTGGCCGGGGCGGGCCCCGCCCTCGGCGAGCTCGCGGCCGCGACCGGCGCGGTCACCTCCACCACGGCGCTGGGGCGAGGCATCTTCCCCGAGGCCCGCTACGACATCGGGATCTCCGGCGGCTTCGGCGCCCCCGGCGCGATGGAGCTGGTCCGCTCCGCCGATGTCGCCGTGGTGGTCGGAGCCGGGCTGAACCAGTTCACGATGCGTTTCGGGGAGCTGTTCGCCCCCCATACCGCGGTGTGGCAGATCGACACCGCCGCCTCCGCCACCAACGCCCGGGTCGGCGGATTCGTGCGGGCCGACGCGAGACTCGCCGTCGAGGCCGTCACCGCGGCGCTGCCCGCCCAGGAGAGCGCGGCCCAGCCGTGGCGCGAGAGCATCGACGCCCGCGCGCTGCGTGCCCAGGTCACCGCCCCCGAGCTCGCCGAGGACGGACTGCTGGACCCTCGGGCCGCTGCCGCGCGGCTGGCCGAGCTGCTGCCCGAGGACCGGGTGGTCGTCTCCGACGGCGGCCACTTCATCGCCTGGGCGAACATGTACTGGCCGGTCACCGCTCCGCACCGGATGGCGATGGTCGGCACCGCCTATCAGTCGATCGGCCTGGGCTGGCCCAGCGTGCCCGGGGCCGCTCGCGCCAATCCCGACTCCACCATCGTGCTGACCACCGGCGACGGGGGAGGAGTGATGGCCCTGGCGGATCTGGACTCCGCCGTGCGCACCGCCGGCGGTCGGGGCCTGGCCGTGGTGTGGAACGATGCCGCCTACGGCGCCGAGGTGAACCTCTACGGGCTCAAGGGCCTGGCCGCCGAGCCGATGCTGATCGATCGGATCGACTTCGCCGCCTATGGTGCCGCCGCCGGTGCCGAGGGGGTCGTGGTCCGTCGCCTGGAGGACCTCGAACGCCTGCGCACCTGGAGCCGGGAGGATCCCGCGGAGCGTCCGTTCCTGGTGCTGGACCTGCAGATCTCCCGGACGGTCATCGCGCCGTACCAGGAAGAGGTCATCCGCGTGAACTCCTGAGCGAGCAGCCGCGGGCCGGCAGCGCCCCGCTGAGCCCCTGCCGATCGCACGAGGCCCCGCCCGGAGCATTTCCGGACGGGGCCTCGTCGCGAGCAGGCGGAGCGGTCAGACCCGGCCGGTGATCACGGCCTGCTTCACCTCGGCGATCGCCTTGGTCACCTGGATCCCGCGGGGGCAGGCCTCGGTGCAGTTGAAGGTGGTGCGGCAGCGCCACACGCCCTCCTTGGAGTTCAGGATCTCCAGGCGCTGCTCGCCGGCGTCATCGCGCGAGTCGAAGATGAAGCGGTGCGCGTTGACGATCGCGGCCGGGCCGAAGTACTGCCCATCGGTCCAGAACACCGGGCACGAGGAGGTGCAGGCGGCGCACAGGATGCACTTGGTGGTGTCGTCGAAGCGCTCCCGCTGCTCGGCGGACTGCAGACGCTCGCGGCTGGGCTCCTGACCCCCGGCGACCAGGAAGGGCATGACCTCGCGGTAGGAGTCGAAGAACGGCTCCATGTCGACGATCAGGTCCTTCTCCACCGGCAGGCCCTTGATGGGCTCGATGGTGATCGGCTTGTTGATGTCGAGGTCCTTGAGCAGCGTCTTGCAGGCCAGGCGGTTGCGGCCGTTGATCCGCATCGCATCGGAACCGCATACGCCATGGGCGCAGGAACGGCGGAAGGTCAGCGAGCCGTCCAGGTGCCACTTGATCTCGTGGAGGGCGTCCAGCACCCGGTCCGTGCCGTGCATCGTGACGGTGAAGTCCTCCCAGCGGGCACCCTTCTCGCTGTCGGGATCGAAGCGCGAGATGCGCAGCGTGACCTGGAACGTGGGGATCTCGTCGGCGCCGGACTCGGCCTCGGGCTTCTCAGTGACGGCAGTCATCAGAACGTACGCTCCTTCGGCTCGTAACGGGTGATCACGACGGGCTTGGTGCCCAGTCGGACCGAGGTTCCCTCGAGGCCGTCCTCACCCGGCAGGGTGCGGTAGGCCATGGTGTGCGCGAGGAAGTTGACGTCATCGCGCGTCTCGAAGTCCTCACGGAAGTGGCCGCCGCGGGACTCCCTGCGCTCGAGCGCACCGAGCGCCACGATCTCCGCGAGGTCCAGCAGGAAGCCCAGCTCCACCGCTTCCATCAGGTCCAGGTTAAAGCGCTTGCCCTTGTCCTGGATGGCGACGGTCTCATAGCGCTTCTTGAGCTCCTTGATGTCGGCCAGGGCCGTGCGGCAGGACTCGTCGGTGCGGAACACCTGGACGTTGGTGTCCATCGTCTCCTGCAGCGCGATGCGGATATCCGCGATGCGGTCCTCGGTCGCGGGCCGATCGCGCAGGCGCTGGAGCAGCTCCACGGTGGGGGCCTCGAGCCCCTCCGGGATCTCCGCCAGCTCGACCTCGCCCGCGTGCTCCGCGGCGGCGATGCCGGCGCGGCGGCCGAAGACGTTGATGTCCAGCAGCGAGTTGGTGCCCAGGCGGTTGCCGCCGTGCACCGAGACGCAGGCGGTCTCGCCCGCGGCATACAGCCCGGGGATCACGTCGGTCGCGTTGCGCAGCACTTCACCACGGATGTTGGTGGGGATGCCGCCCATGCCGTAGTGCGCGGTGGGGAACACCGGGATCGGGTCCGTGTACGGCTCCACACCGAGGTAGGTGCGGGCGAACTCGGTGATGTCCGGGAGCTTCGCATCGATGTGCGAGGGCTCCAGGTGGGTGAGGTCGAGATAGACGTAGTCCTTCTTGGGACCGGCACCGCGGCCGTCGCGCACCTCGTTCGCCATCGCGCGTGCCACCACGTCGCGAGGGGCGAGGTCCTTCAGCGTCGGGGCGTAGCGCTCCATGAAGCGCTCCATCTCGCTGTTGCGCAGGATGCCGCCCTCGCCGCGGGCCGCCTCGGAGAGCAGGATGCCCAGTCCGGCCAGGCCCGTGGGGTGGAACTGGAAGAACTCCATGTCCTCCAGCGGGATGCCGCGGCGGAAGGCCATGGCGGGGCCGTCACCGGTGAGGGTGTGGGCGTTCGAGGTGGTCTTGAAGATCTTGCCGAAGCCGCCCGAGGCGAAGACCACGGACTTCGCCCGGAAGATGTGGATCTCACCGGTGGCCAGCTCGTAGGTGACCACGCCGGAGGCGCGCACGCCCTCGTCGCTGCGGGGATCACCGGTCATCAGCACATCGAGCACGTAGTACTCGTTGAAGAACTCCACGTCCTGCTTCACGCAGTTCTGGTAGAGCGTCTGCAGGATCATGTGACCGGTGCGGTCCGCGGCGTAGCAGGAGCGGCGCACCGGCGCCTCGCCGTGGTCGCGGGTGTGCCCGCCGAAGCGGCGCTGGTCGATCTTGCCCTCGGGGGTGCGGTTGAAGGGCAGCCCCATCTTCTCCAGGTCGAGCACCGCGTCGATGGCCTCCTTGGCCATCACCTCCGCCGCATCCTGGTCCACGAGGTAGTCACCGCCCTTGACGGTGTCGTAGGTGTGCCACTCCCAGTTGTCGTCCTCGACGTTGGCCAGCGCGGCGCACATGCCGCCCTGGGCCGCACCGGTGTGGGAGCGCGTGGGATAGAGCTTGGTGACGACGGCGGTGCGGGAGCGCTTGGAGGATTCCAGGGCGGCGCGCATGCCGGCGCCGCCGGCTCCGACGATCACCACGTCGTAGTTATGGGTCTGCATGTCGGGTGACTGCTCCGTTTCGGGTCGACCGGGAAGTGGGGTGGGGCGACCGGCGGACCGGCCGTCCGGGGTGTCAGCCCTCGCAGAAGGAGGGCAGCAGGCTCGGCTCGGCGCCGGCGGGGCACGCGTCGAAGGTGAAGATCACCAGGGTGCCCAGGATGATCGTGACGATCACGGCGAAGTAGAGCAGGCCCTTGAGGACCAGCCGGAGACGGTCGCTGCGCGCGTAGTCGTTGATGATCGTGCGCACGCCGTTGCCGCCGTGGATCAGCCCCAGCCACAGCATCAGCAGGTCCCAGACCTGCCAGAAGGGGGAGGACCACTTGCCGCCGACGAAGGCGAAGTCGATCGCCTGGACCCCCTGGCCCAGCCACAGGTTCACGAAGAGGTGGCCGAAGACGAGGATGACCAGCAGGAGCCCGGAGGCGCGCATGAACATCCACGAGATCATCTCGGAGTTGATCCCGCGCTGGGCGGTGCGGCGGTAGCGGGTGCTCGGATC
Organism: Brachybacterium vulturis; assembly: GCF_002407185.1. Lineage (NCBI taxonomy): Bacteria > Bacillati > Actinomycetota > Actinomycetes > Micrococcales > Dermabacteraceae > Brachybacterium > Brachybacterium vulturis. The sequence goes on from NZ_CP023563.1 coordinate 1,846,299, forward strand.
GGGGATGGAGGTGGTGGACATCGTGATCACGCTCCGAACATGTGCATGAGATGGCGGGGGAGGAAGCCGGCCATGAGGACGACCCACACGATCACGACGCCCCAGAACAGGGAGCGCTGACGCTTGGGGCCCTGGGACCAGAAGTCCACCAGGATGAGGCGCAGGCCGTTGAGGGCATGGAAGAGGACCGCGCCGACGAGGCCGACCTCGCCGAGGCCGAACACCACGGTCTTGTAGTGCCCGATCACCTCGTTGTAGGCCTCGGGGGAGACGCGGACGAGAGCGGTGTCCAGGACGTGCACGAGCAGGAACAGGAAGATGAGCATTCCTGAGATGCGGTGGGCGACCCAGGACCACATGCCCTCGCGTCCGCGATAGAGCGTCCCGGATTGGGCTGAAGCCACGGAGATCCTCCAGAAGCGTCGGGATGGTGCCGGGAGCAGTGAGGAGATGCCGTGGAGTGCGTCCGGCATCTCTCCGGAGGAACCCTCCGGACGGCGGTCGCGACGTGGACCGCCCGCGGACGGGCTTTTCACGACACGGCGACATCATCATCGCCCCCGACAGGGGCATGTTCAGCGTAGCACCAGGCAGGGGCTGTGCTGTGCGATCCTCAGCGAGTCGTCGACGGGTGCTGCGGACCTCCGGGGGATCGGGTCGGCGCTTCGATACGCTGGAGCGATGCGTCCGCATCCCTTCGTGCCCGTGATCCCGGCCGGTGGCGCCGGGACCCGACTGTGGCCGCTCTCACGCCGATCGCGTCCGAAGTTCCTGCTGGACCTGACGGGCGAGGGCCGCAGCCTGCTGCAGGGCACGGTGGAGCGACTGGCGTCGCTGGCCGATCATCCGCCGATCGTGGTCACCGGCACCGCGCACGAGGCTGCGGTGCGGGAGCAGCTGGACGGGTCGGGACTCGCCCGGGTGGTCGCCGAGCCGTCCCCGCGCAACTCGATGCCGGCGATCGCGCTCGCGGCCGCGCTGGTGGAGCGCGAGCGGCCCGGGGCGATCATCGGCTCCTTCGCCGCCGATCACCTGATCGAGGACCACGAGGCCTTCGCCCGCGCCGTGCTGCTCGCCCGGGAGGCCGCCGAGAGCGGATACCTGGTGACCCTCGGGATCACCCCCACCCATCCCGCCACCGGGTTCGGGTACATCGAAGTGGCCGAGGCAGACGGGGGCCACGCCGGGCCGGATCTCCACGCCGCCGGCGGGCGGGGAGCGCTCCCGCCCGGTGCCCATCCCGTGGCCCGCTTCGTGGAGAAGCCGGACCGTGAGCGCGCCGAGCAGTTCCTGGCCACCGGCCGCTTCCTCTGGAACGCCGGGATGTTCGTGGTGCGAGCCTCGGTGCTGCTGGACGAGCTGGCGGTGCAGATCCCCTCCCTGGCCGCCGGGGTCCGTGAGATCGCCGCCGCGCACGGCACGGACCAGCACCAGGAGGTGCTCGAGCGGGTCTGGCCGCGACTGACCGCGATCGCGATCGACCATGCGCTGGCCGAGCCCCTGGCCGTCGACGGCAAGGTCGCGGTGGTGCCGGCCAGCATCGGCTGGGATGACGTGGGGGACTTCTCCGCGCTCGCCCGGCAGCTGCGCGAGCATCCGGGCCGGGCCGTCCCGGAGAGCGCTGAGAGCGCGCCGTCAGAGGGTGGTGGGCGGGGCGCGGACGGCGGTGATGTCCGGGTGCTGGGAAGCGCCACGGTCGATGCCGTCTCCTCCCGCGCCACGGTGTACGGTGCCACGGATCGCCACATCGCCCTGGTCGGGCTGGACGGCATCAGCATCGTCGACACCGAGGACGCGCTGCTGGTGCTCGCCGACGAACAGGCGCAGGACCTCTCCGTGCTCGTCGCGCGTCTCGACCAGCGCGGGCTGGGCCGCCTGCGCTGACGTCGACCGCCCGCAGCGGCCACTGCGAGGGCGTCGGCCCGCTCCGCACCGGAAGCGGGGCCGTCCCGAATCGATGCAGGGGAGCGCACAGGTGGAGCAGACGCAGCAGGTCCTGCTGGGGACCGCGGAGCAGCGGTCGATGCTGGGGCCGACGGGTCTGATCGCCCGGACGGTCGCCGAGTCCGAGGACGCGCTGCGCGAGGTGCGCAGGCACCTCCACCGCCATCCCGAGCTCTCCCACCAGGAGCACGCCACCACCGACGTCATCGAGGAGCACCTGCGCGGCCTCGGGCTCTCCCCGCAGCGGATGGCGCACACCGGGCTGATCTGCGACATCCCCGGCGAGGACCCGGCCCTGGGACTGATGGCCCTGCGCGCCGACATGGACGCGCTCGGCATCCCCGAGCTGACCACCGTCGCCTTCCGCTCGAGGGTCGACGGCGTCTCCCACGCCTGCGGGCACGATGTCCACATGAGCGCGGTCCTCGGCGCGGCGACCGCGCTGGTCCGGGTCGCCGATGCCGGTGGCCTCCGGCGCGGGGTGCGGCTGGTGTTCCAGCCCGCCGAGGAGATGCATCCCTGCGGCGCACTCGAGCTGATCGGCCAGGGCGTGCTGGAGGGGGTCGACTCGATCCTCGCCCTGCACTGCGACCCGGGGGTAGACGTCGGCCATGTGGGCCTGAAGTCCGGCCCCATCACCTCCGCCACCGATCCGGTGAAGGTCCTGGTGCGCGGCGCCGGCGGGCACACCTCGCGTCCCCACCTCACCCAGGACCTCGTCTACGCGCTCGGCTCGATCGCCACCCAGCTCCCGGCGGCGCTGAACCGACGGATGGATCCGCGCTCCGGCGTGAACCTGACCTGGGGCAGCATCCACGCCGGCTCTGCCTTCAACGCGATCCCCAGCAGCGGCACCCTGGAGGGGACCCTGCGCTGCCTGGACCACGAGGCCTGGGACCGGGCGGAGGAGCTGCTGGAGACGATCCTGGCGGATCTCGTGCGCCCCTGGGGCGTGGAGGCGCGGGTGAGCCACGACCGCGGCGTGCCGCCGGTCTCCAACGCCGCCTCCAGCGTCGACGTGCTGGCCTCCGCAGTGCAGGGAGTGCTGGGCCTGGACAACCTCGACCCGACCGCCCAGTCGCTGGGGGGCGAGGACTTCGCCTGGTACCTGGAGAAGGTGCCCGGGGCTCTCGCCCGCCTCGGCACCCGCACCCCGGGAGGGCGCACGTACGACCTGCACATGGGTGACCTGATGATCGATGAACGGGCGATCGGCATCGGCGCCTCGGTCCTCGCGGCCGCCTGCGTCCAGCGCGATCTGCTGCCCGTCTGAGGCGGGCGTCCGTCTCCGGACGTCGACGAGCTCCTGCGTGCTCCTGCGCGTCCTCCCATACGTCACATCCGCGTCGATTTCATAACGGTTCACGGAGTGGGACCGAAGAGCGCCCCGGAGGGTGCTGCCCGCAGATATGGTCCCAAGCACACTGCGACAGTGCTGTCGCCACGGAACCCTCGGGGCGATTCCGGCCCCGCACCTGACCGAAGGAACCCTCATGAAGAGCATCACACGTGCGCTCGCCCTGATCGGCGCCGGCGCCCTGACCCTCGCCGCCTGCGGCTCGGCCCCGGAGGAGACCGCCGGCGGCGGCGGCAGCGATGCCGGCGGCGGCTCGAGCGACTACAAGGCCTGCATGGTCTCCGACGCCGGCGGATGGGACGACAAGTCCTTCAACGAATCCAGCTACAAGGGCCTGATGAATGCGAAGGAGTCCCTCGGGATCCAGACGCAGGCCGCGGAGTCCACCACCGTCTCCGACTTCGCCCCGAACATCAACAACATGGTGACCCAGGGCTGCGATCTGATCATCACCGTCGGCTTCCTGCTGGCCCCGGCCACCGGCGCCGCCGCGCAGGAGAACCCCGACACCGACTTCGCGATCGTGGACTCCACCGCCCAGGACGCCGATGGCAACCCGATCGAGCTCGACAACGTCAAGCCCCTCGAGTTCAACACCGCCGAGGCCGCGTTCCTGGCCGGCTACCTGGCTGCCGGCATGACCGAGACCGGCAAGGTCGCCACCTACGGCGGCGTGGACATCCCCACCGTCACCATCTTCATGGACGGCTACGTCGACGGCGTCGCCCATTACAACGAGACCCACGACACCGAGGTCGAGGTGCTCGGCTGGAACAAGGAGGAGCAGGCCGGCTCCATCGTCGGCACCTTCGAGGACCAGTCCAAGGGCAAGGCCGTCTCCGACGAGTTCTACAACGCGGGCGCCGACATCATCATGCCGGTGGCCGGGCCCGTCGGCGCCGGCACCCTCGCCTCCGCCAAGGAGGGCGAGGACCGCAAGGTGATCTGGGTCGACGCCGATGGCTACGAGACGAACTCCGCCGATCCCGAGGCCCAGTCCGTCATCCTCACCTCCGTGATGAAGGAGATGACGGTGGCTGTCGAGGACGTCATCGCAGGCGCCGCCGGCGGCGAGTTCGACGCCACCCCGTACGTCGGCACCCTCGAGAACGGCGGCGTGGGCCTGGCCCCGTTCCACGAGTTCGAGGACGATGTCCCCGCCGAGCTGTCCGAGGAGCTGACGACCCTCGAGCAGGAGATCATCGACGGCACCGTGAAGGTCGAGTCCAAGGCCTCCCCCGAGGGCGCCTGATCAGCCGCTGACCGGTGCGCGGTCCCCGCCTGCGAGGGCGGGGACCGCGTCCCATGTCTGAACCCTGCTGGGCCGGATGCCCGGCCCGCACCGACGGAAGCGAGCGCTGTGAAACTCGAACTGCGCGGGATCACGAAGACCTTCGGGACCTTCGTGGCCAACGACGCGATCGACCTGGTCGTTCAGCCGGGGGAGATCCACTCCCTGCTGGGTGAGAACGGGGCCGGCAAGTCGACCCTGATGAACGTGCTGTACGGGCTCTATCGTCCCGACGGCGGGCAGATCCTCATCGACGGGACGCCGGTCTCCTTCGCGGACCCCGGTGACGCGATGGACGCCGGCATCGGGATGGTCCACCAGCACTTCATGCTGGTCCCGGTCTTCACCGTCGCCGAGAACATGGTGCTCGGGCACGAGCCGACCACGGGCGGTCTGCTGGACCTCGCCGCCGCCCGGAGGCTGGTGCGAGAGATCTCCGCCCGCTTCGGATTCGACCTGGATCCCGACGCGCTGGTCGAGGACCTGCCCGTGGGCGCCCAGCAGCGCGTCGAGATCATCAAGGCGCTCAGCCGCAGCGCCGAGGTGCTGGTCCTGGACGAGCCCACCGCGGTGCTCACCCCGCAGGAGACCGACGAGCTGATGGAGATCATGCGTCAGCTGCGCGACGAGGGGACCTCGATCGTGTTCATCACCCACAAGCTCCGCGAGGTCAAAGCCGTCTCCGACCGGATCACCGTGATCCGCCGCGGCAAGGTCGTCGGCGAGGCGGACCCCTCCGCGGACCAGGCCGAGCTCGCCTCGCTGATGGTGGGCCGCCAGGTCTCGCTCAACCAGGACAAGACCGCGGCCGCCCCCGGGGAGGTGGCGCTCCAGGTGACGGATCTGCGGGTGATCGACGCGGCCGGCACGCGCACCCTCGACGGCGTCTCCTTCGATGTGCGCCATGGGGAGGTGCTCGCCGTCGCCGGGGTGCAGGGCAACGGTCAGACCGAGCTCACCGAGGCGCTGCTGGGACTGCAGCCGACGGTCCACGGCTCCGCGAAACTCGCCGGGAGGGAACTGGTGGGGCGGACCACGAAGCAGGTGCTCGACGCCGGCATCGGCTTCGTCCCCGAGGACCGCACCCACGACGCGCTGGTCGCCGACTTCACGGTCGCCGAGAACCTGGTGCTGGACCAGCACGACCGGCCGCCCTTCGGCAGTGCGCTGGCGATGAAGCTGAAGCCGATCCGGGAGAACGCGGAGCAGCTGATCCCCGAGTTCGACATCCGCACCGGCTCCTCCGCCGCGACGGTCTCCACGTTGTCGGGCGGCAACCAGCAGAAGGTCGTCATGGCCCGGGCGCTCCACCGCGAGCTCGCCCTGCTGATCGCCTCCCAGCCCACGCGCGGCGTGGACGTGGGCTCCATCGAGTTCCTGCACCGCCGCATCCTCGACGAGCGGGACAAGGGCACCCCGGTGCTGATCGTCTCCACCGAGCTGGACGAGGTCACCCAGCTCGCGGACCGCATCGCCGTGATGTACGGCGGGAAGATCCTGGGGATCGTGCCCGGGAACGAGGACCGCGATGTGCTCGGCCTGATGATGGCCGGCTACAGCGTCGACGCCGCGCGGGAGGCCGTCGCCTCCGGCGCCCGTACCACCGATTCCCAGCTCGCCGACGAAGGAGATATCGAATGACGTTCCGCGGTGGTCGACAGGCGAGGCACGAGCGGGAGGAGAGGAACAGATGAGCACCGTGGAGACGACCGGTCCCGTTCCGGGCCGGGCGGACGGCTCCGACGCCCCGCCGCCCCCCGAGCGGACCGCGGAGACCGCGCTGTCCAGGACCCTGCAGAAGATCGCCCGCGGCGACCTGCTGGTCGTGGTGATGAGCTTCGTGTTCGCCTTCCTGATCGGCTCCGTGCTCATCGTGATCGCCGATCAGGAGGTGCGGGCGTCCCTCGTGTACTTCTTCGACCGGCCCACCGACGCGCTGACCGCGATCTGGCAGTCCGTCACCCAGGCCTACGGCGCCATGTTCCGCGGCGCGATCTTCGACATCCCCGGGTACTCGCGGGCGGCCCAGAGCGTCCGCGACGCCGGTGGCAGCGGCACCTATGTGCTGCTGCCCGCACTCTCGGCGGGACTGCGCCCGCTCACCGAGACCCTCACGGTCGCGACCCCGCTGATCATCGCCTCCGCCGGGATGGCGGTCTCCTTCCGTGCCGGGCTGTTCAACATCGGCGGCACCGGGCAGCTCATCGCCGGCGCGATGGCCGCCGGCTACATGGGCTTCACCTTCGACCTGCCGGTCGTCGTGCACCTGCTGGTCTGCCTGATCGCCGGCGTGCTCGCCGGTGGCATCTGGGGCGGCATCGCCGGGTTCCTCAAGGCGCGCTTCGGCGCCAACGAGGTCATCAGCACCATCATGCTGAACTGGATCGCCACCTACCTGCTGTTCTTCGCGCTGAAGACCGCGGCGTTCACCGGCACCAACCAGTCCCAGCCCACCTCGCCGTCGGTCGGTGACAATGCGGTGCTGCCACTGCTGCTGGGCTCCGGGTTCCGCCTCCACGCAGGACTGTTCCTCGCGGCCGGTGCGGCCGTGGTGCTGTGGTGGCTGATGAGCCGCTCCACCATCGGTTTCCACTTCCGGGCGGTGGGCTCCAATCCCCGCGCCGCCCAGGTCGCCGGCATCTCCCCGGCCCGCACCGCCTTCCTGGTGCTGGCCGTGGCCGGCGCCCTGGTGGGCCTGGCCGGCGCCGTGCACGTGCTCGGGACCGAGCAGCGGCTCACCGAGGGCGTCGCCGGCTCCATCGGCTTCGACGCCATCACCGTGGCGCTGCTGGGCCGCTCGGGACCGGTGGGCATCGTGCTGGCCGGTCTGCTGTTCGCGGGCCTGTCCACCGGGGGCCGCTTCATGGAATCCAACCAGGGCGTGCCGCTGGACCTGGTGCAGGTGATCCAGGTGCTGGTGGTGCTGTTCATCGCGGCCCCGCCGTTGGTGCGCACCCTGATCGGTCTGCGTCGCATCGATCATCCCGGGGCGAGCACCCGCCTGCGCGGCGCCGGCCGCGGGCGCACCGGCGGCCAGAAGGCCGCCGTCGCCTCCGGTGCCGCGGCGACCGCCGCCGCCACGTCGGACGCGGCCGCCTCCGGCACCGCCGGCTCGGAGGCCGCCACGACCGGCTCCGGAGCGACAGGCTCGGGCACATCCGGCGCGACCGCTGCGGACGCCACCGGGACCTCCCCACCGGACCCGGCGGGGGACGGGGCCGCGCCCGCAGGCGAACGGTCCGAGGACCGCACCGACGAGCAGGAGGAGGAGCGATGAGCACGACCCCCACCGTCGCCAAGGACGACTCCGCCAGCGCCAGGACCCTCGACGACACCCGCCCCTCGAGCTGGTGGCACCTGCCGGTGACCACCACCGTGATGGGGCTGCTCGCACTGGTCGTGTTCGGCCTGCGCGGGATACCCGGGGTCGAGTCCGCGTACGTCGTGGTCCACGCCAGCGACATGAACCCCTTCGGGCTCATCCCCGAGCAGATCGTCCTGCCCTCGAAGGCCGGCTCGATCGGGCTGTCCGTGATCGCACTGCTCGCCTCCGCCGCGCTGTGGGTGCTCCAGGCCCGCGTGGCCCGCCCGGCGGCCCGCGTGCGCCTCACCCTGATCGCCGTGTTCGCGGTGGCCTGGATCCTGGCGTTCCTGACCTGGGTGATCTCGCAGCGCACCCTCGACGTGACCACGCTGCTGCAGGGCACCATCGTGCTCGCAGTCCCGCTGGCCTTCGGTGCGCTGTCCGGGGTGCTCTCCGAACGCTCGGGCGTCATCAACATCGCGATCGAGGGACAGCTGCTGTTCGGTGCCTTCGGCGCCACCCTGGTGGGCTCGATCACCGGCAGCGTCTGGATCGGCCTGCTGGCCGCCCCGATCGTGGCCATGTTCATGGGGGCACTGCTGGCCATGTTCGCGGTCGGCTACCACGTCCAGCAGATCATCGTGGGCGTGGTGCTGAACGTGCTCGCCATCGGACTCACCTCGTTCTTCTTCGGCTCCGTGATGAGCGACAACCCCGGCCTGTTCAACGCCCCGATGCGCCTGCCCACGCTGCGGATCCCGGTGCTGGCCGACCTCCCGCTGGTCGGCGCCGCCCTGTTCGAGCAGAACATCCTCGTCTACCTGATGTGGATCATCGTCGCCCTGCTGACGATCGCGCTGTTCCGCACGCGCTGGGGTCTGCGGGTGCGCGCCGTCGGCGAGCACCCCAAGGCCGCGGACACCGTCGGCATCGCGGTGAACCTCACCCGCTGGAAGAACGTGCTGCTGGGCTCGGCCGTGGCCGGCCTCGGCGGTGCGACGCTGACCATCGGCACCGGGGTCGCCTTCGGTGAGGAGATGTCCGCCGGCAAGGGCTACATCGCGCTGGCCGCGATGATCCTGGGCCGATACCATCCCATCGGCGCCCTGCTGGCGGCGCTCACCTTCGCCTTCGCGGACTCGCTCCAGCTGCGGCTGGGCACCATGTCCGCCGCGGAGGGAGGCGTCAGCATCCCCGGCGACTTCCTGCTGATGCTGCCGTACGTCGTCGCCCTGTTCGCCGTGGCCGGTGTCGTGGGCCGGGTACGGGTGCCGGCCGCCAACGGCCAGCCGTACATCAAGCAGTGAGACCGATACCGTGCCCTCGGAGCATCGACCCGCAGCGGGAGCACCGACACGCAGGGGGAGCAGGGGAGGCCAGAGCATGAGCGAGACCTCGCAGCACGAGGTGACCGGGACCGAGCCCGCGTTCGAGGAGCTGCTCGCCGCGGCCCGAGAGATCGCCGAGCGCGCGTACACCCCGTACTCGCACTTCCGGGTGGGTGCGGCCGGGTATGCCGAGGACGGCCGTCTGGTGCGCGGATGCAACGTCGAGAACGCCGGCTACGGGGTCACCCTGTGCGCCGAGTGCGGGCTGATCAGCGAGCTGATCGCCGGCGGCGGAGGGAAGCTCCGCCGCTTCGTGTGCGTGGGCGGCGGTGAGCAGGTCAGCCGCCAGGAGCGCGGCGTGGTCATGCCCTGCGGCCGCTGCCGACAGCTGCTCTCCGAGCACGCGGCGCCGGATCTCGTGATCCTCACCCCCGAGGGGCCGCGCACGATGGCCGAGGTGCTGCCCCAGGCCTTCGGTCCCGCCGACCTCCACCCCTGAGCCACCACACCCCGCACCCGATCCCGAGGAGCACCCATGACCGACACCCCCGCAGACCCCGCCGTCGAGCCCTTCGACGTCGTGGACGTCATCCGCACCAAGCGCGACGGCGGCCGCCTCCCCGCAGAGCAGATTGACTGGGTGATCGACGCCTACACCCGCGGCGTCGTCGCCGAGCAGCAGATGGCCGCCCTGGCCATGGCGATCTTCCTGCGCGGCATGGAACGCCCCGAGATCGCGCGCTGGACCCGCGCGATGATCGACAGCGGCCAGCGGATGGACTTCTCCGCGCTCTCCAAGCCCACCACCGACAAGCACTCCACCGGTGGGGTGGGCGACAAGATCACCCTCCCGCTCGCGCCGCTGGTCGCGAGCTTCGGCGTGGCGGTCCCGCAGCTGTCCGGTCGCGGGCTCGGCCACACCGGCGGCACCCTCGACAAGCTCGAGGCGATCCCGGGCTGGCGCGCCGATCTCAGCAGCGCGGAGATGATGGCGCAGCTCGAGAGCGCAGGGGCCGTGATCTGCGCGGCCGGCTCCGGCCTCGCCCCGGCGGACAAGAAGCTCTACGCCCTGCGCGACATCACCGGCACCGTCGAGGCGATCCCGCTGATCGCCTCCTCGATCATGTCCAAGAAGATCGCCGAGGGCACCGCCGCGCTCACGCTCGACGTCAAGACCGGTGCCGGCGCCTTCATGCGTGAGGAGGCCGACGCCCGCGAGCTCGCCCGCACCATGGTCGAGCTCGGCACCGATGCGGGCGTGCGCACCGTGGCCCTGCTGACCGATATGTCCGCGCCGCTCGGACGCACCGCCGGCAACGGCCTTGAGGTGCGCGAATCGCTCGAGGTGCTCGCCGGTGGCGGGCCGGCCGACGTGGTCGAGCTGACCTGCGCCCTGGCCCGGGAGATGCTCGAGGCCGCCGGGGTGCGCAACGCCGATGTCGAGACCGCGCTCGCCGATGGCCGCGCCATGGACTCCTGGCGCGCGATGATCGCGGCCCAGGGCGGGGACGTGGACGCCCCGCTGCCCGTCGCGCAGCATGTCGAGGAGTTCCGTGCCACCGAGGACGGCGTGGTGACCGGGCTCGATGCGATGGGTGTCGGGGTCGCCGCCTGGCGGCTCGGGGCCGGCCGCTCGCGCCCGGGCGAGGCCGTGCAGGCCGCGGCCGGGGTCGAGATCGAGGCCCATATCGGTGACGAGGTGAGGGCCGGGGACGTGCTCGCACGGCTGCACACCGACACCGCCGAACGCATGCCCCGCGCGATCGAGTCGATCACCGGGAGCTGGACCCTCGCGACCCTCGGCACCGAGGTCCCGGCGCGGAGGATCGTCAAGGACCGCATCGCCTGAGCGCACGGACCGCCGTGGTGGGCGGCGCGGCGCCGCAGCGCTCAGCCGCGGCGGTGCAGCGCGGGCAGGATGTGCTGGACCATCAGCGGCGCCAGCCGACCGGCGCCGCTCGGCGGCGAGTCCGCGGTGACCGGGATCCACTGGTGCTCGGCCAGCTCGGCCCGCACCTGCAGCGGGGAGGGCAGCGGAGCGCGGGTGGTGAAGACGCTCGAGCGCACCACGGTGCCGGGTTCGTTCGCCGCCACCGCCTCGAACTCGCCGAGCTCCTCGAGGTCCGTGGCCTGCAGCACCGCGCCCAGCTCCTCCTCGACCTCGCGCAGCGCCGCCTCACGGGCGGTCTCCCCGGGATCGAGCTTCCCGCCCACCTGCATCCACGAGCCGGTGCCGTGCTTGCGCACGCACAGCAGCTCGGTGCGGTGAGCGGCTCCGGCGGGGGCCGCGCGGAGGAAGCACACCGCCGCGATCCGCAGCCGGCTCGAGGACCCGCCCAGGGCGCGGCAGCGCGACTCCGCCTCGGCGAGCTGGACGAGCTCGCGCAGACGGCGCACCGCCGCCTGCAGACCGCAGGGGCGCAGCCCGATCCGTGTCCAGCGTGCCAGGTCCTGCTTCTGCTGGCGGGCCAGCGCCGTGCCGCGCCGCAGGAGGATCGGGACCGACTTGCGACGCTCGCGCAGATCGCGCAGCAACCGCAGGGTGAACACCACCGGCACGGGCCGGTCCAGCACGATCGCCTCGGCGAGCAGTCCGGCCGCTCTCAGCGGCGCGATCAGCTCACCGGCGAAGATGCCCTCGGCGATGAACACGGGAGCGTCCCCGATCTCGAGGTGAGCGGTGCCGGTGCGTCGGGACTGCGCGATCGAATAGGTGGGGATCTCGGCGGCGCCGTCGTGGGCGAGCGCCGTGAGCGCGGCCAGTGCCGCGCCGTCGTCCCAGCATGCCGGCAGGTCCCAGTCCGGGATGCCGAAGCGGCGCGGCAGTGAGGGATCGTCGCCGTCGCGGTAGAAGTCGTCGAGATTCAGCGCGGGCACCCCGGAGCGGCGCGCGACCATGCCCTTGCCGCTCCCGGAGGGACCGGTCAGCAGGACGATCCGGCGCGGGGGTCGGGAGTGCGGTGGGGTCTCGGTCACGGCCGTCCAGTCTAGGGCAGAGCTCGCTCAGCTCGAGCGTGATGGGCTGAGCTGCTACCGCTCGTTCCTCGCAGTACGTCGCTCAGCCGATCCTGAGCACGACCTTGCTGCTGGTGGGATCGGACACCTGGGTGGTGAAGGCCGCGGCGGCGTCCTCGAGCGCGAGCTCGTGGCTGATGACATGCTCGGCGAGGTCGTCCCGCGCCAGCAGCTCCACCGCGTCCTCGATCTCGGCGACGAAGCGGTAGGTGCCGCGGTAGTCGATCTCCTTGGAGACGACCTGGCCCAGGGACACCGAGATCGGGGTGGGCGGGAGGTTCCCCACCTGCACGACCACGGAGGCGCGCGAGATGGAGCGCAGGATCGTGTCCAGGGAGGCCGGCGCGCCGGAGGCCTCGAAGGCCACGGTGATGGAGGGATCCATGTCCTCAGCGCTGTCGAGCGCTTCATCGGCGCCGGCCGCCAGGGCCCGCTCACGGGCCGGGACCGCGAGGTCCACGGCGGTGACGCGGGCGGCGCCGGCGGCCCGGGCGGCGACGATCACCAGCAGTCCGATCGGCCCGCAGCCGGCCACCAGCACGTGGGCGCCGTGGACGTCCCCGGCCCGGCGTACCGCGTGCATCGCCACCCCCAGGGGCTCGGCGAGCACGGCGCGGCGGGTGTCCAGCCCCGGGGGCAGGGGGACCACCTGTGCGGCGTCGACCGTGATCAGCTCGGCGAAACCGCCGTCGGTGTGGGGGTCCTGGGCGGCGGAGCCGAGGTAGGTCAGGTGGGGGTGGAGGTTGTCGCGGCCGGCCAGGCGCGTTGGCAACGGCCCCGTGGTGCGGGCCGGATGCACGGTGACCGGCAGGCCCTCGGCCAGCCCGGAGACATCCTCGCCCACGGCCCGCACATGGCCCGAGACCTCATGGCCGAGCACGAAGGGGTGGGCCATCACCGCGGTGCCGGAGATCCCACGGCGCCAGTACGCGATATCGGAGCCGCAGATGCCGCCCCATTCGACGCAGATCTGCACCTGGCCGGGGCCGGGGTCGGGAGCGGGGCGGTCGACGATGCGGAGGTCCTGGACGCCATGGATCTCGAGTGCGCGCATGGGGTGGCCTTTCGGTGCGGGGGACGGGTCGGTCAGGGGGCGGTGGTGAAGCTCTGCACCGCATGCATGTGGTGCTCCATCACCGCTGAGGCGGTGTCGGGGTCGCCGGCGAGGATCGCGTCGATGATCCGCAGGTGGTCGGTGTGCTCCTCACCGACCAGCCCGTGCAGGTCACGCTCGGCACGGACGTCCTGCATGGCTCGGAACAGGGGGATGCTGACCGCCTCGAGCAGTCCGTGCAGTGCGCGGTTGCCGCTGAGCAGGGCGATCTCCTGATGCAGCTGCAGGTCCAGCTGCGGGTACAGCGCGGAGTTCTGCAGCGCGGCATCGAGCCGCGAGCGCAGATCCTCCAGCCGCTGCCTCGCCCCGGAGGGCTCCGCACCGTCGCCGGCGAAGCCGTCTGCGGCACGGCGGGCGGCGCGCACCTCGAGGGGGCCGCGGAGGTCCATGAGAGCGGTGAAGCTGTTGCCGCGGGATTCGCCGATGGCGCGGGCGAGATAGAACTGCACCAGGGACGAGTCCAGCGGCCGGACGGTCGCGCTGCGCCCGTTGCTGACCGCGATGATGCCGAGGGCCGCCAGCGCGCTGAGCGCCTCCCGGACCACGGTGCGGGAGACGCCGAAGCGCTCGGCGAGAGCGCCGGTCGAGGGCAGCGGGTCGCCGGCTGACAGACCCTCCTGGTCGATCAGCCCCAGCACCGCGTCACGGGCGCGATCGGCCAGGGAGTCGCGCTCGAGCGTCCCGTGCGCGTCCTCGGCCGCGGGGGCGGAGAGGTGCTTGCGGGCGGTGGCGTCGAGATCTTCCATGGAACAGCTCCTGACAGGTGGGTCCGGGCCCTGGGGCACGGGTGCCGAGGGGGTCAGAACGAGTTGATCAGACCATAGATGCCGACGAAGGCGATCGCGATGGCCGAGAGCCACAGCAGCACCATGGTGGGCGCGCCGTCCCGGACGCGCGCGTCGGTCTGCGTGTAGGACAGGTACAGCGTGGCCACGGCGGCACCGATGAGGAAGATCGCGTTGAGGATGCCGGCGATGATCACCAGAGCCAGGGGTGAGGAGACCGCGGTGCCCAGCACGCCCCAGCCGATCGGCAGGATGATCATGATCACCCGCTGCCAGCGGATGCGCGCCTGCTGGTCGTTCCACTCGTAGGCGCCGAAGATCGCGAGCGTATGGCCCACCTGCCTGCCGAGGCTCGGCACGTTCGCGATGATCGTCTTGAACAGGGCCAGGCCCGCGCCGATGAGGAAGAGCACGGCGCCCCAGCGGCCGACGGCCGAATCGAAGATCGAGGAGATCGTCAGCATGACGTCGTTGCCCTCGGGGACGAGCCCCTGGGGATGCAGCACCGCGGCACCGAGCATGTAGAACGCGGCGGTGGAGACGGTGTAGATGACCCAGGAGACCCAGGCGTCGACCTTCATCACCGAGATCCAGCCACGGGCACGGGCGACCCAGCTCTCGGACCCGTCGTTCGGACCGGTCCAGGCGGCGTAGCCCTTCTCGACGACCCAGTAGGTGTAGGCGGTGGTCTCTCCGGCGCCCACGCCGGTCATGCCGAACATCGCCAGTGCGACGCCGAAGGCGCCGGCCGCGATCTGGAAGCGCATCCCCTCGCCGAGGTCGTTGAGGCTCCACGCGAACTCGGTGCCGCCGAGGAGGAACACCATGACGATGGCGAAGGCCGTCACCAGCAGCACCAGCACCGTCGAGATGTTCTCGACGACCGCGTAGCGGTTGGCGACATGGATCGCGATCGCGATGACCACCAGGATCGATACCCAGGCACCGATCGAGAGCAGGGAATAGGGGTCCGGACCGATCGGGAACAGAGTGCTGAAGGCGAAGGCGGAGGCGCTGATGACCCCCGCCTGGCCGATGAAGAACTGCAGGAACATCAGCAGCACCAGCCAGGAGATCCACCCGCGGCCGGCGATCTTCGGCGGCACGTCGTTGTAGCCGTCCAGGGCCACGCGGCCGGTCGAGATCGACCAGCGGGCCAGCTCGATCTGCACCCACACCTTGAGGAAGGTCGAGACCAGCACGAGCCACAGCAGCATGAAGCCGACCTGGGCGCCGAGGGCGGTCGCGGTGAGGAGCTCACCGGAACCGACCACGGCCGCGGAGGTGATCATGCCCGGGCCCAGGAAGCGGAGCTTCCCGCGCAGCGTGCGAGGCGGTTCGGTGGTCTGCGAACCATCGATCACATAGGGATCGACCCCGGCGGCGAGCGTGGAGGGCGAAGGGGTGCTCGAGGCCGCGGCGGCGCTCGGCGGGGGAGTGGTGGTCGACATCGACGGATCTCCTCAGCGACGTGATGGGTGGGGACGGGCGACGCGATGCGAGAGCTGAGAGCTGAGAACAGAGAACCGAGAACCCTGTGCCGCACTGCACCGACCGACGGAACCTATCACACAGGTAGGCAGGTTGGTAGGCAGTGTGGTGGTAGGTGCGGTGTGGCGTCCGTCGACCGTTCTGCCCGAGCAGATGCGAGAGGGCGGAGCGGTCTGCGAAGATCGGTGCATGACCAACACCGACGACCGGGCCCTCGCCGCCCTCATCGACCACACCCTGCTCAAGCCCGAGGCCACCGCCGCGGACGTCACCGCGCTGCTGCGCGAGGCAGAGGAGCTGGGCACCTACTCCGTCTGCATCTCACCCTCGATGCTCCCCGTGGAGACCACGGTGAAGGTCGCGACGGTCTGCGGCTTCCCCTCGGGCCAGCACTCCCCGGAGACCAAGGCCTTCGAGGCGCGGGAATCGGTGGACAAGGGCGCCGACGAGGTGGACATGGTGCTGAACGTGGGTCTGGCCCGCGCCGGTGAGTACGACGCGGTCGAGCACGAGATCCGAGCGGTGCGGGACGTGGCCAAGGCCCCCGCGGTGCTCAAGGTGATCATCGAGTCCGCGGCGCTCACCGATGAGCAGATCGTCGCCGTCTGCCAGGCGGCCGAGCGGGCCGGCGCCGATTTCGTGAAGACCTCCACCGGCTTCCACCCCGCCGGGGGCGCGAGCGAGCATGCCGTGGCGCTGATGCGGAAGACCGTCGGAGACCGCCTGGGCGTCAAGGCCTCCGGCGGGATCCGCACCCGCGAGGCCGCCGAGGCGATGGTCGCCGCGGGCGCCAGTCGCCTGGGGCTGTCGTCCTCGCGGGCGATCCTCGAGGGCGGTGCGGGCTCGGGGTACTGAGCCGTCGGGCGGCGCCGCGCAACCGCGGCGCCGCGGGGCTCAGTCCGCCCCGAGCACCTGGCGCAGCTCGTCCTTCAGCGCTCCCAGCCGCTCCTCGGCCCGGTGGCGGAGGGCTCCCGTCTCCGCGGCGGTGGCCCCCGCGGGGACGTCGGTGACGACTTCGAGGTAGCACTTCAGCTTCGGCTCGGTGCCCGAGGGACGCACCACCACCCGGGTGTCGTCCTCGCTGCGCAGCAGCACCCCCTCGGTCGGCGGCAGCCCGGTGGTCGCCACCGATCCCTGGGAGAGGTCCTGGTTCGTGGCCACCGGCGATCCCAGCAGCGCCGCCGGCGGTGCCGCCCGCAGCCGTTCCATCATCGCGCCGATCAGGGACAGGTCCTCGACCCGGATCGACAGCTGCGCGGTCGAGAACAGGCCGTGCTCCGCAGCGAGCTCGTCGAGCCGACCGATCAGCGTGGTGCCCTCGGCCCTCGCCAGTGCCGCCATCTCGGCCACCATCAGCGCCGCGGACAGGCCGTCCTTGTCACGCACCACCTCCGGCAGCACGCAGTAGCCGATGGCCTCCTCATAGCCGAAGGCGATCCGCGGGGCGCGGGTGATCCACTTGAACCCGGTCAGGGTGGCCGCAGCCTCCAGACCGGCGCTCTCGGCGATCGCATCCAGCCAGCGGCTGGAGACGATCGAGCGGGCCAGGACACCCCGGTAGCCGTGCCGACGCACCAGATGGTCGCCCAGCAGCACACCCAGCTCGTCGCCCGTGAGCATCCGCCAGTCGCCGCGGTGCGGATCCAGCACCGCCGCCGCGCAGCGATCCGCATCGGGATCATGGGCGATCACCACATCGGCCTCGAGGGTGCGGGCGAGCTCGAGCGCGAGGTCGATCGCGCCGGGCTCCTCAGGATTCGGGAAGGCGACGGTGGGGAAGTCGGGATCGGGGTCCGCCTGCTTCGCGACCGGGTGCACCTCGGTGAACCCGGTGCGGTGGAAGGCGGCCAGCGCCGTCTGGGTGCCCACCCCGTGCATCGCGGTGTGCACGATCCGCACCTCGCGCGGGCCCTCCGGGTCCGGCAGGGCGCTGATCGCGGCGAGGTAGTCCTCGCGCAGCTGCTCGCCCAGCAGCTCCACCCCGGAGTCGGCGAGGGGGATCTCGCGCACCGGGCCGACGGCCGCGATGCGGGCAGCGATCTGCGCGTCCGACGGCGGCACGATCTGCACCCCGCGCCCCTCGGGCTCCGCGGCGCGACCGCCCAGGTAGACCTTGTAGCCGTTGTCCGCCGGCGGATTGTGGGAGGCGGTCACCACGATGCCGGCGTCCGCGTCCAGATGCCGCACCGCGTACGCGACCAGGGGAGTGGGGCCGAAGCGTTCGAACAGCTGCACCTGGCAGCCGGCGGCCGCCATGATCTCCGCCGAGCGCCGGGCGAAGTCGTGGGAGTTGTGCCGGGCGTCGTAGCCGATGACCACCCGCGGCCGGTCCAGGTCCAGGTCCTCTCGCAGGTGGTCGGCCAGGCCGCGGGCGGCACGGGAGACCACGGCGAGGTTCATCCGGTTCGGGCCGGGCGCCATCGTCCCGCGCAGTCCCGCGGTGCCGAACTGCAGGTCGGCGGAGAAGGCATCGGCGAGCTCGTCCTGCGCCTCGGAGCTGCCCGCGCCGGCCTGCTCGAGCAGGCTCTCCAGCGCCGCCCGGGTCGCCGGATCGGGATCGTCCCTCTGCCAGGTCTCGGCGCGCGAGCGCAGTGTGCTGTCCACGCTCATGCCGAGGCGCCCGTCGCGGTGCTCCCGGCCGGCCGGCCGTCGGTGATCCGGCGGACGGTCTCGGCCAGCAGGCGGGAGATCCGCGGGCCCGCCTCGCGGCCGGCCTCGAGCACCTCCTGATGGCTCAGCGCGTCCCCGCTGATGCCGGCGGCGAGGTTGGTCACCAGCGAGATGCCCAGCAGGTCCATCCCTGCCTCGCGGGCCGCGATCGCCTCGAGCGCGGTGGACATGCCCACCAGATCGGCCCCGATCACCTTCGCCATCTGCACCTCGGCGGGGGTCTCGTAGCTCGGTCCCGAGAACTGCATGTACACACCCTCGTCCAGGCCGGCGTCGACCTCGAGGGCGAGCGCGCGCAGCGCCGGGGTGTAGAGGTCGGTGAGATCCACGAAGTTGGCGCCGGACAGCGGGGTGGCGCCGGTGAAGTTGATCTGGTCGCGGATCAGCACCGGGGTGCCGGGAGCCCAGGCGGGGTCGATCCCGCCGCAGCCGTTGGTCAGCACCATGGTGCGGGCCCCGGTCGCGGCGGCGGTGCGCACCCCGTGGACGGTGGCGTCCACACCTGCGCCCTCGTAGAAATGGGTGCGGGCGCCGAGCACCAGGGCGCGGGCGCCGGTGCCCTCCACCCGGATCGAGCGCAGGGTGCCGACGTGACCGGCGACGGCCGGCGGGCGGAATCCGGGGATCGTGGTGGCGTCGGCCTGCCACACGGTCTCCCCGAGCAGATCGGCGGCACCGGACCAACCCGAGCCGAGCACCAGGGCGAGGTCGTGGGCGGGGACACCGCTGGCCTCGGCGATGGCGGCGGCGGCCTCGCGGGCGAGCGGGTACGGGTCGGGAACGGAAGACGTCATGGACCGAAGGTAGCGCAGACGGGCCGACCGTAGTCCGGGAACGGTGCCCGAACGTGCAGTCTTTGCCACAATGGCAGCGTGACCGATCCCCGTACAGCCCTGCCCTCGGACCCCAGTCGTCTCCCCCGCGCCGGGGACCACGCCCGCGTGGTGATCATCGGCGGCGGCCCGGGAGGGTACGAGGCCGCACTGACCGCCGCGCGTCACGGCGCGGAGACCGTGCTGATCGAGGAGCGCGGCATCGGCGGCGCCGCGGTGATCACCGACGTGGTGCCCTCCAAGACCCTCATCGCCACCGCGGACGTGCTCGACCTGGTGGGCGGTTCGCAGCAGCTCGGCATCCGCGACGCCGACAACGGCACCGCCCCCACCGCCCACTCCCTGAACGTCGACCTCGCCGCCGTCAACCATCGGGTGCGCGAGCTCGCCACGGCCCAGTCCGCGGACATCCGCTCCAGCCTGGTCGCCGCCGGCGTGCAGGTCATCGACGGGACGGGACGCCTGGACGGGCCGGACCGCGTCGAGGTGCTCGACGGGACCGGCGAGCGGGTGGCGAGCCTCGAGGCCGATGTGATCCTGCTGGCCGTCGGTGCCCGCCCCCGGGAGCTGGACAGCGCCCCCTGCGACGGCGAACGGATCCTGAACTGGACCCAGCTGTACGAGCTGGACCGCCTGCCCGAGCACCTGATCGTGGTCGGCTCCGGCGTGACCGGCGCCGAGTTCGCCAGCGCCTACCGGGCGCTGGGCAGCGAGGTCACCCTGGTCTCCTCCCGCGAGAAGGTGCTGCCCGGCACCGATGCGGAGGCCGCCGACGTGCTCGAGGACGCCTTCGCCCGTCGTGGCGTGACCGTGCGCTCCCGCTCCCGCGCCGCCACCGCGCGCCGCACCGAGCACGGGGTGGTGGTGACCCTCACCACGGGCGAGGAGATCGCCGGCAGTCACGTGCTGGTGGCCATCGGTGGGATCCCCTGGACCGCCGACCTCGGGCTCCGGACCGCCGGGGTGAGGGTCGAGGAATCCGGCCACATCGAGACCGACCGCGTCTCCCGCACCTCCGTGCGGGGCATCTACGCCGCCGGGGACTGCAGCGGGGTGTACCCGCTCGCCTCGGTGGCGGCGATGCAGGGACGGATCGCCATGCACCACGCACTGGGCGAGGCCGTCTCCCCGCTGATCTCGACCCAGGTCTCCTCCGCGATCTTCACCAGCCCCGAGATCGCCGTGGTCGGCGTCAGCGAGCAGGAGGTCCGCGACGGTGAGGTCTCGGGCGAGGTCCTGGTGCTGGGGCTGGACACGAACCCGCGGGCGAAGATGCAGGGGATCACCGAGGGCTTCGTGAAGCTCATCGTGGCCCCCGGCTCCCACACCGTGATCGGTGCCGTGGTGGTGGCGCCGCGGGCGAGCGAGCTGATCCTGCCCTTCACCCTTGCGGTCGCGCACCGGCTCACCGCCGAGCAGGTCGCCGGCACCTTCACGATCTACCCCTCGCTCACCGGTTCCCTGGCCGAGGTGGCGAGGCAGCGGGTGCTCGCGCCGGAGGACTGAGTCCTCCCGTGCTCGCAGCGCGCTCGCTGCCGGTGCGGTCCGGTCAGTCCTCGATGGTGCACAGGACGGCACCGGCGGAGACGGTGGCCCCGATCTCGGCGCTGAGCCCCGTGACGACCCCGGAGCGGTGCGCGGTGATCGGCTGTTCCATCTTCATCGCCTCGAGCACGACCAGCAGATCGCCGTCGGCCACCGACTGGCCCTCCTCGGCGACCACCTTCACGATGGTGCCCTGCATCGGGGCGGAGACGCTGCCACCGCCGCCGGCGGCCTCCCCGCTCGCCCGGTGCTGGCGCTTGCGGCGCTGCCGCACCGGGGCCTGGGGCGCGCGCAGCGAGGCGGGCAGGCTGATCTCGACCCGTCGGCCGTCCACCTCGACGACCACGGCCTCGCGGTCCTCGGTGTCCTCCGGCTGGGCCGGCAGCGGTGCGGCCGGCAGATCGTTGTCGAACTCCGTCTCGATCCACCGGGTGTGCACGGAGAAGGCCTGCTCGGGATCCTCCGGTGCGAAGGCCGGGTCCTCGACCACCGCGCGGTGGAAGGGCAGGACCGTGGGGATCCCGTCGATGTGGAACTCCGCCAGCGCCCGGCGGGAGCGCTCGAGGGCCTCCTGACGGGTGGCACCGGTGACGATGAGCTTGGCCAGCATCGAGTCGAAGGCTCCGGAGACCTCGTCGCCCGCCCGCACCCCGGACTCGATGCGCACGCCCGGCCCTGAGGGCACGTCGTAGCGCTGGATCGTCCCGGGAGCGGGCATGAAGCCGCGGCCCGGGTCCTCGCCGTTGATGCGGAACTCGAAGGAGTGGCCGCGGGAGATCGGGTCCTCGGTGCGGATGGACTCACCGGCCGCGATGCGCAGCTGCTCGCGCACCAGGTCCACCCCGGCGACCTCCTCCGTCACCGGGTGCTCGACCTGCAGGCGCGTGTTGACCTCGAGGAAGGAGATGGTGCCGTCCTTGCCGACCAGGAACTCGCAGGTGCCGGCGCCGACGTAGCCGGCCTCGCGCATGATCGCCTTCGAGGAGCTGATCAGCTGGGCGTTCTGCTGCGGGCTCAGGAAGGGCGCGGGCGCCTCCTCGACCAGCTTCTGGTGGCGGCGCTGCAGCGAGCAGTCACGGGTGGAGACCACCTGGACGTTGCCGTGCCGGTCCGCCAGGCACTGGGTCTCGACGTGGCGGGGCGAGTCGAGATAGCGCTCCACGAAGCACTCGCCGCGGCCGAAGGCGGCGACGGCCTCGCGCACCGCGGAGTCGAACAGCTCGCGGACCTCGGACTCCTCGCGGGCCACCTTCAGGCCGCGGCCGCCGCCGCCGAAGGCCGCCTTGATGGCGATCGGCAGGCCGTGCTCGCGGGCGAAGTCCACGACCTCGTCGGAGTTCTTGACCGGATCCTTGGTGCCGGCGACCAGCGGCGCACCGGCCTTCTGGGCGATGTGGCGGGCGGAGACCTTGTCGCCGAGCTTCTCGATCGCCGACGGCGGCGGACCGATCCAGGTCAGTCCCGCATCGATGACGGCCTGGGCGAAATCCGCGCGTTCGGAGAGGAACCCGTAGCCGGGGTGGATCGCGTCGGCCCCCGAGCGGTGGGCGATGTCGAGGAGCTTGTCCACCACGAGGTAGGAGCTGGCGGCAGTGGTGCCTCCGAGGGCGTAGGCCTCGTCGGCGATCTGCGTGTGCAGCGCATCGCGGTCCGGGTCGGCGTAGACCGCGACGGAGCGGAGCCCGGCGTCCCGGCAGGCCCGTGCGATCCGCACCGCGATCTCTCCACGGTTGGCGATCAGCACCGTGGACAGGGGGCGGGGCTTGGAGGAGCGAGCGGGCATCGGTGAGGGGTCCTTCCGAGGGGGTCAGCAGAGGTCGAGTGTAGTACCGCGCGGGCTCAGCGGTCAGCAGGGTCCGAGGGGCCGGTGTCGACGGTGTCGGAGGAGATGTCCTCCCACAGCTCGTGGACACCCAGGCCGATCTCCCCGAGCATCCGTCGCAGCAGGGGCAGGGAGAGGCCCACCACCGCATGGGGGTCGCCCTGGACCTGCTCGATGAAGGGCCCCCCGATCCCGTCGAGGGTGAAGCCCCCGGCGACGCCGAGCGGTTCCCCGGTGGCGACGTAGGCCTCGATCTCCTCGTCGGAGAGGGCGGCGAAGTGCAGCTCGCAGCTCGCCGTCGCGCCGAAGGTGGCGCCCGTGCCGCCGTCCTCCGGGTCCCGGTCGTCGACCAGCCAGTGCCCGGAGTGCAGGATCCCGGTGCGGCCGCGCATCGCCCGCCAGCGCTGAACGGCCCGCTGCGCGGTCAGCGGCTTCCCGATCACCTCGCCGTCCAGCTCGAGCATCGAGTCGCAGCCGAGCACCACATAGCCGCCGTCGCTGCGGGCGGTCGCCGCGAGCGCCTTCTCCCGGGCGAGCAGCAGCACCTCGTCCGCGGCGGTCAGGACGTCCTGCGGGTCACCGGACTCCGCGGCCCGGGCACGGGCCCGGGCGAGGATCGCCTCCTCGTCGAGGTCGACGGGCAGTGCCGAGTGCTCGATGCGGGCCGCGCGCAGGGTGGCGCGGCGTCCCGCCGAGGCGGAGGCGAGCAGCAGCAGCGGGTCATGGTCCGTGACGTCCGTGACGTCCGTGACGTCAACGTCGCGAAGCGGCTCCGGGGTGCTCATCGCAGCGCCTCCTCGAGGACGGACAGCGGCAGGCCACCGAGCTCCAGCGCACGGCGATGGAAGTCGCGGACGGGCGTTCCGGCGGACTCGGCATCCTGGCGCAGCTGCTCCCAGACCCGCTGGCCGATCTTGTAGGAGGGGGCCTGGCCCGGCCAGCCCAGGTAGCGGTGCAGCTCGAAGCGCTGCTCGGCCTCGGTCACGCCCCAGTGGGCGCTCATGAAGTCCCAGGCCTTCTCGACGCTCCAGGCGCCGCCGGCGGATCCGGCGAGCCCCTCGGGCATGGGCAGCTCGCAGTGCAGGCCGATGTCCAGCACCACGCGGCCCGCCCGCAGCCGCTGCGCATCCAGCATGCCCAGCCGGTCGCCGTCATCGCCGAGGTATCCCAGCTGGTCCATCAGCCGCTCGGCGTACAGCGCCCAGCCCTCGCCGTGCCCGGAGACCCAGCACATCATCGCCCGCCACCGGTTCAGGGTGCTGGCCTGCAGGGTCTGCGTGCCCACCTGGAGGTGATGGCCGGGCACCCCTTCGTGGCAGACGGTCGTGGTCTCCAGCCACGTGTGGAACTCCGTGGTGCCGGACGGCACGTCCCACCACATCCGGCCCGGCCGCGTGAGGTCCTCGCTGGGGCCGGTGTAGTAGATGCCGCCGGAGCCGGTGCGGGCGATCCGGCACTCCAGGTGCCGCAGCGGCTCGGGGATGTCGAAGTGGGTCCCGGCCAGGTCGTCGATCGCCCGGTCGCTGAGGTCCTGCATCCAGGTGCGCAGCTCCTCGGTGCCGTGCAGCACTCGGGAGGGGTCGGCGTTCAGCGCCCGCTTCGCGGCGTCGACGGAGCTGCCGCCGCCATTGCCGGCGCGCCGGTTGATCCGCGCGGCCACCTCCTCCTGCTCGGCGACCACGGAGCGCAGCTCCTCGATGCCCCAGGCATAGGTCTCGTCGATGTCGATCGTGCTGCCCAGGAAGGTGCGGGAGGCCAGCGCGTAGGCGTCCCGGCCCACGGCGTCCCGCTCGGGGGCGCGCGGGGCGAGGCGTTCGAGCTGGTCGGCGAGGTCGAGATAGCCCTGGGCGGCGGTGCGGGCGGCCTGCGCGACCCGCTCGCGCTGGGGGCCGTCGCCCACGGCGTCACGGGCGAAGGCGGTGAAGAATCCGTCCTCGGCGGCGAAGCCGCGGGCCTGCTCCGCGCCGAGTCGCAGCTGCCGCCGGGCGGAGAGCACGCCGTGCTCGGCCGCCTCCTGGAGCGACTCGGCCCAGGTGCTGAGCGAACGCGGCAGCCCGAGCATCCGCTCGGCGATCACCTGCCAGTCCTCGGCGGTGTCGGTGGGCATCTGGTCGAGAGCATCTCGGGACTGCAGCGGCGAGGCGAGGTTGTTCACCGCGGCGATGTCGAGGCGCTGCTCGGCCCGCTCGATCTCCAGGCCCAGGCGCTCGGTGAGCGCGGCCCGGGTGACGGCGTCCACCGCGTCCTGGTCCGGGACCTCGGCGGCACGGGCGAGCAGGGTGCGGGCCGCGGCGGTGCGCTCGGCGACCGCGGCGGGGGAGTAGTCGGTCACCTCGGCGTCGTGACCGGGCAAGCCCAGGGCGGTGGCGAGGAACGGATCCAGGCGGGCGCTGAGGTCGACGTACTGATCGGCCAGGGTGTCCAGGGCGGTGGCGGGACGGGGCGCGGAGGCGGGGCCGGGCGCGGCCGACGGTGCAGGAGGGGTCTCGGGCATGCGGGGCAGTCTAGTGCGCGGCAGGCGACCACTCGTGCGGAGCCCGCACGCGCCGGGACGGGTCCGGCCACTGCCGATCGGGCGGCGTCCCGCTCAGCGGTCGGAGAACTGCCAGGCGGTGGGCGAGGGGCGAGAGCGCAGGCCGTGGGCGCGCGGATGGCAGTGCACGACGTCGTTCCACGCCCCCGCGCCGGCACCCCGGCCCTCGGCGAGCAGGCGCTCCTCCGCCTCGAGCCGGCTGGTCACGCTCATCGCGGAGACCACCACGGCGATGGCCGCGAGCTCGTCATCGCGCAGGTAGCCCTGCACCAGACGCACGTCGGCGGGGCGCACGGCCGGTGCGTCCTCGGCACCGTCGGCGCCCTCCGCGGTGGGGCCGGAGGACCGTTGAGCGCTCACAGCGGGATGTTCCCGTGCTTCTTGGTGGGCAGCGTGTCGCGTTTGGTGCGCAGCGCGCGCAGGGCGCGAGCCACCTCGAGCCGGGTCTCGGCGGGACGGATCACGCCATCGATCCAGCCCCGCTCGGCCGCCGTGTACGGGGTGGCGAACTGCTCCTCGTACTCGGCCTCGTACCGAGCACGGGCGGCCGCCACATCGCCGCCCTGCTCGGTGACCTCCCGGAGATCACCGCGGTGGAGGATGTTCACCGCGCCCTGCGAGCCCATCACCGCGATCTGTGCCGTGGGCCAGGCGAGGTTGATGTCCGCCCCCAGCTCCTTGGAGCCCATCACGATGTAGGCGCCGCCGTAGGCCTTGCGGGTGATGACGGTGATCAGCGGGACCGTCGCCTCCGCATAGGCGTACAGCAGCTTCGCGCCGCGCCGGATGATGCCGCCGTACTCCTGGTCGGTGCCGGGCAGGAAGCCGGGCACGTCCACGAAGGTCAGCACCGGGATGTTGTTGGCGTCGCACAGGCGCACGAAGCGGGCCGCCTTCTCCGAGGCGTCGATGTCCAGGGTGCCGGCCAGGTGCGAGGGCTGATTGGCGATGATGCCGACGCTGAAGCCCTCGACGCGACCGAAGCCCACCAGGATGTTCTGCGCGAACAGCGGCTGGACCTCGAGGAACTCCTCGTCATCGAGCACGGTGCGCAGCACCGAGAGCATGTCGTAGGGCTGATTCGGAGAGTCGGGCACCAGCGTGTCCAGCGCGGTGTCCGAGGCGGTGAGGGACTCCTCGACGGGCGCCGGGAACGAGGGCGCCGGGCTCAGCGTGTTGGCCGGCAGATAGCTCAGCAGGTCCTTGACGTACTCGATGGCCTCGGCCTCGTCGGGAGCCATGTAGTGGGCGACACCGGAGCGGGAGGAATGGGTGCGTGCCCCGCCGAGCTCCTCGAAGCCGACGTCCTCGCCGGTGACGGTGCGGATCACGTCCGGGCCGGTGATGAACATGTGCGAGGTCTTCTCGACCATCACGATGAGGTCCGTCAGGGCCGGGGAGTACACGGCACCGCCGGCGGCCGGCCCCATGATCAGGGAGATCTGCGGGATCACCCCGGAGGCGCGGGTGTTGCGCTTGAAGATGCCGGCGAACATGGCCAGCGAGGCCACGCCCTCCTGGATGCGGGCGCCGCCGCCGTCGAGGATGCCGATGATCGGCACGCCCGTGCTCAGGGCGAGATCCTGGATCTTCTGGATCTTGCGGCCGTGGGCCTCGCCGAGCGAACCGCCGAAGGCGGTGAAGTCCTGCGAGTACACGCAGACCTGACGGCCGTCGATGGTGCCGTAGCCGGTGATGATCCCGTCGCCGTCGGGGCGCTTGCGATCGATGCCGAAGCTGCGGGCCTGGTGGCGCACGAACCGATCGGTCTCCACGAAGGAGCCGTCGTCCAGCAGGTCGGAGATGCGTTCGCGGGCCGTCTTCTTGCCACGGGCGTGCTGCTTCTGCACTGCGATCTCATCAGCGGCGGAGACCGCGGCGGCATCGCGCTGGCGCAGGTCCTCGAGTCGCTGGGCGGTGGTGAGCGGCCGCGGGGCGTCGGTCACGGAGCCTCCTGCTGCGGCCTGCGAGGCCGCCATCTGTTCCGGCGGATGGACACCGGGATACTACGCTACCCACGTCCGACGGCGACGGCCGGTCCTCCGGCCGTGCGTGCCGTCATCGGATGCAGGGCAGAGCGCCGGGCACGACCCGGCAGCGGCCGACGAGACAGGAGGAGGGGGAGGCGTGAGGGAACGGACGGACGCCGCACCGGGAGGGCCGCTCGAGATCCTCCGCAGGGATGCGGTCACCTCCACGCAGGACGAGGCCGCGCGCCGCGCCGCCGACGGGCAGCAGACGCCCTTCGCGCTCACCGCCCGGCACCAGAGCGGAGGGAGGGGACGGCTGGGCCGTTCCTTCGCGAGTCCCGACGGCGCGAGCCTCGCCCTCACCGTCGCGCACCGCAGCCGGCTCGCCGCCGACCGTCGCGGCTGGTTCTCCCTGGCCGCCGGGGTCGCGGCGATCGCCGCCCTCGACCAGGTGCTGGGGGCGACCGGGGAGGAGCGAGCCCGGATCGGGCTGAAATGGCCCAACGATCTGCACACCGCGGACGGCCGCAAGCTCGGCGGGATCCTCGTCGAGGGCCGCGGCCCGGACCTCGTGCTGCTGGGCATCGGCATCAACCTGCGCGGACCGGTCCTGCAGGCCGACGGTCGGGCCGTGCCCGGTGCGGCCTGGCTGCGCGGGGACGACGGCGTGCGCCCGGGCGCCGACGGGGCTGGGGACGGGGCGCTGCGGGAGCGTCTCGAGTCCGCGCTGGCCGCGGCCCTGGCCCAGGAGCTCTCCCGGCTGGAGTCCGCGGGGGGAGACGGGGTCTCGGCGGGCACGCACGAGCGTTACACTATGACCTGCCTCACACTGGGGCGAGCGGTGCGGGTCGACCCCCTGGGGGAGGCGGGCATGGGCGGAGCGCACCCGTCCCCCCTGCACGGCATCGCCCGGATGATCGACGAGCACGGCCGTCTGGTGATCGACCTCCCCGGGGGCGGCCGGACGGCAGTGGACATCGGTGATGTGCGGCATCTGCGACCGGACGATCCCGTTCGGCCCACGACACGCGATGCGATGGCCATCGAGCAGGAGGAGCACGGCACGTGAGCGGAGGCATGGAAGACCTGGAGAGCACGGACCCCGCGGGGGGCGCCTCGGCGCAGGAGCCGGCGGCGCCGCGAGATGCCGTCCCGGTGGAGACCGCGGAGCTGCCTGATCTCTCGCAGGACGGTGCCGAGGCGGGCTCCCTGGACGATCAGGAGATCCTCGACCTCAATCGGCGCTTCGCGGCGGTGCGCCGCAGCGTCGGCGCGCTGGAGAAGATCCTGCTGCAGGGCCCGCGCAAGTACTCCCGCCGGGATCTCGCCCGGCAGCAGGACATCCCGGAGCGGCTCACCTCCGTCTACTGGCGGTCCCTCGGCTTCACCCCGGTCGACGAGGACACCGTGGTGTTCACCGATGAGGACGCCTATGCGATCGGCGATCTGGCCGCGATCGTCGAGGACGGCGTGATCAGCGAGCGCGCCTTCGCCAGCATCTCCCGCGGCATGGGCTTCCACATGGGGCGCCTGGCGATGTGGATCACCGAGGCGCTGGTGGATGAGGCGAAGTACGCCGACGGACTCGACGACGCCCAGGCGCGTCAGCAGATGCTCGACTCGATCCCGGAGCTGCTGGAGACCTTCGAATCGCAGGTGATGTTCACCTTCCGCCGCCAGCTCGCCGCCTATGCGGCCCGCGCCGGCAGCGAGGTGCTCCACCGCGACACCGACGAGCTGTTCCCGCTGCAGCGGGCCATCGGCTTCGCCGACCTGGTCCAGTTCACCCGGATCGCCCAGGACCTTCCCGGCACCGAGCTGGCCGACATGGTGGGGCGCTTCGAGTCCCTCAGCCGCGATGTCATCTCCGTCGGCGGCGGACGAGTGGTCAAGACGGTCGGCGACGAGATCATGTTCCTGGCCGACACGCCGGAGGACGGCGCCCAGATCGCCATCAGCCTCGCCGAGGCGATCACCGAGTCGCCCGAACTCCCGCCGATCAGAGTGGGCCTGGCCTGGGGATCGATGTTCTCCCGCTACGGGGACGTCTTCGGCCCGATCGTGAACCTCGCCGCCCGGATGGAGTCGGTCGCCCGGCCCGGCGTGGTCGTGGTCGACGCGGACACCAGCGCCGCGGTCGAACAGGCGCTGCCCGGCGGTTTCTCGTTCACCGAGGGTGAGGAGGTCGAGCTCCACGGGATCGGGACGATCCATGTCCGGGAGATGCGGCGCGACCGCTCCTCGCCCCTGGACATGGGCCTGTGAGCGGGCGCAGTGACCTCGGAGGTGTTCCTGACATCGCTCGACCTGTGATGATGGGGCCACGCCCGCCCGGACCCCGGTCCGGGCCAGACCCTGCTGGCATGATCATAGGATGGACCGCGTGACACGACTGCTTCTCGTCGAGGACGACTCCGCCATCGCTGAACCGCTCTCCCGCGCGCTGGACCGGGAGGGATACACCGTCACGCGCGCCTCCCGAGGGATGGATGCGCTCGCGATCGCCGCCGGGGCCGAGTCGATCGACCTGGTCATCCTGGACCTCGGACTGCCCGATCTGGACGGGCTCGAGGTCGCCCGGCGGCTGCGCAAGGGCGGGCTGGAATGCCCGATCCTGATCCTCACCGCCCGGGCCGACGAGGTCGATGCGGTGGTGGGCCTCGATGCCGGTGCCGATGACTACGTCACCAAGCCCTTCCGCCTCGGCGAGCTGCAGGCCCGCATCCGCGCGCTGATGCGGCGCTCCCAGGCGATGGAGGAGTCCGGCGACAGCTTCGATGTCAACGGGGTGACCCTGGACGTCTCCGCCCGCCGCGCCTACGCCGACGGCGAGGAGCTGAGCCTCTCCGCGAAGGAGTACGACCTGCTCACCGTGCTGGTGCGGGAGTCCGGCAGCGTCGTCACCCGCGACGACCTGATGCGCGAGGTGTGGGGCGCCGAGTGGTGGGGCTCCACCAAGACCCTCGACATGCACATCTCCTGGCTGCGCCGCAAGCTCGGCGACGACGCCACCGATCCCCGCCGGATCACCACGGTGAGGGGTGTGGGCTTCCGCTTCGAGACCGGCGCGGTGAGCTGACCCGTGCGGCAGCGCGTGCTGCAGGCCACCATCATCACCGTGCTGCTGGCCGTGCTCATGCTCGGCATCCCGCTGGGCTACTCCTGGCTCCAGCTCAACCGGCAGACGCTCAGCAACCAGGCGAACGTCATCCTCGACCAGGTGCGGGTCGATACGGAGACCCGGCTCCAGGAGGGCGGGGAGATCGACGAGGCGCTGCTGCAGCGGCACGTGGACGCGCAGACGGATCTGAACATCTCGGTCTCGGTCACCTACGACGGCACCGAGTACACGGCCGGTGAGCCGCCCGGGGAGGGCGGTGTGACGACCAACACCAACGGCGCCTTCGGGCAGTCCGTCTCGGTGCATATCCCGGAATCCGACGTGCGCGCCCATACCGCGAGCGCCTGGGTGCTGATCATCGTCGCCGGACTGGCGGCGCTCTCGATCGGCGTGTCGGTGGCGCTGTGGCAGGCGCAGCGCATCTCGATGCCGCTGGCCCGGCTCAGCCGGCGCGCCGAGGAGATGGGATCGGGACGCTCGCGCGGCCTCTGGCACCCCTCGGGCATCTCCGAGATCGACGACGTGGCCGAGGAGCTCGCCCGCTCCGGCGCGATGCTCAACGAGCGCCTCGAGGCCGAGAGCCGCCTCGCCTCCGACGCCTCCCACCAGCTGCGCACCCCGCTGACCGCCCTGTCGATGCGACTGGACGAGATCCTGGCCGTCAGCTCCGAGGAATGGGTGCGCGAGGAGGCCCGGATCTCGCTCGAGCAGATCGACCGCCTCACCGAAGTGGTCCACGACCTCATCAACGCCCCCCGGGCCTCCCAGCGCCGCACCCCCGGCGTGGTGGAGCTGCGCAGCGTGCTGACCCAGCAGAGCGAGGAGTGGTCCCCGGCCTATCGTCGGGCCGGCCGCGAGCTGCGGGTGCAGGTGCCGCGCTCCGCCGCGGTCTGGGGCTCGACCGGACCGCTCACCCAGGTCGTCGCGACCCTCATCGAGAACGCCCTCGCCCACGGGGGCGGCCGCACCACGGTCAAGGTGCGCCGCAACGACCACTCGACCGTCGTCGAGGTCGCCGACGAGGGCGGCGGGATCGACGCGGAGCTCGGGGCCCAGATCTTCGAGCGGTCCGTCTCCGGGCGCAGCTCGAGCGGCACCGGCGTGGGCCTGGCGCTGGCCCGCACCCTGGTCGAGGACGACGGCGGCCGGCTCGAACTGCTCACCGAGCAGCCGGCGACATTCGGGGTGTTCCTGATCTCCGCCCCCGGCGACGAGGGCGGCCCGGGCGACGACCAGGATCTCAGGTCCGGGCGGCCGCACCGGGGCGGGCGCGAGGCCCGGGCCGGGCGCGGCGGCCGGGCTGCCCGCGCCGGACGCGCCGACATGTCACCGAGCGGCGTCACGGGCGCCCGCTCCGGCGGGGACGACCTCGACTCCCTGCCCCAGGGGTCCGTGGTGCGGCGCCGCCCGCGCTCGCGCGACTGACCTCGTACACTGGCCGCCGTGCCTGAGACCCCGCCCCGCCCCGCCCCGTCCGCCTCCGACGTCGATGCCGGCGCCCGCAGCGTAGGCATCATCGGTGCCGGGCAACTGGCTCGCATGATGCTCGGCCCCGCCATCGAGCTGGGTCTGACCACGCCCGTCCTGGCCACGGATCCGGCCGAATCCGCCGCGGACGTCGCCGCCCGCGTGCGCCCGGGGCGCCACGACGACGAGCAGGCCGTGCGCGCCCTCGCCGCCGAGGTCGAGGTGATCACCTTCGACCACGAGCACGTGCCCACCGCCATCCTCGAGCGTCTCGAGCAGGAGGGGGCCACTGCGGTGCGCCCCGGGCCCGCGGCCCTCGTCCACGCCCAGGACAAGCTGGTCATGCGCGAGCGCCTCACGGCGCTCGGTCATCCCTGCCCGCGCTGGTGGCGGATCGGCACCGCCGACGACGTCGCAGCGGCGCTCACCGAGGCGGGCGGACGCCTCGTGATCAAGACCCCGCGCGGCGGCTACGACGCCCACGGGGTGATGCTCATCGACCGCGCCGAGCAGGCGCAGGACTGGCTCGCCCAGCACGGGGAGCTGCTCGCCGAGGAGCTGGTGCCCTTCACCCGCGAGCTCTCCGCACAGGTCGCGCGCCGGCCCGGGGGAGAGGCCGTCGCCTACCCGGTGGTGCAGTCCGTGCAGAAGGACGGGGTCTGCTACGAGGTGGTCGCCCCCGCCCCCGGCCTCGACAGCGCCGCCCAGCAGCGGATCCAGGGCCTCGCGCTCGCGATCGCCGAGGACCTGGGCGTCACCGGGATGCTCGCCGTGGAGCTGTTCGAGACGGCCGACGGCGAGGTGCTGGTCAACGAGCTCGCCATGCGCCCCCACAACACCGGCCACTGGTCCATGGACGGCGCCGTGACCGGCCAGTTCGAGCAGCACCTGCGTGCCGTCGCCGATCTGCCGCTGGGATCGACCGCGCCGCTGGCCCCGGTCTCGGTGATGGTGAACCTGCTCGGCGGCGCCGCCGAGGACCTCGCCCCCGGTGCCCGCGCCGCGCTCGCCGCAGATCCCGCGCTGAAGCTCCACCTCTACGGCAAGTCCGTGCGCCCCGGGCGGAAGATCGGCCACGTCACCCTGCTCGGAGACGATGCCGAGGAGCTGCTCGCCCGTGCCCACCGCGCCGAGCGTCTGCTCATCGACGGGCCGGCATCGCCCGCCGGCCCCTGACCCGTCGCCCCGCCCCCACGAACCGCTGGCGATCCCACGACCCGCGCGCGACCTCACGATCGCGGACCCGACGACGAAGGACACCATGACGCAGCATTCCGGCACCGAGACCACCCCCCTCCCGCGAGTGGGCATCGTGATGGGCTCGGACTCCGACCACCCGGTGATGAAGGCCGCCGAGGAAGCGCTCGCCGAGTTCGGGATCACCTGCACGGTCGAGGTGGTCTCCGCCCACCGGATGCCCGAGGACATGATCACCTGGGGTCGCGGCGCCGCCGAGCGCGGGCTGCGGGTGGTGATCGCCGGGGCCGGAGGCGCCGCCCACCTGCCCGGCATGCTCGCCTCCCTCACCCCGCTGCCGGTGATCGGGGTGCCGGTGCCGCTGAAGCATCTCGACGGCATGGACTCCCTGCTCTCGATCGTGCAGATGCCCGCCGGGGTGCCGGTGGCGACCGTCTCCATCGGCGGTGCCCGCAACGCCGGTCTGCTCGCCGCCCGGATCCTCGCCGCCGGCGGGGACGGCGAGGCCGAGCGCCTGCGCGAGCGGATGATCGCCTTCCAGGCGGAGCTGCGGGAGATCGCGCTGGCCAAGGGGGAGAAGCTGCGGGCCTCGCGGTGAGCGGTGGCACGCGTCCGGGGGATCCCGGAGCGACCATCGCGTGAACATCCTGTGGACGATCTCCCCTCCGGCGCGAGCTCGGGGCGTTCCTCCCGGACCGGCGCCGATGCTCGCGGTATCGTCGGCCCCATGAGCGATACCACTGCCTACCGGGTCGCCCCGGGGGCCGACATCTCGGACGACGCGACGATCGGGGACGGCAGTGCCGTCTGGCACCTGGCCCAGGTGCGCGAGGACGCCATGCTCGGCACGAACTGCATCATCGGCCGCGGTGCCTACATCGGCACCGGCGTGCAGCTGGGGAATGGCTGCAAGGTCCAGAACTTCGCCCTGGTGTACGAGCCGGCGACGCTGGCCGACGGCGTCTTCGTCGGCCCCGCCGCAGTGTTCACCAACGACCACTTCCCGCGCGCGGTGAACCCCGATCTCACCCCCAAGTCCGCCTCCGACTGGGAGCCCGTCGGCGTGACCTGCGAGACCGGTGCCTCGATCGGAGCCCGCGCCGTGTGCGTGGCACCGGTGACCATCGGGGCCTGGGCGATGGTCGCCGCCGGCGCCACCGTGGTCAAGGACGTCCCGCCCCACGCCCTGGTGGCCGGGGTCCCGGCCCGCCGTCTGGGCTGGGTGGGCCGCTCCGGCGAGAAGCTGGTCCCCGCCTCCGACGGGACCGATGCCTGGGTGTGCCCCGCCACCGGTGAGTGGTACATCCCGGACGACTCCACCGGCGGGCTGCTCCTGGCCTCCTCGCCCCTGGCCGACGCGCCGCGTCCGGCCGAGCTCCCTGATGACGATTCCGATGACGAACAGGACGGTCCTGCCGCATGAACACCGAACTCACGATGATCCCGCCGGCGAAGCCGTTGATCGGTCAGGAGGAGCGGGACGCGGTGGATCGCGTGCTGGCCTCGGGCATGATCGCGCAGGGTCCGGAGGTGGCGGCGTTCGAGGAGGAGTTCTCGGCCGCGCTGGCGGGGGGCCGGGAGGTGGTGGCGGTGAACTCCGGCACCTCGGGGCAGCATCTGGGGATGCTGGCGCTGGGCCTGGGGGCGGGTGATGAGGTGATCGTGCCCTCGTTCACCTTCGCGGCGACCGCGAACACGGTCGCGGTGTGCGGGGCGACGCCGGTGTTCGTGGACGTGGATCCGGAGACGTTCATCATCGATCCGGCGGCGGTCGAGGCCGCGATCACGGAGCGGACGGTGGGGATCCAGCCGGTGCATCTGTACGGGCATCCGGCGCCGATGGATCAGCTGCTGGCGATCGCGCAGCGGCATGGTCTGTGGGTGTTCGAGGATGCGGCGCAGGCGCATGGCGCGACCTGGCAGGGCGCCCAGGTGGGGACCTTCGGGCAGGGCGGGATGTTCTCGCTGTACCCGACGAAGAACATGACCTCGGGCGAGGGCGGGATGGTCTCCTGCGCCACGCCGGAGATCGCGCGTCAGGTGCGGCTGCTGCGGAACCAGGGGATGGAGACGCAGTACGCGAACGAGGTCGCCGGCTTCAACAACCGGATGACCGATATCCATGCGGCGATCGGCCGCATCCAGCTGGGCAAGCTGCCGGCATGGACGGCGACGCGGCAGGCGAATGCGGCGTTCTTCGATGCGAACCTGGCCGGTGTGAAGACGCCGGTGGTGCGTGAGGGTGCCACGCATGTCTACCACCAGTACACGATCCGGATCGAGGGCGCCTCGGCGACGGAGCGGGACGGTTTCGCGGCCGCTCTGCGCCAGGAGCATCAGGTGGGGTGCGGGGTGTATTACCCGACCCCGGTGCATCGGCTGGCGACGTTCCGGACGGAGGTGGATCTGCCGGTGACGGAGATGCTGGCTCGTGAGGTGCTGTCGCTGCCGGTGCATCCGAGCATCTCGGACATGGATCGGGAACGGATCGTGGCGGCTGTGAACACCGTGGCGAAGGCGGGGGCATGACCATGACGGACAAGAAGACGCTGCGGGCCGGGCTGATCGGTCTGGGCATGATGGGCCGCCACCACGCCCGCAACCTCCAGTCCCTGGAGGGGGTGGAGCTGGTCGCGGTCGCGGATGCCCACGGCGATCCGCACGGCGCGGCGCCGGGGCTCGAGGTGCTGCCGGACGTGGACGCGCTGATCGCGACCGGCATCGACTATGCGGTGGTGGCGGTGCCCACCCAGTTCCATCGGGACGTGGCGATCACGCTGGCGGAGGCCGGGGTGCACACCCTGGTGGAGAAGCCGTTGGCGTTCGACATCGGCGAGGCCGAGGAGATCACGGCCGCATATGAGCAGGCCGGGCTGGTCGGTGCGGTCGGCTACATCGAGCGGTACAACCCGGCGCTGCAGGAGATGCGCAAGCGCATCGCGGACGGGCAGCTGGGGGAGATCTATCAGATCGTCACCCGGCGCCAGGGCGGGTTCCCGGCCCGGATCGCGGATGTCGGGGTGGTCAAGGACCTCGCCACCCACGACCTGGACCTCACCGCCTGGGTGGCGCAGTCCCCGTACGCTTCCGTCGCGGCGACCTCCACGCGGCGCTCCGGCCGCAGGGACGAGGACATGGTCTCCATCGCCGGCCGGCTCCAGGACGAGACGATCACCAACCACCTGGTGAACTGGCTGACCCCCTTCAAGGAACGCATCACCGTGGTGACGGGGGAGAAGGGCGCCCTGGTGGCCGACACCCTCAACGCCGACCTCACCTTCCATTCCAATGCCGATGCGGCCACCAATCTGTGGGAGTCGATGGCCTCGTTCCGCGGCGTCAGCGAGGGCGACTCGATCCGGTACGCCCTGCAGCGCCAGGAGCCGCTGGCGACCGAGCACCAGGCCTTCCGCGATGCGATCGGTGGCGACTCCTCCAACATCGTCACCATGCGGGAGGGCCTGCACACCGTCCGCACCGTCGAGGCCGTGCTCGAGAGCGCACGCGAGGGGCGCGTGGTCACCCTCGACTGATCGCGGCGAGGCCACTCGGCGGTGCCCGTGATGGTGGGCGCGGGCCCGATCCGGCATGTCACGAGGAGAACAGGCTGCTGCCCGGCACCCACTCATCGGCCAGGAACAGTTCGGCGAACTCCCCGAGCGGGGTCATCCCGCCGGCTGTGCGGAGCGCCACCTCACGCCGGGACGCTCCCGAGATCAACGCATCGAAACCGAGCGGATGGTCGAGAACGGCACGCACTGTCCGCATCCGTGACCGCAGTTGCGGCAGCCCGGTGCTCTTGGCCACCGTCGCTGCGGTGCGCCGGGCGAGGGAGCGCTCCCTCGAGCGGGGGGCGCGCGTCGGCGCCGCTGCTCCGCTGACGGATGAGTAGATCTCCTCCGTCAGCGCCCGATACCACTCGCGGGAGGCGATCGCCGCGTCCGGCGCCGCCTCGTACACCTCCCACACCGCCAGCTCGTGCATCGGCAGTCCCCACTCCAGCCCGACGTACTCGTAGCCCCGCATCGAGTTGAGGATGTACTTCGACTGCCGCTCTCGCTGCCAGAACCAGCGCACCGCATCCATCGTGTCCCGGGGGTCACCGGTCAGCGACACCTCGGTGAAGAAGTCCTGCAGCTCGTGAATCACCGATGGGAGACGGACCGCCCGAGCGGGCTGTGAGCGCAGGGAGAAGTGCCAGGGCTCGAGCGAGCGCACCACAGCGGCCGGATCCACCCTGCGACCATGGCGCAGGGGCTCGTCCTTCGCGGTGCTGACCACCGTATGGCCCGGGATGACGATGCTGCCTGGCGGCAGGGTGCCGTCAGTGGTGAGCTCCTGCATCGCGAACCAGTCCTGGATGTGGGGGAGCGAGGCCCCGCCCGAGGCCTCCCGCAGGAAGCCGGTGGTGGAGGGATCGGTCCATGCGCGGCGCAGCTGCTCGGGGGTGTGCACCACCTGACGCCACGGCAGGCCGAGGCTCGCGGCGATCCGTGAGGAGACCTGCGCCTCGGCATTGTCCGGGAGCCCGTAGGTGAAGGTCTGCACGTGCGGGTAGCCGTCGCGGGCGAGCAGCGACGCCAGCAGACGGGAATCGAGGCCGGCGGAGAGCGGCAGCGCGATCACCCGTCCGTCGGCACGCTCGTACAGTCGGGACATCGCCGCGTCCAGGGCCTCCGTGAACGCCTGGGTGAAGGAGGGGACGTCCTCGAACTCGGGTTCGCGCAGGCGCAGGCGACGCTCCAGATGGCGGGTGATCTCACCGGTCGTGCGGTCGATCCGCACGGTGGTCCCGGCCGGCACCTGGTGCACCCCGCGGAGCAGGGAGCGGTCACCGAGCACGAAGCCGGTATGCAGGAACTCGGCAGCGGCGCCCGC
This sequence comes from Brachybacterium vulturis, assembly GCF_002407185.1. NCBI lineage: Bacteria > Bacillati > Actinomycetota > Actinomycetes > Micrococcales > Dermabacteraceae > Brachybacterium > Brachybacterium vulturis. Next base: position 1,883,964 of record NZ_CP023563.1, read on the forward strand.
CTCGAGCAGACGGCCGCCGAGGGCGTCCGCGACGGAGAAGGCGTCCTCGCCCACGTGGACCGTCCCGCCGCGGACCGCGTAGAACAGGGGCCAGGAGCGCAGATGATCGGTGAGGAGCAGGATCTCCTCCTCGGTGACCAGCACCGCGGAGAAGAGCTCGCCGCGTCGACGCAACGAATCCGGCGTCGACGACGCCAGGAGCCGTGTGCCCGGTGTCGTGCGCAGGTACTGCCCTTCGTCGTCCGCGATCCACCGTGTACTAAGATGCGGGACGACGGTCAGCATGAGCTCCTCGTGGTCGGCGCGCCGGGACACGAGCCGAGATGACCCGCACGTTCATCGTACCCAAAGCGATCGCGAGGTGGTCCGGAGTTGGTCTCCTCCTCCGGGATCCGCGATCGGATTCAGAAGCTCGTGACGAAGTATCCGACTCTGCGGCACATCATGGTGCTGCTGACCGGCACGGCGATCTCCCAGATCGTCGTCATGGGCGTCTCGATCTTCACGGCCCGTCTGTTCACCCCGGAGACCTTCGGTCAGTTCGCGGTCTACGGCTCGCTGACTGCCATCGCCACGACCATCGCCTCCCTGCGTCTCGACATGGCCATCATGCTCCCGGAGGACGACGACGAGGCTCGACGGATCGCACGGGTGGCCACCCTCAGCAACGTCATCGTCGCCGGGCTGTTCACCGTGGCGGCGTTCGCGCTGCGCGATCTCGTGATCGCCCAATACGATGACCCGGAACTGGCGTCCTGGCTGCTCATGGGCGGGTTCACGGTGTTCTTCGTCGCGCAGGTGACGATGATGCAGTTCTGGTACAACCGCAAGACCCAGTACGGGACCATCTCCCTGAACCGGGTGCAGCAGGCGATCGGCTCGGCCGGCGGGCAGCTGGGCTTCGGCCTCCTCGGGCTTCGCTCCCTGCCGGGCCTGATCTTCGGCACACTCATCGGGCAGGCCTATGCCTTCGTGAACCTGCGAGTGCGAGCGACGTCGCTGTACCAGCCGATCCCAGACGGCACGACCAGCACACGCGCACTGCTGGCGCGCTACAAGAAGATGCCGCTGCTGAACATGCCCAATGCCCTGGTGGACTCGGTGCGAATCAACGGGATCACCCTGCTGATCGGTACCGTGGCACTCGGCGCAGTGGGCCAGTTCAACCTGGCATGGCGGATCCTGCAGGTCCCGATCGGTCTCATCAACAGCGCGATCTCGCAGGTGTTCTTCCAGAAGCTTGCCCGCGTGCGTCCTGGGGGGATGCTCCCACTGGTGCGCTTCACGATCATCCGTTCGCTGCTGATCTCGATCGTACCCTTCGGTCTGATCTACCTGGTCGCGCCGTGGCTGTTCACGTTCGTCTTCGGCCAGCAGTGGGACATGGCGGGAGACTTCGCCCGTGCCCTCACCCCCTGGCTGGCGATGCAGCTGGTGACCTCCCCGATCTCGACGGTCTTCGTCGTCACCAACAACCAGCAGTGGATGCTCACGTTCTCGGTCGTGTTCTGCGCCGCTCCGCTGTCCCTGCTGTACTTCTCGCCGTTGGCCCTGCTGGACACGGTCTTCTGGCTGGGCCTGCTGATGGCGGGCATGCTGATGATCATGTTGGCGATGTCGCTGCTCGCCGCGCGCGGATACGATCGCAGACGGCCTGATCCGGCCGAGCCCGGGACAGGGGCGGACCCCGAGCCGCCGGAGCCCACCGTCTGAGCGGGCGGCCACCGAGAACCACCTCCGACCGAACCTCCGACCGAGCAGATCCTGGAGTCCGTGCATGAGAGTCCTCGTCGTCCCGTCCTGGTACCCGACCTCGCAGGCGCCCTTGAACGGCTCCTTCTTCCGTGAGCAGGCCATGATGATGTCGGGAGCCGGCCACGAGATCACGCTCCTGGTGCCGCAGCTGGTCCCGCTCGCCCACTGGCGCGGCACGACGACCACGGTGGAGCACGACGGTGAACTGACGGTGATCCGTGTGACGATGCCTGCGCTGCCGCGCCCCCTCCAGCGCCTCGAACAGGAACTGCTGGGCCACCTGGCGCAGCAGGCGTACCGCTCCACGACATCCGAGTTGCCGGACGTGATCCACGCCCATTCGGCCATGCCCGGGCTGCTCGTCGCACAGGATCTCTCCGCGCGCTGGGGTCGCGGACTCGTGTTCACCGAGCATCGGCCCTCGAGCCTCACCGCGCCGCGATCCGCCACTCGGCATGCGCACCTTCTCCATGCCCTGGCCGATGCGGCAGTTGTCGCCACGGTCAGCGAACCGTTCGCGGAGACGATCGCGGAGCACTACGGCATCGCGCGACCCGAGGTGATCCCACTGCCGGTGCCGGAGCCGTTCTTCTCCGCCAGCAGCGATGCGTGCGGGACCAGTGCCCCCTACACGTTCCTCCACGTCTCCAATCTGACGCGCAACAAGCGCGTCGAAGAACTGGTGGAGGCGTTCTCACACGCGCAGAGGACCGTGGACGCACGTCTGATCATCGCCGGTGGGTCCCCTCGACGTGCCGAAGAGATTCGTGCCCACGCTGAACAGCTCGGTGTCGGTGAGCGGGTCGAGGTGCTCGGCTGGGTGGGCCGCGACGAGCTCCCGACCCTCATGGCGCGTTGCCATTGTGTGGTGCTGGTGAGCGCGGTGGAGTCTGCCGGCGCCGTCATCGGCGAATCCCGTGCCGCCGGTCTCTCGGTGATCTCGACCGACACCTGGGGAGGGCGAGCTCTGGTGGACCCCGCCAGCGGCGTCGTGGTTCCTATCGACGATCCTGCCTCGCTGAGCTCTGCGATGAACGATGCGGCGGCTGAGGGCCGTGGACGGGAGACGGGGGATCGGGAGGTCATCAGATCCACGGCGCGCGAGATCTTCTCGACCTCCGCCTTCATCCGACGCCAGGGTGAGATGTACCGCCGCGCCGCGGAGCACGAAGCCCGGCCGAAGATGCTGTTCCACGCACCCTTCCCGATCGATCCCCACCCCGCCGGTGCCAGTCGCCTGCGTCCGCTCCGCATGCTCGAGGCCTTCGTGGAGGGCGGCTACCGGGTGCATCCGGTCACCGGGGCTCCGCGACAGCGCGCGATCGCGTACCGGACCGCGCGGCGGCGGCTGCGCGGCGGTCAGCAGTTCGACCTGCTGTATTCGGAGAACTCGACCCAGCCGAACCTGCTCGCCACCTCGGTCCGTGGCGGGATCGCGCCGTTCCTGGATGCCAGGATCCTGCTCTGGGCTCGTCGTCACGGGATCCCTTCGGGGGAGTTCTATCGCGACGTGTACTGGCGTTTCTCGACCTCCCTGCGCAACGTCCGCACCCCGCGCAGCGCAGTGATGAACCTCTTGTACCGACTGGACCTCGCAGCCCTCCGATTGGCGCGGGTGCATCTCTTCCTCCCCTCGGAACGGATGGCATCGATCGTCCCGGTTCCGCAGACCCGCAGCAGCGCGTTGCCTCCTGGCGCCACGGTCGTCGACTCCACAGCGCCGGAGGGCCTGCATCTTCTGTACGTCGGCGGGCTCGGCGCCGAGTATGGGCTCGATGCTTGCGTCGAGGCTGTTGCCGGGATCCCCGAGGTGACGCTCACCCTGTGCGTTCCCCCGGCGCAGTGGGAGAAGAATCGATCGCGGTACGAGCAGCACCTCGGGGAACGGATCCGGGTGGTGCATGGATCCGGCCCCGAACTCGAGCCGTTCTACGAGGCGGCCTCGGCATGCGTGCTGTTCGTCGAGCCGGGCGAGTACCGCACCTTCGCGGCACCGGTGAAGTTCTTCGAGTACATCGGGCACGGAAAACCGGTGCTGCTCAGCCGCGGCACCTATGCGGGCCAGCTGGGGGAGCGGTTCGGGGTGGGGCCGGTGATCGACTACTCGGCCGCGGCCTTGCGCGCCGAGCTGGAAGATCTCCGTGCCCACCCGCAACGGCTCGAGGACTATGCGCGGAACGCCCGACGGGTGCGTCATGAGCAGACCTGGCGGGCCCGCGCCGAACAGGCCGCCGGCACGCTCACGGACGGGGAGCGCTGAGCCGCCTCACCACCCGCTGTCTCGGTACCCCGCGAGCACCTCGGCCAGGGCGGCTTGCGGCGAGTGGTGCTCCTCGACCCAGCCCCGTGTGGCTCGTTGCGCCGGGGCCGTGAGCTCTTCGCGCACGAGGTCCACGAGGCCGTCCGGCCCGCTGGACATGCCCAGGTCGACGCCTCCCAGCACCGGCGGCACGCTCAGCGAGGGATGACTGCCGTCATACCACTCCGGGTTCAGCGGGGCCAGCAGGGGGACGTCGACCGCGAGGGCGTCGAGTTCAGAGGCACTGAGCACGCCGGATAGCTGACCGACGCACATCCGGGCACCGGCCACCGTTGCCAAGAAATCTGCATGCGACATCTTCGGGACCAGGTGCACGCCTGTTGCGGATGCCTCGGACGCCAGCGGACCCCAGTCGAGGCCGATCAGCACCGGAGCCGAGGGCCCGGAGCACGCAGCTCCAAGCGCCCGCGCCATCGCGATCTGCGCCTCGCCTCCCTTCACCGCCTCCCAGCGGGAGGGGAAGAAAAGATACTCCCGGCTCCCGGCCACTGCGCGGACCGCAGCTGGTACGGGCGCGGGGCCGCGCTCCGGCAGCGGCACGGGGACCGGCACCAGGCGTGCGTCCTCCCGCAGCGGAGCGACGTGCTCCCGCAGATCAGGGGTCGAGTAGAACACCACATGAGCGTCGTGCACGGTGCGCTGGACCATCCGGCGGTGCCGCTCCTCGTACTGACGGGAGCGGATGTCCGTGCCATGGAGATGGAGCGCGAATCGGCGTCCGAACGCCCAGCCCGCATGACGGCGTGCCAGGGCGCTGTGCACATGGAGCCGACTGGTCCGCAGTCGGTCGGCCAGCAGGTGGGCCTCCCAACGCAGACCGCGTACGGCCTTCAGACCGACCCGCAGACCCGGGCTGTCGACCGTCGGCGCGGTCGCCAGCGGCAGCACCCGCCAGCTGCGCCCGGACTCCGCGGCGGCACGGGAGAGCAGCGTCGCGGTGAAGGCGGGGTCGCTGAGGTGGAGCACGCTGGGGTAATCGGGCTCGAACATGGCGTGCCGCTCATTCCTTCTCGTCGATCGGGGCCGGTGGTGCCCATCACGCGCAAGATGACAGGCAGACAACAGTACGGTGGGATCCGGTGATTCCCGTGCAGGGAGAACTCCACCACGACATAGTCTTGCCACCCGCGCACCACGATCCTAGGGCACCGCTGCGCGGTGCACTCCGAGCACGAGAAGGCAGCGAATGGCGTACCTCCAGGCCTGGATGAGCACCGTGCCGCTCCTGGTCGCGCTGCTCGTGGTCCTCTATCTCCCGGGTCTGCTCGTACTCCGGGCGGCCGACGTCCGCCGGAACCTGTCGATCGGCGTCGCGCCGGCCGTGACCTGCGGCCTGGTCGGCGTCGGAGGCATCGTGCTCGACCTCCTCGGGGTGCCGTGGAACCTGGGATCCTTCCTCGCGACCACACTCGCGGCCTGCGGTCTGGTGCTGGGCTACCGCGCTGTCCTCAGACGCTCGGGACGCGACCATCTCCCGATCGGCGGAGAGATTGCGACCACGCGCTGGACCGCCCGCCAGCGCCTCGTGGTGATCGCCGCGTTGGTCGTGGCAGTGCTGTTCCACTGGGTGCCGATCCTGATCGCCGTCGACCCGTACTTCCCCTCGGCGCTCTCGGACCCGATGTTCCATTACAACGGCATCAATGCCGTGATGAACACCGGCAACGCGTCCATCTTCGGGGCGATGGACTGGAACTACGGCCTGCGGGTGCTGGACGTGATCTACCCGTCCGTGTGGCATGCTCTGGCGGCCCTGGTCGCTCCCTCGACCGGGGTCGTCGGGGTCGCGCATGTCCTCAGCTACCTCGTCACACCGGTGATCTTCCTGGTGGGGATGGCGTGCTTGGGAGCGGAGGTGTTCCCGCTGCGCCGACTGATGACGGCTCTGACCCCCCTGGTCGCCGCCGGGTTCGTCGCCTTCCCCGACTACATGACGGTGGGGAAGGGATTCTGGCCGAACGCCCTGGCCCTCGCCCTCTTCCCCGGTCTCCTCGCCCTGGCCGTGGCCGTCGTCCTCGACATCGCCCGCGGTCGCCTGGATCGCAATGCGGTGAGGTACGGCGGGAGCATCATGATCCTGCTGGCCGGCACGGCAGGCCTCGTCCTCGCGCACCCGACGTTCGTCTTCACCCCCTTGTGGGTGGGCGCTCCGGCGATTCTCGTTCTCCTGGTGCGGCTGCTGCAGCGGCTATGGCAGGTCTGGCCCCGTGGCCGCGTCCTCGCGCTCTCCGTCGTCTCAGCCTCGGTCCTCGCCGCGCTGCTGGTGGCCGTCGGGATGCACCCGCAGGTCCAGGCGGCACTGTCCCGCCCCGTGAGCGGCGAGTGGGAAGATCTCGTGGCTCGCCTGAGCAGCACCATCATGCTGTGGCCAGCGAGCCGGGATGTGCTGGTGCTGCTGGCCCTGGCGACGTTCTACGGGAGCGTGACGCTGCTGGGCGCTCTGGTCGCCGCGCGGGATCACCGTGCCAGATGGGCACTGGCGGCCTGGATCATGCAGACGCTCCTGATCCTGGGGACATATTTCCCGCTCCCCCTGCTGTCGAGCATCTCCGGGATCTGGTACTCCGATGTCTATCGATTGTTCGCGGTGCAGGTGGTGTTCCTGCCGCTGCTGATGTCGATCGCGCTCGGTGCGCTGTGGTCCGGACTGCGGACCGGCGAGATGGACGGTGGGACCGCCGTGGACCGGCCATGGATCCCGGCCCCGCTGCACCGGCTCGCGGGCCGCGGCCCGGCACGGGCCGGGGTGGCGGTCTTCGTGATCATCCACCTCGCCCTCGGCGCATACCTGTCGCAGTTCTCCGCCTATGCCCCCGCTGCGCCGTCGATCGGTGAGCGGGAGATCATCGGCTCCGAGGAAGAGCTCGAGCTCTTGAGGGACCTTGATGACCTGGTCCCCGAGGGATCCGTGATCCTGGGTGATTCGCTGAGCGGCGTCGGGTACGCACCCGCCGTGAGCGATGCGAACTCTGTCTTCACCCAGGTCTCCGTACGGTCCCTGGATCTCGACGGCAACTATCTCACCGAGAACTTCGCGAACATCCATGAGGACCCGACGGTGTGCAGCCTCATCCGCCACTACGGGATCACGCACTATTACCAGGATGACCCGCTGCAGTACGAAGGGGAGCAGCGGCAGCTGGAGCTTCCGGGACTCTACGACGTGGACACCTCAACGGGCTTCACGGAGGTCGCGTCGGCAGGAGACGCGACCCTGTGGAGCATCGATGTCTGCGGCGAGGTCGAGCCCAGGACGGACTGGTGGGACGAGGAGTGGCGCGCCGACGCCGTCGTCGACGGCGACACGGGATAGCGAGGCTCTCCGCGCGACGGAGCACACCTCACCGACGAGCCGGGGACGACGGGAACGCCGGGCGCGGTGCTCAGCGGGCGAGCAGACCGCGCATGATCTCGCGGCCCACCTCGGCGTCGGTCTCGAAGCTCAGCGGCACCGAGGCGACGTCCGCATGCGTCTTCCAACTGCGCAGCTGCTCAGGAGTGATGTCCTTCAGCGAGGCGACGCACTGCTCGAGCGCGAAGCCTTCGGCGATCGGGCCCAGGGCGTGCTCCCGCACGACCGGTGCCATCTCCTCGCTCGGGCCGACCGCCACGCCCAGGCGACCCTGCACGAAATCGAAGAGCTTGTTGGGCAGGGTGAGGCGGGCATTGGTGTTGAACGGCTCGATCCAGAAGACCCCCAGGTCGTACTGGTTCAGGACGCGGGGCAGCTCGGCGGGCGGCACCGGGTCGTGGAAGCGCACCCGTGGCGAGCCGTCGGACCGTTCGCGCAGCATGCGCATGTATGCGCCGCCGTCGTTCGCCGGAACCAGGTAGAGATCCAGCGTGAAGCGCTCGGGAAGGACCGCGACGGCGTCGATCATGAGCTCGAGGTTCCGTCCGAGCACGGCCGAGCCGGAGTGCACCAGGCGTACCCGGTCCTCGAGGACCTCGGACGGGGCCAGATCCTGACGACGGGACGAGTTGCGCATGAGCCGGGTCGGCACCCCGTACCGCTCCTCGTACAGCTCGGCGATGCGTCCGCCGACGGCCGTGACCGCGGCGCATCGCGGTAGGTACTCCCGGCAGAGGTGATCCATCAGCGGGGCCACCAGCAGGCGCCAGGAGACGATGTGAGTCCGCTCCTCGGGCGCCCACTCGTGCATGTCCGCCCAGATCGGGGCGCCGTGTGCGACCTGCTCCGCGAGGGCGAGTATCCGTGCCTCGTTGGCGACCACGACATCGAACCGCCGCCCTTCCAGGGCCTTGAGCGTCCACTGGATCGCCGGGGCGGCGAGCTCGGCGGACCGCAGCCGCCGCAGCGCCAGGCGTGCCACGCCCGTGAGGGTCTGCGGGAGTGTCTTGAGGTCCTCGGGCACCTGGATGTGCTCGTCGGCGCCATCGGGCCTCGGACCGTAGCCGACGGTGGTGACGTGACCGAATTCTGCGACGACGGAGAGCTGCCGCAGGACGCGCGAGTCCCGGTCGATCGGGGAGAGACTGATCAGAAGGAGGGAGGGCTCGGTCACAGGCTCACTATATCGACGTCATCGGGATGCCGGGACCGGCCTGTGACGCCGGGAGCACCGCCCGGGGGCGGATGGGAAGCGCCGCAGAGAGGGCGGAGAGCACACTGTGCGCTGCGCGGATCGCGTCAGCGGAGTACGTACAGTGGGGATGAACTCTCCGCCGATCCGTGAGGACCCCCTGTGAAGATCCTGTCCGTCGTGGGCGCGCGCCCGCAGTTCGTCAAGCTCGCCGCGATCGCGGACGCCGCCGCACAGCGGGGCGACGTCGAGCACGTGATCGTCCACACCGGCCAGCACTACGACGCCGCCATGAGCGACGTCTTCTTCGCGGACCTGCGGATCCCCGCCCCGGACGTGAACCTCGCGGTCGGCTCCGGCTCCCACGGCCGCCAGACCGGCGCGATGCTGGCCGGGATGGATGAGGTCCTCGAGGAGCACCAGCCCGACTGGACCCTCGTCTACGGCGACACCAACTCCACCCTCGCCGGCACCCTGTCCGCGGTGAAGATGCACCTCAAGGTCGCCCACCTCGAGGCCGGACTGCGCTCCTTCAACCGCCGCATGCCCGAGGAGCACAACCGGGTCCTCACCGACCACGCCGCCGACCTGTTGCTGGCGCCCACCGAGGTGGCTCGTCAGCACCTGACCGCCGAGGGCCTCGCCGAGCGGACCGTCGTCACCGGCGACGTGATGACCGACGTGTGCCTGCGGGTCGCCGCGTCCACCGAGGGCACGCCCCTGGCTCTGCCCGAGGGGATCGACCCCGCCGACGAGTTCGCCGTCGCCACCATCCACCGCGCCGACAACACGGACGATCCGGACCGTCTGGCCGCGATCATCGCCTCGCTGCAGGCGCTGGAGCTGCCGCTGGCCCTGTTCGCCCACCCCCGCCTGGTCGCCAAGGCGAAGGACGCCGGGATCGAGCTGGCCGGCGGCGCCGTCCACGTCGGCGAGCCCGTCGCCTATCCCGAGCTGATCAATGCCGTGCAGAACGCGGCCGCAGTGGTCACCGACTCCGGCGGCCTGCAGAAGGAGGCCTACCTGCTGGGCACCCCCTGCTCCACGGTCCGCACCGAGACCGAGTGGGTCGAGACCCTCGAGAACGACTGGAACCGGCTCGTGGTCGACCCTGCCGAGCTCACCACCGCCGTGATGCGGCCCCGCCCCACCGCAGAGCGGCCCCCGCACTACGGCGATGGACAGGCGTCCCTGCGCAGCATCGACACCCTGCGCGCGCACGCATGAGTCGTCGATCTGCGGTCTCCCAGCATCGTGCCCGTCGACCACGGGTGGTGATCGCGACGCGCCTGTACACGCCGGAGGCGAGTGCCGCGGCCTTCCGCCTCGAAGCGCTCGCGCGGGCTCTCGAGGAGCAGGGGGCGGACGTGAAGGTGCTGACCACCCGTCCACCGCGCGGGGTCGGTGGAGAAGCCCGGGCCGGCACGCCCTCACGCTGGCCGGTGCTGCGCGACGCCCAGGGCCAGGTGCGCGGCTATCTCTCCTACCTGAGCTTCGACGTGCCGCTCGCACTGAGACTCATCCTGGTGCGGGACATGGACGCGCTGGTCATCGAGCCTCCGCCCACCACGGGCGCCGTCGGTGCGGTGGCCGCGGCACTGCGCCGGCTCCCCTTCACCTTCTATGCGGCGGATGTCTGGTCCGATGCGACCGATTCCGTCGAGGGCGTGCCCGGTCCGGTGCGTCGAGCGGTGCGTCTGGTGGAGACGACAGTGTGGAAGCGCGCCGCCCGGGTGCTGACCATCTCCCCGGGAGTGCATCGGCGGGTCACGGAGCTGATCGGTGAGCATGGCCAGGTGATGATCGGCAACGGCATCGACACGGACACCTTCACCCCGGACGGTCCTGGCGCGGATGAGGAGGCGGACGGCTCGCCCCCGTACTTCGTGTACGCGGGAACGGTATCGGAGTGGCAGGGTGCCGACGTCTTCGTCGACGCCTTCGAACAGGTGCGGCGCACACACCCCGGCACACGGCTCCTGTTCTTCTCCGAGGGCAGCGGGCGCGACGCCCTCGAGGAGATGGTGCGCGAGCGCGGCCTCGAGGGGGTCGAGTTCCGCAGCAAGGTGCCTCCCGCCGAGATGGCCCGGACCCTGCGCGGTGCCGTAGCCGGTCTCTCCTCGATCACCCCCGGCCAGGGCTACGAATTCGCACTGCCCACCAAGATCTACGCCGCCACCGCCTGCGGCACGCCCGTGGTGCACGCCGGCGAGGGCGCTGCGAACGAGCGCATCGACGCGAACCACCTGGGATGGTCGAGCACCTATGACGCCGATGCCGTCGCTGCGTCGATGCGGGCGGCGCTCGAAGGGCGAGGATCCCCCGATCCCGCACACCTCAGGCAGTGGACGATCGAGCACGCCTCCCTGGCGGGCTGCGCGGCGAAGGGTGCGGCCGAGGTGCTCGCGAGCCTTCCGCAGGACGGCCGGGGACACGGCTGACCTGCGGTCCCGGGGCCGACGATCAGAGGATCCGACGGAGCCGGGGATCCTGCGACCGAGGAGCGCATCACGGCGGCGACCAGCATCATGGCCTCGCTGGGCAGGTCGTCACGGGACATAATCCGTGCCACCGTCACCCGGATCGCACCGGACCTCGTACAGGGTCGAATGCGGGGTGGAGAACACGACCGGGCCGATGCCGGTGAGATCGGCGTCGAGCGGGGCGTAGCGAGCGTCGTACTGGTACGAGATCCGATCCTGATAGACGTAGCCGATGCCCCAGCGCATCAGGAACGCACATGCCGTGGGCTCGGTGGGCGCATCGCGAGCTGCCTGCATGATGAGCTCGTCGCGATGACCCAGGCTGCCGCCTGCGACCGCGAAGTGCACCGACTGCCCGTGCAGGGCCCACATGTGGGATGCGCCGGAGAAGGGACTGGCGAGCACCTTCTCCGACATGTCCATCGTCGGTGCGGCACGCTCCCAGGCGGCGAGCTCGTCCGCCTGCAGGAACCGTCCGCGTCCGGGATGGTCAAGGGCGAGGTTCCGGCTCGCATTCTCGGCGCGCGTGGGGATGCTGCCGAGGGTCGCGAGCACTGCGATGAGCGCGAGGGCCAGCGCCGTGAATCGCGTCCACGCGGGTTGGCGCACCGACGCGGACGGAGCGCGCAGGAGCCGACCCCACCAGCGCAGGCCGACGATCGCAAGAAGGCAGCTGAGCATCGCCAGCGGCATCGTCAGGCGGTCCTGCCCGCGGTAGAACAGCACGGAGAGGTCCAGGGGCGAATCCACTGCTGCGTCGAGATAGAGCAGCGTGACCAGGGCCCAGGCCGCCACCAGCCACCGGGGGCCGTTGCGCCAGGACAGCACCACCCCTGGCCACCATGCGAGCGCGAGGACGACGCCCAGCGCCATGGGCCATACGGTGTGCAGGCCGAGCACCACCTCCCCGAGAGCGGTCCACCACGCCACCTGCAGACCGCCGCTGAACTCCGTCACCATCCCGCCGAGCGGCGTGAACTGCAGCATCGCCACCGGGACCAGGAGCGCCACCGGTATCAGCGTGAGCATCGGATGCCGTCCCGCTCGATGGAGGGCATCTGGTGCGGTGAGGACCGTGAGAAGGAGCAACGCCATGACCGCGGTGTTGGGATGGGTCATCAGCAGACCCAGGCCACCGACCCCCACGGCCAGCGAAGCGGTGAGGACCGTGCGGACCGTGGCGGTGCGCAGCAGCGCGGTCCACATCGCGACGCCGGCGGCGAGCAGACCCGGAAGGGCGGCGAAGCCTACGAGGTTGGGAATCGGGGAGAGGTGGATCCACTCGTTCACCGGGGCTCCCGGGATCAGTGCCGCGAGGACGGCGCCCGCCGCTGGCGCCCACGGTGTCTGCGGCAGCACCGCACGGGCGAGGAGCGCGATGCCCATGATCCAGGGGACGGTGGACAGCACAAGAACGGAGCCGTTGAGGAGGACGGGAACCGGTACGCCGGGCACCAGGGAGGCGAGGGCGTGGAACGCCGAGGGGTAGAGGCTCGCGGTGCGCGAGCTGTTGGAGATCGCCCCGAGCGTGAGGGGAGAGGCCGACCCGCTCTCGCGCACCCACTGCAGCGCCGAGAGGTGGTACAGGGTGTCCCAGCGTTCGAGCACCGCATCAGGACGCCAACCTGCGGCATGCATGATCGGGATGATCGCGATCGCGGCCGCGCACGCCACCCACAACGGGGCGAGCGGGACCGCCCGCGGCGGCATCAGCCGCCCGCCGAGCAGTGTCGACGGCATCCGCGCTCCTAGGCGGCGCAGACCGAGAGCGCCGAGCACGAGCAGCGCCGCGGCGGCGGTCCACGGCAGCAGGGACCATCGCACCCCGAGCAGTCCCGCGAGGAGCGAGGCGAGGCCGGCCAGCGCAAGCCCGAGCGAGGGCGCGAGCGCGAGCGCGAGCAGCCAGGACCCCCGCAGGACTCGCACCGCAGCCGTTCCCGGTGCCATCAGCAGCACCAGGACGGCCGCGCCGCTCACCGGCAGTGCGAGCGCATCGCTCATTCCCGCGGCGATCCCAGGGCGCTGTCTCGGTAGGACCCGGGCGGGGTGGCCTCGTCCAGGGCCAAGCGGCGCGCGAGGTAGGTCGTGCGCTTCTCGGCGGCCTTGGTGCGCGCCTCCTGCAGGGCGAGGAACCCCAGCAGCACCAGCACCGTGGCGTACAGCAGGAGATCGGCGCCACGGCCGACCCCGACGAGGTTCGCCACCTTCGACAGCATGCCGGGGAACAGCACCGTGAGGACGGCGAACACCGCGAACGCGATGATCAGCAGGCGGCGCACCGCGAGCTGCTTCGCGCCGCGCTTGATGAACAGCCAGGCGACGATCACCACGATCCCCAGCACCAGCAGCAGCTGGATGATGAAGGTGCGGTTCCCGACCAGGGTGGGCCCCAGCCCGAGGATCAGCTCCTGCTCGCCCATCGGGTCAGCCCTCCTGCGCCTGCTGGTGGGTGGAGGCGGAGCCGTCGCCGAGGACGAGGCGGGGGGTGCCGGTCCAGTTCTCGGCGGTGGTGATGTTGCGACCGTCCACGAGCAGCTTCACGCCGGGCACGTCGCTGCTGCCCAGGTCCCGGTACTCGGGGTGGTTGGTCTGGACGATCACCAGATCCGCGGCCTCACCCACGTGGTACGGGGCCCAGCCGAAGCCGGCCAGCTCCTCGTCGTCGTAGAACGTGTCGTGGACCGCGACCTCCGCGCCGTGCGCACTCAGCGCCTCGACGACGGGGAACACGCCGGAGAACGCGGTCTCCTTCACCCCGGCGCGGTAGGACGCCCCGAGCACCACGGCCTTCACCCCCTGCAGCGAGCCGAGCAGGTCCGCGGCCCGCTGGACCAGTTTCGCCGGGACCGAGGCGTTCAGCGTCCTCGCGGTGCGGACCGTCTCCGCGTGCGGGTCGGTGGACAGGTACAGCCGCGGATAGACCGGGATGCAGTGCCCACCCACCGCGATGCCGGGCTGGTGGATGTGGGAGTAGGGCTGCGAGTTGCTGGCCTCGATCACCTTGTACGCGTCGATGCCGTGGTCCTGCGCGAACAGCGCGAACTCGTTCGCCAGGGCGATGTTCACATCCCGGTACGTGGTCTCGGCGAGCTTCGCCAGCTCACTGGCCTCGGGGGAGCCGAGATCCCACACCCCGTTGGGCGTGTGCAGGTCCGGACGCTCATCGAAGGTCAGCGCGGACTCGTAGAACTCCCGCGCCCGCTGCGCACCGGTCTCGCTGATCGCGCCGATCAGCTTGGGGTACTTCCGCAGGTCCTCGAACACGCGCCCGGTCAGCACCCGCTCGGGCGAGAACACGGCGAAGAAGTCCTCCGACTCGCGCAACCCCGAGAGCTCCTCGATCATCGGCACGAAGCGCGTGCGCAGGGTCCCCACCGGCAAGGTGGTCTCATAGGAGACCAGGGTGCCCGGGGTGAGGTGCTCGGCCAGCGACCGCGTCGCGGCGTCCATCCACGCGAAGTCCGGCTCCCAGGTCGCATCGTTCACGAACAGCGGCACCACGATCACCACGGCGTCCGCGTCGGGGATCGCCTCGGCGTAGTCCGTGGTCGCCCGCAGCGTCCCGGCCGGGACCAGTGCGGAGAGCTTCTCCTGCAGGTGCGCTTCGCCGGGGAACGGCTCGGTCGCAGCATTGATCAGCTCCACCTGGCGCGGATTCACATCGACCCCGACCACCTCGTGACCGGCATCGGCGAACTTCACCGCCAACGGCAACCCGATCTTCCCCAGCGCGACAACAGCAGTCTTCACAACGATCCTCCTCGTGGGGCACCTCTCAGGTGCCGCGTGCGCGTCGATGACCACCAGGGGCGGCCCACCGTGACAGGGTATCCTCATCGGCCGTTCGGGCATCTGGATCCCGCGCCACCCCGCCGTCGGTGATCTCACGTCCGCCCAGCAGTCCAGGAGGAGAGCCCTTGAGCACGTCCGACGCAGCGCCCGAGGAGCACGGCACCCCTGGCTCCCCAGGGGCCGACACCACCTGGTTCGTGGTTCCGCTGTTCAACGAGGCGGAGGTCATCGGCGACGTCATCCGTGATCTGCGCACCCGCTACCCGCTGGTCGTCTGCGTGGACGACGGCAGCCTGGACGGCTCCGGACGGATCGCCGCCGAGGCCGGCGCCGCAGTGGTGCGCCACCCCTACAACATGGGCCAGGGTGCCGCGCTGAAGACCGGCATCGATTACGCGCTGCGCGACCCCCAGATGCAACAGATCGTCACCTTCGACTCCGACGGACAGCATCAGGTCGACGACGCCGCCGCGATGATCGAGAAGCTGCATGCGGAGGGCGTGGATATCGTCCTCGGCTCCCGCTTCCTGGACACCCGCACCAAGCCCGGGCTGCTCAAGCGCATCGTGCTGCGCGGCGCCGTCTGGTACACGAACCTCACCACCGGGGTGAAGCTCACCGACGCGCACAACGGGCTGCGGGTGCTGAGCCGGGGGGCCTGCGAGAAGATGTCGATCGAGCAGAACCGGATGGCACATGCCTCCGAGATCGTCGAGGAGATCGGACGGCACAAGTTCACGGTGGCCGAGCACCCGGTGCACATCCTTTACACCGACTATTCGCGCTCCAAGGGTCAGTCGGCCCTGAACTCGGTGAACATCGTCATCGACATGCTCTTCCGCTGAGAACCGCTCTCCGGCGGCCACCCTCCGGCTGGGCTCGGCTTCCCTATGCCTCGGCTCAGCTCGGCCTGTCGCGCCGGGTCCACTACTTCGCGGAGGTCTCCGCGGAGCCATCGCCCACAGCGGCGAAGAAGGCGGCGATGTCCTCGTCGTCGGTGAGGATCGCGACCCCGGAGTGCTCGGTCCGGTACTGCGGGTCCTCGATCGGGATCGTGGGCGTGCTGCCCGCGTTCATGGCGCCACGTGCGGTCAGAGCCATCCTGCCGACGTCGAGGATCCCGGTGTCCTCACTGGTGGTCAGCGCTCCCGAGCCGGCCCCTGCCAGGCGCACCTGGGCGACGGGGTTGAGCATCACCGACGGAGAGGTGGCGCGTTCCATGAGCGCCCCGACGAACTGCTGCTGGCGCTGCTGGCGCCCCAGGTCGGCGGTGGGATCGAAATAGCGGGCGCGCACGAACGCCAGCGCCTGCTCCCCTCCCACGTCGTGACAGCCCTCGGCCATCACGAGGCCGGACTTCTCGTCGTCGACGTCCTGGTCGATGCACAGGTTCACGTGGCCCACCGAGTCCACCACGTCCGAGACCCCGTCGAAGCCGATCTCGACGTAATGGTCCACGGTCAGGCCCGTGAACTCCTCGACGGTCTCCACCAGCAGCGGCGCGCCGCCGAAGGAGTAGGCGGCGTTGAGCTTGTACCCGCCGTAGCCGGGAATCTCCACGAGGGTGTCCCGGGGCAGGGAGACCAGGTAGCTGTTCCCGCCCGGTGCCTTGTGCAGCAGCATCATCGTGTCGGCGCGGGCGCCTGTGGTCCCGTCCTCGTCCACGGCCTCGCCGTCGCGGCGATCGGAGCCGGCGATGAGATAGGTGGTCCCCGGGGTGTCCTCCGCGCCCGAGAGCGCCGGGACGTGGTCGATGCGGCTGTTCGACCACACCGTCAGCCCGGTGCCCCAGGCCAGCACGATCACCAGCGCCAGCACCACGAGGGTCGCGCCCAGTCGGAGCGGGCGCGGGGTGCGGGATCGGCGTCGGGAGCTGCGCGTCCGTGGCGGACCGCCGGAGGGTGGCCCCCCGTCGTCGATGCCCTGCACCGCGCCGTACGGAGAGCGTCCGGGATCGGGGGACGTCCCCCGGCGGTGCGCATCGGGCCGGGCTCCGTGCGCCGGCACGGGCTCGTCGGGGGAGGGGCCCGGGGTGCGGGGCAGCGGGCGGGTCGGGGTCGGACCCGCCGGTGGGGTGCTGCCCGCGGGGCGGGTCCGCGGCACCGGGCGGGCGCTGCCGCCGGCGCGGGCCCGGTGCCCGCTGGGACGGCGAGGGCCTCCTTCGCGCGGGGAGCGGGGCGGCGGCTGATCGCTCACTGCTGTCTCCTTCCCGGCGCGGGGCCGTACGGTCGTGGGGGTCGGTGCCGGCTCCTGCGGCACCTCTGCGCTCCGGGTCCCCGGGGTGCAGGTAGCGCTCGTCAGGGTAGCCGTCGCCCGGCTCGGCGTGTCGGCGCAGAGCGGCATGTCGCGCGGCGATCGGTGAACCTCCCGAGAACTTTCACACCGCGGTCATAGGGTGGAGAGCCCCACCGCGCCCCGCTCCGTACACTGTGGAGGCGCCGCCCGTGCGGCACGGATCAGCAGCAGGAGGCGCAGTGACTCATCCCGCACCCACCGGCGATCGGACGCCGGACCGAGGTGACGCCCACCCCGATGCGCTCGCGCAGCGCGTGGTGGCCGTGGTCGTGACCTACAACCGTGAGGTGCTGCTGCAGCAGTGCCTCGACGGGCTCGCCGCGCAGGAGCGAGGTCCGGATGCGGTGGTGGTGATCGACAACGCCTCCACCGATGCCAGCGGCGCCGTCGCGGACGCGCACCCCCTGGCGGCGGACGTCGTCCATCTGCGGCGCAACGTCGGCGGGGCGGGCGGGTTCGCGGCCGGCATCGCCCGTGCCCTCGTGCGCCACGACGCCGACTGGGTCTGGGTGATGGATGACGACACCATCCCGCGGCCGGGGGCCCTGTCCGAGCTGCTGCGCGCCCTGGAGGCCTCGCCCGTGCGGCTCAGCGTGCTCAGCTCCCGAGCGGTGTGGACCGACGGCCGCGATCACCCGATGAACACCCAGCGCACCCGGCTGGGCGCGAGCTCCCAGGAGAAGCGCGACGCGGCGCAGGCCGGGGGACGACCGATCCGCACCGCCAGCTACGTCTCGGCGCTGCTGAACGGTCAGGACGTGCGCCGGCTGGGGCTGCCGTACGCGGACTACTTCATCTGGTCGGACGACTTCGAGCACACCGGTCGCCTGCTGCGCGACGGGCGCGGCCTCCAGGTGCCGGCGTCGATCGTCGAGCACCGTACGGTCGCCTTCGGCAACGCCCAGTCCGGGCCCGGGGCCCGCTTCTTCTACGACGTGCGCAACCGGCTCTGGGCCCTGCTGCGCACCTCCTCCTTCAGCCCGGCCGAGAAGCTCGTGCACGGCGGCGCGACGGGGCTCGGCTGGCTGCGGCTGCTGCTGCGGCATCGCGGTGGCCTGTTCGCCGTCGGCCTGCGCGGGCTGATCGCGGCCGTGCGGCGCGGGCCGCGACCCTCCGCCGTCGTCCTCGCCGCCGATGGGGAGGCCGCTGCGGACATCCGGGCGATCGAACGGGTGGCCGGGCGGTGACCTCGAAGGCCCCCTCGTCCACGACGGCCGCGCAGCTGCCCGCGTTCACCGTGCTCATGCCGCTGTGGCGACGCGACCTGCCCGACCGGCTCGAGCTCGCGCTGCGCACCGCCACGCTGGAGCAGCAGCACCGGCCCGATCTGCTGATCCTCACCGTGGACGGCCCACTGCCGACGGTGCTCGAGGCGGTGGTCGACAGGGTCGAACAGGGAGAGTTCGGTCCCGCGCTGGTGCTGCGCCACGACGCCCATCGCGGCGTCGCCGCCGCGCTCCAGGACGGTCTCGAATCCAGCCCGCACGACCTCGTGGCACGGGCCGATGCGGACGACATCTGCCGCCCCGAGCGGTTCGCGCTGCAGATCCCGCGGATGGACGAGGAGGGCCTGGACCTGCTGGGCTCCTCGATGCGGGAGTTCAGCGACCAGGTGCCGCCCGGCACGGGGCCCCTGCGCACCCGGCCGCTGGAGCACGAGCAGATCGTGCGCTACCTGCCCCACCACAGCCCCTTCCATCACCCCACGGTGGTGCTGCGGCGCTCGGTGGCGCTCGCGGTGGGCGGCTACCGGGACCTCGCGCTGCTCGAGGACTACTGGCTGTGGGAGCGGATGATGCTCGGCGGGGCCCGGATGGGGAATCTGCCTCAGGTGCTGGTGGACTACCGCGTCGACGAGGAGCTGTTCGCCCGGCGCGGCGGGTGGCGCCTGTTCGCCAGCGACGTCCGGCTGCAGCGTCGGATGCTGTTGGACCGGGTCATCTCTCCCGGGGGCTTCCTGCGCAACGTCGTGCTGCGCGCGACCTACCGCTTCGTCCCCGGCTGGGCCCGCCGGTTCGGCTACCGTCGCTTCGTGGAGCGCAGCGATACCGGCCCGGCGACTGCATGAGGGTGGACACATCACCTCCTGCGCCGTGTCCGTCAGCCCGGGCGTCCCTCCCGTTCGGTTACTGTGACCAGGTCCCCGGCGGACCTTCCGCATGCTTCGAAAGGACCATTCGTGTCGACTCCTGATCTCCTCATCGTCGGCTCCGGCCTGTTCGGCCTGACCATCGCCGAGCGCGCGGTCGCCGAGCACGGTGCGAGGGTGACCATCATCGATCGTCGACCGCACGTGGGCGGCAACGCCTACTCCGAGGCCGATGAGCAGACGGGCATCGAGGTCCACAAGTACGGTGCGCATCTGTTCCACACCTCGAACGCGCGGGTGTGGGAGTACGTGAACCGCTTCACCGAGTTCACCGGCTACCAGCACAAGGTGTACACCACCCATCAGGGCGAAGTATTCCCGATGCCGATCAACCTCGGCACCGTCAACCAGTTCTTCCGCTCGGCGCACACCCCCGACGAGGCGCGCGCCCTGATCGCGGAGCAGGCCGGGGAGCTGGCCGGCCAGGATCCCGAGAACCTCAACGACAAGGGCATCTCGCTGATCGGCCGCCCCTTGTACGAGGCGTTCATCAAGAACTACACCGGCAAGCAGTGGCAGACCGATCCCAAGGACCTGCCCGCCTCGATCATCTCGCGGCTGCCGGTGCGCTACACGTACAACAACCGCTACTTCAACGACACCCACGAGGGTCTGCCGAAGGACGGCTACACCGCCTGGCTCGAGCGGATGGCGGACCATCCGAACATCGACGTGCAGCTGGACACCGACTACTTCGACACCTCGCAGCCGCTGAACCGAGATGCAGTGCGCGGCGCCCTCCCCGTGGTCTACACCGGACCGATGGACCGCTACTTCGACTTCCAGCTCGGCGAGCTGGGCTGGCGCACCATCGATCTGGAGACCGAGCACCATGATGTCGGCGACTTCCAGGGCACCTCGGTGATGAACTACGCCGACGCCGAGACCCCGTACACCCGCATCATCGAGCCGCGCCATTTCCACCCCGAGCGCAACCACTATCCCTCGGACCGCACCGTCATCCAGCGCGAGTACTCCCGCTTCGCCGAGTCCGGGGACGAGCCGTACTACCCGATCAACTCCGGCCGCGACCGCGAACGCGTGCTGGCCTACCGGAAGCTGGCCGAGGCCGAGCCGCGCACCCTGTTCGGGGGCCGGCTCGGGACCTATCAGTACCTGGACATGCACATGGCCATCGGCTCCGCCCTGACCATGGCCGACAACAAGCTGCCCGACCTGCTGCGCGCGTGACCCGAGCGCCCCGCCCTGCCTGCGGGACATCCGATGATCGCCGACGAGGAGCATCATGAACGCCACCCCTGCCACTGCGACACCCCGTGAGACCGCGGCTTCGGCCGAGGGCGCTGCGCAGCGGCTGCTGCAGCGCCTGATCCTTCCCCTCGAGTCCTCCCCGGACGTCGTCCCGCTGTACATCGAGGCCGCCGATGCCCGCTCGGGCGCCACCGGCAGCGCGCTCGGCCTCGGCGGCGGTTCCGAGCCCGCCCGCCGGGTCGAGACCGAGGGGCAGTCCATCCAGCGTTCCGCCCAGGCCCAGGTCGACATCAGCGAGCTCAACGAGCGGCACTCGGTGGGCGTCCCGGCGCGGAGCATGCGCTCCTTCGGCACCTACTTCAACGCCTTCCCGGCGAGCTACTGGCGTCGCTGGACCCCGGTGCGCGCCGTGCGCCTGACGGTCCGCACCTCCGGGACCGGTCACCTGGTCGTGATGCGCTCCACCGCCCGCGGCTCCCTGCAGCGACAGGAGTCCCGGAACGTCTCCGGCGTGGGCGAGGAGGTCTTCGACCTCCCGTTGACCGCGTTCGGGGACGGCGGCTGGTACTGGTTCGACGCCTACGCCGGCTCCGAGGACCTCACGGTCCTCGGCGCCGAATGGACCGCCGATGCCGACCTCGCCCGCACCGAGGGCAGCTTCTCCATCTCGATGACCACGATGAACAAGGTCGAGTACTGCGTGGAGAACATCCGCACCGTCGCCGAGGACCCGGACCTGCGTGATCTCCTCGACGTCATGTACGTCGTCGACCAGGGCGCGGACCGCCTGAACGACCATGCCGAGGAGCTCGCCCCGCTGCAGGAGGCTCTCGGTGCGCAGCTGCAGATCATCGAGCAGGGCAACATCGGCGGCTCGGGCGGGTTCTCCCGCGGCATGTACGAGGCCGCCACCGCAGGCACCTCCACCTACGTCATCAACTGCGACGACGACATCGTGATCGAGCCGGAGTCGCTGATCCGGATGGTGACCTTCGCGGACTTCGCGAGCCGTCCGACCCTCGTCGGCGCCCACATGTTCGACCTCAACAACCGCTCGGTGCTGCACACCTTCGGCGAGGTCGTCGATCCGTGGCGCATCCAACCGGCCGTCGCCATCCCGGAGGGGACGACGGGGCACGACTTCGCCGCCGAGCCGCTGCGCTCGACCCCGTGGCTGCACCGCCGCGCGGATGTCGACTACAACGGCTGGTGGAGCTGCCTGATCCCCACCGAGACGGTGCGCGCCATCGGGCTGAGCCTGCCGGTGTTCATCAAGTGGGACGACGCCGAGTACGGCCTGCGGGCGAAGAAGGCCGGCTACCCCACGGTCTCCCTGCCCGGTGCCGGCGTGTGGCACATGAGCTGGGTGGACAAGGACGACCTGGTGGGCTGGCAGGCCTACTTCCACGAGCGCAACCGGATCATCACCGCGCTGCTGCATTCCCCGTACGCCCGCGGCGGACGGGTGGTCAAGGAATCGCAGTTCATGGACGTCAAGCACCTGATCTCCATGCAGTACTTCACCGAGGCGGGCCGATTGATGGCCCAGAAGGACGTGCTCGAGGGTCCCGACGCCCTGCACCCCTCGATCGGCACCAAGCTGCCCGAGATCCGGGGGATGGCCGCGGGTTTCGACGACGCGGTCTCCCGGAAGGACCAGGACCTGTACCCGCCGGTCCATATCGACAGGCCGCCGCGGAAGGGTCGTCCGTTCACCCAGCCGCGCCGGCTGATGCTCCCGGCGTGGACGGTGAAGGTCCTCGCCAAGCAGCTGCTGAAGCCCACCGCACCGCAGGCCGAGGAGAACCCGCAGGCGGCGATCCCGCATCTGGACGCGAAGTGGTGGCGGTTGTCCGCCTACGACAGCGCGCTGGTCTCCAACGCGGAGGGCACCCAGGTCTCCTGGTACAAGCGGGACCCGCGGCAGGTGCGCGAGATGCTCGCCGAGGCGCTCTCGGCCCATGTGGCGCTGCACCGCGGCTGGAACACGCTGCGTGAGCGCTACCGGGATGCCTCGGCGCGCATCACCTCCTTCGACGCCTGGGAGAAGACCTTCGCCGAGAACCCGGCGCCGGACCGTGAGCCGGACCGGGCCCTGCAGCAGGAGGCCTCCACGGCGTCCGATGGCGGAGGCAGCGCGGCGTGAGCACCGGCGGCGGAGGCTCGGCGCGGCTGCCCAGCCGCGCGGAGCAGGCCGAGGGCTGGCGCGCCCCCGGTCAGGATGCGGGCTGGCTGAATCCGCTCCGGGAGCGCTTCCTGCTGCGTCTGCTGGTGCGCAAGGAGCTGAGGGTGCGCTATCGCGGCAGCGCCCTGGGCATGCTGTGGAGCTATGTCAAACCGGCGGTGCAGTTCATCGTCTTCTACATCGCCCTCGGCGTCTTCCTGCAGCTGAACCGGGACACCCCGGCCTACGCGGTGTACCTGTTCAGCGGCATCGTGGTGGTGAACCTCTTCGGCGAGGTGTTCGGCAACGCCACCCGCTCGATCACCGGCAACCAGGCGCTGGTCTCCAAGATCTACCTGCCCAGCGAGCTGTTCCCCTGGGCGAGCATGATCGTCGCGCTGGTCCACTTCCTGCCTCAGCTGCTGGTGCTGCTGGCGGGGGCGCTGCTGTTCGGCTGGCTGCCCTCGGCGACCTCGGCGCTCGCCTTCGGGATGGGCCTGGTGATCCTGGTGGTCTTCACGATGGGGCTGGGCATGATCACCGCAGCGCTGAACGCGGCCTTCCGCGACGTCGAGAACTTCGTGGACCTCATCGTCATGGTCGCCACCTGGCTCTCGCCGGTGCTGTACCGGATCTCCATGGTCGAGGAGGTGATCGGCGGGACGATCTGGTGGTGGCTGTACCAGCTGAACCCGCTGACCATCGTGGTGGAGCTGTTCCACGTCGCGTTCTGGCGCTATACCCCGCCGGCGGTCCAGGGCGTCGCCGCGGATCCGTCGCTCGCGGGCCCGGGCGAGCCCTTCGGCCTGTGGTGGGCCGGGCTGCTGATCGCCGGGCTCACGTTCCTGCTCGGCACCGTCCTGTTCGAGCGCTCCAAGCGACGCTTCGCCCAGGAACTGTGAGAGGAGCCGTGCGATGAGCCCGAACATCGAATCCGTCCCGGAGACCGCCGCAGTCCCCACCGACCGCGAGATGGTCCGCATCGAGCACGTCACCAAGCAGTTCTCGCTGCGCCACGATCACTCGCTCAAGGAGCTGGTGTTCTCGGCGCTGCAGCGCAAGAAGCTCGCCGACAGCTTCCTGGCGCTGGAGGACGTGGACCTCACCGTGAACGCGGGGGAGACCGTGGGACTGATCGGCTTCAACGGCTCGGGGAAGTCGACGCTGCTGAAGACCGTCTCCGGTGTGCTCTATCCGGACCGGGGACGGGTGCTGCTGCGCGGCCGCGTCGCGGGGCTGATCGAGGTGGGTGCCGGCTTCCACCCCGACCTCTCCGGGCGCGAGAACGTCTACCTCAACGGGGCCATCCTCGGCATGACCCGGGAGCAGATCGATGCGAAGTTCGACGAGATCGTCGCCTTCAGCGAGATCGAGGAGTTCATCGACACCGACGTGAAGTACTTCAGCTCGGGCATGTTCCTGCGCCTGGCCTTCGCCGTGGCCGTGCACACCGAACCGGACATCTTCCTGGTCGACGAGATCCTCTCCGTCGGCGACGAGCCGTTCCAGCGCAAGTGCCTCGAGCGGATCCGTGAGCTCCAGCAGGCCGGGCGCACCATGATCGTGGTCTCCCACGAGCTGGAGATGCTCGAGAAGCTGTGCACCCGGATCGTGGTCCTGCGCAAGGGCCGGGCGATCTTCGACGGCGATCCCACCGAGGCCGTCGCGACCCTGCGCGCCGGATGAGGCCCGGCCGGGCCCGGCCCGCCACTCGTGCGGACGCAGCGCTCAGCCGCGCGCGGTGACGCCCTCCTCGAGGGCCTGGCGCTCGGTGACCACCGCGGCGGGACCGACGATCCCGCCGCCCCCGAGCAGCGCCGCGAGCACCGGGGGGAGCGCGCCGAGCCCGTCGCCGTCCACCAGCAGGCGCGGGGGAGCGGAGGGGTCGCTCGCCGCGGGGGCGCCGGGCTGCGCCGCGGGGCCGCTCCACGCCGGCAGGGAGACGCCGAGCCGGTCGGAGCTCCCGCGCACCTCGGCCAGCCAGTCGTGGGCCAGCGGCGGCAGCTCCGCGCTGTAGCGGGGGGCGAGCGAGACGGCGTCGAGGGCGAGCACCTCGTCCGCGGCGTCGGCCAGCGGGGAGTCCGGCCGGTCCGTGATCACCACCCGCGGCTGCTTGGGACCGGGCGGGATCCCATCGGCGGGCTCCGCCTCCCGCTCGAGGACCGTCACCGCGGCGCCCAGCGCCCAGGACGCCAGCGCCAGTGCCAGCCGCTTCCAGTGCGCAGGGAGGTCCAGCACCACCTCGTCCCCGGGGGCGAGGTCGATCTCGTCGTGCAGGTGCCCGATCGACTTGATCACCCAGTTCGCCAGCACGTGACCGGACAGCTCGATCCGTGCGGCCTCGCCGTACCAGGCCAGCGCGGGGCGCGGGCCCGTCCGCTCGAGGGCGCGCAGCAGCTGCGCACCGGTCTGCGGCGAGGGGGCGGCGGAGGTGCTCATGAGGGCTCCTGGAGAGGGTCGGGGACGGAGATCTCGACCGTGATCTCCGGCAGCGGGGCGCCGAGGGACTCCGCCCCCAGCGCGGTGCGGACCCGCTCGGCGAGCGTCGCGGCGTGGATCAGCGCGGCCCCGGAGGCATCGGCGGCCTCCACCACGATATGCGGAGCCGACCCGTCCGGGCGGAGCGCTCGCACGGACGCGGTCGATGCCTCCTGACCCCGCCGGGGCACGGCCGCGACCGCCAGCGCCCGGGCGATCCGCTCCGCCGCCGGTTCGGGGGACATGCGGGCGATCGGCTCCTGCGCGGGGGCCAGCCCGAGCGCGACCCACACCGACTCGAGGCTGGGGCGAGGGAACCAGTCGTCCTCCCCCGTGCGGGAGAGGTCACGGGCCGGGACGTCCTGCGCCGTGGCGCCGGGCACTCCCCGCACCAGCGCGGCGGGCACCCCGCTGGACTTGCCCTTGACCAGGTCCGCGGCGGCCGCCAGCTCATCGGCGAGGTTCCGCACCGTGACGGTCAGGGGGCGGCCGTCCGCATCCGCGCCGCCGCGCAGATCCTGCAGGGCGGCGACACCGGCCGCCCCGAGGGCGATGTCGCCCACCCCGACCCGCCAGATCCGGGAGGAGGTGTCGGTCAGCAGCACTCCGAGATCCACGCCCAGCGCGGTGACCAGTGCCGCACGCAGCTCCCGCGCGCAGGCGTCGGGATCCTCGGGCAGCAGCAGCGGCCCGTCCGGGGCGTTGGAGGAGTCCACGCCGGCGGCCGCCATCACCGGGCCCGACGGGATCTGCACCACCGAGGTCACCACCTGGGTGTGCAGGCGGCGGGCGACCGTGCGCACCGCGGCGTCCGCGATGGCCTGCTCTCGCTGCGCAGGGGCGATGCGCAGGCCGAGGGCCTTGGAGACGACCTTGGTCGACAGGCACAGCACATCACCGTCCTGTGGCGCCAGCGGCCTCAGCGCCGCACCCAGCTGAGCGGCCAGGTCGTCGCCCTCGCGGATCTCGCCCAGACCGGTGACGGGCAGCACGTGGAGCTCGTCGCGCGGGGGGTCCGCGGGAGAGGATGGGGCCAGTGGTGACGGTGGCGGAGCAGCGGGCACGAGGGCCTCCCGGGACGTGGGTTCGAAGGTGATATGCAAGGCGACGCGCCGACGCCGCTTGACGGACCATAACTACACCGGTGTACTTTAGGCCCGACGAGCCTTCGGTGGTCAACGCATCGGTGGTCAATGCAGGAGTGGAAGGAGCGGTGGCGATGGACGAGAACCGTGTCGACGATGATGCGCGTGCAGAGCTGTCCCTGCTCGACGTCGCCGGGCAGGACTCCGATGACGCCGAGCTGACCTGGCAGGAGCGCGCGCTGTGCGCGCAGACCGACCCGGAGGCGTTCTTCCCCGAGAAGGGCGGCTCCACCCGTGAGGCCAAGAAGGTGTGCGTCTCCTGCGAGGTGCGCGCCGAGTGCCTGGAGTACGCCCTCGAGAACGATGAGCGCTTCGGGATCTGGGGCGGTCTGTCCGAGCGCGAGCGCCGCAAGCTCAAGCGCCGGGTGGTCTGACATCCTTCCCCGGTGAGCGACCGTCACATCACTGCGGTCGTCCTGTTGGACGGGACGACCACCGCGTCAACCCACGAGGCGCTCCGCACGGCGCTGTCGGCGCAGACCCGGCGACCGGACCGGGTCGTGGTCATCGCCCCCTCCGACCTCCCCGAGGACGTGCGCGAGGGCGTCGAGGCGGACCGCGCCGCCGGGAGCATGCACCGGGTCCTGCCGGTCTCCGCCGCAGTGAGCCGGGCCGGGGCGGTCCGGGAGATCCTCGAGACCCTCGACGACCCGGATGCCACCGCCCGGTCATCGGCGTCGTCGGCGTCGGACACCGAGGCGGGCGCTGCCACCGCGACGCCGCGCGCCGGTGGACGCCGTGCGCGCGATGTCGACAGCGTCGCCGTCGAGCGGGAACGGACCCAGCAGGCGGAGGACCTCGCCAAGGTGCCCCAGCGCCTGCGCCGACGGCGCTATCGCTCGGGCCGCCGGGTCGGCACCGCCGACGGCGCCGCCGGGGAGTCCTGGCTCTGGTTCGTGGTGGACGGCGCCCCGCCGGCGCCCGACGCCCTCGCGCACCAGCTGGAGATCGTCGAGGTGTCCCCGAACACCGCCGCGGTCGGCACCAAGCGGGTGCGGCACGCCGATCCGGGCGACCCCGAGGGGGCGGAGCAGCTCAGCGTCCAGGGCGCCGATGCGCTCGTGGACGTCGGCCTCACCCTCACCCACGGGGGACGGATCATCACCGGGGTCGACCCCGGCGAGATCGACCAGGGGCAGTCCGACTGGCGCCATGACGTGCTCGCGGTCCCCCTGCCGGGCATGCTGGTGCGTGAGCAGACGCTGCGGGAGGTCGGCGGCCTCGACCCGGACCTGCCCGCCCCCTGGGCGGAGATCGACCTGTGCCGTCGCATCTGGCGCGCCGGGGAGCGGGTGGCGGTGCAGTCCGCCGCCCGGGTCCTGCACCCGTACCCCACGAGACCTCTGCTCGACCGGCTCCAGGAGCAGCGCACAGGGCAGCACCTCGCACTGCTCAAGCAGCGCTCGCTCCCGCACGCCCTGCTGTCCCTGCTGCTCCTCCCGCTGGCGACCGGGCTGCGGATGGCCGCCGCGATCGCCGCCTCCGCCCCCCGCACCGCCCTGATGGAGCTGCGCGCCGCGGCGGCGGTGCTGCCCCGGGCGCGACGGGTGCTGTCCCGGGGCCTGCGCGAACGTCACCGGGCGCGGGTGCCGCGCGGACGCCTCGCCCCGCTCTACCTGCCGCGCGGGGAGGGGATGCGGCGCTGGGTCGAGGACACCTGGACCCGCCTCTTCGCCGACGACGACCGGCGACGGCAGATCCGCCGGACCACCTGGGGGATCGCCGGGACGCGCCACGGCCTCGACGACGCCGACTACGGGCGCCACATCGTCTGGACGGTGGTCGTGGCACTGGCCGCGACCGTGGTCGGACTGTTCACCCTGCGGGGGCTCTTCGGCCGCGGGGAGCTCGTCGGCCCCGGACTGCTCCCGATCCCCGAGAATCGCACGGACCTCTGGGACGCGGCGTGGGCGAGCTGGATCCCCGGCGGTCTGGGGGAGCGCGGTCCCGCGGACGCCCTCGTCCGCCTGCTGGGCCATCTGCCCCTCGGTGGGAACCTGCTCGTCGAGAGCCTGCTGTTCGCCGCCGTGCCCGCCAGTGCACTGCTGGCCTGGTGGGCCTCCGGAGCGCTGACCCGCGCAGTGGGGCCGCGCCTGGTGATCGCGAGCGTCTGGGCGCTCGCGCCGTCCCTGCTGGCCGCTCTCACCCTCGGTGCCTGGCCGCTGCTGCTGGTCCACCTCCTGCTCCCGCTGCTGGCGCTCGCGATCGGTCGGGCGATCGGGCTGCCCCACAAGGTCTCCCAGGCCAGCGTGTCCGCGGCGGCGGCCGCGGGGCTGGTGCTGCTGGTGATCGGTGCCGTGCAGCCGGTCCTGGTGGTGCTCGCCGCGGCGGCGCTGCTGCTGATCGCCGTGGCGGTGCCGGGTCGCCGGCGCCGACTGCTGTGGGTGCTGCTCCCCTCCCTCGCCCTGCACGGCCCGTACCTCCCGACCTACCTCGGACACCCCGAGACGGTGCTCGCCGTGGCAGGGGTGCCGGCCACCACGGCCACCGCGACGTCCATGGACCTGCTCACCCTGTGGCCGGTCGCCCCCGGCGTGCAGGAGGTGCTCACTGCGCTGGTGGGCCCGACCGCCGCCATGCTCCTGCCGCTGCTGCCCGTCGCCCCCGTGGTCCTCGCCGCGCTGTTCGCCCCGCTGCTCCCCGGTGCCGCCGGGCGGGTGGGTCGCTTCAGCCTGCTGCTGGCCGCTCTCGGAGTGCTGGCCGCGCTCCTGTCCCGCAGCACCTGGGTGGCGGTGGCCGACGGCCGGCTCGTCACCCCGTCGCCGCACGCCCTGCTCAGCGTCATCCTGCTGGCACTGGCCGTCGGGGCCGCCGCGACCTTCGACGCCCTCGCGCGACGCGAGGAGCACGACGGGCGTCTCCGGCGGGTCCTCACCGCCGCCCTCGGCACCCTCGTCGCCGCGGCCTGCCTGGTCTCGGTGACCGGCTGGACGCTGCTGCTGCCCGGTCAGCTCCGGGTGGATCGGGCCGAGAGCGGCGAGGTCCCCGCGGCCGCCGCGGACCAGGGCCTCACCGACGCCCGCTCACGCGTGCTGGTGCTCGCCCAGCTGCCGGACGGCTCGGTCGAGGCGCGGCTGGTCGTCCACGGCGGCGACTCCGTGACCCAGCACGCGGTGATCAACGACGCCCGGGACGTGGACACCGTCACCGCGGGCGGGCCGGTGGACGCCGATCCCGCCGCCACGGCGCTGCGGGAGGCGGTCGCGGGAGCGCTCTCCGACACGACCCCGAGCGGGGAGAACGGGGAACGGGCGGCACTCTCGGAGTTCGCCGTCGCCTACGTGGTGGTGCGCGGAGACCTCGAGGAGCAGGCGGAGCTGATGAGCACCCTCGACAGCTCCACCGAGCTGGAGAAGGTCACCGAGGGGTCCCGCGGTGGGATGTGGCGGGTCATCGGCGCAGCCCCTCGGGCGGTCGTCCGCGGCGGCGGGTCCCCGGTCCCTCTGGACAGCGGGGCCATCGACGCCGAGGGCACGGTGCCCGGCGACGACGCGGCACGCACCGTGGTGCTCGCCGAGCGCTTCGACACCCGGTGGCGGGCGACGCTCGACGGGGACGAGCTGGAGCCGGTCGCGGTGGACGGCTGGGCACAGGGGTTCGTGCTGCCTCCCGGCGCGGAGGGCGAGGTGGACGTGCACCGGGAGCAGCCGCTGCGGCTGCTCTGGCAGCTGCTCCTCTACGCCGCCGTCGCCCTGACCGCTCTGATCTCGATCCCGTGGCGGGTCCGTTCACGCTCGGTGGAGGAGATGTATGGCTGAGAGCACCGCCCCCGAGGAGCCCCGCGACCCTCTCGCGGAGCCGTCAGCGCGCCGTGGCGGGAGCCGACCGCTGCTCGCCCTGGCCGCGCTGATATCGCTCGCGCTCGCCGTCGGCGCCGTGGCCGTCACCCCGCCACCGGCACCGCAGACCGTGGAGCGTGCCGCCGCGCAGTCGCAGCCGGGAGCGAGCACGCGCTGGTGCCACGGCCCGTTGGAGCTGCCCGAGGGGCTGCTGGACGCGGGACCGGACGAGGACCTCGCCCTCACCCCGCCCAGCCCTGCCGTCTCGCTGCGCACGGTGTCCGTGGAACCCGCGTCCTCGCTGCTGTTCGGCCGCGTCAGCGCCTCGCGGACCCTGCAGGAGGACGACGGCTCCGTCCGCGCCCCCGCCATCGTGGCGGAGGCGGCGGACGGCTCCGTGCTCGGCGATGAGCCCGCCTCCCAGGATCTGGGGGCCTCCGTCCTGGGCGTGACGGGGGTGGAGGATGCCCCGCACGTGACCTCCGCGACCTCGGACGGCGGCCGGCCGGTCGCCGACACCGTCCAGAGCACGCTCACCGGCTCCGGCGACTACCGCTCCTTCGCGCTGACCCGCTGCGGGGAGCCGGTCACCGAGGCCTCCTTCCTCGGGGTCTCCACCGAGAAGGGCGACAGCGCCGTGCTGGTGCTGCGCAATCCGACCGAGCGCGCGGCCACCGCCTCCGTGCAGCTGTGGACCCAGGACGGCCCGGCCGCGATGGAGGGCCGCAGCCAGGTGGTCGTCGCCCCCGGCCAGGAGCAGAGGGTCCTGCTGGAGTCCGTGGCCCCGGGACAGGCCGCGGTCGGCGTGGGCGTCTCCGTGCTCGGCGCCCCCCTGTCCATGTACGTCCAGAGCACCGAGCGGGACGGCCTCACCCCGGGCGGCGCCGAGATCCTCGCACCGCTGCCCGCCGCCGGGACCGAGCTGATGATGCCCGGGGTGGAGGTCGCCGGCACCGCGCCCACCCTGGTGCTCGCGAACTCCCAGGGCAGCGCCACCACGGCGTCCGTCGAGGTGATCGGCCCGCAGGGACCGGTCGAGGCGGCAGTGCCGGAGACGATCGACCTGCCCGCCGGCACGGTGGTGAGCACTCCGCTGGAGGGTCTGCCGGACGGCACCTACGCCGTGATCGCCCGGTCCGAGTCCCCGGTCACCGCCGTCACCCGCAGCGAGCTCGCAGGAGCGGACCTGCCCGGGGACACCATCGGCGCGCCCGTCGACTTCGCCCTCGTCTCCCCGGCACCGGCGATCGGCTCCCACGCCCTGAGCAGTCTGCCCACCCAGGGCTCGGCCGGACAGCTGACGCTGATCGGCTCCATGGACTCCGCGGTGACCGTGATCCCGATGGCGGCCGACGGCTCCGCCGGCGAGCCGCTGAGCCTCGACGCCTCCGCGGACGCGACGGTCTCGCTGACCTCCGAGCAGCTGCAGATCGGCGAGGAGCGCGCGGTCGGGGTCACCGTCGTGCCCGAGGTGCCCGGCGCCGTGCACGCGAGCTGGTCCCAGCGGGAGAGCGACGGCACCGATGCCTCGCTGCTCTCCTCCCTCCCGGTGCTGCCGGCGCGCGGCGGCCAGGACCCCGTCACGGTGCGGTTGTCCCCCTGACACTCGACCGGGTCACCACGGCGGCTGGGCAGCGGACTGTCAGACCGTCCACGCCTCGGGGTCCACGTCCTCGGGGGCGATGCCGAGCAGCGATCCGATCTGCTCGGACAGCACCTGTCGCACCAGCGCCTCCAGCTCGCCGTCGTCCTCGCAGCGGGTCTGCAGCGGCCGCCGGAAGACGATCACCCGCGCGGGATGCTCCCGCGAGGGCGGGATCACGCGTCCCAGCAGCACCGTCGGCTCCTCCCAGGGTGCCGGATCGGCCGACGGCACCTCCTCGACCAGCACCTGCAGATGCGCGAGACGGCGGGGGAAGCGTTCGGCAAGCGCGGCACCGGCATCGGCCACCAGCTCGTCGAAGCGCTCCCGGCGGCTGCGGTAGCCGGGCAGATGGGGCGGGATCAGATCCCATCGTCGTCCCCGTCCGCGACGATCTCGGCGGCGGGGGCCCGGACGGGGGCCGGGTGCACCGGGGCGCAGCGGCTGGACATCCATGGACGCACTCTATCGGCCCCCGCCCGTCCAGCGATCCGAGGCGGTCCCGGCCGGGAGCGCCGGGCGCTCCGTCGGACATCTCCCGCCCCACCTGCGTAGACTGCAGGGCGTGCCTGCTCGAGAATGCTCCCGGACCGCCTGCTCCAGGCCCGCTGTCAGCTCGCTGACCTTCGTGTACGAGGATTCCACCGCCGTGCTGGGTCCACTGTCGCGCCTCAGCGAGCCGCACGCCTACGACCTCTGCCGGGAGCATGCCTCCCGGATGACCGCGCCCCGCGGCTGGGAGCTGCTGCGCGTCGCCGGTGGCGTCGGGGCCAGCGACGACCTGGTCGCGCTCGCCGATGCGGTGGCCCGGCGCCCGGAGCCGGAGCAGACGACGGCCCCGCAGGCCGCACCGTCCCGGCCCCCGCGGTCCTCCGGCGATCCCCGGCCCGCCGCACCGGGGGAGAAGACCTCCGCCCGCCACCTCCATGTCGTCAGGAGCCCCCATGACTGAGCCGCGACCGTCGCAGTCCGCCTCCGGGCGGGGACGCCACGACCTGTCCGGCATCGTCCTGGCCAATGACGTGCGCGGGCGAGCGGGGGAGACGCTCACGGTTCAGATCGCCCGAGCGTTCGGCGCGGCCTTCGCCGACCAGCTGGACGCCCCCGCGCTGATCGTCGCCCATGACATGCGCCTGAGCTCCCCGGAGCTGTCCCGGGCCGTGATCGACGGGGCGGTGCGCCGCGGCGCGATCGTCGCCGATGCGGGCCTGTCCTCGACCGATCAGCTCTACTGCGCCTCGGGCCGGCACCAGGCCGCGGGCGTCATGGTCACCGCCTCCCACAATCCGGCCGGGGACAACGGCTTCAAGCTGTGCCTGCCGGGCGCGCGCCCGGTGGGCCGCGCCTCCGGGCTCGAGGAGATCCGCCGCGCCGCCGAGGCCTATCTCGACGCCGGCGAGATCCCGATCCGCGGGGAGGGCCGCGCCGAGGGGATCGACACCCTGGCGGACTACGCCGCCGCGCTGCACGCCCTGGTGCCGCTGCCCGCGCAGCGCCGGGTGCGCGTGGTCGTCGATGCGGGCAACGGCATGGCCGGGCACACCGCGCCCGCCGTCCTCGGTGCGCTCGCGCAGGTCGACCTCATCGACCTCCATTTCGCGCTCGATGGCAGCTTCCCGCACCACCCGGCCGATCCGCTGCGTCCGGAGAACCTCCGTGACCTGCAGGCGGCCGTGCTCCGGGAGGACGCGGAGATCGGGCTCGCCTTCGACGGCGATGCCGATCGGTGCGTGGTCCTGGACGAGCGCGGGACGCCGGTGCCGCCGTCAGCGATCACCGCCCTGATCGCGCAGCGGGAGATCGCGCGCGCCCGGGCCGCCGGCCAGGAGCGCCCGGTGGTGGTCGCGAACCTGGTCTCCTCCCGCCACGTCGCCGAGACCGTCCACGAGGCCGGCGGCGAGCACGTGCGCACGCCCGTCGGCCATGCCGCCATCAAGACGCTCATGGCCGAGCACGATGCCGTGTTCGGCGGGGAGCATTCCGCCCACTTCTACTTCCGCGACTTCTACTTCGCCGATTCCGGCATGCTCGCGGCACTGCACGTGCTGGCCGCGCTCGCCGAGACCGACGGCACGGTGTCCGCGCTGGTCGCGGCCCATTCCCCGTACGTCGCCAGTGGAGAGCTCAACTCGACGGTGGCCGATGCCCCGGCCGCGCGCGAGCGGGTGCGTGCGCACGTCGGCACGTGGCCCGGCGTGCAGATGGACGATCTGGACGGACTCACCGCCCGGCACTGGGATGAGGACATCCCGGCCCGGGATCGCTGGTGGTTCTCCCTGCGCTCCTCGCACACCGAGCCGCTGCTGCGCCTGAACGTCGAGGCGGAGGACGAGGAGACGATGATCCGGATCCGCGACGAGATCCTCGCGATCGCTCAGTCCGAGGCGCCAGTGACCGCCGCGGCCCCCGCCGTCCGGCTGCCTGCTGGTGCCAGTGGCGCGGACGTCCCCGGATGGGTGCGATCGATCCTGCGCTGCCCGGACTGCGGCGACGAGCTGCGGGACGTCGAGCAGGCGCTGCAGTGCGTGGGCTGCGCCCGCGTCCACCCGGTCGAGGGCGGCATCCCGGTGCTCATCGCGGGCCGCCACGAGGCCCCGACCGCGCAGTGAGCCGCCGGGCTCAGCCGGTGAACGGCACCGCGCGGACCTCGGCGGACAGCTCCCGCTGCCGCTCCTGATTCCGGCGCAGCCGCACCTCGTCCCGTCGTGACCGCTCGGCGATCACCGCGGCGAGGAACTCCTCGGGATCGGTGCCGGGCGGGGGAGCCGGGGCCACGTGCGGCAGGGTGCGGCGCAGCAGGTCCCGCGACAGCTGGCGCC
Source organism: Brachybacterium vulturis (assembly GCF_002407185.1). Taxonomy (NCBI): domain Bacteria; kingdom Bacillati; phylum Actinomycetota; class Actinomycetes; order Micrococcales; family Dermabacteraceae; genus Brachybacterium; species Brachybacterium vulturis. The sequence goes on from NZ_CP023563.1 coordinate 1,918,541, forward strand.
GGGACTCGGAGTTGATGATCGCGGCCCGGGGCAGGAACGAGCGGATGTCCTGCATCAGGGTGAGCGGCAGGCGGCCGACATCCGCGCCCAGCACCCAGTCGCGCAGCGAGGCCGGGACCTGGACCCGCTGCGGTGCCAGGTCGCGCATGCGCTCCTGGATCACCATGGTCCCGGCCAGCAGGTCGCCGAGCCGTCGGGACCTGCGATCGATCACCGCGCAGGTCAGTGCCACGGCGCCGGAGGTGGACCAGATCTCGAACATGGCCATCACCGCACGGATCAGGCTCTGGCGCACGTGCACCGGGCCGCCGTCGTCCCGCACCACCCGGGTGCCCATCACGAGCCGCCCCACCGACCGGCCGCGCAGCAGCAGCTCGCACAGCACCGGATAGCCGACGTAGGCGAGGACCGACATGGTCACGATCCCCGCGGCGATGAAGCCGTCGTCCAGCTCCGCCCGGGCGGCGGCCCACGCCATCCCGATCGTGCCCCCGACCAGCAGCACCAGCTGGAGCGCGCCGTCGATCAGGGCGGAGAGCATGCGGACGGCGAAGGAGGCGGCACGCAGGTCCAGCATCACCGCGTCCCCGGTGATCAGCGCGTCACGAGCGCCGGGGGAGGAGGCCGAGGGGGCCGCCGCGGTGGTGCTCGGGGGTGCCATGGCCCCATCCTGGCACCGCCGCGGCGCTCCCGTGAGCGTCGAGCGTCGGCTTCCGACGCCGCCGGGTCCGACTTTCGTCGGCGGTCCGGGAGCGCGGCGGACCCTACGCTGAGGAGGTGGACACCGACGCCTTCATCGCCGTGCACCGACCGCAGTGGGACCGACTCCGGGAACTGACCCGCAGCCGCACCCTCGACGCGGCCGGCGTCGACGAGCTGCTCTCCCTCTACCAGGAGACCTCCACCCACCTGTCCACCGTCCGCTCGACCAACCCGGATCCGGCGCTGGTCTCCCGGCTCTCGCTGCTCGTGCACCGGGCCCGGCTGCGGATCACCGGCGCCCGGACCCCGCTGTGGAAGCACGCCCGCACCTTCTTCTGGGAGGACCTGCCCGCGGCGCTGTACGAGGCACGCTGGGCGGTGGCGCTCGCGACCGGCATCTTCCTGCTCTCGGCCGTGGCGAGCGGGCTGTACTTCGGGCTGGACGCGACCGCGCGGGAGCTGGTGATCCCCGAGGCGCAGCAGCGGATGCTGGTCCAGCGCGACTTCGTCAGCTACTACTTCCAGGGTGAGGCCTCGGGCTTCGCCGCCGAGGTGTGGACCAACAACGCCTGGATCACGGTGCAGGCGGTGGTCTTCGGCGTCACCGGCTTCTGGCCGGTGGTGATGCTGGTGCAGAACGGGCTGAACGTCGGCCTGTCCGCCGGGGTGATGGGCGCCCACGGCGGCCTCGGGACGTTCTTCGTCTTCATCCTCCCGCACGGTCTGCTCGAGATCACCGCGGTGCTGGTGGGTGCAGGTGCGGGCCTGCGCACCTTCTGGGCCTGGGTGCGTCCCGGCCCGCTGCCCCGCCTGTGGGCGCTGTCCGCGGCGGCCAGAGCCCTGGTCACGGTCGCGATCGGGCTCGTGCCCGTGCTGTTGATCTCCGGATTCATCGAGGCTTTCGTGACGCCCAGCTCCCTGCCGCCGGCGGTGCGGATCGCGATCGGCGCCGCCGCGTGGCTCGCGTTCCTGGTGTTCATGCTGGGCCGCGGCCGTCAGGTCCATCGCGCCGGCGTCACCGGCGACCTCTCCGAGGAGCTGGTCGGGGCGCGGGTCGCCACCGCCGGCTGAGGCCGGCTCGCATTCCGGAAACCGTGGCCGGAACTGAGCTCGTCGTGGGCCCGGGAGACGATACTGGGACCATGCCCACCACCCTCGCCGGCCTGCCGCCCGGCATCGTCCCCGAGCTCGAGGAGCTGTGGCCCCAGCTGCCCTGGCACGGTCTGCGCGAGACTCACGGCGCCTTCCATCATGTTCTCCTGCTCCCACCGGTCGCTGCGATCCGGGTGCGCACGGGGCCCGGACATCGCCCGGCGATCCGCCGCTGCTCGCGGTGTACGGCCGGGACGTGCTCGCCGCGGATCTTCCCGGGCCGATGCTCGACCGGGCCGCCGCGCATCGTCGCGTTCTCTCGTTGCAGGTCTCCGTCGCCGCCGATCTTCGTGAGGACCGGGCACTGCGTGACCATGCACTGGCGAACTTCGCACGACGGATCAGCAGCGGGGATCCGCAGTGGTGACCGGGTGCGGCGAGCAGAACAGGCAGGAGCACGGACTGGAGACCGGGATGCGGCCGAGAAGCGCTGACCGGGACTTCGCGGGGTACAACGCGGCGCAGTCTGCTCGAGAGGTGCGACCCCTGGCCCGCCGGGCCCTGGCTCTGGTGCGGGAGGGGAGCGGCGGGGCTGTCGAGCTCGGCAGCGGCGCCGGGATCGAGGCGCGCTTCCTCGCCGAGAACGGTGTCTCGGTGCACACCTACGATGGAGACCGGAGCGTCGCACCGGCCATGGCGGACCTCGCTCGCACGCTCCCGATCACGCATACCACCGCCGATCTCTCCACGCTGCGCTCTCTGCCTGCGGCGGATCTGGTGCTCTCCTGCGCGACGCTCTCCTTCGTGCCCCGGACGGCGTTCCGTGCGCTGTGGGGCGTCGTCCGGTCGGCGCTGAGACCGGGCGGGGTGCTGGCCGTGGACCTCTTCGGAGATCGGGACGACTGGGCGGGCACCGAGGGCACCTTCCTGCGCCGGGACGAGGTCGAGGACCTGCTGGACGGCCTCGAGGTGCTGGAACTCGTCGAGGAGGAGCGGGATGGTCGCTCCTTCAGCGGCCCGAAGCACTGGCACACCTTTCGCGTCCTCGCCCGCCGCTGAGCATGCGCGCGGACGGGGCGGGCCGCGGTCCGGGGCTCAGAGCCTCCCGGCGGCCTTGAGGGCGAGATAGGAGTCGGCCAGCGCCTGCGGGGCCCGGTCGGGCGGGGCATCGACCACATGGGCGCCGACCCGCTCCAGGGCGCGGGAGATCCCGGCCCGTTCACCGCGCGCCAGCTCGGCGGCCGCCGCACGGTACACCGATTCCAGGTCACCGCGCCCGGCGGCGAGCTCCTCGAGGGCGGGGTCCGCGATGGACGCCACCACCAGCGGATGGTCCTTGGCCAGCCGTGCCGCCACCGGCAGCAGTCCGCCGTGGACCACCGTGGAGTCGACCGGGGTGATCAGCACCACCAGGGCGCCCCGACGGGCGCGCTCGCCGATCGTGCGCGCGGCGAGCTCCCAATCGGTCTCGACCAGCGCCGGGTCCACCGCTGCGGTGGCGGTGACCATGTCGTTCAGCACCGTGGTCCGGGTCGAGCCGACGACGGAGAGATGGGGGATGCGGTCCACACAGATCAGATCGACCCGGTCCCCGGCCTGTCCGGCCAGAGCCGTCAGCAGCAGCGCCGCGTCGAACGCCGTGTCCAGCCGGGTCTCCTCGCCCAGCCGCGCGGCCGCGCTGCGGGAGGTGTCCACCACGATCAGCACGTGCCGATCCCGTTCGGGCCGCCAGGTGCGCACCACCACGCTGCGGCGGCGGGCGGTGGCACGCCAATCGATCGAGCGCACGTCGTCGCCGTCGACGAAGTCGCGCAGGGAATCGAACTCGGTGCCCTGGCCGCGCTGGTGGACGGCGGCCAGCCCTTCGATCTCCCGCAGCCGCTGCACCCGCGAGGGCAGATGGCGTCGGGCCCCGAAGGGGTGCAGGGCCAGCAGCCGGCCCGGAGCGGTGGCCCGCGCGGTGCGCCGCGCGAGTCCGAGCGGACCGCGCGAGGCGATCAGCAGGATCCGCGACCGGTGCTCGCCGCGGCGGATCGGGGTGAAGACCTGGGAGATCGCGCGGCGCTCCCGGGCGGGCAGCCGCACGGCGGCGCGCTGCGCCTCCAGCCCTGCGGTCGGGTTCCAGGCGTCGCGCACCTCGAGCGAGGCGGCGCGGGCGGTGGAGTTGGTCAGCAGCAGGCGGCCGGTGACGGTGTTGCCCAGCCGCACCTGGGTCGGTGCCTCCCGACGCACCTGGAGACGGCGCGGGTCGGGGGCGAGCAGCGCATCGGTGAGGATCACCAGCATCCACAGCGCCACCAGGATCCCCAGCACCCACCAGGTGGGCCACAGCACGATCACGGGCAGCGCGAGCAGCGCGACCAGGGCCGCGCGCGGGGTCAGCGAGATCCTCATCGGCGTCGCCTCAGCGGGGGACCGGCACGGAGGCGAGGGTCGCAGCGAGCACGGCCTCGACCTGGGTGCCCTCGAGCTCCGCCTCCGTGGTCAGACGCACCCGGTGGGAGAGCGTGGAGGGGGCCATGGTCTTGACGTCGTCGGGGGTGATGAAGTCACGTCCGGTGAGATAGGCCCAGGCCCGGGAGGTGCGCAGCAGCGCGATCGCGCCGCGCGGTGAGACCCCCAGGGCGAGGCTCGGGGAGCGACGGGTCGCCCGGCAGACGTCGACGATGTACTGCACCACCGGGTCCTCGGCCACCACCTGGGCGACGTCCTGCTGGGCGCGGTGCAGGGAGGGGATGTCCACCACCGCGCGCAGCCCCATCGCGGCCAGGTCGGTGGTGTCGAAGCCGCCGGCGTGGCGGCGCAGCACGTCGACCTCCACCTCGCGCTGCGGCAGCGGCATCACGGCCTTGAGCAGGAACCGGTCCAGCTGCGCCTCGGGCAGCGTGTAGGTGCCGTCGAACTCGATCGGGTTCTGGGTGGCGATCACCAGGAACGGGTCGGGCAGCGGCCGGCTCGCACCGTCGACGGTCACCTGCCGCTCCTCCATCGCCTCCAGCAGCGCCGACTGGGTCTTCGGGGGCGTGCGGTTGATCTCGTCGGCCAGCAGCAGGTTGGTGAACACCGGACCCTCGCGGAAGACGAGGTCGCTGGTGGTGTTGTCGTAGATCAGGGAGCCGGTGATGTCGCCGGGCATCATGTCGGGCGTGAACTGGACGCGTCGCATGCGCACGTCCAGGGCGGCGGCCAGGGAACGCACCAGCAGCGTCTTGGCCACGCCCGGCACGCCCTCGAGGAGCACGTGGCCGCGGCACAGCAGCGCCACGACGAGGCTGGTCACCGCCGCGTCCTGGCCGACGACGCCCTTGTGGATCTCCGCCGACAGCTGCTGCAGCTGGGCGCGGGTGTCCCCATCGACCTCGGGTCCGGCCGGGACCGCGGCAGCGGTCGGTTCGGGGGGCGGGACGGTGCCCGGGGTGGTGTCGGTCATCGGTCGATCTCCTTCTCGAGACGGTCGAGCTCGTGCGCGAGGCGGACGAGGTCCTGGTCGCTGGTGACGGGGGTGGGGCCGAGCAGGGCGCGCAGCTGCTCCTCGGAGCGGTCCGCATGCGGCCGGAGCGCCGCGAGCAGACCCTCGAGCGAGGATTCATGGCGGAGCCCGAGGCGGTCGGCCAGTCGGGTGGAGGCGGCGGTGCGCAGCGCGCGGGCCGCATCGTCCCGGGCATCGGCGCGCTGGAGCAGCTGGGCGCGGCCCAGCACCAGCTCCTGCGGGCGCACGGTCACCGGCAGGGGCTCGAGGACCACCGGACCGAACCGGCGGCCGACGGCCACCAGGGCGATGACGGCCACCAGCACCACCCACAGCAGCAGCGGGCCCGCCCAGTCCGGCAGATATCCCAGCGGGGTGAGGGAGGTGGTGCCCATGGGGTCGTTCGCGGAGGGGACGTACCAGCTGAGCTCACCGTCGGCGGCCAGCAGGTTCAGCACCAGTGCGGAGTTGTCGGCGCGACCGATCCCGTCGTTCGTCAGCAGATCCGCGCTGCCCAGGACGAGCACCCCGTCGTGCTCGGCCACCAGAGCGCCGTTGTCGGCCTCGAAGCAGCTTCGGGCCCCGTCCGAGGTCCGGTACAGGGAGGCCGCCCCGAAGAGCCCGTCCTCCGCGGTCGGCAGGTCGACCAGGCGCGCCTGGTGGGCGAGGTCCCCGCACTCGGGTCCCGCCTCGAGCCGACCGCCGTCACGCAGCGCCCCGGACGGGCTGATCCCCGAGGTGAGATAGGACAGGGCCACGAAGTCGGGCCGGACGAGCACCAGGCGCGCCCCGTGCGCGTCCCGGGCCTCGGCCAGCGCGGTGAGCTGGTCGGCATTGAGCTCGCCGGGTGCGGTGACCAGCACGGTGCGCCCCTCCCGCAGGGCGTCGGCGGCATCGGCGGTGTGACGGTCCACATCGACCTCGACCCCGAGGTCGCCCAGCACCTGCACCACCGCTCTGGAGCCCTGGCCGGTCGGAGCGTCCGGCTCGAGGGGACCATCGCGGTAGAAGCCCCGCGCGACGGAGGCCAGGAGCGCCGCGATCATCGCGACCACGATGAGCGTGATCAGCAGGGGATGGCGACGCTCCGGGCCGGAGTCGGCCGGGGACGAGGCGCGCGGGCCCGGAACCGGCCGGGCCGTCGACCTCGCCGCCGGGGCGTCGGCGATGCTCATGCGCCCGCACCGGTCCCGGCGGCGTGCGCCTCCGCCTGCTCGGTGCCCGCCTGCTCGGTGCCGGACAGGTCAGGTGCGGATTCCGCGATGTACTCGGCCAGGCGCAGCAGATCGTCCGCCTGCTTGGCGGTGGCCGGGCGGTGCGAGTAGGCGGCGGTGTCGAAGGCGTCGGCCCCGCGCTGCAGGCGGCCGCGCAGCTCGGGGAAGGACGGCGCGGCCCGCTGGGCGGCCTCGTGCGCGGTCATCCCGGCGGTCACCTCCAGCAGGGTGCGCTCCTCGAGATCGCGCACCAGGGCACGCAGGGCCAGGACGGTGCCGTCATCGGTGCGGCCCGCCTCGTTCGCCTCTCGCGCCGCCCGACGCAGCTGGGCGGCGCCGAGCACGGAGTCGGCGTCGAGCTGGGCGGCGACCGAGAGGGCGTGGCTGCGGCGGATCAGTCCGGTGCGCCGCAGCACCAGGAAGACCGCCGCGGCCAGGACGAGCGCCAGCAGCACGGCGATGCCGGCCTGGGCCGTGGAGGAGCCGTCGATGCCGTCCAGCACCTCCATCAGCCACCGCTCGAGCGTGCCGAGCAGCCACTGGATGAACCCGGGGGAGTCGTCGTACTCGGACTTCGCGAGCTCCTCGAGGATGCGGGCACGGGCCTCGTCCGGGTCCTGGGGCGGTGGCGCGGCGGGGATCATCGCGGGCCGTCCGCGTCCCAGGCCTCCCGCGCGCGGCGGAGCAGCTCGACGTCCCAGGCCTCATGGCGCATCCGGGCATCGGCGTAGATCGCCACGAAGCCGGCGGAGAGGAAGGGCGCCAGCAGGAACGTCGCCGCGTAGCTGCCCGCCATCGAGATGATCGTCAGCACGATCATGCCCAGCACGATCGCCTCGAGGGAGGAGGCGAGCAGGATCGCCATGTAGACGATGACGGCGACGGTGCCGAACACACCGCCGATGACCTGCACCGCGAGCATGTAGAGCAGGTACAGCAGCAGGGCGGTGCCGAACACCCTCCACAGCCGGCGGCCGCGGGTCAGGACCAGGCTGCGACGGAGCGCGCCGAGGACTCCGACGTCCTCCAGGACCAGCGACGGGACCGCGAGCACGGTGCGAGCCCAGATCCAGAGGACGGCCAGCGCACCGAGCACGACGCCGATCACCAGCGGCAGGACGGTCAACCAGGAGGCCTCCTGGAGCAGGATCACCGGCAGCATCCCCAGTCCGCTCAGCGCCAGGAAGACCACCAGGCTCAGCACACCGATCAGCAGCCCCACGGCGACGGCGGGCAGGCCGCGGCGGCGCATGGTCGCCCACATCTGTGCGGTGGAGACGGGACGACCGACGGCCTCACCCATCGCGACCTGGGTCAGGGCGACCGTCACCAGCGATGAGGCCACCATCGTGATGATCATGGTGACCGCGCTGGACAGGATCATCAGCACCGCATCGCGCACCGTGGTGAGGGCGCCGCCGGTCTCCGTGGCCGCCGGGTCCGTCATCATCGACTGCATGTCCCCGATCATGGGGACCATGCTGGCGCCGGTCACGAAGGTCAGGACGACGAAGGCGACGCCGTAGACGGCGGCGGCGACGCCCAGCACGGATCGTGCCCGCAGGCGGTAGATCCGCACCGCCGCACCGAGCACCTCGCCCAGTCCCAGCGGACGCAGCGGGAACAGCGGCATGGACTGTGCCAGCTCGCGACGCGGGCCTCCCGGGGGCCGCCCGCCGTCGGGGGCGCCGTACGGCGGCGGACCGGAGCGCTCGGTGTCGGGGGCCGTCGACGGCTCCGCGCCGGCCGTCGAGCCCGGGGCGGTCCACGACATGCTCATCGGTCCTCCTGCTGATCGTCTCTGTCGCCGCTCGCCGCGTCCGGGCCGGACGGGTGGGAGCGGGGACTCCTGGGACGACACTACGGAGTCCCGGGCCCTGCCATGATCCGACGAACGTCGAGGACCCCGCGTCTTCCGGACACCCCTGAGCAACCGGCCTCCCGGGCCCGCGCCCCGTTCGGTGGCACAATGACCTCCATGACGACGCCTTCACGGATACTCGTGGTCGATGACGACCAGGCGATCGCCGAGATGGTCGGCATCGTTCTGCGCGGCAAGGGCTACGAGGTCGCGACCTCCCCGGACGGGGCCTCGGCGCTGGAGACCTTCCCGCGCCTGCGGCCCGATCTGGTCCTGCTGGATCTCATGCTGCCCGGAATGGACGGCATCGAGGTGTGCCGTCGGCTGCGCCGCGAGTCCGGCGTGCCGATCCTCATGCTCACGGCCCGCACCGACACCGCGGATGTGGTCGAGGGGCTCGAGGCGGGAGCCGACGACTATCTCACCAAGCCCTTCGAACCGGAGGAGCTGGTGGCGCGGATCATGGCCCGGGTGCGGCGGGTCGAGGAGCCCACCACGGAGACCCTGGCCATCGGGGACCTCACCATCGATGTCGACGGCCACGAGGTGCGGCGGGGCGAGGACCCGATCTCCCTGACCCCGCTCGAGTTCGATCTGCTCACCCAGCTGGCCCGCAAGCCGTGGCAGGTGTTCACCCGCGACGTGCTGCTGCGCGACGTGTGGGGATACCGCCACAGCGCCGACACCCGTCTGGTCAACGTCCACGTCCAGCGGCTGCGCTCGAAGATCGAGCACGACCCCGAGCACCCTGAGATCGTCGTGACCGTGCGCGGCGTCGGCTACCGCGCCGGGGGCGGATCCTGAGAAGCAGACGGATCCTGCGAACCGTGGCCCGTCAGTGAGCACCCTGCGCGACGGCGGCGCGCCCGCTCCGGAGAGCGCGCGCGCGGTGCTCGGCGCCGATCCGCGCAGCTGGCCGCTCGCTCTGCGCGTGGTGCTGGTGACGACGCTGCTGTCGATCGTCGCTCTGCTCACCGTCGGCGCATATCTCTCCTCGGTGATCGCCGACGGACTGTACGAGCAGCGCCGCGATCGCGTGCTCGAGGAGACCCTCGAGGTCAGGAGCGACCTCACCGAGACCCTCGCGCAGATATCCGGTGCCACCAGCACCCAGCAGCAGGACGCGGTCAACGCCTTCGTCCAGACCGCGGGCGGGCAGGGCGGCGGGGAGCGACGCGAGGTGGTGCTGATCCCGGTGGAGACGGCGGGGACCGTCTTCCCGGTGGCGTCCTCGGACGGCAGCCTCTTCAACGAGCTCGACGACGAGCTCACGGCCGCCGTGGCCGATCACCCCGAGGCGATGTCCTGGCGCTCGATCGGCCGCGAGGACTCAGCAGGCGACACCCATCCGGCGCTGCTGGTCGGCACCCGGGTGATCGTGCCCGGTGCGGGCTCCTACGACCTCTATCTCGTCTACTCCCTGGAGGAGGAGGAGGAGACCCTCGCCTTCGTGCAGCGGGTCATCCTCGGTGGCGGGGCGGTCCTGCTCGCGCTGATCGTCGGCATCGCGATCGTCGTCGCCCGGATGGTCACCACGCCGCTGAAGAAGGCGGCGCACGCCGCCGAGCGGATGGCTGCGGGGGACCTCACCAGCCGGGTCGAGGTCGCAGGAGCCGATGAGCTGGCGCGAGTGGGGGAGTCGTTCAACGATATGGCCCGCAGCCTCGAGCAGAAGGTCGACGACCTCACCGAGCTCTCCCACCTCCAGCAGCGGTTCGTCTCCGACGTCTCGCACGAGCTGCGCACTCCGCTGACCACCATCCGCATGGCCGCCTCCGTGCTGGACGCGCGCAGCGGAGACCTGCCCGGCGAGCTGCGGCGCACGGCGGAGCTGCTCTCGGCGCAGGTCCGGCGCTTCGAAGTGCTGCTGGTGGACCTGCTGGAGATCTCCCGGTTCGATGCCGGCGCCGCCGAGCTCGAAGCGCACCGGGAGGACATCGACGCGCTCGTGGAGCGTGCGCTCGAGGACGTCCGCCCGCTGGCGGGCGACCGAGGCTGCCTGCTGGATGTGCACCTGGCCGGGGACGACGTCTCCGCGATGGTGGATGCGCGCCGCATCGACCGGATCCTGCGCAATCTGCTCACCAATGCGATCGAGCACGGCGCCGGCCGACCGGTGCTCGTCCAGACCGCCGCCGACGCCGAGTCCGTGGCGGTGGTCGTCCAGGACCACGGTCACGGCATCTCCCCGGAGGACGCGCAGCACGTCTTCGACCGCTTCTGGCGTGCAGACCCCTCGCGGGCCCGGACCATCGGGGGCACGGGCCTGGGACTGTCGATCTCCGCCGAGGACGCCCGGCTCCACGACGGCTGGCTGCAGGCCTGGGGACAGGAGGGCGAGGGGGCGGTGTTCCGCCTGACCATCCCCCGCCGGCCCGGGACCGTCCTGACCCGCTCCCCGCTGCTGTTGGAACGCTCGTTCGATCGGGACGAGGCCGGAGCCGCCGTCTCCTCGACCCCCACCGGCGAGATCAGGATCGGCCCCGAGGTGCTCCCTGACCTCGAGGAGACTGCGGAGGAGCCGGTCACCGACATCGACGGCCCGGGAGGAGAACGATGAGACCTGCACGACGCGACGTGCTGAGGGCTGCGGGTGCCGCGGCCGTGCTCGGTCTGGGGACGGCCTGTGCACGCATCCCCACCGCGTCGCCCATCTCCCGCAGGACGCTCACCGGGCAGACCCAGCCCGGGGCGCCCTACGTGCGAGCGCTGCCGCCGCCCCCCGACGCCACCGCCCAGGAGGTCGTCGCCGGGTTCGTGCAGGCAGGCGTCGGCTCCGAGGAGAACTTCGCCGTGGCCCGCGAATACCTCACCCCGGAGGCGTCCGCGGCCTGGGACCCCGAGGCGCTCATCACGATCTATTCCGGCAGTCAGGAGCTGAAGGTCACCGAGAGCGGTGAGGGCCGGCTCGCGGTCGTGCTGAAGGCCGTCGCGCTCCTGGACGAGCACGGGGTGCGCAGCGTGCTCTCCGGGCCCACCTCGCGCGAGATCGAGGTCGAGGTCGCACAGGTCGACGGCCAGTGGCGGCTGAGCGAGGTGCCCGATGGCATCTTCCTGTCCGAGGCGGCCTTCGAGACGCTGTACGGCCCGGCCCAGCTCTACTTCCTCGACGCGCGCGAGCGGCATCTGGTGCCCGACCACCGCTGGTTCCCGCTCCGGCGCGGCGCCTCCGCCGTGATGGAGGCGCTGAGCGTCGGCCCCTCGGACTTCCTCGATGCAGCGGTCACGAACCGGGTGCCGCGGACCCTCGGCGGCTCCGACGTGGTCACCGCGACAGGGGTGGACGGCACCGCGCAGATCACCGTGCCCAGCGCGATCGCGAACCTGGCGGCCGGCCCGAGGTCACTCGCCCTGGCCCAGCTGGAGGCCTCGCTGCAGTCCCTGCGCTCCCTGACCGGGGTGCGTCTGGTGCTGGACGGACAGGACGTGACCCTCGACGAGCAGAACCAGCTCGAGCGCACCCTGCCGGGGCACCGGCCGATCGCCGCGGGACCCACCGGTGTCATCTCGCTGGCCGACAACGGCGCGGGGACGCCCGCCCCTCAGCTGGTTCCGGCCTTCGCCGAGATCGCGGTCGCCTTCCCGGTGATCGCCCAGGACGGCGTGCTCTCCGCCGCCCTGGACCCGGAGGGATCGACCGTCCTGATCGCCACCGCGGATGACTCGCTACCGCTGCGCGTGGCTGCGACCGGCGGCTCCTTCGTGCCGCCGCGGGTGGATGATGCGGGATACGTGTGGACCTCGACCCGCTCCAGCCCCGGGGTGCTGCTGGCCCTGTCGGGCCGCGGGCCCGACCTCGACGCGAAGGTCGACGCCCCCTGGCTGACCGGTCGCGAGATCCGGGCGCTGGACATCGCGGCCGATGCCACCCGGATGGTGGTCCTGTCCACCGACACCGCCGGCGCCCGCGTCGACCTGTGCGCCGTGGTGCGGGACTCCGACGGGGCCCCTGCCACGCTCACCGACCCGCGGCCCCTGCGCACGTTCCTCGCCGACATCACCCAGGTCGTCTGGTACGACGAGGTGGCACTGCTGATGCTCGGCACGGAGCCCACCTCCGAGCAGCGACGGGCGCAGATCATCGACTTCTCCAGCGGCCGGGAGTCGCTGCCCGCCCTCGCCCCCGGCACCGACCGCATCGCCGGGTCCGTGGTCGCCGAGGCGGTGTGGGCCAGCACCGTCGATGACGAGCTCCTGCGCAGCGACGGGGAAGGGTGGACCATGGTCGATCAGAAGGGTCACGACCCCTCGTTCTACTGACCCCTCCGGCGAGGGTCCCCGACCGTTCCTCCCCGCCATCGGGCCGTCCACAGGGACCCTCGTCCTGACCACGGCGCCTCCACGATGTGCTGAGATCCGGGGATGGCAGCGCACGGAGGACCGAGGCCGCGGCTGCGCGAGGTGATCGCCCAGACCTGCGCGCTGGTCGCTCCGCGGCAGTGCCCCTGCGGCCAGGAGGGGACCTGGCTGTGCGCGCAGTGCGCGACCCTGCTGGAGGCGGCGCCCCTCCGGGTCGAGAGCAGCTGCGACGCCCTGCAGGTGCTCGCCGCCGCCCGGGTCCGCGAGGAGCACCACGACGGGCTCGTCCTGCCCGCCGGGGTGGACCACAGCCCGCTGCTGCCGGTGCTCGCCCTCGGGGAGTACGGCGGGAATCTGCAGCGCCTGGTGCTGGCCTGGAAGAACGGCGGGATGCTGCATCTCGGGGCGCGGATCGCCCCGGCGCTGGCCCCCGCCGTCGCCCAGCTCGCCGCGGCCGCCGACGTCGCCGCTCCCGGACTGGTCCCGGTGCCCTCCCGGCGCAGCGCCCGGCTGCGGCGCGGCGAGGACCACACCGCGGAGCTGGTGCGTGCGCTCGAACGCACCGACACCGGGCATGCCCTGCTGCTGCGCACCCGGCCCACGACAGCTCAGGACGGACAGGGGGCCCGCCAGCGGCGGGCCCGCCGCATCCACCTGTCGGGCCGGCGGGCGCGGGCCGCCGGTCGGCGGTCGGAACCGGTGATCATCGTCGACGACGTCGTCACCACCGGCGCCACCCTGCGCGGGATGCACGAGGCCCTCACCACCGCAGGCCTGCAGGTGCTCGGCGCGGTGGTGGTCGCGGCGGCACGTATCCCGCCCCCGCCCACCGGACCCGACACCACCGCCTGAGCGGCGGGCCGCCGCGGATCAGCGGACGAACGGACAGAAAACTTCCAGCGAATCGTGGCATGCTTGTGTGACTCGCCACATCAGGGCGGGACCCCCTTCCACAGGAGGTGCGACACCCAGCCGAAGAGCCATCGCGGCCGGGCTCAGAGCGGCCGCATCCTGATAGGAGGAGAACCCACTCATGGAGATCAATGTCGTCGGACGTCACATGGACGTCCCGGATCGATTCCGTCGTCATCTCATCGACAAGCTCGACAAGGTCACCCAGTTCGCCCCCGCGGCTCTCCGCGTGGACGTCGAGATCTCACAGGAGAAGAACCCCAGGCAGACTGAGCTCAGCGACCGGGTCGAGCTCACCGTGCACGAGAACGGCTCCGTGATCCGTTCCGAGGCGCGTGCGGACGATCTCTACGGGGCGCTGGACATCGCCTACGGCAAACTCCTCGAACGTCTCCGGCGCGCCCGTGACCGCCGCAAGGATCGACGTCGGGGCCGCGACCGTGCGCACCAGGGTGCGGGAGCGAGCCTGCGCACGATGCCCGCGGATCAGGAAGTTCCCGCCGCGCTCCAGGAGACGTCTCCGGAGCCCGCGGACGAGCCGGAAGAGGCCCCCGGCGGCAACGAGATCGATCTGGCGGACGCCGGCAGTCCTGTCGTGATCCGGAAGAAGAAGCACCCTGCCAAGCCGATGAGCATCGAGGACGCGCTGAACCGGATGGAGCTCGTGGGGCACGACTTCTTCCTCTTCGTCGACGCCGAATCCGGCCACCCGAAAGTGGTCTATCGCCGCAAGGGATGGAACTACGGAGTCATCGAGCTCGAGTCCGAGCTGACCGCCTGACCTCCCACGACGGAGCGGGGCGGGAGGAGCGCGAGAGCCTCCTCCCGCCCCTCGTCGTGCCGACCCGACAGGAGCACCGCGTCGATGAGCCCAGCACCGACGAGCTCGACCCTCACCTGGAGCCGCGCGCGCCGGATCGCCCTGCGGGCACAGGGCATGGGGCGCGCCCGCCGCAGCGACCCGCCGACGCCCGCCACCAGCCGCCGCGCCCTCGCCCGCACGGTGGAGCGGACCCATCTGCTCCAGATCGACTCGGTGAACGTGTTCGCGCGGGCCCACCACCTCCCCGTGTTCACGCGCACCGGCCGCTGGGACCCCTCCGTGCTCGAGCGTGCCGTGCGCCCCGGACAGCGACGCAGCCTGCGGGAGGGGCTCGCCCACGAGGCCGCGTACATCACCCCGGAGATCCATCGACTGCTGGCCTTCCGTCGCGCCATGTCCGCACAGGACTCGGGCGCGCTGCGGGAGATCACCGCGTCCTCCCCGCAGCTGCTCCCGCAGGTGCGGGAGGTGGTGGCGGACATCGGCCCCGCCAGCGCCGCCGCCGTCTCCAGGCATCTGGGGGACACCGAGCGCGGCGAGGGATGGGGGTGGCGCCGCACCGACACCCAATGGGCGGTGGAGCACCTCTTCCGCACCGGGGAGCTCGACTGCGTGGGTCGCTCCTCGCAGTTCGAGCGCCTGTACTCCCTGCCCGCGGACGAGCATCCCGGACCGGACGGCCTCCCCGCCCAGGACGAGGCCGCGTCGATCCGCGAGCTCGTCGAGCGGGCGGCCCGCTCCCTGGGCATCGCCGAGATCGGTTCCCTCGCGGACTACTTCCGTCTCCGGGTGCGGACCGTCGCGCCCGCGGTCCGGGAGCTGCTCGCCCAGGGCGAGCTGCGGGAGGTCGAGGTCTCCCATCCCACAGGAGCACGCACGATGCTGCTGCACCGGGACGCCCCGGCGCCTGCCCCGCTCCGGGTCGCCGCCCTGGTCAGCCCATTCGACCCGCTCGTCTTCCATCGTCCGCGGCTCGCGCGCCTGTTCGACGTGGAGTACCGCATCGGCATCTACACCCCTGCCGCGCAGCGCACCACCGGCTACTACGCCCTGCTGTTCCTGCTCGGGGACGTGTTCCCGGCACGCGTGGATCTGCGCGCGGACCGTGTGCGCGGCGTGCTCGAGGTGCGGGGCACCTACCGGGAGCCGCTGCCGCACCTGCCTGCCCGGCAGCGTCCGCAGGATGCCGCGATCGCCGAGGCGCTCGCGGCCGAGCTGTGGCGCGCCGCCCGCTGGCAGGGCCTGGAGGAGGTCGAGGTCCTCACCGGGTCGGGGACGGGAGATCTCTCGGCCGCGCTGGCGGAGTTCGCGCACCGGGGAGCCGACACCGGGTGACGATGCGCGCAGGTGGTCACCAATGCGGACGGTGACGCATACGATGGGTCAGGCACCAGCCGTCCACGAGGGCGGACACGCGATCTACGGGAGCACGAGTGGTCAACCTCTTCGACAAGATCCTGCGCGCCGGCGAAGGCCGGGAACTGCGCAGGCTCGAAGCCATCGCCCAGCGAGTGGGGGAGGCAGAGGACGTCTTCACGGAGCTCACCGATGATGAGCTCCGCGCCGAGACGGACCACTTCAAGAAGCGGCTCGAGGACGGCGAGACCCTCGACGACATCCTGGTCGAGGCCTTCGCCGCGGTGCGCGAGGCAGCCCAGCGCACCCTGGGACAGCGCCCCTATGACGTGCAGATCATGGGCGGCACGGCGCTGCACCGCGGACGCATCGCCGAGATGAAGACCGGTGAGGGCAAGACCCTGGTCGCCACGCTGCCGGCCTATCTCAACGCGCTGGCCGGCAAGGGCGTCCACATCATCACGGTCAACGACTACCTCGCCGGCTACCAGAGCGACCTGATGGGCCGGGTGTTCCGTTTCCTGGGCCTGACCACCGGTGTCATCAAGTCGGGGATGACTCCGGCGGAGCGTCGCGAGGAGTACGCCGCGGACATCACCTACGGCACCAACAACGAGTTCGGCTTCGACTACCTCCGCGACAACATGTCGCTCAAGCCCCAGGAGCGGGTCCAGCGCGGTCACTTCTTCGCGATCGTCGACGAGGTCGACTCGATCCTCATCGACGAGGCCCGCACCCCGCTGATCATCTCCGGTCCCGGCTCGGGGGACGCCAACAAGTGGTTCAGCGAGTTCGCGAAGGTCGTCAAGCTCCTGCGCAAGGACCGCGACTACGAGGTCGACGAGAAGAAGCGCACCGTCGGCGTGCTCGAGGCCGGCATCGACACCGTGGAGGACCACCTCGGCATCGACAACCTGTACGAGTCGCTGAACACTCCGCTGATCGGTTTCCTCAACAACGCCATCAAGGCGAAGGAGCTGTTCAAGAGCGACAAGGACTATGTGGTCCTCAACGGCGAGGTGATGATCGTCGATGAGCACACGGGCCGCATCCTCGCCGGGCGCCGCTACAACGAGGGCATGCACCAGGCGATCGAGGCCAAGGAGGGGGTGAAGATCAAGGCCGAGAACCAGACCCTCGCCACGATCACCCTCCAGAACTACTTCAAGCTCTACGAGAAGCTCTCCGGCATGACCGGCACCGCCGAGACCGAGGCCGCCGAGTTCATGAACACCTACGACCTGGGCGTGGTGCCGATCCCCACGCACAAGCCGATGCAGCGCGCGGACGAGGCCGACCGCATCTACCGCACGGAGAAGGCGAAGTTCGACGCCGTCGTCGAGGACATCGTCGAACGGCACGAGAAGGGCCAGCCGGTGCTGGTGGGCACCACCAGCGTCGAGAAGTCCGAGTACCTGGGCAAGCTGCTGACGGCCCAGGGCGTGGAGCACGAGGTGCTCAACGCGAAGAACCACGCCGGGGAAGCAGCGATCGTCGCGATGGCCGGGGCCAAGGGCGCCGTCACCGTGGCGACGAACATGGCCGGGCGCGGCACGGACATCATGCTCGGCGGCAACGTCGAGTTCATGGCCCATGCGGAGCTCGAGAAGCGGGGCCTGGATTCCGAGGAGGACCAGGAGGCCTACGAGGCCGCCTGGGACGAGGAGCTCGAGCGGGCCAAGGACGCAGTGGCCGAGCAGCATGACGAGGTGGTCCAGCTGGGCGGCCTGTACGTGCTGGGCACGGAGCGGCACGAGTCCCGTCGCATCGACAATCAGCTGCGCGGCCGCTCCGGCCGTCAGGGCGACCCGGGCGAGTCCCGTTTCTACCTCTCGCTCCAGGATGATCTGATGCGGCTGTTCAACTCGGGGGCGGCGGAGTCGCTGCTGGCCCGCGGCGGCGTCGACGAGTCGATCCCGCTGACCGGCCGGATGGTCTCCGGCGCGATCCAGCGGGCGCAGAACTCGATCGAGTCCCGCAACGCCGAGATCCGCAAGAACGTCCTGAAGTACGACGACGTGCTGACCAAGCAGCGCAAGAAGTTCTACGAGGAGCGCGCTCGGATCCTCGAGGGCGAGGAGCTCGAGGAGCACATCGAACGCTTCGTCGACGAGGTCATCGGCGGCACCGTCGATGCCCATACCAAGGGCAGGCCCGCGGAGGACGTCGACCTCGAGGAGCTCTGGGGCGCCCTGCGCCCGGCGTACCCGATCTCGCTGACCGCCGAGGAGCTCATCGAGGAGGTGGGCGGCAAGGAGAACCTCGAGGCGGGAGTCCTCAAGGAGGAGATCCTGGCGGACGCGCGCGTGGCCTACGAGCAGCGTCGCGAGGAGATCGGCGAGGAGGGGCTGCGGCAGCTGCAGCGTCGTGTCCTCCTGTCGGTCCTGGACCGGCGCTGGCGCGAGCACCTCTACGAGATGGACTACCTCAAGGAGGGCATCGGCCTGCGGGCGATGGCCCAGCGCGACCCGCTCATCGAGTACGAGCGCGAGGGACACCTCATGTTCAACGACATGATGGCCGGGGTGAAGGAGGACGTGGTCGGCTACGTCTACCACCTCGAGGTCCAGGTGGAGAAGACTGAACCGGTGGTGCCCAGGGCCGTCAGCGATCTCCTGCGCGGCGCGGGCACGTCTGCCCGTGGCGCGCTCGCGGCGGGCGCCGCGGCCACGACGACGAAGGACTCCGACGGTGCCGGAGCGGTCACGACGACCGACGCGGGCGCGAAGGCTGCGGGCGCGAAGGCTGAGACCGTCGCGACCGGGGATCCCGTCGCGCAGGACGGCACGTCGGCGACCGAAGGCGACGATGTGGGCGGGGAGACGGCGGACAGCTCCGAGGACGAGGCGGTCGATCAGCTCGCGCAGGAGAACTCGGTGACGCTGCGTGCGAAGGGTCTGGACGACGGCCCGGCGGGGCAGCAGCTGAGGTACACCTCCGCCGAGGGCAGCGGGGTCCAGGACGCCTCGACGATGTCACGGGCCCAGCGCCGTCATCACGCTCGTCATCATCAGGGTGAGGCCGCGGACGGTGCGGCGCACGACACGGTGCAGGACAAGCCCGACGGCGCCCCCCAGGGGTCCGGGCAGAACCGGGCCCAGCGACGCAAGCAGCGTCGGCGGCGCTGAGTCAGCCGATCTCCAGCACCGTCACTCGCCAGCCCGTGTGGCGGAGCTCCCAGCGCATGGCGAGGAACCGTGCCCGATCGGGCTCGCGCAGCACGCAGCTGGCTTCGACCGTATGCGCGTTGACCACGCACAGGCGCACACCGGTCACGCTCAGCTGACGCGGCGGCGCGTAGCCGGTGGTGGCCCGCAGCCTGCGGGTCAGGGCGGCGCGCCGCGCCAGCTGCTGCCCCACCTCCGGGGTGATGAGCCGGGCCAGGGAGTTCTCGGGACGCATATCGCGGATGATCTCCACAGCGCGTCTGGCGACGGGAGCCACCAGCGGCTCGACCGTGCGGGGATCGTCCGGGGCGGTGGCGTGGGCGGCGGAATGCGCGGGGCGCTGATCAGTGGTGGTCATGGCATGTCCTGGGTGGTCATTGCGGCGGGAACGGTGAGCTGTTGGCCGGGACGGAGACGATCGGGGTCATCACCGATCACGTCCCGATTGGTCTCGTGCAGGAGCGGCCAGGTGGCGGCGATCTGCGCAGGATCGGATGCTCCCGGCCCCAGCAGCCCGTCCGAGATGCTCCACAGGCTGTCGCCCTGATGGACGACGACGGTGCGCACCGGTGCGGGCGGCGGACCGTCCGGGTCGGAGTCGGAGATGTCCCGGCCTGAGGCGCCGGCGTCCGGAGCCGTCGTGACGACGCCGTCGGTCGCCGCCGGTGACGGCCCGCCGCCCCAGCCGAGCGGGGGCAGGGGAGCGCCGGAGCTCGCATCCCCCGTCCCCGGCCCGCCGCTGACCGGGGCCGCGGCCTCCGGGGCGGGATCGGTCGGTGGCGCTTCGGTCGAGAGCAGCTCAGCGCTCCGGGTGACCGGGAGCGCGCTCGGCTCCTGATCGGTGGTGAGCTGGTCCGAGCTCGCCATTCCGGGAGCGAGTGTCAAAGCGGTGGCGGCGGTCGCGACCGCCGCCCCGCTCGCGAGGCGACGGGCCAGGCGGGGAGCGAGGACCCGCAGCGGGCCCAGCAGCGCAGCACCCGTGCGGCTCGCCGGCCCGGCCAGCATGATCGCCGCCGCCAGAACCCAGATGAGGGTGAGGTGGAGGCAGAGCAGAGCACCGAGACAGGCGAGGCCGAGGAGCACCCAGACGATCAGGATCTCGTGCCCGTGGGAGGTCTGCGCCAGATCGCGCAGAGAACGGATCGACGCCCCCATGGCCAGAGCCCCGGCAGCGGCGATCACCCCGCCCAGCAGGCTCGCTCCAGGCATGGGCGCGGCCGGTGTCGAAGAAGCGTCGCGCATGGATCCCCCTGGAGATCGTGCTCTGCCCGTGCCGGCCGTGATGACCGCACGTTCAGATGTCGTTTGATGCAGTTTGATGAGATCGACTGCCTGTAGAGGCAAAGTAGTCGCATGTGACGTACTTCGCAATGGGATCTCGGCATCGTGTGGACGGAGCCGCGGTGGGGAGGAGCGGTCGCCGCCGGTCTCGCGCCGAGCCCGGCGGCCTACAGTGGAGCCATGCGATTCGAGCGGATCTTCGAGGACCTCGAGGGCCAGTTCGCCCATCATCAGCAGGAAGAGGTGCGGGCGGTCTCCGAGGACCTCACCCGTGCCGAACAGGCGCAGCTGACCCTCGCCGACCGGTTCCGGGGCGCCCAGGGACACCGGGTGACGCTGCACCTCGGCGCCTCTGTGCGAGTGACCGGCACGGTGCGGGAGGTGGCGACGGAGTGGATCGCCCTCGCCGCGAAGGGTGGCGCTCGCAGCGCGGTGGTTCCGCTGTCCGCGGTCGTGATGGCGGAGGGGCTGCCCTCCCGAGCACGACTCGCCGAGGATCCCCCGAGCTCCCCGCGGGGACTCGGCTCCATCCTGCGCGAGCTCGCACGGGACCGCAGCGTGGTGCGCCTGGAGACGTCCGGTGGCGCCCTGACCGGACGGATCGCCGCCGTCGGTGCCGATGCGCTGGACATCCGTTCACTGCCGACGGGGGAGTCGTCCCCGGTGCCGGGCTCCGCACGGATCACCGTGGCGCTCTCGGCACTGCGGGTCGTGCAGCTGGGCTGAACCGACGCACGGACTGCGCGCCGGTGCCTCCCGCGCTGCAGAGAGGTCAGCCGTTCCCGTCGGCCCTCGCGCGCTCCCGGCGGTGCTCCTCCTCGAGGTAGTTCGCCGTGGCCTTGTAGCTGCGCTGGATGTACGACTCGATCTCCGTGGTCTCCACCCGCCACTGACCGCGGCCGCCGACCTTGATCGCCCGCAGCTCCCCGGACCGCACCAGGGCGTATGCCTGGGAGGCCGAGATCGAGAGCATCTCCGCGACATCGCTGAGCGGCACGAAACGTGGCGGCATCGACGGTCCTTCCGGTCGGTTCACACCTGGGGGATGATGCCGACAGTCTCTCATCACTGCCCGGCACCGGTGTCGCGACTGTGGACGGCGGGCCCCGTCCGCCGGCTCCGAGCCGGAGGGTCGAAGTTCTCCACAATGCCGTTCTTCCCGCCCATCACGGCTCGAGCTGACGTAGCCTCCCCTCAGATCCGGGTCATAGCGGCCGGGCGACGGGGAGGAGCTGACAGTGGGGGCCACCGCAGCGATGATGAGACTGCGCACGCCGCGATGGAAGGACCCGCGGCTGATCGTCGGCATCGTCCTCGTCGTGGCGAGCGTGCTGATGGGGGCCGTGCTGGTCTCGCGATTGTCGGAGACCACCGCGGTGCTGGTCGCCCGGTCGGCGATCGTGCCCGGCGATGCGATCAGCGCCGAGGATCTGATGGTGGTCGAGCTGCGGCTCGGCGAGCAGACGGACCACTACGTCGGCACCGTGGAGGCGGTCCCCGAGGGCGCCGTGGCCCTGCGCACGATCCGGCCGGGTGAGCTGGTGCCGATGTCCGCGATCGGCCAGTCGGCCGAGGTGCCGCTGCGGCCGGTGGTGATCCCGGTCGAAGCGTCGGTGGCCGAGTCCGTGGTGCCGGGGGCGACGGTGGAGCTGTGGCACACCGCTCCGGCCGGCGAGGAGGGCGCAGACGCACAGGCCCGGCTGCTGGTTCCCGATGCGGTCGTGCGCCGTATCGACGAGGGCAGCTCGCTCGGCATGCAGGAGATGTCGGTCGAGGTGCTGGTGCCCAGCGACCGTCTCGACGAGGTGCTCGAGGTGCTGTCCCAGGACGAGCGGCTGGACGTGATCGGGATTCCCGGGGCTCACGGGGTCGCACCGTGATCGACATCGTCCTGTGCGCCTCCGGCAGTGACGAGGTGCGGATCGTCCATGACCTCGCGACGGACCGGCATCCCGTTGCGAGGGTGGTGCGCCGCTGCGCGGATCTGGCCGAGACGCTCGCGGTCACCGCTGCCGGCATCGGCGACGTGGTCCTACTCGACGTCACCGTCCGCGGGCTGGGGCGGGATGTGCTCGCGGCGATGATCCGCGACGCCGCCGTCGTGGGGATGCGGCCGGCGGATGCTCCGGAGAGCACGTCGCTGGGCCTGCGCCACATGGTGCCCGTCGACGCTCCGGTCGACGAGATCCTCGCCGCGGTCGAGGCGGCGGTGCTCGGAGAGCAGGAGGACACCGAAGCCTGGGTCCAGGAGGCGCAGACCGCTGAGCCGGGCGCGCAGGGTCGACTGATCGCGGTGTGGGGTCCCGTGGGTGCACCGGGCCGTTCGACGATCGCGGTGAACCTCGCGGCCGAGGCCGCGGCGGCCGGTCGGGAGACGACCTTGGTGGACGCCGACACCTACGGCCCGGCCCAGAGCCAGATGCTGGGTGTGCTCGACGAAGCTCCCGGGCTGGTGGCCGCCGCACGCGCCCATGACCGCGACACGCTCGACGAGGAGACCATGGACTCGCTCCTGCCGCTGGTCCAGCCGCGGCTGCGGCTGCTCAGCGGGATCGGTGTCCCCGGGCGCTGGGCAGAGCTGCGACGCACCACGCTCGAGGGGGTCTGGGGAGCCCTGGCACGTCGCGGGGAACTGGTCATCGCCGACGTCGCTGCCGTGCTGGAAGAGGATGAGGAGCTCAGCTACGACACCGCCGCCCCGCAGCGGAACGCCGCGGCGATCAGCGCTCTCGAGGTGGCGGACGCGGTGATCGCCGTGGTCACGGCCGATCCGGTGAGCATCACGCGGCTGCTGCGCGATCAGGCCCGGCTGGCGGAGCTCGGGGTGAGCGAGCTCCACGTCATCGTCAACCGGGTGGGTGCCCCCGTGCCGGGGGACCGGCTGCGGGAACTGATCGGCTCACGACTGCCGCTGGACTCCCTGACCCTGCTCCCGGATGATCCGGTCGCCTGCCGCACTGCGGCCTGGGACGGGGCGCTGCTGTCGGAATCCGCGCCCCGCTCCGCGCTGCGCCGAGGCCTCCGCGACCTCGCTGCGTCCCCCGCGGTCCAGGGCGAGGACCCAGCGGGAGCCTCGAGGACCGCACCTGCGCAGGCCGCCCCGGGGAGCCGGTGAGAGGATGGTGCCATGAGGATCTATCTCCCGCTGATGGCACAGGACCGACCGGCGCTCCAGGAGGGGCGCAGGCTCGTCGACCTCGACGCGGGTCGCGTGGCCTGGGCGGTCACGGCGGAGGCGAGCGCGGACCGTCCCGGCCAGGACGAGGAGGATCTCGAGTACGAGGCGATGCAGGATGCGGTGCATGTCGCCTTCACGGGTGCCGAGGACGCGGCGAGGGCGCTCGTGATCGCCGCGGACGTGTCCGACGGCGTCCTCGCCGCGGCGACCGAGGACGGAGGCGCATTCGGGATCCGGCTGCGCGAGCGCCGCTCCGCGAAGATCGCCAGCTTCCACGTCACCGAGCAGGACAGGTGGGCGGCGGAGAAGGACGACACGGACCCGGCGCTGTTGTGGTTCGATGCCGGTGAGGGACAGGATGCCCTCGCCTTCCGCGACAGCGCGCCGACAGCCTGAGCCGGAGGCCCCGGGCCGCCGCTCAGTCGGCGTGGGACTCCACATACGTCCGGGCGGACCGCTCCTCGGCGCGCAGCACCGTGGAGACGTACGGCACGGCGGCCTTCTCCAGCCTGGGTCCCAGCAGGGGGACCTTCGCGACCAGGTCTCCGTCGATCTCGACACTGCTGCGCGACTCCCCGTCGGGGAGCAGGCGCAGCGAACCCGTGAGACCGGCCGGGGTGCCCGCGACCTCGAGGGTCGTCGTGCCCTTCCGGCCGCCGTCGGCCTCGGGAGCGGACCAGCTCTGCTTCTCGTGGATGGTCACCGAGGAGCCGACGAAGGGCCGCACCATGTCCGGCACTCGATCCGTGGGCATCGACAGCTCGGTCCGGACGGTGAAGGCACCGGCGGGATCCCCCTCGAGGGACGACTCCGCCCGGGTGGCCCCGAGGGTCGAGCGACGGATCGCGGTGTACTCCGGATCGGCGTACATCGCCGCCGCACCGGCGGCCGACAGCGGGAGGGTCAACGTCTCGCGAAGCTTCATCCTGGTCCTTCCTCGGAACTGTTCGCGCTCAGCCTAGGGCAGAGGAGCCCGAGCCGACGCCCTCCCGTGGGACGGGCGCAGAGCAGTCGGCCCCGGCCTCTATCCTGTCTCCATGCCGAGCCTGTCCAAGTTCCTCGCCGACAACCGTGGTCTCTCCGAGAAGGAGGCCGATTGGTTGCAGCACCTGATCGGTGACTGGAACCTGCTCTCCGACCTGCTGCGCGCCGACCTCGTGCTGTGGATCCAGGAGGAGGAGGGCGCCCTGGCCGTGGCGCACTGCCGCCCCGCCACCGGCTCCACCGTCTACTACGAGGACCCGGTGGGCAGCCTGAGCGATGACGGCGTGGAGGGCACCGAGGTCACGCGGCTGTTGGCCGGAGGGGAGCCGCACCACCGCCCCACCGCCATCGAACGCGAGGGACGCACCGCGACCGGTCTCCTGATCCCCGTGCGCAAGAACGGTCGCACCCTCGCCGTCCTGGCGGCGGAGCACCCGGATGACGACAGCCGCACCTCCCACAGCGAGACCCAGAAGCGTCGTCTCGGGGGCCGTCTGCTGCGGATGCTGGAGACCGGGGCGTTCCCCATCGAGGGCGCGCCGATCCCGCCCCGCCGCGGGGCCCCGCGCGTCGGCGACGGCGTGGTGGAGCTCGACGAGGCGGGGGTGGTCCGCTGGATCTCTCCGAACGCGATCTCGGCCTTCCACCGCTTCGGCATCGAGGGGGACATGGAGGGCATCACGCTCGCCGAGCTCTCCACCGAGGTGCTGCAGTCCCGCAGCCCGGTCGACGAATCCCTCCCCCTGGTGCTGATGGGCCGGGCGGCCTGGCGCTCGGACATGCAGGCCCGCGGCGGCACGCTGTCGCTGCGCGCGGTACCGCTGACGGATCGGGACGGGCGCACCGGCGCGGTGATCCTGGTGCGTGACGTGACCGAGCTGCGTCGCCGGGAGCGGGAGCTCATCACCAAGGACGCGACGATCCGCGAGGTCCACCACCGGGTCAAGAACAACCTGCAGACGGTGGCTGCGCTGCTGCGGATGCAGTCACGGCGGATGAAGACCGACGAGGCGCGCGAGGCGCTGGCCGAAGCGATGCGCAGGGTCTCGACGATCGCGCTGGTCCACGAGTCGCTGCTGCAGGGCTCCCAGGAGGCGGTGCACTTCGACGAGGTGATCGACCGGTGCCTGCGGCTCGCTGTCGACGCCGCGAGCGCGACGGTGCATCGAGCGGGGACCCCGCGGCTGGCCGATGCCCAGGTCGAGGTGCGCACCCGGAAGACCGGACGGGTCGGATCGATCCGGGCGGAGGAGGCGACACCGCTGGCACTGGTCGTCACCGAGCTGGCCACCAACGCCGTCGAGCACGGTCTCTCGGAGACCGGCGGCACGCTCACCATCCACAGCGAGCGCACCGGCTCCCACCTGCTCATCTCGATCGAGGATGACGGCAGAGGGATGGGGGCGGCCAAGCCGACCGGGCTGGGCACCAATATCGCGCTGACGCTGGTGCAGGGACAGCTGGGCGGGACGCTCACCTGGGACAGCCTCGACGACGGCGGGACCCGCGCGATGGTCGAGGTCTACCTGGACCCGCTCACGATCTGAGCCCGCCCGGGAGGGCCGGGCTCCCGGGGGAGGGCCCGCGGCGCCGCGGCGATGTCACGCATCGCCGCGGGGGACGGATCAGCCGGCGCGGCGGGCGCGGGCGTTGCGGCGCTTGAGGGAGCGGCGCTCATCCTCGGACAGGCCGCCCCAGACCCCGGAGTCCTGGCCGGACTCGAGGGCGAACTTGAGGCACGCCGTCATGACGTCGCACTTCTGGCATACCGCCTTCGCCTCCTGGATCTGTGTGATCGCCGGTCCGGTGTTCCCGATCGGGAAGAACAGCTCGGGATCATGGTTGAGGCACTCGGCACGGTGGCGCCAGTCCATCGTCACTCTCTCTTTCCAGGACGCCGCACCTCACCCCGTGGGGCGCGACGCGGCGAGGGTCGCTCCCACAGGGGGCGTTCTCGGGTCTCCGGCTCGATGCCGCAGCACCGGGAGCATGAGATCTCCGCGGTGACCGCCGGCGAGGCGAGCCGACATCCATTCTGTGGGGCGGTCGCGGCGTCGACAAGGGTCTGGATGCGCAAGCCTGGTGGCACTTCCCACACCTGCTGATCCGGACGCGTACGTGCCGTGATGCCGGGCACGAAGGCGTTGCGTCCTGCGACGGAAGGTGCTTGTCATCCGACTGTCGAGGCACGTCGGCGGGGAGCCTCGGGGGCCGCTACAGTGCCACCATGCCCTCCGAATCCCGATCCTCCGCGCGCGCCGTCGATGCCGAGGACCCCGGCCCGCGCAGCCGGACCCCGGTCGCCGCGCTGCTCTCCGTCGAGGCGCTGCTGCTCGCTGCCACGGCGACCTACTGCTTCATCGGCGTCTCCGGAGGGATCCTCGATGCGCGGTTCGGCATCGGGCTGGGGATGTTCCTGCTCCTGTTCGCCCTCGGCCTCGGGGTGGCTGCGCGCTCGATCCTCGCGAAGGGACGCTTCGGTCTGGGATTCGGCATCACCTGGCAGCTGTTCCAGGGACTGATCGGGGCGAGCCTGCTGCGGGGCGGACTGTACTGGCAGGGTGCGCTCGCGCTGCTGCTGGCCACCGTGCTGTTCGTGCTGCTGACCCGATTGGTGCGCTCCACGCCGCTGCCGGGAGGGGAGGCCTGAGCCTCCCGCTCCCGCCGACTGCGCGACGGGCCCCGCACCGGGGAATTCCGGTGCGGGGCCCGTCGTCGTCCCGGCCGAGCTCATCCCGGCCGGCTGCGCCGCCACGGCGGGAGCGATGGCAGGGACGTCACTCGGCGTCGGCCAGGGCTGCGGCGGGTGCGGTGCGCGCGGCCGTGCGTCCCGGCAGCACCGAGGCCAGCGCGCCGGCCAGCACCGCGAGCACCAGCACCAGGCCGAGCTGGACCCACGGGATCGTGATCGAGACGGGGAAGGTCGAGCCCAGCAGGGCGTTGATCCCGAGCACCCCGTACAGGCTGCCGAGGGCGAGACCCAGCACCGCACCGACCAGGGCCAGCAGGATCCCTTCCCAGCCGAGCATCGCCCGCATCTGCCGACGGGTGGTGCCCAGCGCCCGCAGCAGGGCGTTCTCGCCGGTGCGTTCGATGACGCCCAGGCTGAGCGTGTTGGCCACACCGACCAGCGCCACCAGCACGGCGACCGCCAGGAGCCCGACCGTGATGCCCAGCAGGACGGCGAGGATCTGCCCGTAGGACTCCCGCTCGGCACCGCCGGCGACCAGCGACACCTCGGAGTAGCCGCTGCCGGCGGTGACCTCACCGACCGCGCTCATGATCTCGCGGAGGTCGACGCCTTCGCGGGCCTCGCTGCCGCGGTCCGCGAAGTCCGCGAGCACCACGGGACGGGTCTGCGCTCCCAGGAGGTCCTCGAGCGTGGCAGGGGTGACCATCGACATCTGCAGGTTCGCGTCGACCTGGACCCGCAGCTCGTGCAGCGAGCCGTCGGCCCCCGGGATCTCGAGCACCTGGCCGTCCTCCAGCCCGAAGCGCTCGGCGCGCTCCTGGCCCAGCAACACCACCCCGTCGCTGAGCTCCTCGGCCATCTCGGGGCGGTGCGAGGTCTCCCGGAGCGCCTCGGGGGTGACGGAGTACAGGGTCATCGGCTCGGGCACCCCCACGTCGATGTCTCCGCGGGCGGAGGCATGGGCCGAGTCCATGCCGGCGATCGCGGCGATCTGCTCAGGCGCGTCCTGCGGCATCTCTCCCGTGCTGATCACCAGGTCGATGGGGCGCCGGGAGTCCAGCTCGGAGGTGAGGGTCGCCTCGGCGGTGCGGGCACCGACGGCCATCATCGTCATCAGGGTGGTCCCGATCAGCAGGGCGGCGATGGTGGCGGCGCTGCGTCGCGGATTGCGGGCCACGTTCGCGCCGGCGATCCGGGCGGGCAGCCCGCCGAGGCGGCCGACGATCCTCGCGAGCAGTGCCGACAGCGGACGGGTGAGCACGACCAGCGTCAGCAGGACACCGGTGAAGCTGACCACTCCGCCGAACATCGCGGCGAGGATCCCGGGCGTGGCACGGCCGGACAGCGCGAGTCCCGTTCCCGCCGCCAGGGCCGCGATCCCGAGCACGACGGCGGCCAGCCCGGCCACGCCCTGCACGCCGAGCCCGTGACGCCGGGCCGGGGGCACCGGGCGCAGCGCCTGCAGCGGGGCCACCCGGGTCGCCGCCCGCATCGGCGCGAGGCTCGCCAGCAGCGTGATCAGCACGCCGGTGACCACCGGCACCAGCACAGAGAGCAGGCTGACCGGCACGATCATCACGCCGTCGAGCCAGCCGATCCCGGCGGCCGCGGCCAGCGCCGCCTGCGCCAGCAGGTGACCGCCGAGCATGCCGGCCACCGCGCCGAGCAGCCCGACCACGAGAGACTCGCGCAGCACCACGCCGCGCACCTGCGAGCGGGTGGCGCCCAGGGTGCGCAGCAGAGCCAGCGAGCGGGTGCGCTGGGCGATGGTCACCGCGAAGGTGTTGGCGATGACCACGGCGCTGGTGAACAGAGCGATCACCACGAAGACGGCGAGCACCAGGCCCAGCGCGGCGAATCCCTGCAGCATGGACTCGGCCGCCTCCTGCTCGGCCGCCTCGGTGGTGCGCACGGACAGCCCGTCCGTGCCGTCGGCGCGCTCGGCGATCGCGGCCGGGTCGGCGCCCTCGGGGACGGAGGCGAACCAGGTGTCGGTGAGGGTGCCGGCCCCCGGGCCCAGCAGCGCCTCCGCGTTCGCCTCGCCCACCAGCACTCGGGGCGTCGCCCCGAAGACGGCTCCCTCGGGGGCGGGGGCGATGCCCACCACGGTCAGGGGATGCTCCTCCCCGTCGGGCGAGAAGTCGGCAGGCAGGGTGACGGAGTCCCCGAGGCCCACGTCGAGGGAGTCCGCGGCGCTCTGATCCAGGACCACCTCGGAGCCGTCGGCGGCAGGAGCGCCTGCGGCGAGATCCGGGGCCTCGCCCGGGGGCTGCATGGTGACCCGGAGGAACGCCTCCGCCTCCTCGGAGCCGAGGGCGAGATAGGTGCCGGGCTCGGGCCAGACCGCGTCGGCGCCCTCGATCTGCGGGGCGGGCAGGGGGCTGCGCGATGCCCGGTCCTCCTCGGTCAGCTCGCGGGTGATCTCGAGATCGGCGCCGTCGAACTGCTGGGCGGCGTCGGAGCGCAGCGAGGCCTGGACGAGGTTCCCGGCCAGCAGCATCACGGCGACGAAGGCGCAGGACAGGGCGATGGTGAGGGCGGCGGCGACATGGCGTCGCAGCGGGGTGAGCTTCACGGGGCTGCGGCGGGCCATCAGCGCTGTCCTCGCAGGTGCTCGTCGCTCGCGATCCGACCGTCGGCCAGGGTGACGATGCGGTCGGCCCGCTCGGCGGCGTCGCGCTCGTGGGTGACCATGACGACGGTCTGGCCGAACTCGTCGACCGAGAGCCGCAGGAAGTCGAGCACCTCCTCGGTGGTCCGGGAATCGAGATTGCCGGTGGGCTCGTCGGCGAAGACGACGGCCGGGGAGGTCACCAGGGCGCGGGCGATCGCGACGCGCTGGATCTGGCCGCCGGAGAGCTGTGAGGGCAGGTGGGTGAGCCGGTCGGCGATGCCGAAGGCGGAGGTGAGGGTGTCCAGCCAGGCGCGGTCCACCCGGGAGCCGGCGAGCTCGAGGGGCAGGAGGATGTTCTGCTCGGCGCTCAGCATCGGCAGCAGGTTGAAGGACTGGAAGACGAAGCCGATCCGTTCGCGGCGCAGCCGGGTCAGCGCGTCGTCGCCCAGGCCGGTGATCTCGGTGCCCTCCAGCGTGATCGACCCGCCGTCGACCGAGTCCAGGCCGGCCAGCACGTGCAGGAGCGTGGACTTCCCGGAGCCGGAGGGGCCCATGATCGCGGTGAAGGCGCCCCGGGCGATGTCCAGGTCCACTGCATCGAGTGCGGTGACGGTGCCGGCGCCGGTGCCGTAGCGGCGGGTCACGTCCCGGGCGACGAGGGCGGCTGCGCGGTCGCCCTCGGAGGTCGGGGGAGCGGCCAGGGGTGCGGTGGTCATCGGGAGTCCTTCATGAGTGGGTGTGCTGGTCATCTGCCATGCT
The DNA here is from genome assembly GCF_002407185.1 of Brachybacterium vulturis. Taxonomy (NCBI): domain Bacteria; kingdom Bacillati; phylum Actinomycetota; class Actinomycetes; order Micrococcales; family Dermabacteraceae; genus Brachybacterium; species Brachybacterium vulturis. Next base: position 1,948,944 of record NZ_CP023563.1, read on the forward strand.
CCCCGGGCTCCGGCGGGGAGGGATCCCCCTGTGGTCGTGCGTCGGGGGACGGGAGTCCGATTCCGGGTCCGCACGCGTCATACCGTGGTCTGACGGGGTGGTCCCGGCCGCCGCGGACCGGTCAGCGGGAGCCCGGAGCGACCAGGCCGGTCTCGAACGCGATGATCACGGCCTGGACCCGGTCCCGGGCGCGGAGCTTCGCGAGCACCCGCCCCACGTGCGTCTTCACCGTCGCCTCGGCGACGAACAGCTCCGCCCCGATCTCCTGGTTGGAGAAGCCGCGGCCCATCAGTGTGAGCACCTCCCGCTCCCGGTCGGTGAGGGGAGCGAGGACTGCGGCGTCCTGCTGCGCCGGCTCGGGGGTCTGCACCACGCGCTCGAGCAGCCGCCGGGTGGCCGACGGAGCGATCACGGCGTCTCCGCGATGCACGGTGCGGATGGCGCCGAGCAGGTCCTCGGGCTGGGCGTCCTTGAGCAGGAAGCCGCTGGCCCCGGCACGGATCGCGGAGACCACGTACTCGTCCAGGTCGAAGGTGGTCAGCACGATGATCTTCGGGGCCCTGCCCTCCGGGGCCCGGGCGAGGATCTCCGCGGTCGCCTCGATCCCGTCCATGCGGGGCATGCGCACGTCCATCAGCACCACGTCGACCGTGCGGGCGCGCAGTGCGTCCACGGCGGCGGCGCCGTCGGAGGCCTGGGCGACGACCTCCATGTCGTCCTGGGAGTCGATGACCATCGCGAAGCCGGTTCGCACCAGCGGTTGGTCATCGACCAGGGCGATGCGCAGCGGGCGGTCGAGGGGCTCGGTCATCGATGATCTCCTGGGAGGTGAGGGGCGGGAGGCGACGGGGCGGAGGGCGCACGGGCCGTCGCCACCTCCGCCTGCGGTGCGGGATCGTCAGGATCTGTCCCGTTCCCGGCGCGATCTCGGTGTGGATCCTGACGATGCCGGTCGCGGGCGCTGCTCCCGCCCTCGTGGGCCAGGGGCACCGTGGCCCGGACCCGGTACCCGTGGGAGGGCAGCGGGCCCGCCTGCAGGCTCCCGCCGAACACGGACATCCTCTCGCGCATACCGGTCAGGCCGTGGCCCTGCCCGTCGGAGTCGGGGTCCGTGCCCTGCCCGTCGTCGCTCACCTCGATCATGAGCTGCTGCCGGTCGCGATGGACCCGCACCACGGCGCTCGCTCCGGGGCCGGCATGCTTGAGCACATTGGTCAGGGACTCCTGGGCGAGGCGGAACACCGAGACCCCGAGCGCCTGGGGGAGGCCCTCCAGGGAGCCGTCGATCTCGAGCTCGATCTGCAGGCCCGTGCCGCGCACCCGCTCGACGAGCTCGGGCAGCATCTCCGGGCCGGGCTGCGGGCCGAAGCTCGTCTCGTCCTCCTGCCGGAGCACCCCCAGCAGGGAGCGCATGTCGGCCAGCGCTGCGCGGCCGGTCTCGCCGATGGTGCCCAGCACCTCGGCGGCCTGCTCGGGCTTCTGGGCGGCGATGAAGCGGCCGCCGTCGGCCTGGGCGATGATCACCGAGAGGGAGTGCGCGACCACGTCATGCATCTCGCGGGCGATGCGGGCGCGCTCGTCCGCGACGGCGAGCGCGGTGCGCTGCTCCCGCTCCCGCAGCGCCTGCTCGGCCCGATCGCGGGTCAGGGCGAGCTGTCGCAGCCGGGCCCGCTGCAGATTGGCCAGGGCCCAGATCGCGATGATCGTGATGGTGCCGACCAGCGCCAGGCCGACGAAGCTGACCAGTGCTTCGAGCGGGCCCCCGTACGGCGAGCGCAGGGCGTCGAGCGCCCAGAAGGCGGCCTGGGCGAACACCCCGAGCATGCCCGCGGCGATCCCCAGGCCGTGCACGAGGGATCTGCCGTGGGCGACGGCGCAGAACATCGCGTAGAACGTCATCACGTCGCCGAGGACGACGGGGACGTTCACCAGCAGGTGCAGCACGGCCAGGGCGCCGATGACGAGCACGCCGGGCAGCGGCCGCACCCGGCACAGCGCCCCGGCGGCGACCATCGGCACCGTGAACAGCGTCCACCAGCCGACGCCGCCGCTGGCGAGGGAGAAGACGAGCAGCAGCAGCGCGGCGCCGCCGAAGGCGAACAGGTCGACCGTGCCGGGGTTCTCGATGATCCAGCGGAACGGGTCGCGGGACCGGGCGCGCCGCAGGGGCGCGTCCGGATGCTGTGCGGAGCCGTCGGTCATGGATCCGAGGGTACGGCGGGGTGGATCCCGGGCGCGTCAGACCGCGGTCGGATCCCGGTCCGGGGATGAGACGGCGCGCGTCACAGCAGGGTCTGCGGGGGCTCCAGCAGCTCCGGACCGTCGTTGCCGACCTTCCCCACCGCCGGGTCCGCCTCGCGGACGGCGAGGGTCGCATCCTCGAGCAGGTGGGTGTCCTCGAGGATCCATGCCTGGGCGGCGTGGCGGTCGTCCATGGCGGTGTCGAGCCAGGGGTCGAGCTGGTCGCGGCGCAGCATCACCGGGGTGCGGTCGTGGATCTCGGCGAGGTCGCCGGTGGCCTGGCGGGTGATGATCGTGGCGGACAGCAGGAAGCGGCCGTCCTCGCTCGCGGCCGGGCCCTCGTGGCCTCCCGGCCCCTTCCACCAGGAGACCAGCGCCGCCATGTACAGCGGGGTGCCGTCCGCCGGGGCGATGAAGAAGGGCTGCTTGCGCTTCCCGGCACCGTCGCGCACCCACTCGTAGTAGCCGTCCATCGGGACGATCGCCCGGTAGCGGCCCAGGCTGCCGCGGAAGCTGGGCTTCTCGGCGAGGGTCTCCCGGCGGGCGTTGAAGGTGCGGGAGGAGAACGAGGCCTCCTTCGCGAACGGGGGCAGCAGCCCCCAGCGCGCGATGCGCAGCGCCCGCAGCACCTCACCGGTGTCCTCGTCGATCGATTCGGTGACCACGTGGATCGGGGCGGTGGGAGGGATGTTCCAGCGGCTGCGCAGCTGCGGATCGGTGAGGTCCACGGCGCCGAGATCGTCCACCAGCGGATCGATCTCCTGAAAGAAGGCGAAGCGCCCGCACATCTCAGTCGTCCTTCGTGGCCGTGCCGCGGCCCGAGGCGTCGGAGCCCGGGTCGACCGTGGGCACGCCGTGGCGGGGGGTGAGCCGGGCGTCCTCACCCGTGTAGGCATCGGAATCGTGGTGGAGGTTCTGCAGCCGGATGTCCCGGCCCTCGTCGACGATCTTCTCGCGCTTGGCCTCCGCCTTCTCCGCGCCGCTGGCGTCTCGCAGGGGCAGTGCCAGGGAGTCCTCGGCGGGCTTGCCGGCCGCGAGCTCGCGGACGCGCTCGTACTCGGCGTCGACCTCAGCGCCCATGATGATCACGATGTTGATGATCCACAGGGCGAACAGCACCGCCATGATGCCGCCGATCGCGCCGTAGCTGGAGTAGCCGGCGACGGTGCTCATGTAGATCGACAGTGCGACCGCGGCGACGCCGATGCCCAGGATGGCGAACACCCCGCCCGGGGAGATGAAGCGGAAGGGCTTCTTGACGTTGGGCGCGCCCCAGTACAGCAGCGAGATCAGGGCGAAGGCGATCACCAGGATCACCGGCCATTTCACCCACGCCCAGATCGGCAGGAACGACTCCATCAGGAAGGCCAGCACACCCTCCGCGCCGATGGTGGAGGCGATCGGACCCAGCAGGCCCTCGACGATCGACTCGCTCAGCAGCACCGAGACCATCACCAGCAGGATGCCCAGGATCATCGCGATCGTGAGCAGCAGCATGGTGCCGTTCATCCTGATCGGACCGCGGCCTTCGCGCACCTCGTAGATGTGGTTCGCGGCCCGCCCGTAGGCCTTGATGTACGCCGAGGCGGACCACAGCGCGGTCGCGATGCCGATGATCAGCGCGACGGTCCCGCCGGTCGAGGAGCCCAGCAGGGAGTCGAGCGTGGACTCGACGGCGCCGCCGACCTCCATCCCGCTGCCGCCCGCGCCGGAGGAGATGGCGTCCTTGATCAGCTGGGCGATCTGATCCTTGATCCCGTGCAGCAGCAAGGTGGCCAGGGAGAACAGGGCCAGCAGAGTGGGAGCGATCGACAGCACCATGAAGTAGGTGAGCTTCGCGGCCTGGTCCGTGCCGCTGTCGCGCAGGAACTCGCTGAGCACGCGCTTGGCCATGTACTTCACGGTGGTGCCGGACAGCTTCGGGGCATCATCGCCCTGCGCGGTGGCGGAATCGGCCATGAGGACGCTCCTGGGATCGGGTGACTCACGGACAGCTCTCATCCTGCCATGAGAGCGAGCCGAACGAGTTGTCCACATTTACTGAGAGCACCGCGCGCCGCGCGCCGAAGCGCCCTACAGTGACGAAGGTGACGCGACCTGCGTCACATGTCGGACGGCATCGAGGGACCGCTCGGTCGGGACCACGGAGGGACGGGATGGACGCCGCCACCATCATCGAGAGCGAATCGCGGGAGCTGATCCGTCGTCGCGGGCTGGACGTGCACGCGGATCAGCTGGAGCCGCTGATCCGTGAGGTGATGGGCGATTACGACCGCCGCTCCTCCTCCGGCGAGGTGCCGGTGCTGCGCGATGACGGCGAGTCGACGGTCGCTGAGGTCGCCGCCCGGATCGGCGGGTTCGGCCCGCTGCAGGAGATGCTCGACGATCCGACGATCGAGGAGATCTGGCTGAACTCGCCCTCACAGGTCTTCTGCGCCCGCAACGGACGCAGCGAGCTGACCACGATCGTGCTCAGCGATACGGAGGTGCGCGGGATCGTCGAGCGGATGCTGGTCTCCAGCGGACGCCGTCTGGACATGAGCACCCCGTTCGTGGATGCCCTGCTGCCGGATGGCTCCCGTCTGCACGTGGTGATCCCGAGCGTCACCCGGAAGCACTGGGCCGTCAACATCCGCAAGTTCGTCGCCAAGGCGTACGACCTCCAGGGTCTGGTCGCGCTCGGCTCTCTCTCGCAGCAGGCCGCGGACTTCCTCGACGCGGCGATCTCCAGCGGGCTGAACGTCATCGCCTCGGGGGCCACCGGGGCCGGCAAGACGACCTTTCTGCGCTGCCTGTCCAGGTCGGTGGGTGCGCGGGAGCGGGTGGTCACCATAGAGGAGGTCTTCGAGCTCAATCTCGCGCTGCGCGACGTGGTGGCGATGCAGACCCGCCAGGCGAACCTCGAAGGGACCGGCGAGATCTCGATGCGGCGCCTGGTCAAGGAGGCGCTGAGGATGAGGCCGAGCCGGATCATCGTGGGGGAGGTGCGTGAGGCGGAGAGCCTCGACATGCTGATCGCGCTGAACAGCGGCCTGCCCGGCCTCGCATCGATCCACGCGAACTCGGCTCGGGACGCGGTGACCAAGCTGTGCACGCTCCCGCTGCTCGCCGGGGAGAACGTCTCCAGCCGCTTCGTCGTGCCGACGGTGGCCAGTTCGATCGACCTGGTCGTGCACCTGGACATGTTCGTCGATGGGCGCCGCCGGGTGCGGGAGATCGTCGGGCTCAGCGGGCGGGTGGAGGATGAGGTCATCGAGATCTCCGATGTCTTCTCCCTGCAGGGCGACCGGCTCGTGCGCGGTGACGGACAGCCTCCGCATACGGATCGTTTCGCACGGGCGGGCCACGATCTGAGCGCATTGCTGGGACGGAGCGCGGCATGAGCGACGGAGCGTTCCTCGGCCTGATCGCCGGCCTCGGCCTGCTGTCGATCTGGTGGTCGCTGTGGGAGCAGGAGGACGCCCCCTCCCGGCGGGGGATCGTCGGGAGGGGGATGGACAGGCTCCGCGACGACCTGATCAAGGTCGGCCTCGACACGGTCCCGCCTGCTGCTGTTCCGGCGCTCAGCGCCGGGCTGGGGCTGGTCGTGGCCGCCGCGCTGTGGGCCATCTCCGGCGCCGTCATCCCGTCGCTGGCCATCGGGCTCGTCGCGTCGGCTCTGCCCATCCTGGTGCTGCGCTCGGCGGCCCGGCGGCGCACCACGGCGATGCGGGAGGTATGGCCCGAGGCGGTCGATCACATCAACTCCGCGATCCGGGCCGGACTCTCGCTGCCGGAGGCGCTGGTGCAGCTCAGCCGGAAGGGTCCTGAGGAGCTCCGTCCAGCCTTCTCCGAGTACGCCCTGGACTATCAGGCCAGCGGGGACTTCGCGGCATGTCTGGACCGATTGAAGACCCGGCTGGCGGATCCGATCGGCGATCGGATCGTCGAGGCGCTGCGCATCACCCGCGACGTCGGAGGCACGGATCTCGGCAGCCTGCTGCACACCCTGTCCGCCTTCCTGCGTGAGGACGCCCGCACCCGGGCCGAGCTCGAGGCGCGCCAGTCCTGGACCGTCAACGCGGCTCGGCTGGCCCTGGCGGCCCCGTGGATCGTGCTGGCCCTGATGGCGACCCGGCCGCAGGCCGCCCAGGCCTACGACTCCGCGACCGGTCTGGTGCTGATCGCAGCCGGTGCAGTGGCCTCGCTGATCGCCTATCGCGTGATGCTCCTGATCGCGAGGCTGCCCCAGGACGAGAGGGTGCTGCGATGAGCGTCTCCGGCCCCCTGCTGGCGGGCGCCGGCCTCGGCCTCCTGTGCGGGGTGGGGCTCTTCCTGATCCTGGGCCGGCTTCCCTGGCTGCGCTCGCGTGACCTCGGCGCCCGCGTGGATCCCTACCTCCGCCGCTCCCGCTCCCGATCGCTGTTCGCGGCACCGCGGAGCACCAGTCAGCTGCGCCGGGTGCTCGAGAACCTGATGGGACCGGTGGCCGTGCGTGTGCTCGGTCTTCTCGAGCGGCTCACGGGCGGAGCTGACCAGCTCGAACGCCGGCTGCGGCTGGCCGGACGACGGACCTCCGCGGACTCCTTCCGCGTCGAACAGGTGGTCTTCGGGGCTGCCGGCCTGGTGCTGGGGGTCGTCCTCGCCGTGGCAGCGATCGCTCTGCGCGGCACCAGTCCGCTGATGGGTCTGCTCATCGTCGGCTTCGGTGCTGTGACGGGGGTGCTGCTGCGCGACTATCTCCTCGGGGCGGAGATCAAGCGCCGGGCGGCACGGATGGCACGGGAGTTCCCGACCGTCGCCGATCTGCTGGCACTGGCCGTCGCGGCCGGTGAGAGTCCGATCGCGGCGATGGAACGCGTCGCCCGCACCTCCTCCGGTGCGCTGCCCGATGAATTCGCGGCGACCGTCGCGGACATCCGAGCCGGCACCAGCGTGTCCCAGGCGCTCGCATCGCTGGGAGCCAGGACCCCGCTGGGGTCGCTCGGCCGCTTCGGCGAGGGCGTCTCGATCGCGATCGAACGCGGCACGCCGCTCGCCGATGTGCTCCGAGCCCAGGCACAGGACGCTCGTGAGGAATCCAAGCGCGAACTCATGGAGACCGCTGGCCAGCGCGAGATCATGATGCTCGTCCCGGTCGTGTTCTTCGTACTGCCGCTGGTGATCGTCTTCGCGATCTTCCCCGGACTCGCCGTCCTGGAGATCACCCTGTGAGCGCCCTCCGCCCGCCCCCTGCCCTCGAGTCTTCCCGCCCGAATCCGACTGACACGACACCAGCACCGGACTCCGATCCGGAACCACCGCCGAGGAGGCCGACATGACCGTCCACCGTTCCCGATTCCATCGCAGCACCCGGCGTCGCAGAGCCCTCCCCGGTCACCCGCTGGGGCGACGGTCCCCGGAGCGGGCCTCCGGCATGCAGCGACTGCGGGTCCGTCTCGCCTCCGAGCAGGGTGATGTGCCCGGATGGGTCCTGATCACCTTGATGACCGCAGGCATCGTGGTGGCCCTCTGGGCCGTCGCCTCCGATCAGATCGTGCAGATCTTCCAGAATGCGATGGCACCGTTCCTCAACGGCAGCCTCTGAACCGACAGTCATGCTGAAGGGACGTGACCGGAGGCGCCCCGGTGCAGTGCCGGCAGGTCGGCCGTCGCGTCCGGAGGACCGACGCCATCGGCGGGGCCGGCTCCGTGGCGAGGACGGCTCGGCCGTCGCAGAGTTCCCGATGGTCGCGGTGCTGATCATCCTGATCGCGGTGATGATCGTCCAGGCGGCGCTCATCGTCCACACCCGCAACACGCTCGCGGACGCCGCGGTCCAGGGGGCGCACCATGCCGCGCTGGTGGGGGCGTCGCCGCAGGACGGTGCCGTGCGCGCCGAACGGCTGATCGACGAACGCTTCGGAGGGCGGCTGGATGCCGAGGCCACCTCGGTGCAGGGCTCGGACGGGGTCATCCGCGTCCAGCTCAGTGCGACCTTGCCGCTGGTGGGGCTGTTCGGCCCGGCCGGGGCGATGACGGTGCAGGGTCGAGCGATCGATGAGGAGTCATGGTGAACCGACGGCGACCTCGCCCCGCAGAGCGGACCGTGAGCGGCGCCCTCCGCGCCGAGCACGGCAATGCGCTCGTCGAATTCGTGGTGCTGTCCGCCGCGCTGCTCATCCCCTCCCTCTACCTCGTGCTCACCCTGGGCAACGTCCAGGCGGCCGTCTTCGCGGCGGACTCCATCTCCCGCGACGTGGCCCGGATCCATGCCACGGAAGCGGACCCCGAGCTCGCGGTGGAGCAGGCGGCACGGCACACGGACATGATCCTCGAGGACCACGGGCTGCCGACGGGCGATGTCGTCACGCTCCACTGCACCGAGGATCCCTGCGCCACTCCGGGCGGGGCCGTCACGGCCCAGGTGCGCATTCCCGTCCCCGTGCCCGGGCTGGGACCGGTGCTGGGGCAGACCGGTCCGGTGACCGTCGGCGCCGCCCATGCGGTGCAGGTCGATCAGTATCGGGCGGGCCCCTGATGCGCAGCCTGCTCCGGACGCTCAGGGACCGGGGGCGCGACGCCCGCGGGTCGATGACGATACTGACCACCGGAGTGCTGGTGGTCATCCTCATGGTGATCGCCGTCGGCACCGCGATCACCGGGGTGCAGCTCGAACGCAACGGCCTCCAGCACGCCGCGGACAGTGCGTCCCTCGCCGCAGCCCAGGCGGTCGATCCGTCGCGCCTCTACACCGCGGGCGAGGGCACCGCGATCCGCACCAGCTCCGCCCGCGCCGCCGCCGAGGCGCAGCTGCGCGACTATCCGCACCAGACGACGCGCACCGAGGGCATCGCCCTCTCCTCCCTCACCGTGGATCCCGACGGCACCGTCCACGTGGTCCTCACCGCGCGCACGCACCCGCCCCTGGCAGGATGGTTCACGCGAGGGACGGGCACCGCCATCCCGCTGACCGTCGAAGGAGAGGCCCGCGCCCGATGACCCCCACCGTGCTGCTCGCCCCGGACAAGTTCAAAGGCACCCTGACCGCCGCTCAGGTGGTGGACGCCCTGCGACGCGGCATCGCGCAGACCACGCCGCAGCTGCGCGTGCTGTCCTGCCCGATCGCCGACGGCGGGGACGGCACCGTCGATGCTGCGCATGCCGCCGGATTCACCATCCGCTCCACCACCGTCACCGGGCCCACCGGAGCGCCCCGCCGCGCGCGCTGGGCGCTGCAGGAGGACGTGGCCGTGCTGGAGCTCGCCGAGACCGTCGGCCTTGATGCCCTGCCCGGGGGAGAGCTCGCCCCGCATCTCGCCTCCACCCGGGGGCTCGGCGAACTGATGCGTGCCGCCATCGATTCCGGCGCCCGCACCCTCCTGGTGGGTCTCGGCGGCAGCGCCTCCACCGATGCGGGAGCCGGCCTGCTCCAGGGCCTCGGCGCCCAGCTGCACGCCCCGGACGGCACCGACCTCCGCCCCGGCCTGAGCGGACTGGGCGCGCTCGCGTCCGCGGACCTCGGCCCCGCGCTCGCCGTGCTGGACGGCGTCACCGTGATCGCGGCCAACGACGTCACCAATCCGCTGCTCGGCCCCGAGGGGGCGGCCGCCGTCTACGGTCCCCAGAAGGGCCTCGCCTCCGCAGAGATCACACCAGCCGATGAGGTCCTCGCCGTCGCGGCCCGCATCCTGGACCCCGCCGGTGCCCACCGCGACCGGCCCGGCGCAGGTGCCGCCGGCGGCACCGGATTCGGTCTCTTCCTGCTCGGCGCCGCACAGCGCTCGGGCGCCGACGCGGTGTTCGAGCTGGTCGGTGTCGACGCGCTGCTGACCCAGGCCGATGTCGTGGTCACCGGCGAAGGGAAGCTCGACGCCCAGACCCTGCAGGGCAAGGGCCCGGCAGAGGTGGCACGACGGGCCCGGGAGCGCGGACTGCCGGTCGCAGCGGTCGCCGGGGTGATCACCCTCGACGCGCAGGAGCTGGGAAGGGCAGGGATCGACACCGCGTGGGATCTCACCTCCCGCGCCGGCTCCACGCGGCGTGCGCTCGAGGAGGGCGAGACGCTGCTGGTCGAGATCGGCCGCGACCTCGGCCCCTGGCTGCTGGAGGCAGCCGGGGAGGACACCGCGACGGGCGGCTGACCCCGTGCCCGGAGCGACGCGGGCATGCGGTGCGCACCGGGAGCCCAGGACCCTGCCGTAGACTCTCGCCTCGTGGCTTCCATCGACTTCTCCGCAGAGATCACCCAGCTCCGCTCGACTCTGTCCTCCATCGAACAGGTGACGGACATCGAGGCGCTCGACGCCAAGATCGTCGACCTCGAGACGCAGGCCTCCGCGCAGGATCTGTGGGACGACGTCGACAACGCGCAGAAGGTCAGCGCCGCGCTCTCGCACGCCCAGTCCGAGCGTCGCCGCATCAGCGAGCTCGCGTCCCGCATCGAGGACCTCGAGGTGATGGTCGAGCTCGCCGCGGAGGAGGATGACGCCGATACCTTCCACGAGGCGGAGAACGAGCTGGTCAGCATCCACAGGACCCTCGATGAGCTCGAGGTGCGCACCCTGCTGGCCGGGGAGTACGACGAGCGCGATGCCGTGATCACCATCCGCGCCGGTGCCGGCGGTGTCGACGCCGCGGACTTCGCCGAGATGCTGATGCGCATGTACCTGCGCTGGGCCGAGCGCCACGGCTACGCCTCGAAGGTCATGGACACCTCCTACGCGGAGGAGGCCGGGCTGAAGTCGGTCACCTTCGAGATCTCCGCGCCCTACGCCTACGGCACCCTGTCCGTCGAGGGCGGCACCCACCGCCTGGTGCGCATCAGCCCCTTCGACAACCAGGGCCGCCGCCAGACCTCCTTCGCGGCGGTCGAGGTGATCCCGCTGATCGAGACCACCGATGCGATCGAGATCCCGGAGAACGACCTCAAGGTCGACGTGTTCCGCTCCTCGGGCCCCGGCGGCCAGTCGGTCAACACCACCGACTCCGCCGTGCGCATGACCCACCTGCCCTCCGGCACCGTGGTCTCCATGCAGGACGAGAAGTCCCAGATCCAGAACCGTGCCGCGGCGCTTCGCGTGATGCAGTCCCGGCTGCTGCTGCTGAAGAAGGCCGAGGAGGCCGCCGAGCGCAAGGAGCTCGCGGGCGACGTCAAGGCCAGCTGGGGCGATCAGATGCGTTCCTACGTGCTGAACCCGTACCAGATGGTCAAGGACCTGCGCACTGAGTACCAGGAGGGCAACCCCTCCTCGGTGTTCGACGGCGAGATCGACGAGTTCATCGATGCCGGCATCCGCTGGCGCGCCGAACAGGGCAAGTCCGACAGCTGATCAACGTGCTGCGAGCCGACGTGACCGGAGGCACGCACCCTTGACCAGGTTTTGACCCGGACGCTGTCCACAGGTGAGTCGATTCCGGTGCTCGCGCCCCTACGCTGGGCGGGAACGACTTCCCCGATGTGACAGGCACCCGTGATCCGTTTCGACGACGTCACCAAGACGTACATGCGTGGACAGCACCCCGCAGTGGAGAATCTCGACATCGAGTTCACCCGCGGGGAGTTCGTGTTCCTGGTGGGAGCCTCCGGATCGGGCAAGTCGACGCTGATGCGGATGGTCCTCAAGGAGGTCGCTCCCACCCGCGGCACCGTGTACGTGGCCGGCAAGGACCTCTCGCGCATCCCGTCCTGGAAGGTCCCCGCGCTGCGTCGCGACATCGGCATGGTGTTCCAGGACTTCCGCCTGCTGCCCTCGAAGACGGCGTACCAGAACATCGAGTTCGCGCTCGCCGTGATCGGCACCCCGCGCAAGGTGGTGCGCCGCCTGGTGCCCGAGATGCTCGAGATGGTGGGCCTGGAGGACAAGGGCAAGCGGCTCCCGCACGAGCTGTCCGGCGGTGAGCAGCAGCGCGTGGCGATCGCCCGCGCCTACGTCAACCGACCCTCGATCCTGCTGGCCGACGAACCCACGGGCAACCTCGACCCGGCCACCGCCGGTGGCATCCTCGATCTCCTCGCGGAGATCAACGAGCGCGGCACCACCGTGGTCATGGCCACCCATGACCGCACGGCCGTGGACCGGATGCATCGCCGCGTGGTCGAGATGGTCGGCGGGCTGGTGGTGCGCGACGAGGAGCGCGGCACCTACGCGACCCCGGCCCCGGTGAGCGTCATCTCCGGGAACCTTCCCGATGACTCCGGCCATCGCGAGGACCATCCGCTGGAGGACGCGCAGGACGGCACGGACACCGAGGACGCATCTGCTGAGAGCTCCGCGGCCGCGGACGACTCCCGGGGAGACCTCTCCGTCGCGGACGGAACCGGCTCGGCCTCGTCGCCGGACGACGTGCTCGAGGAGGACCTGATCGACGAGCGCGAGGCCCTCCAGGTCCGGGACGAGGACCTCTTGCTCGAGGACGCCTTCGCCGAGGAGCCCGTCGTGAGCGGCCCCTCCCTGGACGAGACCGAGGAGGAGCGGCGATGAGGGCGCGGTACATCCTCGGAGAGATCCTCACCGGCCTGTGGCGCAACGTCGCGATGGTCATCTCCGTCGTGATCGTCACGGCGGTCTCGCTGACCTTCGTCGGTACCGGTGCGGTGATGCAGAAGCAGATCATGGACATGAAGTCGACGCTGGTCGAGCAGTCCCAGGTGACGATCTTCCTGTGCTCCCCGCACTCCACGGCCGCTTCCTGCGCCGGCGGCGCGGCGACGGACGCCAAGATCGACTCCGTGCGCGAGGCGCTCGACGACGAGGTGCTCGCCCCCTACATCGCCTCCTACTCCGAGCGCTCCCAGGAGGAGGCGCTGGAGATCTACCAGGAGCAGTTCGCGGGGGAGAGCTTCGTCTCGAACTTCACCGCGGAGGACATGCCGGTCTCCTTCCACATCACGCTCAAGAACGCCGACGACTCCGCCGCAGTGGTCGAGTTCTTCCAGGGCCGGGACGGGGTCGACGAGGTCACCGACCTGCTCAGCACCTTCGCTCCCTTCATCGATGTGCTCAACCAGTCCACGATGTTCGCCCTGGGACTGGCGGTGCTGATGCTGATCGCCGCCCTGCTGCTGGTCGCCACCACCATCCGCATGTCGGTCGCCGGTCGCCGTCGCGAGATCGCGATCATGCGGCTGGTCGGTGCCTCGAACCTGTTCATCCGCCTGCCCTTCCTGCTGGAGGGCGCCGTGGCCGCGATCATCGGGGGCGTCATCGCCTCGGGCATGCTCTGGGTGGGCCTGCACTACATTGTCGAGGGATGGCTCGCGCCCACGCTCGGTGAGCAGCTGATCACGGTGGGCACCGTCGACCTCGTGTGGGCTGCCCCGCTCCTGGTCATCCTCGGAGGCGTCCTGTCCGTCGCCTCGTCCGTCATCTCTCTCAACCGCTACCTGAAGGTATGAGCATGGTCCTCAACAGCCTGCGCCGTCTCCTGTGCATTCTCGCCGCCGCCCTGGTGGCGCTGCCGCTGCTGGTCGCGCCGATGTCCCCGGCGTCGGCCGATGGCTCCAAGGAGGACAAGATCGCCGAGCGCGAAGAGGTCGATCGAGAGCTGGAGGACCTGCGCATCGAGCTGAGCGACGTCAACGAGGACCTCGCCGAGACCTATCTCGCGCTCGCGGAGACGGAGCTGCTGATCCCACAGGCCCAGGCGGATCTCGAGGAGGCCCAGCGCGAGCTGGAAGCTGCCCGTGAGGAGGACCGCCTCATCGGCGAGCGGCTCGCTGCGGCACAGGCCGAGGAGGAGCGCCTCTCCGGCGAGGTCGAAGAGGGCCGGGAGGAGGTGGACACCAGCAACGAGGAGCTCGCCTCCGTGGCGCTGAACGCCTACAAGGGCGGCGGGATCCCGAACCCGTCCACGGTCTACATCGGCAACGCCTCACCGCAGGATGCCGTCGACCGCTCCATGAACTATCGCCTCACCATGGCCTCGCAGGGCACCCGCCTGGACACTCTGCGCACGGATCAGGCGGTCACCGAGAACTCCGCGGAGCGGCTGGTCGCGGTGCGGGAGGAGATCAAGCAGCTCAAGATCGATTCCGAGAAGGCGGTCGAGCGCACCGAGAAGGCGGAGCGGGAGGCCTCCGAGGCCAAGCAGGCGCTGGATGCTCTCTACGAGACGCAGAAGACGCAGCGTGAAGCTCTCGAGACCAAGAAGGTGAAGTACGAGGGCGATGTCTCGACGCTGGAGACCCGCAGCTCGACGCTCGACACCGAGATCCAGGAGCTGGCCCGCCAGGAGCGGGAGCGGGCTGAGCGCGAGGCACGTGAGCGCGAGGAGCGCGAGCGCCAGCAGAACCAGCAGCAGAGCAGCGGCGGGGGCGGTGGGTCCTCGAGCGGTTCCTCGGCCTCGTCCAGCAGCTGGATCTATCCCGTCAATGCACGGTTGAACTCGAACTTCGGCTGGCGGGTCCACCCGATCTACGGCACCAGCAAGCTCCACGCAGGCGTCGACTTCCCGGTCGCCTGCGGGGTGCCGGTCAAGGCCGCCCACTCGGGCCGGGTCATCGCCAAGCCCTACAACAGCGGCGCCGGGAACAAGCTCGTCCTCAGCCACGGCATCATGAACGGGCACCTGATCACCACCTCCTACCACCACCTGCAGGGGTACGCCCAGCCGGTCGGTGCGGAGGTCTCCGCCGGCACCACCATCGGCTACGTGGGCACCACCGGCTCCTCCACGGGATGCCACCTCCACTTCGAGGTCCACGAGGACGGCAACGCCGTCAATCCCGCCAAGTACCTCTGAGCGGCCGCACCGTTCCCGACGCCGTCCGCGAAATCAGCTCGCGGCCGGTGGCGACCACCGCGTAGGCTGGGACGCCGGTCGCCGGACGCGCCCGGACCACGCACCGACCGCGACGATCACACCGCGACGAACGACAGGAGGGACCCGATGTCGGCGAAGAAGAAGGCCGCGAAGAAGGCCGCTGCGGACGACGGGCCCCCGAAGCAGCTCATCGCCTCGAACAAGCGCGCCCGGCACGACTACTACATCGACCAGACCTGGGAGGCCGGCATCGTCCTGTCCGGCACCGAGGTGAAGTCGCTGCGTGATCGCGGGGCCTCTCTGATCGACGGCTACTGCTACATCGAGGGCGGCGAGGTGTGGATGGACAACGCGCACATCGCCCCGTACGTGAAGGGCACCTGGACGAACCACGCCGCCCGCCGCAAGCGCAAGCTCCTGCTGCACAAGGTCGAGATCGAGAAGCTCGCCAGCAAGTCCCGCGAGAAGGGCTTCACCATCGTGCCGATGGAGATGTACTTCCTGGGCTCCCACGCCAAGGTGGTCATCGGCCTCGGCCGTGGCAAGAAGGAATGGGACAAGCGCCAGACCCTGCGGGAGAAGCAGGATCTGCGCGAGGCGCAGCGCGCCATGCGTCGGCGCGAGCTGGCCTGACGGCGTCGTCGCAGCTCAGGTCGCGAGATCCTGCCGGGCGAGCCGGGCGAGCGTCTGGCGGCTCGAGGCGATCACGTCCTCATCGGCCACGCCGAGGTGCTCACGCATGAACAGCGCCCGACGGGCATCCTCCAGGGCCTCCCCCCAGCGGCGTGCCGCCGCCTCGTGCCGACCGTCGCGATGCTCGGCCTGCGCATGCTCGAAGCGGCACTTCGCCCGGTGCTGGAACACTGCGGCCAGCACCGACATCGACGAAGGGGAGGTGGGGTCCTCGAGCCCGGTCTCCTCGGCGGCCAGGTCCAGCTGCTCCTCGGCGGCCACGAACGCCCCCTGCCACTGCAGCACGTGGGCGTAGCGGGCACGGCGCACCGCGCGCATCACGGGGGAGAGACCCTCTGCGGCGAGGGCCAGCCGGCCGGCGATCGCCGCGTCGTCGAGCCGACCGAGCATCCGCAGGTAGGCGACCGTCCGCGGATCCTGCGGATGCCGCGCGCACCAGCGGGCCAGGGCCGAGGGGTCCGAGACCTGCTCGCGCAGCGTCTCGTCCTCGACGGTGACGTGGATGCCTGCTGCCTCGAAACTGCTCACGGAGCCATCCTCGTCCCTCCCCGGGTCCCGGTCCAGGGACCGCCGCTTCGCCGTGAGCTGAGGAATATCCGCTTCAGTTCGTCGGCGGGGCGAGGTAGACTCGAAACACGACGTACGGGGAGACCCGCCGTCGGTGGGTGATTGACAACTGAACAGTGAGTGCATGGACAGTCCTGAGGGACTGTCGAGCGATAGTTCTGCATACCCACGCCAGGGGCCGATCGGTTTCGACGGTAGTTGTCCAGCAAGGGGAAGCGGGCCGAGAAGCCAGAGTCATCTCGTAAACGTTCTCTGGAAACCAATAAGTGCCGAACCTAAGCGCACTGACTTCGCTCTCGCTGCCTGATCAGCGTTAGCAGTCTGGAACCCCGGGAGTGCTCCTGACCCGGATCGTTCCATCATCTAAGGAGCCACTGCTGCCGACCCTCGTCATCGGGGAAGGATGAACACCTCAGAGTGACTGAGTCCGTCGACGACGCGTTCGCACGATCGTCGGGACTGAGAAAACAATTTCGCGAACTGCGCCCGGAGAAGTCCTTGCTCCGCACTATCGGACGCGGGTTCGATTCCCGCCGGCTCCACCACTGCACTCACCACGAGAAGCCCCCTCACCTGCACTCACGTGCGGGGGAGGGGGCTTTTCGCGTTGCCGACCCCATATGCCGTCGACTCAGTGCACCGTCGTTCAGGCCTCGCAGGTCAGGCCATGACCGAGCTGGTAGCGGTTCCCGTCGACGTCGACATACAGACATACATGTGCGGGCGCCCGTCGATGTGCTGCTCCTCGGCGTAGCCGGGCACGGCTTCCGGGGAGGCGCAGCGGCCGCACCGGCGTCGGGGAACCAGAAGCTGATTGCCGTTTGGTCACCCGCCCCCGTACGGTGGTCGGATGACCGGCATGCCGAGTGTCGCCCCTGTCCTGCCCGCCGCCGACCTCCCCGTCGATCTGCGCCGCATCGAACTGCTGTGCGCGCGGCTCCGTCCCGAGGAGGGTGTCGAGCTCGAGCACATCGTCTGGAGGATCGCGAAGCTTCCCCGCGCCGAGGGCTGGGACAACGTCCTGTGGCCGGTCGGATCGCTGCGGGGGAGAGAACTCGTGCTCCGGGTCGCTCGGCGGGAGGTCTCCCGGGCACTGCTCGGACGCGAGGTGACGGTGCTGCGGCGACTGCGCGGTCTGGGCATCCAGCTGCCGATGGGACTGCCGACGGTGCTCGCCATGGCCGAGGACGCGGTCCTGGTGGAATGGATCGACGGGACCTCTGCCGACGTCACGGAGCCGAGGATGCGCGCAGGGGTCGCCGGCGCTCTCGCCCGGATGCTCGCGACGATCCATTCCGGGCCCGCCCCGGAAGTGGGCCGGAACCCGGTGCGCGGGGTCCCCCTCATCACGAGGGCCGAGGCCTTCGCGAGAGATCTCGAGCTGGCCGACCTCCCCCCGGCACGGCACGAGCGAGCACAGGCGCGCTGGAGCGCAGGCCTGGCCGCGGCGCCCTGGCGGGGGCGCGAGCTGCTGCTGCACGGCGATCCGCATCCCGGCAACGTCGTGGTCCCGGAATCCGGTGCGCGAGGACCGGCCGCGCTGATCGACTGGGGCGACACCACTCGCGGTGATCCGGCCAGCGATCTGGGAGGGATGCTGCTCCACCTGCCCTCGGACGCACTTCTGCACGCGTACCGGGACACTGCGGCGTGGACCGGCATCGATGACGAGGAGATCTGGGACGCGCTGGTGGCACGGTCCTGGGCCTGGGCGACCCGAATGGCGCTCTCGCTGGTCACCGCGTACGCACCGGATGACGGCTTGGGGGCGGCCGGGCACCGGCTGCTGAGCAGCTGACGCACCGAGCAGGAGATCCGGAGTCTTCGCTGACTGCGTTCACCGCACCGGATCGTCATCGATGGCATGGATCAGCTCTTCGAGCCGTTCCCTGAGGTCCTCGAGATCGAGACATCCCAGCAGGTCCAGCACTTGCTGGAACCGTGCGTATTCTTCCTCGATCGGTGTCACCAGGAACGGGTCCAGCGCCACGGAGCAGTTCAACAGCCCCGAGGAGAGCACACGCAGCTCATCGATGCAGTCCCAGCGCTGGGAGCACCGGGTCACCTGCTCGACGATGTCGGTCTGCGCGGGCACCGGGACCATCGGCTCACCGAATGCCGTCGTGACGTCGGCGGTGGTCAGCAGGCGGTGGGTGCGCAGATCGAAGAGCACCAGAGCGTGCTCCTCCGCGATGTGCGCCAGGGTCGCCAGAGCGAGCGGTTGGGGGCCGTCGAGCTCGAGAGTGAGCATGTCGCCCCAGAGCGTCCCGAACTGCGAAGGGTCCTGCATGGGGTGCACGACTCCGGCCGGCGAGGACCGCAGGAGCCTCGCCGCCTCGCGGCAGAACGCCATCACGGCGGCGTTCCTGCTCGGGATCGTGCCGCTGCGGGACCATTCGATGCCGAGACGGATCATCTCCGAGGAGTACTCGCGGCAGGCGGAGGCGGCGTCCGCCGGGGAGGGGCCGGGCCAGAGGGCGAGGGTGTGGCTCATCGCGCATCGGTACCTTCCTCTGCGGTCTCCGGATCCTGGGCCGGGAGTCCGAGACGCTCGCGAGCGATCTCCGGTCCTCGGCAGTCGAAGAACTCCGGCTGATCCGCTCCGCCCCCGAGATGAGCATCGGTCCACAGCCCACCGTCGACCTCTATGACCTCGGCCGCGTCCAGGAGCCGGTGGGCGGCGAGATCGAATGCCTGGAGCCCGTGGTCGTGCGCGAGTCGGGTCAGGATCGCTATCGCCCCCCGGTGCGGTCCTCGGATCGTGGGGGTGAACGTGTCCGCCATCGCGTCGTCGGCGACGTCGGAGTGCTTCCAGGGCGAGCTCTCCGCAGGGTCGGCGGGAAGCACCCCGAGCACGGCGTCGACGAATCCGCGGATCCGAGGAACGGGCGGCGGAGGACGATCGAACTCCCTCCAGATCTCCTCCGCGAGACGCACCCGTGTGTACAGCTCGGCGCACGCCGCCTCCGCGTCGGCCGGGGCGGGTCCGATCCAGAATCCGAGTCGATATCTCATGGGGGACAGCGTGCGCCCCGCGCGATCATCATCCCGGTGCTCCTGCACAATGCCGAGGTCACGGTTGCGATGCGACGGCTCCTCCACATCGAGGAGACCTCGTGGCACAGTCGCTCGCGCTGCCGGATGCGCCGCCGCTCTCGTCCACGTCCGGGGAGACCGGGAATCCCCACGACCCCCGGGGCACCGGCCACGTAGAGTGGGACCGCCATGACCACGCCCTCCTCGACGCCCGAACCGACCAGCTCTGCCCTCCCCGAAGCCGCCGGCCCGCGCCTCACCTATCCGGGGGATCTGCCCGTCTCCCAGCGCCGGGAGGACATCCAAGCCGCGATCCGAGAGCACCAGGTGGTGGTCATCGCCGGCGCCACCGGATCGGGCAAGACCACCCAGATCCCCAAGATGCTGCTCGAGCTCGGCTACGGCCGGGGCGGGAAGCTGATCGGCCACACCCAGCCGCGCCGGATCGCCGCCCGCTCGGTCGCCCAGCGCATCGCCGGCGAGCTCGGCGAGAAGCTGGGGGAGGGAACGGTCGGCTTCCAGGTCCGCTTCACCCGCGAGACCGGCCGCGGCACGCGGCTGAAGCTGATGACCGACGGGATCCTGCTGGCCGAGATCGGCCGCGACCGCCTGCTGACCCGCTACGACGCGATCATCATCGACGAGGCGCACGAGCGGTCCCTGAACATCGACGTGATCATGGGGTACCTGCGCCAGATCCTGCCCCAGCGCCCGGACCTGAAGATCATCATCACCTCGGCGACCATCGACCCCGAACGCTTCGCCGAGCACTTCGGCCGCCGCCTCTCCTCGGGGGAGCGGGAGCCCGCGCCGATCATCGAGGTCTCCGGCCGCACCTATCCCGTCGAGATCCGCTACCGGCCGCTGGTGCTGGAGGCCGCTCTCGAGCCCGGCGACGAGGACGACGAGCTCGAGGACATCCACTCCATCGAGCGCGACCTCACCCAGGCGATCATCGACGCGGTGGACGAGCTCGCGGCCGAGGGCCCCGGGGACATGCTCGTGTTCCTTCCCGGCGAGCGGGAGATCCGCGAGATCTCCGAGGCGCTGACCACCCATCTGGGCCGGGGCACGAAGGGCCGTTCCGCCCTGCCGGTCGAGGTGCTGCCTCTGTTCGGTCGCCTCTCCGCCCAGGACCAGCAGAAGATCTTCTCGCCGCCGAAGGCCGGCACCTACCGCCGCATCATCCTGTCCACCAACGTCGCCGAGACCTCGCTGACCGTCCCCGGCATCTCCTACGTGATCGATTCCGGGCTGGCCCGCATCTCCCGCTACTCCCAGCGCACCAAGGTGCAGCGCCTGCCGATCGAGCCCATCTCCCAGGCCAGCGCCAACCAGCGCTCCGGCCGCTCCGGTCGCACCTCTGCCGGCATCGCGATCCGGCTGTACTCCGAGGAGGACTTCGACGGCCGGCCCGAGTTCACCGAGCCGGAGATCCTGCGCACCGCGCTCGCCTCCGTGGTGCTGCTGATGACCTCGCTGGGGCTCGGGGACGTGGAGTCCTTCCCCTTCGTCGAACCGCCCGCCAGCCGCGCGATCACCGACGGCGTGCGCCTGCTGGACGAGCTCGGGGCGCTCGAGGACGCTCCGCGCGCGCCGGGCGGGCGCCGGCTCACCCGCGTGGGCCGCACCCTGGCCCGGTTCCCGCTGGATCCGCGGATGGCGCGCATGCTCATCGAGGCCCACCGTCTGGGCGCCCTGCGGGAGGTGCTGATCATCGTCGCCGCGATGTCGATCCAGGACCCCCGCGAGAGGCCGCTGGGCCAGGAGCAGCAGGCCAAGGAGAAGCACAAGCGCTTCGAGGACGAGACCAGCGACTTCCTCGCCTATCTGAACCTCTGGAACCATCTCCAGGCCCGGCGCAAGGCGCTGTCCAACTCGGCGTTCCGTCGCGAGGTGCGCTCCGAGCACCTCCACTACCTGCGGATCCGCGAGTGGTGGGATCTGCACTCGCAGCTGCGGGACATGGCCAAGGACGTGGACCTGACCCGCAACGACACCGCTGCCTCCCCGCAGGCGATCCACCAGGCGCTGCTGGCCGGGCTGCTCTCCCACGTCGGCCTCCAGGACGACCGCACCCGGGAGTACGCCGGTGCCCGCGGGGCCCGCTTCGCGCTGTGGCCCGGCTCGGCACTGGCCAAGAAGCGCCCCGACTACGTGATGGTCGCCGAACTGGTGGAGACCTCCCGGCTGTGGGGCCGCACCGCCGCCCGGATCGACCCGACCTGGGCGGAGGAGACCGGCTCCCACGTCGTCAAACGCTCCCATTCCGCGCCGCACTGGTCCTCGAAGCAGGCTTCCGCGATGGCCCATCAGAAGGTGACCCTGTACGGGGTGCCGATCGTCGCCGACCGCGTCGTGGGCTATGGACGCATCGATCCCGGGGCCGCCCGGGAGATCTTCCTCCAGCACGCCCTGATCGAGGGGGACTGGCGCACCCGCCACCACTTCTTCCGCGACAACCAGGCGCTGATCAAGGAGCTCGAGGAGCTCGAGGCCAAGACCCGGCGCCGCGACCTGCTGATCTCGGACGAGCAGCTGTTCCGCTTCTACGACGAGCGGATCCCCGCCTCCGTCGTCTCCGGCCGCCATTTCGACACCTGGTGGAAGACGCAGCGTCATGAGACCCCGGACCTGCTCACCCTCACCGAGCAGGATCTGCTGGCCGCCGAGGAGGGGGTCGCCGAGGCGATCGCCGCTGAGTTCCCGGACACCTGGGTGCAGGGGGACCTCACCCTGCCGCTGAGCTACTCCTTCGGCGCGGTGGGGGCGCAGGGCACCGACGGCGTCACCGCCACCGTTCCCCTCGCGGTGCTCAACCGGCTGGAGTCCCGCGGCTTCGACTGGCTCGTCCCCGGCATGCGCGAGGAGCTGGTCACCGAGCTGATCCGCTCCCTGCCCAAACCCCTCCGCCGCCATCTGGTGCCCGCCCCGGAGCGGGCCAAGGCGGTGGCCGCGACGCTGCATGACGACGACCCCGATGCCGGGGAGGTCTTCCTCGAAGCGGTCGCCGACGAACTGGTCGCCCTGCCGGGTGTCCCGGAGGACCTGCCGCTGTACGGTCCCGAGTTCGACACCACGAAGCTCCCCGCGCACCTGCGGATGCACTTCCGGGTGGTCGATGACAAGGGCCGGGAGATCGGCGCGGGCGATGAGCTGGAGCAGCTCAAGGCCCGGCTGAAGCAGCGGGTGGATGCCTCGGTCTCCACCCGCGCCGATTCCCTCGCCCGCACCGACCTGCCCGGATTCCCGGCCGAGGGGGTGCCGGCGGTGCACGAATCCACCGTCGGGGGGCTGAAGGTCACCGGCTATCCGGCCCTGGTCGCGCGCCGGGGCGAGGACGGCCGGCTCCAGCGGGTGGACCTCGCGGTGCTCGCGACCGCCGACGAGCAGGCGCTCGCGCACCGGGAGGGCGTCATCGCCCTGCTGGACCGGGATCTCGGCGCCGATCTGGGCGCGGTGCTGAACGCCCTGCCCAACCCCACCAAGCTCGCCGTCGCGGGCTCGGACTACGCCTCCACCGCGGCGCTGCTCGCGGACGCCTCGCGGGCGGCGACCGTGCACCTGGCCGGCACCGCCGAGGTGCGCACCGCGGCGGAGTACGAGGCGCTGCTGGAACAGGTGCGCAGCGGGCACGACGCCCTCGCCGCCCAGGCGGTGAAGGACGCCGCGGCGGCGCTCGCCACCTCCGCGAAGCTCCACAAGGAGCTCTCCCGGGCCCCCTCGCTCTCGGTGCTCTCCCATCTCACGCAGATCCGGGAGCATGCGGCCTCCCTGCTGGGGGACGGGTTCATCTCCCGCACCGGCATCACCCACCTCCCGGACCTGCGCCGCTACCTCGAGGCCGACGCGATCCGCCTGGACAAGCTGCCCGCCGACCCCCGCCGTGACGAGCAGCTCGCCTGGCAGATCGGGGACATCACCCAGCACTGGGCCACGCGGCGGGCGAAGCTGTCCGCGCGCCGACGGGCGGAGCCCGACGCGCGCGCGGTCGACTGGCTCCTGGAGGAGTTCCGGGTGAGCCTGTTCGCCCAGACCCTGGGCACCAGGCAGACGGTCTCGGACAAGCGGATCCGCTCAGCGATCGCCGCGCTCGGATAGAGGACGATCGGCACCTGGATCGTGGCGCACGACACGACGGCGATGTCTGCGAGGTCACGCGACAGAACCTTTACCTGCCACGGCTGCAGGCCCGGGCCGAGTCCGCGCCGGAGTCGGGCTCCCGGGCCTGCCGCAAAGCGACGACCGGCGACGATACCAGGCGCGTGGAGCTCGTCGGTCCGGCGGGGACGGGTCATGGTCGGGGCAAGCGCAGCATCCTCCGCAGCCCCGCAGTGCTGCGGCTGTGACCTGCACCCTTCCTGCGTCGTGACCGCTTCGTTACCTTGGCACGGCCCGGATCGACCGGGCAGCTCCCGCCGCCTCGGAATCGAAGGATCCTGCCTCATGGCCTCTGCCGCCCCCGCCCGCACCCGCTCCCCGTTCCCCCGCCGCCGGCTGCTGGCCACCGGTGCCCTCGGCCTCGCCGCCGCGGCGACGCTCGGTGCCGTCGCGCCGGCCTCCGCCGCCGTGCTCGACGACGGAGATCTCGCTGCCCAGGAGAGCGCGCAGTGGACCGAGGAGTTCCTGACCCGGCCCGAAACCCGCGAGGGCTTCGTGCTGGAGGCGATGGACGACTGGCAGGTCGCGAACGCGACGTTCATCATCGCGGTGGTCAAGGGGCACGAGCTGGGCGAGGAGGTCGCTGTCGTCGCGCTGATCACCGCGATCGTCGAGGCCTGGCTGTACAACTACGAGCCGGCCGTGGACGCGGACTCCGGCGGCCTGTTCCAGCAGCGTCCCTCGATGGGCTGGGGCACCTACGACGAGGTGCGGCACAAGAAGCACGCCCTGGACGCCTTCCTCGGCCTCGGGGAGCACTCCCAGGCTCCGGGACTGCTGCAGGTCGTCCCCGATGTCGCCTCCTGGGAGCCCGGCGCCGCCGCGCAGGCCGTGCAGGCCTCCGCACACCCGGAGCGCTACACCGAGCTGGTCGGCGCGGCGCGCGAGATCTGGGACCGCTTCGCGGACGACGTCGAGCCGTACACCGCCTGAGCACCTCGGCGGCTCGCGCCTCCGCGGGCCCCGGGCGGCGTCCGTGACGCTGTCGTCCCGGGACGAGGGCACCGGCCGCGTCCTGTGCCCGCAACCCCTCCCGGATCGTTAAGCTGTGGAGCATGTCACCGATGCCCTCCGTGAGTTACTCCATCACGATCCGACTCGAGTTCGCCGCCCGCTCCGCCACGGTCAGCGACATCACCGCCCGCATCGAGAGCCACGGGGCCACGGTCACCGCGCTCGATGTCTCCGCCTCCGGACCGGAGCGCATGCGTGCGGACATCACGGTCCTCACCGCGGGCCACGATCACGCGATGGAGGTCGTCGACGACATCCGCGAGCTCGAAGGCGTCGAGCTCGGCAAGGTCTCGGACCGCACCTTCCTCGCGCACCTCGGCGGAAAGCTCACCGTCGAGTCGAAGCTCCCGATCCGCCACCGCGACGATCTCTCGATGATCTACACGCCCGGCGTGGCCCGGGTGGTGAAGGCGATCGCCGAGAACCCCGAGGACGCCCGGCGCCTGACCATCAAGCGCAATACGGTCGCGGTGGTCACGGACGGCTCCGCGATCCTGGGTCTGGGCGACCTCGGACCGCTCGCCGCGATGCCGGTGATGGAGGGCAAGGCCGCGCTGTTCAAGCGCTTCGCGAACATCGACGCCTTCCCGATCTGCCTGGACGCGCACTCGGTCGAGGACATCGTCGCGCACGTCAAGGCGATCGCCCCGGTCTTCGCGGGCATCAATCTCGAGGACATCTCCGCGCCGCGCTGCTTCGAGATCGAGGACCGGCTGCGCGCCGAGCTCGACATCCCGGTCTTCCATGACGACCAGCACGGCACCGCGATCGTGGTCGTCGCCGCGCTGCGCAATGCTCTGCGCGTGGTCGAGAAGGACATCGAGTCCGCCCGCATCGTGCTCTCCGGCGCAGGCGCCGCCGGCACCGCGATCCTGCGCCTGCTGCGCGCCGCCGGCGCCCGCGACGTGGTCGTCACCGACGTGGACGGGATCGTCCATGAGCATCGCGAGCAGCTCGAGGGGCGCCTGCCCTGGATCGCGGAGGTCACCAATCCCCGCGAGCTCACCGGCACCCTGGCCGATGCCGTCGCCGGAGCCGACGTGTTCATCGGGGTCAGCGCCGGGAACATCCTCACCGCCGAGGACGTCGCCACCATGGCGGACCGCTCCATCGTGTTCGCCATGGCCAACCCCACCCCGGAGATCGATCCCGCCGAGGCGGTCAAGCACGCCGAGGTCGTCGCCACCGGGCGCAGCGACTTCGCCAACCAGATCAACAACGTGCTCGCCTTCCCCGGCGTGTTCCGCGGACTGCTGGACGCCCACGCCACCCGGGTCAGCGACCGGATGCTGCTGGCAGCGGCGAAGGCGCTCGCCGACGTGGTCGCCGCGGACGAGCTCAACCCCACCTACATCGTCCCCAGCGTGTTCCACGAGGGCGTGACCAAGGCCGTCGCGAGCGCGGTCGAGAAGGTTGCCCGGGAGGAGGCCGGGACGGTCGACACCATCACCGGTGCCATGCCCGCCGTCTACGCCGACGAGATCACCCTGGACGGCTGACCGGACCCGGGCCTCGGCGAGGGCGGCGCGCACCGGAGGGTGCGCGCCGTCCTCAGGTGCGGGGTGAGGCGTCGGTGCGGGGACCGCGTCGACGAGGCGTCCCTCAGCGGCGACCCTCTGCGACCGATTCCGGGTCGGCCTCGGATTCCGGAACACGAACGGACGAGGCCCGCCACAGTCGCTCCCCGCTCCACAACCCGATCCCGAGCGCGATGCCGACCACATCGAACAGGATGTCCACCCCGTCGCCGCTGCGCTGGGGGAGGGCCACCAGCTGCACCAGCTCGATCAGCAGCGCATGCACGAGCGCGACGACGACGATCCAGCCCATCGGGAACCGTTTCCGCGGCGCCAGCAGCCGGCCGGCGGTGAACACGGTCAGGGCGAACACCAGCAGATGCACGGCCTTGTCGAGGTGGGGCACGCCCGTGCCCGGCATGCTCGCCGGCAGCGAGGGCAGGTAGAAGCCGATGTTCAGCAGCAGCGCGACGGCCAGCAGGCCAGCCCGCCCTGCGAGCGAGCCGCCCATCCGGCCGATCTCGTCAGGCAGGCGGCGAAGGAAGTCGACGACAGCGTCCATGGGGAGGATTGTCTCAGCGCCGCGACCCGCAGGGCGGGAGGCAGGGCCGATGACCGACGAGACGCGGACCGGTAAACTTCAGTCATCACGTCACCGATCCAGGGAGCAGTCATGTCCTCCACGTCCGACCCGTCCAGGATGGACCCCTACAGCGACGACCCGGGCGCGGGCCCTGGCGGCACCGCGGTGCTGGACCGGCAGCTGCAGGAGCAGGAGCAGAAGACCGACGACGGCGATCATGACCGGTTCGCCCACTATGTGCGCAAGGACAAGGTCACCCAGGCCGCCCTCGGCGGCACCCCGGTGATCGCGCTGTGCGGCAAGGTGTGGGTGCCCGGCCGCGATCCCGAGAAGTACCCGGTCTGCCCGGAGTGCAAGGAGATCTACGAGGGCTTCCGCGAGCCCAACGACGGCGGGGACGGCTCGAACGGCTCCGGTGCGGGAGGCTCCGGCAAGGGCGGCGGCTTCCGCGGCTTCTTCGGCGGACGCCGCTGAGCCCTCGCCGCGCGCCGGCGATACCTCCGGCGCGCGGCGACTTCCTCACATCGGTCGTGTCGGCGGAACGTCAGCCGTCGGCGGTACGGTGGTTCTCGCTGTGAACACGACCCCCTCCCTCTTCTCCACGAGCTACCCCCGCCAGCCCTCCGAGGCGGCCGCGCGGTCGCTGCCCGTCGCGTACCCCGAGCGGGCCGCGTGGGGCACCGTCCCCAAGCTCCGGGCCTGGCAGGCCGAGGCTCTCGAGCTCTACCGCGACCGCGGCCCCAAGGACTTCCTGGCCGTCGCGACCCCCGGCGCCGGCAAGACCACCTTCGCGCTGCAGATCGCGGCGGCGCTGCTCGCCGAGGGCACCGTCCGCCGCATCACCGTGGTGGCCCCGACCGAGCACCTGAAGACCCAGTGGGCCGACGCCGCCGCCCGGGTCGGCATCTCCCTGGACCCGAACTTCTCCAACGCCCAGGGCGCTCACGGTTCCCACTACCAGGGCGTCGCGGTGACCTATGCCCAGGTCGGCATGCATCCTGCGCTGCACCGCGCCCGTACCGAGGCCGACCGCACCCTGGTGATCCTCGACGAGATCCACCACGCGGGCGACGCCCGCACCTGGGGCGACGGGGTGCGAGACGCCTTCGACCCGGCCACGCGCCGACTGGCCCTGACCGGGACCCCGTTCCGCTCCGACGATTCACAGATCCCCTTCGTCACCTACGAGCAGGATGGTGAGGGCTTCCTGCGCTCGAAGGCGGACTTCACCTACGGCTACGGCGAGGCGCTGCGCGACCACGTGGTGCGCCCGGTGCTGTTCATGACCTACTCGGGGCGCATGCACTGGCGCACCAAGGCGGGGGACGAGGTCTCCGCGCAGCTCGGTGCGCTGGAGACCAAGGACATCACCCAGCAGGCCTGGCGCACCGCGCTGGATCCGAAGGGGGAGTGGATCCAGTCCGTCCTCTCCGCCGCCGATCGCCGCCTCACCGAGGTGCGCCGCCATGTGCCCGATGCCGGTGGCCTGGTGATCGCCACCGATCAGAAGGCCGCCCGCTCCTACGCCGAGACCCTCCAGGACCTCACCGGGCAGGTGCCCACCGTGGTCCTCTCCGACGATGTCGGGGCCGGCACGCGGATCGAGGGGTTCGCGGAGTCCGAGGACCGCTGGATGGTGGCCGTGCGCATGGTCTCCGAGGGCGTGGACGTGCCGCGGCTGGCCGTGGGCGTCTACGCCACCTCCACCTCCACCCCGATGTTCTTCGCCCAGGCCGTCGGCCGCTTCGTGCGCTCCCGGACCCGCGGTGAGACCGCGAGCGTCTTCCTGCCCACGGTGCCGATCCTGATGGGGCACGCCGCCGAGATGGAGGCCGAGCGCGACCACGTGCTGGATCGCCGTCCGAAGACGGGCGACGAGGAGACCGGGCTCGACGAGAGCCTCATCGAGCAGGCGAACCGGCCCGAGCAGGCCGCTGATCAGCTGGAGATGAGCTTCGAGGCGCTCGAGTCCGAGGCGTCCTTCGACCGGGTCCTGTTCGACGGCGGCGAGTACGGCGCCGGCGGCACGATCGGCTCCGAGGACGAGCAGGAGTTCCTGGGCATCCCCGGCCTGCTGGACGCCGACCAGATGCGCACCGTGCTCCAGCAGCAGCAGGCCCAGCAGCAGGCCCGGCGCCAGAAGAACAGTCACGCGAACACGCCGGTCACGCCCGGCGTCGTCGACCACCGGCAGCTGATGGACCTGCGCAAGGAGCTCAGCACGCTGGTCTCCGCCTGGGCGAAGAAGTCCGGCGCTCCGCACGGCTCGGTGCACAACACGCTGCGCAGCCGCAGCGGGGGACCGGCCGTCGCCCAGGCGAGCGCCGAGCAGATCCAGGAGCGGATCGGGATCGTGCGCGGCTGGTTCGTCGGTCGCCGCTGACCAATGCGTGCCCGGTATCGGGCGGGCATGGCCGACTGCTGGCGGGTGAGCGGCCTCTATGCCACTGCTGCCGCAGAGGTCGCACCTGCGCCCGTGACCGACCGACGAGCTGCGGTCCGGACCGCTCGAAGCGGCCGCTGGGCTCCATGCACGTCCGCGGCGACGACCGCGCGACCGCAGGTCCGACTCGCGCCCGTGGTTCTCAGCGCAGTACGCGTGCGGCCTCGCCCCCATCGGTGATGGTGGGGATAGCGGCCGGGCCGTCGGGGCCGTCATCGGCGGACAGGCCCAGTTCGGCGACCGAGACGGCATGCTGTGCGCGTGCGGCCTCGACCCGCGCCGGGGCGCGCAGGTCCTCGACGAGCTCGCCGCCGAGGATCAGCGGCTGCTGCAGCGGCCGCAGCGAGGTGCGCGTCCAGTCGGGGCTCGACGCTCCGGAGGTCAGCTCCGCGGTCAGCTCCCGCTCGAACTCGGCGACCTCCGCCTCGCCGGGCAGCACCAGCTCGGCGTGGGCGTGCTCGCCCACCCGCATGCGGTAGGCGGCCTTGCCGGCGCCGAGGGTGGCCTTGTCGGTGGAGCGCTTCCCGACGGGCTGCATCCGTCCGTCGGCGCCTTCGCGCTCGACCAGCTTGAAGACGAAGCCGGGGGCGGGGTGGCCGCCGCCGGTGACCAGACGGGTGCCGATCCCGTAGCCGTCCAGCGGGACGTCCTTCAGCTCCTCGAGGCGATGCTCGTCCAGATCGCCGGTCGCGGTGATCCGGGTGCCCCTCGCGCCGAGGGAGTCCAGCAGTGCCCGCACACGTCCCGCCTGGGCGGCGAGATCCCCGGAGTCCAGGCGCACCGCCCCCAGGCCGGGCCCGGCCAGTTCGACCGCGCTGCGCACCGCCGTCTCGACGTCGTAGGTGTCCACCAGCACCGTCGTCCCGCTGCCCTGGGAGGCCAGCTGCGCCCGGAAGGCGTCCTCCTCGGTGTCGAACAGGAGCGTGAAGGCATGCGCGGCGGTGCCCGCGACCGGGACCCGGTAGTGCGCGCCCGCGGCGAGGTTCGAGGTGGAGGCGAAGCCCACGATGTACGCGGCGCGAGCCGCGGCGATCGCGCCGTCCTCGTGGACCCGCCGCCCGCCCATCTCGATGCAGGGCCGGCCGCGCGCGGCGGTGATCATCCGCGCTCCCGCCGAGGCGACGCCGCTGTCGTGGTTCAGGATCGACAGCACCACCGTCTCCAGCAGCACCGCGTTCTCGAAGGTCCCCTCGATCCGCAGCACGGGGGAGTTCGGGAAGTACAGCTCACCCTCCGCATAGCCGTGCACATCACCGGTGAAGCGGTACTCGGCCAGGTGCTCGAGGGTCTCCTCCCTCAGCACCCCGGCCCTGCGCAGGTAGCGCAGGTCCGCGTCGTCGAAGCGGAAGTCCGCGATCGCGTCGAGCACGCGGCCGGTGCCCGCGAGCGCGCCGTAGCGGCGACCCTCGGGCAGGGACCGGGTGAACACCTCGAAGACGCAGCGCCGCGAGGCGGTGCCGGCCTCGCGGGCGGCCTCCAGCATCGTCAGCTCGTAGAGGTCGGTGAGCAGGGCAGAAGTCACGGGGTCCACCGTAATGCGTGCGGGGGCGGCGCATGGTCGGGCGCGCCCCGTAGACTCGTCACCGCCGCATCCCGATCCTGGGGGTGCGGCTGGACTCAGGAGGATGTGCATGCCGGTCGAGCTGTCGCGGGCAGACCCGGGAACCGAGTCGGCCACCGACCCCGCGGGCAGCGCGCAGGCGGTCCTGGAGGCCGACGGCCCCTGGTGCACCGTGGTCTGGAACGACCCCGTGAACCTCATGAGCTACGTCGAGTTCGTGTTCCGCCGCTACTTCGGCTACTCGCGCCTGGTGGCCGAGCAGCTGATGATGCAGGTCCATGAGGAGGGCCGCGCGATCGTCTCGCGCGGGTCCCGCGAGCGAGCGGAGACCGACGTGCAGGCGATGCACTCCTTCGGGCTCCAGGCCACGCTCGAGAAGGCGGGGGAGCGCTGATGGCGCACGCATTCCGGCGTCGCACGGACGGGACCATGGCCTGCCGGCTGGACGGCGAGGAGAAGGCGATCATCGCCCAGGTCGCCCAGGAGACGGCGGACCTGATCCGCGCGGACCTGGGGATCGACGCCCACGGGGACGGGCTGCGCCGTGCCGCGCAGAGCGAGGACCCGCTGCGCCGACTCGAGGCCGAGTTCGCCGGTCGCGACGCCCGCGAACCCGCGGATGCCGCTGTCCGGCGCCTGTTCCCCGCGGCATCGGACGATCCGGACCTCGCGACCGAGTACCGGCGCCTGGCCCAGCAGGATCTCGCCGACGGCAAGCTCACCGACCTCCGCCTGGTGATGACGATCCTGGACCGCAGCGGCGGCGGACACGGCGAGGTCGTGATCGACGACGCCGAATCGATGGCGATGCTGCGGGCACTGAACGACGTGCGGATCGTGCTGGCCGACAGACTGGGGCTCGAGCGCGACGGCGACTTCGACACCGTGCGGATGCTCCAGCAGATCGGGGATCAGGTCGAGGAGGCAGAGCCCGTGGGTGATGACGAGCACGTCGGCTCCGACATCGTCATCGCCGTCTACGAGCTGCTGTCCTGGCTGCAGGAGAGCCTCCTGCGAGCGCTGGACTAGGCCCTGGCATGCACCGTCGGCCGTCTCCGCGCCGCGCCGGCGGATGTGACCGAACTGTGAAACGGCACGCAGTGAGCGTGCCATCACAGCAGTGGACGGCTGTCGAGATTAGCCTTGGACGGATGAACAACGCGCCGATCGGGATCTTCGACTCCGGAGTGGGCGGCCTCACGGTCGCCCGCGCCGTCCTCGACCAGCTGCCCCAGGAGGAGCTGGTCTACATCGGCGACACCGCGCACGGACCCTACGGGCCGCGCTCCATCGCCGAGGTGCGGTCGCTGGCGCTGACGATCATGGACGAGCTGGTCGGGCACGGGGTGAAGATGCTCGTCATCGCCTGCAACACCGCCTCGGCGGCCGTGCTGCGCGACGCCCGCGAACGCTATGAGGTGCCGGTGGTCGAGGTGATCCAGCCGGCCGTGCGCCGTGCCGTCGCCGCCACCCGCAATCGCCGGGTCGGCGTGATCGCGACCCAGGGCACGGTCACCTCCCGCGCCTATGAGGACGCCTTCGCCGCCGCCCCCGAGCTGACGCTCACCACCCAGGCCTGCCCGCGCTTCGTCGAGTTCGTCGAGAACGGCGTGGTCAGCGGTCGGGACGTGGTCGAGGCGGCGAAGGAGTACCTGGCGCCGGTGAAGGCGGCGGGCGTGGACACCCTGGTGCTGGGCTGCACCCACTACCCGATGCTGGCGGGCCCGATCAGCTATGTGATGGGCCCGGACGTCACCCTGGTCTCCTCGGCCGAGGAGACCGCGCTGGATGTGTACGGGCACCTGCAGGCCGGTGAGCGGCTGCGGGAGACGGAGCGTCCGCCCCACCACGTCTTCGCCCAGACAGCGGTCGGCGCCGGCAGCGAGAACTTCGCCCGCCTCTCCCGCCGCTTCCTGGGACCGACCTTCGACATGACCGGCAGCCTGCCGGTGGTCACGGCATGAGGATCCACGTCATCGGCTGCAGCGGCAGCTTCGCCGGTCCCACCAGCGCCGCCTCCAGCTACCTCATCGAGCACGTGGATGCGGACGGCCGCCTCTGGCGGGTGCTCATGGATCTCGGCTCCGGTGCCTTCGGCCCCCTGCAGAACGTGATCGATCCCGCTGATCTGGACGCGGTGATCATCTCCCACCTCCACCCCGACCACTACCTCGACCTCACCGGCCTCGAGGTGTTCTGGGCCTACCACTCGCGGACCGACCTGGGGAAGCTGCCGATCCACGGCCCCGCCGCGCTGCCCGATCGGGTCTCCGGGGTGCTGGGCCGCGAGGGCCACATCCCCGCCGGGGTGAGCGCCGCCCCCTTCGACTACCACACCCTGACCGACGGCCACCGATTCTCGATCGGGCCGCTGGAGATCGAGACCCGCGCGGTGCTGCACCCGGTCGAGGCCTACGGCTTCCGGCTCACCGCCGACGGGGTCACCTTCGCCTACTCGGGAGACACCGATTCCTGCGAGGCGCTGGACGAGCTCGCGGCCGGTGCCGACCTGTTCCTGTGCGAGGCCGGCTATATCGAGGGCCGCGACGACCGCTTCACCGGGGTCCACCTCACCGGGCGCCGGGCGGGCGAGGCCGCCGCCCGTGCGGGAGTCGGTCGGCTCGCCCTGACCCACATCCCGGCCTGGACCGATCCCGGAATCCCGCTCGCCGAGGCGCGCGCGGTGCACACCGGCCCGATCACGATGGTCCAGCCGATGGATATCTTCGACGTGTCCTGCTCTTCGACCGAGGAAGGAGCTCCGTGAGCTCTTCGACCCAGACCCCCACCGGCGACCGCATCGACGGCCGCACCCCCGATCAGCTGCGCGAGGTGCGCATCACCCGAGGTTGGCTCGACCAGGCGGAGGGCAGCGCGCTGATCGAGTTCGGCCGCACCCGCGTGCTGTGCGCCGCCTCCTTCACCGCCGGGGTGCCGCGCTGGAAGCAGGGCTCCGGCTCCGGCTGGGTGACTGCGGAGTACGCGATGCTCCCGCGCGCCACCAACACCCGGTCCCCGCGCGAGTCGGTCAAGGGGAAGATCGGTGGGCGCACCCATGAGATCTCCCGACTGATCGGTCGCTCCCTGCGCGCGGTCATCGACCTCGACGCCCTGGGCGAGAACACGATCCAGCTCGACTGCGACGTGCTGCAGGCCGACGGCGGCACCCGCACCGCGGCGATCACCGGTGCCTACGTGGCGCTCGCCGACGCGATCAGCTGGGGCAAGCAGCACACCTCGCTGCCGGCCGCCTCCCAGGTGCTCACCGACTCGGTGAGCGCCATCAGCGTCGGCATCGTCGGCGGCCGACCGCTGCTGGACCTCGAGTACCGCGAGGACGTCGAGGCCGAGACCGATATGAACGTCGTGGTCACCGGCTCCGGCTCCTTCGTCGAGGTGCAGGGCACTGCAGAGGGCGCACCCTTCGACCGCACCGAGCTGGGGGCGCTGCTGGACCTGGCCACCGGCGGCTGCGCGGATCTCGCGAAGATCCAGCGAGACGTCCTCGCCGAGCAGCGATGACTGCACCGCAGACCGCGATCCCGGTCGGGGCGACGGTGATCCTGGCCTCGCACAATGCCAAGAAGCTGACCGAGTTGCAGAGGATCGTCACCGCTGCGGTCCCCGGCCTGGCGCCCGAGCAGATCATCTCCTCGGCCGGGATCGATCTGCCCGACGTGGTCGAGGACGCGGTCACCTTCGAGGGCAACGCCCTGCTGAAGGCGCGTTCGGCCGCCGCCGCGACCGGTCTGCTCGCCGTCGCCGACGACTCCGGCCTGTCGGTCGACGTGCTCGGAGGAGCGCCGGGGATCTTCTCCGCTCGCTGGAGCGGCCGGCACGGCGACGACGAGGCGAACAACGACCTGCTGCTGGCCCAGCTCGGCGACGTGCCGGACGCCCACCGCACCGCGCGCTTCGTGTGCGCGGCCGCGCTGGTCGCTCCCGACGGCGCCGAGGTCGTCGAGCGCGGGGAGATGGTCGGGATGCTGCTGCGGGAGCGCCGCGGTGCCGGCGGCTTCGGCTATGACCCGCTGTTCCAGCCGGAGGGGGAGAGCCGCTCCGCGGCGGAGCTCAGCCCGCAGGAGAAGGACGCGATCTCTCATCGCGGCAGGGCCTTCCGGGCGCTCGCCGGGCACGTGGCGCAGCTGATCGGCGCTGCGGGCTGAGGAGTCGGCACCCGGCACGATGACGAGAGCGGCCCCGGTCCGGAGGAACCTCCGGACCGGGGCCGCAGCCACGAGTCGTGGTCAGACGGCGCCGACGTGGGCGAGGGCGCGCCGGACCAGCAGGTCCCGGCCGCCCTCCATCTCCTCCAGCGGCGAGGACCGGGCCAGCAGCTCGTCGATGCCGAACCAGGTCAGCTCCAGCGCATCCTCCTGCGGCGCGGTCTCTCCGTCGATCGGCACCACGTAGGCCATCGAGATCGCGTGCTGGCGCGGATCGTGGAACGGGGAGACCCCCGGAGTGGGGAAGTACTCGGCGACCGTGAACGGCACCGGGGAGACGGGGATGCGCGGCATCGCCATGGGCCCCAGATCCTTGTCGATGTGCCGGGCGATCGCTTCGCGGAGCGACTCGTGGATCAGCACCCGCCCGGAGACGATCGCGCGCACGATCCGTCCCGCACCGGAGGCGCGCAGCAGCAGCCCGATCTCCTCCACGGAGCCGTCCACGTCCGTGCGCACCGGGACGATGTCCAGATAGGGGATCGGCAGGCGGCGACGCAGCTCTGTCACCTGCTCGGGCTCGAACCACGAGCCCTCGGAATCCACGGCGGTGCGGCTGTTCATCGAGCGCCCTCCTCGGCGTCGGCAGATATGGTCCTCGGCGCGCTGCGCCGATCCAGCGGTGTCAGCTCCCCCTTCGTCACGAAGAAGCGGGGGTTCTGCGCACGGGAGTCCATCGTGACCTGATTCTCCACCCTCTGCCCGGCGATCATCGAGACGGACCAGGTGGTCCCCTCGAGCTCGATCAGCGACAGGGTCGCGTTCGGGATCGACGGCAGCGGCTGCTCCATGATCCCGGACAGCAGGAAGCGGATCAGTGTGCCGTGCCCGACCACCAGGACCTTCTGGCCCCGGTACTTCTCCTCGAGCGCCTCGAGCCCGTCGAATCCGCGGTCGGCGGCCTGCTGGGTGTCCTCGACGCCGGGGAAGTCGCGCTGCGGGTACTGCCTCTCCATCTCGGCGGCGGGTCGCCCCTCCGCCGCGCCCCAGTCGATCTCCCGCAGCCGGTCCTCGGTGCCGCCGAAGGGGATGTCGTGGTCCTCGCCGATGATCCGTGCGGTCTGCTCCGCCCGCTGCAGCGGCGAGGAGACCACCACATCCCAGTCCACGGCCGGCAGGCCGTCGAAGGCGGCATGCGCCTGGGCGATGCCGGTCTCGTTCAAGGGGATGTCCGAGGAGCCCTGGAAGAGGTCCCGCAGATTGAAGTCCGTCTGTCCGTGGCGGACCAGTCCGAACAAGGTCATGGAGTGTCTCCTGGTCGCAGGGATGAGGCGTGCCCCCGGGGGAGAGGACTGGATCCTCGTGCGCCGCCGTGCGAGCGATGATCTCTGGGCGGCCCGCTCCCGGTGGGGACCCGGAAGTTCCCAGTGTATCGGTGCCTCGATCCGTTCCTCTCGACCCGCGCGCGATGCTGGGTGGTGAGAAAGGCCCCCGGGCCTCGGGCACCGGTCCGGTGATCTCACCGGTTCAGCGACGCTGCAGCAGGTAGAGGTACCCGCCGCCCACCGGGTTCTCCCAGACCATCGTGTCGGCCTCCCACGCCAGCACGGTATAGCCGTAGTCTCCGGCGCCCCACTCGATCCTGGTGCCGTTCAGCACCACATCCGTGGCATTCTCCTGGTGCTCCGTGGCGCCGGGAACATGCTGGCAGTAGAGCATGCGATCCGGCGCGGGGAAGACGAACCGGTGATCGTTGGTCACTTCGTCGAAACCCGACCCCTCATCGGTATGGGTGTGCGGCCACGCTCCGATCACGACCTCTGCGAGCTCACCATCCTGTGCATCCGTCGCGTCAGCGGCGCCGGTGATCCTCGGTGAATCCCACTCACAGGCTTCTTCCTGGGAGGGCTTCTCGCCCGCTTCCGCGGGTGGTTCCTCGTCTGGGGTCGAGTCCGTCTCCTGCGCAGAGCTGGGTTCCTGCGCAGCGCTGGGTGGTGTGGGGGTTCCTCCGTCGATCTGCGGCGTGCTCTCCGACGCGCAGCTCGCCAGCACACATGCGGCAGCGGCAGCCAGGGCGAACGCTGCGACGTGCCGCCTGTTTCCCCGTGATTTCGCTGTGCGACCCATTGTGAACCCCTAGCTTCGCCGGACCGACGTGATTCTCGTTCGATCATACGCACTGCTTTTCTGGGGTGTACCGGAATTCTCGGAAGGTGCTGCAGGGAAGGGGCTGAGGGCAGAACAGGTCCACCAGGCGCTCGGTCAGCGGATGGTGCACGGCCGCAGTGGTCCGGCCGGTCGTCCAGCCCGATCGGGGTGTCGTCGGCGCCCTGGCGAGGGGCTGCCGCCCTGATCGCGTCGCACCTCAGGCTGTTCTCCATCGCGACCGGTCGAGCTCGTCCACTGCGCGCACGAGGAACTCGGAAGATGCAGTACCGAGAAAGGAGCCGTGACGCCGAGCGGGTGTTCCGGAGCGTGCGGGGCGGTCGGGAAAAGCTTGTTCTCGTCATCGATGAGCGCAATATATCGCTATTCCATAGTCCTCGGTCGCGCACGGACCGGTTTTTGCGGTGGCTCATCGCATCGCGATGTCCCACCGCCGCGAAGAGCGATGTCGTCACCTGCGATCCGTAGCTGCGGATCAGGGTGACGACATCGCTCAGGCCGTGCGCGAGAAGGGACTCGAACCCTCACGCCCGCGGGCACTGGAACCTAAATCCAGCGCGTCTGCCAATTCCGCCACTCGCGCGCCCCACCAGGGTAATGGCCCGGGAGGCGGGCTCCGGTAGGCTCGGAGAGTCTTCCGGACCTCGACCCATCAGGAGTACCCATGAGCGCCCTCGCAGGCAAGACCGCTGTCGTCACCGGTTCGTCCCGGGGAGTCGGTGCCGCCACCGCGAAGCTGCTCGCCGCCGAGGGGGCGAACGTCGTGATCAACTACCGCCAGAAGGCACCGCGGGCGAACAAGGTGGTCGCGGAGATCGAGGCCGCCGGCGGCAGGGCCGTCGCCGTCGGTGCGGACCTCACCAGCGCGGAGGATGTGAACACCCTCATGCAGACCGCGGTCGACAGCTTCGGTTCGCTGGACCTGCTGGTCCTGAACGCCTCAGGCGGCATGGAGGCCGATCTGGGCGAGGACTACGCGATGCGCCTGAATCGCGATGCGCAGAACGACGCACTCACCGCCGGGCTCGCACGCCTCTCCGAGGGGGGCCGGGTGGTCTTCGTGACCAGCCACCAGGCGCACTTCATCGACGAGGTCGAGACCATGCCCGAGTACGAGCTGGTCGCGAGGTCGAAGCGGGCCGGTGAGACCGCGCTGACGCAGCGCCTCGCGGAGATGTCCGGGAAGGGGGTCTCCTTCGTGGTCGTCTCCGGCGACATGATCGAGGGGACCGTCACCGCGACCCTGCTGAACCGGGCGCGCCCGGGCGCTCTCGAGGCTCGCCGCGAAGCCGCCGGGAAGCTCTATTCCGTCGAGGAGTTCGCGGCGGAGGTCGCCGCGATGGCGATGGCCGACGTCGAGACCGGCCACGTCGAGCTGGTCGGCGGCGCCGAGGACTTCCGCGCCCGCACCGCGAACTGAACCTCACCCGGCGCAGCGTGGCCTCGCACCGCGCTGACCGCGATACGATCTGCAACAGCAAGCCCTGACGACCCCCGGAGGCAGTGGTGGCCATAAAGAAGAGCCTGGACGACATGCGCAGCGAGGCTTATCGCCGACAGGACAACCTCGCATCGGACATCGATGAGCTGATCGATCGCGTCCATCCCGTGAACGCGGCGATGCGCTGGAAGAACGAGCTCGTCGGAGCGGTGAAGGGTTTTTCCGCAGCCGGTGACGAGAAGACCCCTGCGTCGCTTCCGGTGGCGATCGCAGGCGGCGTCGTCGGCGTGGTCCTGATCGGTGCGGGCATCGCTGCGGCGCTCGCCCTGTCCGGTGGGGACGAGAAGCCCGCGAAGAACGCGAAGAAGTCGGTGAAGGACGCGAAGCAGGCCGCGGCCGAGAAGGCCGAGGCGGCACGGCACAGGGCGAAGGAGAAGGCCCGCGCCGCGAAGGACTGATCCTCCGTGGGCGCTCCGCCCCTGTCGCGCTCCTCGGCGCCGGTCACGCAGGTGACCGGCGCCGAGTGCTGTGCGGGCCGTCGCGGGGCCGACGGCTCCGTACGGGCGCTGAGCCGGCTCAGGCGTCGCCGTCGACGTAGAACCAGCTGCCGTCCACCCGGACGAAGCGCGAGAGCTCGTGCTGCTGCTGGCGGCCGCGCGGACCTTTCGAGACTGCCGTGAACTCGACCGTGCCGGCCTCGTCGAAGGGCCCGCCCGCGCTCGTGGCGAGCACGTCCAGCCGCAGCCAGCGCACCTCTGCCGCCGGCGAGGCGGTGAGCTCAGCGCGCTCGGGACGGGTGCGGCGATGCCAGCTGCGCAGCAGATGGTCGACATCGCCCACCGTGAAGGCGGTGTACCGCGAGCGCATCAGCGCGACCGCGGTGGCGGCGCGCCGCTCCTGGCGCAGCACGGGGCCGCAGCAGGCACCGTAGGTGTCACCGCTCCCGCACGGGCAGCGGGAGGCGTCGGGCAGGGAAGCAGCGGAGGAGCTCACCCCTGCAGTATCCCGCCCCCGCGACGCGAGCGGGGACGCGCTCTCCCAGGGGGACGTCGACGCGGGGCGCGGCCCACAAGCGCTCCGCCGCGGAGAACGCCTCTCAGCGTCGCGACCAGCCCGGCGTGGAGGGGCCCACCGTCGGTCGCCATCCGGTCTCGGACATGAACCGCAGCGAGGAGACCCGCAGCGAGCGCCGCTGCACGTCCAGTCGCGTGCCGACGATCGCCTGGGTGATCTCCGGGTAGAACTTCGCGGGCTGCGCGGCGCCCGCCTCTGTGGCGAGGTCCTTCGCCCAGCGCTTCTTGAGGATCGGCTCGCCGCCGACGTTGTAGAACCCGCTGCTGGCCCGCAGCGCCGCCACGAACGCGCGGCCCGCATCGGAATGGTGCAGCAGGGTGACGTAGGAGTCCGGCTTCCCCAGCAGGATCGGATCACCGCTGCGGGTGGCCTTGAGCGCATGGGTGGTGTGCTGGTCGCGGCCGAAGAGCTGACCCAGCCGCAGGATCACGGTGCTGCGGCCCGAGGTCGCGAAGTCGACCGCGGCCCGCATCTCCTTCACTCGTGGCCGGAAGGCCTGATTGTGCACGCTCAGGGGGAGGTCCTCGCTGATCCACTCGGTGCCGTTGTCCGGGTAGAGGAAGATCGTGGACTCCTGGATCAGCCGCCGCACGCCCGCCTCCGCCGCGGCTCTCGCGATCGCCACGGAGGCCTCGAGATGGAGCCGGTCGTCCTCGCGCCAGGCCAGCGGCCGCAGACCCGACATCCCGACCGGGACATGGGCGAGCGCGTTGATCACGACCTCATGGCCACGGAACGCCCGAGCGAGATCGTGCGGGTCGAACACGTCGGCGACGATCGCGCTGCCGCCGCGCCCTTCGACGATCGGCACGCCGGAGTCACGGCGGGTGATGCCGGTGACCTCGTGCCCGGCGGCGACCAGCGCCTCGACGGCTTCCTGTCCGAGCACGCCTGTGGCACCGGTGACAGCGATCCTCACTCCGACCTCCTCC
This sequence comes from Brachybacterium vulturis, assembly GCF_002407185.1. Classification (NCBI taxonomy): domain Bacteria; kingdom Bacillati; phylum Actinomycetota; class Actinomycetes; order Micrococcales; family Dermabacteraceae; genus Brachybacterium; species Brachybacterium vulturis. The sequence continues at coordinate 1,989,262 of NZ_CP023563.1, forward strand.
GGCGAGGTATCCGAGCGGACCCTCGCCAACAGACGTTCCTGGGAGGGTCGAGTCTAGAGGATCGCAGCAGGTCCGCGTGCCCGCGAACGTCCTGCGGAATGACGGAGCGCGACCGGGTCACCGGTGGGGCTTCTGCAGGTGGTGCGGCATCAGGGATTCGAACCCCGGACCCGCTGATGTAGCGTCTCGAGGCACGGCACGATCGCCGGGTTCTTTGATCGAGGTCGGCTTCGGTGTTCCTCGCAACAAGCCCGGAGCTTCGGGCACCGTGACGACCATGGACGCCATCGCGCAACGGGACTGCCGCGCCGACCTGATCGTCGTCGACGACATCGGCATGCTGCCGGCCGGGCAAGCCGCCGCCGAAGCGTTCTACCGCCTCGTCGACGCTACCTATGAACGGCGGAGCCTGGCCGTGAACAGCAACCTCCACCCCGCCGGGTTCGACACCTTCATGCCCAAGACCCTCGCCACCGCGATCGTCGACCGGCTCCTCCACCACGCCCACGTCATCACCACGAAGGGACCTTGATGCGGCGGGCCGAGGCCACCGCCGGACGCGGCGTCGTCCCCCTGACCTAACCCCACAGGGAGATCAACTGACCGCCGACAGGGAGATCAAATGTCCGCCCACAGGGAGATCCCGAAGACCCTTGACGGCGCACCAGTCCCGTCTGTCTCGGCACACTCCATGAAATGTAGGCTCCGCTTAACCGAATTACCTCGACACATCGGGAGACAGACAATGAAACCTTTTGGTACTAGCCGCCGCGGCTTTCTGGCCGCGAGCATGTCCGTACCAGTCATCGCCGGCTGGGCCGGGCCCGCCGCTGCGGACGCGCCCAGACATGATCCGGCAGCCCCTGCCACGAGTCGTCCGGTGAGACCCTTCCCGCAATCCAACTCTTCGAGGACGGCGCCCGTGGCAAGCCATTGACGCCAGCGACCCGGATCGTCCTGACCGAGTCCGCGAGGGACTTGGAGGATGTCGCTGACCTCCTTGCCGAGGAGCTGGTGAGCGAAGGGCATCTGGTCGACCACCCCGCGATCGTCTTCGGCGGGCGCATCAGGCCACTCGACATCGTCCTGGAGCGCGGTCCGGTCGCCGACACGAACAGCCGCGAGGCTTACTCGATCACCACCGACCACCGGTACGGACTCACCCTCAGGGCCCCCACGAACGACGGCATGTTCTGGGCAACACGCACGCTCCTCCAGGTGCTGCGTCGAGGCCGGCCCACTGGCCGGATCGTCGATTGGCCCGAGCTGGAGGAGCGGACACTCATGCTCGATATCGGCCGCAAGTACTTCTCACCGGAGTGGATCAAGACTCTGATCCGCGAGATGTCATATCTGAAGATGAACACCCTCCAGTTACACATCTCCGAAGGTCTCGGATTCCGGGTGGAGTGCGAGAGCCATCCCGAGATCGTTTCCGAGGAGCACCTGACCAAGGACCAGGTGCGCGACATTCTCGACGTCGCGCGGACGTATCACGTGCGGGTCAACGCGGACGTGGACACCCCGGGTCACCTGGATCACATCCTGTCCTTCCACCCGGAGCTGCAACTGGTACTGGCAAACGGAACACGGCATGCTGGCCACTTGGACTTCAGCAAGCCCGAGGCCCGGCAGCTGGTGCACGAGATCGTGGCCGAGATGTGCGATCTTTTCGACGGTCCGGTCTTCCACCTCGGTGGCGATGAATACTTCCCCGCCCCATGGCAGGGCACCGGTCCGGACGTCGTCTCCGACGAGAGCGCGCCGCAGCTTGTGGAGTACGCCCGAGCCGTCACCGGGCAGACGAACGCCACGGCACACGACGGCTACGAGCACTACCTGAACGAGCTCGCCGCATTGGTGCGCTCGACCGGAAAGACCGCGCGAGTCTTCAACGATGACGTCTACCCGGGCGAAGGCGTCGGACGACTCGACGCCCGCACCGAAGTCGACGTCTGGATCCGCTGGAACGCCAGCAAGCCGGACGCCGGAGACTTCGTCGACGCCGGCCATTCGGTCATCAACGCCAACGGCGACTACCTGTACTTCATCCTGACCTCCGAGGGACTCGGACAAGGACCGTACAAAAACCCGAAAGGTATCTACGAGCGTTGGACGCCACGTACGTTCATGGGTCTCGCCGGTAGTCAGGGCGACTACATCCTGCCTCCGGAGAAGCCGATGCTCGGCTCCCACCTCTCAGTCTGGTGCGACTCGCCGCACGCCCTGACACAGACCGAGGTGGCCACCCTTCTGCAGGAGTGGCTCCAGGTGTTCGCCCAGCAGACGTGGGGCTCGGACAAACTCGTCCCCACGCTCGAGGATCTGCGCGCGGCCGTCCTGCCGCAGGTCGGCACGGCTCCCGCCGCGATCGACTGACCGGTGCACCGGTCGGCGTGCCCGCCGGACTGCCCCTGGCTTGGAACCCCGAACGTCGTGGTTGAGGAGCCCGCCACGATCTTTTTCAGCATCGTGCGCATCAGATCCGGGGAGGTTTCGGTCAGGGCTTCGCTGAGCAGGCCGTGAGGGTCGACAACATGGGGAGCGGTCGTTGTGATGACTCCGTTCGAGAGCGCTGTGAGAGGTTCACTCGAAGGATCACACGGTGACCGCGTCCTCGTCTGGGACGACCACGGGACCACCGCACTATGTGAAGTCTCAGGACTTCGTGGACGGTTCTGTCTCGGGACATCGTGCACAGTCGGTCTCATGACATCGTGGACAGTCCGGCATCGGGTTGGCTCGTCGCATGGACTCAAACACGGTGCCCGCCGACGTGCGCTGGGCGATAGCGAACTGGCCGGAGAACGCTGAGCGGGGCGAGGTGACCCGCTTCTGCCAGCGGCAGGGGAGGGTGTTTCATTGACTGTGTAAGGGTCCGGTCTCTAATCGAGGTGTGACCTGCGGGCTCGCCTCTGAATAGGACCGATGACATGACCGATACCACTGATGCCCAGAACCCTCTTGCCGGGGTGCTGAGCGCCGACCAGGTCGACGCCCTCGTCAACGCTGCCGAGGACCTCGGAGAGGGCCGCCACGGGGTCGAGGAGCTGCTGTCCCGGATGACTCAGGCCGTGCTGGAGCGGGCTCTGGAGACCGAGATGAGCGACCACCTGGGCTACGAGGCCGGCGACCCCGCCGGTGCCGGCACGGGCAACTCCCGTAACGGCAAGACCACCAAGTCCGTCCATACCCTCCAGGGGCCGGTGGAGCTCACCGTCCCGCGGGACCGCAACGGCTCGTTCGAGCCGGTGATCGTGCCGAAGAGGACCCGCCGGTTGGGCAGGGTCGAGGACATGATCCTGTCGCTGTATGCCCGCGGGATGACCACCCGCGACATCGGCTCCCACCTCGAGGAGATCTACGGCTCGAAGGTCTCCGCCGCGACGATCTCCAGAGTCACCGACGTGGTCGCTGACGAGGTGGCTCAGTGGCAGTCCCGCCCTTTGGAGACGGTGTATCCGATCGTCTATATCGACGCGATCTGGCTCAAGATCCGTGACGGCGGAGTCGTGACCAACAAGGCCTGCCACGTCGCGGTAGGCGTGGATCTGGAGGGTCGCAAGCAGGTCCTGGGCCTCTGGCTGGGGGTCACCGAGGGCGCGAAGTTCTGGGCCAACGTCCTGACCGAGATCCGGAACCGGGGCACCAAGGACATTCTGATCCTGTGCTGTGACGGACTGACCGGGCTGCCGGCCGCGGTGAACAGCATCTACCCCGAGACCGTGGTCCAGACCTGCGTGGTTCACCTGCTGCGCTCGGCGATGAAGTACGCCTCCTACTCCGACCGCAAGACCATGGCCAAGGACATGAAGCCGATTTACACCGCGGCTACCGTGGCGGCCGCTGAGTTGGCGCTGGAGGCCTTCGCCGAGGGCTGGGGCAGCAAGGCGCCGGGGGCGGTGCTGGCGTGGCGGAACGCGTGGGAAGACTTCATCCCGTTCCTGGCGTTCACCCCCGAGATCCGGAAGGTCATCTACACGACGAACCAGATCGAGTCGATCAACTACCAGCTCCGGAAGATCACCAAGACGAGGGGCTCATTCCCCTCGGACGAGGCGGCGATCAAGCTGGTCTATCTGGGTATCCGGAACATCGAGACCCACCGTGGTGGAAAGCTCGGAACCGGCACCCAGGGATGGCACCAAGCCCTCAACGCCTTCGCCGTCCAGTTCCCCAACCGACTTCCGCTCTGACCACCCGGCAGAGAGGCTGATCGACCGGCCCCTTACACAGAAGATTTGACACCTCCCGGCAGGGCATCAGCCGCTCTGTGTTCTACAAGATCCGCCGCCTGGCGCTCGAGCACGGCCCGGTGGGCGCGACGGAACCTGGCTCTCGACGACCCCACGGCAGCCCAGGCCGCACCGATCCACGCAGGATCGAGCATGCGCTGGCAGTCCGGGAATGGCTCGTCGAGCAAGGGTGGGACGCCGGACCCTTGTCTGTGATCGCGAGGATGCGGCGCCAGAGCCTGAACCCGCCTTCTCGTGCCACTCTCGCAAGAGCCTTCGCCGCGGCGGGAGTGTCCGCCCCGGAACCTCGTAAGCGACCTCGCGCAGCCAACCGGCGGTTTGTCTACCCCGCCCCGAACTGTTGCTGGCAGATCGATGCGTTTGCCTGGTCGCTCGCGGACGGGTCCCCGGTCGTGATCCACCAGGTCATCGATGACAACACGCGGATGGCTCTGGCGACCCTGGCGGCCCTGGGGGAAACCGCGAAGGCCGCGATCCGGGTCGTCTCGGTCGCGATCCGACGATGGGGCGTCCCGCAGCGGCTGCTGTCGGACAACGGAGTGGCGTTCAACCCCACTCGTCGAGGATTCTCCGGCAAGCTCGTCGACTACCTGATCGATCTGGGAGTCAAGCCCATCACCGGGAAGCCCGAGCGCCCCTCCACACAGGGCAAGAACGAGCGGTTCCATCAGACCCTGCAGAAGTGGCTGAACGCGCGCCCGCCCGCCTCGACCCTCGCTGAGCTGCAGGACCTGGTCGACGAGTTCGACGTCTACTACAACCACGAACGTGAACATCAAGCCCTGGACGGCCAGACCCCGGCCGAAGCGTGGGAGAGCACCACCCCGGCCCCTCCGCCGATACCGGAGCCGCGTTTGCCACAAGTTCCACCCTCGGCACGGCTGGCGGCGAACAGTCCCGAAGGCGTGCCGCTACCCGCGAGCAGGACCCCTCTCGCGCTCCACACCAGCGAGGGCGAAGCCGACCTGACGGTGAAAAAGAACGGGCAGATCAAAGCCCTCAGCTGCATGTTCTACATCGCCACGCCCCGGGCAGGACAGGCCGTCCACGTCCTGTGGAACGAGACCACCGTCGAGATCTTCGATCTCGAGGGCGAGTACATCGTCAGCTATCCCCGTCCGGCAACCACGGGAATGTACTACGGGCCCCGCACCCCCGGCGGCACGCGCATGAAGACAGCCGGGAACAATCCTTCGGCCGGCATCACCGGGACCGCAGTACGCCGTGTCTCCAAGGGCGGTTACGTCGGCGTCCTGGCGAGCAAGTTCTACGCCGGCTACAAGCGCAAAGGCGAGCAGATCACCGTCACCTGGGACGCCGAGACCGTGACCCTCACCGACGCGAACGAGACCGCCATCGCCCAGTACCCAAAACCCGAGCATCGCCATGGCTGGCACGGCCCCCACCAGGCAGCTCCGTCCACGAAGTCCTGAGACACCGAACAGTCCACGATGTCCTGAGACATAACTGTCCACGATCTCCCGAGACATCACAGGGACCACCGCACTACACCACTGTGCGGGACTCAACTTAAATCCGCACGCTACGCCCGCCCCGGGACGTCACGATCAGCATCGCCCGGTCCACCGCGCCGCGGGAGGGGCCGGCCAAGCCTTCCTGGCGGCGGAGTGGGGCAACCGGCTTCCGTCGCCCGTACAGGCCCTCTGGCGTCATCTGGACCGCTCCGGTGACCTGGTTGACGGTCCAGGCGAGGTAGCGGATCTTGTCCTCGACCAGGGCGTCTGTGACGGTACGCTCAGCGATGCGTGCTGGTCTCTTCCAGGCTCGGGAGGCTAGTGCAGCGATCTCGAGGCCCTGCTGGCGCAGGACGCGGAGGATCGGCTCGACTGCAAAACCCTCGATGCGCATCTCGTCGATGAACGCGAGGATCAGCGGTTGCGGGGGTCGAGGTCCCCCGCGAAGAAGATTGAGGCCCGACGGAGGATCTCGTTGTCCACCCGTAGCCGTTTGACCTCGCTCTTGAGTCGCTTGACCTCGGCAGACTCTTCACTGCTGACGCCGGGGCGGGATCCTTCGACGACCTCGGCTTGCGCCAGCCAACTCCGCACGGACTCGCGCGAGACGCCCTCTTGACGGGCGACCGTGGCCGTTGCCGCGGTCACGGTGGGGTACTCCTGCTGGTGTTCGCGCACGAGCCGCACGCACCTCGCGCGCAGCTGGGGATCGATCTTCTTCGACATGCTGTCCATCCTCTCGGACTTAGACAGAAGCGGCATCAAACCCGGGATGCTTCAGATCGACCTGGCCGCCTATGAGCAGGCCGCGAAGAACAGGAACGCCCTGACATGACCGCCACCTCACCCGCCCCGAATCCTCCACCAGGCTCAGGACGAGGGTTGGACCCTCACCCACGCCCTGGAGCAGCTGATGGCGATCGAGGTGAGCGCCGCCGAGGAGCGTCGCCTCGGGGCCGGTTCCGGTTTGCGAGCCCGCCCACCGGTGCCTCGCTGGAGAACTTCGACCACGACGCCGCCTCCGGCCTCGACCCCAACCTCCTCGCCGAGCTCGGGGCCTGCCGGTTCCTGGAGAACACGACGAACGTGCTGCTCATCGGCCCGCCCGGAGTAGGCAGGACCCATATCGCCACCGGCCTCGGCCACGCCGCCGTGAATGTTGGCTACCGGGTTTACTTCACCTTCGCGGCTGACCTCGCCGCGATCGAGGGAAAGTGGTCTGCGAAGATGCGGTTCTTCGCCGGCCCGACCCCGCTGATCATCGACGAGCTCGGCTACCTCCTGGGGAAGTTCACCGAGCAACACTGGGGAAAAACAGTCGCGTCAGGGGAATCGCCGACGAAACTCCGCACCTTCCCGTCGATCGGGGCACTGTGAACCAGGCGCGCGCCCGCATCATCGATGCGAGGCAGCGGCAGGCGGAGGATGACCTGGCCCGGATGCTCGAGCACGAGTCTGAGGGGTGGCTGCGTGAAGACGAGCACGAATCGGACGACGTCCACGCCTCCACCCGCAACGCGCGCGACCCCGACCGCAACCGTGGTCGCCGCCGGAGCCGCGCACCATGAGCCGCGGCCCCTCAGGCGGCGGTCGAGGCGGCCTCGGAACGGCTGCCGTCGGCGGAGGTCGCCATGAGCTGGATGCTCCCGCCGGCCGGTACCGCGTGCACGTACAGCCGGTCGCGCCGGGTGCGTCCGAGCCAGGTCCGCTGCTCGCCATCGACGTGGATGAGGTCCCAGAACTCTGCGGCGTCTTGCTGCTCCCAGCCGAACTGCACGGCCCGGGTGTCGCCGTCCGAGGATGCCACCTCACCGCTGAATCCGGTCGGTGCCGCCGGCACGGTGATCTCGGAATTCTTGACCAGCAGGGCCTCGCCGAGGTTCAGCGACAACGCCGCCTCGGAGGAGAGCTTCAGACTCACGCGCGTGACCGTGCGCCGAGTCGCTCGGGGCAGGATCGGTCCTCGGTGCAGCACCCAGCCGCCTTCATCAGGTGCGCCGGGGTGCAGGGCGACCTGCGAGCGGGAGCCGTCGTCGTGGGTGAGCACTACGGCAGCCTTCACAGCCCCTGGCGAGCGGATCCTGGCGGAGGCGAAGGAGCCCGGCCGCAGCGACAGCGCTGTCTTGAACAGATGCAGCTCGACCTCGGTCGCGTCCGAGTCGATGCCCAGCGAGGTGGCGTCCTCCCAGGCAATCGTCTCGTCGAGGAACACCTCGCCCACGGGCAGCTCCGGCTCGGTCCAGTACTGCCAGGTCGGGTTCACCTGGCCGATGCCCGCGTTGTTCCACGGCCGGGTCGAGACCACGCGGCCGTCGAGGCGGAAGTGGCTGCCAACGCCGATGCCGAAGGTTGTGCGGATCGGCAGCGCATCCAGCGTGGATTTCTCGATGATCATGTGGGCGACGCCGTCGTAGCGCTCGGGGTTGAGCACATCGGTACGGCCGTCGGGCGTCGGGTCGATGACCCGGCCGCTGGTGGCCGGGCTGCCCGAGGGGCCGGAGAAGAACTGCTGCTCGAGAGTGCGGAATCTCCGCCGGCCCTCGACGGTGAGCGTGTCCTCCCCCGCCCGGGACCAGTAGGACTGCGAGACGAAATTTGCCATGCTCAGCGGGGGCTCGGCGCCGGGATGGGCGAGGTCGCCGAACACCTCGCGGGGATCGAAGCCGCCCTTCTGGTGCTCGACCCCGGCGAAGCCCACCTGCAGCGGGTCGAACCCGGCCGCGCGCACGGCCTCCGCACTGCCGGACAGGCCCGGGTCGGCCTTCGGCCAGTCGTAATTGATGAAGATCGAATCGGCCAGGCGATCCTTCGGGGTGCCCAGCCATGGCAGGTTCTTCTCGTTGAGGCAGTTCTGGTAGTCCAGCTCGCCGTCGGGCAGCACCGCGTCGTAATAGCACAGGTAGTGGTCGGGATCCTCGGCGCGCAGGTAGCGGAACATCTCGGCGAGCTGTTCGGCGTCTTGGGCGGTGATGGCCGCCTCCTGGTTGATGAAGAAGCCGTCGAAGCCGAAGTAGCGGCGCATCGCGATCATCGCGTCGGCCACCGGGAACGAGCCGTCCTCCCGCTGCTGGACGTAGGCGCCGAACTCGCCCTCGCGCGGCCAGAACCAGCCCCCGATCGCTCTTGCGCCATGCAGGTGCGCCATCTCCACGAACCCAGGGTTGGGCAGGTCGATCAGACCGTAGGGGCCGTCCTCGTAGGTGCTGTCTTCGACCATCTGGCCGTGCCAGCTGCCCCACACGTCGTAGTACGGCCAGAACCGCTGCGTCCACGCGTAGCCCTCAGCACCGTCGATCTGCGCGCGTGGCTGGTAGGAGGAGCCCTCGTAGTCGATCTCGAGCGCCATGTACTGCGTACCCGCGCTGAGGTCAGGGTGGGCCTGGGTGTCCGGATCGTGGGGGATGCGCTCGCGCAGCGGCACGGCGCTGCGGAAGTTCTGGGCGTACTGGATGGTCTCGGGGGTCCAGTCGGCGAGGTCGTCGATCAAGAAGCCGCGGCTGAGCGGGCCCGCGGGAAACCCGGGCTCCGCCTGCGTCATCGCGGGGGCGACGAAGGGCTCGGTGGTGCCGAGAACCGAGCCGGTCTCGGCGCGGGCGGGGGAGGAGGAGCTGTGGGCACCGAGGGCGGCGGCGCCGGCTCCGACGGCACCGACGCGGAGCAGGGTGCGGCGGGATAGAGACGTCATGGTGATCCTCTTCATCGAGCGGTCAGCGTCAACCGATTTACTTAACCGATTTACCCACCGTAATTGTCCGATGCCGGTCTGGCAAGACGAGATGCTCCGTCAGTGGGGACCGGTCCTACCGAGGTGGTCGCGACATCGGCGAAGCGTTCGGGTCGGCCCGCCGACGGCGAGGCCCAGAGCCGTGGAGCGACACGCGCCCGGCGGTCGGACGCCCGGGCGCCCCGGCGCGGGGCGCGCAGGAGGAGATCAGCTGGCGTACGGTTCGTCGCGGTACTGAATCTGGAGACGGAACAACTCGGCCTCGAGCTGGGCCCGGATCGCCGCATGCTCGGGCGAGCGTCCTCAGCGGCGAGCAACCATTTCCTCATCATGTCGCCATTGATCGCGACCGCGCCCCAGTCTCCGCCGCGGGTCGTTCCGCGAGCTTGACCCAGCTCGGTGGCCGGACTGATATGTAGGTGTTTCTGTCAAGGGGGCGGAGTGAAGCGGGGGCATCCACTGGCCGGTGGGTGCCCCCGCTTCGGCGTTCGCGGGGTGCTTCTCGGGTGCCGCGTGTCTGGTCGACGCGTGGTCAGTCTGATATGCGCGGGTCGGGTGCCGCATGACGCTGTTTTCGGTGGGAGGGGCGGAGCTTGTCTGAGCTCGAGCGTGGCCCTGTTGCCGGGGCTGCTCACAGTCCAAGCGCTGGTCTCCTCCTCACGCTGCGTCCCGAGAGGCTCTGGATCGCCCGTGAACGCGGTCTATAGGGTTATTCCTCCATGGTGGCCAGGGACCAGCACCAGCCGGCCAGTTCGCGGGCGATCGCGGTATTCGCGATGGCGTGGCGTTTGCGGCGCGCTTCCAGCACCATCCAGCGGTGATGGAGACGTCGGTTCCCGCGGTCGGCGCGTTCGGCGATCACGGCCGGGACCTTCGCCCAGTCCTGTCGCAGGGTCTTGCCGGGGTAGTAGCCGGGTTTGTGGTGCCAGGCCGACTCGATCAGGAACCGGCGGGCGTGGGAGTTGCCGGTCTTGGTGATCCCGCCCAGAGACCTCGTCTGTCCAGAGGAGTGCTCGGAGGGGACCAGTCCGAGGTAGGCCGCGATCGTCGAGCCGGTGAACCGGTCCCAGTCCCCGATCTCCACCGCCAGACCGAACGCGGTCAGAGTGGAGATCCCTCGCAGGCAGGCCAGGCGGTGGGTGATCTCGGTGAATTCGCTGTCCTCGGCCAGGTTCAAGATCGTTACATCAAGGCGATCGCGGCGGGCGAGAGTGTGGGTGACGGCGTCGTAGGCGTCATCGAACGCGGCCACGGTCCCGGAACCATATTCGGCCAAGTGGTCACGGCGGATGGCCCGCAGCCAGGCGTCATGCTCCCGGCCCCAGGTCGTCTTGCCGGGGAAGACGTGACCGCGGCGCAGCACCAGCTTCCCGAGCCGGTGCCGGGCACTCATCAAGTCGCGGCGGGCATCGTCCCGGGAACGGACCAGATCTCGGGCGGACTCCTCCGCGAGCGTGGGGACCCGCACCGCGACGATGTCATCGTTGCGCGCCAGACGGGCCAGCAGCATCGCATCGCGCCGATCGGTCTTGACTCGCTCACCCGTTGGTCGCAACAGCTTCGACGGGGCCGCGACCTGGACGGAATGTCCAGCATCGAGCAGGAACCGGGCAAGCGTGAAGCCGGTGGGGCCGGCCTCGTAGGTGATCCGCAAGGGACCGTGGCCACGGGCGAGGTCCTCGACGAACTCGCTGATAGCGACCAGATCATTCGGCAGGGACTTCTCGATCACCTCGCCGGTGGAGCAGTCGATCGCAGCGGCATTGACGCTACGGGCATGGACATCCAATCCCAGGCTTGTAGTCTCGGTGAACACCAGGGCCTCCTATGAATGTGTGCACCCCGGCCGCCCATCGACCAGGGTGATCCACGAGTCTTCATAGCGAGGCCCTGGGCCACAAGACCCAGCCGGTAACCCCGCCACCCTCATAGCGTCTGAGCGGCGCTGCTCCATCGCCCACTCCCACAGCCTTCCGTGGTCGGACTGACGGAGGAGAAGATCTGCGTACGGTGCCCGGCTTCTCATGAGAACTGACCTTAGTCGCGTCCTCGCGACTCGGCATCAGGTTTATACGTCATCTCTCGCCTAAAGCTCTCTTGGCGAGTAGGATTCCTGTATGAGCACTATCAATGAACGACCCCAGGCAGGCGATACCGACGACGACTCGCGGATCTCCGCAGCAGTGCGGGCGTTGGCAGCCGGTACCGGCTTGAAGAACGCTGAGCTGGCGCCCGTGCTGGGCATCCATCGAGCCTCCGTTTTCGCGAAGCTCAAGGGGGAGACGTTATGGAAGGCCAGCGAGGTTGCGACTCTGGCCCGGTACTTCGACGTGCCGGTGGGTGACCTCTTCGACGGCCTCGGTCTGTTCCGGGACACGAAGAAGCCCCACCGGGTGACCGGTGGGGCTTCAACTGCTGGTGCGCCATCAGGGACTCGAACCCCGGACCTACTGATTAAGAGTCAGCCGCTCTAACCAACTGAGCTAATGGCGCCGAACAGAAAAGAACTTTACCCCCAAGTCCCCTCACGTCCAACTCGAGGAGCCACGCTGTGAGCGAGCGAACAGCGGGACGGTCCTGCGGGGAGCCCGAGCGCTTCCTCGGGTCGGACCTGGCCGTTCCTCGAGGATCCCGCCGATCCACCCTCGTGGGTCGTAATGGCCTGCCCAGCACCCTGTCTCAGCGGTAGTGGTGCACGGCCTCCGCGGCGTTCTCCGAGAGATCGCGGATCTCCTCGTGCTCGGTGTGCGAGAGGATCTCCTCGAGCGTCCCGCGGGCGAGGATCCGCCCCTCGCCGAGGAACTGGATCTGCGGGCACAGCCGCTGCAGCAGCTCGATGTCATGGGAGGCGATGAGGGTGCCGATGCCCAGGTGTCGGATCGTTGCGGCGAGGGTGTCGCTGATCCGGCGTCGCGTGTTCGGGTCCACGGCGGTCATCGGCTCGTCGAGCACCAGGATCTCGGGCCGGGTGGCGAGCGCGGTCGCGAGCGCGACCCGCTGGGTCTCGCCGCCGGAGAGGGTGCGCATGGTGCGCGTCAGGTAGTGCTCCGCCAGCCCCACGGACCCGAGCATCTCCGCAGCGGAGACGGCGTGGGTGCGCCCGCCCTTGCGGGCCTCCTTCGCCGCCAGCTCGAGGCGTGAGCGGACGGTCTCTCGCGGATCCGAGATCGTCATGGCGTACTGCGAGACGAAGCGGACGGCCGCGCGGAACCGGCGCCGCTCCGTGCCGCGCAGCTTCACCACGTCACGACCCTCCCAGGTGACCCGGCCGGAGCTCGGCCGGTGCTCGCCGCTGAGCGTCGCCAGCAGAGTCGTCTTGCCCGCCCCGGAGGCGCCAAGCAGCCCCAGCGGCGGGTCACCGGCACGGACCGTGAGGTCGATCCCGCTGAGCACCTCCTCCCCGGGGTAGCCGGCATGCAGAGAGCTGGTGGTGAGGCTGGTGGGTGCAGGCATCGGGTGCTTTCTCGTGGCGGACGGTCCCGACGCACTCTAGCCAGTCCGGCTGTGCCGCCACTGCGAGCAGCGGGAGGGGCTCGAGCCGGTGCGTTCTGCGTCTTTCGCCCTGCCCGCTGCGTCCGGGGTCTCAGCGCTCGCTGTCGGTCCTCAGGAACGCACGGGACAGGCGCGAGAGCTCCTCGATCGGGGCATCGTCGTAGCATCCGTTCTGCATGGTGCGCACGGTCCTCTCCCGCACCGCGAGGTTGAGCACGAGACCGAACAGGGCCCGGCTCGCGAAGGCGGGATCGAGGCCGCGTCGCAGCAGACCCTGCCGGGCGAACCCGGCGAAGCACTGTTCGAAGATGTGCTCGTGGACGCGGCGCAGCCGCGACATCCGGAACCGTCCGGGATGGTCGCCGCGAACGGCCTCCGCGCCGAGCGTGGTCAGCAGCTGGACGGGCAGCGCGCTGGGGTGCCAGTGCACAGGCAGTGCCCGCAGCATCACCTCCGGAGCCGTGCTCATCGCCTCCACCTGGTCCAGAGCATTCTGGGCATGGGCCTCGAGCAGATCGACGACCGCCTCCAGCAGGGCGTCCTTCGAGGCGAAATGGTGCATCAGCCCGGGATGCGAGATGCCCACGTGTCGGCTGATGTCGCGCAGGCTCGCTCCGTAGTAGCCGTGCTCGGCGAACATCTGCGCGGAGCCCTCGAGGATCTCCTCCCGTCGGCTCCGCGTGCGGGGGCGGGATGACGGCGTCACCGGCGCAGGGGCCGGGGGAGCCTCGACGGCAGTGGTGCCCGCAGACTGCTGCTCGGCACCGCGGAGCAGCGCCAGCGGCGCGCCGCCGACAGCGCCCGGGGTCGGGGACGCCGCGCCGACCCAGTCCGTCGGCGCCGACGGCGTCCTGCGCGGGCAGATCGGCAGGGGATCGGGGATCCGGTAGGTCACCGGTGCGAACTCGCTGTCCGGCTCCAGATCGATCAGCTGCCGCAACGGCAGCAGACCGTCGAGATCTATGTGCTCGGTCCCCAGCAGGTCCACGGTGATGCTCGGAGCAGGTTCGAGACCACGTGCCTTGGCGATGATCGACAGCAACGAGACGTGGGTCTCGGCGGTCAGGCAGCCGAAGACGGCGAGCGTGACCTCCCTGAGGTCGAGATCGACACGGACCGTGACAGAGAGGGTGTGCGGCATGTGCGGAGGCCTTTTCGTGCGACGTGACGGGGAGGCCTCCTGCTAGACCTCGCTGGAGCTTATCCCGCTGTGGAGTCGGCCACAATCAGCTCTCGAAAGCGGTCGTGGCCGGTGCGGAGCTGACGGAGGCCACCAGGTCGGAGGCGAGCTCCCGCAGCTTCATGTTCCGGTGGTTGGACGCGGTCTTCAGGAGCGCGACGGCCTCGTCCTGGCTGCACCTGTTCTGGGCCATGATGATCCCGACGGCGAGATCGATCACCGTCCGGTGCTCCATCGCGGCGCGCAGGTCGCTGTGCGACTCGCGGTCGTGGGCCATCCGGATGGCGAGCCGCAGCGCATTCGAGGCCTGCTCGACCTCGAGCACGATCGAGGCGATCGTGTCGGAATCGAAATCGTGCGCGGTCGCGGAATACACGTTCAGCCCCGCCTGAGCGTCCTCGTCCAGGTCGAAGGGGATCCCGAGCACTGCCCGGACGCCCTGCTGCACCGCGGCGTCCTGATAGTCGGGCCAGCGTCCGTCCTGACGCAGATCCCCCGCCCGGATCACGGTGTTCCCCCGGATCGCGGTCATGCACGGACCGTCGCTGAACCTGTTCTGGAGCTCGTCGAGCGCCGCCGCCTCGGCGCTCGAGGACACCGCGGTGGCGGCCTTGCGGCCTCGCAGCAGCGTGACAGCGCACCACCGGTCCGGGCCGGTCAGGGAGAGCTGATCCGCCAGCAGGGCCGTGAAGTCGCGCAGGAAATCGGAGATGTCCTCGCTCTCCAGAAGCAGGGTCTGCATGGTGCTCAGCTGATCGTCCCGGGTGTTGATCACGTCATCCGGCATCGCAGGACCTCCTGTCAGGCGCATGAGGGCGCGCTACACGGCCGCAGGATGCGCGACCCTCCCATCACACTCCGGTTCCGGACCGCCGTCAACAACGCTCATCTCCCGGTGCGGGACCGGTGCACCCGCTGTCGTGCGGGCGGGCTCGCGGCACGCCGACCGGATCCTCCTGGAGCGCAGACCTTTCGGTCGGCACCGACGACATCAGCGCAGCCCGACACTAGCGTGATCGGAGACGACCGGAACATCACCGGAAGGCAGGACCATGAGAGCAGTGACCTGGCAGGGCCGCGAGCAGGTGAGCGTCGAGACCGTGCCCGACCCGATCCTCGATCGCCCCACCGATGCGCTGATCCGCGTCACCTCCACGGCGATCTGCGGCTCGGATCTGCACCTGTACGAGGTGCTGGGCCCCTTCATGACCGCAGGGGACATCATCGGGCACGAACCGATGGGGATCGTCGAGGAGGTCGGATCCGAGGTCGATCACGTGCGCCCCGGCGACCGCGTCGTGGTCCCCTTCACCATCTCCTGCGGGAGCTGCGCGATGTGCGGGCAGGGCCTGCCCTCCCAATGCGAGACCACCCAGGTCACCGAGCACGGCACCGGTGCCGCACTGCTGGGGTACTCGAAGCTCTACGGTCAGGTGCCCGGTGGTCAGGCCGAGTACCTGCGCGTCCCCCATGCCGACTACGGGCTGATGAAGGTCGGCACCGAGCTGCCGGATGAGAACTACCTCTTCCTCAGCGACATCCTGCCCACCGCCTGGCAGGCCGTGCACTATGCCGGGGTGCCCGGCCACCGCACGCTCACGGTGATCGGCCTCGGTCCGGTCGGCCAGCTGTGCGCGCGGATCGGTCGGCACCTCGGCGCGAGGGTGTTCGGCATCGATCCCGTGCCGGAGCGCCGTGCGATGGCCGAGCGGCACGGGATCGAGGTGCTCGATCTCGGGGAGGACGGCGTGGGCGAGATCCGTGAACGCACCCAGGGCCGTGGCCCGGACGCCGTGATCGATGCCGTCGGGATGGAGGCCAGGGGCAGCGTGATGGCGGGCGTCGCCCAGAGGATCGCGGGCACGCTGCCCGACGCGGTCGCCCGTCCGGTGATGGAGCGTGCCGGCGTGGACCGGCTCGCCGCCCTGCACACCGCGATCGACCTCGTGCGACGCGGCGGCACGGTCTCCCTGTCGGGGGTCTACGGCGGCGCGGCCAGTCCGATGCCGCTGCTGAGGATGTTCGACAAGCAGCTCCAGCTGCGCATGGGCCAGTGCAATGTGCGCGCCTGGACGGACACCCTGCTGCCGCTGGTCGAGGATCCCGAGGATCCGCTCGGCGTCGCCGATCTCGTCACCCACCGTCTGCCGCTGGACGAGGCCGCCGTCGGATACGACCTCTTCCAGCGCAAGCACGACGGGTGCGTGAAGGTCGTCCTGGACCCCACCGCGCCGTCCGTGCCCGCCATGGCCTGAGCGCCGCCGGCAACGCCTCGACCCTGTGAACCCGACCACCCGTTCTTGAGGAGGCCCCCATGGCCGACCAGCTCACCTTCACCGATCCTGTCACCCGTTTCCCCGACATCACCCCGCCGAAGCAGCACCAGCCGGAGCCGGGGCTGGACGCCGAGCTGATCCCCGGCACCGATCGCGGGGAGGAGTCCTACCGCGGCACCGGGCGTCTGGAAGGGCGTCGAGCGCTCATCACCGGTGCCGACTCGGGCATCGGGGCGGCCGTCGCGATCGCTTTCGCCCGCGAGGGCGCCGACGTCGCGCTCAACCATCTGCCGGAGGAAGAGGAGGACGCCCGGCACATCGCCGAGGTGATCCGTGCGGAGGGGCGCACAGCGGTGCTGCTGCCCGGCGACCTCACCGATGCCGCCGTCTGCCGGCAGCTGGTCGAGGATGCGGTGGAGGGCCTCGGGGGACTCGATGCTCTGGTGAACAACGCGGGACGCCAGATCGCCGTGGAATCGCTCGAGGAGATCGACGACCAGCAGTGGGAGGACACCTATGCGGTGAACATCCACGCGATGTTCCGCCTCTGCCGGGCGGCGCTGACGCATCTGCCCGCCGGCTCCACGATCGTGAACACCACTTCGATCCAGGCGTATCAGCCCTCGCCCACGCTCGTGGACTACGCCTCGACCAAGGCAGCGATCAACAACTTCACCAAGGGCCTCGCCCAGCAGGTCGCCTCCCGCGGCATCCGCGTCAACGCCGTCGCCCCGGGGCCGATCTGGACCGCGCTGCAGGTCTCCGACGGCCAGCCGAAGGACGCCCTGCCCGAGTTCGGCAAGAGCACCCCGCTGGGTCGTGCGGGCCAGCCGACCGAGCTGGCCCCGGCGTACGTCTTCCTCAGCTCAGCCGAGTCGAGCTATGTGCTGGGGGAGACCCTGTCGGTCACGGGAGGGAGCCCGACCCCGTGAACGCCGAGCGGACAGCGTCGCTGCTGCGCCGATCCCGACCGAGCACAGCCGTCGGCGTCGCCCCCGGGACGACGAGGATCCTCGATGGCGATCAGCGCCGCAGATCTGTCCTGTGGCGTGCGGGTGGTTCTTCGATCAGGAAGGCGTCGACCTGCATGGCCAGATCGTTCAGCGGGTTGTCGTCGTCGGTGCGGTGCTGCAGCGGACGGACCGTCTTCTCGCGCACGGCGAGGTTCAGCACCACGGCCAGCAGTGCGCGTCCGGCGAAGGCGGGCTCCGTGTTCTCGCGCAGGAGCCCCTGGGCCGCGAAGCTGCTGAAGCAGCTCTCCAGGACGTGCTCGTGAACGCGCCGCAGCCGCGCCATCCGGTATCGGCCGTGGAGATCCTCGCTGACCGACTCCGCATCCAGCGTGGCCATCAGTCGGATCGGAAGGGAGGCGGGGTGCCAGACTTCGGTCAGACCGCGGAGCAGTGAGCGCCGATCCGTGCTGAACTCGGGGACGCGGTCGAGGGCCGCCTGCGCGTGTTCCTCGAGCCGGTCGATCACCCCGTCGAGCAGCGCGTCCTTCGATTCGAAGTGGTGCAGCATGCCGGAGTGCGAGAGACCGATGTGGCTGGAGATGTCACGCAGGCTCGAGCCGTGGTAGCCGTGCTCGGCGAACATCTCCGCGGCACCGTCGAGGATCTCCTCCCGGCGGTTGCGCGGCGCGCCGGTGTCGGGCGCCGACGAACCTGTGCTGGGAGGAGCGCCGGTGCGGACGTGCGGGGGGCCGGGGGATCTGGCGGGTCCCGATGCTGAGGGTGCGGCGGCAGGGGCGCCGGCGCTCGCGAGCACGCCCTCGGTCCTGGCCGGAGGCTGACCGGGATGGCTCTGCGGGACAGCTTCTGTCATCATGCCACTCCTCATTCCGGGCGGTGTCCGGACCAGCGCCGCGGTAGCGGCTGGAAGCACCGGTGCGATCCTGCTCGATCTCCCACGTCCGACCTCCGTGAACAGTATCCCACCGGTCACCGCGCTGTTCCGGCCGGTCCGCGTACCGGGACCGGAGGCTGTCAGGAGCGCACGAGTCGCGCGATCGCTGCGGAGGCCTCCTTGAGTTTCTCCTCCGCCTCGTCGCCGCCGGCGCGCGCGGCGTCGAGCACGCAGTGCTGGAGGTGATCGTCCAGCAGGCCCATCGCCACACCGTCCAGCGCTCTCTTCAGCGCGCTGACCTGGGTGAGGATGTCGATGCAGTACGTCTCCTCGTCGACCATGCGGTGCAGCCCGCGGGCCTGGCCCTCGATGCGCTTGAGCCGTGCGAGGTAGCGGGCCTTGTCGGAGATGTAGCCGTGGTGATGCTCCGCGGCCGCATCCGGGGAGGGCGTGGGGGCGGAACCTTCGGCGAGCGAGGGGTCGATGGGGGTCATGGGTTCCTCCGGGGAGCGGGGCGGTCGGACCGCCGGGACGGGGCGGGGTCGTTCGCCGCGGCGTGCGAGGGGTCGTGTGCACGGGAGCGGAAGGATCGCAGCCGCAGGCTGTTGCCCACCACGAACACGCTGGAGAAGGCCATGGCGGCACCCGCGAGCATCGGGTTCAGCAGGCCGAGCGCGGCGAGCGGGATGGCCGCGATGTTGTAGGCGAAGGCCCAGAACAGATTGCCCTTGATGATGGCCAGGGTACGACGGGACAGCCGGATCGCATCGGCCGCGCTGCGCAGGTCGCCGCGGACCAGGGTGATGTCCGAGGCCTCGATCGCGACGTCGGTGCCGGTGCCCATGGCGAGTCCGAGATCCGCCTGCGCGAGGGCC
Source organism: Brachybacterium vulturis (assembly GCF_002407185.1). Classification (NCBI taxonomy): domain Bacteria; kingdom Bacillati; phylum Actinomycetota; class Actinomycetes; order Micrococcales; family Dermabacteraceae; genus Brachybacterium; species Brachybacterium vulturis. Next base: position 2,008,385 of record NZ_CP023563.1, read on the forward strand.
GCGGCGTCGTTGACGCCGTCACCGATCATCGCGACCACCTTGCCCTCGCCCTGCAGCCGCGTGACCACGTCGATCTTGTCCTGCGGGAGGACCTCGGCGATGACCTCCTCGATGCCGACCTCGCCGGCGATCTGCTCGGCGACGGCACGGTGGTCGCCGGTGAGCAGGATCGGGGTGAGCCCGAGGCCCTGCAGCTGAGAGATCGCCTCGGCGCTGGTGGGCTTGACGGTGTCGGCGACCACGAGCACGCCATGGGCGGCGCCGTCGCGGACTACCACGACGGCGGTCTCGCCGCGGGATTCCGCCTCCGCCTTCGGTGCGGCCAGCTCCTCGGGCAGCGCCCCGTCCTCGAGCAGGGCGGAACGGCCGATGAGCATCGAGCGGCCCTCGACCGTGCCGCGCACTCCCCGTCCCTCGAGGTTCTCGAACTCCTCGACGGCGGGCAGGGGGCCGGCCTCCGCGGCGGCGCCGCGGGCGATGGCCTGGGCGATGGGATGCTCGGAGGCGTCCTCGACCGCGCCCGCCGTGCGCAGCAGCTCGGTGCGGTCCACGCCCCGGGCCGGGATGACGTCGGTCAGGGTCATCCTCCCGGTGGTGACGGTGCCGGTCTTGTCCAGCACCACGGTGTCGACCTCACGGGTGGATTCCAGGACCTCGGGGCCCTTGAGCAGGATGCCGAGCTGGGCGCCGCGGCCCGTGCCCACCAGCAGTGCGGTGGGGGTCGCGAGGCCGAGGGCGCAGGGGCACGCGATGATCAGCACCGCGACAGCGGCCGTGAACGCGGCGTCGAGCGGGAAGCCGGCCCCGATCCAGGCACCGAGCACGACCACGGCGATCGCGATGACGATCGGCACGAAGATGCCGGAGACCCGGTCGGCCAGGCGCTGGATCTCGGCCTTGCCCGATTGGGCGTCCTCGACCATCTTCGCCATCTGCGCCAGCTGGGTGTCGCCGCCCACCCGGGTCGCACGCACCAGCAGGCGACCTCCCGCATTCACGGTCGCGCCGGTGACGGCATCGCCCTCGCCGACCTCGACCGGCACGGACTCTCCGGTGAGCATCGAGGCGTCGACCGCCGAGGTGCCGGAGACGATCACGCCGTCGGTCGCGATCTTCTCGCCCGGGCGGATCACGAACTCGTCGTCGACGACGAGGTCCCGGACGGGGACCCGCGTCTCGGCGCCGTCGCGGAGGACGGCCACGTCCTTCGCGCCCATGTCCAGCAGGGCGCGCAGAGCGGCGCCGGCCTGTCGCTTGGAGCGCTTCTCGAAGTAACGACCCAGCAGGATGAACATGGTCACCCCGGCGGCGACCTCGAGATAGATGTTCGCCGCACCGTCGGACGGGCCGACGGCCAGGGTGAACTCGTGGGTCATGCCGGGCTGCCCCGCCGTGCCCAGGAACAGGGCGTACAGCGACCACAGGAACGCGGCGAGGGTGCCCACGGAGATCAGGGTGTCCATGGTCGCCGCGCCCTGGCGCAGGTTCAGCGCCGCCGCGCGGTGGAAGGGCCAGGCCGCCCAGATGATGACCGGTGCGGTCAGCGTGAGGGCCGCCCACTGCCAGTAGGTGAACTGCAGCACCGGGATCATCGAGAGCAGGATGACCGGCACCGACAGCACGATGGCGCCGATCAGCCGCTGCCGCAGCGAGGTCAGCTCCGGATCTTCCGGCTCCTGCCCGCCCTCCGCGGCGGCGGGGTCCTCTCGGGACCCCGGCAGCGTGGCGCTGTAGCCGGTCTGCTCCACCACCGTGACCAGGTCATGCGGGTCGTAGCCGACGGGCACGGAGACCCGCGCCTTCTCGGTGGCGTAGTTCACCGCGGCGGTGATGCCGTCGAGCTTGTTCAGCTTGCGCTCGATCCGATTCGCGCATGAGGCGCAGGTCATCCCGTCGATCTCGAGCTCGATATCGACGCCGGAGGGATGCTGCGGCGCGGTTGGGGGAGTGGTCATCGTGCGGACTTCTCTCTCGTGGGCGGATGCTCACGGTGACGAGGTGAGGAGCGGGGTCAGTGGCCCGGTGAGGTGGCGCTGGACCAGCCCTCCACCCAGGAGGCGGGGATGAGCAGGTCGCCCAGCACGAGCGAGGCGGCGAACAGCGCCGCCAGCAGCAGCCCGTACAGAGCCACCCGGGAGGCGGCCCTCATCAGGCCCGGACCGCCGAGTAGCCGGCCTCGGACACGGCGGCGAGCACCGCCGCCTCGTCGACTCCCTGCTCCGCGGAGACGCTGAGCAGACCGGTCTCATGGCTGACCTCGACACCCCGGACGCCGGAGACCTCGCTGACCTCCTCGCGCACGGACATCTCGCAGTGGCCGCAGGTCATGCCGGTCACCTGGAACTGGGTGGTGGTCGCGCTCATATCGGGGTCCTCCCTTGCTTGTCGTATACCCGTCCAGGGTATCGGTACTGTCCCGTTATACCCCCTAGGGGTACGGGCGTGCAAGGGGCGGGAGCATCCGGACCTCGGGTGTCGCCCGTCACAGGAACGTGCTTCCATGGGGTATGGACATCGATGCGATCACCACCATTCGGCACGAGGCGGAGCGGCTGGCCACCGCACTGACACTCGTCGACCCCGACCAGCGGGTCCCCACCTGTCCGGAGTGGACCGCCGACGACCTGCTGTGGCACCTCACCGAGGTCCACGAGTTCTGGGCAGAGATCCTGGCCACCGGTGCCACCACCGAGGACGAGGTGAGGGCGATCGAGGCGGCGACGGCGGCGCGCCCCGGCGAGCGCGAGGCGCTGCTGGAGAGGCGGGCCGCCGCGACCGAGGCACTGCTCGCCCAGCTCGAGACCAGGGCCGATGAGGAGCCCGCCTGGTTCTGGTTCTCCGAGCAGCAGGGCGTCGGCATCACCCGACGCATGCAGACCCACGAGGCGACCATCCACCGGGTGGACGCCGAGCTGACGGCGGGACACTCCGTCAGCGCGATCGACTCCCGCCTCGCCGCTGCCGGCCTCGACCATGTGCTGGAGGTGATGTGGCCGGCCGCCTTCGAATGGATCCCCGACTGGGCGGTCCTCACCCCGGTGGCCGCGGTCGAGGTCCGTCCCCAGGGCGGCTCGGCGCGGTGGCTCGGCATCAGCCGCTGGTCGGGCACGCGGCCCCGCGACGGGCAGGAGTTCGACGTCCCCGTCGGCCGACTGCTGGACGGCCCGCCCGCGGACGAGCTGCCCCGAGCCGGTGCCGGCGGATCCGCCCGCGCTCTGTGCCTGTGGGCATGGGGGCGGGAACAGGCCCTCGAGCACCTCGCCGACGGAGCGGAGTCGGTCCGCATCCAAGGGGACCCGGAAGCGATCACGGCGCTGGAGGCGCTGATCGCCGAAGGCCACGACTGAGCGCACGGCCGGGGGCGAGCGCGGGGGCGCCCGGCGGGTCGTCGGCCGTGGTGGTGACCGTCACCGGCGCGGGACCAGCACCACCGGTGCATGCGCCCAGCCGCCCACCGGGGCGACCTCCCGCTCGCCGGCCGTCGGCGCCGGGTGCACCTCCGCCACTGCGAGCAGCTCCTGCATCGCGACCACCAGCTCCAGGGTCGCCAGAGGGCGTCCGGGGCACACGTGCGTGCCGATGCCGTAGACCAGGTTCTGCGCGGCATTGCCCGCGGGGTCGATCTCGTCGGGGTCGGGGACGACGCGCTCATCACGGTTGGCCGAGGTCCAATGGATCAGCACCCGTTCGCCCGCGCCGATCTCCTGCCCCGCGAGGGTCACCGGGCAGGTGGTCACCCGCCGGTTCGAGACGAAGGGGTCATCGATCCGCAGCAGCTCGTCGACGATCGCCGCGGCCTCGGCGAACGACCCCAGGCGCAGTCGCTCGGCGAGCTCGGGGGCACGGGCCACCGCCGTCAGCAGCACGCCGACGCACAGCGCGATGGATCCCAGGTCCCCACCGGTCCAGTTGCGAAGGATCGAGACGATCTCCTCGTCGCTCAGTGCGCGCTCCCGCGATCCGGGGACCTCGGGATCCGGCAGCGGCACCTGCACCTGCATCACCTCGGTGGTCAGATCTGCGGGGGCGTCAGCGCCGAGCGCCCGGCGCGGTGCGACGACCGAACGGATGATCGCATCGAAGCGCTCGGCGACCTCCGCGGTCCGAGCGAGCTCCCCGGAGCGGGAGGCCTGATGGTTGTCGACCATCCACTGCAGCAGCTCCGGCTCGAGCCGCGCGGGCCAGCCGAGCCAGGCGGTCTGGGCGCGGACCGCGAACACGGCGCCCAGCGCCGAGACGGCATCGATCTCCGTCCCCGCGGCGCCGACATCGGCGAGCAGCTCCGCGAGCAGCTTTGCGGCGATCGTCCGGACCGTCGGCTCGAGGGCCTGCATCCGCTCCGCGCTGAAGAAGGGGTCCGTCGCCGCACGGAACGCGGCATGCTCCTGGCCGTCCAGACCATTGGGGACCTGCAGGAACCTCGAGACGGAGGAGGAGAACCTCTCGTGGTCGGTCGCGACCGCCACCGCCTCCTCGTGCCCGAGCACCACCCAGGTCCCCTGCGGGGTCCTGGCCAGCGGCGCCTCGGCGCGCTGCTCGTCGGTCGCGGTGCGGGGCTCGAGGCCGGAGGGGTCGAAGATCGCAGTGCTCATCCCCTCACCGTAGGACGGGCCGCGCCTCGAGGGCCGGGACCTCCCGCGACCGTCCCCGTCCCTCGAGCAGGTGCCCGGCGGCGGCGACCGCCCCGCGCAGGTCGTCCCACCGCGGCACCCCCCTCACGACCCGAGAGGCCAGGTGTCCCGCACGTCGGCGCCGCCCTCGACGACGTGCTCGGTGGCTCCGGGAAGACGGGTCCAGGAATCCTGCGGCCGGTAGCCCAGCTCGAGCTGGGTGTTGGTCATCGCCCAGCGACGGTTGGGGTTGTCGGAGATCGCGTAGTAACGCCCGAAGGTCACCTCGGCCTCGATCGCGGACCGCACCACCCGGGTGCAGTCGCCGGGGCTGAGCCACATGGCGCGCAGGATGTCCTCCTGCGCCGCGAGCGGATCATCGGTGAACCAGCCGATGCGCAGGTTGATCACGTCCAGGCCGTGCTCGTCGTGGTAGAACTGCCCGAGCGCCTCCCCGAAGATCTTCGAGACGCCGTACAGGGAGTCCGCCCGCGGCAGCTGGTCGGGGTAGACCGGCCACTGCTCGTAGCGGTCGTACATGCCCATCGCGTGGTTGGAGGAGGCGAGCACCACGCGGCGCACCCCGGCATCCCGGGCGGCCTCCAGCACGTTGCGCACCCCGATGAGGTTCGCGTCGAGAACGGCGTCCCAGGGCGACTCCGGAGAGGCGGCGCCGGCCAGGTGGACGACGGTGTCGATGCCGTCCATCAGGGCTCGCACCTCGTCGAACACACCGAGCTCGGCGGTCCTCAGCTCGACGCCCGGCGGGGCGAGGTCCTGGCTGCGGTCGTGGAGCACCAGGTCATAGTGGCCGGCCAGGGTCTCGGCGAGGTGGGAGCCGACGCCTCCGGCGGCTCCGGTGATCAGTACGCGTCGTGTCGTGGTCGAATCCGTCATGACTCCATTATGTGCCCGCGGTCACGGCGTGTGGGGCGTGGGTGCGCTCCCGGGGGAGATCGAGTGCCGGGGCCGCGAGCGGGCCTCGGTGATGCCCTCAGGGGGCGGGATCCTCGACCGTCGGGGAGCCCGGGGAGCGGGGCCGGATCTCATCACGCAGCCGCTCCATCCGCTGATCGAGCTCCGCGGCCACGCGCGCGGCATCGTCGAGCTCGCCGCGCAGCGGCGCCGGAAGGTTCTTGCGGTACTTGTAGGACAGCTTGTGCTCGGTGCTCGCCCAGAAGTCCATCGCGATCGTGCGCAGCTGCAGCTCCACGGGCACCAGTTCGGTGTGCGAGGAGAGGTAGACCGGCACCTGCACGATCACATGCAGCGAGCGGTACCCGTTGGGCTTCGGTGCGGCGATGTAGTCCTTGACCGTGAGCACCTCGAGGTCCCGCTGGCGGCTGAGCATGTCCGCTATCCAGTAGACGTCGGAGACGAAGCTGCAGGTGATCCGGATCCCGGCGATGTCCATGACCCGCTCGCGGATGGCGGGGATGGTCATGTCGCCGCCGGTGCGCACCGCCTTCTCGATGAGGCTCTCGGTGGACTTCAGCCGGGTGCGGACGTGCTCGATCGGGCTGTAGTCGTGGATCAGCTCGAACTCGCGACGCAGGATGTCGACCTTCGTGCGCACCTCGTCGATCCCGAACTGGTAGTGCATCAAAAGCGTGGTGAGCTCCTGATGGATCGTGCGCATCCGCGCGGTCAGCTCCTCCGGATCGACCTCGCGGCGGATGAGCTGCTCCTGCTGCGCGGTCACGAGCGCGGTGATCGCCTCTGCGGTGTCGGCGTCCGTCGGGGCGGGCTCATCCGATGCCGTGTCGTCCATATCGCGGGGTTCCTTCCGGGGAGGGCAGGACCCCACACGATGCCAGAGACGGCTGGGGAGACGGTGGGGCCGCGGTGGACGGGAGGCGAGGGTCGAGGACCAGCCGGTCAGAGTCCTGCGGCGCACTCGCGGGCCACCCGCACTGCATTGAAGGTAAAGAGGTGGGGGCCGTGCAGCCCCAGCTCGGGCTGCGCGGCACGTGCCCTCTCCAGCTCCTCGAGCAGGGGGCCCGGTGACCAGTGTCCCGGCCCGAGCAGACGCCGCACCCCGGCATCCTCGCCGCTGAGCATGCGCAGCGAGCGGCCCACCCCGATCCTGGTGCCGATCCGCAGCAGGCGGGCGGTGCCGGCGGGGACCGCGATCCCGGGACGCACCGGCAGCAAGAGGCCGCCCTCTCGCAGTCGGCGGACCCAGGCCAGCAGCGGGGCGGCCTCGAAGCACATCTGGGTGACCGCGTAGGAGGCGTGCTCCGCCTTCGCCCGCAGCAGCCGCATCGCCTCCGACTCGCTGACGAAGGGGTGCCCCTCGGGATGCACGCCGACCCCCACCGTGATCCCGGATCCGCTCGCGCCGATGGCCTCGAGCAGCTCGAGGGCGCCCGGGAGATCACCGGCCGGGTGCGGGGCGTCGCCGGCGATGACGAACGCCTCCGTCACGCCCGTCTCGGTGAGGCGGGCCAGCACCTCCTCGACCTCACCCGCGCCATGGAGCATGCGGGCGGCCAGGTGCGGGATCGCAGGGAAGCCGCGCTGTGCCAACGCGCCGGCGAGCTCGAGCGTCGCCGGGAGCCCCAGGGCGGGGGAGGCGGTCACGGTCACCCTCGCCCCCGGGGGCAGGTGCGTGCTCACCTCGTCGAGGATGCCGCGCAGCGGGATCACCTCGAACTGCACCTCGCGGCCCTGCGCCGCGGCATGCGGCACAGGGCCGGGGAGCGGGGACTGCGTCATCTCAGGACCCGGCACCGCCGCTCGCGACCGGAATGCCCGCTCCGAGGGCCGCGACATCTCCCTTGGGCTGCTCCTTGGTGGGGTCGATGAACGGCTTGGGCACCACCACCGCGTCGACCGGCTCCGTGCCCGAGGGCAGCTGCGCCCCCAGGCGTTCGCCGACGTCGACCGTGAAGCGGGTCCCGATCTCCGAGAGCGCGGAGGGCACCAGGGCGAGGGCGATGTTCTTCTCCAGCCGGGGCGAGTAGCAGGCGGAGGTGACCGTGCCGACCACCTCGCCTCCATGGAGGACTGGGAAGGCATCGATCATCGAACCGTCGTTGTACGTGCCCAGGCGCTCCCCGCCGAGCTCGAGGCCCACGAGCCGGCGCGCGGGCCCCTCGGCCTTGATGCGGCGCAGGGCGTCCTTGCCGATGAAGTCCGCCTCCTGCTCGAGATCGACCATCCAGTCATAGCCCATGCCCACCTCGAAGGGGTTGGTCTCCACCGTGATGTCGGCGCCGTGGGCGAGCATGCCGCCCTCGATGCGACGGATGTGGCAGGGACCGATGACCCTCAGACCGTGGGGCTCCCCGGCCGCGAGCACGAGGTCCCACAGCCGCTCGGCATCGCGGGAGGCGTGATGGACGTAGATCTCGTAGCCGATCTCGCCGGTGTACCCGGTGCGGGAGACGGTCACCTCGATCCCGTCGATGGTGAAGTCGTGCAGATAGTAGTAGCGCAGGTCCGCCACCTCCTCACCCAGGAGATCGCGCATCACGGCGAAGGATCTCGGGCCCTGCACCTGCACGGGGCCGACGTCGACCTCCTCGATCCGCACCTCCACCCCGGCGTTGATGGCGACTCCGCGGGCCCACAGCAGCACGTCGCTGTCCGCCAGCGAGAGCCAGAAGCGGTTCTCCTCCAGCCGCAGCAGGACCGGGTCGTTGATGATCCCGCCGTGCTGATCGGTGAGGAAGACGTATTTGCACTGCCCGACCGCGCACTTCGAGAGGTCACGGGTGATGAGCAGGTTGGTGAAGTCGAAGGCGTCGGGGCCGGAGATCTCGATCTGTCGTTCGACGCCGACGTCCCAGAGGGTGACGCCCTCCAGCAGCGCCCAGTACTCCGCGACCGGGTCGCCGTAGTGCCGGGGGTGGTAGGTGTGGTTGTAGACGCTGTACATCTGCACGCCGTGACGCCGCGAGGCGTAGAAGAACGGCGACTTGCGGATGCGGGGGTAGAGGAGAACGCGGGGTTCCTGGTGCACGGTCATCATTGGCCTCCCTGGGCGGGTCCGTACTCCACTCTCGCACCTCTGTGCGCTATACGCAATGGCCTGCGTATAGCGCAAACCTCCTGATGGTGTGGTTACTATGGGGGATGGTCGAGAACGGGACGGTGCAGTCGGTCGAACGGGCCGCGCAGGTGATGGAGATCCTCGCGCGGGAGGGGACGGCGGGGGTCGGGGAGATCGCCCGGGAGCTGGGGGTGCACGGGTCCACCGCGTCCCGTCTGCTCACCGCACTGGAGGCGTACGACCTGGTGGAACGCGACGGGGACGGGGGCAGGTCACGTCTCGGGGTGGGGGTGCTGAGGCTCGCGGCGGCAGCCCGGAACGGGATGGATCTGACCGTCCAGGCGGGACCGGTGTGCGAGGCGCTCGCCGAGGAGCTCGGGGAGACGGTCAACGTCGCGGTGCTTCGGAACGGCGCCGCCGTCAACGTCCACCAGGCGCAGGGCGGGAGAACCGTCGCCCTGCACAACTGGGTGGGGTACCGGACGGTTCTGCACGCCACCTCGAGCGGGAAGATGCTCATGGCGCACCTGCCGGCCGCGACTCTGGAGGCCGCGCTCGAGGCACCTCGGGAGTCCTTCACCGCAGCCACCATCACCTCCGCCGAGATCCTGCGACAGCAGTTCGCCGAGGCGCGCGAGCGGGGATGGGCCGAGGCGGTCGAGGAGTTCGAGGAAGGCCTGAACGCCGCAGCGGTCCCGATCCGCGGCCCGGAGGGGGAGGTCATCGCGGCCGTCTCCGTCGCGGGGCCCGCCTACCGGCTGGCGCCCGAGGACCTGCCGCGGGCGGCTGAGGTGCTGCTGCGCGGGGCGGCGCAGATCTCGCGCCGGCTCGGCCATCGCGCCGAGGCTGACGGGTGACGTCTCCTGAGCCGTCCGCGGCCGAGGACGGCCCCGGTGCTCAGCCCTTCATCCGCGCGTCCTGCGGGTCGAAGGCGGGTGTGCGGCCGGCCGTCAGCACCGTGACCGGATGGCGTCTGCCGAGGTACTCGACCTGGAGCGCGGTGCCCGGGACGGCATGCTGCGGCGGCAGGTACGCCATCAGCAGGTAGCGGCCGAGCGATGGCCCGGGCCCGGCGGAGGTGACGGCGGAGTGTCGGCCCTTCGCATCCACCAGCGGTGCGCCCTCCAGCGACAGGACCGGTTCGCCGCCGGTCATGCAGCGGGCGACCCCGCGCTCGGAGCCTGCATCGACCGCGAGCGTGCACAGCAGCGCCGCCGGCGCGTCCCGGCGGGCGGCGAGGTAGGCGTCCCGGCCGACGAAGTCATGGGTCTTGACCTTCGGCAGCGCGAGGTCCGCCTCCACGGGGTCGTACTCCCCGGTGAGCTCGGCGCCCATCAGGCGGTAGCCCTTCTCGAGGCGTCCGGTGGTGCCGTACACCCCGATCCCGGCGGCACACAGCCCGAGGTCCTGCCCCTGTCTCCAGAGCTCGTCCCATACCCGCAATCCGTGCTCGGTGGGCAGATGGATCTCCCAGCCGAGCTCGCCCACGTACGAGATCCGCAGCAGCGAGGCGGGCACGGAGCCGATCTGCACGTCCTGGGCGGTGCCGAAGCCGAACGCCGCATCCGAGAGGTCGTGGTCGGTCACCCGCGTGAGCAGGTCCCGCGCCCGAGGGCCCCACAGGCCCAGGCTGGCGACGGCGGAGGAGGCGTCCACCAGCTGGGCCGAGCCGTCGCCGGGCAGGTGGGCGCGCAGCCAGGCCAGGTCACGGCCTCCCTCTGCGCCGCCGGTGATGACCCGGAACTCCTCCGGGCCGCGGCGCACGATCGTCAGGTCGGAGCGGAAGGTGCCCCGCGGGGTGAGCAGCGGGGTGTAGACCACGCGGCCCACGGGGACGTCGATCCGGGCCACGGCCAGCCGCTCGAGGAGATCCAGCGCCCCGGGGCCGCGGACGTCGAAGATCGCGAAGGCGCCCAGATCGATCAGTGCCACCCGCTCCCGCATCGCCAGGTGCTCGGCCTCGATGATCGGCGACCACCAGCGGCGGTCCCATTCGGCCTCGCGGGCGGGGATGCGCTCGCCGTGCTCCTCGAGCAGCCCGGCGTTGGACTCGTACCACTGCGGCCGCTCCCACCCGGCGGCTTCGAAGAACTGCGCTCCGAGAGCCTCGGTGCGGGGATGGAAGGGGCTGGTGCGCAGGGGCCGGTCGGAGAGCCACTGCTCCCGCGGGTGGGTGATCCCGTAGGTCTTCGGGAAGCCCTCGGTGGCGCGGGCCCGCACATGCTCGGCACTGCGCTGCGCCGGGGTGAAGCGGGCGATGTCCGAGCCGTGGTGGTCGATCTCGCTGGCACCGTCGGTGAGCAGCTCGGCGAGCATGCGACCCACCCCGGGGGCCTCCTTGATCCACACGGCCGCGGCGGACCACAGCCCGCCCACCTCGGGGGTCTCGCCCACCAGCGCCCCGCCGTCGGGGGTGAGGGCGAGCAGACCGTTGATCGCCGCGCGCCGAGGCGGCTCGGGGTCGGTGAGCAGCGCGGGGAACATCTGCTTCGCCTGCTCCCACTGCGGGGCGAAGTCCTCCTCGGTGAAGGGGAAGCTGGTGGGGGTGGCCTGCCCGGGGTGGTCGCCGACCGGCGGGATCTCCTCGGGCAGGTGCAGGAGCGGGCGGTGGGCGTAGGAGCCGATCTCCAGATCGGGCCCGCGCTGGCGCTCGTACATCAGGCAGTCCATGTCGCGCAGCAGCGGGAAGCTGATCCACTCCTCGGTCTGCGCGAGCTGGGGGATGGGGCCGACGTCGACCATCTGGTGCACCGCGGCGGCCAGCGGGATCCGCGCCCCGGCCAGGGCGGCGACGCGGGGACTCCATACCCCGCAGGCGATGACCACGCGCTCGGTCTCGATCTCGCCGCGGTCGGTGACCACCCCCCGGATGCGGCCCGCCTCGACGCGGAGATCGAGCACCTCGGTCCCGGGGAGCGTGGTCAGAGCTCCGAGCCGCTGGGCGTGCTCCCGCATCAGCTCCCCGGCACGCAGGGCATCGACGATCGCCCCGGTGGGGGTGTGGAAGCCGCCGCGCAGCAGCCTCGCGTCGCAGTACGGCACGAGCTGCTGGATCTCGGCGGGGGAGACCAGGTGCGCCTCCACGCCCCAGGCCCGCGCCGAGCTCATCCGCCGTGTCAGCTCCTGCATCCGCTCCTGGCTGCGTGCCACCTCGACGCCGCCGCAGACGGAGAGCACCCCGAGCTCCTCGTACTGCCGCAGCGAGTCCACCGTGAGATCGGTGATCTCCTTGGAGTGGTCGACGGGGAACACGAAGTTCGAGGCGTGGCCGGTCGAGCCGCCGGGATCCGGCAGCGGTCCCTTGTCGAGCTGGACGATGTCGCGCCATCCCAGCTCGGCCAGGTGGTGGACGGCGGCGCTGCCGACCACCCCGGCTCCGATGACGACGATCTCTGCACGATCGGGCAACTCTGCCATGGCGTCCTCCCGCTTCACCGTGGGCCGCTCACGCTAGACCTCGACGGCGCGTTTGACCAGGGGCGGAGCGTCAGAGCTTCCGCTGCTCGCTGGTTCCTGCGTGGGTCACCCACCGCGCCGGAAGGACCCGAATGATCGAGTTCTGGACCGTCTTCCGTGTCGGAGCTGGGTGGTGCCCGCTCTGCTAGCGTCCGAGGTGAAGAACGCAGCGGCGGAACACTCACCACGAGGGAGTTCACCATGGCACATCAGCAGGTCGCCGTCGTCGGCGGCGGAATATCCGGTCTTGTCGCGGCATTCGAGCTGAGTGAGCACGATGGCGTCGACGTCACAGTGATCGAGGCCGCGCCGGAGTGCGGCGGCAAGATGCGCGGAGACTTCAACGCGGAGACCGGGCGCTTCGAGGAGCATTCGATCCGGGCGCTCTCCTCGACGTACTGCTCGCTGTTCGACGTCTTCGCGCGCGCCGGCATCCTGGACCACCTGGACCCGGTCGCGGAGTACATCTTCTTCGAGCGTGCGAGCGGCAAGCGCGTCGCCGTCGATCGCACGGCTCCCCTCGACGCCGGGACCGTGCGCGAGCTGATCGAGACGTTCGACCTCTCGATGCCCGACATGATCCACCTCGCCCAGAAGATCCTCCACCACGTCAATGCGTCCGAGGACGAACGCGAACGGATGGCACACCAGCAGGCCGGCGACGTGATCGGCGTCGATGACTTCGGACCGGCGACCCGGCAGTTCATCGTCAACTGGTTCGGGATCCTGACCGGCGCCCGCATGCACAGCAAGGCCGTGGACATCATGGACAGCTTCGTGCTGATGTTCATGCCGATGACCGAGTCGCCGAACCTCCCGCCGGGTGAGACCTCCACGTCCTACTGCTTCAACCGGCCGACGTCCCACGCGATAGCCGCCCTGGTCGAGATCCTCGCCTCGCGCGGGGTGCGGTTCGTCCAGGAGACCCGGATGACCAACCTGGTCCCCCGAGGAGACCGGTACGAGGTCCAGACCGATGTGGGTGCTGCGGACGATCAGCTCTTCGACGCCGTGGTGATGGCTGTCCCGCACGAGGTGATGTGGAGCGTCGGCCTCATCGACAGTGCACGTCCGTTCAGCGACGAGTGGTCCTTCGGATCGCAGTTCCCGCTGGCCGAGCTGCCCGATGTGCTGACCCCCTTCGCCGGACGCTCCTACAACCTGTGCTTCGACGCCCCGTGGAACATCGTCTTCCAGCTGCAGCACAACGGGAGCTTCTGGCGCGACATCCGCTTCCCCGACGGGGCCCCGTACACCCTCTCGGCCACGTGCAGCTCACCGCACCACCAGGGGTCGCTTCACGGCAAGAGGTTCATGGACTGCACGCCGGAGGAGGCGCTGCACGAGATCCTCTTCCAGCTCGGGATGGACGACGAGGCTGCGCGGGCCGAGATCGTCCACGGAGCCGTATCGGACCCGATCTACCTCGAGTACACGAGCGACTGGGAGCCCTACGCGCAGCTGGAGACCACCGAATTCGGACGCAAGCACGCCGACGGCACGCGGTGGGTGGACAAGGCCCAGATCTACGTGCGCTCCGCCGAGGACCCTCAGGTCGGGCCGGTCACGAGGATGCCCGGCGTGTTCCTGGCCGGAGAGGTGGTCACCGTCCCGGGCAGGTGGAAGATCCCCACGATGGAGCAGGCGGCGGTCTCGGGCCGGCAGGCGGCGGCCTGGACGCTCGACCATCTGGGCCTCGAGCACAGCATCGACATCGAGGTGGCGGAACTCGAGAAGACGACTCAGGCGCGGTGGGCCTCAGCCCTGCTGCGCGGCGTCACAGCGATCACGGACAGGCTGCCCGCTCGCTGACGGCCCGGCGGCCCGGGTCGCCTCCGGTCCCGACGGCACCGTCCGCAGGACGATCGGCCGTGATCAGTACAGCTTGTGCGCGCCGCCGTCGGCCATCAGCGTCTGACCGGTCATGTATGCCGAGTCGTCCGAGAGCAGGAACGCGACGATCGGTGCCACATCGGTCTCCGGGTCGCCGAACCGGCCCAGCGGCACGTTGGCGAGCGATCTCTGATAAAGCTCCGGAGCGGCCTCGCTCCACGCCTCGACGCCGTCGGTCAGCGCCATCGGGCTCACGACGTTCACGCGGATCTCCTCTGTCGCCCACTCGTTCGCGACGACCCGGGAGAGTCCCCGGATCGCCTCCTTCGATGCGGCGTACGCAGCTTGGGTCGGCTGCCCGTCCAGTGCGGCCCCCGAGCCGAAGTTCACGATCGATCCGCCGGAGCGCGCCAGCTGAGGATGGGCCGCGAGCATGAAGTTCCGCGTGGCGGTGAAACCGGTCGAGAAGGAGAGGTCCCACATGTCCTTCGTGAGGTCGAGGAACGGCGCCTGACGGGAGGCATGCGCGTTGTTGACCAGTCCTGTCAGTCCCCCGAACCGCTCGATGGCGGTGCTGACGGCGGACTGCGCGGTCTCCTCGCGGGAGACGTCGCCGTCGAGGAAGATCACCTGCTCGCCGAGCTCGGCCTCGAGCAGAGCACCCGCGTCGGCATTGATGTCGACCACGACGACCTTCGCGCCGCGACGGACGAGGACCCGAGAGATCGCTCCGCCGATGCCCGAGGCACCTCCGGTGACGATCACGATCTTGTTCTCCAGCTGCATGGCCACGTCCTCCTCCGTCTGGTGCGTTCGTCCGAGTATCCACGCTCCGCCTCGACGGGCGCTGGGTGCCGTGCTCGCGGCGCGGGGCGCCGCCACCTCGTGAGCGGACATCTGCTCGAACGCTGATGATGCGAACCGGTGGTTGTGCAAGCAGGCACTGTTCACGGAGATCTACGGTGGCGAGGACAACGACGTCCGCGCGGATCGCGGGACTCCGTTCGACGCGGCGGGTCCACCGAGCCGGTCGACAAGATCAGCGAACCCCTCGGCAGTCTCGGCGTCGTCGAACGTCGTTGTCACGGGGGTGGGGATGCCGGGGTCGCGGTAGTGGACGCGTCAGGCGGTGGAATCGTTCTTGCGGGGGCGGCGGCTGAGGGATGCCATGCGTGTTCTCCTGTCGATGTAGTCCGGACCGTAGCCCGCAGCACTGACAGGAAACGAAAAAACGCCCTGTCACCAGGGCGTTTCTTGGGGTGATCGACGGGATTTGAACCCGCGACCGCCTGGACCACAACCAGGAGCTCTACCAACTGAGCTACGACCACCATGTGCGAGGCGAAGCCCGCAACGAGAGAACAATATACCGGTTCGCCAGGGCACATCCCAGTCCGAACCGGCTCCCGGAGGTGTGAGACACGTTGCATCGAGCGCCGGGGCCGGGTCCCCGCGGGCCCTCAGCGGGCCCGCGGGGCGCGGTCGTTCACAGCAGCTCGGCGCGCAGCTGCTCGGGAGACTTCGGGGACAGCAGGCCCGGAGCGACATCGAACGGCGTCCATGCGCCGTGCTGACCGGCAGCGGCCATCCGCGCAGCGGCGCGGGCGTAGGCGACCACCACGCTAGCGGTGAACTCGGGATTGGAGTCCTCCTGCAGGTGGTACTCGATGGTCTGCGTGGTGCCGGGGGAGGACTCCGCGGAGCGGATCACGAAACCGCCGTGAGGCATGCTCTGGTGATCCTGCGCCAGCTCCTCGGCGCTGAGGAAGGTCACCGACGTCTCGAAGGGCTCGAAGTAGTGCGGCATCGTCACGATCGCCTGGCGCACGGCCTCGGCGTCGGCGCCGTCCTGGAGCACCACGAAGCATTCCCGCGTGTGCTTGTCCCGGTTGGTCAGCTCGGGCCGCTCACCGGCGCGCACACGGTCGATCGCCTCCTGGGAGGGGATCGTGTACTGGACGGCGGCGGCGACCCCGTCGATCCGGCGCAGCGCATCGGAGTGGCCCTGGGACAGGCCGCGGCCCCAGAAGGTGTAGGTGGAGCCGGCAGGCAGGATCGACTCCCCGTAGACGCGGTTGATCGAGAACAGGCCCGGGTCCCACCCCGTGGAGATGATCGCCGTGGTGCCGGCCCCGCGGGCTACGGCGTCGACCTTCGCGAAGTGCTCGGGGATCCGGGCGTGGGTGTCGAAGCTGTCCACGACCGTGAAGCGCTCCGCGAGCACCGGAGTCTGCTCGGGCAGGTCGGTCTTGGACCCTCCGCACAGCACGAGCACGTCGAGCTCGCCCCGCATCGACTCGAGCGCATCCATCGGATGCACGGGGGTCCGTTCGTGCACGGTGTCCACGGCGGCCGGGTCACGGCGCGTGAACACGCCCACCAGCTCCATGTCCTCCTGGAGGGAGACGGCGATCTCGACGCCGCGTCCCAGGTTCCCGTAGCCGACGATGCCGATCCGGATCGCAGTCATGGCCCTCATTCTGGTCGATGGTGACAGCGGCCCGAGTCCGGGCCGCCGGGGCCGATCCTACGGAAGATCCTCGCTGCGGGCCTGCGCCGGGGCCGGTGCCCTCCCTGCGGGTGCCGGGCCGCGCCATCGACCGCGCGCACGGCGCGTTGCGCCGTCGGTGGCTCCGGGGGAGACTGGCGGCATGATCGTCGCCTTCTCCATCCAGCCCACCGGTGAGCCCTCGGATCCCGCCGTCGTACGGGACCTCGCGGAGGGCTCGGACGATGCGAGCGTGCACGACGCGGTCGCCGCCGCGGTGCGCATCGTGCGCGACTCCGGCCTGCCCACCCGCACCTCGGCGATGTTCACCGAGGTCGAGGGGGAGTGGGACGAGGTGATGGAGGTCGTCGGGCGCGCCACGGCCGAGGCCGGCCGCTACGGCTCGCGCGTCTCCCTCGTGCTGAAGGCCGACATCCGGCCCGGGCGCACCGGCGAGCTCGACGGCAAGGTCGAGCGCATGGAATCCGCGGTCGACCGGCTGGAGGGCCGCTGAGCCGACCGACCGCTCAGAGGTCCTGGTCCAGCATCCCGTCGCGCAGCGCGGCGGCGAGCGTCGGCGTCACCGGCAGGCGCGGGATGAGCGTGGCCTGCAGGGCGTGGTAGATGTCCGGCTTGCCCGGCCAGGTCACGCCCTGCGGCGCACCGGTGGCATCGAGCTCGTGGAACCAGGACCCGTCCTCGGCGTCGAGCAGGTCGGTGGCGATGTACTCCCACCACTGCTCATAGCGCTCGGCCCAGATCCGGTCCCCGGTCACCTGATGCATCACCGCGGCGGCGCCGACGGCCTCGGCGGCCACCCAGTGCATCCGCTCCGTGGAGACCGGGGTGCCGTCCCAGTCCACCGTGTACACCCAGCCCGGGTTGCCGTCGGCACCGAACGCCGCGGCGGACTTCTCCATCAGCGCGGTGGCCGCCTCCAGCATCCATTCGGGCGCCTCGCCGTCGGCCGCGAACAGCGCGGCCCGGGCATGCAGCACCAGGCGCGCCCACTCGATCCAGTGCCCGATCGTCGCCCCGTAGGGACGGAACGGGTGCGCGGGCTGGTCCCGGTTGTACCCCAGCAACGGGGACCATTCGGTGTCGAAGTGCTCCGGCAGCGCCCAGTCGTTGGCGCGGGCGAACTCGTCGATCCCGCGCGTCGCGATGCCGACGGCGCGGTCCAGCCAGCGGCGCTCGCCCGTGACATCGGCCGCCGCGAGCAGCGCCTCGACGGTGTGCATGTTCGCGTTGATCCCGCGGTAGTCCTCGCAGGCGGAGAAGGTGCGGTCGAAGGTGTCCACGCTCATGCCCGCGGACTGCTCGAAGAACTTCTCATCGAGCACGGCGAGCGCCTCGTCCAGCAGCTCCTGGGCGCCGGGGCGGCCGGCGGCCAGGGCCGAGGAGGCCGCGAGCACCACGAAGGCGTGGGCGTAGGCCTGCTTGGAGTCGTCGACCGGGGCACCGCCGGCGACGGCGGAGAACCAGCCGCCGTGCTCGTCGTCGTGGAAGACGCCGCGCAGGGAGTCCACGCCGTGATCCACCAGGTGGCCGAGACCCGGGCGGCCCAGCAGGTGCCCGAGCGCGAAGCTGTGCGTCATCCGGCAGGTGATCCACAGCTCCGAGGGCCGGTCCAGGTCGGGCGCGCCCACCTCGTCCAGCCAGGCGAAGCCGCCGTCCTCACGGGCGGAGGCGGAGCCGAACTCGAGCAGCGCGTCGGACTCGCCCTCGAGCCAGGAGCGGTGGGAGGCGCGCTGCAGCCACGGCTGGTGCGGGCCCGGGGCCGGGGTCGGGACGGCGACCGGTTCATCGCGCAGCTCGAAGGTCCTCGAGGCGATCTGGGCCTGTGCGGTGGTGGGGCCGGGCTCGTCCACCAGCAGCACCTCGCGGTAGTACTTCAGCTCCTGGATCGACTCGCGGATGTCCGCGAGCGCCCGATGGCCGCCGTGCTTGGCGGGGATGTTGTAGTAGACGCGCGGGAACCAGCGCTTGGCGAGCTCCTTCAGGCTGGAGACGTCGATGGTGCGGTAGGAGAGCCAGGCGGCGAACTCGGGCACGTCGCGGTCCAGGAACACGCGGTCGGTGCCGACGCTGTTGCCCGCCAGCGGCGCCTTGCCGGGTTCGGGGCAGTGCCGGCGCACGTAGGCCAGGCACTGCGCCTGCGCCTCCTCGAGCGTCATCCCGCCGTCGAGCTCCTCGAGCAGGCCGGAGACGGTGTGCATGTTCACCACGAAGGGATCCATGCCCTGCAGCGAGTCCGCCGGCGGTCTGATGACGAGATCGACACCGTCCCCGAGGATGTTCAGATCGGCGTCGGTCACGAGCACCGCGATCTCGACGAGCGCATCGCGCTGCTTGTCGAGGCCGGTCATCTCGCAGTCGACCCAGATGATGCGGTCGTTGATGGCACGTGTGGAGCTGGAAGTCACCGGACAACAGTAGCGCGGGGACGCACGCGGGGCCCGATCGAGGACCGCACCACCGGTTACCCTTCAGTTACCAGAGCTCATCGATGAGCCGACGCGAGCCCCGGAGGATCCTGCAGTGAATCTCTACTTCCGCCTGCTGCTGCTCATGGTCCGGGGGCGTTTCCGCGGCCGCCTCAGCATCTGGGACACCTCGCACGTGCGCTTCCGCGTCAGCCCCGGGGACCTCGACGTGCAGCGGCACATGAACAACGGCCGGTACCTGACGCTGATGGATCTGGGGCGTATGGACCTCATGGTCCGTTCGGGGTTCTGGCAGCGCATCACCGACCAGGGCTGGTACCCGGTGGTGGCGGGCCAGACCATCACCTACCGCAGGTCCCTCCAGCTGTGGGAGACCTTCGACCTCGCCTCGCGCGTGATCGGGCACGACGACCGCTGGATCTTCCTGGAGCAGGTCTTCCGCCGCGACGGGACGGTGGTGGCCGATGCGATCGTGCGCGCCCGCTTCCTGCGCCGGACCGGCGGTTCGGTGCCGATGGAGGACGTGCTGGAACTGGCGCGGCCGCTGCCGGATCATCTCGAGGTGCCCCGGTGGGTCACCGAGTGGAACGAGGGCTCCTCGCGCCACGGCCGCGAGCTCTGAGCTCCTCGACCCCGCTGGCGATCAGCAGGATCGCCACCACCACGAGCAGGACCCACTGCTCGAACACCACTGCGAGGACGCCGGCGAGCACCAGCGCGCTCAGGAAGACGATCCCGAGCACACGCTGCGGGACCCCGAGCAGGCGCGATCCGACCCGGGTGCGGGCCAGGCGCAGCAGGAGCAGCAGCGCGATCGCGCCGAACGTGAGGACCTTCAGGATCAAGGGTGGCTCCTGGTGAGACGGCGGTGGATGGCGCCCCCAGCAGGACTCGAACCTGCGACCGACGGTTTAGAAGACCGTTGCTCTATCCGCTGAGCTATGGAGGCATGGGAGCTCACGCACCGGACGGCTGCGAGCACCCGGAGAAGTCTACCGATCCCGGCGACGGGCCCGCGCACCACCGTGCACCGGCTCACGGCCCGGCATGCCGGACCCGTCCTGGCAGCGGGGACAGAACCACAGCACGCGCGGCGCGGTGCCCTCGAGTCGGGGATCGCCGAGCTCCCCGCGCACGATCCGGGCGCGGCAGCGTCGGCACGGCCTCCCGCCGCGTCCGTAGACCCAGAGGTCGCCGTCCCGACCCATCATCCCGCCGGTGGTCACCCGCACCGCACGGTCGCTGTTGAGCCTCAGCAGCCGGTGCGCGAGGTCGACGATCCGGCCGAGATCGCCTGCGGCGCTGACGGGGACCGCCGGGTGGATGCGGGCCAGGAAGCACAGCTCGCTGCGGTAGATGTTGCCGATCCCGGCCAGGAGGCGCTGGTCCAGCAGCGCGAGGCCGATCGGGCGCTCCGGCTCCGCGCCGAGATTCCTCACCGCACGCTCGCGCAGGCCCGGATCCGCGTCCCAGTCGGGATCGAGCAGGTCCGGCCCCAGATGCCCCACCAGCGTGTGCTCGTCCGCGGTGGGCACCAGCCGGACCTGCTTCACGTCATAGGCGATCGCCCGGGTCTCATGACCGTCATGGTGGCGAGCGGTGAGGGCGACGCGGATGGTGTGGGCCGGGCGAGGCCCGGCGCTGGTGTCGCTGGAGCGCAGGGGCGTCCCGTCCACATGCCAGATCCCGTCCATCATCAGGTGCGAGTGGAGCGTCAGCGGTCCCGGTCCGGGGGTGGGCGGGTCCAGCCGCATCAGCAGATGCTTCCCGCGCGGACGCACCTCGCGCACGGTCCAGCCGAGGAGGTCCGTGGTCGCGGCCCGCGGCACCCGCAGGTCGCAGGCGGTGAGCACGGCGCCGGCGAGGGCGTCGTGGAGGATCCGGCACTGCCGGGCGACGGTGTCCCCTTCCGGCATCAGCGATCTCCTGCGCGCAGCCGGATCGATCGCGGGGAGCGATAGCAGCCGGCCGCCACCAGCGCCTCCCCGACGGCGGCGACCGGGGCGCTGTCGATCGGGTGGCCGTTGATCCTCTCGATCCGCAGCTGGGGCAGGCGGGAGTCCTCGGCGATGGCCCGCACCAGCTGGGTGGCGAGGGCGGGCGTCGCCGTCTCCTCGGCCCACCACAGCAGCTGCTTCGCCCCCTTGTCCACGACCGCGCCGAGCTGCCCGCCCGTGAGCAGCGCGAGCGCACCGGCACGGCGCGCCGGCCGGACCGTGGCCCCCGCGGGAGGGGGGATCCTCAGCGGAGGCCAGGACAGCGCCGCACCGTAGGGGTTGGCGGGATCGGTCGAGGCCAGCGCGATGGTCGCGGTGCCGGCTGACGAGCCGCTCGCAGCCTGCTCGGTGAGCTGTGCGGACGTCGCCTCCTGGTCCCGGTCCCGCAGCCGGTCCACCGCCTCGACCGGAGCGAACTGGGAGGCGCCCAGCCCGTCGACGAAGTAGCCGCGACGGCAGGCACCGTTCTCCTCGAGCGTCGCGAGCACGCGGTAGACCGCGGCGAAGCCGCCGGGGATGTCCTCGACGTCCATCGCGCCGCGCGTGACCACCCCGTGCCGGTCCAGCAGCAGGGTCGCCAGTGCCGCTGCCCGCGCTGCCGGGTCGACGCCGTCCACCCGCACTGCGGACCAGCGTCCCGCGCCGACGGGGCCGGGCACGAGGTCGGAGACCGAGGCCGCTCCCTGGCGCATCATCGCCGCTGACAGTCGTGCCGCGCCCCGACGGGTCAGCGGACGGGAGCGGGCACCTGACCGTGACGTCCTGCTGGGAGCCGGACCGCGGCCATAGCTGCGCAGCGCCTCGAAGGAGTCGTTGGTGATCAGTGCGCGGAACGCGAGGTCCCACAGAGCCTCCTGCAGGGCGGCGGGCTCGACCGCATCGCCGTCGCTCGCGAGCGCAGTGAGGATCTCCCCGTGCCGCAGCGCACCGGGGGTGCCGCGCAGCAGCGTGAGGATGCGGGCGGCGGGGGTGCCCGCTGGCAGCTCGGCGGCGGCCTCCTCGAGCACCTCGGCGTCCAGCCCCAGCGGCAGGGCGTCGGCGAGATGGAGGCGGATCCAGCCGTCGTCACGGCCGAGCCGGCCGTGGCCGGTCCACACCAGCTCCCCGGCCGCGAAGGCCGCGTCCAGCAGTGCCGGGGTCATCTCCGGCAGCCGCGCGGGCAGCACCTGGGTCTCCCACGCCGACAGCGGCAGGGAGACGCCGGCGAGCTGGTCGACGACCGAGAGCAGCCCGTCGCCGCCCCGCCAGTGCGCGCTCTCCCGCCGGCCGTCCGGACGGCGGGGGACGAGGTGCTGCCACTGCCCGAGGAACTGGGCGTACACCGGGCCCGCCACCGGCGCGATCTCGCGCCGGGACGCGGCCAGGCTCGCTCGACGGATGCGCCGCAGCACCTCCGCATCCACCCACTCCTCGCCCTCGCGTCCCGGGGTGAACTCGCCCTGGGCCAGCACCCGCTCTGCGGTGAGCTGCTCGAGGGCGGTTCGCGCGACCCCGGGGGCCAGCCCGAAGGCCTCCACCGGGGCAGCGGCCGGGAACGGTCCCCGGCCCCGCGCCCAGCGCGAGAGCAGCTGGGCCACCGCCCGCTGCACGGGTGCCAGATGCGCCTGCGGGATGCCCGGCGGCAGGGCGGTACCGAGCGCATCGCGCAGCAGACCGGCGTCCTCGACCGCGGCGAGATGCTCCTGCCCGGCCAGGCGCACGGTGATGATCCGGCGCGACCGGCGCAGATCATCGAGCTCCGCCTCGAGGTCGAGATCCTCGGCGCTGCGCGCGGCGAGCTCGTCGCGGGTGAGCGGGCCGAGCCGGCGCAGCGCGTCGGCGATCTGCTCGGCACCGCGCAGCGACCGCTCCTCCGTGAGGCCCTGCAGCCGCTGCTCGACCTCGGTGATGACGTCTGCGTCCAGCAGCTCCCGCAGGCTCACCGAGCCCAGCAGCTCGGCCAGCAGGGCCTGGTCCAGCGCGAGCGCGGCGGTGCGCCGTTCGGCCAGCGGTGCGTCGGCGTCGTAGATGAACTGGGCGAGATATCCGAACAGCAGCGAGCGCGCGAAGGGGGAGGGGGAGGGGGTCTCGACCTCCCGCACCTCGACGCGGCGACGCCCCACCTGCGACATCAGCTCGACCAGGGCGGGCAGGTCGTAGACGTCCTGGAGGCACTCGCGCGCCGCCTCGAGCATGATCGGGAAGTCGGGGTGGGGACGGGCCACCTCGAGGAGGTGTGCGGAGCGCTGGCGCTGCTGCCACAGCGGCGCGCGCTGGTTCGGATCGCGTCGCGGCAGCAGCAGGGCGCGGGCCGCGCACTCACGAAAACGTGCCGCGAACAGAGCCGAGGAGCCGACCAGGCGCCGCACCTCCTCCTCGATCTCCTCCGGGGTGAAGACGAACAGGTCCGCGCCGGGAGGCTCCTCGCCGTGGGGGATGCGCAGCACGATGCCGTCGTCGGCGGCCATCACCTGGCCGTCCAGGCCGTACCGCTCCTGGACCCGGGCACCGACCGCGAGCGCCCAGGGTCCGGTGATCCGCTGTCCGTAGGCGCAGTGGAGCACCACCCGCCAGTCGCCGAGCTCGTCGAGGAACCGCTCGACCACCAGCTGCTGCGGACCGGGGACCGTGCCGGTGGCCGCCAGCTGCTCGGCCAGGTGGTCCAGCAGCACGGCGGATGCATTGTCGTCGAGCCCGAGGGCGGCCAGCTGCGCGATGGCCTCGGAGCGGTCGGCGGTGGCGAGCTCCGCCTGCGCGGTGGCGATCGCCCGGCCCAGGCTCGCCGGGCGCCCGTCCCCGTCCCCGTGCCAGAACGGGATCCGCCCGCTCATGCCGAAGGCGGGGGAGACGGTGACCCGGGAGGCGGTGATCTCCTCGATCCGCCAGCTGGTGGTGCCCAGCGTGATCACATCCCCGCGGCGGGACTCGTAGACCATCTCCTCGTCGAGCTCGCCCACCCGCCGCGGCTGGGAGTCGTCATCGCCCGCGACCAGATGCACCGGGTAGAGCCCGCGATCGGGGATGGTGCCGCCGCTGGTGACTGCGAGGCGCTGGGCACCCGGCCGGCCCGACAGCAGCCCGGTCCCGTGATCGTGCACCAGCCGCGGTCGCAGCTCGGAGAATGCGGTGGAGGGATACCTCCCGGCGAGCAGGTCGATGGTCTGGTCGAAGGCGGAGCGGGGCAGGGCTCGATAGGGATGCGCGGTGCGGACCAGCGCGAACCAGTCGTCGATCTGCAGGTCATCCATCGCCGCGGCCGAGACGGTGTGCTGGGCGAGCACGTCCAGGGCGTTGCGCGGCACCGAGAGCGGTTCGATCCGGCCGGCCATCGCTTCCTGCACCGCGACGGCGGAGCGCAGCACGTCCGCGGCATGCAGCGGGTGCAGCGAGCCGTGGGAGATCGCGCCGACGTCGTGCCCGGCGCGGCCCACCCGCTGCAGCAGGCCCGAGACGGACATCGGCGCGGCGATCTGCAGCACGAGGTCCACGGCGCCCATGTCGATCCCCAGCTCGAGGGAGGAGGTCGCCACCACGCAGCGCAGGGTCCCGGACTTCAGCTGGTCCTCGATCCCGGCGCGCACCTCCTTGGACATCGAGCCGTGGTGGGCGCGGGCGATGTCCTCGAGCTCGGGATCCGCCGGCTCGGTGGCCGGGGGCACGGTGTCGGACGGCGCCTCGGCGGCGAGGCGCCGGGCATGGAGCCGGTTGAGCTTGCCGGTGAGACGCTCGGCCTGGCTGCGGGAATTGGTGAACACGATCGTCGAGCGGTGCGCGAGCACCCTGTCCAGCACGGCCCGCTCGACGTGCGGCCAGATCGTGCCGCTGACGTCCTCGTCGTCCACGGCGTCGGGGGGCGGCTCGATCGCCTGCAGATCTGCGACCGGCAGCGTCACCGTGAGATCCCAGCGCTTGGTCGATTCCGGTCTCACCACCGTCGCCTCGCGGGACCCGCCGGCGCCGGTGAGGAAGGCGGCGACCTCCTGGACCGGTTCGACGGTCGCCGAGAGCCCGATCCTCTGCGCGGGCACCGTCAGCAGCGCATCCAGACGGGCCAGCGACAGCGCCAGGTGCACGCCCCGCTTCGTGCCCGCCACCGCATGGACCTCGTCGAGGATGACGGTGTCCACGTCGCGGAGCGTCTCGCGCGCCTGGGAGGTGAGCATCAGGAACAGCGATTCGGGGGTCGTGATGAGGATGTCCGGCGGATGGGAGACCAGCCGCCTGCGCTCGGCGGCCGGGGTGTCGCCGGTGCGCACCCCCACGCTGAGCGGGGACGCCGGGATTCCCAGCCCCTGGGCAGTGCGTGCCGTCCCCACCAGGGGAGAGGTCAGATTCCGCTCCACGTCGACGCCGAGCGCCTTCAGCGGGGAGAGGTACAGGACGCGGGTGCCCGCCCGCCGAGCCTCCGGGGCGCGGACCGTCCGACCGGTCGGCCCGGCGGGGCGCGGCAGTGCCAGACGATCGATCGCGCTGAGGAACGCGGCGAGGGTCTTGCCCGATCCGGTCGGCGCGACCACCAGCGTGTCCTCGCCCCGCTCGATCGCCTCCCAGGCCGCGACCTGCGCCGAGGTGGGAGCGGCGAACGACTCCGCGAACCATGCCTGGGTGGCGGGGGAGAAGGACGACGGGAGCGACCGGCGGGACGGGTCCATCACCCCATTGTGGACCGCACCGCCGACATCCTTGTGTCGCCGCCACCGGCCGACGAGGAGGGACGACCTGCGCCAGCCGCCGCGGCCCCCTGCCACCACGCGCTCCCTCGTGGCAGGATGGATGGCACGGCAGGTCACGCATCGGCTGGGCCTGCGTCCACCACGACGAAGGGATGATCCACATGGCGGAGTACACGCTTCCCGATCTGGACTACGACTACGGGGCGCTGGCTCCTTCGATCTCCGGCAAGATCATGGAGCTGCACCACTCCAAGCACCACGCGACCTACGTCAAGGGTGCGAACACGGCGCTGGAGAAGCTGGCGGCGGCGCGGGAGGCGAACGACTTCTCGACGGTGAACCAGTTCTCGAAGGATCTGGCGTTCAACCTGGGCGGCCACACGAACCATTCGATCTTCTGGAAGAACCTCTCGCCCGAGGGTGGGGACAAGCCCACCGGTGAGCTGGCGGCGGCGATCGATGAGTTCTTCGGCTCCTTCGACGGCTTCCGGGCGCACTTCACGGCGGCGGCGCTGGGCATCCAGGGCTCCGGCTGGGCGGTGCTGGCGTTCGAGCCGATCGGCGGGAACCTGGTGATCGAGCAGTTCTACGATCAGCAGAACGGGGTGCCGGTGGCGACGATCCCGCTGTTCCAGCTGGACATGTGGGAGCACGCGTTCTACCTGGATTACCAGAACGTGAAGGCGGACTACGTCAAGGCGATCTGGGACATCGTGAACTGGGCGGATGTCCAGGCGCGGTTCGCGGCGGCGCGCTCGAGCGCTTCCGGGCTGGTCGTCCCCACGGCCTGAGCTCCGACTGCGGGCCCGACCTGCTGCCCGCGCCTCGCGCCGGGTGCGGACGGACCGCTGAGTGTCACGGACGGGCCGATGGTGAGGAGAGCTGGCAATAGTGCCGGCTCGCCGCACCATCGGCCCGTCCGCTGCATCGTGGGTGACTCGCGAGGGACGGTTCCTCCCCAGCGCCTCACCGTCCACATTCTCGGACCGGCACTGGAGCGAGCCGCGCACGCAGGGAACGCTGAGGCACATCGGCACGGAGCCGACGCCGGGATCCCCGGCACCTCAGGAAGGACACCGCCATGCGCGACATCCAGACCACACTCTTGGGCAACGCCACCGCTGACCCCATCGAGCGAAAGCAGGCCGACGGGAGCCCCTCCGCGAGCGTGCGGATCGCAGTCACCGGCAGCTACTTCAACTCCGCCACCGGAGACTTCGCCGACCGGAAGACGGAGTTCATCACGGTGTTCGCCCGGCGGAACCTGGCCCGGAACCTGCTGGCCTCGGTGCGCAGGGGGCAGCCGCTGGTGGTCAGCGGCCGGCTCAGCACCTCGGAGTGGACGGGAGAGGACGAGACGCTCCGGCACTCCCTGAACATCCAGGCCGAGGCGATCGGCCACGACCTCACCTACGGCACCGCCACGTTCTCGAAGCCGCTGCGGGACAAGGACACCCCGGACATCGACCCGCAGACCGCCACGGTCATCCCGAGGCGCCCGGCGGACGAGGACGAGGAGACGGACACGGCGGACGAGGAGGCCGGCGAGAGCTCGTACGCGCCGGCCTTCTGACCCCGCCCGCGCCCGGGTGACCCCGCCCGCGCACGGGCCTCAGTCGGAGGTCTGCAGGGTCTGGACCAGGGCTCGGGAGATCTCGGGGAGCAGTGCGGCACCGAGGACGTAGCCGTCCTCGCCCCCGTGGTGCACCGCCGACCAGGTGGTGCCGTCCTCCAGCGCGGCGACCACCACGCGCAGCGGCCGCTCGGCCGGCAGCTGGCGATCTCCCTGGTCATCACGGACGGTCCAGGCGGCGGGGGCGAGGTCGCAGGCGATCGCTCCGCCCGCGGCCAGATCCGGCCATCGCGCCGACTCGAGCACGGCCAGCGGGTCCGCAGCAGCCGCGGTGCCGTCCTCGAGATCGATCGGCGTGAGGTGGAGAGCGTCCTGGGCCTCGCCCCCGTCCGCTCCCAGCAGGGCGGCGAGCGAGGGTGAGGCCGCCATCAGTTCTGCGCTGCGGGCCAGCGCGAACAGGCGGGGAGCGGGCAGCGGGCCGTCCTCCACATGGCGGGCCACCTCGAGAACTGCCGCCGCCAGAGCGGCCGTCGGGGCATCCAGAGGGTCCGGAGAAGCAGTCGTCATCGGATCGAGAGGTCCCTTACAGGTTTGCCTGACAGAATGGGGTGACCGGCGCGGTGACGCGGCGGGACCACACTGTACCCGGAGCTCTCGGACCATTGCCTGCGCAGCGGCAGGCGGGACCGTCGGCTCCGACACCGAATCACCGAGGTTATCTGTGAGCTTCTCCGCCCCGTTCGGCGATATGCCCCGGCCGCGCCCCCGGCCGGCCCCTGACGCGAGTCCGCGCGGCCCCAGGCGGATCTCGCCGCTGGCGATCAGCGCCGGAGTCGTCGCCCTCCTGGTCATCTTGCTGGTCATCGCCTCCGAGGTGTGGACCAAGTACCTGTGGACGGACCAGCTGGGGTACACGGACGTGCTGCTCACGCGCTGGGGCACCCAGGCCGGGCTGTTCTTCGGCGGTGCCGTGGTGTTC
The DNA here is from genome assembly GCF_002407185.1 of Brachybacterium vulturis. Lineage (NCBI taxonomy): Bacteria > Bacillati > Actinomycetota > Actinomycetes > Micrococcales > Dermabacteraceae > Brachybacterium > Brachybacterium vulturis. The sequence continues at coordinate 2,036,417 of NZ_CP023563.1, forward strand.
GCGGTGCCGCTGTTCATCAGCCTGCGGCTGGCATACATGAAGCGGCCCGTCTACCCGCCCGTGACCCGGGAGCAGGAGGCGCTCGAGCAGTTCCGCGCTGCCGTGGATCCGCTGCGGCGCGGCCTGACCTACGGTGCCCCGGTGGTGATCGGTGCCTTCGGCGGCCTGGCGCTCTCCCGCCGCTGGCAGGACGTGCAGCTCTTCCTCCACCCCCAGGACTTCGGGCAGACCGATTCGATCTTCGGCAACGACATCGGCTTCTACGTCTTCACACTGCCGCTGATCGACATGGTCATCTCCTTCGGACAGTTCGTCCTGCTGGTCGCGATCGTGGGTGCGCTGATCGGCCACTTCGTCTACGGCGGGGTCAGCTGGGGCCAGGAGAGCGGTCTCGAGGTCACCCGCTCCGCGCGCCGCCACCTCGGCGTTCTCGCCACCGTCTACGTGCTGCTGCTCGGCGCCGGGCACTGGTTCCAGCGCTACGACCTGCTCACCGCCTCGCACCCGCGGTTCGAGGGCGCGTCCTACGCCGACGTCAAGGCGATCCTCCCTGCGCAGACCATCCTCGCCATCGCCTCGATCGCGGTGGCGGCACTGTTCGTGGTGTGGGTCTTCCGCTCGGACTGGCGCATCCCCGCGATCGGCGCAGGCCTGATGATCCTGTCCACGCTGGTGGTGGGCAACCTCTACCCCTGGGCGATCCAGCAGTTCCAGGTCCAGCCCAACGAGCGTGCGCTCGAGCAGCCGTACATCCAGAACAACATCGATGCGACCCGCGCCGCCTTCAACCTCGACGAGGTCAACGAGGTGCCCTACACGGCCAGCACCGATGCCGAGCCGGGAGCTCTGCGCGAGGACGCCTCGACCACCGCGCAGATCCGTCTGATGGATCCTCACATCATCTCGCCCACCTTCGAGCAGCGGGAGGCGAACCGCCGCTACTGGGGCTTCGACGACGTGCTCAGCGTGGACCGGTACGAGATCGACGGCCAGCTGCAGGACACCGTCATCGGCGTGCGCGAGCTGCGCCCGGACAAGTTCGGCCTGGCCGGGCGCTCCTGGGTCGATCAGCACATCATCTACACCCACGGCTACGGCACCGCGGCCGCCTACGGCAACCGCCGCAACGCGGACGGCGAGCCCACCTTCCTGCAATCCGGCGTGCCCGGTGAGGGTGCGTTCGGCGAGTATCAGGAGCGGGTGTACTTCGGCCAGTACTCGCCCGACTACTCGATCGTGGGAGCCCCCGAGGGCAGCGAGCCCGAGGAGTTCGACTACCAGCGCGTCAGCACCGAGGACACGGAGGGCGGCGACCAGGTCTACAACACCTACCAGGGCGATGGCGGACCCTCCGTCGGCGGGTTCATGAATCAGCTGCTCTACGCGATCAAGTTCCGCGATCCGAACATCGTGATCTCTGACTACCTCAACGAGGAGTCGCAGATCCTCTACGACCGCGAACCGCAGCAGCGGGTCCGTGAGGTCGCGCCGTTCCTGTCGCTGGACTCCCAGATGTACCCGGCCGTGGTCGACGACAAGCTGGTGTGGGTGGTCGACGGCTACACCACCACGTCGGAGTACCCCTATGCGCAGTCGGTGAACCTCGACCAGACCGTCGATGATTCGCAGACCGATCCGGGCGCCACCGCGGACATCCGCGACCGCTCGGCGAACTACATGCGCAACTCCGTCAAGGCGACCGTGAACGCCTTCGACGGCTCGGTCACCCTGTACTCCTGGGACACGGAGGACCCGATCCTCAAGTCCTGGGCAGAGGTGTTCCCGGAGGCGCTGAAGCCCGCCTCCGAGATCAGCGGTGAGCTGATGTCGCACCTGCGCTACCCGGCGGACCTCTTCAAGGCCCAGCGGCAGATCCTCTCCACCTATCACGTCACCGAGGCGGACGACTTCTTCACCCAGCAGGACTTCTGGGAGGTCCCGCCGGATCCGACAGTCCCGGCGCCGACGAACCCCGACGGCACCACCGGTGAGCAGGCGCCGCAGCCGCCGATGTACCTCACGATGCAGATGCCCTCGGATGAGTCCCCTCGCTTCATGCTCTCCTCGAGCTTCATCCCCGCTGAGGGACAGAACGTGCTCACCGGCTACCTGGCGGTGGATTCGGAGACCGGAGACCAGGGTGGCAACCCCGCGGACTCCTTCGGGGACATGACCCTGCTGGTGCTGCCGGCCTCGAACCCGGTCAACGGCCCCGGCCAGGTGCAGGCGACCTTCAACGCGGAGCCGAACGTCTCCAAGGCGTTGAACCTGTTGAAGTCGGGCAACTCCGAGGTGATCAACGGCAATCTGCTGACGCTCCCGGTCGGCGGCGGGCTGCTCTACGTCCAGCCCGTCTATCTGCAGTCCTCCGCGTCGGGCGGTGGCACCCAGTACCCGCTGCTGCAGCTGGTCCTGGTCTCCTTCGGCGAGAAGATCGGTTTCGCACCGACGCTCGATGAGGCACTGGACCTGGTCTTCGGCGGAGACTCCGGCGCGACGGCCGGTGACGCCGAGGTCTCCGACCCCGATGCCCCCTCCGGCACCGCTGATGCCGTCACCGATGAAGGCAGCGGCGAGGAGGCGGAGGATCCTGCAGCCGAGGGCGAGGAGCCCAGCTCGGCACCGCCCGCGGACGGCACGGCGCAGGAGCGCCTGGAGTCGGCGCTGACGGATATGGACGCCGCCGTCACCGATGCGGAAACCGCGATGGCCGACGGTGACTGGGCCGCCTACGGCGAGGCTCAGGAGCGACTCGCCGACGCCCTGAACCGGGCGATCGCAGCCAATGAGGAGCTCGGCGGGAGCGGTATGCCGGCCGAGCCCTCCGATGGCGGAGGCGGCTGATCCTCAGCTGACCCCCACTCCGAGGACGCCCGACCGGCGCCGGCCCACCGCCGGCTCCGCTCGGGCGTTCCGGCGTTCAGGCAGGTGAACGGCCCATGAACGTGTCATGGCACACGTTGGGCCGCCCCTGAGTGGACGCGGGGGCGAGCGGGTCGTAAAGTTATCTATGTCGCCGCGGGGTGGAGCAGTTCGGTAGCTCGCCGGGCTCATAACCCGGAGGTCGTAGGTTCAAATCCTGCCCCCGCTACGAAGAGAAGGCCCGGACAGTGGAAACACTGTCCGGGCCTTCTGTCATGTCTGGGACGATGACGTCCATGACCCCCACCGCATCCCCCGCCCCCCGCACGCTGCTGTTCATCGGCGACTCCATCACCGACTGCGGGCGGCGTGAGGATCCCGAGGGGCTCGGCCACGGCTACGTGCGCCTGCTGGCCGAGCACTTCGCCGCTCATGAACCCACGGCCACGGTGATCAACCGCGGCATCAGTGGCGACAGGGTCGCGGATCTCGAGGCGCGCTTCGGCGCCGACTGTCTGGACCTGTCACCCGATGCGGTGACGATCTACGTGGGCGTGAACGATTCCTGGCACCGCTTCACCCGCGGTGAGCAGATCACCGAGGACTCCTTCGCGCAGGGATACCGCCACCTGCTCGCGCAGCTCGCCGCCGCGCTGCCGGAGGCCCCGGTGGTGCTGATCATCCCCTTCGTCGCGGACATCGATGACCAGGTGGCACGGATCCACAGCGATCTCGACGGCAAGGTGGCGATCATCCGCTCGCTCGCCCAGGAGCACGGACACCGGACCGTGGATCTCGAGCAGGTGCTGGCCACGGCGCTCGCGGCCGGCCACGCCCCGCAGTCCATCGCGGAGGACGGAGTGCACCCCACCCCGGCCGGGCACCGCCTGATCGCCGATGCCTGGCTCGACGCCGTCGGCCGCTGAACGAGGTGCGCGGCCCGTCGGGGAGGGCCGCGGATCAGCCCAGCGGTGCGGTGACGTCCACCGAGAGGAACCCGCGGCGGAAGCGGCGGGCGTCGAGCACGAGCACGTCCGCAGGGCGCACCGGATCGCGCAGCTGGACGTGACCGGTGCGGGCGTCGGCGCCGACCACGGCGACGACGTGGCTGGGCGGCAGCGGTCCGGCGGAGGTGGGCACCAGCAGCGGACTCAGCGGATGGGTCGAGGCGCAGATCGCCCGGCCCTCGGCCCTCCAGGCGATGATCTGAGCGGCGCTCGGCATGCGCAGGCTCGAGTGCACGCGCTCACCCAGCAGCAGCTCGAGGCCGAAGCGGGCGAAACCCCGCTGCAGGACGGCGTAGCCGCCGGCCACGTGGACGGCGATCGCCTTCTCGAGAACGCCCACCCAGCCGGGATTCGCACCGTCGCGGCGGCCGTACTGGAAGACGCCCCGGGCATCGACCGGAAGGTGGCGATCCACCCGGACAGGGCTCGGCATCGCGGGCAGCTGCACGGCGACGATCCCGTCCGCCTCCTCGGTCAGCAGGGCGCGCAACCGCTCCGGAGCGGTCTCGTGGATCGCGAGCATCGGGGCCATCACCCAGCAGTCCCCGAGCCGGCCCTGCCGGGGCCGCAGCAGGCGTCGGGGCAGCAGCGGGCCGGTGTCCTCCCGCAGCGCGACGGCGCGCGGACCGGGGCCGATGTGCAGCACCGGCCCGTCGCCCGCCGCATCCGCCGGTCCAGCACCCCACTGCGACCGACGGCACCTCATACGGCGCGGGAGTGGTGCCGTGGGCAGCTCTCGGTCACCGATGTCCCCGAGATGCGCATCGCGCGCCCGCCCGGTCAGGGCGAGCGCGCGAAGAGTGCGGCGCCAGGTGCGCACGCGGGGGCGGTGAGCACTCATCAGCATCTCCGCCCGTCGGTGGCGACCGGCCGTCAGTGCTTCTCGGCCGGGACGATCTTCTGGCCGGTGCGCTCCATGACCTCATGGAACCAGGGCTGGGAGATGTCGAAGGCCTTGTGACCGGCGACCCGCTCGAACTCGACGGCGCGCAGCACGCCCCCGCGCTCCTCGTCGTGCCCGACCAGACCCGAGCCTCCCTCGAGGGCGACCTGCACCGCGTAGTCGGTCATCGACGTGATCAGGCGGAGGTCCTCGGCGTTCGCCTTCGCGGAACGGGCGAAGTAGCCGGACTTCTGGACCATGACCTTCTCGGCGCCGAGCCTGGAGGCGAACTGCTTCGCGAACCACTGGCCGGGGTTGATGGTGTCGATCTTGACGTGCCCGAAGGGATCCTTCTCCGGCTCCTCGCCGCGGGCCTGCATCTCGGCGACGATCTCGGGGATGCCGGCGCCCTCGGAGAGGAAGATGTTCACGCAGCCGGCATCGTCCATGACGGCCTTGAGGCGCTCGGCCTCGGCGTCGATGTCGAGCTTGAGCTCGGGCAGGTACACGGCGTGGACGTCCCAGCGCTCGGCGCGGTGGCCGATCCCGGGCAGCCACTCCTGCTGGGAGTGCCAGGTCTGGTAGTACTCGGCGGCCTGCGCGGTGAGGTAGCCGCAGGCACGGCCCATGATCTCGTGGACGATCAGCATCTTCGGGTTCGAGCCGTGCTCGGCGATGATGTTCTGTGCGAAGACGCTGGTCTGCTCCGCGGCGGACTTCGCGCCGAGGGACTGACGGATCGGCACGATGTCGTTGTCGATCGTCTTGGGCAGGCCCACGACCTGCAGCTCGTGGCCGTTCTCGTGGAGGAACTCCGCCAGATCCGCGGCGGTGGTGTTGGTGTCGTCGCCGCCGATGGTGTGCAGCACGTCCACACCGTCGTCCTTGAGCTTGTTCGCGGCCACCTCCAGGGCGTTCTCGCCCTCGGCGATCAGGCCGCGCTTGACGAGGTCCTCGGTGTTGGTGAGCTTGACACGGGAGTTGCCGATGGGGGAGCCGCCGTAGTTGTGCAGCAGGCCCGCCTTCGCGCGCACCTCGTCGTCCACCACGAGCTTCTCACCGGAGAGCAGACCCCAGTAGCCGTGCTTGTAGGCGATGATCTCGACGTCCGGCACCAGTTCGGTGTACCGCTCGATGAGACCGCCGACGGCGGAGGACAGGCAGGGGGCATAGCCCCCGGCGGTCAGGAGGGCGACGCGCTTGACGGTCATGGAGAGGGAGTTCCTTCACGGTTCGGGATCAACGATGTCCCGAGTCTACCGAGCAGACCTGGGCGGCTCCTGCCGCGCTCCAGGCGTGGACGCTCTGTCCAGGACATGGTCCCGGCCTCAGGACTCCCGGGCCGCGAGGGCCTCCAGGATCTCCTCGTGCAGGAGGCCGTTGGTGGCCACGGCGTTCCCGCCGAAGGGCCCGTCCTCCCCGTCCAGCGAGGTGAAGCGACCGCCGGCCTCGGTGACGATCGGGGCCAGCGCGACCATGTCGTGCAGTGCGAGCTCCGGTTCACAGGCCGCATCGACCGCCCCCTCGGCCACCAGCATGTAGGACCAGAAGTCGCCGTAGGCGCGGGTGCGCCAGAAGCGCTGCATCAGGTTCAGCATCTGCGGCAGTCGATCCCGCTCCGCCCAGCCGTGCAACGAGGAGTAGGACAGCGAGGCCTCCGCGAGCGAGTCGACGGAGGAGACCTGGAGGCGGGAGGCGCTGTTGATCCGTGAACCGGTCCAGGCGCCCACGCCCTCGCCTCCCCACCAGCGTCGGCCCAGCGACGGCGCGGAGACCAGGCCCACCACGGGCCGGCCGTCCTCGATGAGCCCGATGAGGGTGCCCCACACGGGCACGCCGCGCACGAAATTGCTGGTGCCGTCGATGGGGTCGATCACCCACTGCCGCGGGGAGGCGCCCGTGCTGCCCAGCTCCTCCCCGATCACCTGATCGCGGGAGCGGACGCGGGAGAGCTGGGAGCGCACCAGCTGCTCGGCCGCACGATCGGCGTCGGTGACCTCGGTGAGGTCCGGCTTGGTGGAGACCTCGAGGTCCTGCGCCTTGAAGCGCGACATGGTCAGCTGGTCCACGGCATCGGCCAGCACATGGGCCAGGCGCAGGTCATCGGCGAATCGACTGGGCATGCGCCTACAGTACGGGCCCGAACCGTCGGCTCCGGGCAGCGACGCGGGACCGTCCCGGGCCATGGCCGCCGACGAGGTGCCTCACCGATCCGACGCGGTTCACATCTCCCAGGGGTCGTTCTTGCGCAGCGTGATGGCCAGTCGCCGGTAGGAGAGCAGCCGGGCCGGGCCGGCGCTGCCGGCATCGCCGGCGGCGACCTGCTCGTCCAGGGAGCAGTCCGGGGCGTCCTCGAGGTGGGTGCAGCCGCGGGGGCACTCCTCCGCCAGCTCGGCGAGGTCCGCGAAGGCGTCCAGCAGCTCCTCGGGATCCACATGTCCCAGCCCGAAGGAGCGCACCCCGGGAGTGTCGATCACCCAGCCGTCATCGTCGGGCAGCGGCATGGCCAGTGCCGAGGAGGAGGTGTGCCGGCCCCGCCCGGTGACGTCGTTGACCACGCCGATGGCGCGGTCCGTGCCGGGCACCAGAGCGTTCAGCAGCGTCGACTTCCCCACGCCCGAATGGCCGATGAGCACGCTGACACGGCCCGAGAGCCGTGCCCGCAGCTGCTCCAGTCCCACGATCGAGGGGTGTGAGGGATCCGCAGCCTGCTCCGGCGTCTCGCGGCGCGTGACCACGTGCTCGAGCCCCAGCGGTGCATAGGTGGTGAGGAACTGCTCGGGGGCGCGCAGATCGGATTTGGTGAGCACGAGCAGGGTGTCGATCCCGGCGACGAAGGCGGCGACCAGGCACCGGTCGATCATCCCGCCGCGGGGCTCCGGCTCCGCGACGGCGGTGACCATCACCATCAGATCCACGTTCGCGACCAGGGGACGCTCCGTCGAGTCGTCGTCGTCCGCGCTGCGTCGCAGGAAGGAGCTGCGCTCCCGGATGCGCACGATCCGGGCGAGAGTGCCGTCCCGCCCCGAGGTGTCCCCGACCAGACCCACCAGGTCACCGGGGACGATGGGGGAGCGGCCCAGCTCGCGGGCGCGCATCGCGGTGACCGCCCGCTCCTGGTCCGTGCCCTCGGCGAGCAGGGTCCGCCACCGCCCGCGGTCCACGGAGACCACCCGGGCGGTGACGGCGTCCTCGTGCTTGGGCCGGTCCTTCGTGCGCGGTCGCGAGCCGCGCCGCTGCGGGCGGACCCGCACATCGCTCTCGTCGTACTCCCTCGCGGAGCGGCTCACGCGTCGTCCGCCGCCGGCTCCGGGTGCAGCATCGACAGCCACATCCCCACGAAATCCGGGAGCGTCTTCTGGGTGGTGCTGATGTCGACCACCCGCAGATCCGCGACCCGCAGGCCGATGATCGCGCCCGCGGTCGCCATCCGGTGGTCCTCGTAGCTCTCGAAGACCGCGCCGCGCAGCCGGCCGGGATGGATCTCCACCCCGTCCTCCAGCTCCTCGGTGCGGGCACCGACCTTGGTCAGCTCCGTGGCGAGCGCCTTCAGCCGATCGGTCTCGTGGCCGCGCAGGTGCGCGACGCCGGTGAGCCGGGACGGCGAGTCCGCCAGCGCGCACAGGGCGGACATCGTCGGCACCAGCTCACCCATCGCCGACATGTCCGCGTCGATCCCATGGATCTCCCCGCTGCCGCGCACACAGAGGGTGCGGCCCTCGCGCCAGACCGTGCCGCCCATCCGGGCCAGCAGGTCACGGTAGGCATCGCCGGGCTGGGTGGTCGTCTCGGGCCAGTCGTCCACGGCGATGGTGCCGCCGGTGGCCAGCGCCGCGGCCAGGAACGGCCCGGCGTTGGAGAGATCGGGCTCGATGGTGACCGCCACCGGCCGGATCTCGCCGCGGCGGACCCGCCAGCTCTGGCGGCCCTGCTCATCGATCCGGTGGGAGGCCTCGACCCCGGCCTGGCGCATCGTCTCCATGGTCATGTCGATGTGCGGCAGCGAGGGCAGCACCTCACCCACGTGCACCAGCTCGACATCCTCCTGAGCATGGGCCGCGACCAGCAGCATGTTGGAGATGAACTGGCTGGATGCGGAGGCATCGACCTCGAGGCGACCACCGCGGAGCCGCCCGGTGCCGTGCACGGTCAGCGGCAGCCGACCGGGCTCGCCGTGCTCGGTGACCTCCACCCCCTGCTGACGGAGCAGGTCGACGACCGGATCCATCGGCCGTTGCAGCGCCGGGGCATCACCGGTGAAGCGGACATCGCCGTGATGCAGCGCCGCGAGCAGCGGCACGAAGCGCATCACCGTGCCCGCGAGCCCGGTATGGATCTCGATCGGCTCGGCAGGCTGGGCGGCGCGCGGCGGGAGCGGGGTGACGTGCAGGGCCCCGTCCCGCACCTCGAGCTCCGCGCCGAGGCGCTCGAGCGCATCACGCATCAGCCGCGTATCGCGGGAGACGAGTGCTCCCCGGAGCACCGAGGGCTCCGCGGCGGCGGCGGCCAGCAGCATCCATCGTGCGGTCAGGGACTTCGATCCCGGCACCCGCACCAGAGCGTCGACCGGCTGGTCGGCGACCGGCGCGGTCCACAGCACCTCAGAGGACATCTCGTCAGCCCCGCTGGTCGGCGAGCTGCTTCTGTGCGGTCGCGACCGCGCCCTTCGCCTTCTTCTCCAGCGTCCCCGCCCTCTTCTCGAGCTCCCGCTGCTTCGCGGCGGCCTTCTTCTGGCTGCGCTCGACGAACGTGGTCGCCCGGTAGCCGAGCGAGGGACGACCCTCGTGGTCCACCACGGCCAGCAGCACGCCGCCGAGCAGTCCGGCATCGGTGAGGATGGACCGGATCTCCTGGGTCAGCTCCTCGCCGCGCAGCTCCCAGACCTTCTTGCGACCGGCCCAGCCGACGGACGTGGTGGCCAGGAGCGTCACGGCGGCGGCGCGCGGGCAGCGGTTGGCGGCGTACAGGACACCGGCACCGGCGGCGACGGCGCCGCTGACGCGGATGACGGTCCGCACGTCCACGAACCCGGGGGCGGAGCTCTTGGCGATCGCGGAATCGGCCGCGTCGAACGCCTGCGGGTAGACATCGATCTCGCGCTCGGGGTGCAGAGCGGTGCGCACTCCCTCGACGACGAAGGGTGCAGCGAGCAGCGGCCGGGCGATGCGACGGACCAGAGACATGGTGTCCTCACGTTCTCGACGGGGTCAGGAGGTCGGGCGATCCGGCCATGTCGGCCAGGTCACCGGCGTCCAGACTACCGCCCGGGGAACATCTCCCGTGCCGTGCGCGTTGTACTGGACGGCGCGGCACGGCGGTCGCGCCTCATGACGACCGCGCGGCGGCCGCATGACCACCGCAGGACGAGACGCCCACAGGCGTCGGGGAGGCAGACGGCCCATGACGGCTTCGGCGCTCGTGGACGCTCCGGCCCGGCCCGGTGGCGTAGGTTTGAGGGTGATGACCCGAACAGATCCCGCCCTGGGCCCCGATGCGGGCCTCCCGGACCCCGCCCCCGTCGGGGACGCGCCGGGGACCGCCGCTGCCCTGGACTTCGACTTCGAGGCCGAGGCGCTCTCGCACCTCGACTCCCTCTACGGCGGTGCGCTGCGGATGACCCGCAACCCGCACGACGCCGAGGACCTGGTGCAGGACACCTTCGTCAAAGCGTTCCGCGCCCGTGACCGCTTCACCCCCGGCACCAACATGCGTGCCTGGCTGTACCGGATCATGACCAACAGCTTCATCTCGATGTACCGGACCAAGCAGCGCCGCCCCAAGGAGGCCTGGACCGACACCGTCGAGGACTGGCAGCTGGCCGAGGTCGCCGGGCACACCAGCCGCGGACTGCGCTCCGCGGAGACCGAGGCGCTGGACCACCTGCCCGACTCCGCGGTCAAGGACGCCCTGGGCGAGCTGCGCGAGGACTACCGCATGGCGGTCTACCTCGCCGACGTCGAGGGCTTCGCCTACAAGGAGATCGCCGAGATCATGGACACCCCGATCGGGACCGTCATGTCCCGCCTGCATCGGGGGCGCCGCCAGCTGCGGGAGAAGCTCTCGGACTACGCCTACCGCAGCGGCTTCCTGCGCGGCGATCCGGCGAACGCCGCTGCACCACCCACCGGCGGCAGCACGACCGAGGGCACCACGAGCGGATCGACGGACCGGGAGGACGAACGATGACTCAGGACGATCTGACCGGCCGCGGTGGCCCCGGGAAGCGGGAGCGGCGCGATCTGCGCTTCGGGCTGGAGGAGGCGCTCGACGGTGAGCTGCCCGAGGAGATGGTCCAGCGCATGCAGCGCCACACCGATGACTGCCCGGAGTGCGCCGAGGAGTGGGAGCAAGTGCGGCGGATGAAGGAGCTGGTGCGTCGCAGCTGCGCCGATCGTGCCCCGTCGGAGCTGCGCGAGCGCATCGCAGTGCAGTGCCGCACCGTCTCGGTGACCCGCACGGATGCCGACGGCACCACGGTGCGCCTCACCCGCACCGAGACCGTCCGCCGCGGGTTCCCGGCCCCCTGACAGCCGACTGTCCCCGCCCGCGCGGAGCCGATCCAGGTGCCGGAGGACCGGTGCACGCACGACGACGGGCCGCTCCCGAGAGGGAACGGCCCGTCGTCATGTCGCGCGCGGCGACGTCACGGTCAGCTGTTGGGGCGCTTGCCGTGATTCGCGCCGTTCTTGCGGCGAGCCTTGCGCTTGCGTCCTCGCTTGCTCATCACGATCTCCTTCCTTCGCCCGGATGACCTGACGATTGTGCCACATCGCGCCGGGAGCGGCGGTGCCGGGAGCGGTGTCCCCCCGGCGCTGAGTCCGAGGTCACTCGGGAGGCGACGGCCTCAGGAGGAGGTGCCCAGCCAGCGGCCGAAACCGCCGTGGAGCACCAGCCAGGCGATCAGGCCGTAGCCGGTCTGCCCGGGATGGTCGCCGGCGGAGCGGGCGAGGTCGGACTCCCACTGGTCGTGGCCGATCAGGCCGCCGACCGTGTCGACGTAGGGGATGCGGCGCCGGGAGCAGACGTCCTCGAACGCACCGGAGAGCTCCTGCACCGCGGCGGTGGTCCCGGGGTTCGTGCTGGGGGTCGGTCCCACCACGAAGGCCGGGATGCGCAGGCGCTCCAGCCCGTCGAGCACCTTGGCGAGGTTCAGCCGGGAGCGGGCCAGGGAGATGCCGGCACCGACGTCGGCACGACCCATCGCCAGCACCACGCGGTTGTCCACGGAGCCATCGGCCTGCCCCTGCGTCGAGAAGCGACGCTGCACGTCCTCGTCCCAGCGGTCCGCGAGCTCGGCGGAGGTCTCCGCGGGCAGTGCTGCGCTGAACACGTCGATGCGGTTGGCCGCTCCCTGCTCGCTGGCCACGGCACGGCCGAGCCATCCCAGCGCCCGAGCGTCACCCACCCCTGCCAGGAGCTCGTCTCCGAGCGCGATGATGCGGATCCGGGACTCCGGAGACGGGGTGGGCGTCATGGGCACTGTGGGCACCGGGACCTCCTGGGCGGGGACGGGATCGTCAACTCTAACGGCGGCGCGGGCCACGGGCGAACCCGTGACCCGCGGCGGTGCTCAGGCCTCGAAGGCCCGGTCGAGCAGATCCTCCTGCTCGAGCTTGTGCCTCGCGTTCGAACCGGTCGCCGGGGAGGCGGAGGCGGCACGAGCGACGACCCGCAGCGTGCGGCCGACCTCGACGGCGAAGTTCATCGCCATGAAGCTCCAGGCGCCCTGGTTCTGCGGCTCCTCCTGGACCCAGGTCAGCGATGCCTCCGGGTAGCTCTCCAGGACCGCCTGCAGCTGCTCGGTGGGCAACGGGTAGAGCTGCTCGACCCGCACGATCGCCGTATCGGTGATGCCCTGCTTCTCACGCCGGGCGACGAGGTCCCAGTAGACCTTGCCGGAGGTCAGCAGCACCCGGCTCACATCGGCCGGATCCACGGTGGTATCCGGCAGGACGGGCTCGAACGTCCCGGTGGTGAAGTCCTCGACCGCACTGACCGCGGCCTTGTTGCGCAGCATCGACTTCGGGGTGAAGACGATCAGCGGCTTCTTCGGCTCGGTGAGCGCCTGCCTGCGCAGGAGGTGGAAGTAGCTCGCCGGGGTGGACGGCGCCGAGACCCGCATGTTGTGCTCCGCGCACAGCTGGAGGAAGCGTTCGATGCGGGCGGAGGAGTGGTCCGGCCCCTGGCCCTCGTAGCCGTGGGGGAGGAGCATGACCACGCTCGACTTCTGGCCCCACTTCTGCTCGGAGGCGGAGATGAACTCGTCGATGATGGTCTGCGCGCCGTTGACGAAGTCCCCGAACTGCGCCTCCCACAGCACCAGCGACTGCGGGCTCTCGACCGAGTAGCCGTACTCGAACCCGAGCGCCGCGAACTCCGAGAGCGAGGAGTCGTAGACGTTGAACCGCGCCTGGTCGTCGGAGAGGTAGGAGAGCGGGGTCCAGGTGTCGCCGTTGTCGTGATCGATGAGCACGCTGTGGCGCTGGACGAAGGTGCCACGGCGGGAGTCCTGGCCGGCCAGGCGCACGCGATGGCCCTGCAGCAGCAGCGATCCGAAGGCCAGCAGCTCGCCGAAGGACCAGTCGATGCTGCCTGCGGTGGCCATCTGGGCGCGGCGCTGCAGCACGGTCATCAGCTTGGGATGGACCTCGAAGGAGGCGGGGACCTCCGAATGCGCCTTCCCGATCCGTTCGAGCACATCGGCCTCGACCGCGGTCTGCGCCGGCGTATCGTCGGCGCCGCCCTTCTGAGCATCCGGCAGGTCCAGGCCCTGGACGTGCTCCTGCGACGAGGTCTCGGTGGACGGCGCCGTGCGGATGGAGGCGAAGGCCTCGTCCAGATGCTCCTGGAAGTTGCGCACCAGCCCTTCGGTCTCCTCCTCGGTGAGGTCGCCGCGCTCGATGAGCGCCTCCGTGTAGAGCTTGCGGGTCGAGGGCTTCTCGGCGATCAGCTTGTACATCTCGGGCTGCGTCATCGAGGGGTCGTCGCCCTCGTTGTGCCCGCGGCGGCGGTAGCACTGCATATCGATGACCACGTCGCGGTGGAACCTCTGACGGAACTCGAAGGCGATCTCGGCGACCCGCACGCAGGCCTCCGGATCGTCGCCGTTGACATGGAAGATCGGCAGCTGCGTGGACTTGGCGACGTCGGTCGAGTAGAAGGACGAGCGCGAGGAGTCCGGCAGCGTGGTGAAGCCGATCTGATTGTTGATGATCACGTGGATCGTGCCGCCGGTGCGGTAGCCGCGCAGCTCGGAGAGGTTCAGGGTCTCGGTGACCACGCCCTGGCCGGCGAAGGCGGCATCGCCGTGCACGAGGACCGGCAGCACCGGGAACTCCTCGGGACGCTCGAGACGGTCCTGCTTGGCGCGGACGATGCCTTCGAGGACCGGGTTCACGGCCTCCAGGTGGGAGGGGTTCGCGGCGAGGTACACCTTGGTGCTCTCGCCGTCGTGCGAGGTGTAGGAGCCCTCGGTGCCCAGGTGGTACTTCACGTCGCCGGAGCCGAGCTTCTCGCCGTAGTTGCCCTCGAACTCCTGGAAGATCTGCCCGTAGCTCTTGCCGGCCAGGTTCGAGAGCACGTTGAGCCGGCCCCGGTGGCTCATCCCGATGGCCACCTCCTCCATGCCGTCGTGCGCGGCGCCGTGCAGCACGGCGTCGAGCATCGGGATGACCGCCTCGCCGCCCTCGAGGGAGAAGCGCTTCTGTCCCACGAACTTCGTCTGCAGGAACGTCTCGAACGCCTCGGCGGAGTTGAGGCGATCCATGATGTGGGTGAGCTCGGCCTTGTCGAACGGCCGGCGCGGGATCTCCATCTTCTGCTGGATCCAGGCGCGCTCCTCCGGGTCGGAGATGTGCATGTACTCCACACCGATGGTGCGGCAGTACGCATCGCGCAGCAGGCCGAGGATGTCGCGCAGGGACATCTTGTCCTTGCCGCCCAGTCCACGGGTGGGGAAGGAGCGGTCCAGGTCCCACAGGGTCAGCCCGTAGGTCTCGACGTCCAGATCCGGGTGGGTGCGCACCTTGTACTGCAGCGGATCGGTGTCCGCCATCAGATGCCCGCGCACGCGGTAGGCGTGGATCATGTCCATCACCCGGGCCAGACGCTCGGAGGTGGTGTGCCGGAAGGGGTTGTCCGGCACCCAGCGGACCGGCTGATAGGGCAGACGCAGCGAGGCGAAGACCCGGTCGTAGAAGCCGTCCTTGCCCAGCAGCTTGTCGCCCATCCGCTTGAGGAACTCGCCGGAGGCGGCGCCCTGGATGATGCGGTGGTCGTAGGTCGAGGTCAGCGTCATGACCTTCGAGATCGCGAGCTCGGCGAGGGTGGCGGGGCTCGCGCCCTGGAACTGCGCGGGGTAGTCCATCGCGCCGACGCCGACGATCACGCCCTGGCCCTGCATGAGGCGGGGGATGGAGTGGACGGTGCCGATGCCGCCGGGGTTGGTCAGCGAGACCGTGGTGTGCGAGAAGTCCTCCATCGTGAGCTTGCCGGCGCGGGCCTTGGCCACGACCTCCTCGTAGGCCTTCCAGAAGCCGCGGAAGTCGAAGCGCTGGGCGGCCTTGATGCTCGGCACCACCAGGCCGCGGGAGCCGTCGGGCCGCGGCATGTCGATCGCGAGCCCGAAGTTGATGTCCTCGCGCTTGAGCAGGAGCGGCTTGCCCTTCTCATCGACGTCGAAGCCGTTGTTCATGTCGTTGACCTCGGTGATCGCCTCGATCATCGCCCAGCCGATCAGGTGGGTGAAGGAGACCTTGCCCGCGCGATGGCGCTTGAGGTGGTTGTTGATCACCAGGCGGTTGTCGAACAGCAGCTTCACCGGGACGTCGCGCACCGAGGTGGCGGTGGGCACCTCGAGGGACTCGGCCATGTTGCGCACGATCGCCGCAGCGGGACCGCGGAGCTTGACGGCCTCGGGCTCCCGCAGCTCGACCACAGGGATCTGTGCGGTGGTGGTGGGGACCTTCGCCGGGCGGTCCGAGGTCGTGGAGACAGCGGGCTGCGCGGAGGCGGCGGAGTCCTTGGAGGTGTCGGCGTTCACGGCAGGGGATTCCTTCGGAGACTGAGAGACGGTCGCGGGGGCGGCGGTCGAGGAGGTGGAGGAGGTCGACGTGCCCTTCGCGGGCGCGGAGCTCGAGGGAGCTGCCGGCGGCGGTCCTCCGGGGTCCGCCTTCGTCGGCGGCGCCTCCGGCGACGTCGCTCCCGAGGAGGGTGCGGCCGAGCCCGTCGACGTCGACGGTGACGTCGGGGAGGACTCGGAGGGCTCGGAGGAGGTCTCGGAGGCGGAGGCGGCGGAGGTCACCGAGCCCTGGCCGGAGAAGAACTCCGCCCAACTGGGATCGACGCTCGAGGGATCCTCGCGCCACTGCTCGCGCAGTGCGTCCACGAGCCACTGATTCGGGCCGAACTCCGCGGAGTCGGAGTCCTGTGTCTGCTGTGACACTCTGAGATCGCCAGCCTTCTCACGGTCGGGTGATACGGAATGCTCCCAGCCTAGCGGCAGGAGATGCTCACCGTGCACGGTCCTCGGTGCTCGACCGGCGAAGATGCTGTGGAGTGCGTGACATCACGGGGTCGCCGCGGTGTCCGGCAGCATCACCCGGATCAGGGACGAGCGTCCCTCCTGGGCATGCTCGCTGCGGGGATCGTCGAGCACCTCGATCGAACCGCCGTGCAGGCCCACGGCCCAGCGCGCGATCGCCAGGCCCAGCCCGGTGCCGCCGGAGGTGTCGGCATAGCCGCCGCGCTGGAACCGCTCGAACACCCGGGAGCGGTCCTCGCGGGCGATGCCGGGCCCCTCGTCGTGCACATCGATGCGCACCCCGTCGTCCTGCTCGGTGCGGGCGGCCGAGACGTGGATCCGGCCTCCGGCCGGAGAGTGCCGGGCGGCGTTCTCCAGCAGGTTGTGGATCACCTGATGCAGTCGCGCGGCGTCGGCGGGGACCGCCAGGTCGGCGGGCTCGACGTCGATGATCCAGCGCACGTCGCGGCCGCCCGAGGCGAGGGAGGCGGCATCGACCACCTCGTGGAGGAACGGCGTGAGCTCCACCTCCTCGACGTCCAGCTCGACCACCCCGGCATCGAGACGGGAGAGATCCAGCAGGTGGTCCACCAGCTGCGAGAGCCGTTCGGTCTCGGTCAACGCCACCTCGAGCGCGGCCGGATCCGGTTCGGTCACACCGTCCACCAGGTTCTCCAGCTGCGCGCGCAGTCCGGTCACCGGGGTGCGCAGCTCATGGGAGACGTTCGCGACCAGGTCCCGGCGCATCCGATCGGTCTGCTCGAGCTCGGAGGCCATGGTGGAGAACGCGGAGGCCAGCTGACCCACCTCGTCCCGGCTGGTGGTGCTGACGGCGCGGCTGTAGTCCCCGCGGGCCATGGCGCGCGCGGCACCGGTCATCTCCCGCAGCGGAGAGGTCATCCCGCGGGCGAGGAGCTGGGTGAACACCAGCGCCGCGATCACCACCAGCGGCAGCGCCAGCAGCGGCTGGATCCCGGCGCGGATGCTCACCTGGGTCAGCAGTGCGGCCACGCTCACGCTCGCCCCGACCAGGATCCCGAGCTTGACCTTGAAGGAGTGGAACCTGTCCAGCGGGCGGACGTCCAAGCGATCCGGTACCCGCCGCTGAGCATCGCCCGCGCCATCGGCCGCTGGGGTCATGAGTCGTCGTCGGGCAGGTTCGGGGTGGGCATGGAGGAGAGGTCCGACGTGCCGGTGGCACCGCTGGCCGCTCCGCTCCCGTCCTCCGGGTCCTCCGGGATCTCGAGGGCGTATCCCACGCCGTGGACGGTGCGCACCAGATCGGAGCCGAGCTTGCGCCGCAGCGCCTTGACATGGGAGTCGACGGTGCGGGTGCCGGTGGCGTCCACCCAGTCCCACACGTCGGCCAGGAGCTGCTCGCGGGTCAGCACGGTGCCGGGGGCGTTGGCGAGGCACAGCAGCAGATCGAACTCGGTGGGGGTGAGGTGCGCGGGCGCGCCGGCACGCATGACCCGGCGCCCGGCGCGATCGATCACCAGGTCACCGAATTCCAGCGCGTCCTGCTTCTCGGACTCGCTGGGGGCGGGTGCCGCGACCCGCCGCACCCGCCGCAGCAGGGCCTTGAGCCGGGCGACCAGCTCGCGCATGGAGAAGGGCTTGGTCATGTAGTCGTCGGCGCCGACGCCGAGCCCCACGAGCATGTCGGTCTCGTCGTCGCGGGCGGTCAGCATCAGCACCGGCACGGGGTCGTCGGCCTGGATCCGTCGGCACACCTCCAGGCCGTCGAAGCCGGGCAGCATCACGTCCAGCACCACCACGTCGGGGCGCACCTCGGCGACGGCGCGCACGCCGGAGGGGCCATCGGGAGCGGTGGTGACCTCCCAGCCCTCGGCGGTGAGCCGATCGGTGATCGCACGGGTGATCGTCAGCTCGTCCTCGATCACGACCACGCGCACGGGCGCGGTGCCGGGGGCGGCGTTCTTGTCCGGGGTCGACATGGCGCCACTGTAGACGCCGCGGGCTGGGAGCACACGGGATCCGTGACGCGGCGTGCGGGGCGCTCCCCGGAAGCGGGCAGGACGGCACGGAATGTGATCCACGGGTCGTCCCGAGCTCCGCCGGAGTGATCTGGTGCGCGCGTGGCGGGCCGCGCTCGTCAAGATCGGGCAACCTTTGGGGCATCTGGGCAAAAACTTGGCAATGACCGCGTGGGAGTGGTCGTCATGCCAGGTGGGGGGCACGTAGGTTGATCCAGGTTGTTCGGCGACGCGTCCTTCCCCTGTCCGGCGTCACGATCGCTTGGACGAGATCTACACAGTCGCAATGGAAGAGGTCAGCACGTGGCGAATCACCGCGCGGATGGACGAGCAACGGTGCGCAAGCACCGTCTGGTCGGAGGCACCCATCGCGACTCCGTCGTCTCCGCCGGAGCGGTGAAGGTCGGGGTCCTCGGAGTCCTCGCCACGGCCACGATCGCGGCACCGCTCGCGGCCGCAGCGGCCGGGATCGACGAGGCCGCCCCGCAGGGCGAGACGATCGCCCAGGCCCAGCCCGCCGCCCCCGCCGCCCAGGCGCCCGCGCCCGTCGCGCTCCCGGTGGCCGATGTCGCCGCCGAGGCGACGGCCGAGACCCGCCCCGAGGATGCCGACGCCAGCCGCTCCGAGGCGCGCACCGCGCCGGCCCCCGACGACTCCGAGAAGCAGGCCGAGGCCTCCGAGGACGCGGCGAGCACCGGTATCGAGGTCTCTGTCCCCGAGCCCGTCGAAGAGGCCTCCGCCGCCGAGCCGGTGGGCGACAACGGCTATGTGCGTCCGGTCAGCGGTCCCATCACCTCCGGGTTCGGCGGGCGCATGCACCCCGTCCTCGGCTACTTCAAGGGCCATGACGGCGTGGACTTCGGTGCTTCCTGCGGGACCCCGGTCGCCGCCGCCCGGGCCGGCACCGTCATCGCCGTCGAGTACCACCACGCCTCCGGCAATCGGGTGAAGATCGACCATGGCAACGGGGTCGTCACCGGCTACTACCACCTGCAGGGCTTCAACACCTTGGTGGGCGCCACCGTCGCCGCCGGCGAGACCATCGGCTATGTCGGCTCCACCGGCCGCTCCACCGGGTGCCACCTGCACTTCGCCAAGATGGACGAGGCGGGCAACTACTCCAACCCGATGACGATCCTGCGGTGACGACCCTCGGGTCCCCGCTCATCCTCGGGGTCGAGTCCTCCTGCGACGAGACCGGCTTCGGCCTCGTCTCCGACGGTGTCCTGCTGGGACAGGGCCTCGCCTCCAGCGCCGCCCAGCACGCCGACTTCGGCGGAGTGGTCCCCGAGATCGCCGCCCGCGCCCATCTCGAGGCCGTCGTCCCCACGCTGCGGATCGCGCTCGAGGACGCCGACGTCGACCTGGCGGACATCTCGCATGTCGCCGTCACCTCCGGACCGGGCCTGGCCACGGCCGTGCATGTGGGCCTCGCCGCCGCGAAGTCGATCGCCTGGGCGCTCGGCAAGCCCCTCTACGGCGTGCACCACCTGGCCGGCCACGCCGCCGCCGACACCCTCGAGCACGGCCCGTTGCCCGAGCGCAGCATCGTGCTCATCGTCTCCGGCGGCCACACCTCGCTCCTCGCGGTCGGCGACCTGGTGCGCGACCCCATCGAGCATCTCGGCGACACCCTGGACGACGCGGCCGGGGAGGCCTTCGACAAGGTCTCCCGCCTGCTCGGCCTCGGCTACCCCGGCGGCCCCGCGATCTCCCGTGCCGCTGTGGACGGCGATCCCACGGCCTTCTCCTTCCCGCGCGCGATGCTGCGGCCGAGAGATGCGCCGTTCACCTTCTCCTTCTCCGGGCTCAAGACCGCCGTGGCCCGCACCGTCGAGACCCTCGAGCGCGCCGGGCAGTCGGTGCCGGTCGCGGACATCGCCGCCTCCTTCGAGCAGGCCGTGGTGGACGTGCTGGTCACGAAGGCGATACGAGCCGTGCGCGAGCGGAACCTGGACACCCTGGTCATCGTGGGCGGCGTCGCCGCCAATGCCCGCCTGCGCGCGGTCGCGCGGTCGACGTGCGAGGCAGCGGGCATCGAGCTGCGGATCCCGCCGCCGCGCCTGTGCACCGACAACGGCGCGATGATCGCGGCGGTCGGCGACCTGCTGGTGCGCTCCGGTGCTGAACCGAGCGGTCTGGGCATCGCCGCGGACCCCTCCGCCGTGCTCCTTGGGGCGCAGCTGCCGCTGCCGGGGTGAGGTCCCTCTCACACCCGCGGGGCTCCACGGCGCCGACGCGGTCAGTGCCCCTCAGATGTTGCTAGACTTCCCTAGTCCGCCCGCGTAGCTCAGTGGATAGAGCGTCTGCCTCCGGAGCAGAAGGTCGTAGGTTCGAATCCTGTCGCGGGCACCACGAGAATCCCCGGTCACGGGCCGTCACGGCCTGTGACCGGGGATTTCTTCGCTCAGCTCTGCTGGGCGCGCAGCTCCAGCAGTCGCCGCAGCAGGTCCCGCGCCGCCGCGGTGTCCGGGATCCGCAGGCCGGCGGCGGTGTCGCCGCCGCCCACCTTCACGCCCACGTCGTGCTCGCCGAGCTGTGCGAAGACGGACTCGTCGGTGACGTCGTCGCCCAGGTACAGCCAGGCATCGGCAGCGCCGGCCCGGGACAGCGCGTCGATCGCCACCCCCTTCGAGGTGTGCACCACCGCGAACTCGACGACCTCCTTGCCCGGCGTCACCGTGACATCGGGCAGGGTGGTGGCGTACTCGAGCGCCGAGTCCGTGGCGTTCAGCCCGCCGCGGCCCTTGGCGTTGCGGGTGTGCAGCACGGCGGCCGTCGGCTTCGTCTCCACCTCCGTGCCGGGGTGGGCGCGGGCGATCCGCCGCAGCGTGGTGGTGATCGCGGCGAGCTGCTCCTCCTTCTCCGGGGTCATGCTCAGCGCGGACTTGTCCAGCACCTCGGCCTGCATCCACGGGGGCAGCGCCCCGACCTCGGCGCCGTGGGATCCCACCAGCACCACCGAGCTGGGCATCGCCGTGTGGGAATCGAGATCGGACAGAGCACGCCCGGAGATCAGGGCGACGGCGACCCCCGGCAGATCGGAGAGCTCGCGCAGCGCCTCCAGTGCCTCCTGATCGGGCTGGACCGCATCGCGATCGGAGACGATCGGCGCCATCACGCCGTCGAAGTCGGTGGCGATCAGCAGACGCGGCACCTCCGTGAACTCACGCAGCGCCGCATCCAGCTCCGCAGGATCGGACAGGGCGTCCCCGGCGAGGCGGACGATCTGCGCTGCCTCGTCCTGCGGAGACCCCGAGGTGGTCAGGCACTCGAGGAACTGATGGGCCCAGTGCTGCACATCGTGCTCCATCACCTGGTGGCGCAGGGAGCGCATCGCCTCCTCCTGCTCCTCGGGCGGCATCGCCAGCGACCGCAGGATCGCGGCCTTGAGCTCATCGATGTCGTGCGGGTTCACCAGCACCGCGGCCCGCAGCTCGTCGGCGGCGCCGGCGAACTCGCTGAGCACCAGCACCCCCTGGAGATCCGGGCGGGAGGCGACGTATTCCTTGGCCACCAGGTTCATGCCGTCGCGCAGCGCCGTCACCAGCACCACATCGGCGGCCATGAACAGCGCCGTCATCTCCCGCCGGTCGAAGGAGTGGTGCTGGTACGACAGGGCCGGCCGGCCCAGCGGGGCATGCTCGCCGTTGATCCGCCCCACCGTCAGCTCCACCTCGTCGCGCAGCTGCCGGTACGCCTCCACCCGCTCCCGGGACGGCGTGGCGATCTGGATCATCACCGCGTCATGCGGGTCGATCGAGCCGTCGTCCAGCAGCTCGCCCCAGGCCTTGAGGCGGTGCCGGATGCCCTTGGTGTAGTCCAGGCGGTCCGCCCCCAGCACGATCTTCTCCGGATCGCCGAGGTCCCGGCGCAGCTGGGCGGCACGCTCCCGGATCTCGGGATCCGCGGTGAGGGTGGAGACGGCGGAGGCGTCGATGGAGATCGGAAAGGTCTGCACCTGGACCTCTCGCACCGGGGCGGCGCCGATCCCGGGCACCGAGATCGTCATCCCGTCCACGTGGTGGCCCAGCAGCTTGCGCACCGCGGCGAGGAAGTTCAGCGAATCGCTCTCCCTCTGGAAGCCCAGCAGATCCGCGCCGAGCAGCCCGCGCAGGATGGAATTGCGCTTGGGGAGCTGGGAGAACAGCTCCACCGGCGGGAACGGGATGTGGTTGAAGAACCCGATCCGCACATCGCTGCGCCGGTCCCGGATCATCTGCGGGACCAGCTGGAGCTGGTAGTCGTGCACCCAGATGGTCCCTCCCGGGGCCGCGACCGGGGCGGCCTCGGCGGCGAAGCGTCGGTTCGCCGAGACGTACGAGTCCCACCAGCCGCGATGGAACTCCGGGTCGACGATCACATCGTGGTACAGCGGCCAGAGGGTGGCGTTCGAGTAGCCCTCGTAGTACCGCTCGATGTCGTCCTGGTCCAGCCGCACCGGGTACAGGCTCATCCCGTCGGCCTCGAAGGGATCGGGGGCCTCTCCGGGGGAGCCGGCCCATCCCACCCAGGCACCGGAGTCGACGTTGCGCATCACCGACTCCATGGCGGTGACCAGGCCGCCGGGGCTGGTCACCCATTCGGTGGCGCCGTCGGGGAGGGTGCGCGAGTCCACCGGCAGTCGATTGGCGACGACCACCAGCTCATGCTCGCCGGGGCGGTCCTTGACCGAGGATGACATGGGTACCGGAACTCCTTCGCAGGGAATCGATCTCGGAGGCGAGGGAGCGGGTGCGGGGCGCCCGGTGGGGTCGGACCGCGACTCCCGCGCCGACGCCCCGACACTATCAAGTGCTCTCGCTCACCAGCTGGGCATCAGGTCCCGCGCCATCCCGTGTACTGCGCGTCCGACCTGTGCGGACCGGTCCCTACCGCGCGGACGGTGCAGCACCCTCCGCACTGTTCGCAGGCCGGACAGGAGTACGAGGGCGCCGGCCGCGCACCTACTCTCGGAGGGCGCCGACGGCGCGAGCCGCCCGGCGGGAGCGTGCGGGCGGGACGGTGCGAGACCAGGAGCAGACATGCGCGCCCACGAGGCCGGAGCCCTACACGGCAACGACGCAGCCCCCACCTGGCTGCCCTACCCCCAGGACGTCAACCACCTGATCGACGGCCTGTGGTCGCGGAACACCGTCCGCAGCACCGGGGGCGCTGTCGAGGTCGCCGGCGTGGACGTGCGCCGTATCGCCGAGGAGGTCGGCACCCCGGCCTTCGTGCTCGACGAGGACGACTTCCGCCACCGCGCCCGCAGCTTCCGCGAGGCCTTCGCCGACGCCTTCCGCCCCCACCGCGGGGCCGACGTCTACTACGCGGGCAAGGCCTTCCTCTGCGGCGCCGTCGCCCGCTGGGTCGAGGAGGACGGACTGGGCCTGGACGTCTGCACCGGCGGCGAGCTCGCCGTCGCCCTGCGCGCCGGCTTCCCGACCGAGCGCATCGCCCTGCATGGGAACAACAAGTCCGTACCGGAGATCCGCCGCGCCCTGGAGGCCGGGGTGGGCCGCATCGTCATCGACTCCCTCGACGAGATCGAGCTGGTCGACACGCTCGCCGCCCAGCTCGGCAGGCGTGCCGCCGTGATGCTGCGGGTGACCACCGGCGTCGAGGCCCACACCCACGAGTTCATCGCCACCGCGCACGAGGATCAGAAGTTCGGCCTCTCCCTCACCGGCGGCGGCGCCTTCGACGCCGTGCGCCGCGTGCTCGAGGCCCCGCACCTGGACCTGCTGGGCCTGCACTCCCACATCGGCTCCCAGATCTTCGACACCGGCGGTTTCGAGATCGCCGCCCGCCGCGTGCTCGATCTGGTCGCCCAGGTCCGCGACGAGCTCGGACACACCATCGACCAGCTCGACCTGGGCGGCGGCTTCGGGGTCATGTACAACACCCAGCACACACCGGCCACGCCCGAGGCGCTCGCCGCCGGGATCGCGGGGATCGTGGAGAAGCAGTGCCACGAGCTCGAGCTCGAGGTGCCCCACGTGTCCTTCGAGCCCGGCCGCGCGATCGCCGGCCCCTCCACCCAGACCCTGTACTCGGTGGGCACCGTCAAGGACGTGCGCCTCGGCGGCCCCCACCACCGCGTCTACGTCTCCGTGGACGGCGGGATGAGCGACAACGTGCGCACCGCGCTGTACGACGCCGACTACTCCTGCCTGCTCACCGGCCGGGTCTCCGACGCCGTGCCCGAGGTGGTCCGCGTGGTCGGCAAGCACTGCGAGAGCGGCGACATCGTGGTCAAGGACGAGTACCTCCCCGGCGACGTGGAGCGCGGCGACCTGCTGTCGGTGCCGGTCACCGGTGCCTACTGCTACTCGCTGGCCTCCAACTACAACCACGTGCCCCGGCCGCCGGTGATCGCGGTGCGCGACGGCGAGATCCGCACCCTGATCCGTCGCGAGACCGAGGACGACCTCCTCGGCCTGGACCTCGGCTGACCTCTCCGCGCCCCGTCGCATTGGTTCACATCCGGACACATGGTGAGGCGACCCTCGGTTAGAGTTCGAGGGCCCGTCCCCGCCCCCTCCCTCGGCCCTTGTGGAAGGACCACTCCGCACATGTCACAGCACGCGTCCGGCCTCTCAGCGTCCGGAGAGCACGCCTCCCTCTCGTCGCTGCCCACCCTCCGGGTCGCGGTCCTCGGCGCCGGCACCGTCGGCGGCGAGGTGCTGCGCCTGATCTCCCAGCAGGCGGACGAGCTCGCCCACCGCGTCGGCGGACGCCTCGAGGTGATCGGAGTGGCCGTGCGGGACCTCGACCGCGACCGCGGGGAGCACGTGCCCGCCGCACTGCTCACCGAGGACGCCGCCTCCCTGGTGCACGATGCGGACCTGGTCATCGAGGTGATGGGCGGCATCGAGCCCGCGCGCACCCTGCTGCTGGACGCCATGGCGCACGGCGCCAGCGTGGTGACCGCCAACAAGGCCCTGCTGGCCCAGGACGGCGCCACCCTCTACGAGGCCGCGGACATCCACGGCGTGGACCTGTACTTCGAGGCGGCGGTCGCCGGCGCGATCCCGCTGGTGCGTCCGGTGCGAGAATCGCTGGCCGGGGATCGCATCCAGCGGGTGCTCGGCATCGTCAACGGCACGACCAACTTTATCCTCGACGCGATGACGCGCACCGGCGCGAGCTTCGACGACGCGCTCGCCACCGCCCAGCAGCTCGGCTACGCGGAGGCCGATCCCACGGCCGACGTCGAGGGCCACGACGCGGCGGCCAAGGCCTCGATCCTCGCCTCGCTCGCCTTCCACA
The DNA here is from genome assembly GCF_002407185.1 of Brachybacterium vulturis. Taxonomy (NCBI): domain Bacteria; kingdom Bacillati; phylum Actinomycetota; class Actinomycetes; order Micrococcales; family Dermabacteraceae; genus Brachybacterium; species Brachybacterium vulturis. Next base: position 2,061,941 of record NZ_CP023563.1, read on the forward strand.
GCCGGGTGCGGCTGTCCGCGGTGCACTGCGAGGGCATCACCACCATCTCCGCCCAGGACATCGCCGCCGCCGCGCGGATGGGCCGGACCATCAAGCTCCTCTCGATCGTCGAGCGCATCGAGGAGGAGGACGGCGAACGGATCTCCGCCCGCGTCTACCCGGCGCTGATCCCCGAGGAGCACCCCTTGGCCGCGGTCGCCGAGGCGTACAACGCGGTGTTCATCGAAGCCGACGCCGCCGGGTCGCTGATGTTCTACGGCCAGGGCGCCGGAGGGTCACCGACCGCGTCGGCCATCCTCGGCGATGTGGTCTCCGCCGCCCGCTCCCGGGTGCACGGCGGGGTGGGCCCGCGGGAGTCGCGGTACGCCGAGCTCGAGTCGATCCCGCTCGAGGAGCTGCGCAGCGCCTTCTACATCTCGCTCACCGTGGAGGACCGCCCCGGCGTGCTCGCCGAGATCGCCGGCACCCTGTCCGGCTACGGGATCTCCATCTCGACCATCCATCAGGAGCTGCTCGAGCAGGAGGAGGGGTCCGACGAACCGGCGCAGGCGCACATCGGCATCAGCACGCACCGTGCGCTGGAGTCCGCGATGACCGCCTCGCTGGACGTGTTCTCCTCCACCGCCACGGTGCTCAGCATCGATTCCGTCCTGCGCATCGAAGGAGAATGACCACATGGCACATCAGTGGCGCGGCGTCCTCGCCGAGTACCGAGAGCATCTTCCGTTCGCCGAGAACGACACCCTGCTGACGCTGGGGGAGGGCGGCACCCCGCTGATCCCCGCCCCGGCCCTGTCGACGGCGGTCGGTGCGGAGGTCCACGTCAAGGTCGAGGGGATGAACCCCACCGGTTCCTTCAAGGACCGCGGCATGGTCTCGGCGATGTCGAAGGCGCTGAGCGAGGGCGCGACCGCCGTGGTGTGCGCCTCCACCGGCAACACCAGCGCCTCGGCCGCGGCCTATGCCACCGCCGCGGGCCTGACCTGTGCGGTGCTGCTGCCGCAGGGGAAGATCGCCGCCGGGAAGCTCGCCCAGGCCGTGGTCCACGGTGCCAAGCTGATCCAGGTCGACGGCAATTTCGACGACTGCCTGGAGATCGCCCGCAAGCTGGACGCGGAGCACCCCATCGAGCTGGTCAACTCCGTGAACCCGTATCGCCTCCAGGGACAGAAGACCGCCGCGTTCGAGGTCGCCGACGCGCTGGGGAAGGCCCCCGACATCCATATCCTCCCCGTCGGCAACGCCGGGAACATCTCCGCCTACTGGATGGGCTATCGGGAGTACCGCGAGGCGGGCCACACCGACTCGCTGCCGCAGATGTGGGGCTTCCAGGCCGCCGGCGCCGCCCCCTTCGTGGCCGGGCACCCGATCCCCGACCCCGAGACGGTGGCCACCGCCATCCGCATCGGCGCCCCCGCCTCCTGGCACCTCGCGGTCGAGGCGCGGGACGACTCCGACGGCCTCATCGACGCGGTCACCGACCAGCAGATCCTCGATGCGCAGAAGCTGCTCGCCGGCGAGGTCGGCATCTTCGTCGAACCCGCCTCGGCGGCCGGTGTGGCGGGCCTGCTGCAGCAGGCCGAGAAGGGGCTGGTCCCGGCCGGAGCGACGATCGCGATCACCGTCACCGGCAACGGGCTCAAGGACATCGATACCGCGATGAGCCAGCACGATCTCACCCCGACCGTGGTGCCGGTGGACATCGCCGCGGCGGCGGAGGCCATCGGCCTGTGAGGATCCAGCACACCCGCGTCTCGGTGCGGATCCCGGCGACCTCCGCGAACCTCGGTCCGGGATTCGACACCCTCGGTCTCGCCCTGGACCTCTGCGACGACCTGAGCGTGGAGGCGACCACCGGTGCGGTCGAGATCACCGTGACGGGGGAGGGCGCCGCCTCGGTGCCCGCCGGCGAGGACCACCTCGTGGTGCGCGCCCTGCGGCGGGGTCTCGACCATGCCGGGGCTCCACAGACCGGTCTGCGGCTGCAGGCCACCAACCGCATCCCGCACGGTCGCGGCCTGGGATCCAGCGCCGCGGCCACCCTTGCCGGGCTGCTGCTGGCCCGGGGGATGCTCTCCGATCCCGACGCGCTGGACGACCAGGCCGTGCTGCAGCTGGCGACGGAGTTCGAGGGGCATCCCGACAACGCCGCTCCGGCGCTGTTCGGCGGTGTGGTGCTGTCCTGGATGCGCGGCGCCGCGGCCCGTGCAGCATCGCTGCGCGTCGCAGGCGGTGTGCTGCGGCCGGTGGTGCTGCTGCCGACCACCACCCTCTCCACCCACCGGGCCAGAGGTCTGCTGCCTGACGAGGTCCCGTACTCCGACGCGGTGTTCAACGCCTCCCGCTCCGCCCTGCTCGTCCACGCCCTCGCCGGCGCACCGGAGCACCTGCTCGAGGCGACCGAGGACCGGCTGCACCAGGATCGGCGCGCACCGGGCATGCCCGAGAGCGTCGAACTGATGCGGGTGCTGCGCCGGGAGGGCCACCCCGCGGTGGTCTCGGGCGCGGGACCGTCTGTGCTGGTGATGGCGGGAGACCGCAGGGACCTGGCACCCCTGGTGCGCCGGTTCGTGGGCGATCCTGCCGCGTGGCGGATCGCCGAGGTGCCGCTGCGGACGGCCCCCGCCGCGCCTGTGGTAGGTTGACCCTGCGTCCAGGCGACATCGCGCGACGCTGAACCCTGCAGCAGATCCCTGGTGGATGCTGTGTGCAGAACTCCGCGTTCCGATGTGCTCCCTGATCAAGCGCCCCGCACGGACCATGCGCACCATTGTTGACGTGCCATGCAGGCTCGTGCGCCGCCGTAGACGCACCCCGAATCACACCGGCAGGCCCCCCGAGGATGCCTTGCATCGTGGGGAGAACCCTGTGCGGACCTGTCGTGACAGCACCCGGAGACCAGACGTTCCCGGTGCTGTGCGGCACCCAGACCAGTAACGAGCCGGCGAGACCGGCTCAACAGGAAGGAACCCGGGTGAACGACACCACCTCCGGCGCAGATCTTGCGGCGAAGAAGCTTCCCGAGCTGCAGGCCATCGCTGCCGAGCGCGGCATCAAGGGGGCCCGTCGGCTGCGCAAGGGCGAGCTGATCGAGGCGATCCGCGGGGGCGGAACGCCGCCGACGGCCACCGCGGCGGCCGACGCACCCGCGGCAGCGACCACGCCCCCCGTGCAGGAGGCGCCCGCCGCGCCGGACGACGCCGGAGCGGAGGCGACCGGGCGCCCCGAGCGGTCCCGGTCCCGCTCGCGCTCCCGCGCCACCGACTCCGGCGGATCGAACGGCGAGGCCGCGCCGGACCTCGGCATCGACGTGCCGAGCGCCGGCGGAGCCGGCCAGCAGCGGGACGAGCGCGGCGGCGACTCCGAGAACCGCGACGACAGCGGCAACGACAAGGGCGGTCGGGAGAACGACAGCCGGGGGTCCCGCGGCGACGACCGCCGTGAGGACCGCAGCCGCGGTGACGACCGGCGTGAGGACCGCGGCCGCGGCGACGATCGCAGCCGCGGCGGCAACCAGCGCCGCCGGCTGGAGGACATTGAGCTCCCGGACCGCTCCGGGGAGCAGGACGACGATCGCCAGGGCGGTGACGGCTACGACGACGACCGTCGAGGTCGCTCCCGCAGCCGCAACCGCTCCCGCGATCGCAAGCGTCGTGGCCGCGGCGGCCAGAACGACCAGGGCAGCCAGAACTCCCAGGGCGGTCAGAACTCCCAGGGGGGCCAGAACTCTCAGGGGGGCCAGAGCTCCCAGGGCGGCCAGCAGGACGACGGCCAGGCCCGCGAGGGTGATGAGCTGATGACCATCGCCGGGATCCTCGACATCCGCGACAACAACGCCTACGTGCGCACCACCGGTTACCTCCCCGGTGCCAGCGACGTCTACGTGACCATGAACCAGGTCAAGCGCGCCGGCCTGCGCAAGGGTGATGCCATCTCCGGTCAGGTCAAAGCACCCCGGGACGGCGAGGACCACCACGTCGAGCAGCAGCAGCACGGCGGCGGCCGCAACCGCCGCGGCAAGGGTGGCGGCGGCAACCAGAACAAGTACGCCGCACTGGTCCAGGTCGACACCGTCAACGGGATGCCGACCGACCGCGCCCGGCAGCGGGTCGACTTCAGCAAGCTCACGCCGCTGTACCCGGACGAGCGCCTCCGCCTGGAGACCGCACCGAATGCCGTCTCCCCGCGCATCATCGATCTCGTCTCGCCGATCGGCAAGGGCCAGCGCGGCCTGATCGTCGCGCCCCCGAAGGCCGGCAAGACGATCATCATGCAGCAGATCGCCAATGCGATCACCGTGAACAACCCCGAGGTCCACCTCATGGTCGTGCTCGTCGACGAGCGCCCCGAGGAGGTCACCGACATGCAGCGGACGGTCAAGGGCGAGGTCATCGCCTCGACCTTCGACCGCCCGGCCTCGGACCACACCATCGTCGCCGAGCTCGCCATCGAGCGGGCCAAGCGCCTGGTGGAGATGGGACGCGACGTGGTGGTCCTGCTGGACTCGCTCACTCGCCTGTCCCGTGCCTACAACCTGGCCGCCCCGGCCTCCGGCCGGATCCTCTCCGGCGGTGTCGACGCCTCCGCGCTGTACCCGCCCAAGCGGTTCTTCGGGGCGGCGCGCAACATCGAGCACGGCGGCTCGCTGACGATCCTCGCCTCGGCGCTGGTGGAGACCGGTTCCAAGATGGACGAGGTCATCTTCGAGGAGTTCAAGGGCACCGGCAACATGGAGCTGCGGCTCTCGCGCCACCTCGCCGACAAGCGGATCTTCCCGGCCGTCGACGTCAACGCCTCCGGCACCCGCCGGGAGGAGGCGCTGATGGGCAAGGAGGAGCTGGCCATCATGTGGAAGCTCCGCCGTGTCCTGGGCTCCCTCGAGCAGCAGCAGGCGCTCGAGCTGCTCATGGAGCGGGTGAAGAAGTCCCAGTCGAACTCCGAGTTCCTGATGACGGTCCAGAAGAACACGCCCAGCGTGGGCGGGCGCAGCACGGACTGACGTCCGCACCGCACACCGTGCTGAGCACGGTACGGAGCTCGAGGGGCACCTCCACCGCGGTGGAGGTGCCCCTTCTCGTGTCGGCGCCGTGCAGTCCACCGTTCCGTGGTGCCCCGCTCCCTCGCGACGGCGGACGGCATTGCCCAGGAGGACAGGACGGGATAGCGTGATCCCAGCCGTGAACGTTCACGGCCCCTTGCCTCCCACCTGCGAAGGACGTCGACGTCGACATGAGCACTCTCTCCACCCCGTTCCGCTGGGCAGTCCTCGGGCCCGGCGGGATCGCCCGGCGCTTCGCCTCGCAGCTGTCCTCCTCGCAGGACGGTGTGCTGGTGGCCGTCGGCAGCAGCTCTGCCGAGCGGGCGAAGGCCTTCGCGGAGGAGTTCCCCCTGGACGGACCGGCGCTGATCGGCGACTACGCGCAGGTGCTCGCGAGCGACCAGGTCGATGCCGTCTACATCTCCACCGTCCACACCGGACATGCGCGCCTGGCCGCGCTGGCCCTCGAGGCGGGCAAGCACGTGCTGTGCGAGAAGCCGCTGACCCCGAACTCCGGCACCACCATGGCGCTGATCGACCTCGCCGCCCGCAGCGGGAAGGTCCTGCTCGAGGCCTTTATGTACCGCTTCCATCCCCAGACCGTCCGGGTCCTGGAGCTGGTGGCCGAGCGGGCGATCGGCGAGATCACGCACGTGGACGCCTCCTTCTCCTTCGATACCGGCGCTCGCAGCGGCCGCCTGTTCGACCTGAGGACCGCTGGGGGCGGCATCCTGGACGTGGGCTGCTACCCGATGTCCTTCGCCCGCTTCGTCGCCGGCGCCGCCCAGGGCCGCGCCGCCGCCGAGCCGGCCACGATCACCGGCAGCGGCACCCTGGGGGAGACGGGCGTGGACGAATGGGCCACCGCGGAGCTCACCTTCCCCGGCGGGATCACGGCGAGCCTGCGCACGGGCGTGCGCCTGGCGGACCCGCAGTCCGCGACGATCACCGGGACCCGCGGTGTGATCCGCCTCAGTGATCCATGGGGACTGGGGGAGGAGACCTGCATCGAGCTGGATGTCGTGGGTGAGCAGCCCCGACGGATCGAGATCCCTGCGGCCCCTGCCTACGCTCTGGAGGCCGACGCCCTCGCCCGCGCCGCCCGTGACGGCGGTGGCGTTCCCGAGCTCACCGGTGAGAACTCCTGGGGGCAGGCGCGCGCACTGGATCAGTGGCGAGAGCAGATCGGTCTGCGCTACCCCTTCGAGGCCGACGATGCGGACATCCCCACCCTGACCGGCCGGCCCCTGGCCCCCGGCGGTGTGCAGGCCGGACCGGCCATGACCTACGGGCGCATCCCCGGGGTCGACAAGCGGGTCTCCCGCCTGGTGATGGGCTGCGACAACCAGATGAACCTGGCCCACGCCTCCGCGATGTTCGATGCCTACGTCGAGATCGGCGGAACCACCTTCGACACCGCCTACGTCTACGGCGGCGGCCACATCGAGAAGCTCTTCGGCCAGTGGGTGCGCAACCGCGGCGCGCGCGAGGACGTCGTGGTCATCACCAAGGGGGCGCACACCCCGCACTGCGATCCGGCGTCGATCACCCGTCAGCTCGAGGAGTCCCTCGAGCGTCAGGGCACCGACTACGCGGATCTCTACATGATGCACCGCGACAACCCGGAGGTCCCGGTCGGCGAGTTCGTCGACGTCATGGACGAGCACCTGCGGGCCGGACGCATCCGCGCCTACGGCGGATCGAACTGGACCCCGGAGCGCGTGGACGAGGCCAATGCCTATGCGAAGGCCAACGGCCGCACCGGCTTCACCATCCTGTCCAACCACTTCGGCCTGGCCGAGGCGCTGGATGTGCCGTGGGCCGGCTGCGTCCACGCCGCCGATGCGCAGTCCAAGGCGTGGCTCGAGGAGCGCGGTATCGCCCTGCTGCCCTGGTCCTCGCAGGCGCGCGGCTTCTTCACCGGCCGTGCCCATCCCGAGGACCGCTCGGATGCGGAGCTCGTGCGCTGCTACTACAGCGACGACAACTTCGAGCGACTGGCCCGGGCGGAGGAGCTGGGACGTGAGCGCGGGGTCCCGGCCACCGCGATCGCCCTGGCCTTCGTGCTGCACCAGAAGTTCCCGACCTTCGCGCTGTTCGGCCCGCGCAGCATCGCGGAGATGCGCTCCTCGACCCTGGGCCTGGGAGTCGAGCTGACCGAGGGCGAGCTGGCCTGGCTCGACCTGAGGGCTCCGGCCCGGTGAGCGCCGAGGCGCGCAGGGCCACGATCGTCGACGTCGCCGAGCGGGCCGGGGTCTCCCGGCAGACGGTCTCCCGGGCGATGAACGACCAGTCCGGCATCAGCATCGACACCCGCGAACGTGTCCTCGCGGCGGCGCGGGAGCTGAACTACCGCCCCTCCCGCTTCGGCCGCGGTCTCGTGGAGCAGGGGCCGATCACCCTCGGCCTGGTCGTGGAGGATCTCTCCAACGCCTACTTCGCCGAGCTCGGTGCCGCGGTGGTCCGCGCCTGCGCACCGTACGGCTGGAACGTGGTGCTCTCCGAGGCGCTGCACGCCCCGCACCCCGACCAGGTGGCGGGCGACCTGGCGCGCCGGGTCGACGCGCTCGTCGGCTACGGCGTGCTGACCGCCGACATCCGCGGCAAGGGCGGGATGCCGGTGGTGCAGCTGGACGGCCGCCCGTCGCAGCTCGCCGAGGGCGGCGTCATCGAGCTGGTCCGCGAGCCCGCCATGGCGGCGCTGGCCCAGCACCTGCTCGAGGCCGGGGCGCGGCGGCCCGTGGTCCTCGACCTCGTCGGCGGTCTCGGCCGCTCCCGCAGCCTCGCGCTCGCGTCGGCGCTGCGTCCGCTGGTCGGCGGCGGTGTGGTCCCGGTGCGGGAGGTGGACGCGCGTGAGCGGCACCGGGAAGCCCTCGAGGAGATCCTGGCCGACGGCACGGACACGATCGTCGCCTTCAACGACGAGCTCGCCGTCCGCCTGCTGCGGACCCTGCGCAGCCTCGGGAAGGACGTGCCGGGCCAGGTGCGTCTGGTGGGTGTCGACGGTCTTGAGATCGCCTCGCTGGTCACCCCCGAGCTCACCACTCTGAGCCTCGACATCGAGACGGTGGCCCGCGAGACGGTCTCGCTGGTGGCCGGGATGCTCGACGGCTCCGTCCCGCTCAGCGGGGAGGCGGCGCATCGGGCGGTGCCCTACCAGCTCGAGGTGCGCGCCTCGAGCTGACCGGAGCGATGTAGCGCACGCCGCACCCGGAATCCTCGCGCATGAGGGGCCGGGCGTGGCACACTGTGACGTCGGTTCTGGTTCACGGTGCCCGCCGGGCGCCGACCCAGCGACCCCGAGCAAGGAGAGACATGAAGGCTGAGATCCACCCCGCATACGTCGAGACCCAGGTGACCTGCACCTGCGGCAACTCGTTCACCACCCGCAGCACCAAGACCGACGGCGCGATCAGCACCGAGGTCTGCTCCGCGTGCCACCCGTTCTACACGGGCAAGCAGAAGATCCTGGACACCGGCGGCCGCGTCGCCCGCTTCCAGGCCCGTTACGGCAAGAAGGACGCCTGAGCGACGTACTGCGAGGGACGAGCGGTAGGAGCTCGGGACTGAGCAGAGCCTGAGCGACGTCCTGCGAGGGACGAGCGGCAGGAGCTCGGGCGACGACCCAGCCTGAGCCCGCGCGACGTCCTAGCAGCAGAGAGCATTCTCCGACGCCGGTGCGCGCCCCAGGGCGTGCACCGGCGTCGTCGCATGTGAGCACGGAGGAGTCGGGTGGCTGACGAAGGAGCATCGATGAGCGAGCACCACGCGGGCGATCGTCTCGCGCCGCTGCGCCACGAGCATGCTCGCCTGCAGGAGTCGATGGCGGACCCGGCCCTGCACGAGGATGCCGCCCGCGCCCGTCGCGTGGGTCGCCGCTACGCGGAGCTGGAGGGGATCCTCGAGGCCGCGGCGCAGCTGGACGCCACCACGGCGGACCTCGAGACCGCCCGGGAGCTCGCGGAGCTGGGGGAGGGGGACGAGGAGCTGGCCGTCGAGACGGAGCAGCTGGAGGCCCGCCTCACCGAGCAGCGTGAGCATCTCGAGGACCTGCTCGCCCCCCGCGACCCCGACGACGCCCGGGACGTGATCCTCGAGATCAAGGCCGGTGCCGGTGGGGAGGAGTCCGCGCTCTTCGCGGCGGAGATGCTGCGCATGTACCGTGCCTTCGCCGAGTCCCAGGGCTGGCGGGTGGAGGTCCTCACCTCTGCCGAGTCCGATCTCGGCGGCCTCAAGGACGTCACCGTCGCGATCGCCGCACGAGGTGCCGGTGGCCCGGGCGCGGGCGTCTATGCCCATCTCAAGCACGAAGCCGGGGTGCATCGGGTCCAGCGCGTCCCGGTCACGGAGTCCCAGGGAAGGATCCACACCTCCGCGGTCGGTGTGCTGGTGCTGCCCGAGGCCGATGAGGCGGACGAATCGGACGTGCTCGCCGAGGCGATGGCCCCGGCGAACCTGCGCATCGACGTCTTCCGCTCCAGCGGTCCGGGCGGACAGAGCGTGAACACCACCGACTCCGCCGTCCGGATCACGCACCTGCCCACCGGGGTGGTGGTCTCCTGCCAGGACCAGAAGAGCCAGCTGCAGAACCGGGAGCAGGCGCTGCGGATCCTGCGCACCCGCCTGCTGGACGCCCGCCGTGCGGAGCAGGAGGCGCAGTCCTCCGCCACCCGGCGCTCGCAGGTGCGGACCGTGGACCGCAGCGAGCGCATCCGCACCTACAACTTCCCCGAGTCCCGGGTCGCCGACCATCGCACCGGCTTCAAGGCGGGCAACCTCGCCCAGGTCCTGGCCGGCGACCTCGGCGACCTCATCGCCTCCTCCCGCGACGCCGAGCGCGCAGCGCGTCTGGCCGAGGCCCAGGCCGGGACCGACCAGGAGCGCTCCTGATGTCCGGTGGGGAGGCCCGCAGCCGCCTGCGCTCCGCCCTGGCGGACACGACGCGGCAGCTCGGCGAGGCCGGGGTCCCCTCGCCCAGCGTCGACGCCCGGGCGCTGATCGCCCATGCCGCGGGGACCGAGAGGCCGCTGGTCATGGTCGAGGAGCTGCCGGAGGGATTCGCGCAGCAGCTCGCGCACCTCACCGCCCGTCGCGCACAGCGCGAGCCGCTGCAGCTGATCCTGGGGCGCGCCCCGTTCCGGCACCTGCTGCTCGATGTGCGGCCCGGCGTCTTCATCCCGCGGCCCGAGACCGAGCTCGCGGTGGACCTGATGCACCAGCACCTGGACGGGCCGCCGCACGAGGTGGTCGACCTCTGCGCAGGCTCCGGCGCGCTGGGTGCGGCCGTCCTCGACGAGCTGCCGCGCTCGCGCGTGCTGTCCGTGGAGATCGACGCCGCCGCCGCGGAGCTGACCGCCCACAACCTCGAACGGGCGGGCACCGGACGCGGCCGCGTCCTGCAGGCCGACCTGCTGGGGGAGATCCCCCAGCTGGCGGCGGTCGCGCCGGTGGATGCCGTGCTGTCCAACCCTCCCTACATCCCGCCCGACGCCCTGCCGCGCGATGCCGAGGTGCTCGAGCACGATCCGCACCGCGCCCTGTTCGGCGGCGGGGACGACGGACTCGAGGTGCCCCGTGCCGTCATCACCTGGGCGCGACGGCTGCTGCGGCCCGGTGGGGTGCTGATCATGGAGCACGCGGACGTGCAGGGGAAGGCGGCCCTCGCCGCCGCCACGGACTGCGGCGGCTTCGACCTGCTCAGAACTGTCCCCGACCTGACCGGTCGGGACCGATTCCTGGTGGCGCGTCGCGCCCCCGGGGAACCGACCAGCGGAAGTGAGAGACTGTCCCGGTGACCGTGCACGACACCCAGAACCCAGAGTCCCGCGAGGACGCCCTCGCCGCCGCCGTCGACGCCGTGCGCGGCGGAGACCTGATCGTCCTGCCGACGGACACCGTCTACGGCATCGGGGCGGATGCGTTCACCCCGGACGCCGTCCAGGCCCTGCTCGAGGCGAAGGGCCGCGGCCGTGACACCCCGCCGCCGGTGCTGATCGGCGACCATGCCGTGCTGCTGGCCCTGGCCGCGGACGTCCCCGACTACGTCGAGGACCTCACCGACGAGCTGTGGCCGGGCGCCCTCACCCTGATCCTCACGGCTCAGCGGTCACTGACCTGGGACCTGGGGGAGACCCACGGCACCGTGGCGCTGCGGATGCCGGATGACGAGATCGCCCTCGAGCTGCTGCGCCGCACCGGTCCGCTCGCCGTCTCCAGTGCGAACCGTCACGGCAGGCCCGCCGCGCTCAGCGTGCTGGATGCCGCCACGCAGCTCGGCGATGCCGTCGAGATCTATCTCGACGACGGACCGGCCCGCATCGGCGAGAGCTCCACCATCCTGGACACCACCGTGACCCCGGCGGAGATCGTGCGCGAAGGCGCCATCTCCAAGGAGCGGATCATCGAGGTGGTCGGCGACATCTTCGCCGCGCCCGAGCCCGAGTCCGAGCCCGAATCCGCGCCCGAGAGCTCCGAGGAGGGGTCCCCGGGCGAGGACACCTCTGAGGCGAGCTCGGACGGTGCGCAGAGCGGCGCCGAGACGGCGGTCGAGGCTGAGCCGTCCGCCGAGCCCGGGGCGGCCGATCCCCGCAGCGCCGAGCCCGCACCCCCGGCGGCGAGCACGTCGGTGCTGGATCTTCCCGCCGAGCCCGGGCCGGCCCCTGACGCCGCAGCTGCCGGCGTGCAGGAACCGGCCTCCGAGACCCCCCTCGAGGGCGTCGGCGAGCAGACGCCGACCACCGCATCCGAGCCCGCTGCGGATGAGGGCGGATCGCAGAGCACGCCCGGGTGAGGATCTATCTGTTCCTCCTGCTGCTCGCCGCGGCGGTCACCTTCCTGGTGACCCCTGGGGTGAGGCTGCTGGCCCGACGGGCCGGCGCGATGACAGCGGTGAGGGATCGCGATGTGCACGACGCGGTGACCCCGCGCCTGGGTGGCCTCGCCATGCTCGCGGGCGTCCTCTGCGCGATGCTGGTCGCCAGCAACATCCCCTTCCTCGAGGGACTGTTCCGGGATACCCGCCAGCCCTGGGCGATCCTCGCCGCCGGCACCCTGGTGTGCCTGCTCGGCGCCGCCGACGACCGCTGGGACCTCGACTGGGTCACCAAGCTGGCCGGTCAGGTGCTGGCGGCGCTGCTGCTCGCCTGGCAGGGCGTCAGCCTGGTGACCCTCCCGATCAACGGCGTGACCGTGCTGTCCGGACGCACCGCGCTGATCCTCACCGTGCTGGTCGTGGTGGTGAGCATGAACGCGGTGAACTTCGTGGACGGCCTCGACGGGCTCGCGGCCGGCGTGATGGCGATCGGCGGATCCGCGTTCTTCCTCTACGCCTACCTGCTCACCCGCGACGCCTCGGCGGATGACTACTCCTCCCTCGCCGCGCTGCTGACCGCAGTGCTCATCGGCGTCTGTCTGGGCTTCCTGCCGCACAACCTCACCCGGGCACGCATCTTCATGGGCGACTCCGGCTCGATGCTGCTGGGACTGCTGCTGGCGGCCGGCACCATCGCCGTGACCGGGCAGGTCGATCCGGCGCGGCTGTCGGGAGCGGATTTCTTCGGACAGTTCCTGCCGATCCTGCTGCCCATCGGCGTGATGATCGTGCCGTTCCTGGACTTCGGCCTCGCCGTGCTGCGCCGGATCGGCTCGGGGAAGTCCCCGTTCCATGCCGACCAGGCCCATCTCCACCACCGACTGCTCAGCCTCGGCCACAGCAAGTTCACCGCCGTGCTGATCATGTACACCTGGACCGTCGTCATCTCCGTAGGGCTGCTGCTCCCGCTCGTGCTGCCGATGCGTTCGGTCTATATCTTCTGGGTGAGCGGACTGCTGTTCGCCGTCCTGCTCACCTTCGACCCCCTCAGATGGCGCACCGGCCGTCACCGGAAGGATTCCGATGTCCCCTCAGCCTGAGACCCCCGACGCGCACGAGCGCGGAGCCGCCCCGGCCCCGCGACGCCGCACCGCGGGCGACCGCTCGATGCAGCGGGCCACGGTGATCGCGGTGGCCGTCGGCCTGGTGCTGGACGTGATCGTGCTCGCCATCGCGGCCACCCGCCCGGAGTCGACCGCCCTGGCGGGCGCCCTGGTGGGCACCGGCCTCACCCTGATCGTGGTGCTGCCCTCGATGGGGATCGCCTTCCTCGGCCCGCGCCTGAGCCCGATGAGCATGGCCGTCACCGTGCTCGGCTCCTGGGCGGTCAAGATGTTCGTTGTGATCCTGATCCTACTGCTGGTCCGGGACCTCCCCTCGCTGTCCACCCAGTGGATCGGGCTGGCACTGCTGGTGGGCGCGGTCTCGGCGATGATCGTCGAGGCCACGCTGCTGATGAGGACCCGTCAGCCGCTGGACGTGGAGCCCGCCCGGACCCCTCGGGAGCCACCGGCCGAGCAGTGAGTCTCTGTTATGCTTCCGGAGGTGCTCGACCGCTGATCACGGTGCATTACCGAGGTCCGCTCGACCACTGATCGACCACCCGGAACGCTCACGCGTCGTCCATCGCCGTACGCACGGTGGCCGCAATCCGGGGAGGCTCCGATGGAGAATGACGGCCACGGCCGACGCAATGGCGCCGGACCACACGACCACGGGAGATCGAGCTGAACACCGCAGACCTCAGCCCCACGCTGCACGCCGAGGACGATTCGCTCTTCCATGTCCCGACATTGGACGAGTTCTTCCCGGACGCGATCCTCTTCGACGGGACCTGGTTCGAGTTCAACCGCGTCCAGCTGGTGCGCCTGATCGTGCTCGCCGTCGTGCTGATCGTGATGTGCGTGCTCGCCTCCCGCGCCAAGCTGGTGCCGGGCCGCGGGCAGAGCATCGTCGAGCTGCTCATCGAGTTCGTCAACGGCACCATCATCAAGAACACGCTGGGACTGCGCGCGGGCAAGCATTTCGCCCCCTTCCTCATCACCCTGTTCTTCTTCCTGCTGGCGATGAACCTCGCCGGGGTGGTGCCCGGGCTCAACCTGGCAGGCACCTCGGTGATCGGGCTGCCCTTGCTGGCGGCCCTGTGGACCTTCGTGGTCTACGTCACGGCCGGCGTGAAGAAGCGCGGCATCGCCGGCTATCTCAAGCACGAGACCGCCCCGCCCGGCCTGCCCAAGCCGATCTACCTGCTGCTGGTGCCGATCGAGTTCCTGCAGGTCGTCCTGATCCGCTGGGCCTCGCTGACCATCCGACTGCTCGCGAACATGGTCGCCGGCCACATCATGCTGGTGGTGTTCATCGGCCTCACCCAGGGCCTGCTGCTCTCGGGCACCTGGCTGGTCGCGATCTCTCCCTTCGCCGGCGCCCTGGCGATCGGCATCTACGGCTTCGAGATCTTCGTCGCCGCCCTGCAGGCCTTCATCTTCACGATCCTCGCCGCGGTGTACATCCAGATGGCCACCGCCGACGAGCACTGACCTGCCCACGACCTCCCATACCCCCTGACATCACCCTGTCCGCCGTCCTCCCGGGCGGCACAACGAAAGGAAACCCCCTGTGGACCCGATGATTCTCTCTGAACTCACCGGCAACGTCGCCTCGGTCGGCTACGGTCTCGCGGCGATCGGCCCGGGCATCGGCATCGGCATCATCGTCGGCAAGACCGCTGAGGCCACCGCCCGCCAGCCCGAGCTGCGCGGCCAGCTGCAGTCCACCATGTTCATCGGTATCGCGTTCACCGAGATCCTGACCCTGCTGGCGATCGTCACCGGCCTGCTCTTCGGCTGAGGCCCGCTCCCATGATTCTTGCCGAAGGAGCACAGTCAGTCCCGAGCTGGCGGCTTCTGGTCCCCCTGCCTTCGGAGATCATCTGGTCGCTCATCTTCCTGGTGATCTTCGCGGTCGTCTTCATGAAGTTCATCCTGCCGCGGCTCAACGCCGTGCTGGACGAGCGTGCGGAGAAGATCGAAGGCGGTCTGCGCAATGCGGAGAAGGTCCAGGAGCAGGTCGACCAGCTGAAGAGCGACCAGGAGCAGGAGCTCGCTGCCGCCCGCCAGGAGGCCGCCTCGATCCGTGAGAAGGCACGCACGGATGGTCAGAAGATCGTCGATGAGGCCCGTACCCGCGCCGAGTCCGAGAACGAGCGTCTGCTCGCCTCCGGCCGCCAGCAGCTGAGCGCCGAGCGGATCGCCGCCTCGACCGAGCTGCGCGGAGAGGTCGGGACGCTCGCCAGCGATCTCGCGTCCAAGATCGTCGGGGAGTCCCTCACCGACGACGAGCGCTCGCGCCGAGTGATCGACCGGTTCCTGGACGACCTCGAGTCGAGCCAGGCCACCACCCGATAAGGAACCGTGATGCGAGGAACCTCCTCCACCTCCTTCGCCGAGGTGCTCCGGCACGTCGAAGCCGCCCCGGCGGCCGACGGCGCTGCGCTGGACGCCGAGGCCCAGGAGCTGTTCTCGGTGGCCGATGCCATCGATTCCAGCAATCAGCTCGTGCGCACCCTCTCCGATCCCGGCCGGCCGGCCGAGGTCAAGGAGTCCACGGTCCGCGCTCTGCTGGCGAACCGGGTCAGCCCGCGCACTCTCGAGACCACCCTCGAGGTCGTGCGACACCGCTGGTCCGAGCAGGAGGACATCCTCGATGCCCTCGAGCTGCTCGGGGTCACGGCCCTGCTCGAGCAGGCGCAGTCCGAGGGCGTCCTCGAGCAGGTCGACGGCGAACTCTTCGATGTCTCGCGGCTGATCGACGGCAGCGGTGACCTCACTGCCGCGCTCGACGGGGAGCGGGGACAGCCCGCACGGCGCGCGTCCCTGCTGGAGCGCCTGCTGGACGGCCGGACGCACCGGCTCACGGTCGCCCTGGCGGCCCGGGCCGTCGGACGCCGCAGCGAGACCAAGCCGGCGCGTCGTGTCGAGGAGTTCGCCCGCTTCGCCTCCGATCGTCGTCGGCGCGCGTTCGCGTCCGTCTCCAGCGCCATGCCGCTGAGCGAGGCGCAGCAGGCCCGGCTGGGTGCGGTCCTGGCGACCATCTACGGTCGTGAGATCCAGCTGAACCTCACGGTCGATCCCGCGGTCGTGGGCGGTCTCCAGATCCAGGTCGGCGACGACCTCTACGACGCCACCGTGCTGGCCCGGCTCTCCCGAGCCCGGTCGCAGCTCGTGGCCTGACTCATCCCCGACACCGGTTCCTCCCCGAGGACGCGGCGTCCCCAGCATTGTTCAGACCCTCCCCGGCACGGGGAGACCGAGAGGAAGCGAAGCAGCAGATGGCGGAGCTCACGATCAGCCCGGAGGACATCCGGAACGCCCTGGACACCGCGGTGTCCACCTACCAGGCAGGCGCCACCGAGCGCGAGGAGATCGGCCGCGTCAGCGAGGCCGCTGACGGCATCGCGCGCGTCGAGGGCCTCCCGAACGTCATGGCCAACGAGCTCGTCAGCTTCGAGGACGGCACCCTCGGCCTCGCCCTGAACCTCGAACTGCGCGAGGTCGGCATCGTCGTCCTCGGCGAGTTCTCGGGCATCGAGGAGGGCCAGCAGGTCCGTCGCACCGGCCAGGTGCTCTCGGTCCCGGTCGGCGACGGCTACCTCGGCCGCGTGGTCGACCCGACCGGCGCCCCCATCGACGGCCTCGGCACCATCGAGACCGTCGGCCGTCGTGCCCTCGAGCTGCAGGCGCCCGGCGTCATGCAGCGCAAGGCCGTCAAGGAGCCGATGCAGACCGGCCTCAAGGCGATCGACGCGATGACCCCGATCGGCCGTGGTCAGCGTCAGCTGATCATCGGCGACCGCCAGACCGGCAAGACCACGATCGGCATCGATACGATCCTGAACCAGAAGGCCAACTGGGAGTCCGGCGATCCCGACAAGCAGGTCCGCTGCATCTACGTCGCCGTCGGCCAGAAGGGCTCGACCATCGCCTCGGTGCGCGCGACGCTCGAGGAGAACGGCGCGATGGACTACACCACCATCGTCGCGGCACCGGCGTCCGACCCGGCCGGGTTCAAGTACATCGCCCCCTACACCGGCTCGGCCATCGGCCAGCACTGGATGTACGAGGGCAAGCACGTCCTGATCATCTTCGACGACCTCTCGAAGCAGGCCGAGGCCTACCGCGCCGTGTCGCTGCTGCTGCGCCGCCCGCCGGGCCGTGAGGCCTACCCGGGCGACGTCTTCTACCTGCACTCCCGCCTGCTCGAACGCTGTGCCAAGCTCAGTGATGAGATGGGCGGCGGCTCGATGACCGGCCTGCCGATCATCGAGACCAAGGCCAACGACGTCTCGGCCTACATCCCGACCAACGTCATCTCGATCACCGATGGTCAGTGCTTCCTGCAGTCGGACCTGTTCAACGCCAACCAGCGCCCGGCGGTCGACGTCGGCGTCTCGGTCTCCCGCGTCGGCGGCTCCGCCCAGACCAAGGCCATGAAGTCGGTCTCCGGTACGCTGAAGATCGACCTCGCGCAGTTCCGCGACCTGGAGTCCTTCGCGATGTTCGCCTCCGATCTGGACGCGGCCTCGAAGCAGCAGCTCAGCCGCGGTGCGCGCCTGATGGAGCTGCTCAAGCAGTCCCAGAGCTCGCCGTTCCCGATGGAGGAGCAGGTCGTCTCGATCTGGGCCGGCACCAAGGGCAAGTTCGACGACATCGAGGTCGAGGACGTCCGCGACTTCGAGGGCCAGCTGCTCGAGCACCTGCGGCACAACGGCGGCGTGCTCGACGCGATCCGCAGCACGGGCAAGTTCGAGTCCTCGACCGAGGAGGAGCTCGCGAGCATCCTCGATCAGGTCAAGCAGGACTTCCTGGCCGGCAAGGGCCAGGATGCGGCGCGGAACGACGAGGACGGTCGTCTCGCCGCTGACCAGATCGAGCAGGAGCAGATCGTCCGCGGCTGATGCGCGAGGCCGCCGTCCCTGACGGGGCGGCGGCTCCCGCCCAGGACGCATCGATCCCGCACGAGGAGAGACATGGGAGCCCAGCAGAGGGTTTATAAACAGAAGATCCGCTCCGCACAGGGGATGAAGAAGATCTTCAAGGCCAAGGAGATGGTCGCGGCATCGCGCATCGCCAAGGCGCACGCCCGGGTCGAGGCGACGACGCCCTACGCCGATGCGCTCACCCGCGCGATCGGCTCGGTGGCGACGCACTCCAACGAGATCTCGCACCCGTTCCTGGACAACGAGCGGTCGCAGACGGGCCGCGCGGGAATCCTCCTGATCACCGCGGACCGCGGCATGACCGGCCCGTACTCGCACAACGTGATCCGCGCCGCCGAGCAGCTCGCGAACACCCTGCGTGACGAGGGCAAGGAGCCGGTGATGTACGTCGTCGGCCGCAAGGGCGAGGCGTACTACCGCTTCCGCAACCGCACGCCGCAGCGCTCCTGGACGCCGTACAAGGAGGACGAGCTGCCGCGCCTCGGCCGGGAGATCTCCGCGGCCGTCACCGAGGACCTCGTCTCCGAGGATCCCTCCGTGCATCTCGACGAGCTCTACGTCGTCTCCACACGCTTCCAGAGCCGCTTCGTCCAGAAGGCGCACTCGGTCCGCATGGTGCCGATGGGCCTGGGCGACGTCAGCGGCGCGAACGCGCAGACCTACCCGCTGTACGAGTTCGTGCCCGACGCGGAGACGGTCGTCGGCGAGCTGCTGCCGCGCTACATCCAATCGCGGATCATCAACATCCTGCTGCAGGCGATGGCCTCGGAGCACGCCTCCACGCAGCGTGCGATGAAGTCCGCGACCGACAACGCGGAGACACAGATCGACAAGTTCACCCGGCTGGCGAACTCCGCCCGCCAGGCGGAGATCACACAGGAGATCACGGAGATCGTCGGCGGCGCCGACGCCCTCTCGGGATCCGGCCGCACCGAACGCTGACCCAGGCCGACGACACCTTGGCCGACGAGGCCCCGCGTCGGCACGACATGGAGAGAACGCACATGACCACCACCACTGACAGTCAGGCCCCCGCCGCTCCGGCGGCCGGTGCCACCGGACGCGTCGCCCGCGTCACCGGCGCCGTCATCGACATCGAGTTCCCTCCCGGGAACATCCCGCCGCTCTACAACGCGCTCACCATCCAGATCGAGGACACCGGCTCCGGGCTGGAGGCCTCGACCCTGACCCTCGAGACCGCCCAGCACCTCGGTGACGGCATGGTCCGCGGCATCGCGCTGAAGCCCACCGACGGCGTGGTCCGGGGCCAGGCCGTGACCGACACCGGCGCCCCGATCTCGGTGCCCGTCGGCGACGTCACCCTCGGCACCGTCTTCGACGTGGTCGGCAATCCGCTGAACAAGCCGGTCGACCAGCTCGAGATCACCGAGCGCTGGCCCATCCATCGCACAGCCCCGAACTTCGACCAGCTCGAGTCCTCGACGGTCATGTTCGAGACCGGCATCAAGTCGATCGACCTGCTCACCCCCTACGTCCAGGGCGGCAAGATCGGCCTGTTCGGCGGCGCGGGCGTCGGCAAGACCGTGCTCATCCAGGAGATGATCTACCGCGTGGCCAACAACCACGACGGCGTCTCCGTCTTCGCCGGCGTCGGCGAGCGCACCCGTGAGGGCTGGGACCTCATCGAGGAGATGACCGAGTCCGGCGTCATCGAGAAGACCGCCCTGGTCTTCGGCCAGATGGACGAGCCGCCCGGCACCCGTCTGCGGGTCGCGCTGTCCGCGCTGACGATGGCGGAGTACTTCCGCGACGAGCAGGCGCAGGACGTGCTGCTGTTCATCGACAACATCTTCCGCTTCACCCAGGCCGGCCAGGAGGTGTCCACCCTGCTGGGCCGGATGCCCTCGGCCGTGGGCTACCAGCCGAACCTCGCCGATGAGATGGGCATGCTCCAGGAGCGCATCACGTCCACTCAGGGCCATTCCATCACCTCGATGCAGGCGATCTATGTCCCGGCCGACGACTACACCGACCCGGCGCCGGCGACCACCTTCGCCCATCTCGACGCCACCACGGAGCTCTCCCGCGAGATCGCCTCGCGGGGTCTGTACCCGGCGATCGACCCGCTGACCTCCACCTCGCGGATCCTGGATCCCCGCTACGTGGGCCAGGACCACTACGACACCGCGGTGCGCGTGAAGCAGATCCTCCAGCGCAACAAGGAGCTGCAGGACATCATCGCGATGCTCGGCGTCGACGAGCTCTCCGAGGAGGACAAGGTGATCGTCTCGCGCGCGCGGCGCATCCAGCAGTTCCTCTCCCAGAACACCCACCTCGCCAAGCAGTTCACCGGCGTGGACGGCTCCGATGTCGCGCTGAAGGACACCATCGAGGGCTTCAAGGGCATCTGCGACGGCGAGTTCGACCACATCACCGAGCAGGCGTTCTTCAACGTGGGCGGCATCGACATGGTGCTGGAGAACCAGCAGCGGATCGACAAGGAGCTCGGCGCGTGAGCGCGCTCGAGGTCACCTTCGTCGCTGCGGACCGCACCGTCTGGACCGGGCAGGCCGCGCAGGTCGTCGTGCCTGCGATCGACGGCTCGATGGGCATCCTGCCGCAGATGCAGCCCACCCTGTCGATCCTCGGCAGCGGCGTGGTGCGGATCATCGATCAGGACGGCCACGTCGAGGCGCTGGACGTCGAGGGCGGCTTCGTCTCCGTCGATGCGGACATCGTGACCATCGGTGTCGATGACGCCACGGTCGTCGCGCCCACGTCCGCCCGCCTCTGAGCTGACTGCGCAGACGGCATGAACGACCTGAGCATCCCGATCCTCCTGCTGGGGATCGGGATGCTCGTGGTCGTGCTGGCGGCGGTGCTGCTGCTCGGGCTGCGTCAGCTGCTGGTCTCGC
Source organism: Brachybacterium vulturis (assembly GCF_002407185.1). Taxonomy (NCBI): domain Bacteria; kingdom Bacillati; phylum Actinomycetota; class Actinomycetes; order Micrococcales; family Dermabacteraceae; genus Brachybacterium; species Brachybacterium vulturis. The sequence continues at coordinate 2,082,721 of NZ_CP023563.1, forward strand.
GGAGCCGGGGCGCCTTCGAATGCACGGTGCGCCGACGCGGACTGGTGGGCGGGTCCAGCTGGCAGCACGGACTGATGCGCTTCGGCACCGACCGGCTGCGCTGGTTCCGCGCCTTCTCGGTGCGTCTGCGTCCCGAGCTGGTGCTGCGCCGCAGCGAGATCGGGGACGTCAGCCGGCAGCGACTGCCCGCCCAGATCGAAGGCGGGGAGGAGCAGTACCTGATCGAGTTCACCCTGCGCGACGGCCGCGAGGTCAGCGCGATCGTCGACCTGGCCTCGGGGGCGGCCCTGAACTCCTGGCTGGAGGCGGCGCCGACGGGCTCCGTGGTCGGGGACGCGGACTGAGCAGCCGACAGGTCGGTGCCGCGAGCGCGCTCAGTCCGTGACGACCGTGCCCGCGCGCAGCACGGTGACCGGTGCCAGCTCGGAGTCCACCAGCACCGCGTCCGCGCGTCGGCCCGTGGCCAGCACACCGATCCGGTCCTGCATCCCCAGCACGGCCGCCGGCACCGAGGAGGCGGCTCGCACCGCGCGCACCAGATCCACTCCGGCCTCGGTGACGGCGAAGCGCACCACATCGAGCAGATGCGCGGTGCCCCCCGCGATCGCGGACGCTCCGGTGAGGGTTGCGACCCCCGCCGCCACGGTGACGTCCAGCGCGCCGAGCCGGTACTGACCCTCCGGCATCCCGGCCGCCGCCATCGCATCGGTCACCAGCACCACATTCTGCTCGGCGGCGATCGCGAAGACGTGGGCGACGGTGCGCGCATCGAGATGGACGCCGTCGGCGATCACCTCCACCACCAGCTCGCCGCGGGCGGCCGCGTCCAGCGCCGCGAGCGCGGGTCCGGGATCCCGGTGGTGGATCGGCCGCATCCCGTTGAACAGATGGGTCGCGGTGGGCAGTGCGGAGCGGCCGTGCGCCCGGCGCAGCGAGTCCCGGGCGTGGCCGACGGCATGGGTCATCTGGGCGCTGGTGCCATCGGTGTGACCGAGCGACGGCACGGCGCCCGCCTCGGCGAGAGCCTCGATGACCTCGTCCGCGCCCCTCACCTCCGGGGCGACGGTCATGGTGGCCAGCGCCCCGCCGGCGAGCCGGGCGAGCTCGCGCACCAGCTCCGCGTCGCCGGCCGTGAGGTGCTCGGGGTTCTGCGCGCCGCGCCGTTCGACGGAGAGGAACGGCCCCTCGAGGTGGATCGCGGCGATCTCCCCGTCGGCCGCGAGCTGCACCAGCTCGGCGACCCGCGACCGCAAGGTGGCGGCGTCGGCGGTGACCAGGGAGGCGACCAGGCTGGTGGTCCCGTGACGGCGGTGCTCGCGCACCGCGATGCGCATGTCCTCGGCCGTGGCGGCGTCCGGGAAGGAGGCGCCGCCGCCGCCGTGGCAGTGGAGGTCCACCAGGCCGGGCAGGATCAGGCCGTCGTGGACGAGGGTCCGCTGCGCCTCGTGCCGCGGGGCATGGGCGGCCGGACCGGCCCAGAGGATGTCACCGCCGGCGATCAGCACCAGCGCCTCGGGGACCAGTCCCTGCTCGAGCACCGCGGTGCCGCGCACGGCCAGCTCGGCGGTGACCGTGGGGGACTGCGGGGAGGGGGCGGTGCTCATGTCTTCTCCTGGTGCTCGGGGGGCGAGGGATCGCGGAGGACGGCTGCGGGCGTCTCCGGAGCGGGCAAGTGCGCTCAGAACAGTCGTGACTCCGCGTCGTCGATGCCGCGCAGCGCGTCGTAGTCGAGGGTCACGCAGTCGATGCCGCGATCGGCCGCGAGCACGCGCGCCTGCGGCTTGATGGCCTGGGCGGCGAAGATGCCGCGCACCGGGGCCAGCAGCGGGTCCCGGTTGAGCAGGTCCAGGTAGCGGGTCAGCTGCTCGACGCCGTCGATCTCGCCGCGCCGCTTGATCTCGATCGCCACCGAGCCGCCGGAGTCGTCGCGGGCGAGGATGTCCACCGGGCCGATGGCGGTGAAGTACTCGCGGCGCACCAGCGACCAGCCCTCGCCGAGGGTGTCGATGTTCTCGGCCAGCAGGGCCTGGAGATGGGCCTCGACGCCGTCCTTCTGCAGTCCGGGATCCACTCCCAGCTCGTGGGAGGAGTCCTCGAACACCTCGACCAGGCGCACCCGCAGCTTGTCACCGGTCTTGTCGTGGACCACGTCCCACTGCTCGATCCAGTCATCCCCGGCATCCCCAGCGTCCTCGCCGGCCTCCTCGTCGCCGCGCCGCGAGGTGGTCAGCGTGCAGGGCGGGGTCATCCAGTTCAGCGGCTTGTAGCTGCCGCCGTCGGAATGGACCAGCACACTGCCGTCGGCCTTGACGATCAGCAGCCGGGGGGCCAGCGGGAGATGGGCGGTGAGCCGACCTGTGTAGTCGACTGAGCAACGGGCAACGACGAGACGCACAGGGCCAGGGTACGGCACCACCAGCACCGCAGGGTCCCTGGCCTGCACATGGGCCTGCGCATGGGAGGCCGATGAGACGATCATGTGGAGTGCTTTACCCAGGTGCAGATGCTCACTCGGCACTGTTCGGCCCCGCACCCCGCTCGTATCGTGGACTGGTCATCCGTTCGGCCTGCGCCGAGCCACTCCGAAGGAGCATCTACCGTGCAACGACTCCTGGCCGTCCTCCTGGTCCTGATCGGCCTCACCGGGCTCGTGCTGGGCCGCCTGGGTGAGACCACCTGGGCACCCGAGACCGAGACCACCGCCACGGTGGACCTCTCCGATGCCGGGCCCGCCGTGGTCATCGACCCCGGCGTGCTGTACGTGGGGGGCGAGAAGGGCGAGCTCGTCATCGAAGGCGCCTCCGACGTCTCCGTGATCACCGCCGGAGGCGGCGACATCGAGGCCTACCTCGAGGATGTCCACTACACCCGTATCACCGGGGCGAGCGACTGGACCACGCTCAGCACCCAGGAGGTCAACCCGGACGGCGCGGACGAGCTGAGCGATCCCACCTCCTCGGACCTCTGGCGCACCGTCGAGACGGAGCCCAGCCCGTTCACGCTCGACGTCCACGAGTTCTGGGCGGGGGAGAACAACGATCCGAACGGCGAGAACAACGAGCAGCCCTACCGCGCCCTGCTGATCGTCACCGACGGCACCCAGCCCGGTGCGGAGAAGATCTCCATCACCTGGCCGGTGGACGCGGAGAACGAGTGGGGGCCCTTCGCCTACGCGGGCGGCGCGGCGATCGCCGTGATCGGCCTCGTGCTGCTGGTGGTCTCGCTCGGCGGCCGTCGCCGTGACGAGGACGAGGCCGAGCCGGTCGAGGACGCCCCGCGTCCCCCCGCCGACGCGTCCGTCGAGGACGCCCCCGCAGACAGCACCTACGCCGACGACGACCGGACCGAGCAGATCGACGTCGTCGACGATGAGGAGGGACGGCGATGACCCGCTACGACCTGCGCCACAGTGCGCGGAAGGATCTGATGATGAGCACTCGCCCCGTCGGCCGTCGCGGCCTCTTCCTGGGGGCGGGCAGCCTGCTCGCCACCGGACTCCTCGCCGCCTGCGGCTCCGAGGTCGAGCCGCCCGCGGCTCCGCCCACCGGCAAGGAGCTGGCCGCGCCGACCCCGGTCCAGACCACCGAGCAGCTCACGAGCATCGTGCCGGAGGTGAATGCGGCGGTGGTGGCTGCGGATGAGGCACTGGACGCCCAGAAGCTCGCTCCCCGCGTCTCCGGTTCCGCCGTCGACTTCCGCACCGCGGCCTACGCGATGATCGAGAAGGCCGAGGAGTGGGCGGAGGAGCTCCAGGTCCCCGGTGCGGAGCTCCTGGTGCCCCTGACCTCCGTGACCTCCGAGTTCCCGCGGGTGGCGATCGCCCTGGTCGAGGACTCCGAGGAGGAGGGCGTGCCATACTTCATGGCTCTCCAGCAGTCCGATGCGACGTCACCGTACGCGGCCTGGGGCTGGGCGCAGCAGGCCGTGGGCATCGAGATGCCGATGGTGGCCGACGCTGCGGTGGGTTCCGAGCAGGTCGCCGTCGACAGCGAGGGGTTCGTGATGACCCCGGCCGAGGCCCTGGAGCTGTACGCGAGGGTGCTCTCCCTCGGCGATGCCGAGGACCCGGACGATCAGCTGGCGCCGAATCCGTTCCAGACCGGGACCCATGAGCGCATCCAGCGAGAGCGCAAGGAGCTCAACGCCGGCGTCGAGAAGGACGAGGCGGCCACCGTCCACGAGTCCTTCTCCGTGAAGACGGAGGAGTTCGCCGGGCTGCGCACCGACGACGGCGGCGCGATCGTGATGGGGACCCTGCTCTCGACCCGCACGGTCGACATCAAGGACGGCGCCACCATGAGCTACGCCGAGGACAACAAGTACACGAAGGTGATCGGGAAGAAGGAGTTCACCTCCGAGTACATCCGGACGTTCGGCACCCATGTCGCGGTGTACCTCCCCTCGGCGGACGCCGGCGGCCAGATCCAGCCCATCGGTGCCACCCAGACCGCCCTCAGCGCCACCGGGGAGTGACCGGGCCGCGACAGCGCAGCAGCGGGCGGACTCCCTAGACTGGGTGCGTCCCGCAGACATCGAAGGAGTTCACCTGTGACCGATCCGTACGGAATCATCGACCTCGCCGCGCTGAAGCAGCCGGCCGGCACCGCCACGGGCGGGGCGGCCCCCGCGGGCACGCCGTCCGCCCACGAGGTCGCCGTCACCGAGCAGGGGCTCGACCAGCTCATCGCCGACTCCCAGCAGATCCCCACCCTGCTGCTGGTCACCAGCGCTCGGGTGCCGGAGGCGGATCAGTTCCTCAGCGGACTGCGCCGCGCGGTCGATGCGAAGGGCGGAGCGGTCCGTCTGGGCATCGTCGATGCGGACACCGAGCAGCGCGTCGCCGGCGCCCTGCAGGTCCAGCAGCTGCCCACCCTGCTCCTGCTGATCCAGGGGCAGCTCCAGCCGATCGTCCAGTCGGTGATCCCCGACGCAGAGATCGACAACCTCCTCACCCAGGTGGTGGAGGTCGCACGCCAGCAGGGCATGGAGCTGCCCGAGGGGGAGCAGACTCCTCAGGAGCCGCAGGAGGAGCCGCTGCCGCCGCTCGTCGCCGAGGCCTACGAGGCGATCGAGCGCGGCGATCTCGACACCGCCGTCGCGGCGTACGAGAAGCAGCTGCAGGAGAGCCCGGCCGACGCGGAGGCGAAGGCAGGCCTGGCCACGGTCTCCCTCATGCATCGCACCCAGGACGCGGATCTCGCCGCGTCCCGCGACGCGGCGGCGCAGCGCCCCGGTGATCTGGAGGCGCAGCTGCTGGTCGCGGATCTCGACATGCTCGGTGGCCATGTCGATGACGCCTTCGCCCGCCTGCTCGAGCAGCTGCGGGGAGCGGACCAGGAGACCAAGGACGTCGTCCGCGCCCGCCTGCTGCAGCTGTTCGAGGTGGCCGGTCCCGGCGATCCTCGTGTGGCCCCGGCCCGCAAGCGGCTCGCGAACCTGCTGTTCTGAGCCCACTGCTCTGAGCAGAGACGCAGGAAGGGGCGGTGGCCATCGGCCACCGCCCCTTCCGTCATCCCTCAGTCCCGCAGACGCTCGGGGGCGAGGATCACCGCGGCCAGCGGCGGCACCGACAGTCGCACCGAATGCTCGCGGCCGTGCAGGGGCAGCTGCTCGGCGTGCACCCGGCCCAGGTTCCCGACCCCGCTGCCGCCGTACGCCGGCGAGTCGGAGTTGAGCACCTCGAGCCAGGTCCCTCCCTCGGGCAGCGGGATGCGGTACTCGTGCCAGGGCTCCGCCGAGAAGTTCAGGACCACGACCACCGGGTCACCGGAGGCGTCGCGTCGCACGAAGGACAGCGCGTTGTGGGCGGCATCGTTCCCGATCAGCCATTCGAAACCGCCCGGATCCTGATCCCGCTCGTACAGCGCCGGGAACTCCGCCTGCACGGCGTTGAGGTCCTTCACCAGCTGCTGGGCACCGCGGTGCAACGGGTACTCCAGCAGCCACCAGGGCAGCCCCGCCTGCTCGGACCATTCGGTGCCCTGAGCGAACTCGATGCCCATGAACACCAGCTGCTTGCCCGGATGGGTCCACTGGAAGGCCAGGTAGGAGCGCAGCGTCGCCGCCTGCTGCCAGTCATCGCCCGGGGCCTTGCGCAGCAGCGATCCCTTGCCGTGCACGACCTCGTCATGGCTGAGCGGAAGCACGAAGTTCTCGGAGTACTGGTAGACCATCGAGAACGTCATCTCGCCGTGGTGGTACTGGCGGTGGATCGGGTCCTGTCCGAGATACTCGAGGGTGTCGTGCATCCACCCCATGTTCCATTTGAAGCCGAAGCCCAGACCACCGGCGTCGGTGGGGCGGGTGACCCCCGGGAACGAGGTGGACTCCTCGGCGATCATCATGATGCCCGGGGCCCGCTTGTACGCGGTCGCGGTGGCCTCCTGGAGGAAGGCGATGGCCTCGAGGTCCTCCCGCCCGCCATGGCGGTTGGGGACCCACTGGCCGTCCTCACGGGAGTAGTCGAGGTACAGCATCGAGGCGACCGCATCGACCCGCAGGCCGTCGACGTGGAACTCCTCGAGCCAGTAGCAGGCGTTGGCGACCAGGAAGTTGCGCACCTCGTTGCGGCCGGTGTCGAAGATGTACGTGCCCCAGTCCGGGTGCTCGCCGCGCCGCGGATCGGCGTGCTCGTACAGCGGCGTGCCGTCGAAACGACCCAGCGCCCACTCGTCCTTGGGGAAGTGGGCCGGCACCCAGTCCAGGAGCACGCCGATGCCGGCGTGGTGGAGGGTGTCGATGAGGTGGCGCAGCTCATCGGGGGTGCCCAGCCGGGAGGTGGGGGCGTAGTACCCGGTGACCTGGTAGCCCCAGGAGCCGCCGAAGGGATGCTCCGCCACCGGCATGAACTCCACATGGGTGAAGCCCATCTCCGTGACGTAGTCCGTCAGCTCGGTCGCCAGGTCCCGGTAGCCCAGTCCCGGTCGCCAGCTGGCCAGGTGCACCTCGTAGATCGACATCCGGGAGGTGAGCGGGTCGTGCGCGGCCCGCGTCGCCAGCCAGTGGTCGTCGGTCCACTCGAAGTCGCTGCGGGTGACCACGGAGCCGGTCGCGGGCGGGACCTCGGCGAAGCGGGCCATCGGATCGGCCTTGTCGCGCCAGACGCCGTCGGCCCCGAGGATCCGGTACTTGTAGGTGTCGCCGTCCCCGCTGCCGGGGGCGAAGATCTCCCAGACGCCCGAGGCACCGAGGGAGCGCAGGGCGTGCAGGCGCCCGTCCCAGCCGTTGAACGCGCCCACCACCTGCACCGCCCGGGCATTCGGGGCCCAGACGGTGAACGAGGTGCCCTCCACGCCGTCGAGGGTGCGCACGTGCGCGCCCAGCGCCTGCCACAGCTCCTCGTGGCGGCCCTCGCGGATGAGGTGGAGGTCCAGCTCGCCCACGGTGGGGAGGAAGCGGTACGGCTCCTCGAGCTCGATCGGTTCGGTCTGCGCGGACCAGGTGACCCGGACCCGGTAGGCGGGGAGCTCGGCGTGCTCCACCACGGCGACCCAGATGCCGTCGTACTCGTGCTCCATGGCGACGGAGCTGCCGTCGGGGAGCACCACGGCGACCTCGTGCGCGAACGGCTTGAGCGTGCGGACGGTGACGGCCCCGTCGTACTCGTGGGCGCCGAGCACCGAATGCGGCTCGTGGTGGCTGCCGGTCGCGGTGGCGCCCAGCTCGTGCTCACCCAGCGGCATCACCGCCGCGGTGACGGGCGGAGCTGCCGCAGCGGTGGCCGTGGGACGGTCGGGAGTCTCGGTCATGTCAGCTCTCCTCTGGGCGGATGATCCGCAGGACGTGGGCGGGCCGGTCGGCCGCGCTCAGGATCACGAAGGGGGCGCGTCCCCAGTGGAACCGTTCCCCGGTCAGCAGGTCCTCGACCTCGAACGACTCACCCACCCCGAGAGCGTCGAGATCCAGGTGGACGGTGGTGTGGGCATCGCGGTCGTGGGCGGTCAGGGAGACCACCAGCACGGTGTCCGGCCAGCCGGTGCCGCTCGCGGCGGCCTCGAGGTGCTTGGAGAAGACCAGCACCTGCTCGTCGTCCGCCTCGTGGAAGCGGATCGTGGTGAGGGTCTGCAGCGCCGGGTGGTCGCGGCGGATCCGGTTCAGCGTCCCCAGCAATGGCTCGAGACTCTGCCCGCGGGTGAGGGCCCCGGCGTAGTCCCGGGGCTTGAACTCGTACTTCTCGTTGTCGATCTGCTCCTGGGCGCCCGGCCGGGGCACATCCTCGACCAGCTCGTACCCGCTGTAGATGCCCCAGGTGGGGACCAGGGTGGCGGCGAGGATCGCCCGCAGCACGAAGGCGCTGCGACCGCCGGCGCTCATGTACGGGGTGAGGATGTCGTGGGTGGTGGGCCAGAAGCTGGGGCGCATGTACGGCGCCGACTCCACCAGCTCCTCGAGGTACTGGCGCAGCTCCTGTGCGCTCTCGCGCCAGGTGAAGTAGGTGTAGCTCTGGTGGAAGCCGACCTTGCCCAGGGTGTGCATCATCGTGGGCCGGGTGAACGCCTCGGCCAGGAAGATCACCTCGGGATGCTTCTGGTCGAACTCCGCGAGCAGCTGCTCCCAGAAGCGCACCGGCTTGGTGTGCGGGTTGTCGATGCGGAACAGCGTCACCCCGTGCGCGACCCAGTGCTCGAGCATGTCCCGGATCGCGGCGTAGAGCCCCTCGTAGTCGCTGTCGAAGCTCAGCGGATAGATGTCCTGGTACTTCTTCGGCGGGTTCTCCGCGTAGGCGATGGTGCCGTCGGCCCGCACGGTGAACCATTCGGGGTGCTCGGCGACCCAGGGATGGTCGGGGGAGCACTGCAGGGCGATGTCCAGGGCCACCTCGAGACCGAGCTCGCGGGCCCGGGCCACGAAGTCATCGAAGTCCTCCAGCGTGCCCAGCTCGGGATGGATCGCGTCGTGACCGCCCTCGGCCGCGCCGATCGCGTAGGGGGAGCCGGGATCTGCGGGCTGCGGATCCAGGGTGTTGTTGCGCCCCTTGCGGAAGCTGGTGCCGATCGGATGGATCGGGGTCAGGTAGGCGACGTCGAAGCCCATCTGGGCGATCCGGTCCAGGGAGCGGGCGGCGGTGCGGAAGGTGCCGGAGGTCCAGCCGTGCTCGGGGTCGAAGTGCGCGCCCTCGGAGCGGGGGAAGAACTCGTACCAGGAGCCGTACAGCGCCCGTCGGCGCTGGACGATCAGGGAGTACGGCCCGGAGACGGTGACCCCTTCGCGCAGCGGACGCTCGGCGAGGACTCCGCGCAGGTCCGCGGCCAGGGCCGGGGCGACGCGGGCCGAGGCCGGCAGGCCCGGGGCGCGCAGGCTCTCCAGCGCGGCCCGCACCACCGGGCCGTCGGCCGCCGGGCGGGTGCCGGCCTCGATCTCGGCGAGCACGCGCCGCAGCACCACGGCGCCCTCGGCGCAGACCAGGTCGGGGTCGATCCCCGCCGGGATCTTCACCTCGGCGGTGTGGGCCCAGCTGTCGTAGGGCGCGGAGAACGCTTCGATCCGGAAGCTCCAGTGACCGGTGGTCCCGGGACGGATGGTGGTCTCCCACAGGTCCAGGCCCGGGTTGATCGAGTGCAGGGCCTGCCGCTGCTCCGCACCGTCGGGGGAGACCAGCACCAGCTGCACGCCCATCGCGTCGTGCCCCTCACGGAAGGCGTTGGCGCTGACCGTGACGGTCTCGCCCTCGACGCAGCGGGCCGGGAACCGCCCGCCGTCGACCACCGGCTGCACGCCCATGATCGGGATCCGGCCGATGCCGGCCCCCGGTCCCGTGAGGTCTGCGGTCTCGGACATGGGCCCTCCTGCCTGAGCACTCGTCCTGGACGAGGCACTCTGCGACGGTCGCGGTGACTGTCCTCACGATAGCCGCTTCGCAGGCCCCTCTGCGGCGTCGGGCGTGATCCCGAGGACCACCACGGCCCCGGGCGCGACCAGCACGGCCCGATCGGTCAGCGGGGAGGGGGCCAGATCCTCGGGCGTCTCCAGCGCGGTGTCCAGCAGCACGCGGGCACTGCCCTGCGGCCAGGGAGCGCCCGGCAGCGTGACCCGCATCGCGTCCGGCTCCGAGGAGAGCACCACCAGCAGGTGCTCAGCGCCGGTGCGTCCCCGGATCGCGGGCCGGAGCATCACCAGCAGGTGCTGGGAGGGATCCATCCAGTCCTCATGGGTCATCGGACGGCCCTCGCCGTCGAACCAGGCGACCTGGTCGGCATCCAGCGCGGCGGGATCTGCGGGGCGCAGGAAATGCGGGGCGCGCAGCTGGAGGTGCTCGCCGCGCAGCTGGAGCAGCCGGGTCACGGTCTCGCCGAGGGCGTCGATGCGGGGGGTGCGGGCCCAGTTCATCCAGGAGATCTCGTTGTCCTGGCAGTAGGCGTTGTTGTTGCCCTGCTGGGTGCGCAGCCGTTCGTCGCCGGCGGTGAGCATCGGGGTGCCCGAGGCGAGCAGCAGCGTGGCCAGGATGCTGCGGGCGGTGCGCCGACGGGCGGCCTCGATCTCGGCGACCGCCTCGGCGCGCGGGGGCAGCTCGCCCTCGTGGCCGTGGTGGTAGGAGCGGTTGTCGGAGGTGCCGTCGCGGTTGTCCTCGCCGTTGGCCTCGTTGTGCTTGGTCTCGAAGACGGTGAGGTCCCGCAGGGTGAATCCGTCGTGCGCGGTGACGTAGTTGAGCGAGGCCCAGGGCGAGCGCAGGCTGCGCCCGGCGGGCAGCTCGAGCGGGTCACCGCCGGTGAGCAGATCGCTGGAGCCGGCCAGACGGGTCGCCAGGTCGCGGACCCCGCCGATCGCGTCGTTCCCCGAGCGCTCGCGCATCGCCCGGTCCGAGAGCCAGAAGGCGCGCACGTCGTCGCGGAAGGCGTCGTTCCATTCCGCGAAGGGCACCGGGAAGTTCCCGGTCTGCCAGCCGCCGGTGCCCACGTCCCACGGTTCGGCGATCAGCTTGACCCCGCGCAGCACCGGGTCGGTGGCGATGGCGCGCAGCAGCGGATGGTCGGGGCGGAAGCCGTGGTCGTCGCGCCCCAGCGTCGCCGCGAGGTCGAAGCGGAAGCCGTCCACATGCATCTCCTGGACCCAGTAGCGCAGGGAGGCGAGGATCAGGTCCATCACGTGCACCGAACGCGGGTCGAGGGTGCCGCCGGTCCCGGTGACGTCGACGAACCGGCCGTGGTCGGTCCAGTAGTACTCGAGGTTGTCCAGGCCCCGCAGCGAGAGGGAGGGACCGTCCGCTCCTCCCTCGGCGGTGTGGTTGAAGACCACGTCGAGGATGACCTCGAAGCCGGCCGCGTGGAGGCTGCGCACCATGGTCCGGACCTCGTCGACCACGGCCTGTGCGCCGGCGTTCTGGGCCGCGGCGGTGGCCAGTGACGGGTTCGGGGCGAAGAACGACAGCGTCGAGTAGCCCCAGTAGTTCGTCAGCCCCAGCCGGGTCAGGTGGGGCTCGTCCATCGCCGCGTGGATCGGCAGCAGCTCGATGCTGGTCACGCCCAGGTCGCGCAGATAGCTCGTCACCGCCGGATGACCCAGTCCGGCGTAGGTGCCGCGCTGCTCGGGCGGCAGGTCGGGATGCAGCTGGGTGAATCCCTTGACGTGCATCTCGTAGAGCACCGTGGAGCCCCAGTCCACGAGCGGTCGCAGATCGTTCTGCCAGTCGAAGGCATCGGAGACGACCACGGACCACAGGGCGTCCTCGCCGCTGTCGGTCCCGTCGCGCTGCGCCGTGTCCCCGACGCGGTCGAGCATCGCGTCCACCTCGAAGGGGAAGAACGAGCGGAGCAGCGGGGAGGAATGCGAGATGCCGCGCGCCCATGGATCCAGCAGCAGCTTCTTCGGGTTGCACAGCAGCCCGGCCGCGGGGTCCCAGGGGCCGTCCACGCGCAGCCCGTACTGCGTGCCCGGTGTCATCCCGCTCACGTGGTCCCAGTGCAGACCGCCGTCGACGTGGCGCAGCCGCTGCCGGTGCTCGGCGGCACCCCGGCGGACGCACAGGTCCACGCGGTGGGCCCGGGGCGCGGCGACGGCGAAGGTTCCGCGGCCCTGCTCGTCGACCACCAGGCCGGGGGAGGTGGGGGCGACGGGGGGAGTCGCACGATCTGCAGGCACCAGGGCATTCTGCCATCGCACAGCGTGTGGATGGCCTCTCAGGTGGTCCGTGCCGCTAGGATCGTCGCGGTGGTCCCGGATCCGTCGCGGACGGAGGCAGGGCCACCGGCAGGACGCAGCCGCCCGGCTGTTCCGCATGACCGCTCCGCACGGCCAGGGCCGTCGCGGCCTCCGGCCGCCCCGGGGGAGGGCCGCGAGCACCGGTCGAGCGAGGGACGGACCAGCGGCAACAGCCGCACGAGCAGAACGCACGACGGGGGAACCGCAGCGCATGAGCAACCCACCCAGCCAGCAGCCCGGGGACCTGGGGCGCCCCGCTGTGCCTCCCGCGCCGTCGGCGTCGTCGGCGGCCTCCGCCCCGGGTCCGGGACACCCTGCGGGAGGTCCGGGAGCCGGGGGCGGGCCGCAGCGTCGCCCCGGTGACTTCGCGCCGTCGGGCCCTGCGCTCTCGCCGGCGGACCTCGAGCGCAGCGGTGCCATCATCAGCACCATCTCCGGGGTGTTCCACTCGCGCGTGGTCGGCCAGGAGAACCTGCGCCTGACCCTGGTGGCCGCGCTCGCCGCCGGCGGGCACGTGCTGCTGGAGTCCGTGCCGGGCCTCGCCAAGACCACCGCGGCCAGTGCTCTGGCCTCGTCGATCACCGGAACCTTCGCCCGTATCCAGTGCACGCCGGACCTGATGCCCAACGACATCATCGGCACCCAGATCTTCAACTACGGCTCGGGGACCTTCACCACCCAGCTGGGCCCGGTGCACGCCAACGTCGTGCTGCTGGACGAGATCAACCGTTCCAGCGCGAAGACGCAGTCCGCGATGCTCGAGGCGATGCAGGAGCGCCAGACCTCCATCGGTGGCGAGGTGTACCGCCTGCCGGAGCCGTTCATGGTGCTGGCGACCCAGAACCCGATCGAGGAGGAGGGCACCTATGTCCTCCCCGAGGCGCAGATGGACCGCTTCCTGATGAAGGAGATCCTCACCTATCCGCGTCCGGCCGAGGAGCACGAGATCCTCGACCGCTCGACCGCGGGCAGCCTCACCGGGCCGCGGCAGGCCGTGGGCACGGTGACGCTCGAGGACGTGCGCTTCCTGCAGGCGATGGTCGACCAGGTGTATGTGGACCCGGCGGTCAAGCGCTACATCATCGATCTGATCTTCACCACCCGCGGCTCGGGACCGCGCCCGGTGCCGAACCTCACCCAGTCGGTGCGGGTCGGTGCGAGCCCCCGCGGCTCCCTCGCGCTGATGCGGGTGGCACAGGCCCATGCCCTCCTCCAGGGCCGGGACTACGTCACCCCCGACGACGTGCGGGCGATGCGGTACGGCGTCCTGCGCCATCGCCTGGTGCTCACCTTCGACGCACTGGCCAGCGGCATCAGACCCGAGCAGATCATCGATGCGGTCTTCCACGCCGTGCCGATGCCCTGAACGACGAGAAGGACGACGACCAGGACGACCAGGACGACCACGACGACAAGGACGGAGCGCGACAGAACCTCATGGCCACCTCGCTGCTGACCCGCGTCAAGGCCCGGGTCGATCTGCACACCTCGAACCGGGCGCGCGGGCTCATCCAGGGCCGCGGGCGCTCGATGTTCAAGGGCAGCGGCGAGGACTTCGACGACCTGAAGTACTACCAGCCCGGGGACAAGATCTCCGACATCGACTGGAAGGCCACCGCCCGGTCCGGCGAACCGCTGATCCGGCAGTTCAACGAGGAGCGGGTGCGGCACCTGTCCGTCGTCGTGGACACCTCCTCGGCGATGGCGGCCACCGCCGCCGACGGCAGCTCCAAGCGTGACGCGATGATCCTGGCCGCAGGGATGGTCTGCTTCCTGGCGCAGCAGAACGGCGACCTGGTGGGCATGGTCGCCGGGAACGAGCAGCAGCCGATCCAGCTGCCGGCGCGCTCGAGCGACGGTCATCTCGAGCTGCTGCTGCGCACCGCCCAGCAGGCGACCACCACCGCCGCCGCCGCGGCGGACAGCGCCTGGCTGCTCGAGCGCGCCTTCCGGGTCACCTCCCGGCCCACGCTGATGACGATCATCACCGACGAGGCCCATCCCACCGTGGAGGACTTCACGCTGCTGCGCCGGCTGACGACCCGGCACGACGTGATGGTGATCCGGATCGCCGACGCCGACCCGCTGCAGGGCTCCTCGCTCGACTCCGACGTGGTCGACGTGGACTCCCCGCGCGAGATCGCCTCCCTGGCGCGGACCTCGAAGAGGGTCGCGCGCGATGTCGAGGCCTATCGCGGCGCCCGCCGGGAGGGCATCGCGGAGATGCTGGACCGCCTGCACGTCAGCCACCTGCTCACCCAGGGGGAGACCACCGTCGTGGACGACATGATCGCCCTGCTGCGGTCGAGGGAGTACCGCAATGCGCGTTCCTGAGCTGCAGCTGCTCGGTGCGGCACCCGGGCCGCTGGCCGCGCCCGCGCCGCCGGAGATCATCACCCCGCCCCAGTACTCGATCGCCTGGGTGATCCTCGCGGTGCTGTGCGTGCTGGTGATCATCGCGCTGATCGTTCTCACCCTGAAGATCACCCGGGCGATCGAGAAGCGGATCGCCTACCGGCATCGGCCCGACGACGTCGAGGCGCTCAAGGCCGAGTTCCTCCGTGCGGTCAACGACATCGCCGATCGCCACGAGGCCGGAGCGCTGGAGGGCCGCGAGGGGCATCACGAGCTCACCGGGGTGATGCGCCGCTTCGTGCGCCGCACCACCGGTCACGACGTCACCAGCCAGGATCTGGCGACGCTGCTGGCCGATCCGCGCACCCGAGCCGTCGGTGAGCTGATCGAGGACCTCTACGAGCCCGACTTCGCGCTGACCTCCGATCGTGACCTGCGTGAATCGGTGCGCCGGGGGCGGGAGGTGATCCGTACGTGGTCATGATCTTCTGGTGGGTCACCGGGCTGCTCCTGGTGGCCGCGCTCGCGGTCTGGGCGATCACCTTCTGGCACCGGCGGGCCATGCGCCGCTCACCGGTGCTGGTGGCGAACTCGCGCTACATGGACCGGATCCCCAGCTTCGTGCGTGCCCAGCGCACTGCCCGGGTGGTGCGGGTGCTCCAGGTGGGCATCGCCGTGTTCGCGGTGATCGCCGCCTCGCTGCTGTCGGGGAGGATCGCCAGCGAGCGCATCCAGACCCCGGAGTTCTCGTCGCGGGACATCGTGCTGTGCCTGGACGTGTCCGGGTCGATGTACGAGTACGACGCCGAGATCCTCGACACCTTCGCGCAGCTGGTGGACACCTTCGACGGGGAGCGGGTGGCGCTGTCGATCTTCAACTCGACCAGCCGCACCGTGTTCCCGCTGACCAACGACTACGACCTGATCGAGCGGGAGCTGGAGGCGGGCGCCGAGGCGATCGACTTCGACGAGTTCGGGTATCGCCTGGGGAACCGGGACTATTCCGAGGACAAGGTGCGCCAGTACGTCGAGTTCGTGGAGGGCACCCGCGGCATCCCCGACGAGGCCTCGATCGTCCCGGACGGCCTCGCCTCCTGCGCGCAGGTCTTCGACCGGGCGGAGGAGGACCGCTCGCGGTCGATCATCTTCGCGACCGACAACGAGGTCAACGGCGATCCGATCTTCACCCTCGACGAGGCGACGCAGCGGGTCGCCGACCGGGAGATCGACCTGTACACCTTCTATCCCGGGGCCTTCGAGTGCGGTCCGCGCTGCTTCGAGGAGCTCGAGGCCGCCACCGAGGACCAGGACGGCGAGCTGTACGAGTCCTCGGACCCGGAGGCGATCCCCTCGATCATCAACGAGATCCAGAAGACGCAGGCTGAAGTGATGGGGGCGACGCCGACCGTGGTGCGGACGGATCATCCCGCCACCGGTTTCGTGCTGACCTTCCTCGCCCTGGTGGGGATCCTGGTGCTGGGATGGAGGACCCGCTGATGCGTCTCGAGCTCCTGATGCCGCTGTGGGCCCTGATCCCGCTGTGCGGCGCGATGCTGACCCTGTGCGTCGTGCTGCTGGTGCGCCGTCCACGGCAGCGGGTCATGTGGGGGCGCCGGCTGCTGATGGTGCTGCTGCTGGTGGTGGTGGCGCTGCGTCCGGTCACCCCGATCGAGGGCGAGCAGACCGAGCGGATGAACGCCAACGTGTTCTTCGTGGTGGACCGCACCGGCTCGATGAACGCCGAGGACTATGCGGGTGACCAGCCGAGGCTGGAGGGGGTGAAGGCGGACATGACCCGGATCATGGGGATGACCGAGGGCGCTCGCTACTCGATCATCGCCTTCGACTCCACCGCCACCCAGCAGCTCCCCCTGACCACCGATGCCGGGGCGGCGGCGGCCTGGATCGACACCCTCACCACCGAGCCCACCGCCTATTCGCAGGGCTCCAACGTGGACCGCGCGCTGACGCCGCTGATGGTGGAGATCTCCGAGGCGAAGCGCGACGATCCTGAGTCCAGCGTGCTGGTGTACTTCCTCTCCGACGGCGAGAACACCGATGGGAGGGACTCGGAGTCCTTCAGCCAGGCGGCGGGCTTCATCGACGGCGGTGCGGTGCTCGGCTACGGCACGGCGGAGGGCGGACCGATGAAGGCCCAGGGCGGCGACCAGGACGGCGAGTACATCACCGGCCCCGACGGGCAGCAGGGCATCTCGCGCATCGACGAGGAGCAGCTGCGGACCATCGCCGGCGAGCTCGGCGTCCCCTACCTCCACCGCGACGATCCCGAGGCGCCGATCGAGGGCACGATGGAGGGCATCACGCTGCGCCCCGTCCCGAGCGCATCGCGGCGGGACGTGACGAGCTTCGAGGACTGGTACTGGGTCGCCTCGATCCCCCTGGCCGCACTGCTGATCTGGGAGCTCGGGGAGATGACCTACCGCCTGCCGCGCAAGCTGGACCGCCACGACATCTCAGGAGCGCAGCGATGAGCACACCACCGGCACCGGAACCGCGCACGGGGACACCGCCCGGACCCGGGGCCCGCGGCGGCGCGCTCGCCCAGGACGTGAGCGGCAGCCCGAAGGACTTCGGACTGGACGTGAAGCGGCTGCGGTGGACCCGGATCATCGTCCTGGCGATCCTCTCGCCGCTGATCCTGCTGCTGGCCCTGCTGGCGGTGCGCTTCGTGTCGATGCCCCTCACCCAGGCCGCGCATCTGGGCGCCTACGAGGACGGGGACTACCCCGCAGCCGTGGAGCGACTGGCCCCGGTGGAGTTCGCGAACTGGTTCGAGCCGTACCTGCCGCACCTGTCCAAGGGCACCTCCCTGCTGCAGCAGGGCGAGGACGCCGCGGCCGAGGAGGAGCTGAGGATCGCGCTGCAGGAGTGGACCGCCCACAGCGACCTGAACTCCCCGATGCACGCCCAGTGCAAGATCCTCAACAACCTCGCCCTCTCCATCGAGCGTCAGGCCGACCTCATCGAGGACCCGCAGCAGCGTGCCGACCGTCTCTTCGAGGCCGAGCAGCTGCTGGCCCCCTGCGCCGGCGGCGGCGGGGGCGGGCAGGGCGAGAGCCAGGGCGGTGGCGGCTCCGGCAACGAGGACTCCGAGACCACCGAGGGCAACGGCGAGCGGGTCGAGGAGAAGCGCCGCGAGGCCGACGAGGAGGCCGGCAACGATCCCGATGCCCGTGGCGACGAGCAGACCGGGACCCCCGGTCAGAATGATCCCGGGGATCCCACCCGCGAGGATCCGGAGGGCGGGGAGCCCGAGGAGGAGGCCCCCACCGACGGCGACTCCGAACAGGAGCAGAAGGACGACGAGCTCGAGCAGCGCAACCGCGACGCCCAGGGGGGCGACGGCGACGACGACCCCGGGGAGACGTCCGAGGATCCGGTGAAGCCGTGGTGAGCCGGCGGCGCGGAGCACGGGGACGAGAGGACGAGGAGACCCGGTGACGACGAACGACGGTGACGAGCGCGCGTACCTCGATCACGCTGCGACCACGATGCTGCGCCCCGCGGCGCGGGATGCCTTCCTCGAGGCCTCCGCCGTGCGGGGCAACCCCTCCTCCGTGCACACCTCGGGGCGGCGCGCCCGCGGGGTGCTCGACGAGTCCCTGGCGCGGATCGCCGCCCTCCTGGACGTGCCGCGCAGCTGGGTCATCATGACCTCGGGCGGCACCGAGGCGGACAATCTGGCGCTGCGCGCCGTTCCCCAGGGCCTGCATGCGCAGGACCCCTCGCGCACCGCCGTCGCGGTGGCCGCGACCGATCATCCCGCGGTCCTCGCCACCGCCCGTTCGCTGACGGAGGGCGCTGTCCCCGGGGCCGCCGGGTTCGAGGTGCGCGAACTGGAGGTCGACCGCGACGGCGCTCTGCGCTCGTCGGCGATCGCCGACGCCCTGGCCGACGGGACGGTGGGTGTGGCCAGCGCAGCCCTGGTGAACAACGAGACCGGCGCCGTGCAGGACATCGCCGCGCTGGCGGCGCGTGCCCGGGAGCACGGCACCCTGGTGCACACCGATGCCGTCCAGGGCGTGGGGCACGTGCCGCTGCCGAGCTGGGAGGACGTGGATCTGATGTCGCTGTCCGGGCACAAGCTCGGCGCACCCGTCGGGGTGGGGGTGCTGGTGGCCCGGCCCGGGGTGCCCTTCGCCGCGTTCAGCACCGGCGGCGGGCAGCAGCGCGGGGTGCGCTCGGGGACCCTGGACGCCGCCCACACCGCCGCCTTCGCCGCAGCGCTGAAGGAGGTGCTCGTCGAGCGCGAGGAGCAGTCCGCGCGGCTGCGCGGACTGGCCCGGACGCTCCGTGACGGGATCCGCGGGATCGACCCGGAGGCCCGCTTCACCCTGGAGGAGACGGCCCCGCAGTCCGGACACATCGTGCACGTGGTCTTCCCCGGCGCGGACTCGGACTCCCTGCTCTTCCTGCTCGACGAGCGCGGGGTGGACTGCTCCGCCGGCTCCGCCTGCTCGGCCGGGGTGACGCAGGCCAGTCCCGTGCTCGCCGCGATGGGCGTGAGCGACGCGCAGGCGCGCGGTGCGCTGCGCCTCTCGCTGGGGTGGACCAGCACCGAGCGTGACATCGAGATCCTGCTGGCGGCGCTGCCCGAATCGCTCGTCCGGGCCCGCGCCGTGGGCGCGCTGATGGGGTGAGGGGTTCCCGCAGGAACCCGGGCCCGCTCAGCTGAGCAGGTGGGCGATCTGACGCAGTCCCGCCTGCTCGAAGGGCCCGTTCCCGACTCCGAACGCCCAGACCGCAGTACCGATCGCCTCGGTCACCAGGGTGCGCCGCCACAGATCGGCCTCGCGCGGATCGTGGCCGTACCCCTTCAGGAAAGCCTCCTCGAGACGGGGATCGCGAGCGAAGTCCTGGCGGGCGAGCCGGGCGAAGTCCTCGACACGAGGCCGCAGATCGGCCCGCCCGAAGTCGATCACCTTCAGCTCGCCGTGATCGATGAGCCAGTTGCGGGGCTGCCAGTCGCCATGGGTCGGCACCAGCATCACCTCACCCTCCAGCCCCCAGCCGTCGATCTCAGCACTCAACGCTGCGACCGCACCGTCGTCGATCCGGTGGGGTCGCTCGAGCCATCCCCGCGCCCGGCTCGCGGGAGTGCCAGTCCCCGACGGTCTCGACGTGCTGGGCATGGAAGCGGGACAGCAGCTCCCCAGCCTGACGATAGGTATCCAGAACGTCCTGCGCCGCGTGACCTTCCACCAGCGCGCCGGGGAGGAACTCGGTCACCAGCAGTGGTCCTGCACCAGCTCGGCGCCCGGCAGCCACCGGGCCAGCAGAGCCTGCTGGCGCTCGGTCAGTGCGGTCATTCCCATGGCGGGATCGTAGAGAAGCTGTCGTCGATCCGGCGCGGTCCCCGCCCTCGGGACCGGGGCGAACATCACGTTCCCCAGCCCTCGGCTCTGCGGCCCCGCTCCGTACACTGGACAGCCGGACCAGGAAAGGCGGACGGGGTGAAGGTGCTGGCAGCGATGAGCGGCGGGGTCGATTCCGCCGTTGCCGCGGCGCGTGCCGCCGAGGCCGGCCATGAGGTGGTCGGGGTGCACATGGCGCTGTCGAAGAACCGCGACCAGACCCGCACCGGGTCCCGCGGCTGCTGCACCGTCGAGGACGCCTCCGATGCTCGCCGTGCCGCCGAGAAGATCGGCATCCCGTACTACGTCTGGGACCTCTCCGACGACTTCCACGACCTGGTGGTCGAGGACTTCCTGTCCGAGTACGCCGCCGGTCGCACCCCGAACCCCTGCGTGCGCTGCAACGAGCGGATCAAGTTCGCCTCGCTCATGGAGCGCGCGACCCTGCTGGGCTTCGATGCCGTGTGCACCGGGCACTACGCCGCGATCCGCACCGACGGCCCGGACGGCGCCCCCTCCCTGCATCGCTCGCGCAATATGGCCAAGGACCAGTCCTATGTGCTCGCCGTGATGGGACCGGAGGCCGTGGGCCGCTCCCTGTTCCCGCTGGGGGAGTTCGAGACCAAGGAGGAGGTGCGCGCCGAGGCGCGCTCCCGCGGTCTCGGCGTCTCCACCAAGCCCGACAGCTACGACATCTGCTTCGTCGCCGACGGCGACACCCGCGGCTTCCTCGAGCGGAACCTCGGCGAGGCACCCGGCGAGGTCCTCGACGACGACGGGAACGTGCTCGGCACTCACCGCGGCACCCACGGCTTCACCATCGGCCAGCGCAAGGGCCTGGGGATCCAGCAGCCCGCCCCCGACGGCGCCCCCCGCTACGTCGTCGACATCGACCCCGCCTCCCGGCAGGTCGTGATCGGCGCCGCCGAACTGCTCTCCACCCGCGAGCTGCGCGCCACGGACGTGATCTCCTTCGAGCCCCTCGAAGCGGGCCGCCGGGTCCATGCCCAGATCCGTGCCCACGGCGAGGCCACCCCCGCCCGGATCCTCGAGGTCCCCACCGCCGGCTCCGCGCCCGGAGGAACCGATCCCGGCGAGTCCGCGCACAGCGCCGCCGGTGCCGTCCTGCGGGTCGAGCTCAGCACCCCGATCCGCGGGGTCGCCCCCGGCCAGACGCTCGTGCTCTACGACGCCGACCGGGTCCTCGCCGCCGCCACCCTGGAGCGCCGCTCATGAAGCCACTGGTCACCCTCACCGGCGACGGCACCTTCCGGGCCCCCACGCCCGAGGAGGCGCTGCGCCGCGAGCTGCCCGATGATCCGTACCTCGCCGCCCTGCTGCGGGTGCGGGCCCTGCTGGGCGATGATCTCGAGGAGCAGATCGCCACCCGGCTGTACCTGCCCTCGGCCCTGGGCATGGACGAGACCGACCACCTGCTGCCCGCGACCCTCGCTCTGCTCGCCGACACCACGGGCGACCTGGTCAGCTACGGCTGGCGACTGGGCACCGGCACCGGACAGGCATGGCGGCACGCCCGGGAGCTGCGCGAGCGGATGCTCGACGCCGCCCGGATCGCGCTGATGGGCTACCAGGGACCGCTGATGACCACCGCGCTGGGCCCGGCCACCCTCGCCGGGGCGACCTTCCTGCAGTCGGGGGAGCGCACCCTCGGCGATCCCGGTGCGGTCCGTGACCTGCCGATGCTGCTGGCCGAAGGCCTCGTCGAGCATCTCGGCGTGATGGCGGAGCGGGTGCCCGGCGCGCGTCAGCACGTGCTGCTGCGCGAGGACGCCGTGGCGGCGGTCCACGAGGGCCGCATCCCCACCCCGTCCGGACGTCGCCGCTACGACCCGGTCCCGGCCCCCGAGGTGGGGATGCTGTGGCGCATCCTGATGGTCGCCCTGGAGGACTACGGGCTGGGCCCCGAATCGGTCACCGTCGGGGTCGGCGCCGATCTGCGGCTGCTGCGCGCCGCCCGCGATGCCGGCATCCGCCGCCTGGCGATCGCCCCGCGCCGCCTGCCGCCGCTGTCCACCGACACCGGCCGCGCCCTCTGGGAGGGCATCGCCGAGGCCTGCGACGACGGTGCCGTGCTCGAGCTGGTCGTGGATCCCCGGCCGGGCGGCAACCTCGCGCCCGAGCTGGAGATGATGCTGGAGACCTGGCGCCGCCTCGGCCATTCCGATGCCGACGCCGCCGGGGTCGCGGTGATCGCCCACACCGGCGCCTCGCACGATCTCCACTCCGGCCGCGTCGACCCGTCCGCGCAGCCGAAGAACTCCACCCTGCTGGACGAGTCGGCGCTCGAGGCGCTGCTGCGGGTCGCACCCGCCTGGGCGGAGCGACTGGCTCCCTGAGCCGACGCCCGCCCGGCAGCCCGGAGACGGGCACCGCTCGCCCCGGTGCGTCACAATGATCCGGTGACCATGAACGAGCAGGGACCCCGCACAGCCGCCGCTTCCTCCCGGCAGGACGACACCGCGCAGCAGGACGACACCGCGCAGCAGCGCATCGCCGAGCTCACCGCGCAGATCGAGCAGGCCCGCGCCGACTATTACGAGCACGACGCGCCCACCATGGCCGATGCCGAGTACGACGCGCTGGAGAAGGAGCTGCGCGGCCTCGAGGAGGCCCATCCCCAGCTCGCGGCCGAGGACTCGCCCACCCGCACCGTCGGCGGCGCGGCCGCGGCGGGACTGCCCACGATCGAGCACGCCGAGCGCATGCAGAGCCTGGACAACGTCTTCTCCCTCGAGGAGCTGCGGGAGTGGTGCGCCCACGCCGCCGTGGAGCTCGGCGGGCAGGCGAGGTTCCTCACCGAGCTGAAGATCGACGGGCTCGCCATCAACCTCCGCTACGAGAACGGCGCGCTGGTCACCGCCGCGACCCGCGGCGACGGCCGCACCGGTGAGGACGTCACCGTCAACGCCCTGCGCCTGGACGGCATCCCGCAGCGCCTCACCGGCACCGGGCACCCGGCCCTGGTCGAGGTGCGCGGCGAGGTGTTCATGCCGACCGCGGACTTCGAGCGCCTCAACGAGTTCCAGGTGGAGCTGCGCGAGCGCGCCGTCGCCGAGTCCCGCACCCGCTGGGAGGCGCGGCAGGCGGCGGGCCGCCGGTCCTTCGACGAGCAGCGCGAGCAGCTCGCCGCGACGCGACGCTTCCCGACCTTCGCCAATCCCCGCAACACGGCCGCGGGCGGACTGCGCCAGCAGCTGGAGAAGAAGGAGGGTCTGGAGCGCGAGGCGGGGGAGGCGCGCCTGGCCTCGCTGCGCCTGACCGTGCACGGCCTCGGCGCCTGGCCGGACCCGCCGGTGGACTCCCAGAGCGAGATGTACGAGCTGCTGGCCTCCTGGGGGCTGCCCACCAGCGCCCACCTGGCCGTCGCCGACTCGATCGACGAGGTCACGGCCTATGTCGAGCACCACGGCGAGCACCGCCACGATCTCGAGCACGAGATCGACGGGATCGTGGTCAAGGTGGACTCCTTCGCCCAGCAGCGTGCGCTCGGCTCCACCTCCCGCGCCCCGCGCTGGGCGACCGCCGTGAAGTTCGCTCCCGAGGAGGTCACCACCACGCTCCTGGACATCCAGGTGCAGGTGGGCCGCACCGGCAGGGTCACCCCCTTCGGGATCATGGAGCCGGTGACCGTGGCCGGCTCCACGGTCGAGAAGGCGACGCTGCACAACCAGTTCGACGTGGAGCGCAAAGGAGTGCTGATCGGGGACACCATCGTGCTGCGCAAGGCCGGTGACGTGATCCCCGAGATCCTCGCCCCGGTCGAGTCGCTGCGCGACGGCAGCGAGCGTCCGTTCGTGATGCCCACCGCGTGCCCGGCCTGCGGCACCGAGATCCGCCCCGAGAAGGAGGGGGACAAGGACTGGCGCTGTCCCAATCAGCGAGGCTGTCCCGCCCAGGTCACCGGGCGGGTCGAGCATGCCGGGTCCCGCGGCGCCTTCGACATCGAATCGCTCGGTGAGGAGAGCGCCATCGCGCTGACCGATCCGGACAAGCGCCGTGGCGAGGCGCTCGCCGCGCTCTCCGCGGGCCACAGCATCCACCTGCCGATCCGGGTCGTCGCCGACACCGAGCTGGCGCAGTTCGTCGTGGTGAAGAACGGGGAGGTCACCGCCGGCACCGACGGTGTCCCGCTGCTGCGGATCACCGCGGCGGAGGATCCGCTGCTGCCGGGTGCGCAGCAGGGTGTGATCTCCACCGGCGCGGATCTCTTCGACCTCACCCCCGAGGCACTGCGGGATGTGGTCGTCTGGCAGCCCGAGCGGCGCGACGGCGTGCCGACGGGGGACTGGCGGATCCAGCCCGCATTCTGGTCGCGCCCGCAGTTCCGTCACTACAAGCGCGAGAGCGCATGGAAGCCGGTGAAGGAGCCGGTGGTGCTGAAGTCCACCGAGGTGCTGATGACGGAGCTCGAGAAGGCCAAGGACCAGCCGCTGTGGCGGGTGCTGGTGGCTCTCTCGATCCGCCACGTGGGCCCGGCCGCGGCCCGCTCGCTCGCCACGGCCTACGGCTCGATGGACGCGATCCGTGAGGCGAGCATCGAGCAGCTCACCGACACCGACGGCGTCGGCGGGATCATCGCCGAGGCCGTCGTCGAATGGTTCGCGGTCGACTGGCACCGCGAGCTGGTGGACGGCTGGGCCCGTTCGGGCGTGCGGATGGCCGAGGACGTCGCCGAGGGCTTCGTGAAGACCCTCGAGGGCCTGACGGTGGTGGTCACCGGCGGTCTGGAGGGCTTCACCCGGGACGGTGCCAAGGAGGCGATCATCACCCGCGGCGGCAGGTCCTCCGGCTCCGTCTCGAAGAAGACCGATGTCGTGGTGGTCGGCGAGAACGCCGGCTCGAAGGAGACCAAGGCCCGCGACCTGGGACTGCGGATCCTCGACGAAGCCGGGTTCGTGGCCCTGCTCGAGGGCGGCGCGGACGCGGTCGCGCTCGATCCGGCGGAGCGGACGGACCGGGACGAGCCGGGGCCGACGGCGGAGTGATGCGGCGGTGAGGCCCGCGGCGCGGTGCCCTCCCGGGCCCGGGCTCAGGCCTCCAGCGCCAGGGCGAGCGGGAGCACGGGACCGGCACCGGCCCGGCGCAGGGCGCGGGCCGCGACGGTCATGGTCCATCGCGTGGAGATGGTGTCGTCCACCAGCAGCAGCGGGGCGCCGTCGAGCCCCGCGAGCGACTGCTGCAGCTCGGCGGTGACCACGAAGCGGTCCCACAGGTCCGCGAGGCGGAAGGCACTGTTGCCGCCGGAGCGCAGGGGAGCGGCCTGCGGAGCCAGCCCGAGCCGACCGAGGTCCGTCAGCCGACCCACGGAGGCGATCCCGGCGGCGAGCGAGCCCACCAGCTGCGGCCGGGTCAGCGAGGGGACCGCGACGACGGCGGCGGGGCGCTGCTGCCAGTCCCAGGCGGCGAGCACCTCGACGATCCGCCGTCCCAGCACGTCCGGGACCTCGGAGTCGATCGGGCGGCCCTCCTCATCGGTGCGCAGCACCTGGCGCAGCACCCCCGCCCAGCCGAGGTCCGAGGTGCGGGCCAGCGCCCGGCCCTCCTCGGCCCGCAGGGTGGCGGGGAGGTTCCCCCGGGGGACGTTCCCGTTCTCATCGAGCACCCCCAGCCGGTCCAGGCCCTGGGGCCACTGCGCCCGCGGGGCCACCGGCACGCCCACCCGGTCCAGCACCGCGGAGACCCGCTGCGCGGCGGCGTCCTGCACTCCCTCGGCGTGTGCACCGAGCATGGGGTACCAGGGCCCGGCGCACACGTCGCAGCGGCCGCAGGGCGTCGCGGTGTCGTCATCGAGCTGGCGGGCGAGGAACATCATCCGGCACTGCTGAGGATCCCCGGGCTGCAGCCGCTCGTACTCGAGCATCGCCTGCTGCTCCTCCCGGCGGGCCCGGGCGACGTTCTCGTACCGCTGCCCGTCATAGGTCCACGGCGTCCCGGTCGCGATCCAGCCGCCCTTGACGTTCGCCGCCGCGCCGTCGACCGCGAGCACCTTCAGCAGCAGCTCGAGCGCGGTGCGGCGCACGTCCACCCGGGCCTCCAGCGCCGGGGTGGACAGCGGTCGGTCCGCGGAGGCGAGGGCGTCCAGCACGGCGCCGGCGCTGGCCTGCGAGGGCATGGAGGCGGTCGCGAAGTACTCCCAGATCGCGCGGTCCTCCCGCCCCGGGAGCAGCAGCACCTCCGCGGTGTCGGTGGCGCGCCCGGCGCGCCCCACCTGCTGGTAGTAGGCCACCGGCGAGCTCGGCGCCCCCAGGTGGACCACGAAGCCCAGATCGGGTTTGTCGAAGCCCATGCCCAGCGCGCTGGTCGCGGCCAGTGCTTTGACCTCGTTGTCCTTCAGCGCCTGTTCGAGCTCGGCGCGCTCCTCGGCATCGGTGCGCCCGGTGTAGGCGCGCACGCGTCGCTCCGGGCGGTCCAGCAGGGCGGCGAGGTCCTCGGCGGCGGAGACGGTGAGGGTGTAGATGATGCCCGAGCCGGGCAGCGCATCCAGCTGCTCCACCAGGTAGGTCAGCCGTTCCCGGTCATCGGGCAGGGAGAGGCAGCCCAGCCGCAGCGAGTCCCTGGTCAGAGCGCCGCGCAGGGTGAGCACGGGTGAGGCGCCGTCGCCGTGGACCCCCAGCTGCTCGGCGACGTCCTCCACCACGCGGGAGTTCGCCGTCGCGGTGGTCGCCAGCACCGGCACCTCGGGGCCGAGCTCGGCGACCAGGTCCCGCAGCCGGCGGTAGTCGGGACGGAAGTCGTGGCCCCAGTCGGAGATGCAGTGGGCCTCATCGATCACCAGCAGCCCGCAGCGCTGCACCAGGCGCGGCAGCTGCTCCTGGCGGAACCGAGGATTGACCAGCCGCTCGGGGGAGACCAGCAGCACGTCGATCTCGTCGCCGTCCAGCGCCTGCTCGATCCGGGCCCACTCGGTGGGATTCGCCGAGCTGATCGCCTCGGCCCGCACCCCGGCGCGTCGCGCGGCCGCCACCTGATCGCGCATCAGCGCGATCAGCGGGGAGATGATCAGCGCCGGTCCCGAGCCGCGACGTCGCTGCAGCAGAGCGGCCAGGAAGTACACCGCGGACTTGCCCCAGCCGGTGCGCTGGACCACCAGCACACGGCGACGCTGCTCGACCAGCGCCGCGATCGCCTCGAACTGGCCGGCGTGGAAGGTCGCCTCGGCGCGGCCGGTCAGGGCACGCAGCGCCTCGAGCGCCTCGTCCTGCAGAGTGGGGGAGGTGGAGTCCATGCCCCCAGTGTGGCAAGCCGGGCCGACGTCCGGGCGCGCGGGGCCTGGGACCCGCTCCGGGGTCAGGACTGCGAGGGCGCCTCGTCCGCGCTCTCCGCGCTCCGCGCACCCTCGCTCGCGAGGCGGCGCAGCCGCTCCGAGGTCGACTCGTCGTCGTGCAGCGGATCCTCCTTGGTGGCCAGCGCCCGGCGCATCCGCGCCTCGAGCTCCTGGGCCTCGCGGAGCGCGGGATCCTCCGACTGCGGCTCCCCGTCCTGCGGGTCGTGGGCGTGATAGTCGATGTTCGGGTCGACGGACATGTCGAGGTCCCTCCGTGGTCGTTGAGGACATCGATTCTAGCGAGATCGACCGGCGAGCACACTCCTGCCCTCGGTAGGCTCACCCGGGTGAACCGCCGCTCCCGCCGCCCCACCTCAGCCCCCGACCTGCGCCCCCTGACCGGCACCCGCCTCGCAGAGGCGCTGATCGCCGGCTGGCAGCCGCTGCAGCGTCTCGACACCGAGGGGTTCGCGATGCTGCGCTCGCGCGGGATCACCCGCCGGGCCCACAGCATCCTCGCGCTCGAGCCGCCCACCGCCGCGGAGGAGCTCGCCGCCGCCCTCGCCCGGGTGGAGTCGCTGGTCGCGATGGCGGGGGAGACCCCGACGCACCGCATCCTCGAGGGCATCACCCCGCCCGCCCTGGAGACGCTGCTCGCCGAGCGCGGTGACGCGAGAACCGGCGCCAGCGAGATCCTCGAGCTGCCGCTGACCGGGACCCTGCCCCGGCCCCACCCGTCGGCCGTGATCTCCACCGGCGCCCTGGACGAGGAATGGTTCGAGGCGGCCTGGCGCCTGGCCCCTCGCGAGGGCGAGCACTCCCGGGAGACGCTGCACGACATCCTCGCCGGCACACCCGCGATCCAGGTCCGCCTCCCCGCCGGTGAGACGGCGGACGCCGCCGTCGGCCGCGCCGCCCTGGTCAGTGCGGGCAAGGAGACCCTGGTGGTGATGAACATGATCGCTGTGGACCCCACCGAGCGTCGTCGCGGGCTCGGCCGGTCCCTGTCCACCACCCTGCTCGCGCTCGCCGCCGTCCAGGGCGCGCGCCGCGCACTGCTCGAGGTCGAGGTCGAGAACACCCCCGCACGCACCCTCTATCGGAGCCTCGGCTTCCGCCGCATCGGCGGCTACCACTACCGGGTGCACACCGCGCCCGCTTCCGCGGCCTAGAATGACCCTCATGCCTTCGATCGGACGAGATGACGTCGCACGCCTCGCCGACCTCGCACGGATCCAGCTCACCGATGAGGAGATCGACCGCTTCGCCGGCGAGTTCGACTCCATCATGGACGCTGTCGCCTCCGTCTCCGAGGTCGCCTCCGAGGATGTTCCCGCGACGTCCCACCCCATTGCCATGACCAACGTCTTCCGCGAGGACGTCGTCGAGACCACGCTGACCCAGGAGCAGGCGCTCGCCGGCGCTCCTGAGGCGCAGGACGGCCGCTTCGCCGTCCCGCAGATCCTCGGGGAGGAGTGACCTGATGGACCACGCACCGCAGAACGACATCATCCGCACCAGCGCCGCCGCCCAGGCCGCCGCGCTGCGTGCCGGGGAGACCTCCTCCGAGGAGCTCACCCGCGCCCATCTGGACCGGATCGCGGCCGTCGACGGCGACCTGAACGCCTTCCTCCACGTCGATACCGACGCGGCCCTCGCCACCGCACAGGACATCGACTCCCGCCGCGCCGCCGGTGAGGAGCTGCACGCCCTCGCCGGCGTGCCCATCGCCGTCAAGGACATCGTGGTCACCGAGGGCCAGCCCACCACCGCGGGCTCGAAGATGCTCGAGGGATGGATCCCGCCCTACGACGCGACCCTGGTGCAGAAGCTCCGGGCCGCGGGCCTGCCGATCCTCGGCAAGACCAACATGGACGAGTTCGCGATGGGCTCCTCGACCGAGTCCAGCGCCTACGGCCCCACCCGCAACCCCTGGGACCGCGACCGGATCCCCGGCGGCTCGGGCGGCGGCTCCGCCGCGGCCGTCGGCTCCTTCGAGGCGCCGCTCGCGATCGGCACCGACACCGGCGGCTCGATCCGCCAGCCCGGCGCCGTCACCGGCACCGTCGGCGTGAAGCCCACCTACGGATCCGTCTCCCGCTACGGGCTGATCGCCATGGCCAGCTCGCTGGATCAGGCAGGCCCCGTCACCCGGACGGTCGAGGACTCCGCGATGCTGCACGAGCTCATCGCCGGCCACGACCCGCATGACTCGACCTCGCTGACCGACCCCGTCGGCGCCTTCACCCGGGCGGCCCGCGCCCAGGACGTCACGGGCCTGCGCGTGGGCGTCATCGAGGAGCTCGAGGGCGAGGGCTTCGCCCCCGAGGTCCGGGCCCGCTTCACCGAGTCGCTCGCCCAGCTCGAGCGCGCCGGCGCCGAGATCGTGCGCGTCTCCTGCCCGAACTTCACCTACGCGCTGGGCGCCTACTACCTGATCATGCCGTCGGAGGCCTCGAGCAACCTCGCGAAGTTCGACGGCATGCGCTTCGGCCTGCGCGTGGTCCCGGAGGATCACCCCACGGCGGAGAACGTCATGAAGGCCACCCGCGGCGCCGGCTTCGGCGACGAGGTCAAGCGCCGCATCCTGCTGGGCACCTACGCCCTCTCGGCCGGCTACTACGACGCCTACTACGGCAGTGCCCAGAAGGTCCGCACCCTGGTGCAGCGCGACTTCACCGCCGCCTTCGAGCAGGTCGACGTGCTCGCCTCGCCGACCGCGCCGACCGTCGCTTTCCGCCTCGGCGAGCAGGTCGACGATCCCACCGCGATGTACATGAACGACATCGCCACCATCCCCGCCAACCTCGCGGGCGTGCCGGGCATCTCGCTGCCCAGCGGCCTCGCCGAGGACGGCCTGCCCGCCGGCATCCAGTTCCTCGCCCCCGCCCGGGCCGACGAGCGGCTGTACCGGGTGGGCGGCGCCCTGGAGGCGCTGCTCGAAGACGCCTGGGGCGGACCGCTGCTGGCGAAGGCCCCCGAGCTCACCGGAGGAGCGCACTGATGACTGCCACGGACATCGACCTCGTCGACTACGAGGACGCGATCGACCGCTTTGACCCGGTGCTCGGCATCGAGGTGCACGTCGAGCTGGGCACCGCCACCAAGATGTTCGACGGCGCGCCGAACATCTTCGCCGCGGAGCCGAACACCGCGATCACGCCCACCTCGCTGGGTCTGCCCGGCTCGCTGCCGGTGGTCAACGGCAAGGCCGTCGAGTACGCGATCCGGATCGGCCTGGCGCTGAACTGCTCGATCGCCGAGACCTGCCGCTTCGCGCGCAAGCAGTACTTCTACCCGGACCTGACCAAGAACTTCCAGACCTCGCAGTACGACGAGCCCATCGCCTACGAGGGCTGGGTCGACGTCGAGCTGGAGGACGGGGAGATCATCCGGGTCGAGATCGAGCGTGCCCACATGGAGGAGGACGCCGGCAAGAACACCCACGTCGGCGGCGCCACCGGACGGATCCACGGCGCGACCCACTCCCAGGTCGACTACAACCGCGCCGGGGTGCCGCTGGTCGAGATCGTCACCAAGCCGATCCCGGACACCAAGGGGCGGGCCCCCGAGGTGGCCGCGGCCTATGTGCGCACCCTGCGCGACATCTTCCGGGCGCTGGACGTCTCCGAGGCGAAGATGGAGCGCGGCAACGTGCGCGCCGACATCAACGTCTCCCTGCGCGAGAACGCCCGCTCGCCGCTGGGGACCCGCACCGAGACCAAGAACGTGAACTCGTTCCGCTCGATCGAGCGCACCGTGCGCTTCGAGATCTCCCGCCAGGCGGGGGTGCTCGATGCCGGGCAGACGATCATCCAGGAGACCCGTCACTTCCACGAGGACACCGGCGGCACCTCCTCGGGCCGTCCGAAGTCCGACGCGGAGGACTACCGCTACTTCCCCGAGCCCGATCTGGTGCCGGTGGCCCCGAGCCGGGAGTGGGTCGAGGAGATCCGCGCCTCCCTGCCGGAGCTGCCCGCGGCCCGTCGTCGCCGGCTGCGGGGCGAGTGGGGCTTCAGCGATCTCGAGATGAGGGACGTCGTCAACGCCGACGCCCTCGACCTCATCGAGGCCACCGTCGCCGCCGGCGCCTCCGCTCAGAGCGCCCGCAAGTGGTGGATGGGCGAGCTGGCCCGCATCGCGAAGGACCGCGACACCGAGCTCACCGCGCTCGCGGTCACACCCGCCCAGGTCGCCGAGCTGCAGGGCCTGGTGGACGGCACGCAGATCAACGACAAGATCGCCAAGCAGGTGCTGACCAAGATCCTCGACGGCGGCGGAGATCCCACCGCGATCGTCGAGTCCGAGGGGCTCGCAGTGGTCTCCGACGACTCGGTGCTCACCGGTGCCGTCGACCAGGCGATCGCCGACAACCCCGACGTGGTCGCCAAGATCCAGGGCGGCAAGGTCCAGGCCATCGGCGCCCTCATCGGCCCGATCATGAAGGCCACCCGCGGGCAGGCCGACGCCGGCCGGGTGCGCGAGATCATCATGGACAAGCTCGGCGTGAGCTGAGCCCGGGCGGAGAGATCGCACGCCACCGGAGCACAGGAGCGCCCGGGTGCAGCCTCACGAGGCGGCCCCGGGCGCTCCTGTCTTCGCAGATCTGCTCTGGCTGCCGCGTGATCCACGGACTCGGCGCAACCCGCGCTGTTCTCTGCGGGGCTAGTTCTCCAGGAGCCGCGCCGCCGCAGCGCGGGTGTCGCTCTCGGGAAGCGGGAGGTAGGAGACGACGTGCAGATCGGGGGCGTCCTGCGGCACGATGTTGACCTGCTCGAACACGAGCTTGCCCGCGGACGGGTGCAGGAACTCGCGGCGCCGTGACGCGAAGCGCTCCACCTCATGGGCGTCCCAGGCGCGGGAGAACTCCTCGCTCTCGGCGCGCAGATGCCCCACCAGGCGCACATGCTGCGGCCCGCCGGCGCGGCCGCCGGCCTCGGAACGGTACTCGGCCAGGAACTGCCTGCTGGTGTGCTCCCAGTCGGGGAGCATCGAGCGCACCCACGGGTCGGTGAAGATGAACTGCAGCAGGTTCCGCTGGCTCGCTGCCGCCTCCCGGACCGCGGGGAACAGTCCCTCGTAGGCGCGGTTCCAGGCAGCGATGTCCCAGTGCGGCGTGAGCGCGAAGGCCGGAGCGGGGTCGAGGGCGTCGAGCAGATGCTGCACGTGCGCGGGGACCGGCGCGGGCTCCGCGAGCACCGGGCGCGGAGGAGGGGTGAATCCTGCCAGGCCCAGCGCGTAGTCGTGCTCCGGCTCGGTCAGGCGCAGATTCACGGCGATCGCGTCGATCACCTGGCGCGAGGGATTGATGTCCCGACCCTGCTCGAGCCATGTGTACCAGGTGACGCTCACCCCGGAGAGGAAGGCGATCTCTTCTCGGCGGAGGCCTTCGGTGCGCTTGCGACCGAGCGGCGGGAGGTCGTAGTCGGCCCGCAGAGCTCCGTTGCGGCGTCGTCGCAGGAAGGTGCCGAGCTCGGTGCGGGGTCCGTCTGTCATGCTGCCTCTCCGCCGGGGGTCGTGGGCGCCGTGCGGTCCCGGCGTGAAAACTATCAGTTCCACCACTAGTAGTGACGGCGTCTTGGTGCCGGAGTGCGGAAGGTGGTCAGATATCCGTATGGTCCAGCTCCGCTCCCGCACCTCCACCCACGGCCGCAACATGGCAGGCGCCCGCGCCCTCTGGCGCGCCACCGGCATGAAGAGCGGCGACTTCGGGAAACCGATCATCGCGATCGCGAACTCGTACACCCAGTTCGTGCCCGGCCACGTCCACCTCAAGAACATGGGGGACCTGGTCGCCGGCGCGATCGCGGAGGCCGGCGGAGTCTCCAAGGAGTTCAACACCATCGCCGTGGATGACGGCATCGCGATGGGCCACGGCGGGATGCTCTACTCGCTGCCCAGCCGCGACCTCATCGCCGACTCGATCGAGTACATGGTCAATGCCCACACCGCGGACGCGCTGGTGTGCATCTCCAACTGCGACAAGATCACCCCCGGGCACATGATGGCCGCGATGCGCCTGAACATCCCCGTCGTCTTCGTCTCGGGAGGCCCCTCGGAGTCCGGCAAACCGATCGAGGGCGTCACCGAGCACCGCATCGACCTGGTCGATGCCATGGCGCTCAGCGCAGACGACTCGATCACCGACGCGCAGCTCGCCGAGGTCGAGGAGAACGCCTGCCCCACCTGCGGCTCCTGCTCGGGGATGTTCACCGCGAACTCGATGAACTGCCTCACCGAGGTGCTGGGCCTGTCCCTGCCGGGCAACGGCACCACGCTGGCCACCCACGCCTTCCGCAAGGAGCTCTTCCTCGAGGCCGGGCGGACGATCGTCGAGCTCGCGAAGCGCTACTACGAGGACGAGGACGAGTCGGTGCTGCCGCGCTCGATCGCCACCCGGGCCGCCTTCGGGAACGCCATGGCGATGGACGTGGCGATGGGCGGCTCGACCAACACCATCCTGCACATCCTCGCCGTCGCGATCGAGGGCGGGGTCGACTTCACCCTGGATGACATCGATCGCATCTCACGACTGGTGCCCACCCTGTCCAAGGTCGCCCCCAACGGCACCGCACACGTCGAGGACGTCCACCGCGCCGGCGGCATCCCCGCGATCCTCGGTGAGCTGGACCGCGCCGGCCTGCTGGACCACACCATCCACACCGTGCACTCCCCGGACCTGTCCAGCTGGCTCGCCGAGTGGGACATCCGCGGCGGCACGGCCTCGAAGAAGGCCGAGGCCCTGTTCCATGCCGCGCCCGGAGGGGTGCGCACCACCCAGGCCTTCTCCACCACGAACACCTGGGACGAGCTGGACACCGACGGCGAGGAGGGGGTGGTCCGCTCCGTCCCGCACGCCTACACCAAGGACGGCGGGCTCGCGGTGCTGAAGGGCAACCTGGCCCGGGACGGCGCCGTCTTCAAGACGGCGGGGATCACCGAGGACCTCTTCCACTTCGAGGGCACCGCAGTGGTCTGCGACTCCCAGGAGGAGGCGGTCCAGAAGATCCTGGACAAGACCGTGAAGGCCGGGGACGTGGTGGTGATCCGCTTCGAGGGCCCCCAGGGCGGTCCCGGCATGCAGGAGATGCTCTACCCCACCTCCTTCCTCAAGGGCCGCGGGCTGGGCAGGACCTGCGCGCTGATCACCGATGGCCGCTTCTCGGGCGGCACCAGCGGCGTCTCCATCGGCCACATCTCCCCGGAGGCCGCCGAGGGCGGGCTGATCGGCCTGATCGAGGACGGCGACCGCATCATCATGGATGTCGACAAGCGCCTGCTCGAGCTCGACGTGCCCGAGGCGGAGATCGAGCGCCGGCGCGCGGCGAAGGGCCCGCTGCCCTGGCGCCCCGCGCATCGCGAGCGCCAGGTCTCCCAGGCCCTGAAGGTCTACGCGCACCTGGTGCGCTCGGCCACCTACGGCGCCACCCGTCGGCCGCTGGACTGACGATGACCGCCGGCCCGCACCGCGGCGCCCGTCCCTTCCGCGGACCGGGCGCCGCGGCATGCCCGCGGTCGACGACGTCCGCATGGTGGACTCGACGGGCGTTCGTGCAGGGGCGGGCTATGGTGAGGTCATGCACACGACGATTCTCGTAGTTCCCGAGCGCGGCTGACGCCCGTTCGTTCCACGAGCACGTCACCCGCGCCCCTCCCTGAGCCCCAGGCGGAGGGGCTTTTTCGTGCCCCGGCCGGGTCACGGGAGGCAGGGGAGGGGAAGACCCGCAGTGCACCGCCATGACCACCGTCCGAGACGACGAAGGAGTTCCGATGAACGGACAGCAGATGACCGGCGCCAAAGCGCTGGTCGAGTCCCTCAAGCACGCCGGGGCCGAGGTCGTCTTCGGCCTCCCCGGCGGTGCGATCCTGCCCACCTACGACCCGCTGATGGACGCCGAGGGCCTGCGCCACGTGCTGGTCCGCCATGAGCAGGGCGCTGGCCACGCCGCCAGCGGCTACGCCCACGCGACCGGGAAGGTCGGCGTGTGCCTGGCCACCTCCGGGCCCGGCGCCACCAACCTCATCACCGCCATCGCGGACGCCCAGATGGACTCGATCCCGATGGTCGCGATCACCGGCCAGGTCGGCTCGGCCTTCATCGGCACCGACGCCTTCCAGGAGGCGGACATCGTCGGCATGACCATGCCGATCACCAAGCACAACTTCCTGGTCAAGAACGCCGACGACATCCCCCTGGTGATCAAGCAGGCCTTCCACATCGCCTCGACGGGTCGGCCCGGCGTCGTGCTGGTGGACGTCACCAAGGATGCCCAGCAGGCGATGACCGATTTCGTGTGGCCCGAGGGTCTGGGGCTGCCCGGCTACCGCCCGACCCCTCGTCCGCACAGCAAGCAGATCCGCGAGGCGGTCTCGCTGCTGCTGGAGGCCAAGCGCCCCGTCTTCCTGCTCGGCGGCGGCGTGCTGCGCGGCCGGGCCACCGAAGAGGTCGGTGAGCTCATCGAGGTCTCCGGCGTGCCCTTCGTGACCACCTTGATGGCGCGCGGCGCACTGCCCGACTCCCACCCCAGCCATCTGGGCATGCCGGGCATGCACGGCACGGTCTCCGCGGTCTCGGCGCTGCAGCGCTCGGACCTGATCGTCAACATCGGGGCGCGTTTCGACGATCGCGTCACCGGGGTCCTGGAGTCCTTCGCCCCGTCGGCGAAGATCGTCCACGCGGACATCGATCCGGCGGAGATCTCGAAGAACCGCACCGCGGACGTCCCGATCGTGGGCGAGGCCGCCGAGATCGCCCGGGCGCTGACCGCGCAGCTGCGCGAGCGTCTCGCCGTCGCGGACACCCGGGACTACGACACCTGGTGGAACACCCTGAAGATGCTCCGGGACAACTACCCGCTGGGCTGGACCGAGACCGAGGACGGCTTCACCGCCCCGCAGAAGGTGATCTCCCGGATCGGCGAGATCTCCGGCCCGGACTCGATCTTCGTGGCCGGCGTGGGACAGCACCAGATGTGGTCCGCCCAGTTCATCAAGTACGAGAACCCGTACACCTGGCTGAACTCCGGAGGCCTGGGCACCATGGGCTATTCGGTGCCGGCGGCGATGGGCGCGAAGGTCGGCCAGCCGGACAAGGTGGTGTGGTCCATCGATGGCGACGGCTGCTTCCAGATGACCAACCAGGAGCTCGCGACCTGCGTCATCAACGACATCCCGATCAAGGTCGCGATCATCAACAACTCCAGCCTCGGCATGGTGCGCCAGTGGCAGAACCTGTTCTACGACCAGCGCTACTCCAACACAGATCTGGACACCGGGCACGGCTCCCGGCGCATCCCGGACTTCCTCAAGCTCGCCGATGCCTACGGCTGTGCGGGGCTGCGCTGCGAGCGCGATGAGGACATCGACGCGACCATCGCCCAGGCGATGGAGATCAACGACCGCCCCGTGGTGGTGGACTTCACCGTCAGCGCCGACGCGATGGTCTGGCCGATGGTGCCGTCCGGCGTCTCCAACGACGAGATCCAGATCGCGCAGGGAATGAGCCCCGAGTGGGAGAGGGACATCTGATCATGACCACGAACGTGACCGACCAGAACGCAGCACAGACCTCAGCGGCGACGAGCACCACGGACTACGTGATGACCCCCGACAGCCAGACCCTCTCGGTCCTGGTGGAGAACAAGCCCGGTGCGCTCACCCGCGTCACCGCGCTGTTCTCCCGCCGCGGCTACAACATCTCCTCGCTCGCCGTCGGACCGACCGAGCATCCGGAGATCTCCCGCATCACGGTGGTCGTCGACGTCGAGCAGCACCGGCTCGAGCAGATCACCAAGCAGCTCAACAAGCTGGTGAACGTGCTCAAGATCGTCCAGCTCGACGCCCGCTCCACCGTGCAGCGCGAGCTCATCCTGATCAAGGTCACCGCCGACAACGCGACGCGGACCTCGGTGCTGGAGATCGTGCAGATGTTCCGGGCCAAGGTGGTCGATGCGGCCGCCGACTCGGTGACCGTCGAGGCCACCGGCACCCAGGACAAGCTCACCGCGCTGCTGGGGATGCTCGAGGCCTTCGGCATCCGCGAGATCGTGAAGTCCGGCGAGGTCGCCATCGGCCGCGGCGGCCGCGCGATCACCGATCGCAGCCTGCTGAACTGACTCTCCCCGACGCGGGTCTTCACAGATGAGACGGCCGCTCACCATTCAAGACACACGGCGATAGGATCGACCTATCGCCCGTACCCCATCACGAAGGAGCACAACGTGGCTGAGATCTACTACGACGACAATGCCGACCTGTCCATCATCCAGGGCAAGAAGGTCGCCGTCGTCGGCTTCGGCTCCCAGGGCCACGCCCACGCGCTGAACCTGCGCGACAGCGGTGTCGAGGTCCGCGTGGGCCTGCGCGAGGGCTCGAAGTCCGCCGCCAAGGCCCAGGAGGAGGGCCTGACCGTCGGCACCGTGGCGGAGGTCGCCGAGTGGGCGGACCTGATCATGATCCTCACCCCCGACCAGGATCAGCGGAAGGTCTTCGCCGAGTCCATCCAGCCGCACCTGAGCGAGGGCAAGGCGCTCGCCTTCGCCCACGGCTTCAACATCCGCTTCGGCTACATCGCGGTCCCCGAGGGCATCGATGTGCTGCTGATCGCTCCGAAGGCCCCCGGCCACACGGTGCGCCGCGAGTTCGTGGGCGGCCGCGGCATCCCGGACATCGTCGCCGTCGAGCAGGACGCCACCGGCTCCGCCTGGGACCTGGCGCTCTCCTACGCCAAGGGCATCGGCGGCACGCGCGCCGGCGTCATCAGGACCACCTTCACCGAGGAGACCGAGACCGACCTGTTCGGTGAGCAGGCCGTGCTCTGTGGCGGCATGAGCCACCTGGTCCAGGCCGGTTTCGAGACCCTCTCCGAGGCGGGCTACCAGCCGGAGATCGCCTACTTCGAGGTGCTCCACGAGCTCAAGCTGATCGTCGACCTGATGTTCGAGGGCGGCATCGCCAAGCAGCGCTGGTCGATCTCCGACACCGCCGAGTACGGCGACTACGTCTCCGGTCCCCGGGTCGTGACCGCCGAGACCAAGAAGGCCATGAAGGACGTCCTCGCGGACATCCAGAGCGGCGCCTTCGCCCAGCGCTTCATCGAGGACCAGGACGCCGGCGCGCCCGAGTTCACGAAGCTGCGCGAGGAGGAGTCCACGCACCAGATCGAGACCGTCGGCCGCGACCTGCGCAAGATGTTCTCCTGGAGCGCCCAGGCGGTCGACTCCGATTACGTCGAGGGCAGCGCCGCGCGCTGAGCGACCCCTCTCCCACAGCGGCGGGTGCACCGGGACCTGGTGCACCCGCCGTCGTGCGTCTCGCATCCTGACTGGACTGACCGCATGGCGGACAGCGGTTTAAGCTGTCCCGGTACCCGTCGCTCCCGAGGATGCGTGCGACGACAACCATCCTTACCGGAGGAGTTCCCGTGACGCGTCCCGTCGTGCTCATCGCCGAAGAGCTGTCACCCGCGACCGTCGAGGTCCTGGGATCCGAGATCGAGGTCAGGAACGTGGACGGCACCGACCGCGCCGCGCTGCTGGAGGCGGTGAAGGACGCCGATGCGCTCCTGGTCCGCTCCGCGACCCAGGTCGATGCCGAGGTCTACGCCGCCGCCCGGCAGCTGAAGGTCGTCGCCCGCGCCGGGGTCGGTCTGGACAACGTGGACGTGCCCGCCGCCACCACCGCGGGCGTCATGGTCATCAACGCCCCGACCTCGAACATCACCTCCGCCGCCGAGCTCGCGGTCGCCCTGATCCTCGCCTCGCTGCGCAACCTCGGTCGCGCCGACGCCTCGGTGAAGGCCGGGAAGTGGCAGCGCAAGCAGCTCGCCGGCGTCGAGCTGCTGGGCAAGACCGTGGGCGTGGTGGGCTTCGGCCGGATCGGCCAGCTGGTCGCCGAGCGGCTGCGACCCTTCGGTGTGAACCTCCTGGCCTACGACCCGTACGTCAACCATGCCCGGGCCGCCGAGCTGGGCGCCCGCGTGGTCGAGCTCGACGAGCTGATGCGCGAGTCCGATGTGGTCACGGTGCACATGCCCAAGACCCCCGAGACCACCGGCCTGATCGGTGCCGAGCAGTTCGCGCTCGCCAAGCCGTCCCTCCATGTGGTCAACGCCGCCCGCGGCGGCCTGATCGACGAGGAGGCGCTGTTCGATGCGCTCAGCGGCGACCGCATCGCCGGCGCCGCGCTGGACGTGTACTCCTCCGAGCCGCCGGCCGCGTCCGAGACCGCGAAGCGGCTGCTCGACCTCGACAACGTCACCCTCACCCCGCACCTGGGCGCCTCCACCGCGGAGGCGCAGGAGAAGGCCGGCGTGGCGGTCGCGAAGTCCGTGCGGCTGGCCCTGGCCGGCGAGCTGGTGCCCGATGCCGTGAACGTCGCCGGCGGCGCCATCGACGACGAGGTGCGTCCCGGTGTGGCCCTCGCGGATCGGCTCGGTCAGCTGTTCACGGTGGTGGCGGGAGAGTCGCCCGAGCTGCTGGACATCGAGGTGCACGGCGAGATCGCCTCCCGCGACGTCACCGCTCTCAAGCTCTCCGCGCTGCGCGGTGTGTTCCGCTCGGTGGTCACCGAGCAGGTCAGCTACGTCAACGCGCCCGTCCTCGCCGAGGAGCGCGGCATCACCGTGCAGCTGGTCACCGACGAGACCTCCGAGCGCTTCCGCAATGTCGTCAGCCTGCGCGGCACGCTGCGCAACGGCGAGGTCGTCACGGTCTCCGGCACCCTCAGCGGGGTGGATCAGGAGCACAAGCTCATCGAGGTCCTCGGGCATGCGCTGGACGTGCCGCTGAGCGACCACCTGCTGATCATCCGCTACGAGGACGGTCCGGGCCTGATCGGCACCTACGGGATGCGTCTCGGCGAGGCCGGGATCAACATCGCCGGCATGCAGGTCTCCCGCGCAGGCAGCACCCGCGGTGCCGAGGCCCTGGTCGTCCTGGACCTCGACGAGTCCGTGGACCGCGAGTTCGCCGAGGAGCTCGGCGCCACCATCGACGCGCGGTCCATCCACGCCGTCGACCTCGTCTACTGATCCCCGTCCTGCATCTCGTCGAGGAGAGAACCCCCATGAGCACCACCACCCCCCGCGCTGCCGCTCCGGACGCCGCGGAGTCGAGCACTCTGCGCCTGGCCGTCATCGAGGGCGACGGGATCGGCCAGGAGGTCGTGCCCCAGGGCCTGCGCGCCCTGCGCGCCGCACTCGAGCCGATCGGCGTCACCGTCGAGACCACCGACTTCGACCTCGGTGCGGGCCGCTGGCACCGCACCGGGGAGACGCTCACCGACGAGGACATGGCGGCCCTGGCCGAGCACGACGCGATCCTGCTGGGCGCGGTCGGCGATCCGGGCGTGCCCTCGGGGGTGCTCGAGCGCGGGCTGCTGCTGAAGCTCCGCTTCGCCTTCGACCACTTCGTGAACCTGCGCCCCACCCGGCTGTACCCGGGCGTCGCCTCGCCGCTGGCGAACCCGGGCGAGATGGACTTCGTCGTGGTCCGCGAGGGGACGGAGGGCCCCTACGTCGGCAACGGCGGCTCGCTGCGCACCGGCACCGAGCTCGAGGTCGCCACCGAGGTCTCCCTGAACACGGCGGTCGGCGTCGAACGGGTGGTCCGCTTCGCCTTCGAGCAGGCCGAGCGTCGCCGCCAGAAGCTCACCCTGGTCCACAAGCACAACGTGCTGGTCCATGCCGGGCATCTCTACCGCCGCATCGTCGAGCAGGTCGGCGCCGAGCATCCGGAGGTCGAGGTGGACTACGCCCACGTCGATGCGATGATGATCTACCTGGTCCAGGACCCCGCCCGCTTCGACGTGATCGTCACCGACAACCTCTTCGGCGACATCGTCACCGACCTCGCCGGCGCGGTGGGCGGCGGCATCGGCCTGGCCGCGAGCGGCAACATCAACCCCACCGGTGCCTTCCCCTCGATGTTCGAACCGGTCCACGGCTCGGCGCCGGACATCGCCGGGAAGAATCTCGCCGATCCCACCGCCACCGTGCTCTCGGTGGCGCTGCTGCTGGACCACCTGGGCCATGTCGAGCCGGCGGCGGCGGTCCGCGCCGCGGTCGAGAACGACCTCGCCGCCCGTGCCGGCTCCGCGGATCTCGCCTCCCGCGGCACCACTCAGATCGGTGAGGCCCTGGTGGCCGCGATCGCCGGACGCTGAACGCCCGGTCCTGTCAGACTGTCCCTGCCCCCGATTCGAGGAGATCCCCGTGAGCGCGCTCGACTTCACCCAGACCAGCACCGCCCGCCGCGTCGACGACGACGAGCGCACCCGGATCCTCGCCGAGCCCGGCTTCGGCAGGTACTACACCGACTTCATGGTCCATGCCCGGTGGACCCTCGAGGACGGCTGGGGCGGGGCGGAGATCGTGCCCTTCGGCCCCGTGCAGCTCTCGCCCGCGGCGGCGGTCCTGCACTACGGCCAGGAGATCTTCGAGGGCCTGAAGGCCTTCCGCCACGCCGACGGCTCCGTGTGGACCTTCCGTCCCGAGCGCAATGCCGAGCGCATGCAGCGCTCCGCGCGTCGCCTCGCACTGCCCGAGCTGCCGGCGGGGGACTTCCTGAGCTCGCTGATGGCGATCACCGCGGCGGACGAGCCGTGGGTGCCCGAGGCCACCAGCGAGGAGTCGCTGTACCTGCGCCCCTTCATGTTCGCCAGCGAGGAGTTCCTCGGGGTGCGGGCCTCCCACTGCGTGGACTACTACGTGATCGCCTCGCCCGCGGGTCCCTACTTCCCGCGCGGGGTGCAGCCGCTGGTGGTGTGGATCTCCGACGAGTACGCGCGGGCCGGGGCCGGGGGCACCGGCGCCGCCAAGTGCGGCGGCAACTACGCCTCCTCCCTGCTGGCGAAGCGGGAGGCCGCCGAGAACGGGGCCGACGAGGTCATGTTCCTGGACTCCGAGACGCACTCCAGCATCGACGAGCTCTCGGGCATGAACGTCTTCGCGGTCACCGCCGACGGTCGCCTGCTCACCCCCTCGCTGACCGGGTCGATCCTCGAGGGTGTCACCCGCGAGTCGATCCTCCGCCTGGCCGCCGACCGCGGTCTCGAGGTCATCGAGCAGCAGCTGGTGATGAGCGAGGTGCTGGGGCAGATCGACCGCGGGGAGATCACGGAGATGTTCGCCGCCGGCACCGCCGCGGTGATCAACCCCATCGGCGAGCTGCGGGCCCGGGGCGGCTCCTGGACGGTGGGCGACGGCGGCTCCGGCGAGGTCACCCTCGCCCTGCGCACCGAGCTCACCGACATCCAGTACGGCCGGATCCCGGACCGTCATGGCTGGCTGACCCGGCTGGTCTGACCCCGATGCCGAACTCGCCCGCCCCGACCGCCCCGATCCCTGGATTCCACCTCTACGACACCACGCTGCGCGACGGCTCCCAGCAGGAAGGGCTCACGCTCTCGGTGGCGGACAAGCTCGCCGTCGCCCGTCACCTCGACGAGCTCGGCGTGACCTTCATCGAGGGCGGGTG
Organism: Brachybacterium vulturis; assembly: GCF_002407185.1. Taxonomy (NCBI): domain Bacteria; kingdom Bacillati; phylum Actinomycetota; class Actinomycetes; order Micrococcales; family Dermabacteraceae; genus Brachybacterium; species Brachybacterium vulturis. The sequence continues at coordinate 2,125,347 of NZ_CP023563.1, forward strand.
GCCCGGTGCGGTCCCGCGCGACACCGAGTTCTTCGCCCGCGCGGCGGGGGAGCTCGAGCTGCGCCACGCCCGGCTCGCGGCCTTCGGCGCGACCCGGAAGGCCGGGGTCCCCGTCGCGGAGGATCCTCAGGTCGCGGCGCTCGTGGACTCCGGTGCCCCGACCATCACCCTGGTCGCGAAGTCCGATCTGCGCCATGTCACCGGCGCGCTGCGCACCACCGCCGAGGAGAACCTGGCCATGGTGCGGGACACCGTGGCGCATCTGGTGGCGCGCGGGCATGAGGTGTTCGTCGATGCCGAGCACTTCTTCGACGGCTTCCTCCACGACGCCGACTACACCACCGCCGTGCTGGTGGCCGCGCATGAAGCGGGTGCCGGAGTGCTGGTGCTGTGCGACACCAACGGCGGGATGCTCCCGCATCAGGTCACCGAGATCATCGCGACGCTGCGCGGGCGCCTCGAGGCGGCCGGAGCGGGCGACGCCCGCCTCGGTGCGCACACGCACAACGACACCGGCTGCGCGGTGGCCAATGCGCTGGCCGCGGTGCGTGCCGGGATCACCCATGTCCAGGGCTGCGTCAACGGCTACGGGGAGCGCACCGGCAACGCGGACCTGATCACCCTGATGGCGAACCTCCAGCTGAAGATGAGCATGGACCTGCTCCCCGCCGAGACCCTCGCCGAGGCCACCCGGATCGCGCACGCCCTCGGCGAGATCGTGAACATGCCCGTGACCCCGCGCGCCCCGTACGTCGGGGCGAGCGCCTTCGCCCACAAGGCCGGTCTGCACGCCAGCGCCATCCGGGTGGATCCCGATCTCTACCAGCACACCGATCCGCAGCTGGTCGGCAATGACATGCGGATGATCATCTCCGACATGGCCGGACGGGCCTCCATCGAGCTCAAGGGCCGGGAGCTGGGCTTCGACCTGGCCGGTGAGCCCGAGCTGCTCTCGCGCCTGGCGGCCGCGGTCAAGCAGCGCGAAGCGGTCGGCTACTCGTACGAAGCGGCCGATGCCTCCTTCGAGCTGCTCCTGCTCGACCAGCTCGGGCGGGTCCCGAGCTATTCGACGGTGGAGTCCTGGCGGGCCATCTCGCAGCTGGGCCGGGACGGCACCCTCGAATCCGAGGCGACGGTCAAGCTCCTCGCCGACGGGGACGGTCCCCACGAGCGCAAGGTGGCGATCGCCGAGGGCAACGGTCCGGTCAACGCCCTGGATCTCGCCCTGCGCGCGGCACTGCGCGAGCGCCATCCCGAGGTCGACGAGTTCGAGCTGCGCGATTTCAAGGTGCGGATCCTGGACGCCCATCACGGGACGGACGCCACCACCCGGGTGCTCGTGCGCACCTCCGGGCGCGGCCTCGAGTTCCAGACCGTGGGAGTGGGGCCGAACGTCATCGAAGCCTCCTGGGAGGCGATCTACGACGCCTACACCTACGGCCTGTTCAAATCCGGGGTCTGAGCACCGGTATCCGTGGTCCCCGGTGACCCTGGAGGCTACCCTGAGATCATGACGACTCACGCGCCGACCACCGCCTACGTGCTGACCGCCATCGGAGAGGACCGCCCCGGCCTCGTCGCCGCCCTGGCCGCCGCCGTCGACGAGCACGGGGGGAACTGGGTCGACAGCCAGCTCGCCCTGCTCGCCGGCAAGTTCGCCGGGATCGTGCAGGTCGAGCTGCCCGATGAGCGCGCGCAGTCGTTCCTGGAGGCGCTGCCCGCCCTGGCCGACGAGGTGGGGCTGGAGGTCGAGGCCACCGTCGCCGGTGACCCCGGCGAGGTCGCGCCGCACAGCGCGCTGCATCTGCACCTGCTGGGCCAGGACCGCACCGGCATGGTCCGGGAGGTGGCCTCGGCACTGCGCTCCCAGGGAGCCACGATCGACGGGCTGCGCAGCTGGACCCGGGAAGCACCGGAGGGCGGCGGCATGCTGTTCGAGGCCGAGGCCGAGGTGCGCCTGCCGGCCGATGCGGACCAGGACGGGGTCCGCGAGGCCCTCGAGACGATCGCCGCCGAGCTGATGGTGGACCTGGAGCTCGACACCACCGAATGAGACGGCCGTGCGGCGGAATATCGAAACGTCGGCATTGCTGAATTCTTTTTCGTGAGGATTCCCCGGCCCCACTGCGGACGTTTCCGCAGGGGGCCGTCCGCGTTCTCCTGAATACCTGAATTCCGGGACCGAAGTCCCCTAGGATGGGGTCACCGGTCGAGGACCCTTGGGTGGTGCGGGATGCTCCCGCGCTGCGCCGCCGGGCAGTCCTCGGCTCGCGTACTCGCCCTCGAGCGTGGAGAACCATCGATGACCACGTCCCCTGCAGTCGCCTCTGCACAGCACACCACCGTCCCGCCAGGGGCGTGGAGGGCGCTTGTCCTGGTCACGATCGGCTTCGGCGTGAACTTCTGGGCCTGGGCGCTGCTGAGCCCGCTCGGCCCCGTCTACGTCGAGCGCGGGCTGGCCGCGGATGCCTCGCTGATCGTCGCGATCCCGGTGCTGGTGGGCTCGCTGGGCCGCATCGTGATGGGTGCCCTGAGTGATCGTTTCGGCGGGCACCTCATGTTCCCGCTGGTCTCGCTGCTCACCGTCATTCCTGTGCTCTTTCTCGGATTCGTCGGTCAGTACTCGTACTCCACCCTCCTTCTCGGCGGATTCTTCCTCGGCATCGCCGGCACCACCTTCGCGATCGGTGTCCCGTATGTGAATTCGTGGTTCCCGCCCGCCAAGCGGGGCATGGCCACCGGCCTGTACGGCGTGGGCATGGGCGGCACCGCGATCAGCGCCTTCACCACCGTGCCGCTGCTGAGCTCGATCGGTGACGTCGCCCCCTTCGTGCTCACCGCGCTGGCCCTGGTCGCCTACGCGGTGGTGGGCTGGCTGTTCATGCGCGATGCCCCCACCTGGCAGCCGTCGCGCAAGAACATCCTCGAGCAGTCCGTCGCCGTGATGAAGCTGAAGGTCACCTGGCAGGCCTGCTACCTGTACGCGCTGTCCTTCGGCGGCTATGTCGCGTTCTCCGTCTTCCTGCCCACGATGCTGCAGAACTGGTATGGGCTCGAGGCCACCGATGCGTCGTTCCGGATGGCCGGTTTCGTGATCGTCGCGGTGCTCATGCGCCCGCTCGGCGGGACCCTTGCGGATCGGCTGGGCGCCGCGAACACCCTCCTGGTCTCCTACGCCGCGGTCGCACTGGCGGCGCTGACCCTGACCTTCCAGCCCGCTCTGATGCCGATCGGCACCGTCGCCTTCATCGTGATGGCCGCCGGCCTGGGCCTCGGCTCCGGTGCGGTCTTCGCGCTGGTCGCCCAGACCTCCGATCCCTCGGTCGTCGGCTCCGTCACCGGATTCGTCGGTGCCGCGGGCGGTCTCGGCGGTTTCGTGCCGCCGCTGGTGATGGCCGCGATCCATGCCGACCGGGGCAGCTACGCGCCCGGCATCGCCATGCTGCTGGTGGCGACGCTCGGAGCCGTGGTCGTCACCATGTTCATCGCCCGTGGAGCGCGCGCCAGCACCTCCGCGGCGCCGTAGCCCGACCGGCCCCGCCCCGTTCCGCCACCGCTGACCGCACCCTCGCCCCCACCAGGAGCACCCATGACCATCCAGGACCGACAGTCGCCGCAGGACCCCGCCGGCCGGCGCGCCCCCGGGATCGACTCCCCGCTGTTCGATGCCCTCATCGGCGCGCGCAAGATGTTCTCCCGCGCGGAGAGGATCAGCGAGGACAACCGCGAGACCCACAAGGTGGGCGGGCGCAGCGGCGACTCCTTCTACCGTGAGCGCTGGAGCCACGACAAGGTGGTGCGCTCCACCCACGGGGTGAACTGCACCGGCTCCTGCTCCTGGAAGGTCTATGTCAAGGACGGGGTCATCACCTGGGAGTCCCAGGAGACCGACTACCCCTCCGTGGGCCCGGACAAGCCCGAGTACGAGCCGCGCGGCTGCCCCCGCGGCGCCTCCTTCTCCTGGTACACCTACTCACCCACCCGCGTGCGCTACCCCTACGTGCGCTCCGAGCTGCTGCGCCTGTACCGCGAGGAGAAGGCGAAGGCCCCGGGCCATGATCCGGTCGAGGCGTGGAAGGCGATCGTCTCCGACCCGGTCAAGGCCATGCGCTACAAGCGGGCCCGCGGCAAGGGCGGCCTGGTGCGCGCCTCCTGGGACGAGGCCGTGGAGATGGTGGCCGCCGCCTATGTCCACACCGTCAAGGAGTACGGTCCGGACCGGGCCACCGGATTCTCCCCGATCCCCGCGATGAGCCAGGTCTCCTTCTCCTCCGGAGCCCGCTTCCATCAGCTCATCGGCAGCCCCATGCAGTCCTTCTACGACTGGTACGCCGACCTGCCGCCCGCCTCCCCGCAGGTCTTCGGCGACCAGACCGACGTGCCGGAGTCCGGCGACTGGTGGGACGCGGCCTACCTGATCATGTGGGGCTCGAACGTCCCCCTGACCCGCACCCCTGATGCGCATTGGATGACGGAGGCGCGCTACCGCGGTCAGAAGGTCATCTCGGTGGCCCCCGACTACGCGGAATCGGTGAAGTTCGCCGATGAATGGCTCGCCCCGCACCCCGGCACCGATGCGGCGCTGGCGATGGGCATGGGCCACACGATCCTGCGCGAGTTCTACGTGGACCAGCAGGTCCCGTACTTCGAGTCCTACTCGACGCAGTACACCGACCTCCCCTTCCTGGTCCAGCTCGAGCGCCGCGAGGACGGCACCCTGCTGCCGGGCAAGTTCCTGGTCGCGAGCGAGGCGGGGGAGCACCGCACCGCCGAGGCCACCACCGAGCACGCGGACTTCAAGCCGATGCTCTTCGACCGTGCCCGGGGCGATGTCGCCGTCCCGAACGGCACCCTCGGGCATCGCTTCTCCGCCGACGGCGAGGGCCGCTGGAACCTGGAGCTCGGGGACCTCGACCCCGCCCTGTCGCTGCTGGGCCATCACCAGGACGTCGCCGAGGTGCTGCTGCCCCGCTTCGACACCGCGGGTCAGGGCGGCCGCGGGGACGTGCCCCGCGGGGTGCCGGTGCGCACGGTCGACGGCCGCCTGGTCACCACCGTCTTCGACCTGCTGCTGGCCGAGTACGGCGTGGGCCGGGAGGGGCTCCCCGGCCAGTGGGCCACGGGCCTGGACGACGCCGAGGCCCTCTACACCCCGGCATGGCAGGAGGCCATCACCGGCGTGCCCGGCCAGGCCGTGGCGCGCATCGCCCGCGAGTTCGCGCAGAACGCGATCGATTCCGGCGGGCGCTCGATGATCATCATGGGCGCCGGCACCAACCACTGGTTCCACTCCGACACCATCTACCGCTCCTTCCTGACGCTCACCAACCTGTGCGGCACCCAGGGGGTCAACGGCGGTGGCTGGGCCCACTACGTCGGCCAGGAGAAGGTCCGCCCCCTCACCGGCTGGTCACACCTGGCCAACGCCCTGGACTGGGTGCGCCCGCCCCGGCAGATGACCCAGACCACCTACTGGTACATGCACTCCGACCAGTGGCGGTACGACCGCTTCGGCGCGGACACCCTGGCCGCGACCACCGGGGCCGGCACCTTCGCGGACATGACCACGGCGGACGCCATCGCCCTCTCGCAGCGGCTGGGCTGGCAGCCCTTCTACCCGCAGTTCGACATCAGCTCGCTGGACGTCGCCGACCGCGCCGCGGCAGCGGGGGAGGAGACGATCCCGTACCTGGTCGACCAGCTCAAGAACGGCGGCATCAGCTTCGCCGCCGAGGACCCGGACGCCCCGGAGAACCACCCGAAGATCTGGTCGATCTGGCGTGCGAACACCCTCGGCTCCTCCGCCAAGGGAGATCAGTACTTCTTCCGCCACCTGCTGGGCGTGGACAGCTCCGCGACCGGCGAGGAGACCCCCGAGCACCTCCGACCCCAGGACGTGCGCTGGCGGGAGGAGGCGCCGATCGGCAAGGTCGATCTGATGCTCACCCTCGACTTCCGCATGACCAGCCACACCCTGCACTCCGACGTGGTGCTGCCGGCCTCCACCTGGTACGAGAAGCACGACCTCTCCACCACCGATATGCATCCCTTCGTGCATTCCTTCAACCCGGCGATCTCCAACCCCTGGGAATCACGCACCGACTGGGAGACCTGGTCGACGATCGCGGAGCGCTTCAGCCAGCTCGCCGAGACGCACCTGGGCACCCGCACGGACGTCGTCGCCTCCCCCCTGCAGCACGACAGCCCCGGGGCGATGGCCACCCCGCACGGCCGGGTGCGGGACTGGAAGAAGGGCGAGTGCGAGGCGGTCCCGGGCCTGACCATGCCCGCCCTGGTGGAGGTCGAGCGCGACTATACCCAGATCCACGCCCAGTACACCTCCATCGGCCCGCTGCTGGAGGAGAAGGGCATGACCACCAAGGGGCTGACCTACGACGTCAAGGACTTCGTCGAGGAGCTCGGCCACCTCAACGGCGTCCACCGCACCGGGCCCGCCGCCGGACGTCCCAAGCTCGTCACCGATCTGCACGCCTGCGAGTTCATCCTGAGCCTGTCGGGCACCACCAACGGACGCATGGCGACCGAGGGCTTCAAGACCCTGGAGAAGCGCACCGGCACCACGATGCATGACCTCGCTGCCGAGCACGAGGGCAAGCGGATCCACTTCTCCGACACCAAGGCGGCACCGGTTCCGGTGATCACCAGCCCCGAATGGTCCGGCTCCGAGAGCGGCGGGCGCCGGTACAGCCCGTTCACGATCAACGTCGAGCGCAAGAAGCCCTGGCACACGCTGACCGGGCGCCAGCACTACTACCTCGACCACGACTGGATGCTGGAGATGGGGGAGGCGCTCCCCGTCTTCCGCCCGCCGTTGGACATGACCGCCCTGTTCGGTGAGAAGTCGATCGGGGAGAGCGATGGCACCTCCATCTCGGTGCGCTACCTGACCCCGCACAACAAGTGGGCGATCCACTCGATGTACCAGGAGAACTTCTTCATGATGAACCTGTCCCGGGGTGGGCAGAACATCTGGATGAGCGTGCAGGACGCCGAGGCCGTCGGCATCACCGACAACGACTGGGTCGAGGTCACCAACCGCAACGGCGTGGTCTCCGCCCGCGCCGTGGTCTCCCACCGGATGCCCCCGGGCACGGCCTTCATGCACCACGGTCAGGAGCGCACGGTCAACGTGCCGCTGACCGAGCGGGACGGCAAGCGGGGCGGGATCACCAACTCCCTGACACGGATCATGATCAAGCCCTCCCACCTCATCGGCGGATACGGGCAGCTGTCCTTCGCCTTCAACTACTACGGACCGACCGGGAACCAGCGGGACGAGGTCACGATGATCCGCAAGCGCACCGCCCCCGTCGAGTACTGAGCCCCACCTACAACGCAGAGCGAAGGAGAGCCGCGATGAGAGTCATGGCCCAGATGTCGATGGTGATGAACCTCGACAAGTGCATCGGCTGCCACACCTGCTCGGTCACCTGCAAGCAGGCGTGGACGAATCGGTCCGGCACCGAGTACATGTGGTTCAACAACGTCGAGACCCGGCCCGGCCAGGGGTATCCCCGCGGCTACGAGGACCAGGAGAAATGGAAGGGCGGCTGGGAGCTCGGGAAGAACGGCCGCCTCAAGCTCAAGGCGGGCGGCCGCCTCACCAAGCTCATGCAGCTGTTCTCGAACCCGAAGCTGCCCAGCATCGAGGACTACTACGAGCCGTGGACCTATGAGTACGACAACCTGCTCCACGCCCCGGCGCAGCAGGACACCATCCCCACCGCGCCCCCGAAGTCGCTGATCACCGGTGAGCGCACGGATATCCAGTGGTCCGGCAACTGGGACGACGACCTCGGCGGCACCTACCTGCACAAGGACAAGGACCCGATGCTCAAGGGCATCGAGGACAAGGTCCAGTTCGAGTTCGACCAGACCTTCATGTTCTACCTGCCCCGCATCTGCGAGCACTGCCTGAACCCCACCTGCGTGGCCTCCTGCCCCTCGGGCGCGATCTACAAGCGCGAGGAGGACGGCGTGGTCCTGGTGGACCAGGACGGCTGCCGCGGCTGGCGCATGTGCATCACCGGCTGCCCGTACAAGAAGATCTACTTCAACCACCAGACCGGCAAGGCCGAGAAGTGCACCTTCTGCTACCCCCGCCTCGAGCAGGGCGAGCCGACGGTGTGCGCCGAGACCTGCGTGGGGCGCCTGCGCTACATCGGCCTGGTGCTCTACGACGCGGACAAGGTCACCGAGGCCGCCTCCGTCACCGATGAGCAGGACCTCTACCGCTCCCAGATGGAAGTGATCCTGGACCCGCACGACCCCGAGGTGATCCGCGGGGCCGAGGCAGCCGGCATCCACCACGACTGGATCCTCGCCGCGCAGAACTCCCCGACCTATAAGCTCATCAAGGAGTACGAGGTCGCGCTCCCGCTGCACCCCGAGTACCGCACGATGCCGATGGTCTGGTACATCCCGCCGCTGTCGCCGGTGGTGGACGTGGTCCGGGACACCGGCTACGACGCCGAGGACGCGGAGAGCCTGTTCGCCGCGATCGACGCGCTGCGGATCCCGGTGGAGTACCTCGCGAACCTGTTCACCGCGGGGGACGTCCCCACGGTGGAGCGGGTGCTGTACCGGATGGCCGCGATGCGCTCGTACATGCGCGACATCAACCTCGGCAACGAGCCCCGGGAGGGGATCGCGAACGCCGTCGGCATGGACGGCGAGACGATGCAGGAGATGTACCGCCTGCTCGCGATCGCGAAGTACGAGGACCGCTACGTGATCCCGGTGGGGCATCACGAGTCCGCCCATGATCTCGAGTCCACCGGCACCGACTGCCCGCTGAACGCCCCTGGCGGTCCCGGCATGAGCAGCATGTCCCTGCCGGAGGACTCGATGGGGATGTCCGGCCCCGGATTCTCCAGCAAACGGCAGGAGAACGCCGTCGAGCGCCCCGAGGGCGTACGGATCAACCTGCTGAACTGGGACGGCAACGGACGGCCCGACGGGCTGTTCCCGGCTCCTGCGACGGGGAGCATCTGATGGGCGCCCTCGCACGCCTGCTGAGCCGACGCAGCGATGCCGGCGCCGGGACGACGGCGACCCTGCCGGCGCGCGGTCGCGCGCCGAAGGATCTGCTGCACGCCTCCGGGATGAGCACCGAGCAGATGCGGGTCACCTGGATCGCGGTGTCCTGGCTGCTGACCTATCCGGACGAGGAGGCCCTGGCGCGCTATCCCCTGGTGCGTCAGCTGGCGGCGGACCTGCCGGAGCCGGCGCGGGGCGGTCTGCTGCGCACCATCGACCTGCTCATCGAACGGGATGCGGTCTCCGTCCAGGAGGAGTACGTCGACACCTTCGACACCCGCCGCCGGGGGTGCCTGCACCTGACCTACTTCAGCCACGGCGACACCCGCCGCCGAGGGATGGCGCTGCTGCGCATCAAGCAGGACTTCCGCACCGCGGGGCTCGAGATCGGCAGTGAGGAGCTGCCGGACCACCTGCCGGTGGTGCTCGAGTTCGGCGCGGCCCATGACGCCGAGCGGGGTGCGAAGATCCTGCGCTCGAACCGTCCGGGAGTCGAGCTGCTGCGCCTGCACCTGGCGGACATCTCCTCGCCATGGCACGGCACCCTGGTGGCGCTGTGCGCGACCCTGCCGCCGCTGGATGCCGACGATCGGGCAGCGGTGCTGAAGCTGGCCGAGGAGGGCCCCGAGGACGAGAGCGTGGGCCTGGACGGCTACGGGCTCGACGGTGATGCGGGAGACCTCGCCGGGCAGACCTTCGCCTCGAGCGGCTGCGGTTCCGATTCCGCCGCCCCCGGACCTGTCCCCGTGGACCTGTTGAGAGGACGACCCTCATGATCGACGCGACGACGCTCCAGCTGCTGCTGTGGGTGGTGTTCCCCTACATGGTGCTCGCCGTGTTCGTGCTCGGGCACATCTGGCGGTTCCGCCAGGACCGCTTCGGCTGGACCACGCGCTCCAGTCAGCTCTACGAGTCCAAGCTGCTCTCGATCGGCTCCCCGATGTTCCACTACGGCATCATCGGGATCTTCCTCGGCCATGTCGTGGGTCTGGGCATCCCGAAGTCCTGGACGCGCTTCTTCGGGGTCACCGACCACATGTACCACCTGATGGCCATCATCATCGGCCTCGCCGCAGCGGTGGCGTGCGTGGGCGGGCTGCTGATCCTGCTGTACCGGCGGCGCACCAACCGGCGGGTCTTCGGAGCCACCACCGCCGGGGACAAGCTGATGTACCTGATGCTGGCGATGACCATCGTGTGCGGCGTGCTCGCGACCGTGGTGCACACGGCCTTCGGCACCTACGACTACCGCGAGGGCGTCTCGATCTGGTTCCGCCAGTTCTGGACCCTGCGGCCCTCCGTCGAGCTGATGACCCAGGCGCCGCTCTTCTTCCAGCTGCACGTGCTCAGCGCGATCGCCCTGTTCGGGATCTGGCCCTTCACCCGCCTGGTGCACGTCTTCGCCGCACCGCTGGGGTACCTGACCCGGCCGTACATCGTCTACCGGAGCAAGGACCCTCGCAAGGAGGCCGAGCGTCGCGGCTGGGAGAAGGTGAAGTTCTGATGGCGACGAAGCCACCGGTGACCCTCCAGGAGGACTGGGCGACCACCCTGCAGCCGTGGGTGGACCGGGTCTCCGCGCAGCTGGACGTGGAGTGCGTGGACCTGGATGTGGATCGGGTCCATCTGATGACCGGAGTGGTCGCCGAGGGTGTCCAGCGGTCGATGGCACCGATCTCCGCCTTCCTGGTGGGCGCGGCGGTCGCCCGCGGAGCGAGCCTCGAGGAGGCCTGCGCCGCGGTCGAGGAGGCCACCGGTGCGACGCTCCAGGCCCCCGGCGTCGGATGACCGATCACGAAGAGACCTTGTGGTAACTGTCACAACGGGTATCCTGGACACTGCGGACTTCCCTGACACCGCTCCCTTGCCTCGAGAGGATGAATGCTGTGACTGCTGACAAGGACGTGCCGAGTGCGGGCGCTCGCCGCTGGACCGGGCGTGCCGCGAGACTTGCCGGGGGACTGACGTTGGGGGTGGCACTGGGCATCGCCGGTGCCGGGGCGGCCTCGGCCGTCGAGATCAACCCGCAGAAGCCCTCCGTGCAGTCGGTGGAGACCACTCCGCAGGTGGAGATCAACCCGCAGGTGGAGATCAACCCGCAGGTGGAGATCAATCCGCAGGTCGAGATCAACCCGCAGGTCGAGATCAATCCGCAGGTGGAGATCAACCCGCAGGTGGAGATCAACCCCCAGTGATCCCCGACTGATCCGCACTGCACGACGGATCGCTCATCGCAGGCCGGCGCCCCTCGGGGTGCCGGCCTGCTGCGCTGCTCACGGCCGGCTCGAGGCCTCCCCGACGTGCGTGATGGCCAGCACCGGTTCACCGCTCTCGTCGGTCGCCTCGAGGTCGAGCTCGGCCTCGATCGCCCAGTCATGGTTGCCCTCGGGGTCGGCGAACGCCTGGCGGATCCTCCACACCTTCGACTCCTCGGTGATCTGCAGCAGCTGCGGGGAGCGGGCCGGACCGTCGATGCCGACGTGGTCGTAGGTGTCGTAGTAGTCGTCCATCGCCGCGGCCCAGCGGGGCCGGTCCCAGCCGGAGTCGCCGTCGAGCTCCGCCAGACGCGCCTCCCGCTCGAAGGCGAAGTGCTCGATGCGCTGCCACATGGCGGCGCGCACCATCGTGCGCAGCACCTTCGTCTGTGCCGAGAGCCCCCGCGGGGTGCTGGGCCGGATCTCGGAGGCGCCGTCCTCCTCGAGCTCCTCCGGATGGGTGAGCGCCTCCCATTCGTCCAGCAGCGAGGAGTCGATGCCCCGCACCAGCACGCCGAGCCACTCGATCATGTCCTCGAGCCCCTCGGTGCGCAGGTCCTGGGGGATGGTGCGGCGCATCGCCTGGTAGGCATCGGAGAGATAGCGCAGCACGATGCCCTCGGAGCGCTGCAGGCCGTAGCGCTGCACGAACTCGCTGAAGGTCTGCCCCGTCTCGTAGATCTCGCGCACCACGGATTTGGGGGAGAGGTCGTCGGTCCGCACCCACGGCCGGGAGCGCGCATAGATCTCCAGCGCCCCCTCCAGATCCTCCGCGAGCGGCTTCGGCCAGGACACCTCGTCCAACCGCGCCATCCGCTCGGTGTACTCGACCCCGTCGGCCTTGAGCTCTCCCAGCAGCTCGCCCTTGGCGGCGTTCTGCTGTGCCAGCAGGATCTGGCGGGGGTCCTCGAGGATCGCCTCGATGATCGAGACGGTGTCCAGGGTGAGGGACCCGGACTCCTCGTCCAGGGAGTCGATCATCGCGATCGCGAAGGGCGCCAGCGGCTGGTTCATGGTGAAGTCCAGCTGCAGGTCCTCGACCAGCGCGAACCGTCGGCCGAGGTGGTCCGGGCCCTCGAGCACGTCGATGATCTCCGCATCCCGCAGCCCGCGGAAGATCTCCACCGCGTCCTTGACCAGCGCGAGCTTCTGACCCGTCGTCTGATGGCTGGTCATGATCAGGTGCCGGCCGGAGGCGATCGCATCCCCCGGCCGCGAGATCAGGGCCAGCACCATGCCGGCGGTGATCTTCAGATGCGGCCGCAGCGATTCGGGGGCGTTCTCGACCAGCTTGGTCATGGTCGCCTCGGACCAGGAGATCGCGCCCTCGGGGACCCGGGGCTTGGGCTCCTTCTTGCGCTTCTTGGCATTGTTGGAGACCGTGCCGGCCTCCTCCCGCAGCCGATGCTTGGCCCGCTCCTTCTCGAACTCGATGGTCCAGGTCGGCGCCTGCACCACCACGTGACCGATGGTGTCGTACCCGGCGCGCCCCGCACGGCCCGCGATCTGGTGGAACTCCCGCGCGTTCAGCAGGCGCATCCGCTTGCCGTCGAACTTCGCCAGCCCGGTCAGCAGCACGGTGCGGATCGGCACGTTGATGCCCACGCCGAGGGTGTCGGTGCCGCAGATGATCTTCAGCAGCCCGGACTGGGCGAGCTTCTCCACCAGGCGCCGGTACTTCGGGAGCATCCCGGCGTGATGCACACCGATGCCCTCGCGCACCAGGCGGGAGAGGATCTGGCCGAAGCCCTTGGAGAAGCGGAAGTCTCCGATGATCTCGCGGATCCGCTCCTTCTCCCCGGGGCCGAGGATCTTCTGGCCCTGCAGCGCCTGAGCCTGGTCGAGAGCATCCTTCTGGGTGAAGTGGACGATGTAGACGGGGGCATCGCGATCGGTGAGGATCGTCTGGATCGTCTCCGGCAGCGGCTCGAGGGACCAGCGGAAGTCCAGGGGCACGGGGCGCGGGGCGTCGTCGATGACGCTCACGTCCCGCTCGGTGCGCTCTTCGAGGTCGTCGACGAAGCGCGCGACGTCGCCCAGGGTCGCGCTCATCAGCACGAACTGGCAGTCGGGCAGCTCGACCAGCGGCACCTGCCAGGCCCAGCCGCGCTGCGGATCGCCGTAGTAGTGGAACTCGTCCATCACCGCCATGCCCACGTCGCTGCCCGGGCCGTCGCGCAGGGCATGGTTGGCGAAGATCTCGGCGGTGCACACGATGATCGGGGCGTCGTGGTTCACCGCCGAATCACCGGTCATCATGCCCACGTTCTCGGCCCCGAACTGGGAGACCAGGTCGAAGAACTTCTCGCTCACCAGCGCCTTGATCGGGGCCGTGTAGTACGAGCGCTCCCCACGGGCCATCGCGGCGAAGAGCGCGGAGTACGCGATCGTGGTCTTCCCGGACCCGGTGGGAGTGGCGGCGATGACGTGGTCACCGGCCGCGATCGCCAGCAGCGCCTCCTCCTGGTGCGGGTACAGGGTGCGGCCGACGGACTCCTGGGCCTCGACGAAACCGTCGACGATCGCGTCCTGTCCGGCATCGGCGGAGCTCTCGGGCAGGAACGGCATCAGGATCGACATGCTCCCAGTCTGCCAGGGAGCTCAGCCGGTGCCGGACCCCCTGCGCACATCACGGCCCTTCGCAGCGAGCGGCGCGACCACCGTCAGCAGCCGCTCCCGCAGCGCGTCGGCCCTCCCGGCCAGCGCCCGCTGACGCCGCACGTACTCGGCCTTGCCCGCGGGCGTCTCGATCGGCACCACCCCAAAGCCGAGCGGACGCACGTCGTACGGGCTCGCCTCCATGTCCAGCACCCGCGTCTCGCGGGCGTGCTCGAAGCAGTCCAGCACGAGCGAGGAGGGCACCAGCGGCGTGAGCTTCATGGCCCACTTGTACAGATCCATCCCGACGTGGAGGCAGGCAGGATTGTCGTTGTCGACCTGTGCGGCGCGCGTGGGCTCGGACGCATTGCGGGGCGCGGCCGACGGGGTGAAGAACCGGAAGGCGTCGATGTGGGAGCACACCAGCTTCTCCCGCTCCACCACCGCGTCGGTCTCCGCCGGGGAGAGCCGCAGCGGCAGGTCCTCGTGGCGCTGCTCGCCGTCGGGCACCCGGTGCACCATCGCCCACTCGTGCAGGCCGAAGCAGCCGAACTCGGGCCGCCGGTGCGTCAGCGAGGAGGCGGAGAGCAGTCGCGTCATGAAGTCCAGGGCCTCGCCGCGCTCGGCGAGGAATCGAGCGATGTCCGCACGGCGCCGAACCACCGGGCCGGGATGGTCGTCGGAGGTGTCGAGGTACCAGGAGCGGCGTCCGGTCCCGTCGACGTCCGCGATCAGGCTCGTCCCGTCCCCGTCCTCGTCGGCCGCCGCGTCGTAGGCGATCTCCCAGCCCGGGTGCCAGCGGCGCAGCCGTGCGGCGGAGAAGGGGTAGTAGGTGAACAGGAAGTCCTCGACGGCATGCTTCTCACCCCGGGCCCTGCGCGCACGGTGGGTCGCCGTGAGGGCGTCGGCACGCTCCTGGTGCGCGCGGCGAGCGGTCGCGACCTGTGCGACCGAGAGCACGCGCACCGGAGCGACGAGGGTCGACATGCTCACGGGACCTCCTGGCGTGCGGGGTGGAAGAGGGAGCCATTCTACGAGCCCCACGGTCCCTCCCCATGCGCTCGTCGTCCACATCGGGACGCGCCTCGTGGCCTCGGCCCACCGGCGGTTCCTAGCGTGGTCGTCATCGAGCGGCAGGGTGTCGCTGGTGGGGAGGGCGATCCAGATGCCAGGCATCGACTACGACTGCGCCGGCTGCGGCCGCCGCCATGAGGGGGCGGACGGCACCGCGGCGAATCCCTGGCCCCTGATCGAGTTCGGCCGCCCCGAGGCGTTCCTGCGGATGAGCCCCTGGGAGCAGCTGATGCGCACCCGGTCCACGGACGAGCTGTGCCTGATCGACAACGGCCGCTCGGTCGACTGCTTCCTGACGGGGTTCCTGTCCCTGGCCGTGCACGGGGGTGGGTCGCGGCTGATCTATGTGCCGTGGGTGCAGGTGGAGGAGAACGACTACCTCGATCTGGTGGAGCACTGGGAGCATCCGCGGTACCGCGGCGACTTCCGCGGCACGCTCGCCAGCGAGCTTCCCGGTCATGGGGACTCGCTGTCGGTGCCGGTGCGGGTGAGCGCCCCCGGTCGGCTGCCTCCGGTGATCACGCCGGAGGCGGGATGCGGGCATCCGCTGGTGGAGGAAGCACGCGAGGGCGTCAGCAGGCGGGAGGCCGAGCTGCGGATCCGTTCGATGCTGCTGGACGACCCGCAGCGGTGAGGTCGCCGCGCGCTCTGCTCTCGTCGAACGCCGAGGTGGCCCGGTCTGCTCCGACAGCAGCTCGCGCACCCGAGGGATCACCTCGGTGCCGTACAGCCGGATCGATTCCATCAGCTGCGAGTGCGGCATGGGCCCGCCGGTGGGTGGAGGTGCCGTCTCGTCGTCGGCACCGCCGGGATCAGGATCGCCGGCGAGCCGGGATCAGAGCGCCCCGTGCAGCCAGCGGCGGTGGGTGTCGATCGCGGCGCGCGCAGGGCGCGCGGGCTGCAGCAGGTCCGGGCCGTTCTCGAACGTTGATTCCCCGCGGTACAGCGCGAAGCGGGAGCCCGTCAGCGCGCTCGTCACGCGCCTGCCGTCCCTGGCGACGATGACGACGGCGCCCCGGTTCATCACCGAGCGATCGATCGCGATGACCGCCACCTCGGGCCAGTCGAGGCGACGTGTGGAGAGATATCCGCGCACCTCCATCCCCGCGGTGGTCACCCGGAAGGCGGGGCGCAGCAGCAGGCCGACCGCGCCGCCGAGCACGATGAGCAGCATCAGGGCGACGGCTGCGAGGAGGAGGTGCGGCCGCTGCGGGACCAGCAGGGCCAGGAGCGCCGTGCTCACCTCCTCCCAGCCTCCCGAGACGAGGCTCCGGGCGTCGCCACCCTCGCCGACGTGCTCGTCGTCCTCCTCGAGCAGGCTCCGCAGGGCGCGCAGGGCGGACTCCAGGTCCTGGATCAGGAAATGATGCAGACCGTCCGCGGAGACCTGTTCCTGGAGCACGGATCCGTCGACGTCGGCGTAGAAGATCACGGTGAGCCCGCGCGGATCGCTCTCGCGGCCGACGGTGAGGCGCCGCCGGGAGCATGCTCGTCGCGCGATGATGCCGGTCACGACCAGACCTGCTCGCACGGCGGAGCCTTCGCCGATCCGGGCACGCCTCTCGCGCGGGGCGAGGGCCGCTTCGGGCGCCGTGAGCCAACGGGCACGGAGGGACCGCGCCCCGGAGAGGACTGCCTCCTCCAGGCCATAGCCCGGAACCCTTTACCGCAGTCCGTCGATCCAGGGGTGTCTCTCACCCGATCGATCGGGCCCGGTCAGTGCGAGCAGCTCCTCATCGGTCAGGGTCGTCAGCAGGCGTGGCGTCGAGGCCAGGTCGCTGGCGAGCGCCTCCGCAGCCAGCAGCGAGCGCTCGTGCTCAGAGATCTGAGAGGTCGTCATGCGCTGCTCCCCTGACTATGGACGGTGCAGCGATCGTATCGAGGTGGAATGCGGACGTGCACGCAGTGATGCGTCGCGGTGCGGGATGTCGGTGCGGGACGTCGCGGCCGGGCGACGACCTAGACTGGCGCGCATGCGCATCGCTCGATTCACCACCGGTGACGATCCCATGTACGGCATCGTCCAGCCCAAGGACGGCCAGGACATGGTCTACGGGATCACCGGCGACCCCCTGTACACAGAGATCCGCCCCACGGGCACCATCGTGCCGCTTCAGGACGTGCGCCTGCTGGCCCCCGTCATCCCCCGCTCGAAGGTGGTCTGTGTCGGCAAGAACTATGCCGCCCACGCCGCCGAGATGGGGGACGAGCTGCCCGAGCAGGCACTGTTCTTCCTCAAGCCCAACACCGCCGTCGTCGGACCGGGTGACCCGGTCGTGATGCCCGCCTACTCCGAGGAGGTCAGCCTCGAGGCGGAGCTCGCCGTGGTCATCAAGCAGATGACCAAGGACGTCACCCCCGAGCAGGTCGCGGACCATGTGCTCGGGTACACCTGTGCCAACGACCTCACCGCCCGGGATGCCCAGCGTGCGGAGAATCAGTGGTTCCGCGCGAAGGCCTTCGACACCTCCTGCCCGATCGGGCCCTGGATCGAGACCGATCTGGACCCTGCGTCCCTCGCGATCTCCAGCACCGTCGATGGCGAGAGGGCACAGCAGGGCTCCACGGCGGACATGGTCCGCTCCGTCGCCGAGCTGATCGCCGAGATCTCCTCCGTCGTCACTCTGCTGCCCGGCGACCTGGTGCTCACCGGCACTCCCGCCGGCGTTCGCACCGTCCCCGCCGGCTCCACCGTCGATATCACGATCGAGGGCATCGGCACGCTGTCGAACCCCATCGTGCGCCGCTGAGCGGCATGCCGCCCCCACCCTCCCGACCAGTCCAGGAGTCCCCCGCGTGAGCACCGTCCCCGCCCCGAGCCCCACCCCGACCGATGAGGTCCGGGTCCGTTTCTGCCCCAGCCCCACCGGCACCCCGCATGTGGGCATGGTGCGCACCGCCCTGTTCAACTGGGCGCACGCCCGCCACCACGGCGGCAAGCTGATCTTCCGGATCGAGGACACCGACGCCGCCCGCGACAGCGAGGAGTCCTACCTTCAGCTGCTCGACGCGATGCGCTGGCTCGGCATCGACTGGGACGAGGGCGTCGAGGTGGGGGGACCGGACGGCCCGTATCGCCAGTCCCAGCGCGGGGACATCTATCAGGGTGTGATCGAGCAGCTCAAGACCTCCGGCCACATCTACGAGTCCTTCTCCACCGCGGAGGAGATCGTCGAGCGGCACCGGGCGGCGGGCCGTGACCCGCAGCTGGGCTACGACGGCTACGACCGCGAGCTCACCGAGGAGCAGAAGGCCGCCTTCCGCGCGGAAGGGCGCGAACCCACCTGGCGCCTGCGGATGCCCCAGGAGGACCTCACCTTCACCGACATGGTGCGCGGCGAGATCACCTTCCGGGCCGGTTCCACCCCGGACTTCGTGGTGGTGCGCGCCAACGGGAAGCCGCTCTACACGCTGGTGAACCCGATCGATGATGCCCTCATGCGGATCACGCACGTGCTGCGCGGCGAGGACATCCTGTCCTCCACCCCGCGGCAGATCGCCCTGTACCGGGCGCTGATCGAGATCGGCGTCGCCGAGCGGGTCCCGGAGTTCGGCCATCTGCCGTACGTGATGGGGGAGGGGAACAAGAAGCTCTCCAAGCGCGATCCGCAGGCCAACCTGTTCCACTACCGGGACCAGGGCTTCACCCCCGAGGGCATGGTCAACTACCTCGCACTGCTGGGCTGGGGCTTCAGCGCCGACGAGGACATCTTCAGCCGCGAGCAGCTCGTCGAGCGCTTCGACGCCTCGGACGTGAATCCGAACCCGGCCCGCGTGGATCTCAAGAAGGCCACCGCGATCAACGCCGACCACATCCGGCTGCTGCCGGAGGCGGAGCTCGCCGAGCGACTGCTCCCGTACCTCCAGGCCGGAGGGGTGCTGGGAGAGCAGATCACCGAGGGGCAGCGGGCGCTGGTCGCTGCGGCCACCCCGCTGGTGCGGACCCGCATGAACCTGCTCGGCGAGGCGCCGGACCTGATGGGCTTCCTGTTCATCGCCGATGAGGACCTGGTGGTCCAGGACGAGGCGCTGAAGAAGCTCGGTGATGATCCGGTCGCCGTGCTCGACCGGGCGATCACCGAGATCGATGCGGTCCCCGAGGACTCCTTCGCCGCCGCCGCGCTCGAGGAGGTGCTCCGGGCGGCGATCATCGAGGAGATGGGCATCAAGCCGCGTCTGGCCTTCGGGCCGCTGCGCAGCGCGATCTCGGGCCGCCGGATCTCCCCGCCGCTGTTCGAGTCGATGGAGCTGCTGGGCAGGGCCTCGAGCCTGGCTCGCCTGCGCTCCCTGCGCGACCGTCTCGCCGCGGAGGTCTGAGCCGCTGGGCGCTGTGGGGCGGGGTGCTCAGCCTCACAGCGTCATCGGCCCTTCTCGCTTTGTCATGTCGAGGAGGACCCGGTAGAGTCTTACCTCGGTACGGCAAGGAAGTTCGGCCCGGAAAGTCCCCGGAATCCACTCGGGACACTGAACGGGAAGAGCGGAAAAACGTGCTCTCACCATGGGGTATGGTGTAATTGGCAACACAGCGGTTTCTGGTACCGTCGTTCTAGGTTCGAGTCCTGGTACCCCAGCGCTTCGCGGCGTCCTCGGATGTCGCGCAGTCCGCGCCCCGTTCGTCTAGCGGCCCAGGACGCCGCCCTCTCACGGCGGTAACACCGGTTCAAATCCGGTACGGGGTACGATGCGAGATCTCACGGTCTCGCTCCGGCCCCGTTCGTCTAGCGGCCTAGGACGTCGCCCTCTCACGGCGGTAACACCGGTTCAAATCCGGTACGGGGTACGAATGAGGAGCCGGCACCTTCGGGTGTCGGCTTCTTCTGCATTCCGCTGTTATCCGGGCACCGTCGCACGTCACGGAGTATCGTCGTGACATGGAACACAGCACTGCTCCCCGAATCACGGTCGGTGTGTTCGATGCCGACGAGTCCGATCAAGCGGTCCGCTGGGCCGCCCGCCACGCCGCCGCCGTCGGCGGCAGCCTCCATCTCGTCCACGCCTTCGTCTGGACCGAGCTCGACGTCAACATCGACCCGATCTCCGGGATGGCCGGTTCGGGATTCCGGGGGGCCGCCCACACCTTGATCCAGGACGCGGTCGCACTCGTGCACGAGACCGGGGTCGAGGTCCCGGTGACCTCCGAGATCGTCGACGGCAATGCGGTGCCGGTGCTGGTCGAGGCCAGTGAGGAATCAGATCTGCTGGTGCTCGGCGGGCGCGGCATGGGGCGACTGATGACGCTGATCGTCGGCTCCAAGTCGCTGGCATTGGCGGCGCGGGCCCACTGCCCGGTGGTGGTGGTGCGGGGCAGGATCGACGGGCGCGGCCCCATCGGGCTGGTCCACCACGACATCTCCACCGAGGTGGTCGCTCGCGCGGCGGACCTCGCCGAGGCCTACGGGCGCGACATCCACCTGGTGGTGCGGCCGGAGACCACGCCGGAGGAGGCCCAGGAGATCCTCGCCGGCACCGCGCAGCGGATCGCCCTGACCCACCCCTCGGTGTTCGTCAAGGAGGTGACGATCGCCGTCTCGGACAACCCCAAGCAGCTGATCCGGGCCAGTGAGGACGCCAGCTTGATGGTGGTCGCGGGGGAACGCTCGCCCGGTGCCGGCGGCAAGGTCGCCGCGCCGCGGCAGCTGGTCAACGTGCTGCGCTTCGCGAACACCCCGGTCTGGATCGAACGGGACTGAGCCGCCTCCGTGCCGGACGGGAGCTCAGGAGCCGGCGCGACGCAGCAGCTCGGTGAGATGGTTCGCCGAGCTCATCACTGAGGCGGCGTGCAGCCGCCCGGGCTGGCGGGTGATCCGCTCGATCGGTCCGGAGATGCTCAGCGCCGCGACCACCCGGCCGTTGGGTCCGCGCACCGGGGCGGAGACGGATCCCACCCCGGGTTCGCGCTCACCGATCGACTGCGCCCAGCCGCGGCGGCGCACGGCCGAGAGCTGGGTGGCGGTGAAGCGGGCCCCGAGCAGACCGCGATGCAGACGGTCCGGCTCCTCCCAGGCCAGCAGGATCTGGGCCGCGGAGCCCGCGCGCATGGTCAGCGCCGCCCCCAGCGGCACGGAGTCCCGCAGGCCGATCGGCCGCTCCGCGGCGGCCACGCAGATGCGGTGGTCGCCCTGGCGGCGATAGAGCTGGGCGGACTCCCCGGTGTGGTCCCGCAGGGCTGCCAGCACGGGCCCGGCCGAGGCCAGCAGGCGGTCCTCACCGGCTGCGGCGGCCAGCTCACCCAGGCGCGGACCGAGGATGAATCGGCCCTGCATGTCCCGCGCGACCAGATGATGGAATTCGAGCGCCACCGCGAGACGGTGGGCGGTGGGCCGGGCCAGGCCGGTCGACTGCACGAGCTGGGCGAGTGTCGCGGGGCCCGCCTCCAGGGCGCCGAGCACTGTGGCCGCCTTGTCGAGCACGCCGACGCCGCTGCCGTTCTCCTCCGAGGTCTTGTCCATGGTCCGATACTGCCGTCTTATTGTGTGAGACGCAAGTGCATCGCATCGTGGACCAGCACACCATGGAGTGAGCGCTCGCACCCCGAGCGCTGCTCAGCATTCAGGAACGTGCCCCCACGACGGGCGCAGGGAAGGATCGACATGGCGGGGACCCTCGCGGAGAAGGTCTGGGCGGATCACGTGGTCCGCCGCGGTGAGAACGGTGAGCCGGACCTGCTGTACATCGACCTCCAGCTGCTCCACGAGGTCACCAGCCCGCAGGCCTTCGACGGCCTGCGACAGGAGGGGCGGGCCCCGCGCCGCATCGACCAGACGATCGCGACCGAGGACCACAACACCCCCACGATCGACATCGACAAGCCGATCGCGGACATCACCTCGCGCACCCAGATCGACACCCTGCGCCGCAATGCCGAGGAGTTCGGCGTGCGCATCCACTCCCTCGGGGACAAGGAGCAGGGGATCGTGCACGTCGTCGGCCCCCAGCTGGGGCTGACGATGCCGGGTGTCACCGTCGTCTGCGGCGACTCCCACACCTCGACCCACGGCGCCTTCGGCGCGCTCGCCTTCGGCATCGGCACCAGCGAGGTCGAGCACGTGCTGGCCACCCAGACCCTCCCGCTGAACCCCTTCAAGACCATGGCGATCACCGTCACGGGATCCCTGAAGCCGGGTGTCACCGCCAAGGACATCATCCTCGCGGTGATCGCGAAGATCGGCACCGGCGGCGGTGCGGGCTATGTGCTCGAGTACCGCGGCGCGGCGATCCGCGCGCTCTCCATGGAGGGCCGCATGACGATCTGCAACATGTCGATCGAGGCCGGCGCGCGCGCCGGCATGATCGCCCCGGACGAGACCACCTTCGAGTACGTCAAGGGCCGCCCCCACGCCCCGCAGGGCGAGGACTGGGACACGGCCGTCGAGCACTGGAGGACGCTGCGCACCGACGACGACGCCACCTTCGACGCCGAGGTGGTCATCGACGCGGACACTCTCGAGCCCTTCGTCACCTGGGGCACCAATCCCGGTCAGGGCCTTCCGCTGTCCGGCCGGGTCCCCGCCCCGGAGGACTTCACCGACGACAACTCCCGCCACGCCGCCGAGCGTGCCCTGGAGTACATGGATCTCGTCCCCGGCACGCTGCTGAAGGACATCAGGGTCGACACCGTCTTCATGGGCTCGTGCACCAACGGCCGCATCGAGGACCTGCGGGCCTTCGCCTCCGTGCTCGAGGGCCGCACCAAGCATCCGGATGTGCGGGTGCTGGTGGTGCCGGGCTCGGCGCGGGTGCGCCTGCAGGCCGAGCAGGAGGGCCTGGACGAGGTGTTCCTCGCCTTCGGCGCCGAGTGGCGTCAGGCCGGCTGCTCGATGTGCCTGGGCATGAACCCCGACCAGCTGGCACCGGGGGAGCGCGCCGCCTCCACCTCCAACCGCAACTTCGAGGGTCGTCAGGGCAAGGGCGGACGCACCCACCTGGTCTCGCCGGTGGTGGCCGCGGCCACCGCCGTGCGCGGCACCCTGTCCTCCCCGTCGGACCTCGGTGCCGATGCCGCCCCCTCCGACCTCCAGCCCGTCGCCTGACCTGCCACTCCAGGAGTTCCTGACATGGAAGCCTTCACCACCCACACCGGCATCGGCGTCCCGCTGCGTCGCAGCAACGTCGACACCGACCAGATCATCCCCGCCGTCTACCTCAAGCGCGTCACCAAGACGGGCTTCGACGACGGCCTGTTCAACGCCTGGCGGACCAATGACCCCGAGTTCGTGCTGAACCGGCCCGCCTACGCGAAGGGCTCGGTGCTGGTGGCCGGCCCCGACTTCGGCACCGGCTCCTCCCGCGAGCACGCCGTCTGGGCGCTGCGTGACTACGGCTTCAAGGCCGTCCTCTCCACGCGCTTCGCGGAGATCTTCCGCGGCAACGCGGGCAAGCAGGGCCTGGTCGCGGGCATCCTCTCCCCGGACGACATCGAGCAGCTGTGGAAGATCCTCGAGGAGAACCCCGGCACCGAGGTCACCGTGGATCTCGAGAACCGGCAGGCCCACGCCGGGGACAGCACCTTCCGCTTCGAGATCGACGACTACACCCGCTGGCGCCTGATGGAGGGCCTCGACGACATCGGCCTGACCCTGCGCCATGAGGAGGACATCACCGCCTTCGAGGCGACGCGCCCCTCCTGGATGCCGAAGACCCTGCCCGCCCGCACCGCCGACTGAGGTCCGCCTCCGGGCGTCCGCCCCCAGCCTCCCTCCGGGGTCGCTCCGGTATGGTGACCCGGTCAGAGAGGGGCGTCCGCGGATGCCCGACCGTCGAGGCAAGGACACCATGAGTTCGACATTCCATGTGCGCGGAGGACGCCCGCTCGACGGTGAGATCACCGTGCGCGGGGCGAAGAACCTGGTCTCGAAGGCAATGGTCGCCGCCCTCCTCGGGGAGGGCCCCAGCGTGCTGCGCTCGGTGCCCGACATCAGCGACGTCCGGATCGTCTCGAACCTGCTGTCGATCCACGGCGTCAAGGTCGAGCACGACATCACCGCCGGCACGCTGCGGATGGATCCCTCGAACGTCGAGCAGGCGCACGTCGCAGACATCGACGCGCACGCCGGCAGCTCACGCATCCCGATCCTCTTCTGCGGTCCGCTGCTGCACCGCCTCGGCGAGGCGATCATCCCTGATCTCGGCGGCTGCCGGATCGGGGATCGCCCGATCAACTACCACCTCGATGTGCTGCGCAGCTTCGGGGCGGTGGTCGACAAGCGCGAGATGGGCATCTACATCACCGCGCCGGACGGTCTGCGCGGCACCAAGATCCATCTCGAGTACCCGAGCGTGGGCGCGACCGAGCAGGTGCTGCTCACGGCGGTCCGGGCGCAGGGCATCACCGAGCTCACAGGCGCCGCGGTCGAGCCGGAGATCGAGGACCTCATCGCGGTGCTGCAGAAGATGGGCGCGCTCATCTCGCTGCAGACCGACCGCACGATCACCATCGAGGGCGTCGAGACCCTGGGCGGCTACCAGCACACGGCGCTGGGTGACCGCATCGAGGCCGGATCCTGGGCCTGCGCCGCCCTGGTGACCGAGGGCGACGTCTTCGTGCGCGGCGCCCAGCAGAAGCCGATGGCGACCTTCCTCAACGTCTTCCGCAAGGTGGGCGGAGGGATCGAGATCCGCGAGGACGGCATCCGCTTCTTCCATCCCGGCACGCCGCTGAAGGCGATCGCCCTGGAGACCGACGTGCATCCCGGCTTCATGACCGACTGGCAGCAGCCGCTGGTGGTCGCGCTCACGCAGGCCGACGGCATCTCCATCCTCCACGAGACCGTCTACGAGAACCGTCTGGGATTCACCTCGGCGCTGAACGACATGGGCGCCCGTATCCAGGTGTACCGCGAATGCCTGGGCGGCTCGAGCTGCCGCTTCGGCCGCAGCAACTTCAAGCACTCCGCGGTGGTCTCCGGCCCCCACGCCCTGCACAGCGCCGATATCACGGTGCCGGACCTGCGCGGCGGCTTCTCCTACCTGATCGCCGCGCTCGGTGCCGAGGGGACCTCCACCATCCGTGGCATCGACCTCATCGATCGTGGCTACGAGTCCTTCCGGGAGAAGCTCTCCGCGCTCGGCGCCGAGTACTGGGAAGAGGACTGAGGATGAACGATCTGCCCGACGAGGACCGGATCACCGGCCCGCTTCCCGGAGCCGCCGGCTCCCTGGCGCTGCGGGACATCCCGATCCCCGACTACTGCGATGTGGTGATCGTGCCCACCGCCGGTGTCGACGAGACCGATCCGCGGGTCTGGGCCGAGGCGATCTTCTCCCACGAGAACACTCCGCTGTCCTCCCGCGGTCTGCGGGCGCTGCGTGATGAGACCATCCGCCTGTTCGACATGGTGCCGCCGCCGCAGAAGGAGTTCGTCACCGACGAGGTGGTCGGCTCCGAGGCCCTGATCATCGACGACGACGAGAAGCTGCGCGTCCGCATCGGGGTGGCGCTGCTGCCGGGCGGTGACCTGCTGCAGGTCACCACGGCGGTGAAGTACCGCTCGGTCCGCGGGCGTCTCGCCTTCGCTCCGCGTCGGCTGATGCACGCCGCAGCGGTCAACACCCTGGCACGTCGGGCACCGACCACCCTGCGCCGACGTGCCCTGGCGAGCGATCCCCGGGGGGCCGCGCTGAGCGGACAGGTCTCCCGCAAGGCGCTCGGCCGGGGCCCCTCGACGCGCCGATGACGAGCCTGCTGCGCAGCTGGGACGTGGGCACCGCCCGGGCCCCGCAGCGGCGTGCGGGCGCCGTCATCGGCGTCGCCCAGCTCCCACTGCGCCCGCTGCTCACACTGCTCGCCAGGCCCCGTTGGCACGGCACCGCGCGCCTGCCCGCCACCGGAGCGGCGATCGTCTGCGGCAACCATCTCAGCGCCTATGACGCCTTCGGCTGCGGTCATCTGCTGCAGGCCTCCGGGATCGCACCGCGGTTCCTGGCCAAGGAGTCGTTGTTCCGCATCCCGGTGCTCGGGGCGCTGCTGCGCGGCGCCCGCCAGATCAGGGTGCGTCGCGGCACCGCCCGCAGCTGCGACGCCCTGGACGATGCGTGGGCCGCACTCGGTCGCGGCGAGGTGATCATGATCTTCCCCGAGGGCACCTATACCCGGGATCCCGAGCTGTGGCCGATGCGGGGACGCCTCGGTGCCGCTCGGCTCGCCCTGGACACCGGTGCCCCGCTGCTGCCGATCGCCACCTGGGGCGGTCGTGCTCTGTGGCCCGTCGGCTCCCCGTTCCCTCGCCCCCGCCCCGGCCGCCACGTGCAGATGCTGGTGGGGGAGCCGTACACCGTCTCCCTGCAGGAGGGGGAGACCTCTCAGCAGGCCGCCCGGCGCGTCACCGAGGAGCTGATGGCGCGCATCGCCGCGCTGCTCGGCCGGCTGCGCGGGCAGCAGCCGCCGACCGTGCTGCATGATGGTCGCCGCGACGCCCACCGCCCCGAGGTCGGCAGGCCCCAGCGCGGGTATCGAGCCTGGAAGCAGACCTCATGATGACCACTCCACCGACCGCTCCCCGCCGTCTCGCCGTCCTCGGTGCCGGCAGCTGGGGCACCACCTTCGCCCGCGTCCTCGCCGACGGCGGGTCCGAGGTCGTGCTCTGGGCCCGCCGCGAGGAGGTCGCACGCGAGATCCGCGAGCAGCACAGCAACCGCGCCTATCTCCCTGACCATTCCCTGCCCGAGACGATCCACGGCACCTCCGACCTCGGCGCGGCGCTCGAGGGGGTCGACGGAGTCGTGATCGCGATCCCCGCCCAGTCGCTGCGCGCGACCCTCGCACCCCATGCCGCCCTGCCCGAGGTCCCGGTGCTGTCGCTGACCAAGGGGATCGAGCGCGGCACCGACGCCCGCATCAGCGAGGTCATCGCCGCGGCCGGGGGCGCGGCGCCGGCACGCATCGGAGTGCTCTCGGGACCGAACCTCTCGGCCGAGATCGCCGAGCGCCGCCCCTGCGCGAGCGTCGTCGCCGCCCCCTCCCAGCAGCTCGCGGAGACCTTCGCCGCCTGGTGCCGGGCACCCTACCTGCGGGCCTACACCTCCACCGACGTGGTCGGGGTGGAGGTCGCCGGCGCCGTGAAGAACGTCATCGCGATCGCGGTGGGCGCCGCGGTCGGGCTGGGGCACGGCCACAACACCACCGCCAGCCTGATCACCCGGGGCCTCGCCGAGATCACCCGGCTCGGCGTCGCACTCGGCGGCCAGGGGGAGACCTTCGCGGGCCTGGCCGGGCTGGGCGACCTGGTCGCCACCTGCGCGTCCCCGCTGAGCCGCAACCACCGCCTGGGCCTCGCCCTCGGGCGGGGGCTGGACGTGGAGGCCGCCGCCGCCGAGGTGGGCCAGACCGCCGAGGGCGTCGCCACCGCCCGGGCGGTCGCGGATCTCGCCGCGCGGCTCGGGGTGGACATGCCGATCACCCGAGCCGTGGTCGCCGTCGTGGACCATGGCGAGGGCATCGATGAGGTCACCACGGCGCTGTTGTCCCGCTCGGTCCGCCCCGAATGAATATGCTCTGAGGCATGAGAACCACCGTCGCCCTCCTGTTCGGCGGCCGCAGCGGCGAGCACGGCATCTCGTGCGTCACCGCCGGCGGCATCCTGGCCGCGATCGATCGCGAGCGCTTCGAGGTGATCGCGCTCGGCATCACCCGGGAGGGCCGCTGGATCCACGTCTCCGACGACCCCAGCGACTGGACGCTGGTCGACGGCCGCGCCCCGGAGGTCGATCCCACCGGCAACGAAGTGCTGCTTCCCGACGCCCGTCACCGTCCCGGGGAGCGGATCACGCTGCGCACCGTGCGGGACGGCGCCGTCCACGACCTCGCCGACATCGACGTCCTCTGGCCGCTGCTGCACGGCGCCTACGGCGAGGACGGCAC
This sequence comes from Brachybacterium vulturis, assembly GCF_002407185.1. NCBI lineage: Bacteria > Bacillati > Actinomycetota > Actinomycetes > Micrococcales > Dermabacteraceae > Brachybacterium > Brachybacterium vulturis. The sequence continues at coordinate 2,153,190 of NZ_CP023563.1, forward strand.
GGTCCAGGGCATGCTCGAGATGCTCGACATCCCCTACGTGGGCAGCGGCGTGCTCGCCTCGGCCACGGCGATGGACAAATCCGCCACGAAGCTCGTGCTGCGGTCCGCCGGCCTCGAGTGCGCCCCCGGCATCGTGGTCCACGAGGACGGTTGGGCGTCCGAGTCCCATCGGGTCGCCACCTACCTGCGCGACACCCACCCGCTGCCCTGGTTCGTCAAGCCGGCCCGGGCCGGGTCGAGCCTCGGGGTGACCCGGGTGAGCGACCCCGAGAAGCTGGAGGCGGCGATCGGGAGCGCCTTCGCCGTGGACCCCAAGGTCCTGGTGGAGGAGGGTCTGGACGCGCGTGAGGTCGAGTGCGGCGTGCTCCAGGGCCGGGACGGCCGCGAGCCCAGCACCACCCTGCCCGGTGAGGTGAAGGTCGGCGCGGACCTCGACTTCTACGACTTCGAGGCGAAGTACTTCGGCAAGGGCACCGTGAGCATCGACGTGCCCGCCTCACTGCCCGATGCCGTGCTCGAGGAGGCCCGCGAGGTGGCCGGCCGCGCGTTCCGGGCGCTGGGCCTGGAAGGACTGGCGCGGGTCGACATGTTCGTCACCTCCGACCACCGGGTGCTGGTCAACGAGGTCAACACGATGCCGGGCTTCACCCCGTACTCGATGTTCCCGGTGCTCTGGGAGAACATGGGGCTGAGCTATGCGGATCTCATCGCCGAGCTGATCGAGCAGGCCCGTGCCCGTCGTCTCGGCGCGCGCTGAGAACTGCGGGCTGAGGGTTACTGCACATCCCCGGGGCCGATGCAGCGCTCCGTGGCCTCGATGTTCCGGGTGATCACCTGGGCGAGGTCCAGTGCCGCGCCGGAGGGCTGATCGGGCGCGGCCGAGCTCGGCACCGACACGTCGACCGCCGGTTCGCGTCCGTAGGTGGTGTACAGGAATCCCGGGTCCTCGCCCTCGAGCTCCTGGACGATCCAGTCGACCTCCACCCCGTTGCCGTCGGCGAGAGTGGTGCACAGCTCCGTGGTGGGACCGGGTGGGGTGACGCCGCAGCGCATCACGATGGTGTCCTCGCCGCTGCCCCAGGCGACGGTGCCCTGGCTCGAGGTCTCCGTCCGTTCCAAGCCCAGCACCTCGGGCGGGGCACCGAGCACGACGTCGGCGCAGGTGGGATCCGCGGCCTCGGGACCGGGAGGCACCTGCACGGTGCCGCAGGAGACGAGACCGAGGGCCATCAGGCCGGTGACGGGCAGGGCGAGCAGACGAGAGCGGAGCACCCTGCGAGCCTATCGGGCACGGTCAGGCAGACTGGGCACATGGCAGGTGAAAACTCCGACAGCATCCCGCGCGGCGAGGCCGCGCTCCTGGCCCGCATGCTCCCGCACCTGCGCCCCGGCCCCGAGGTCGAGGTGGGCCCCGGCGACGACGCCGCGGTGGTGCGCCTGCCGTCGCCGCGCCTGGTGGTCACCACCGACACCCTGGTCGAGGGTCATGACTTCCTCGGCCACGCCACCACCGCCCGCTGGATCGGCTGCAAGGCCGCGGTCCAGAACCTCGCCGACGTCGCCGCGATGGGTGCGGTGCCCCTGGCGCTGGTGGTCGCGATCTCCGCCCCGGCCGGCACCCCGGCCACCGTCTTCGAAGAGCTGACGATCGGTCTCACGGCGCGCACCGAGGCCGAGGGTGCGAGCCTCGTCGGCGGTGACCTCGGCCGCGCGGAGCACCTCACCGTCACCGTCACGGCGATGGGGTCCCTCCCCCTGGACCAGGAGCCGGTGCGCCGCTCCGGAGCCCTGCCCGGGGACGTCCTCGCGATCGGCGCTCCCCGCCTGGGTCGCTCCGCCGCGGGTCTCGCCCTGGTGCTGGGGGAGCGGGCCCTGGTGAGGCCGGGAGCCGACGGCAGGCCGACCGTCATGCTCCGTGGCATCCAGGACCCCTCCGCCGCTCGTCTCGTGCAATGGCACGACGCCCCCGATCCGGATCTCTCGCTGGGCTGGACCGTCGGCCGCAACGCGCGCGCGATGATGGACCTCTCCGACGGGCTGGTCCGTGACGGTCGCCGGCTCGCCGCCGCCTCGCAGGTCACCCTCGACCTGGATGGCGCGGCGCTCGCCCCCGACGTCGAGCAGCTCAGCGGGCTCGCCGCGGAGCTCGGCGCCGACCCCTGGTCATGGGTCCTCCACGGCGGCGAGGAGCACGCGATGCTCGCGACCTTCGCGCCCGGCGGCGTGCCGGCGGGCTTCCGACCCATCGGTCAGGTCCGGGCACCCTCGGGCCACGGCCCCGAGGTGCTGCTGGACGGGGCACCCATCGAGGGGGCCGGCTTCGACCACTTCGGCTGAGCCCCGATAGGCTGTCGGGCGGCGCTCTTCGCGCCACCGCCACGATCCTCCGGAGGTTCTTCCATGCCGTTCACCGTCAAGGCTCTGCAGAAGACCGGACCCGAGCAGCCGTTCCGGGTCACCACCATCGAGCGCCGCGACCCGCGCCCCGATGACGTCGTGATCGACATCCGCGCCGCCGGGATCTGCCACAGCGACATCCACACCATCCGCAACGAATGGGGCGAGGCCAGCTTCCCGCTGACCGTCGGCCACGAGATCGCGGGCGTCGTCTCCGCCGTGGGCGCGGACGTCACCGACTGGAAGGTCGGGGACCGCGCGGGCGTGGGCTGTCTGGTGAACTCCTGCGGGAGCTGTGAGGAGTGCCGCGCCGACCAGGAGCAGAACTGCCTGGAGGGCAATGTCGGCACCTACAACGCCAGAGACGTCGACGGCACCGTGACCCAGGGCGGGTACGCCGAGCAGGTCGTGGTCAACGAGCGCTTCGTGTGCCGCATCCCCGACGAGCTCGCCTTCGACGCCGCCGCCCCGCTGCTCTGCGCCGGGATCACCACGTACTCCCCGCTGCGCCGCTGGGGCGCCGGGGAGACGGTCGACGGCCGCGCCAAGCGCGTCGCCGTCCTGGGCCTGGGCGGGCTCGGCCACATGGGCGTGCAGATCGCCGCGGCGATGGGCGCCGAGGTCACCGTGCTCTCCCGGACGCTGAAGAAGGAGCAGGACGCCCTCGCACTCGGTGCGACGCGGGTGCTGGCCACCACCGAGGAGGACTTCTTCCGCGACCACCGCGGCGAGTTCGATCTGATCCTGAACACCATCAGCGCCTCCATCCCCGTGGACCGCTACCTGGGCCTGCTCGCCCCCCGCGGGGTGATGGCGGTGGTCGGCCTGCCGCCGGAGCAGCAGCCCGTGGGCTTCGGCTCGCTCATCGGCGGTGCCAAGGTGCTCGCCGGCTCCAACATCGGCGGCATCGCCGAGACCCAGGAGATGCTCGACTTCTGCGCCGAGCACGGCCTCGCCGCGAAGGTCGAGGTCATCGGCGTCCACGAGGCCGATGCCGCCTACGACCGCGTGGTCGCCGGTGACGTGCACTTCCGTGCCGTGATCGACACCGCGACCTTCGCGGACGCCGCGGCGGAGTGAGCGAGGCGGAGTGAGCACCCCCTCCCGCCGGTTCCGCCCCGCCACGCCGGCCGACGCCGCCCGGGACGGCCACCGCTTCGCGTGGCTGAAGCCCGACGGCTGGCGGGAGAGCTTCCGCGCCCTGGTGCTCGAGGTCGAGGACGGGGGCGGCGGCGCGACGGTGATCGGCGTGGGCCGCATCGGCCCGAACACCGTCCATCCCGGCCTCGATCTGGTGGAGCTCGAGATCGATCCCGCGCACCGCCGTCAGGGCCACGGCACAGCGCTTCTTCACGAACTCGGCACATACAGCAATAATTCGCTGTCCAGCAAGGTGCAGCCCGGCTCCGAGCGCGACAGCTTCCTGCGCTCCCACGGAGCGGTGACCTACCTCGAGGTCCCGCTGCTGCGCGTCGATGTCACCGCGGACCGCACCGCCCGCTGGTGCGCCGCAGTGCGCGGGGCGACAGAGGTGCAGGGGGCCCGTGCGGTGCCGTGGACCGCTCTGCACCGCGAGCAGCTCGTCGACGCGCTCACCGACCGTTACGCCTGGCAGCACGCCAGCTGGTCGCCGACCGCGCCGCGCGAGGTGCTCCGGCGCAAGGTGGGGGCGGAGTTCTTCGAGGAATCCGTGCGCGAGCACTCCTGGGCCGTGGTCCGCGACGGCGAGATCACGGCGCTGGCCGACCTCTACGACGACGAGCGCGGCTCGGGCGGGCCCGTCGGCCCCCATCGCGAAGGCGCCCTCGAGGCCGTCGACGCCGCGGCACCGCAGGCCCGGGCCGACGTCGCACTCTGCATGGCCGCCATGCTGGAGGACCTGCGGGAGCTGGGCGCGGAGACGCTGGACCTCGACAACCACCCCACCGATCCGCACACCGCCCCGCTGCTGGCCACCCTGGATCGCACCGAGGTCGACCCGGTGCAGCTGGTCGAGATCCCGAACGGCCTCACCGCAGTGCTGCGCGACGTGCCCTGAGGCTCAGCGCAGGCGCCGCACCGGCAGATCGGTCTCCATGGCCCCACCGTCGGCCCCGCGCTCGATCCGCGTCACCCGCGCGCCGTCGACCTCCGCGACCGCCTCGACCAGCTCGGTGCCGCGGAAGAGCAGCCCCGAGCCGTCGTCGGTGCACAGCGCGGAGCCCAGCGTCCCTGCGGCGACCAGCTCGTACAGCAGCGGCCGGCGGCGCTGCTCGGAATCCATGTGCACGCCGTTGGCGCCCGGCAGGAAGCCCAGCCCGTCCCTCACCGGCCGCAGCTCGGGGCCGAAGGAGTCGGTGACCCCTCCCTCGAACCAGCAGAGCGACCCGGCCGAGATGCCGGCCAGCACCACACCGTCCTGCCAGAGCCGGCGGAGGATCTCCGGCAGCCCGTGGGCCCGCCACACCGCGAGCAGATTCACCACCGAGCCGCCGTTGACCCACAGCACGTCGAATCCGCGCAGGTAGTCCTCGATGTCCTCGACGTTCGGCTGCGGGAACAGGCTCAGGTGGTGCAGCACGTACCCCGCCTCCCTCGCAGCCTCCTCCATGTCGCGCTGGAAGCCCTTGTCGTCACCGCTGGCGGTGCCGATGTTGCAGATCCGCGGTGGACGGTCGGTGCGGGGACCCTGCTCCCTGGCGAGCTCGAGGGCGAAGGCCATCATCGGCCCGAACCCGAAGCGCAGCCGGGCGTGCGGGAGATAGCCGGCACTGGTGGCCAGGATGGTGGGCGCAGACGCGGGCACGGGGTTCTCCTCGATGTCCAGAGGCATTCAGAGGCACGAGAGCCCCCACCCCGAAGGGTGAGGGCTCTCATGAATGAGTCCTGAAAGGTCTCGCTCAGGCACCGAGCGTGCTGACCTTGCCTGCCTTGAGGCAGGAGGTGCACACGTTCACGCGCTTGCTGGTGCCGTTGATCACAGTGCGGACCGACTGGATGTTCGGGTTCCAGCGACGCGAGCTGCGGCGGTGCGAGTGAGACACGGCCTTGCCGAAGCTGGGGCTCTTGGCGCAGATGTCACACGTGGAAGCAGCCACTGTCGTCTCCTGGTACGTCGATGTTCTGATCGCGGTGCCCGCTCCACCCCCGCGCCGGAACGGCGGGGTCGGTGACCTGGGTGAGCACGGAGGTGCGAGCCCCCGGCGGTCAGGGCAACCACGGAATCATAGCCCACATGGCCGTGTCCCTGAAGGGGAGGGGCGCTCCGAGGGGTTGTGGATTCCGCCACAGCGTCACAGGGCAGTGGCACGATGGGGCCTCGCAGGTCGCACCGTACGGGACCACGCACACCGAGCACGAGGAGACGCCCGCATGGCCAGGAGGCAGGAGACCGCTCGCGGCTCGATGCCGCTGAAGGAGCTGCTGATCTCCAAGGAGTCCACGGCGATGGCCTCCTTCGGTGTGCGTGACCTGGACACCATGATGCGCTTCGCCCCGCGGCGCTATGTGGTCCCCGCCCCCCTGCGATCCCTGCACGAGGTGAACCGGGGCGAGGAGGTCAGCGCCGTCGTCTCGGTGGTCTCGCTCCGGGACCGGGCGATGCGCAGCCGCCACGGCTTCATCCTCGAGGTCGCCGTCTCCGACGGGGTCGAGGAGATCGTGCTGACGTTCTTCCTCACCAAGCAGCACCAGCTGCAGTGGCATCGCGGCAGGCTCCCGGTCGGTGCACGGATCATCGTGCACGGCACTGTCGGCTTCGACGACTACCGCCAGGCCCTCCAGATCACCCACCCCGCCTACGAGCCGGTCGAGGACACGGAGGAGGGACGGGCCTGGGCCCAGCGGCCGCGGCCCGTCTACCCGCTGCGGCAGAACATCGCCCAGGCGACCATGCGCTCGGCCACCGAGAAGGGGCTGGAGTTCGCCGGCTCGCTCAGCCGACCCGTCCCCGACGAGGTGATCGCCCGCCGCGCCCTGCCCCCGCTCGAGGAGGCCGCGCGCCTGGTCCACACCCCGCTGACCGTCGAGGACACCCGGCACGGCATGGCCCACCTCCGCTATGAGGAGGCCTTCATCCTGCAGGCGATCTTCGCCCAGCGCCGAGGCCAGGACGAGCGCACCCCCGCGCCGGTGCTCGCCGCCGAAGGGCCGCTGCAAGGGCTGTTCGACGCGCGCCTGCCCTTCACCCTCACCGACGGCCAGTGCGCGATCGGCACACGGATCGAGGAGCGGATCGGCAACAGCCATCCCACCAGCGTGCTGCTGCAGGGGGACGTCGGCTCCGGCAAGACCGTCGTCGCGCTGCGCGCGATGCTCCGCGCCGTCGACTCCGGCCACCAGGCCGCGCTGCTCGCCCCCACCGAGGTGCTCGCCGAGCAGCACCATCGCACCCTGCTCACCCTGCTCGGCGACCTCGCCCGGGCCGGGCAGCTGGACGGTCACGAGGCGGCGACCCGGGTCCGTCTGCTCACCGGCTCCCAGCGCACCGCCGGTCGCCGCGAGACCCTGCTCGATGTCACCTCCGGGCAGGCCGGGATCGTGGTGGGCACCCATGCGCTGCTCACCGAGTCCGTGGAGTTCGCCTCGCTGGGGCTGGTGGTGATCGACGAGCAGCACCGCTTCGGGGTGGACCATCGCCGACGGCTGCGCACCAAGGGCCCGGCGGGTCAGAGCCCGCACGTCATCGTGATGACCGCGACCCCCATCCCGCGCACCGCGGCGCTGGCGACCGTGGGCGACCTCGACGTGCTCTCCCTGCGCGAGAGCCCCGGACTGCGCGCCGGGGTCACCAGCTTCGTGGTCCACGAGAAGCTCCCGAAGTGGGAGCAGCGGATGTGGCAGCGCGCCGCGGAGGAGATCACCGCGGGCCGCCAGGTGTTCGTCGTCTGCGCCCGCATCGACGAGGACGATGCCGCCGACGACGCCCCCGCCCCGCCGGAGCTCGACGAGAACGGCAACGAGAAGCCGCCCACGCTCGAACCGGCCCGCGGAGTCACCCAGACCGCGCAGCGCCTGGCAGAGCGTCCCGAGCTCGCGGGCGCCCGGATCGGCATCCTGCACGGCCGACTGACCGGCGAGGAGAAGCAGGAGGTGATGGCGCAGATGGTGCGCGGCGAGATCGACCTGCTGGTCTCCACCACGGTCATCGAGGTGGGCGTCGACGTGCCCAACGCCTCGACGATGATCGTGCTGGACGCCGAGCGCTTCGGCGTCTCCCAGCTCCACCAGCTCCGCGGTCGCGTGGGCCGCGGCGAGCACGCCGGCATCGCCTTCTTCGACACCACCGCGGAGGTCGGCGCGGAGCACTCCCAGCACCTCCGGCGCATCGCCGAGGCGGTCGACGGCTTCGCGCTCGCCGAGCTCGACCTGCGCCGCCGCGGCGCCGGCGACCTGGTGGGGGAGGAGCAGTCCGGACTGCAGCGCACGCTCAAGCACCTCGACGTGATGCGTGATGCCCGCGTCATCGAGCAGGCCCGCGAGGACGCCTTCGCGGTCGTCGCCGCCGACCCTGATCTCGCGGCCCACCCCGCTCTCGCCGGTGCCATCGCGGACCGCCTGCGGGACGCCGACCCCGACGTGGAGAGGAGCTGACATGCCGCGCATCGTCGCAGGCAGCCTCGGTGGCCGCACCATCCCCGGCCCGCCCGGCAAGGGCACCCGCCCCACCTCGGACAAGGTCCGCGAGGCCCTGTTCAACCGCCTCGAGGGCTGGGGCGCGCTCGCCGGCGCCCGGGTGCTCGACCTCTATGCCGGCACCGGCGCGCTCGCCTTCGAGGCGCTCTCCCGCGGCGCCGCGCACGCCCTGCTCGCGGAGCTGCACGGCCCGACCGCCAGGCAGCTGCGCCGCACCGCGAGCGAGCTGGGTCTGGGAGGCCGCGTCGAGATCCGCGTCGGGAAGGCGGCCGGCGTCGCCGACCAGCTCGCGGCGCAGCGCACGGCGCAGCCGGCAGCGCCCGCCGCGACCCTGGTCTTCCTCGACCCTCCCTACGACGTGCCCACCGAGGCGCTCGAGCAGCTGCTGCTCACCCTGCGCCCCGCACTGGCCGATGACGCGCTGGTCGTGATCGAGCGCTCCTCGCGCACGCGCCCGCTCGAATGGCCCGAGGGGTGGGCCGACGACGGCACCAAGACCTACGGCGAGACCGTGCTGCAGTTCGGCGGGCCGGCCTGAGGGCCGGCTCGGGGCGCATCGAGGCGCCCGATGATCGTCCACGGGTGAGCGCACAGGCTGTCCACAAAATCGGCGACCGGTTGCGAAACGAACTCTGATATGCATTGTCTGCGACGCTGACGATGACCAGCAGTATCTCCGAGGAATTCTCCATCGACGCCCCGTGAGGACTCGCAGTCGGCGCGCAGGATCACTTTTATGACCTCTGGGTATCCACACGATGTGCAGACAATGTGGAAAGATCGACGGTTCCTCCACGCATCACAGTTATCCACAAATTATCGCAATCTGCTCGCACCCTCTGGCGCGAGTCGAGCGGGTGTTCTAAAATGAATGCATCTGGTCGAGAGGCCGACCCGCCGGCGCAGAAGCCGGCACGCAGGATCGACGCCGAGGTCAGGGAGGGGGGAACCATGGGACGCCATGCCGGTCCCTCCGCCATCCCGCCCGGCCCGGAGCGCTCCGCCTCCCGCCCCGATGAGCCTCCGCGGAAGCCGGTGCAGTCGCGCACCCCGCTCACGGCGCAGGCGCTCGTGGACCGGGCCGATGTCACTCCCCACACCCCCGAGGCCGAGACCGTGCTGCGGATCTTCCACCGGCGCCGGCAGGAGCATGCCGCCTTCTACGTCGCCGAGACGCGCGATCTCGCCACCCTGTGGTCCGAGGAGGACGAGGGGGACGAGAAGGCCCTGCACGCACTGGCCGCCTCCGTGGGCATGCGGGCGAAGCTCCACCGCGGCGAGGACCGTCTGCGTGATGCGCATGTCGCCGTCACCGATCTGCCCGCCTGCTTCGGACGGGTGGAGAGCGGGGCCCTTCCCGTCGAATGGTTCGAGTGGCTGATCCGCAGCGTCCTGCATCTCACCGCGTACCAGCGCCGTCAGGTCGACGAGCGGGTCGCCGCATGGCAGCTCGAGTCGATTGACGTCGAGCGCTTCTACCGCGAGCTGCACACGCTGGTCGTGTGGTTCGGTCGCGCCGCCGTCCAGGAATCGCCGCAGGAGCAGCGCTCGGTCTCCCTCGCCTCCTCCCCGGACTCCGACGGCACCGCCTGCCTCATGATCCGTGGCCCGATCCCCGAGATCACGGCCTTCGGGCAGCGGCTCGACGCCGCCGCCCGCGCCGTCCAGGATGCCCAGCGCCACGCACTCGAGACCGGGGCCCCGATCCCCTTCGACCTCGACGGGGACGCCTCCCGCGAGGGGCGCCACCTCTCACTGGCGGCCCTGCAGTACGCGATCGCGGTCCGCTCACAGCTCGACACCGGAGCTGTGGAGGTGCCCGATCCTGCCTTCCGGATCTCTGTCGTGGTGCCGGTGCTGACGCTGCTCGGTCGCTCGAACGCCCCCGCGACACTGGACGGCACCATCCCGATCCCGCCTCGTATGGCGCGCGAGCTCGTCGCCAAGGCACCGGCCTTCGAGCGGGTGCTCACCGACCCCGTCTCGGGGGATCACCTGCCCTCGGCCTCCCGCACCTACCGCCCGTCCGCGGCGATGGCCGAGAACCTCCGGCTGATCGATCCCGTCTGCGCGGTCCCCGGCTGCACCCGCAACGTCATGACCGTCGGGGAGATGGACCACATCGAGGAGTTCGACCTCGAGAATCCTGCTCGCGGCGGTCCCACCTCCGTCGAGAACCTGCACCGCATCTGTCGCACCCACCACCGGATGAAGACCGCCGGTCTGCTCGATCCCGAGCGGGACGAGACGACCGGGACCACCCGCTGGCGCATTCTCGGGGCAGCGGTGTGCGATGTCGCCGCGAACACGGACCTCGTGACCCGCGAGCTCGGCGGCCGCCTCCGGGAGGCCTGGCAGAGATACGCCGACGACCTCGAGTTCGAAGCGCTGACCCGGACCGGCTTCTTCGACGAAGCGCGCGCCGAGGACGCCGACCGGGACGAGGCGTACCGGTGGGGATGCCACCTGATCGACCACTACTCCCGCCCCGAGCACGACGAGGCCGACGACCCGGGCCCGCCACCGCTCCCGCCGCCGCCCGGTCACGAGCCGCCGCCGTACTGACCCTCGCCGTGCCTCGTGCTCCCTTCCCGTCCCGGCAGCGTTACCCTGCACCGATGACACTCTCGCTCGCCGACCTCGACTGGCCCCTGCACACCGAGCGGCTCGAGCTGCGTCCGGGACGCACGGAGGACGCCGCGGCCATCTGGCCCTGGTACCGGCAGCCCGAGGTGCAGGAATGGACCACCACGCTCAGCCCCACGCTCGCGGCGCACCAGGAGCACTGGGACGCAGGGCTCGGGTCCGCCGTGGTCGGCCTGCACCAGGGCGTCGTGGTCGCCGTCGGCAAGGTCGAGCGGCAGGACCCCTGGTCCCAGACGGACATGAGGGACCGGGCCGCCGGCCAGCAGGTCGAGCTCGGCTGGGTCCTCGACCTCGCCGTGCAGGGCCAGGGGCTCGGCACCGAGTTCGCGGCCGCCCTGCGCGACCTCGCCTTCGACGGGCTCGGTGTGCGCCGCATCGAGGCTGCCTGCTTCGCCGAGAACCTCGCCTCCCGTCGTGTCATGGAGAAGATCGGGCTGCGGCTCGAAGGCGTCTTCCGCGAGGAGTCCCTGCACCGCAGCGGCCGCTGGCTCGACGGCATGAGCTACGCACTGCTCGCCAGCGAGCACCACGGCACCGATACTTGAGCCATGAGCACCCTCACCGCCACCTTCACCATCGACCTGACCCCCGCCGAGGTCCTCCTCGGCGCCGCCGACCGCTTCGACCTGGCCAAGACCTGGACCGGGACGGTCGCGGGCACCTCGCGCGGCGTCATGCTCACCGCCGGAGACCCGGCGGCCGGCAGCGCCTCCTACATCGCCACCGAGACCTTCGAGGGCACCCTCGACGGTCGGGAGGGCACCCTCACCTTCCAGCAGCTCGGCACCATGGCGGGCGGGGAGCCCGAGCTGCGCTACGTCATCGCCCCCGGCTCGGGCACCGGTGATCTCGTCGGTCTCACCGGCACCCTGACCATCGGCACCATCGACGAGGACGGCACCCACCACGTCACCGTCGAGCTCACCTGAGACGTCCAGCCCCGGCGCACTAGAGTGGCGCCATGAGCACCGTCGTCCTGCCCGGCTCGTTCGACCCCTTCACCCTGGGGCACCTCGACCTCACCCGCCGGGCCGCCGCGCTCGGCCACCAGGTGATCATCGCGGTCTCCCACAACCCCTCCAAGCAGGGGATGCTGGGCCTCGAGGCGCGCACCGGCGCGATCACGGGGACCCTCGTGCAGGAGGGCCTCTCCGGTACGGTCGAGGTGCGCACCCTCCCCAAGGGTCTGCTGGTCGACTTCTGCCGTGAGGTGGGTGCCCGAGCCGTGGTGCGGGGGCTGCGCTCCCAGCTCGACCTCGCCTACGAGGAACCGATGGCGCGGATGAACCACCACCTCGCCGACGTCGACACTCTCTTCCTGCTCACCGACTCGGCCTGGTCGCACATCTCCTCCTCCCTGGTGAGGGAGGTCCACGCCCTCGGCGGTGACGTCTCCGACATGCTCCCCGGCCCCTCCCTGGAGGCGCTGCGCACCGCCGCGGCCACCTCCTGACCGACCCCACGAACGAACAGGATCTTCACCGATGTCTTCCGAGAACACCCCGACCACGACGCTCGAGACCGTGCTGCGGTTCGACGCGGTCGACCTCGTCGGCCGCACCGGCTCCCACCGGCGCGTCGAGCGCACCGTCCCCGCCCCGCCCCGTGAGGCCGGTGGCGTCGCGATGCAGGTCCGCGAGGGCGAGGACCTCGCCGTCGAGGCCGAGCTCGAGTCCGTGGTCGAGGGCATCTACGCCCACGGCACCGTCACCGCGCATCTCGAGGGCGAGTGCTCCCGCTGCCTGGACCCCGTCGAGCAGGACGTCGTCGCCCGCCTCGACGAGCTGTTCATGTTCCCCGACAAGGTCAAGGCCGACGAGAAGGAGGACACCACCCTCCTCGAGGCCGACGAGGTCAACCTCGGCCCGCTGGTGCGCGACGCCCTCGCGATGGAGGCCGACGAGCGCCCCCTGTGCCGTGAGGACTGCCCGGGCCTGTGCGCCCAGTGCGGGTTCCGCATGGAGGAGGACCCGGACCACCACCACGACGTGATCGATCCCCGCTTCGCGGCGCTGCAGGGCCTGCTCGACGACCCGCAGCAGGACCACCCGCAGCAGGACGAGGAGGCCTGATGGCGCGCAGGCGCCGCGCCACCGAGGCAGCCGCCCCGCAGGGCCTGCTGGACCGGCTCCCGCTGGATGCCGGGCAGGGGATCGATCTGCGGGACTCCGGGCTGCTGGAACTGGCTCTGACCCACCGCTCGTTCTCCTACGAGCACGACTCGCTGCCCCACAACGAGCGGCTCGAGTTCCTCGGCGACGCCGTGCTGCAGCTGGCCGTCACCGAGCACCTCTACGCGACCCACCCCACCCTGCCCGAGGGGGACCTCGCCCGCCGCCGCGCCGCGACCGTGAGCACCCGCGCGCTCGCCGTGATCGCCTCCAAGCTCGACCTCGGCGCCTACGTGCGCCTCGGCCGTGGCGAGGACCTCACCGGCGGCCGGGCGAAGTCCTCGATCCTCGCCGACACCACCGAGGCCGTGATCGGCGCCGTCCACCTCGCGCTCGGCCAGGACGTCTCCCGCCGCTTCGTGCTGGACCTGCTGCGCCCGCTGCTGGACTCCGACGAGTTCCTCGAGACCGGCTACGACTTCAAGTCCCGCCTGCAGGAGATCGCCGCCGCCGGCGGGGCGATGGTCACCTATGAGCTCACCGAGTCCGGCCTCGAGCACCAGAAGACCTTCACCGCCACCGTCACCGTTCCCGGCATCGTCACCGCCAGCGGTGACGGCGCCTCGAAGAAGGACGCCGAGCTCGCCGCCGCCCAGAACGCGGTGCGTGGTGTCCTCGCCGAGCGCGACGAGCCCCTGATCCCACGGGGCTGAGCGGATGCCCGAGCTGCCCGAGGTCGAGGTCGTCCGGCGAGGCCTCGCCCCCCGCACCGTGGGCCGCACCGTCACGGACGTCGAGCTGCTCGATGCCCGCATCATCCGCCGCCAGCACGGGGGCATCGACCGGCTGCGCGCCGGGCTCGTGGGCTCGACCCTCACCGCCGTGGTGCGGAGGGGGAAGTTCCTGTGGTGGCGTCTCGCCGACCCCGACGGCGCCGAGACCGGCGAGGCGCTGATGGGGCACCTGGGGATGAGCGGCCAGCTGCGGATCGCGACGGCCGACGGGGCGACCGTCACGCCCGGCGGACCGCCCGCACCCTCCGAGGGGCCCGCCCCCGACCCGCAGCGCCACCGCCGGCTCTCCCTCCACCTCGACGACGGCACGCGGGTGGACCTCATCGACCAGCGGCTCTTCGGCGGTGTGTGGACCAGCCCGCTGGTGGAGGCGGCCGACGGCGCGCTCGCCGGGGTCGGCAGCCCCGATGCGCTGCTGCCCGAGGGCGCCTCCCACATCGCCCGCGACCTGCTGGACCCGGCCGTTGACCTGGGGGCGATCGCCCGGACCCTGCGGGCCCGGCGCAGTGCGGTCAAGGCCCTGCTGCTGAATCAGGAGATCGTCTCCGGGATCGGGAACATCTACGCCGACGAGGCGCTGTGGAGCGCCCGCACCCGCTACGACACCCCCGGCACCGCGCTCAGCCAGCGCCGGGCGCTCGCGATCCTCCGCGCCGCCCGCGAGGTGATGGAGCGGGCACTGGCGGTGGGCGGCACCAGCTTCGACGCGCTGTACGTGAACGTCGACGGGCGCAGCGGGTACTTCGCACGGTCACTGAACGCCTACGGGCGTGAGGGCGAGCCGTGCCCGCGGTGCGGTAGATTGCTTCGACGAGTGATCTACCAGGGCAGGAGCAGTCATTTCTGCCCCCGGTGCCAGCGCAGGACGATGTGAGGAAGGACGCTCCGTGACAGCGACCCAGCAGCCCGGCCCGATCCGCGTGATGCTCGTGGACGACCATGAGGTGGTCCGCCGGGGCATCGTCACCGTGATCGACGCCAGCCCGTCCCTGCAGGTGATCGGGGAGGCCTCCTCGGTGGCCGAGGCGACCCGTCGCCTGCCCGCGATCCGCCCCGAGGTGCTGGTGGTGGACCTCCAGCTGCCCGACGGCACCGGTATCGAGGTGATGAGGGCGGCGCGCGAGCTCGATCCGGAGCAGCGGATGCTGGTGCTCACCAGCTTCGACGACGACGCCGCACTGCGCGAGTCCAGGGCCGCCGGTGCCTCCGGCCTGATGCTGAAGTCGGCCCGCTCGCAGGAGATCGTCGAGGCGATCACGGCGGTCCACGGCGGCAGGACGATCTGGCCGGCGGACCACGTCGACGACGGCCCGGATCTCTCCGAGTCCGATCACAGGATCGTGGAGCTGATCGGCGATGGCCACTCCAACCGTGAGATCGCGGAGGCGGTCGGCATCGCCGAGAAGACCGTGAAGAACCGCGTCACGGTCATCCTGCAGGCCTTCGACATGCAGCGCCGCACGCAGGTGGCCGCGATGGTCGCCGCCCGCCGACGGGCCGGCTGGAAGCCGCACCAGCCCTGAGCCTCACGCCGGCGGCAGGGTGACCCGCCAGGAGACCATGGTGCCCGGTTCGAGACCCAGGGCATCCACCCAGCCGGAGTGACGCCTCGCCCGCGAGGAGATGTTCGCCAGCCCGCTGCGGCGCTGCACCGAGGGGTCGATGCCGCGGCCGTTGTCGGAGACGTTGACCTGCACCACGCGGTCCACGCCCTCGGAGAAGACGCTCACCGAGACCGCCACCGCGGTGGCGTGCGCATGGCGCGCCGCGTTGGCCAGGCATTCCCGCACCACCGCGACCACGTCCTCCGCGATCTCCGGCGGCAGTTCGGCGTCCATCTCCGCCGGATGCGGGGGCAGTCGCATCGAGGGGACGAAGCCGAGGCCGGCGGTGGCCAGCCCCACCTCGTGCCGCAGCTGCTCGGTGAGCGTCGCGGCGGTGCGCTCCCGGCGCAGCGACTGCACGATCTGCCGGATCTGCGCGACCGCATTCTCGACCCCCTGCACGGAGGTCGCGACCGAGCTGCGGATCCGCGCGTTGGACGGGGTCATGCCCGGCGACTCGAGCGAGTCGACCATGGCCTCCAGCTCCATCCCCACCGCGAACAGCTCCTGGATCGCGAGGTCGTGGAGATCACGGGCGATACGGCTGCGCTCGTCGTCGATCTCGGTGCTGGCTCCCAGCGTCGGGGCACGCAGGGTGAGCGCGATCAGGCCGGCCAGCGCATCGAGGCGCTCGCGGTCCGCCGTGGTGTACGGGGCGGAGCCCGCGGTCCGCAGCACCGCGAGCAGCCCCAGGCCGTGCTCGGCCGCATCCACCGCGCCCAGCAGGGCGGGGCTGGACCCCGGATCGATCACCAGGGTGGAGATCGCCTCGAGCGCGTCCACATCGGCGCGGTGCAGGGCACGACCGGTGGGGGAGTCCGCGGGGACCTCGGTGCCCAGCAGCTCGGGCGCGTCGGCCCCGTCGACCATCTCCACCGCCCAGCGGTCCGTGCTCAGCGGCATCACCAGCACCGCGTTGCGTGCGGCGAGGTCCGTGCGGGCCGAGTGGAGCAGCAGGTCCAGCAGATCCTCGGCCTCGCCGCCGGCGAGGACCGCGCCGGCGAGGTCCTGGATCCGGGTGCGGTCGCCGCGCAGGGGAGCGGTCGACGGGGCGGGAGGGGACGACGGGGAGGGAGAGCTCATCGAAAGTCCTCGAGTCGGAGGATCGAGGTCCCGGCGGGGATCGCCTCGATGCGGTGGGTGACCACCACGACGGTACTGCGCGCCGGGACCAGCGAGGTGTCCTCCGCATCCAGCAGGGCGGCCAGCAGCCGGTCGCCATGGGCGGTGTCGAGGTGCTCGGTGGGCTCATCGAGCAGCAGCACCGGCCCCCTGCGCACCACGGTCCGGGCCAGCAGCAGGCGTCGCCGCTCCCCGCCGGAGATGGTGGTGCCGTCCGGGCCCAGCATCGTGTCCAGTCCGTGCGGCAGGGCCGCGACCCAGTCGACCAGGCCCACCGCCGCGAGCGCCGCCCGGATCTCCTCGTCGCCGAGGTCGCCGCGCACCACCTTCAGGTTCTCCCGCACCGTGGTCGCGAAGACGTGCGAATCCTCGGCGAACATCGTCACGCCGGCGCGCACCCGGGCCGGCTCGAGGGCGGTGAGAGCGCGACCGTCGAGCTCGACATGCCCGGCGAGCGGTTCCAGCAGCCCGGCGAGGGTGGCCAGCAGGGTGGACTTGCCGGTGCCGGAGGCGCCGATGACCGCCAGGCGCGACCCGGGCGGGAGGTCGAGGTCGAGCCCCCGGACGCGGGGAGCCCCCGGGGTCCAGCCGGCCGTGAGGTCGACGGCACGCAGGTGGGCGGCGGCGGGGCGCTCGGGAGGCGGGCCGGCGGGCCTCGCAGGCGCGTCCCCGACCAGTGCGGCGAGCCGCTCCGCCGCGGCCCGGGAGCGAGCGTGCTGCGAGGCCGCTGCGGGAAGCGCCGTGGCCGCCTCGAAGGAGGACAGCGGCAGCAGGAGCAGCACGCCGATCTGCCCGGCCGAGGCCCCGCCGCTCGTCCACAGCGTCCCGGCGGCCAGCAGGGAGCCGGCCACCGCCAGGATCATCGTCAGCGGCACGGCGGCGGAGGCCACCGCCGCGGGCACTGCCGCTCGGTCGATGGCGGCATCGTGCTCCGCCTGCCGCTGCCGCAGCTGGGCGAGCGAGCCGTCGAGCCGGCCCTCGATGCGCAGGGAGGTGGCGTCGTCGAGGATCTCCAGCGTCTGCGCGCTGAGACCGGCGCGGGTGGTGAGCACCGCCTGCTCGGAGATCCTCGCGGCGCGGTGGGCGGCCAGCGGGGCGAGCACGCCGGCGAGCGCCAGGGCGGTGAGCATCACCGCGGCGGCGCTCAGGGACAGCGGCGCGAAGGTCGCCAGCACCGCCACCGCCATCACCACCGAGACCAGCGCCGGCACCAGCGCGGTGATGACGTGGTCGCCGAGCTCCTGGGCGTCGTCCCCGAGGCGGGTCAGCAGATCGCCCCGTCGCAGCCGGGTCAGGGCGTCGTCGGTGCGGGCGGCCAGTGCGGTGAACAGGTGGGTGCGCAGGGAGACCACGCCGCGCAGGGCCACGTCATGGGTGAGCATCCGCTCCAGCCAGCGGAACGCTCCGCGGGAGACGCCGAGCGCCCGCACCGCCACCACGGCGACCGTGAGGTCCAGGACCGGCGGCATCGTCCAGGCGCGGGTGACGAGGTAGGCGGCGACCGCGGCGAGGGCGAAGGCGGAGCCGAGGGTCGCCAGCGAGGCGAGCACCGCGGCCAGCAGCCGGGTGCGGGGGATCTCCAGGGCGTCCACCGCCCGCCGGAGGGAGGAGGGGGCGGTCATCGGAGGGCCTCCGCCCGCTCTGTCCTCACGCCGGTCACCTCGTCGGCGAGATCCACCAGCGCGGAGCGGTGGGCGATCACCACCACGGTGCGCCCCGCGGCGCGCAGCGCCGTGATGAGGTCCAGCACCACCTCCTCGGTGGCGCCGTCGAGATGCGCGGTGGGCTCGTCGAGCACCACCAGCGGGGCGGGGGAGAGCACCGCCCGGGCCAGTGCCAGGCGCTGCCGCTCCCCGAGGGAGATGCCGCGGCCGGCCCGTCCCAGGTCCGCCTCCCAGCCGCGCTCGGCGATCACCGCGTCCAGTCCGGTCGCCGCGGCCGCCGCCTCCAGCTCGTCCTCGCCGGCCCCGGGGCGCGCCCCGGTGAGCACGGAGCGGATGGTTCCCGGCGGCAGCACGGGTCGCTGGGGGAGCCAGGCCACCTGCGCCCAGAGGCTGCGGCGCTGCAGGGCATCGATGGGTGTGGTGGTGCCGTCGGCGGCGATGATCTCGGCACGGCCCGCATCCGCCGGCAGCAGGCCCAGCAGCACCTGCGCCGCGGTCGTCTTGCCCGAGCCCGAGGGGCCGGTCAGTGCGAGCACCCGTCCGGGTCGCACCGTGAGCTCGGCGCGGTGCGGAGCCATGCCGTCGCGGGAGCGCACCGAGACCTCTCGGAGGGCGAGGGTGGAGGTCCGCAGGTCGGGGGCGGGGCGGTCCCCGTCGGCCGGGGGCTCCTCCCCGAGCACCGCGAAGGCGGCGTCCACGGCGGCCAGGCCGTCGGTGGAGGCGTGGTACCGGGAGCCGACGTTGCGCAGCGGCTGGTACACCTCCGGGGCGAGCACCAGCACCGCGAGCGCCGGTGCGAGGTCCATCTGGCCGTACACCAGGCGCATGCCGATGCTCACGGCGATCAGCGCCACGCACAGGGTGGTCAGCAGCTCGAGCACCATCGAGGACAGGAAGGCGTAGCGCAGCGAGCCCATCGCCGAGGCGCGGTGACGGTCGCCGAGACGCCGCACCGTCGCCTCCGGCCCCTGCTCGCGGCCCAGGGCCCGCAGCGTGGGCAGGCCCTCCACCAGATCCAGCAGCTGGGACCACAGGGAGCGCATGTCCGCGATGAGCTTCTCGGAGCGGCCCGCCGTCAGCTTCCCCACCAGCACCATGAACAGCGGCACCAGCGGCAGGGTGAGGATCGCGATCACGGCGCTGAGCGGGTCCAGCAGGCCGATGGTCAGCAGGCACAGCGGGGTCACGGTGGCCGTCAGCAGCAGCTGCGGCACATAGCCCACCAGGTAGGGGCGCAGGTTCTCGATGCCGGTGGTGGCCAGCGCCGTGAGATCCGCGCCGCGTCCGGCACCCCCGCGCGGGCCGAGCCGGGCGGCATGGCCGACGATCCGCCCGCGCAGCTCGCTGATCGCGGAGGTCGCGGCCCGGTGGGCGGTCGCCTCCTCGACCAGCACCGCGCCGGCGCGCACCGCGAGCGCCGCGACCAGCGCCAGCAGCAGCTCCGGTGCCTCCTGCGGGAGGCCGCGGTCGAGGAGCAGCCGGGAGCCGAGGCGCGCGATCACCAGCGCCGTGACGATGACGCAGCCGGCCTGCACCAGGCCCAGGGCGACCGTGCGCGCCACATGCCTCCGTGCCGCGGCGACCTCGCGGACCAGGCGCGGATCCAGCGGCGGCCGGCGTCGCATCGCGGGCTCCGTCATCAGCGCTGCTCGAAGGTGCTGCGGTAGCTCTGCTTCGCCGCCTCGAGCAGCCCGGAGCCGGGGGCGGGGGAGCTGTCGTCGGTGATCCGGTGACGGAACACCCGGTAGGCCCAGACCGTGTAGGCGAGGACGATCGGCAGGAAGATGGCGAGTGCCACCAGCATCACCGTCAGCGTGTGCGCGGTCGAGGAGGCATTGGCGACCGTCAGCGAGTTCGCGGGATCGTTCGTGGCCGGCAGGACGTAGGGGAACAGCCCGCCGAACAGCGTGAGCGAGGCCGCGGCGATCGCGGTGACGGTCGCGGCGAACGCCAGGCCCTCCCGGCGCGCTCGGTTCAGCGGGACCACGGCGAGCAGCGCCGCGGCAGCTGCGGCCACCGGGATCCAGGTGAGGGGGGTGTGGGAGTGCGCGAGCTGGAACCACAGCAGGAAGGCGGCACCGGCCAGGAGCGTCGGCCACACCAGGATCCCCGCCAGACGGTTCGTCTCCTGGCGCAGCGGTCCGTCGACCTTGAGCGCGAGGTAGAGGGTGCCGTGCAACCAGAACAGCAGCACGAAGACCACCCCGGCCAGCAGGGCGAAGGGGGTCAGCAGCCCCAGCAGCGAGGTGGTCACCCAGTGGTTCCGGTCGATCTCCACCCCGGCGACGATGTTGCCGAAGGCGACGCCCCACAGCAGCGCCGGGGCGAGGCCGCCGATCACGTGGACCACGTCCCAGGCCCGCCGCCAGCGCAGACTGTCCACCTTGCCGCGCCACTTGAAGGCGCACACCCGCACGATCAGCACCAGCAGCAGGAGCAGCAGCGCGAGGTAGAAGCCGGAGAACAGGGTCGCGTACCACTCGGGGAAGGCCGCGAACAGCAGCGCGCCGCCGGTGATCAGGAAGACCTCGTTCCCGTCCCAGACGGGACCGATGGTCTTCAGGATCGTGCCCCGGGCTCCGTCTCCGCGCCGCCAGAGGGCGCCGACGTTCATCTGCACCCCGAAATCGAAGCCCTCCAGCACGAAGTAGCACAGGAAGAAGAAGGCGATGAGGAAGAACCAGAGAGTCTGGAGGACCGTGGGCTCGAGCATGGCGTCCATGAGCGGATCTGGTCCTTTCTCAGTAGTCGAAGGAGAGGGTGGGGGTGTCGAGCTCGTCGGTCTCGAGATCACGCTGCGCGAGCGGGACGCCCTGCAGCGCCGCCTTCCGCATCATCTGGAACCAGAGCACGGCGAGCACGCCGTAGACGAGGGTGAAGGCGACCAGCGAGGTGAGCACCATCCATCCCGGGTGGGCCGAGACGCCCTGCATCGTCATCAGTCGCACCACGGGGTCGTCGGGGTTGGGATGGACCACCCAGGGCTGGCGACCGATCTCCGTGAACACCCACCCCGCGGAGTTCGCGAGGAACGGCATCGGGATCGACAGCACCGCGAACCACTGGAAGGCCTTCGAACCGGTGGTGCGGGCGGCCTCGCCCCTGCCGCGGGTCACCCACAGCGCCCACAGCGCGAGGACCCCGCTGAAGGCGGCCAGCCCCATCATCAGGCGGAAGGACCAGTAGGTCACGAAGAGGTTGGGACGGTAGTCGACGGCCACCTCGTTGCCGTGGATGTCCAGGGCGGTCGCGCCGAACTGCTCCTTGTACTGGGCGTTGAGGTCGTCCACCCCCTGCAGGGTGGCGTCGAAGGTGTGGGTGGCCAGGAACGAGGTGATGTAGGGGACCTCGATCAGATGGGTGACGCCGTCGCAGTCGGTGGAGAAGGCGTCGGGACCGCCGACGGTGAGGATCGAGAAGGAGGCCCCGGTCTCGGTCTCGCACAGCGCCTCGGCCGAGGCCATCTTCATCGGCTGCTGCTTGAACATGATCTGCGCCTGGAAGTCGCCGGAGACCACCAGCACCAGGGCCGCGACGACCATGGCGAGCACGCCGAAGCGGACCGTGGGCCGGTAGAGGTCGCGGGCGGCGAGGTGCTGCTCCTGACCCTCCTCGGTGTCGATCCCCAGCTCCCGGGCGCGATTGTGGTGGCGCACCATGTGCCAGGCCGCGACGCCGGTGAGGAACGCGCCGGCGACCAGCCAGGCGCCGGAGACCACGTGCGGGAAGGCGGCGAGCGCGGTGACGTTGCTCAGCACGGCGAGGATCGACCCCTGCGAGGGATCCAGCTCGGCACGGCCGGTCTCCGGGTTCAGGACCGCCCCGACGGGATGCTGCATGAAGGAGTTCGCGGCGATGATGAAGTACGCCGAGAGGGTGCTTCCCAGGGCGACGGCCCAGATGGTCAGCAGGTGGATCTTCTCCGGCAGCCTCCCCCAGCCGAAGATCCACAGCCCCAGGAACACCGACTCCAGGAAGAAGGCGGCCAGTCCCTCGAGCGCGAGCGGGGCTCCGAACACGTCGCCGACGAAGCGGGCGTACTCCGACCAGTTCATGCCGAACTGGAACTCCTGCACGATGCCGGTGGCGATGCCGATGCCGAAGTTCACGATCAGCATCGAGCCGAAGAACTTCGTCATCCGGGTCCAGGCATCCTTGCGGACGGCGTCCTTCGCGAAGACCGCGCGGGTCTGCATGATCGCGACCAGGAGCGACAGGCCGATGGTCAGCGGGACGAAGACGAAGTGGTAGACGGTGGTGATGCCGAACTGCCACCGTGCGAGGTCGAGGGCATCCATGGGAACTCCAGAGTGGGTGACGAGCTGTCACGAAACCTACGGCCGTTCCGGCGTCGAGCATGGGGACGATGGTCCTCCTGCGTCGGTGATCCCGGACCGCGCCGCGCCGCATGTCGGCTCGGAACGCTGAAATGCCCTGTGCCATACTGACCGAGGCACTCTCCTGCTCCGTACCGGGCGGGGGAACCTCCCGGCGTCGAGGCGTCGGAGCATCGGCTACGCGGACCACCGCGACCGTCATGTTCCACGGCCGGCATCGCAGCGCTTCCAGCGGGGAGCTGCGCGACGGCGAGGGCTTGAGACTTCCGTCCCCAGGGACGATGACCAGACGGGACCAGGGTGCGCTGGTCCTCCAGAAGGAGACGGCCCCATGGCTGACAGCACCCACGAACCCGAGAACGACTCGTCGCAGGAGACGCAGAGCCCGCCACCGGCGCGGCGTCGCCGCCGCGCCGGCGCCCCGGCAGGAGCCCCGGCCTTCACCCCGCCGACGGTGGCGGAGCCGGAGAGCACAGCGCCCCGCACCGTCGTCGCCTCGCAGGAGGCGGCGAGCAGCGAGCCCGCACCGACCACCACCGCCAAGCGCCCCCGCCGTCGCGCCGGGGCTCCTGCCGGGGCGCCCGTGATCCCGGTCGAGCCCGAGCCCGCTGCGGACGAGCCGGCCGCGGAGGCCCCGGTCGAGGACGAGATCCTCGAGGACGCCCCCGTGGAGGAGGCGCCCGTCGCGGCGCCGGAGGTCGACGGCAACCCGGTCGTCGACGATCTGCGCGCCCTGGCCTCCACCCGCGGCGCGACGGCGGAGGAGCCCTCCGTCGACGAGGATCGCGCCAGCCGTCGCGAGCAGGTCCAGATGGACTTCGCCTCCCTGCTGTTCCAGGCCCCGACCCCGCAGCCGCGCACCACCGTCGGCGACCAGGACTCCGCCGACGCCACCGACGCCGAGGACTCCGGCCGCACGCAGGACGAGGACTCACCGGAGGAGGAGCGCAGCTCCCCCTCCCGCCGCAGCCGCAGCCGTTCGCGCCGCTCCTCGCAGCGTGACGAGGGCACGGCGGAGGAGGGTCGTGACGAGTCCGCCGGCGAGAGCGAGGACGAGGACGACGCCACCGACGAGAACGGCTCCGAGGACCGCTCCTCCGGGGGCGGCAGCTCCCGTCGGCGTCGCCGACGCGGGGGCCGTGGCCGCCGTGGCCGCGGGCGCGGCGAGGACGAGGACGCCGAGGGCGACGAGGAGTCGCAGGACGGCTCCGAGGACTCCTCGCAGGACGATGCCGGGGGCGAGTCCACCGGCAACGGGACGGAGTCCGGCGGGGACTCCGCCTCCGGCTCCTCCAGCTCGCGTCGGCGCAGGCGCCGGCGTCGTTCCGGCGGCGGCAGCGACGACTCCGGCTCCTCGGACGATCCGCCGAACACGGTGGTGAAGGTCCGCGAGGCGCGGGACGAGGTCAAGGCCGTCAAGGGCTCGACCCGCCTCGAGGCCAAGCGCCAGCGCCGCCGCGACGGCCGCGACGCCGGCCGCAAGCGCAATGTCATCACCGAGGCCGAGTTCCTGGCCCGGCGCGAGTCCGTCAAGCGCTCCATGGTGGTGCGTGAGCGCCCCGGCCGCACCCAGATCGCCGTGCTCGAGGACGATGTGCTGGTCGAGCACTACGTCGCGCAGAAGTCGCAGACCTCGATGGTCGGCAACGTCTACCTGGGCAAGGTCCAGAACGTGCTGCCCTCCATGGAGGCGGCCTTCGTGGACATCGGCAAGGGCCGCAACGCCGTGCTGTACGCGGGCGAGGTCAACTGGGACGCGGCGGGCCTGGAGGGCCAGCCGCGCCGCATCGAGCTCGCCCTGAAGAGCGGCGATCCGGTGCTGGTCCAGGTCACCAAGGACCCGATCGGCCACAAGGGCGCGCGCCTGACCAGCCAGATCTCGCTGCCCGGCCGCTACGTCGTGTTCGTGCCCGCCGGGTCGATGACCGGCATCTCGCGCAAGCTGCCGGACACCGAGCGGGCGCGGCTGAAGAAGATCATGCGTCAGATCATCCCCGAGGACGCCGGCGTCATCGTGCGCACTGCCGCCGAAGGGGCGAGCGAGGAGGAGCTCACCCATGACGTCGAGCGCCTCCGCGCCCAGTGGGACACGATCCAGAAGGCGCAGAAGAGCAAGTCCGCGCCGGTGGCGCTCTCCCAGGAGCCGGACATCGCCATCAAGGTGGTCCGCGACGTCTTCAACGAGGACTTCACCTCGCTGATCGTCGAGGGCGGCAAGGTCTACGACGATGTCCACGCCTACGTCTCCGAGGTGGCGCCGGACCTGCTCGAACGGGTCACCAAGCATGTCGGCGAGAAGGACGTGTTCGCCAAGCACCGCATCGACGAGCAGCTGCTGAAGGCCATGGACCGCAAGGTCTACCTGCCCTCGGGAGGCTCGCTGGTCATCGACCGCACCGAGGCGATGACCGTCGTCGACGTCAACACCGGCAAGTTCACCGGCTCCGGCGGCTCCCTCGAGGAGACGGTCACCAAGAACAACATCGAATCCGCCGAGGAGATCGTGCGTCAGCTGCGGCTGCGCGACATCGGCGGCATCATCGTCATCGACTTCATCGACATGGTGCTCGAGTCCAACCGTGACCTGGTGCTGCGGCGCCTGGTCGAGTGCCTGGGCCGGGACCGCACCAAGCACCAGGTCGCCGAGGTCACTTCGCTGGGACTCGTGCAGATGACCCGCAAGCGGGTGGGCCAGGGCCTGGTCGAGACCTTCTCCAGCACCTGCGAGCACTGCCACGGCCGCGGCCTGATCGTGGACGCCGACGGTGAGCACCATCACGCCGGCGGCGGCAACGGCGGCGAGGACTCCTCCAAGTCCTCACGGCGCCGGGGCCGGCGCACGCGCGGCGGGGGCAAGGACGAGGCCGAGGGCGGCGAGCACGGCGCGGAGGAGAACGGCGGCGACGTGCACCGGCTCGAGGACGACGAGACCACCCGTGCCCAGGCGCGGGCCACGATCGCCTCGATCGCCGCGGCCTCGGGCAGCGCCTCGCAGTCGGAGGACCCCGCGGAGACCGAGGAGACGGTCGAGCCTGCCCAGGGCGCGGAGCCGACCGGTGAGGCCGCCGCGACGGCGTGGGAGCAGGACGCCCCCGAGCAGGGGTGACGCGTTCCACAGGATGTGACCGCGTTCTCGCAGGTCGGACCGTGTCCGGTGGTTGACCGGCAGGTCGCGGGATCGTAAGCTGTTCCATGGCGCAAAACGCGTCGCAGTCGTGCTCCCGGTGGACATCGCCGACCGCATCTCCCGCTCGGGCCTCACGGTCCGGGTCAGGTTGACGGTCGCAGGTCCGCGGTGACACCCGGCAGGGAACTCGACTCGTAGAGCAATTCCGAATCACAAGATGGAGCATTGACGTGGTGTACGCAATCGTCCGCGCAGGCGGTCGTCAGGAGAAGGTGTCGGTCGGTGACACCATCGTGATCAACCGCGTGGCAGGCGAGGCGGGCGACAGCGTCGATCTCGCTCCCGTGCTGCTGGTTGACGGCGACAAGGTCACTTCCGCCCAGAACGAGCTCGCGAAGGTGAAGGTCACCGCCGAGAAGGTCGAGGACCTTCGCGGCGAGAAGATCCGGATCCTCCGCTACAAGAACAAGACCGGTTACAAGAAGCGCCAGGGCCACCGCCAGGAGCTCACCCGGCTGAAGATCACGGGCATCGCCTGAGCGATCCCTTCGACTAGACAAGGATTGATTCCAGATGGCATCAAAGAAGGGCGTCAGCTCCTCCAAGAACGGGCGTGATTCCAACTCCCAGCGTCTCGGCGTCAAGCGCTTCGGCGGCCAGGTCGTCGGCGCGGGCGAGATTCTCGTGCGTCAGCGCGGCACCAGCATCCACCCCGGTGACGGTGTGGGTCGCGGCAACGACGACACGCTGTTCGCGCTCACCGCGGGCACCGTCGAGTTCGGCCGCAAGCGTGACCGCAAGGTGGTCAACGTCGTCGAGACGGTCTGACCGCCCGCCCCGGGTCGCGGGGCACACAGCGTCCTTCGAGGGGCGGAGCCGAACGCTCCGCCCCTCGAGGCTTTTCTCCCCTTCAGCATCGGAGTGCATCCATGGCCACATTCGTCGACCGCGTCCAGCTGCAGGTCGTCGGCGGATCGGGCGGGCACGGCGCCGCGTCCATCCGCCGCGAGAAGTTCAAGCCCCTGGCCGGCCCCGACGGGGCCGACGGCGGCCGCGGCGGGGACGTGATCCTCGAGGTCGACGCCTCCACCACGACTCTGCTGCAGTACCACCATCGCCCGCACCAGAGCGCCACCGGAGGCGGCTTCGGCAAGGGCGACCTGCGCCATGGCGCCAGCGGTGAGGACCTCGTCCTCGCGGTGCCGGACGGCACCGTGGTCACCGCCGAGGACGGCACCGTGCTGGCCGACATGATCGGCATCGGCACCCGCTTCGTGGCCGCCCGCGGTGGCAGCGGCGGGCTGGGCAATGCCGCGCTCGCCTCCCGGCAGCGCAAGGCTCCCGGCTTCGCCCTGCTCGGCGAGCCCGGGCAGGAGCGCACCCTGGTGCTCGAGCTGAAGTCCGTCGCGGATGTCGCGCTGGTGGGCTACCCCAGCGCCGGCAAGTCCTCGCTGATCGCGGCGATGAGCGCCGCCCGGCCGAAGATCGCCGACTACCCCTTCACCACCCTGGTGCCGAACCTCGGCGTGGTCGAGGCCGGCGAGCACCGCTTCACCATCGCCGACGTCCCGGGCCTCATCCCCGGGGCCAGCCAGGGCAAGGGGCTGGGCCTGGACTTCCTGCGCCACATCGAGCGCTGCCACGTGCTGGTGCACGTGCTGGACACCGCCTCCCTCGAATCCGACCGGGACCCGCTCAGCGACCTCACCACGATCGAGCACGAGCTGGCGACCTATGCGGCGAGCCTCGACGAGGAGACCGACGGCAGGGTGCCGCTCATGCAGCGGCCCACGGTGGTCGTGCTGAACAAGACCGACCTGCCCGACGGCGAGGACATGGCCGATATCGTCCGCGATCAGCTCGCCGAGCGCGACGTGCCGGTCCTGGACGTCTCCGCCGTCTCCCACAAGGGTCTGCGCGAGCTCTCCTTCACCCTCGGCGAGCTCGTCGAGCAGGCGCGCGCCGCGCTGCCCGCTCCCGAACCGGCACCGATCGTCCTCACGCCCCGCGCCGTCGACGGGGGGGCCTCCCGCGTCGTCACCGAGCAGTACGACGGCCACACCGCGTTCCGCGTGCAGGGCGACAAGCCCGAGCGCTGGGTGCGACAGACCGACTTCACCAATGACGAGGCCGTCGGCTTCCTCGCCGACCGGCTCGCGAAGCTCGGCGTCGAGGACCAGCTGTACGCCGCCGGTGCCGTGCCCGGCTCCACGGTGCTGATCGGCCCCGGCGACGACGCGGTCGTCTTCGACTGGGAGCCGACGATGGTGGGCGGCGCCGAGATGCTGGGCCGCCGCGGCACCGACGACCGCTTCGAGGACCGCTCCCGTCCCACCCGGGAGATGAAGAAGGAGCAGCAGCGCGCCCGCACCGCCGAGCGGATGGGGCGGATCTCGGCGATGGAGGCGGAGCGCAGGGCCGGCCACTGGGCCGACCCGTCCTCCGAGGAGGGGACGCGGTGAGCATCACGGAGCTGCGTCAGCCCGAGCGGCTGACCACCCGTGACGCGCTTCCCTCCGCCCGCCGGATCGTCGTCAAGATCGGCTCCTCGAGCCTCACCGACGAGCACGGGCATCTGGATCAGGACCAGATCCAGCACATCGCGGATACCGCCGCCCGGCTCGTCGAGCGCGGCACGGAGCTGGTGATCGTCTCCTCCGGGGCCATCGCCGCCGCACTGGGTCCGCTGGGCCTGCCCGAGCGGCCGGTCGCCGTCGCGCTGCAGCAGGCGGCCGCGAGCGTCGGCCAGGCGCTGCTGGCCACCGCCTGGCAGGGGGCCTTCGCCCGACACCAGCGGATCACCGGACAGGTGCTGCTCACGGAGTCGGACGTGATCCGCCCGCAGACCTACCGCAACGTGCGCACCGCGCTCGAGGCGCTGCTGGACCTGGGCACCGTGCCGGTGGTCAACGAGAACGACACCACCGCCACCCATGAGATCCGCTTCGGCGACAACGATCGCCTGGCGGCGCTGGTCGCGCAGCTGCTGGGCGCGGATGCGCTGATCCTGCTCACCGACGTCGACGCCCTGTACACCGCACCCCCGAGAGATCCCGGCGCCGAGCGCATCGGACAGGTCGACGACGTGGCCCACCTGGCCGGGGTGAGCATCGGCCCGGTCGGCTCCAAGGTCGGCACCGGCGGCATGGTCACCAAGCTCTCGGCCGCGCAGCTCGCCTCCACCACCGGCACCGCCGCGCTGATGACCTCCACCGAGCAGTTCGGTCCCGCGCTCGCGGGGCAGGACGTGGGCACCTTCTTCCCGGCGCAGCACGGCCGCCGGCGCTCCCGTCTGGTGTGGCTGCGCTTCGCGACCCGGGGTGCCGGCACCGTGCATCTCGACGAGGGCGCCTCCCAGGCGGTGCGCAGCCGCCGCCGTTCGCTGCTGGCCGTCGGCATCTCCCGCGTCGAGGGCACCTTCCCGGCCGGGGTCCCCGTCGACCTCGCCGCACCGGACGGCGAGATCATCGCTCGCGGTCTGACCTCCTTCAGCAGCGACGAGCTGAGGGCCATGGCCGGTCGCAGCACCCTCGACGCCCGCGAGCAGCTCGGGGACCGCTTCCGTCGCCCCGCCATCCACCGCGACCAGCTGGTGGTGCTCTGAGCCCGAGGGGCACTGACCGGTCGTGCGCTGAGCACGATGTCTGCTGGTCGGACGCCCCTTCTCGGGACACGACCACACTCGTAGACTCCCCACCATGGACTCTCCCGTGACCACCGCCGTCCTCGCCGCCGCCCGTGCCGCGAAGGATGCGCAACCGGCGCTGGCCCGCCTGCACCGCGGCGCCAAGGACCAGCTGCTGCTGGCCATGGCCGCGGCGCTGGTGGAGCGGGCGGAGGAGATCGTCGGTGCCAATGCGCGCGATCTCGCCGCCGCCGACGACGCGGGCATGGCCCCCGGCCTGCGGGACCGGCTCGCGCTGGACCCCGAGCGGGTCGCGACGATCTCCCAGCAGCTGCGGGACGCCGCCGCCCTGCCCGACCCCGTCGGAGAGGTGATCCGCGGCTCCGTGCTCGACAACGGGCTCGAGCTGCGCGAGGTGCGGGTGCCGATGGGGGTGATCGGCATGGTCTACGAGGCCCGGCCGAACGTCACCGTCGATGCCGCCGGCCTCGCCCTCAAGGCAGGCAGCGCCGTGGTGCTGCGCGGCGGTTCGGCGGCGCTGCACTCGAACACGGCGCTGATCGGAGTGCTGCGCGATGTGCTGGCCGCCCACGAGCTGCCCGCGGACCTGATCGTCGGGATCGACGAGCACGGCCGCGACGGGGTGGACGTGCTGATGCGCGCCCGCGGCCTGGTGGACGTGCTGATCCCGCGCGGCGGTGCCGGGCTGATCCGGCGGGTGGTGGAGAACTCGCTGGTCCCCGTCATCGAGACCGGCACCGGGAAGACCCACGTGCTGGTCGATGCGAGCGCCGACCTCGACCAGGCCGTGGCCATCGTCGCCAACGCCAAGCTGCAGCGGATCGGGGTGTGCAATGCACTGGAGACCCTGCTGGTCCATCGCGACATCGCCGCGCAGGCGCTGCCGCGTCTGGCGGCGCCGCTGGCCGCCGCCGGGGTGCGGCTGCATGCCGATGAGCGGGCCGCGGCGCTGCTGCCCTCCGGCCCCGATGTCGTCGCCGCGACCGCCGAGGACTGGGACACCGAGTACCTCGCCCTCGAGCTCGCGGTCGCGGTGGTGGACGACCTCGACGCGGCGCTGGCCCACATCCGGGCCCACTCCACCGGCCACACCGAGTCGATCCTCACCCGCGATCTGACCAGCCAGCAGCGCTTCCTGGCGGAGGTCGACTCCGCGGTGGTGATGGCCAACGCCTCCACCCGCTTCTCCGACGGCGGCGAGTTCGGCTTCGGCGCGGAGATCGGCATCTCCACCCAGAAGCTGCACGCCCGCGGCCCGATGGGGCTGCGGGAGATCACGGCGAGCAAGTGGCTGGTGGTGGGGCAGGGCCAGGTCAGGCCGTGACCCGACTCCCATCATGCGCGTCAGGGTGCTGACCGACTGCGCCGCTGTGGGATGATGGGCCGGTCACCCGTGGAAAGGGCTTCTAGACCATGATCGATCAGCTCATGATCCTCGCCGAGTCCGGCGCGCACACCAGTGAGGCGCTCAGCGCTCCGGCCGTCGGCATCGGCATCTTCGTCATCCTGATGATTCTGCTGGGCTTCACCTGGCTCACCGGCGGAGCGCACCACCGCAGCCTGGACAAGAAGCGCAAGAACTCCTCCGACTCCGACCACTGACCTCCGTGGAGCTGCAGCGGCGACGGATCGGCGTGATGGGCGGGACCTTCGATCCCATCCACCACGGGCACCTCGTCGCCGCCAGCGAGGTGCAGAGCGTCTTCGCGCTCGACGAGGTCGTCTTCGTGCCCACCGGCAGGCCCTGGCAGAAGCCGGACCAGGAGATCTCCGATCCCGAGCACCGCTACCTGATGACGGTCGTCGCCACCGCCGCGAACCCGGTGTTCACCGTCTCGCGGGCGGACATCGACCGCCCGGGGGACACCTACACCAGCGACACCCTGCGTGACCTCCACCGCGAGCAGCCGGACGCCGACCTCTTCTTCATCACCGGCGCCGACGCCCTGCAGAACATCCTCACCTGGAAGAACACCGAGGAGATCTTCGAGCTCGCGCATTTCGTGGGGGTCACCAGGCCCGGGCACGAGCTCGACACCTCCGGCCTGCCCGAGGACGGCGTGACCCTGATCGAGGTCCCGGCGATGGCGATCAGCTCCACCGACTGCCGCACCCGCGTGGCCGCCGGCGGACCGGTCTGGTACCTGGTCCCCGACGGGGTCGTCCAATACATCAACAAGTACGCGCTCTACACAGGAGGTGACGGCCGATGACCGAGCCCGAGACCACTCCGCGCCGCGGGCGCCGCGCCCGTGCGCTGAGCCCCGAGGAGCAGGCCGCCCTCGAGGCGCGCGCCGCGAGGGAGGCCCCCGGCGGGCAGGCGGCCGCGCCCGGCGTGCGCGGCGCCGTCGCCCCGCCCACCGCGGACACCCCCGTGCCCGCCCTGCGCAAGTTCGGTCGCCGCGCCCGCATCATCGAGCTCAGCGAGCAGCCCGAGGCAGCCCCCGCCGCCTCCGGACGAGGCGCCGCCACCACGGCCGAGGACGGCTCCGCCGCGGGGGTCAGCCGCGATCACGACGGCGTCGAGCTGGGCGAGCTCTCGGTCACCGAGGCCCCCGAGCCGCGCCCGGCACCGCGCTTCGACGGCAAGGTGCTGCATCGCCCCGAGAGCAACGGCGGCCGACTGCTGCCGTGGCTGGTGTGGATCCTCATCGCGATCGCCCTGGTGGTGCTGGTCGCTCTGCTGCTGACCGGGGTCATCGGCCCCGACACGGCAGCGTCCGCGCTGTCCCCGGTCCCCTCCGATCATCTGTCCGACCTGTCCCTCGATCATCCCGTCCTGGAGGAACCTGCCGCGTGAGCGCTCCTGAAGAATCTCTCGACCTCGCCCGGGTGGCCGGCCGGGCCGCCGCCGACAAGTTCGCCGAGGAGGTCATCGGCCTCGATGTCTCCGAGCTCGTCGTGATCACCGATGCCTTCCTCGTCTGCAGCGGCGAGACCGAACGACAGGTCGCCGCGATCGTCGACGGCATCGAGGAGGCCCTGCTGACCGAGCGCCGCCGCAAACCGCTGCGTCGGGAGGGCGAGCGCGAGGCCCGCTGGGTGCTGCTGGACTACGGCGACATCGTCGTGCACGTCCAGCATGCCGAGGATCGCGTCTTCTACGCCCTCGAGCGCCTGTGGCGCGACGCCCCCGTCATCGATCTGCAGATCGACGCGGACCGCACGGCGTGAGGGGCCCCCGCACGCGTCTGGTCCTGGTGCGCCACGGACAGACGGATTTCAATCGGGAGGGCCGCCTCCAGGGCCAGGTCGACATCCCGCTGAACCCCACCGGGATCCGGCAGGCCGAGTCGCTCGCGCCCGTGGTCGCCGCGACCCCGCCGGACGTCCTGGTCTCCTCGCCGCTGGAGCGCGCCGTGGAGACCGCCCGCCTGATGAGCCGCGGCACCGACGTCGAGCTCAGGACGGACGACGCCTTCCTCGAGCGCGGATTCGGCCGGTGGGAGGGGCTCCGCGGCGAGGAGATCCGGATGCGCTGGCCCGAGCAGCATGCGGACTGGCGCGCGCACCGCCCGGTGCTCGGGCTGGACGTGGAGGACCGCCCCGAGGTGGGGGCGCGGGTCGCCGCCGCGTGCCGCGCCCTGGTCGCCGATCACGTGGGCGGGACCGTGATGGTCGTCGCCCACGGCGCTGCGATCACCCTGGGCATCACCGCGCTGCTGGGCCTGGACACCAACGGTTTCCGCGGTCTCGCCGGGATGGAGAACTGCCACCGCTCCGTGCTCGAACCGCTCACCGGGGAGACGGCGAACGGCCTGATGAGGTTGGTGTCACACAACCTCGCCCCCGATTTCCTCTGATCTCGGAGGCCGTGTAATATCGTCTCGTCGCCCTGGGGGCGGCACCCGATACGGGGCTATGGCGCAGTTGGTAGCGCGCTTCCATGGCATGGAAGAGGTCTGGGGTTCGAATCCCCATAGCTCCACTCGAGAAACCGTGAGACAGTGACTCGTCAGCAGGGCCCCACCGCAGGGTGGGGCCCTTCTGCTGTCCGGGCTCCGGCCCGGCTCAGATCTCCGAGGCGAGCCACCTGATGACCTCGCCGGCGGGGCCCTCGGGGGCGCTGCGCCAGCCGGTGCCCGCCCACAGGTGCAGCTGCTGCGCATCGCCCGCCGCCGCAGCCTTCCGCCGCAGCTCGCGGGTCAGACGGTGGACCTGCGGGTAGCCCGTCGGCGCGGTCTCGTGATGGCGGTCCACGAAGTCGTTGCGCAGGGAGCGGGCGGGCCGGCCGGTGAAGGCCCGCGTCAGCACCGTGGTGCGGAACGAGGGGTCCGCCAGGGCGGCGCGATGGGTGGGGGAGGTGCCCGCCTCGTCGGTGCGCAGCAGCATCGTGCCGCACACCACGCCCTCGGCCCCGGCGGTGAGGATCCGTCGTACCGCGTCCGGGCCGTCCACCCCGCCCGCACCCAGCAGCGGCAGCTCGACCGTCGCGCGCACCTGGCGCACCAGCTCCTCGGTGCGGATCGGACCCGGGGTCCGGGAGGGGTGATGGGTCGCGCTGTGCCCGCCTGCGCCGGGGCCCTGCACGACCAGGCCGTCGGCCCCGCGCCCGGCGGCGGCACGGGCCTCCTCGGGATCGGTGACGCTCACGAGCACGGTGGTCCCCACCGCCTGCAGCGCGGCCACCGTCGCCGCGGGCGGCAGGCCGAAGGTGAACGAGACCACCGGCACCGGAGCCTCGCACAGCAGCGCCAGCTTCGCGGCGACGTGGTCGTCGTCCCGCCGCGGCACGGGGTCCAGAGCGACCCCGAGCCGGGCCGCGTCCTCGCCGAGCTCCTCCACATAGGCGGCGAAGGCCTCCTCGTCGATCTCCCAGGGAGGCAGCACGAAGAGATTCACTCCGAAGCCGGTGCCCAGTCCCCGCGCCGCGGCGATGTCGGCCGCCAGCGCCTCGGGCGACAGATTCCCACCCGCCAGGAACGGGAACGCCCCGGCCGCGGAGACGGCTCCGGCCAGGGCGAGCGTGGAGGGGCCGCCCGCCATGGGGGCGGCGACCAGCGGGAGAGGGGAGTCCAGGAGGGTCATGCTCCGATCCTCCCAGGTGCACTGCGTCGCCGGCGGCGCCGCTTCCCCTCCTCCACGATCAGTCCGTGCAGCTCGGCGAGCTCCGCGGCGGTGAAGCCGGCGTCGGCGAGGGGCTTCTCCACCGCGCGACGGAACGCCCGGTACGAGCCCGGCACGTCGGCACCCCGCGCCCTGAGCAGGCGCCGGGCGTACTCATCGCACAGGAAGGCCGGCCGGCCGAAGCAGTACAGCGAGATCGCATCCGCGGTCTCCTCACCGACGCCCTCGATGCTCAGCAGCTCGCTGCGCAGCCGCGCATCGTCCAGCGACCGGGCTGCCGCGGAGCGTCCGGCCCACCAGCGGGCGAGCGCCTGGACGCGGCGCGGCTTGGTGCGGGCGAACCCGGCGGGGCGTACCAGCTCCCGCACGGTCTCCTCCCCGGCCTCCGCGAGGGGAGCGGGCGCCAGCAGCCACGCGGCACGCAGCGCCGCGATCGCGGAGGCGGCCTGCTCCCAGCGGCTGCGCTGGACCAGCACCGCGCCCACGGCGATCTCGAAGGGCTCCTGGCCGGGCCACCACCAGCCCTGGGGGCCGTGCCGCTC
The DNA here is from genome assembly GCF_002407185.1 of Brachybacterium vulturis. NCBI lineage: Bacteria > Bacillati > Actinomycetota > Actinomycetes > Micrococcales > Dermabacteraceae > Brachybacterium > Brachybacterium vulturis. The sequence continues at coordinate 2,187,860 of NZ_CP023563.1, forward strand.
GCGCAGCTCGCGGTGCAGGACGCGCAGGTCGATCATGCCTCGTAGGTTGTCACGGCCTCGCGCGGCACCGCCAGGTGCACCGTGGCTCCGGGCTCGAGGCGGAGCTCGGCGATCTGCTGCGGTGGCAGATCCGCGGCGAGATCTGGCGTGCGCACGCGGACCAGGTCACCGTGCGGGAGCAGCCCGGTCACGGTGCGGCGGATCCCTCCCGTCGGCGCCAGCTGAACGGCCGAGGGATGGAACGCGGCATGCACCTCCCGGCCCGGGGGATGCGGACCGGGCGCCGTCAGCCGGGCCCCGTCGGCGAGCACCACGGCCCCGGCCTCCCAGCGACCCGTGACGAGGTTGAGCCCGGCGAAGCTGGCGGTGAAGGCGGTGCGGGGCCGGGTTAGCAGCTCCCGTGCCGGGCCCTGCTCGATGACCCGCCCTCCGTCGAGCACGGCGAGCTGATCGGCGAGGGTGAGGGCATCGAGGACATCATGGGTGACGATGATCGCCGTGCGGTCGGCGAGGAAGCGCCGCAGCTGGCCCCGCAGGGCCGCCGCCACCTCGATGTCGAGCGCGGCCATCGGCTCGTCCAGCAGCAGCAGGCGAGGATCCGCCGCCAGGGCCCGGGCGATCGCGACCCGCTGCGCCTGCCCGCCGGAGAGCATCGCCGGTCGACGCGCCGCCAGCTCGTCCAGCCCGAGCTCGGCCAGCCACCGCCCGGCCTCCTCCCGGGCCCGAGCACGGGGCACCCCCTGGGACCGCAGCGGGAACATGATGTTCCCGCGCACCGTCAGATGCGGGAACAGCACCGGGTCCTGGCTGAGCGTGGTCACCCGGCGGTGATGGGGCGGTGTCCAGGAGCGCTCACCGAAGAGCAGCTGCCCGTCGAGCTCCACACGCCCGTGCGCGGGACGCAGCGCCCCGGCGACCAGCGAGAGGAGCGTGGACTTGCCCGCCCCGTTGGGACCGATCAGAGCGAGGGTCTGGCCGTCCGCCACCGCGAGGTCGAGCTCGACCCCCCGCTCGGGGACCCGGGCCCGCACCTGCAGGCTCATGTGCTCACCCTTCGCCGGGCCGCGGCGATGACCAGCACCGCGACGATCATCAGCAGGAAGGACAGCGCCACAGCGGCATCGGGGTCGCTCTCCCGCTGGAGGTAGATCTCCAGCGGCAGCGTGCGGGTGGTGCCCTGGAGGGAGCCGGCGAAGGTGATCGTGGCCCCGAACTCCCCCAGCGCCCGGGCGAAGGCCAGCACCGTGCCGGACAGCAGCGCGGGCAGCACCAGCGGCAGCGTCACCCCCAGCAGCACGCGCGAGGGCCGGGCTCCGAGCGAGGCGGCGGCGATCTCATAGCGGGTGCCGGCGGTGCGCAGCGCCCCTTCGAGGCTGATGACCAGGAAGGGCAGGGCCACGAAGGTCTGGGCGATCACCACTGCCGTGGTCGAGAACGCGATCTCGAGGCCCAGCATCTCCAGGTGACGGCCCAGGAGCCCCTGCCGGCCGAAGGTGTACAGCAGCGCGATGCCGCCGACCACCGGCGGCAGCACCAGGGGGAGCAGCACCAGCGAGCGCAGCAGCGAGAGACCGCGGAACTCCGCGCGGGCCAGCAGCACGGACATCGGCACCCCCACCAGCACGCAGAGCAGGGCGCTGGTCCCCGAGGTCTGCACGCTCAGCCGCAGTGCCGAGAGCGAGGCCTCGCTGGTGATCAGCGCGCCGAAGCTCGCCCACTGCACGCGCGCCGCCATCGCCGCGAGCGGGAGCAGCACGAACAGCCCGCCGAGCAGGGCGGGGACCAGTACCCAGCGGGGGAGCGTGGTCACCGGCCGACGAAGCCGTAGCCGTCGAGGATCTCCTGGCCCCTGGGACCGCTGACCAGGTCGACGAACTCCTGGGCCAGCTCGAGGTGCTCAGAATCCTTCACCGTGGTGATCGGGTAGATGTTCACGGCCTCCTGCGCCTCGGGGAAGGCGATGCCCTCGACGGCGTCCCCGCCCCGTGCGACATCGGTGACGTAGACGAGACCGGCATCCGCCTCTCCGCTGGTGACCTTGTTCAGCACGTCGGTGACGGACTGCTCCTCGCTGACCGGCGAGAACGTGAGCCCGGCGGCCTGCTCGACGATCTCGGTGGCCGCACCGCAGGGGACCTCGGGGGCGCAGACGACGAGGTGCAGATCCTCCTGGGTGAGCGAGGTCAGATCGGTGACCCCTGCGGGGTTCCCGGCCGGGACCGCGATCATCAGCGTGTTGGCGGTGAAGTCCACGGGCGCGGAGCCGTGCAGCCCGGCCTCGACGAGCTTGTCCATGTTCTCGGGATTCGCGGAGGCGAAGACGTCCGCCGGGGCGCCCTGGCGGATCTGCTGGACCAGGGTGGAGGAGCCGGCGAAGTTGAACTCGACGTCGACCCCGTCATGCGCGGCCTCGAACGCCTCACCGAGCTCGTCGAACGGCTGCTGCAGGGACGCTGCGGCGTAGACCCGCAGGGGGACGGTGTCCTCGGCCCCCTCGGTGGCCGCGACGCCTCCGCAGCCGGCGGCCAGCAGCATGACCGCGGCCGCGCCCGGGAGTCGCCGGACGAGGCCCCTCATGCGCCGTCTCCGGCAGGAGCACGGTCGGGCTCCGCGTCGACCGTCACATGGGTGGCCTTCACGACGGCGCTGGCGACCTTGCCGGGCGCGAGGCCCAGCTCGCGGGCGGCCTCGCTGCTCATCAGGGAGACGACGCGGAAGGGGCCGCACTGCAGCTCGACCTGCGCCATCACCGTGTCCATCACGACGTTCGTCACCAGCCCCACGAAGCGGTTCCGGGCGGAGCTCGTGGTGGCGCCGTGCAGTTCCGGCGTGACCGCGAGCTCCCGGGCCAGGCGGGCGACCTCGGCGCCCGCGAGCACCTTCCGCCCCGCGGCGTCGACGCTCGCGGTGAGGCTTCCCCTGTCGATCCAGCGCCGCACGGTGTCCTCGCTCACTCCGAGGAACCCGGCGGCGTCACGAACTCGCAGATGCGTCATGAATGCGACCATAGCACCGCGTTTGCGGCGCGGCGCGGTGGGGAGCGGAGCTCGGCGCCCCCGCAGGCCGATCGCAGGCCGAGCGCTGACCGCGCCGTGTACGTTCGGGACATGCCGATCCTCACCAACACCGCCGAGCAGCCTGCCGAGCCCCGCCGCGGCGCCGTCTGGTCCATCGCCGAGCCGGAGCGCGAGCTGGACTCGAACCTGATCCGCCTCCCCGCGGGGGAGTCCATCCCCGCCCACGTCGGTGCCGAGGTCGACACGCTCATCCATGTGGTCCGCGGGGGCGGCGCCCTGGTGACCGATGCCGGGGAGGAGCGCCTGCGCCCCGGTGACGTCGCCCTGCTCCCGCGGCGCACGGTGCGCGGATTCCGCGCCGGCGAGGATGGGCTCGACTACCTCACGGTCCATCGTCGGCGGCAGTCGCTGCGGATCCAGAGCGGTCCGCCCCGCGACTGAGGTCCTCCGCACCCCGACGGAGAGGGCAGACTGGACCCATGGCAGAGACTCAGGATTCCCGCGTGGCCGTGTACCTCGACTTCGACAACATCGTCATGTCCTGGTACGACCGGGTGCACGGACGGCAGGCGTACAGCCGCGACCGCCAGCGCATCGCCGAGGACCCGACCGAGCCCGAGATCGCCGAGCGCCTGGCGAAGGCCACCGTCGACGTCGGCGCGGTGATCGACTACGCCGCCTCCTTCGGCTCGCTCATGCTCACCCGCGCCTACGCGGACTGGTCCTCCCCGGTCAACGCGATCTATCGCACCCAGCTGGTGGCCCGCGCCGTGGACCTCGTGCAGCTGTTCCCCGCAGCGGCATATGCGAAGAACGGCGCCGACATCCGCCTCGCCGTCGACACCGTCGAGGACCTCTACCTGATGCCCGACCTCACCCACGTGGTGATCGTCGCCGGCGACTCCGACTACGTCCCCCTCGCCCAGCGCTGCCGGCGCCTGGGCCGCTACGTGATCGCGATGGGGGTGGCCGGCTCCACCGCGAAATCCCTCGCCGCCGCCTGCGACGAGTTCGAGTCCTACGAGAACCTGCCCGGCGTGGAACGGCCCGCGGCCCCGCAGCGGAGCCGTTCGCGACGTGGGGGCGGCGGCAGCGCGCAGACCTCCGGTGAGAGCGAGACCACCGGCGACAGCGGCGGTCAGCGCACCCGGTCCCGGCGCTCGGCCGACGCCGACGCCAAGGCCCGTGCGGCCGAGCGCGCCGCCGAGGAGGCGGCGGATGCCGCCGAGGAAGCGGAGGAGGCCGAGGACGAGGAGACCGGGGAGGATCCGCGCGAGGCCGCGACCCGTCTGCTGCAGCGTGCGCTGCAGCTCGGCGACCGCGGGGACAGCGAGTGGCTGCACGCCTCGGCGGTGAAGTCCCACATGCGGCGCATGGACTCCTCGTTCAGCGAGAAGGCCATCGGCTTCAAGTCCTTCAACGACTTCCTCAAGGGCAATGCGGACATCGCGGAGCTCGAGGAGAGCGGCCACGAACGCCTGGTGAGGGCGCGGGACTGAGGACCGCCTCGGCGCGCCCCGTGACACCCACCACCCCGGCGATGGATACTGGGAGGCCCCGTCGAAGGAGGCGCACCGATGAACCTGCTGCTGTGGATCCTGGCCTTCCTGCTGGCCGCGATCTTCGTGGCCACTGGCGTGGTCAAGCTGGTCACCGCCCGTGACCAGCAGATCGACCGGACCCCGTACGTCGAGGACTTCCCGCAGGCCGTGATCCGCGGGATCGGCGTGCTCGAGATCCTCGGGGCGATCGGCCTGCTCCTCCCCGCGCTCCTGGATGTCGCCACCGTGCTGGTGCCGCTGGCCGGCGCCGGCCTCGCGATCACCATGGTCTTCGCCGCGCTCGTGCACACCCGTCGCGGGGACGGCATCGCGGCCACGATGCCGTCGATCGGGCTGGCGCTCGTGTCGGTCTTCGTCGCCTGGTCACGCTTCGGCCCCTACCCGCTGTGACGGGCCCCGCCGGCGACGACGGCGGCGCGGGCGCAGCAGTGCCCGCAGCGCGAGCCCGGCGAGCAGGGCCCAGAACGCGGCGCTGATCCCGCCCACCGCGATCCCCGAGGCGGCGATCAGGACGGTCACCCCGGCCGGCAGCTGCTCGGACGGCTCCGCGAGCGCGGCGCGCAGCGAGACCACGAACGTGCCGATCAGCGCGAGTCCGGCGACGGCCGGGATCACTCCCTCGGGGGCCAGGGCGATCAGGTGCGCACAGGCGGCCGCACCGAGACCGAGCATCACCAGCACCATCCCGGAGGTGAGGCTCGCGATCCAGCGCCGGTCCCGGTCCTCCCCGGCCTCCGGCCCCGCCGCCAGCGCCGCGGTGATCGCGGCGAGATTGATCCCATGGCCCCCGGCCGGAGCGCCCGCGAGAGTGCCCAGGCCCGTCACCACCATCGTGCGCCGCCACGGCACCTCGTAGCCCAGACCCTTCATCACCGCGACCCCGGGCACGTTCTGCGACGCCATCGTCACCAGGTACAGCGGCAGTGCGATCCCCAGCACCGCGCCGAGGCCCAGCGTCGGCGCGGTGAGCTCGAGCACCGGCAGCAGCGGGACCGACGCCGCGCCGCCGCCCCCTGCGGCCATCTCGACCCCGATCACCACGGCAGCGGTGGCGAAGGCCAGCGGAGAGGCCCAGCGCGGGGCGCATCGCTGCGCCAGCGCCCACACCGCGATCACCGGTCCCACGGCGAGCGGATTCGCCGCGACCCCGAGCACCGGTCCGAGGCACAGCTGCAGCAGCACGCCCGCGAGCATCGCCTGTGCGATCGAGGTGGGGATGCGGGCCATCAGCCGGCCCAGCGGCCGCACCAGTCCGGTGAGCACGATCAGCACCCCGACCAGGAGGAACGCCCCCACGGCTGCGGGCCAGCCGCCCTCCACCGCGCCGGTGGTGGCCAGCAGGGCCGCGCCCGGCGTGGACCAGGCGATCGTGATCGGCAGGCGGGTCCAGGTCGCCAGCAGCATGGAGGCGAGCCCCATCCCGATGCTCACCGCCAGCAGGCCGCTGGCCGCCTGGTCCGCCGAGGCGCCCACGCCGTGCAGCCCGGTCAGGACCACGACGAAGGAGCTGGTGAAGGCGACCAGACCGGAGACGATCCCGGCGGAGACAGGGCGGAGCATGGAGGCACAGTAGGCCGGATCAGGGCTTGCCCGGGCGCCGGTTCACGAGGAGGATCACCGGATGGCACCGAGCGATGTGATCACCTGGCTCCTGGACACCGACCCGGCGCTGCGCTGGCAGGTCGAACGCGACCTGCTCGACGCCTCGCCGGAGCAGTGGCAGGCCACCCGCGCCCGGATCTCCCAGGAGGGCTACGGTGCCGCGCTGCTGGCCCACCAGGATCCGGCCACCGGCCTCTGGGCCGGCGGCGCCTTCTTCCCGGCCGGCTTCCTCGAGGACCCGGCCAGCAAGGAGCTGCCCGGCCAGCCCTGGACCGCGACCACCTGGTCGCTGACCACCCTGCGGGAATGGGGCATGGACGCCGCCCCGCTGATCGCCCGGGACACCGCCGCGAAGCTCGCCGAGCACGCCCGGTGGGAGTTCGATGACTCCCTGCCGTACTGGGGCGGCGAGGTGGACGTCTGCATCAACGCGATGACGCTGTCCAACGGGCTCTGGCTGGGGGCCGACGTCGAGCCGCTGGTGGACTGGTTCTGCGAGCACCGGATGGACGAGGGCGGCTGGAACTGCGAGTGGGAGCACGGTTCGAGGCGCGCGAGCTTCCACTCGACCCTCAACGCGCTGCGGGCGCTGCACGAGCACGAACGCCTCACCGGGGGCACCGATGCCGCCCGCGAGGTCCAGCGCGCCGGTGAGGAGTACCTGCTGCAGCGGAACCTGACCCGGCGCCTGAGCACCGGCGAGATCGTGGGCCCCTGGGTGGACCACTTCCTGTATCCGCCACGGCACATCTATACGGCGCTGCGGGCGCTGGACCACTTCCGCGAGGCCGACCGCCGCGACTCCCGGATGCAGGAGGCGGTGCAGATGGTGCGGGACGCGCAGCAGACCGATGGGACCTGGCTGCAGCAGCATGTGCTGCCCGGCCAGGTGTGGTTCGAGATCGACGTGCGCGTCGGCGAGCCGTCGCCCTGGCTGACGATGCAGGCGCTGCGGGTGCTGCGGTGGTGGAACCGGGAATGACCCTCCGTGGGATCACGGTTCGGTCACGGCGCACGTCGCGGCGATCCGGGGGTCGGTCGATCGCGCACCGGACTGTTACGTTGCAGGGCACAATGGGTGTGCCCCGTCACATGGGGCGCCCCAGCTCACGACGCCGTGACCCCCGCGGCGTCTTCCTCACCCCCAGGAGGACCCCATGTTCGATGCCGCTTTCACCCCCAAGCGCCGCGCCGTGCTGCTGTCGTTGGCAGGTGTGCCCGTCCTGCTGTCCGCCTGCGCCAAGACCACCGAGGACGGCGGCGGCTCCGGCGGCTCCGACGGCGGTGGCGGCGGGACCCTGACCGTCGGCACCACCGACAAGGTCACCGCCCTGGACCCGGCGGCCGCCTACGACAACGGCTCCTCGACGGTGTGGACGCAGTGCTACGGCTACCTGCTGTCGGTCGCCCTCGGCTCCGAGGACGGCCGCCCCGAACCGGATCTCGCCGAGAGCGCCGAGTTCACCAGCGACTCGGTCTTCACCGTGACGCTCAAGGAGGGCCTGACCTTCGCCAATGGCAACGAGCTGACCAGTGAGGACGTCAAGCACACCTTCGACCGCACCCGCGCCATCGACGATCCCTCGGGCCCGTCCAGCCTGCTGGGCAATCTCGATACCGTGGAGATCGTCGACGACCTCACCGTCGAGTTCCACCTCAAGGAGCCCAACGACCAGACCTTCCCGTACGTCCTGACCAGCCCGGTGGGTCCGATCGTCGACGCCGACGTGTTCCCCGCCGACGCGGTGCTGCCGGACAACGAGATCGTCGCCGCCGAGGCCTTCTCCGGGCCGTACACGATCTCGAGCTGGAAGATCAACGAACTGGTCACCTACGAGGCCTTCGACAACTACCAGGGCCTGTTCGGCACGCCGTCGACCCCGTCGGTGGTGATGTCCTACTACGCCGACCAGAACAACATGAAGCTGGACATCCAGGAGGGCAACATCGACTGCGTGTGGCGCTCCCTGTCCGCCACCGACATCGCCGATCTCGAGGCCGATGACGCGGTCACCGTGCACAACGGCCCCGGCGGCGAGATCCGCTACATCGTGTTCAACTTCAACACCAACCCCTATGGGGCGAAGACCGAGAACCCGGATCCCGCCAAGGCGCAGGCCGTGCGCCAGGCCGTGGCGGACCTGCTGGACCGCGAGGCGATCTCGGAGACCGTCTACAACGGCACCTACACCCCGCTGTACTCCTACATCCCCGAGGGGCTGCCGGGCTCCGGCACCCAGTTCAAGGACATGTACGGCGACGGCTCCGGCGGCCCCGACCCCGAGCGTGCCCGCACGCGGCTCGAGGACGCCGGCGTCGAGATCCCGGTCCAGCTCAGCCTGCAGTACAACCCGGACCACTACGGCGCCTCCTCCGGTGACGAGTACGCCGCGGTGAAGAACCAGCTCGAGGCCGACGATCTGTTCGCTGTGGACCTCCAGTCCACCGAATGGGTCCAGTACTCCAAGGACCGCGTCAACGACGTCTACCCCGCGTACCAGCTGGGCTGGTTCCCGGACTACTCGGATGCGGACAACTACCTCTCGCCGTTCTTCGCGACCGAGAACTTCCTGGGCAACCACTATTCGAATCCCGAGGTCGATGAGCTGATCACCCAGCAGCGCGGCACCCAGGACCCGGCCGAGCGCGAGGCGCTGTTCGTCGAGATCCAGGATCTCGTGGCCGAGGAGATCTCCACCCTGCCGCTGCTGCAGGGCGCCCAGATCGCAGTGTCCACCGCGGAGGTCCAGGGCGTCACCCTGGACTCGTCCTTCAAGTTCCGCGTCTCGCCGCTGTCGAAGTGAGCACTGCCCTCGAGAACGAGGTCGAGGACGCCCCCCGGCGCACGAGCAAGCGTGCGTCGGGGGGCCTCGGCCGCTACGTCCTGGTCCGCTTCCTCCTGATCATCCCCACCATCTTCATCCTGATGACGATGGTGTTCTTCCTGATGAGGATCACCGGCGACCCCATCACGGCCGCCCTGGGCGGTCGGCTCACGCCCGATCAGCTCGCCGAGAGACGCGCCGAGGCCGGCTACGACCGACCGCTGCTCGTGCAGTACCTCGACTACCTGTGGGGCGTGCTGCGCGGCGACTTCGGCACCACGTACTCCGACAACACCCCGGTCTCCGAGGTGCTGACCACCTACGGTGCGGCCACCCTCGAACTGGTGCTGTACTCGCTGGTGGTGGCGCTGCTGCTGGGCGTGCCGCTGGGCATGATCGCCGCCCGCACCCGCGACCGCTGGCCGGACGCGGTGCTGCGGATCGTGGCGATCCTCGGCTACGCCACCCCGGTGTTCTTCGTGGGCCTGCTGCTGAAGCTGATCTTCTCCGTGGGCCTGGGCTGGCTGCCGGTGGCCGGACGGCTGTCCACCGAGGGGCAGATCACGATGAGCAGGATCCTGAACCCCAGCCCGTTCTACCTGCTGGATGCGCTGCGGCTGGGGAACACCGAGCTGATCGTGGACGCGCTCAGCCATGCGGTCCTGCCGGCGATCGCGCTGGGCATCCTCACCGGCGGCATCTTCCTGCGCCTGGTGCGCACGAACATGATCGGCACGATGGAGATGCAGTACATCGAGTCCGCCCGCTCCCGCGGGGTCTCCGAGACCCGCCTGACCACCCGGCACGGCCTGCGGCCCGCACTGATCCCCATCATCACCGTGATGGGCATGCAGATCGCGCTGATGCTGGGCGGGGCGGTGCTGACCGAGACCACCTTCGAGTGGAACGGACTGGGGTACATGCTCGCCGAGTACATGAAGGCCCGCGACTACGTCGCCGTGCAGGGCATCGTCATGATGCTCGCCGTGATCGTCGCGATCTCGAACTTCGTCGTCGACGTGATCGCCGCCCTCATCGACCCCCGAGTGAGGTACTGAGATGACTCTGTCGAACCCTGAACCCCCCGGCGAGGACGATCCCGGGGCGACCGACCTGGCCGCCGAGGCCGGTGACGCCTCCGTCGCGCGCCGCCGCCCCTGGTATCTGCGCCTGCCGATCATCAGCCACCTGCGCGGCTCCGTCGGCCTGCAGCGCGGCATGCTGATCACCGGCGTGGTGCTGGTGGTGGTGCTGCTGCTGTCCGCATTGCTGGCGCCGTTGCTCGCGCCCTACGGCTTCGCACAGACCTCGGAGGACGGAGTGCGCTTCGGCACCCAGGAGCCGCCGTCGGCCGCGCACCTGCTGGGCACCACGGTGACCGGCTTCGATGTGCTCTCCCGCGTGATCTGGGGGACCCGCACCGCGGTCGCGGTGATGGCCTGCGCCGTCACCGCCTCCCTGTTCCTCGGTGTGGCGCTGGGACTGCTGTCCGGCTACGTCGGCGGCTGGCTGGACCGGGTGCTGGTGATGGTCGCGGACGCCGTCTACGCCTTCCCCGCGCTGCTGCTGGCGATCGTCATGTCGATCACCATCTCCGGTGGCCAGTCGGGCGCCTGGTCCGGCATCCTCGCCGCCGCCATCTCGATCACGGTGGTGTTCATCCCGCAGTACTTCCGCGTGATCCGCGCCGAAGTGGTGCGGCTGAAGGCCGAGCCGTTCGTGGAGGCCGCGAAGGTGGTGGGCACCGGGCATCGCCGCATCATGGGCACGCACCTGCTGCGCAACGCCACCCGCACCCTGCCGCTGATCTTCACGCTCAACGCCTCCGAGTCGATCCTCACCCTGGCCGCGCTGGGCTTCCTGGGCTTCGGCATCGAGCCCACCAGCGCCGCCGAGTGGGGCTATGACCTCAACCGCGCGATGGCGGACGCGACCAGCGGGATCTGGTGGACCGGTATGTTCCCCGGCCTCGCGATCGCGCTGGCCGTGCTCGGGGTGACCCTGGTGGGCGAGTCCATCAACGATCTCAACGATCCGCGCCTGCGCACCCGTCGCCGGCGCCGCGGCGCCAGGAAGAAGGTGGCGGCATGACCGACACGAGCAGCGACACCCGCCTGACCATCCGAGACCTCGACATCCACTTCGCCACCGATGGCGGGGACGTCCACGCGGTCGACGGGGTGAGCCTCGAGGTCGCGCCCGGGGAGATCCTCGCGATCGTCGGCGAGTCCGGCTCCGGCAAGTCCGTCACCGCGCGCTCCGTGCTGGGCCTGCTGCCCGAGACGGCCGAGGCCTCCGGGGCGGTGATCGTCTCCGGCACCGACCTGGTGGGGCTGTCGCAGGCGCAGCTGCGCGCCCTGCGCGGCGAGGACGTCTCGATGATCTTCCAGGAGCCCTCCAGCGCCATGAACCCGGTCTTCCCCATCTGGTGGCAGATCGGCGAGGGCCTGCGCGCGCACCGCCCGAAGATCACCCGCAAGCAGATCCGCGCCGAAGCCGTGAAGGCCCTCGAATCGGTGGGGATCCCGGACGCGACCGAGCGCATCGACCGCTACCCGCACGAGTTCTCCGGCGGGCAGAAGCAGCGCATCATGATCGCCATGGCGCTGGCGCTGGGCGCGGAGCTGATCGTCGCCGACGAGCCCACCACCGCCCTGGACGTCACCGTGCAGGCGGAGATCCTGGAGCTGCTGCGGGACGTGCGCGACCGCTTCGGCACCGCGGTCATCGTGATCACCCACAACATGGGCGTGGTCGCGGATCTCGCCGACTCGGTCGCGGTGATGTACCGCGGGAAGATCATCGAGCGGTCCCCGTCGCGGGAGCTGTTCGCCGCCCCGCAGGAGGCCTACACCAAGAAGCTGCTCGCGGCCGTGCCGCATCTGGGCCGCAACTCCGCCTGGACCGCGCTGTCGACCCCGCAGCAGACCGCCCTGGAGGAGGCGGAACCGGTGGTGATGGCGAAGGACCTGGTCATCGAGTATCCGGGCCGGCTGGGCAAACCGGCGTTCCGAGCGGTCAAGGGCGTGGACTTCGAGATCCGCGCCGGCGAGGTGTACGGACTGGTGGGGGAGTCGGGCTCCGGCAAGACCACCATCGGCCGTGCCATCGCCGGCCTGGAGCGCACCACCGGCGGCAGCCTGTCGGTGCTGGGCCACGAGATGAACGGCATGAGGGAGAAGGCGTTCAAGCCGCTGCGCCGCCGGATCGGTTTCGTGTTCCAGGACCCGGCCACCTCCTTCAACCCGCACCTGACCATCGAGCAGTGCATCGCCGAGCCGCTGGTGGTGCACGAGCCGCAGCTGAGCCCGGCAGCCCGCAGCCAGCAGGTGCGCTCCTTCCTGGAGGCGGTGGAGCTGCCCGGACACTACGCCGGACGCTTCCCCCATGAGCTCTCCGGCGGGCAGCGCCAGCGCATCTCCCTGGCCCGGGCCCTGGTGCTCGAGCCGGAGCTGCTGGTCGCCGACGAGCCCACCAGCGCGCTGGACGTCTCGGTGCAGGCCACGGTGCTGGACCTGTTCCGGGAGCTGCAGGAGCGGCTGCACTTCGCGGCGCTGTTCATCAGCCACGACCTGGCGGTGGTCGACACCCTCGCCCACCGGATCGGGGTGCTGTTCCGCGGCGACCTGGTCGAGCAGGGCCACGGGCCCGACGTGCTGCAGCGGCCGCAGCACGAGTACACCCGCAAGCTGATCGCCTCCCTGCCGGTGCCGGACCCGGTCGAGCAGGCGAAGCGGCGCGAGGCATTCATCGCCCAGTGGGGCAGCGGCGCGCCGAGCTGAGAGAGCTCAGGCCCTCCGGAACCGCGGCACGGCCCCGGCGACGATCCTCTCCACGATCGGCACGTCGGGGCCGGCCCATGCCCGGCCGGCGAGCTCCCGGCGGGCCACCCAGTCCAGCAGGTCGTGGTCGGTGCTGACGGTGGGTGCCGGGCCGGTCAGGCGGACCCAGTAGCAGTCCAGGTGCAGCGCCCGGTCCCCGGCCCGGCCCTCGCCGCGGCCGATCAACCAGCCCACCTCCACCTCGGTGCCCAGTTCCTCGCCCAGCTCCCGGGACAGCGCCTGCTGCGGGGACTCGCCCGGCTCGATCTTCCCGCCGGGGAACTCCCACAGCCCGGCGGCGTGCTTCTCGGGCGCTCGACGGGCCGCGAGGACGCGGTCACCGTCGACGAGCACCGCGCCCACCACGCGCAGCGGCGCGGGATCGCCCGGGTGCTCTGCCTCCGTCCGGGGGTCGTACCAGGGCTCCGGTTCCTCGGCGAAGCCGACGTCCTCGGGCCGCCAGGCGTGCCCGCACTCCTGGCACTCCCGCTCCGGCCCCAGGCCCATGCACCCCTCCCAGAGCACCCACGGCGGAGAGGACTCGTAGGCCTCGAGCACCGGCATGCCGATCACGCGATGCAGCACCTGGCCGCTCCCGCAGCGGGGACAGGTGCCGCGCACCCAGTCGATGGTCATGGCACCAGTCTGCGGCACGGGTGGGACAGGCGAGAGCGGCTCAGCTGCTCACAGGGGCATGCCCACGGCGCCGGTGAGCAGCAGCGCGAGCACCACCAGCAGCACCAGCAGGCACCCCGCTCCGCTGAGGACGACGGCGAGGAAGAAGTTCGAGCGGGCCTCGGTCTGTGAGACCGGTTCCGCCGGCGGCGGGGTGAAGCGCTCGTGGGATGCGGGCTCCGGCTCCGGCGACTCCGGCGGGGTCATGACGACCCCGGCAGCGCCTCGAGCACGGCCTCACCGTATTCGGCGAGCTTCTTCGCCCCGACCCCGCTGACCGCTCCGAGCTGGGCGACCGTCTCCGGTTCGGCCTCGACGATCCCCACCAGCGTGGCGTCGGAGAAGACCAGGTAGGGCGGGATCTGCTTCTCCTTCGCGACCGAGGTGCGCCAGGTGCGCAGCGCCTCGAAGCGCTCGCGCTGGGCGGGCTCGAGGCTCTCGGCGGCGCGGGAGGCGCCTGCGGCCCGTCGGCCGCCTCCGCGCGCGGCGCGCTGCGGGCTGCGGTCCACCGCCAGTTCGACGGTCGTCTCGCTGCGCAGCACGGGACCGGCCTGCGGGCCCGGCACGAGGACGCCGTAGTCCCCCTCGGCCTCGACGATGCCGCGGGCCAGCAGCTGCCGGATCGCCGTGCGCCACTCCTTCTCGCTGAGCTCCTCGCCGATGCCCCAGACGCTGAGCTCGTGGTGGCGGGACTGGCTGGAGCGCTGGTTCTCCCGACCCCGCAGCACCTCGATGACCTGCCCGGAGCCGAACTTCTGGCCCCGTTCACGGTCCAGACGGATCAGCGCCGAGAGCAGCTTCTGCGCCGCGACGGTCGCGTCCCAGGTCTGCGGCGGGGACAGACAGGTGTCGCAGTTGCCGCACGGCTCGCTGTCCTGACCGAAGTAGCTCAGCAGCTGCACGCGCCGGCAGGAGACCGTCTCGCACAGGGCGAGCATCGCGTCGAGATGGGAGCGGGCATTGCGCTTGAACAGCTCGGTGCCCTCACCGGTGTCGATGAACTTCCGCTGGCTGACCACGTCCCCCAGGCCGTAGGCCATCCAGGCGGTCGAGGGCTGCCCGTCACGCCCCGCACGACCGGTCTCCTGGTAGTAGCCCTCGATGGACTTGGGCAGGTCCAGGTGGGCCACGAAGCGGACGTCCGGCTTGTCGATCCCCATCCCGAAGGCGATGGTCGCCACGATGATCAGCCCGTCGGCCCGCAGGAACCGCTCCTGATGGTCCTGACGCACGGCCGCATCGAGGCCCGCGTGGTAGGGCAGGGCGGGGATCCCGCGCGCCACCAGCGCCTCCGCGGTCTGCTCGACACTCTTGCGGGAGAGGCAGTAGACGATCCCGGACTCGCCCTCGTGCTCGGAGGTGATCAGCCGCAGCAGCTGCTCGCGCGGGGCGGCCTTGGGCTCGATGCGGTACTGGATGTTGGGGCGGTCGAAGCTGGAGACGAAATGCGTCGCCTGCTGCATCTGCAGGCGCTCGGTGAGCTCGCGGTGGGTGGCCTCGGTGGCGGTCGCGGTCAGGGCGATCCGCGGCACCTGCGGGAACGTCTCGGCGAGCACCGAGAGGCCCAGGTAGTCGGGGCGGAAGTCATGGCCCCACTGGGAGACGCAGTGCGCCTCATCGATCGCGAACAGCGCCAGCTCCGCGCGGCGCAGCAGCTCCTGGGTGCGGGGGAGGACCAGCCGCTCCGGCGCCATGTACAGCAGGTCCAGCTCCCCGGCCAGCAGCTGCTGCTCGACCGCCTGCGCCTCGTGGAAGTCCAGGGTGGAGTTCAGGAACGCGGCACGGATGCCGACGCCCTCGAGCGCCGCGACCTGGTCCGCCATCAGCGCGATCAGCGGGGAGACCACGATCCCGGTGCCCGCCCGCAGCAGGGAGGGAATCTGATAGCACAGCGACTTGCCGCCACCGGTGGGCATCAGCACCACCGCGTCGCCCCCGGAGGCGAGCTGCGCGATGATCTCCGCCTGCTCCCCGCGGAAGGCGTCATAGCCGAAGACCGTCGAGAGGATCTCCAGCGCGCGGTCGGTCTGGCCGGCATCGCCCTCGCGGAGTGCGGAGATCGGGTCGGCGGCGGGCGGAGTGCTCATGGTGGCCACTGTATTCGGCCCGATCGGCGGGTGGCGACCGACCGGGGAGGCTGTGGACGGACGGCCGAGATCTGCCGGGGAGAGAACACGCGGAGTCGACGGGGAGCGGTCACCGGGGACCGTCGACTGCGACGATCACCCGGCCTGAGCTGCCGCCGGCCAGGAGCGAGGCGAAGGCCTCGGGAACCCGATCGATGCCGTCGAAGACGGTGTGCAGGCTGCGCACCGCACCCTCTCGCAGCCAGCCGCCGACCTCGGACTCGAACTGTGCCCGCAGATCCTCGTGCGCCGTGACAGTGAACCCGCGCATGGACAGCTCCTGGTAGATCATCCGGCGGTAGTTGGACGGTCCGCCGGATCCGGCGGCGACCGCGCCGCAGATCACGATGCGACCGCGGGCGTTCAGCACCTCGAGCGCCGCGTCGAGCTGTTCCCCGCCGACGTTGTCGTAGTACAGGTCGATACCGTCGGGGGAGGCATCGCGCAGCAGCTCCGCGGCGGGCCCGTCGTGGCGGTTGATCGCCCGGTCCGCGCCGAGCACGTCCGTCAGGAGCGCGACCTTCTCCGCGGAGCCGGCGACGCCTATGACGCTCGCGCCGCGCGCCTTCGCGAACTGCACGACGCAGCTGCCCACGCCGCCGGCCGCACCGGAGACGCAGACGATGTCCTCGGGCCGGACCTCGCCGATGTGGATCAGTCCGGTGTAGGCGGTGAAGCCGACGTGTCCCAGGACCGTCAGGTACGCCTCGAGGTCCTGCTCGGGCGTCGCACGGTCGATCCTGCGCAGCTGATCGGCATCGACGACGGCGGCCGTGCACCACGGCACCTTGGCGACGGCGAGATCCCCGGGGGCGAAACCCTCGGCAGCGGATTCGAGCACCTCGACGACGGCGTCGCTGGACGGGACATCGCCCACGCCGATCCCCGGCCCGTAGGCGGTGCCCTCACCGCCGAGACGGTGGGCGAGTCCGGCGTTCAGGCCGAGTCGTCGCAGTTCCACGAGGACCTGCTGGTCCCCCGGGGCGTCGACCTCGGTCTCGAACACTCCGAAACTCTCCGCCCGGACGGATCCGTCCGGCACGGCGACCAACTGCACTTCGCGACTGATCATCAGATGAGCCTACAGCCGAGGTCCCGCCGACTCGAGGTGCGACCGGTAGCCTCGGGCAGAGGGCCCGAATGCGGCCCGCCGCGCGGAGCACGGCTCCGTGCCAGAGCGGAGACTCCATGACCACGCGGTATCTGATGAGGCTCGGCAAATCGCCGTTCGAGGTCGCCGATGCCTTCCATACGCTCGATCACAACCTGCTCGGCACGAACAGCGGGAACCTGATCTACGGTGCCGCCGCCCACAAGCTGCTGTCCACGCGGGACACGGTCGTCGAACCGAGCCACTACCGCATCAACGGCGCCTACGCCGCCGAGGTGAACGCCGAGTACGACGGATTCATCCTGCCGCTGGCCAACGCCTTCCGCCCGAATTTCGAGGATCAGCTGCGACGCACGGCGGACTTCCTCGAACGGCTCACGATCCCCTTCGTGATGCTCTCCGGCGGGGCGCAGCTGCCCCTGGACGGCGACCCGTCGGAGCTGAAGGCGATGGAGCCGACGATCACGCGGTTCGCCCGGGCGGTCCTGAACGGATCCAGCGCACTGACCGTGCGGGGCGAGATGACCGCGGACTATCTCCACTCCCTGGGGTTCAAGGACGTGCTCGTGGTGGGATGCCCCTCCCTGACCCTCCACGGCCCCGGACACCGGGTCGAGGTGCCCGCAGAGCTCGAGGCCGGCGCACAGGTCGCCTACAACATGGAGACGAAGGATCCCTTCGGCGGGGACCTCATCGCGGACGCGGAGCATCACTATCGCGCCACCTACATCCCGCAGGAGCACGGCACCCTGGAGCTGATGCTCTGGGCGACCTCTCCCTACGAGACCGCGGATCCGCGCCTGCCGCTGGAGCGCTCGCATTCCCAGTTCACGGCGGCGCGGGCCGAGATGTTCATCGATGCCTATCCGTGGATCGAGCGTCTCTCGCAGATGGATTTCTCCTTCGGGGCCCGGGCGCACGGCAACATCGCCGCCGTGCTCGCGGGAACACCCAGCGTCATGCTGGCCCACGACTCCCGGACCCTGGAGCTCGCGCGCTACCACGGCATCCCGTCCCTGACGTGGGGGCGTGACGAGGTTCCGGGGACCGTCGAGGAGCTGTACGCCCGAGCCGACTTCACGGAGTTCAACCGCGGCCACGCCGACCGCTTCGACACCCTGAGCAGCTTCCTGCACGACAACGGCTTCGCGCACATCTACGACCCGGGCCAGGAGTCCGCGCGCCACGAGTACGAGCAGCGGATCAGGCAGGTGTCCTTCCCGCCCGCCGTCCGTCCCACCTGGCTCGGGGAGACACCGGAGACCACCCACCGCCATGCCGTGCTGCAGGACCGCGAGGCCCGACGCAAGCAGACCCACTCCGCGATCCGACGGGAGGCCGCCGCACGGCAGAAGCGGACCCAGGAGCAGCTCGCGCAGCTCGGTCGCCGGGTCGAAGAGGCTGAGAAACGCCTCGAGGAGTCGCTGCAGCGGATGGAGGCCGCGGAGAAGCGCGCCGCCGTGGCCGAGGCACGGCTCGCGGCGACGGACAAGCGCCTGCGCACCGTCTCCCGCCGGGTGGCCGAGGCCGACGATCGGGCGCAGCGGGCACTGCGGATCCCGACCCGCCTCAGGGATGCGCTGACGCGCTCGCGCCGGCATCGCTGACCGGGGCCCGTTCATCAGGCGACTCTGCTGCAGGTGAAGGCACAGTTCCTGCCGGCTGGACCCATCCACCAAGTGGACCTGTCCTTCGTCTGTCGTACCGATCGTTGATGATCCATACAGCTCGATCGGACATGCGGTGATCCACCAGCGACTCCGTCCGAACGGGCCACCCCTCTTTCCTCCTCGGGCGATGCTCGCCTGCCCGATTCCTCCAAGGAGCCTCCATGTCCTCGTCCCAGCCTCCGCCCCACGGCGGTTCCCCTCAGCAGCCGGGCTTCGGCCCGCATTCCCCGCACAGCCCCGGCTCCGGCGGGCAGGCTCCCCAGCACACGCAGCAGCCCGGTGGATGGCAGCCGCAGCAGCAGCCGCTGCAGCCGCAGTCGCAGTACGGTGCCTCGCCGTACGGTGCGCCGTCCCCGGACGGGCAGTACGGTGCACAGCCTGCCTTCAGCCAGCAGGCTCCCGGTGCTCCGCAGTTCGCTCCCGGCTCCTACCAGGGCGGGCCCGGCCCGTACGCGCCGATGCAGAAGCCGCCGAAGGACTTCGTGGTGGCATGGCTGCTGGCGCTCTTCCTCGGCTTCCTGGGCGTGGACCGCTTCTACCGCGGATTCATCGGGCTGGGCATCCTCAAGCTGATCACCTGCGGTGGTGCCGGCATCTGGACGCTCGTCGACCTCCTGATCATCGTGTTCACCGGCGGGCGGGACAGCACCGGCCAGCAGCTCGCCGGCTACGAGAAGAACAAGAAGGTCGCGTTCATCGTCACGCCCATCGTCCTCGTGCTCGGCCTGATCATGGCCATGATCAACGGGGCTGCCGGCAGCGGTGACGACTCGGCGGTGCCCGAGCCCGAGGAGGTCGTCGCCGCGGCGTCGGCCGTCGAGGACGAGGGTGCCGAACCTTCCGAGGAGGCCGTCGTCGAGGACGAGCCCGCGACGGAGGAGGCGGTGAACGATGCCCCCGCTGCCGACGAGCCGGCAGCTCAGGAAGCCGTCGTCGAGGAGGAGCCTGCCGAGGATCCGGTCGCCGAGGCACCCGCCGTCGACGTTCCCGCGGCGCAGCAGGCGATGGCCGACGCGGTCGCTCAGGGGCGTACCGAGGCCGAGGCCGCCGAGACCGACCTGCAGCGGGCCAATGTGCTGAACGTGCGCAGTGAGGCGATGTGCGTCTCCGTGCCCGACGGCGAGGTGCAGAACTGGGTCGGCACCGTGAAGTCGGTCGATGCCAACGGTGAGGGCAAGGCCGTCGTCGTGCTCGAGATCGAGGACGACATCGAGATCGGCACCTGGAACAACGCGCTCTCCGATATCGGGGACGAGACCCTCATCGAGCAGGGCACCGAGCTCTACGACGCGGCCCTGGGCCTGGCCCCTGGGGACACGGTGACCTTCTCCGGCACTCTCATCTCCGGTACGGACGGAAACGACACCTGCTACAGAACCTCGAATCTCACCGAGGTGATGTCGATCGAGTCCCCGGACTTCAAGATCCAATTCTCGGAGCTGACGCCGGTGCAGTGACCCCGGCAGCAGGAAAGCGCCGACGGGCCTCGGCGTATCGCCGAGGCCCGTCGGCGTCCCGATCGGCGCGACAGACCGTTTCCCCCTCGTCATACCCGGAAAGTTCTAAGGTGGCAGCAGTCACATCAGTTCAGGCCCAGGTCCTCGGCACGACGTCGTGCGGGCCGGCCCCACGCCCGAGGAGTCCACTGCATGTCCAGCGCACCCGAGACCGACCCCACCCGGAAGCAGGGCACGGCGATCTCACGCGCCATGCGCCCTCTGAACCACGTGGTGGAGCGGTTCATCCCCTCCGCCCTCGTGTTCTCGATCGTCCTGACCTTCATCGTCGCGGCCCTCGGGCTGATCCTCACCGACACCGGCCCGACGGACCTGGTCGTGCACTGGGGTGATGGACTGTCCGGTCTGCTGGCCTTCATGACCCAGATGGCGCTGATCCTGCTGCTGGGGCACATGCTGGCAAACACCGGTCCGGTGCGCAGGATCCTGGGCTTCCTCGCCTCGCTCCCGAGGACCGAACTGACCGCCTACGTCTTCGTCTTCGTGGTCGCCGCCATCGCCTCGCTCATCACCTGGGGCCTCGGGCTGGTGGTGGGAGGCCTGCTGGCGCGCGAGGTCGCCTACCAGGGCCGGGAGCGCGGACTGATGCTGCACTTCCCGATGCTGGTGGCCGCGGGCTTCGGCGGATTCGTGGTCTGGCACATGGGCTACTCGGCCTCCGGCCCGCTGACCGCCGCCACCGAGGAGTCGTTCCTCATGGAACCCCTCGGCGGGCAGCCGCTCCCGATCACCGAGACCGTCTTCTCCTCGTGGAACATGATCGCCGCCGCGGTGACGATCCTCGTGGTCGCGCTCGCGCTCTACCTGGTGGCTCCCCGACGCGGTGACCGGGTCACCGAACTCACCGTCGATGCCCGCGAGCAGGTGAAGGACGGTCAGGAAGAGATCGTCACCCCGGCGGATCGGCTCGACGCCAGTCGGATCGTGACCGGTCTGATCGGACTCGCGCTGGTGGTGTATCTGGTGCTGCACTTCGTCCAGGGCGGCACCCTGACCCTGGACACCGTGAACTGGTCCTTCCTCGCCCTGATCCTGCTGCTGGTGAAGAACCCCTTCGAGCTGATCCACCTGACCAAGAACGCCGCCTCCAACGTGGGCGAGATCCTGCTGCAGTTCCCGCTGTACGCGGGGATCCTGGGCATGATGGTCAGCTCCGGGCTCGTGCAGGTGTTCTCCGACGCCTTCGTCTCGATCTCGAACACCACCACCTTCGGTCTCTTCGCGTTCCTCGCGTCAGGGCTGGTGAACTTCTTCGTGCCCTCCGGCGGCGGACAGTTCGCGGTGCAGGGCCCGATCATGCTGAGCGCCGGCGCCGATCTCGGCGTGGATCCGGCGGTCACCATCATGGCCGTCTCCTACGGCGATCAGTGGACCAACATGATCCAGCCGTTCTGGGCGCTCCCGCTGCTGGCCATCGCCGGGCTGAAGATGCGCGACATCCTCGGCTACACCACCATCGTGCTGATCGCCTCCGGGCTGGTGTACGCGGGGACGCTGCTGATCGTGTCGCTGTGAAGGGGCCGCGCGGTCACGCCCCCGTGACGGACAGGCCGAACTGTGCCAGCAGCGCAGAGCCGACGTAGGTGCCGATGAACACGAAGATGGCGGTGATCGCCACTTTCCACGAGGTCCTGGACAGATCCACCAGACGGTCCGCGACGCTGATCCCGGCGAAGGCGAGGATCGGGGTGGTCAGCGACAGGAAGTCGACCGCACCGATGGCGCCGACGAAACCGCTCCAGGCCAGGCAGCCGGCCAGCGAGACCAAGGAGACCCAGCCCAGCACCGGGAAATCCCTTACCACCGGCAGGCGGCTGAGGGTCATCAGGTCCCCGATGACGAGGCCGAGCAGGGAGAACAGCCACAGCGTCGCCAGTCCGCCGAGGGTGAGAGCCGTGATCGGCGTCGACTCCGGGTTCACCCACAGCTTCAGCTGCTGGGTGAACAGCACCAGGGAGACCGAGAGCAGGAGCACGCCCATGAACATCCCGTAGCGGCGCACGGCGAACAGCTCGCCGACGCCCGGACCGGCCCCACCGCTCGCCCCGGAGCCGCCCGTGCGGACGGTCGCGGCGGCGCTCGGCGCCGACAGCCGATCCTTGCCCCGCATCAGCAGGTTGTACATCGCCCGCTGCAGCGGGACGGCCAGGAAGACCATCGTGTAGGTGCCGATGAAGCTGGTCAGCAGCTGGCTCGCGGCCGCGTACGAGATGATCGTGTCCTGCATCTGAGGCAGCTGGGCGGCGAGCGTCGAGGAGGATCCGGTCATCATGGACGCCGACCCCATCCCCGAGGCGATCGCCAGAGCGCGGACGTCCAGCCCCGTCCCCAGCAGGATCGGGGCGAGGAAGGAGAAGAACAGCGCGCCGAACAGGGTGCCGATGAGATAGATCGAGAGCACTCCGCGGCCGGGATCGGAGTTCAGGGTGTACTTCTCGGTGATGTAGGCGAGCTCCCCCTCCCGCCCCAGGCCCAGCGTCGAGCCGATCGCGTGGCGGCGCAGGCCGAGCAGCAGCGC
The DNA here is from genome assembly GCF_002407185.1 of Brachybacterium vulturis. Lineage (NCBI taxonomy): Bacteria > Bacillati > Actinomycetota > Actinomycetes > Micrococcales > Dermabacteraceae > Brachybacterium > Brachybacterium vulturis. The sequence goes on from NZ_CP023563.1 coordinate 2,210,304, forward strand.
GATCGGCAGGCCCAGCACCACGGTGCCGAGGTTGCCGAGCTCCTGCAGCAGGAACACCCAGCCGATGGAGATGATCTCGCCCAGCCGCGGGGCGACGTCCGCCCCGTACCGCGCCATCAGCGGCAGCATGATGATGATCAGGAACGCGCCGGAGAAGGCGACGTTGCGCCCGGAGTAGACACGGCGCAGGATCCCCTTGCGCCACACCGGGACGCCCAGCGCCATCGTGAGGATCACGGCGAACACCAGCGGCAGCACGGTGATCGTGATCGAGGAGGTGACCTGCAGGGAACGGATGCCGATGCCCTCGGAGATCGTGATCGTCAGCAGCACCAGGAGCAGCAGCAGCACCATGTCCAGGGCGACTCCGCGGCGCGCCGGGGCGGCGGTCGTCGGGGTGGGGGAGACGGTGGTCATCAGTGCTCCTGAGTGGGGTCGGAGGAGGGCTGCGTCTCGAGCGCGGCCTCGGGCACGGGCGCGATCGCGGCGAGCGTGGAGACGTAGTCCGCATAGCTGCGGCGGGGGAGAGGTGCGGGCAGATGGGCCCCCATGGTCAGCAGCGCCCGGACCAGCAGTCGCGGGACGGCGATCAGCACGTGCTCGGGATCGACCATCCGGAAGTCCTTGCCGTGGATGGTGCCGTCGAAGCCGCCGTAGGAGAGCTGGACCGTCGGCATCATGAACGAGAGGTCACCGGCGTCGCCGGCCGCCGCGATCGCGCCGCGGTCGTCGATGAGATGGCTGATCCGCGGATCCGCTGCGAAGGCGTCGCGGAACGCCCCGTTCAGCGTGCGGTCCTGCACGAAGGGGAGATAGCCCATCTCGGTGGTGACGTGGGCGGTGCCGCCCAGGGCGGCGGCGCAGCCGTGCGCGGCGCGGTCCACGCGGGCGGCGACCTCACCGAGGTAGTCGAGGTCCGTGGAACGGACGTCGGTGCCGACGGTGACCCGGTGCGGCACCACGTTCGTCGTCATCTCGGTCGCGGGGATGACGGGATTCATCCGCACCAGCACGTCCTCGCGCAGCTGCTGGCGGCCCAGTCCGAGCGCGGTGGTGAACAGAGTCGCCATGGCGAAGGCATTGGTGCCGCTGAAGGGGTCCAGTCCGGCGTGCGAGGCGGTGCCCTCGAACTCGACCGTCTTGTAGAGGAATCCGGCGAGGTCGCAATCGATCTCGATGGTCGGCTCGTGCTGCAGGCCGCCGATGGCGTGCAGGCAGACGGCGGCGTCGATGTCGTCGAACACGCCGAGCATCATCGCCTCGGGCTTGCCGCCGAACCAGGTGATGGTGCCGTCCTGGCGCAGCTGCGCCCGGTGGGTGAGGTCCACGAACTCCTCGGCGGGGACGAAGACGAAGCTCAGGTCCACGTCCGCCTGCTTCCAGGCGCCGGTGCCCACCAGATGTGCGCACACGGCCAGTGCGATCCCGACCTGGGTGTGATGGCCGCAGGCATGGACAGCGCCGGTGGCGGGGTCGGACGCGGGATGGGCGGGGGAGATCACCGCGTCGAGCTCGGCGACGACGGCGATGCGACGACGGTCACGGTCTTCGGGGGCGGCCGATGGCAGGGAGACCTTCAGCCCGGTGGTGGAGAAGCGTTCGATGGCGAGCCCGTCGCCGTGCCGGAGCAGGAACTGCTCGACGGCCTGGGCGGTGCGGTGCTCGCAGTACCCGAGTTCGGGGTGCTCCCAGAGCTCGGTGACGAGGGCGTGGACCTCGGGATAGAGATGCTCGAAGGACATGGCGGGGTGCTCTTCCTGGGCGGGTCGAGGGGCGCTGCACGCACCTCGACCGACACGCGCAGGGACGGCTCAGCGCGTCGAGTCCGACGAGGTGAGCGTACGAGGACGCGCCGTCGGTGTCCGCAGGTGTCCACCTGTTGTCATCCGGATCGGGCGCGGTCACCCTCCGCTGATGCGCTCCCACACCACACCGCCACCGGCGTCCCAGATCTCGGCGCCGTCGCCGACCACCACCAGCAGCGATCGTGCGCGGGAGAGGCCCACGTAGAGCAGCTGCGGGGCGCGCTCGGCGGAGCCGAAGCCGTTGACGGCGAGCACCACGACGGGCCGCTCGAGGCCCTTGAAGTTCAGCACGTGCCCGTAGAACACGTCGGTCGCCGCGAAGAACTCGTCCCAGTACCCGTCGTACCCGAAGTGCTCGATGCGCTCCTTCTGCTCGGGGTGGCGGCTGCGGGTGGTGAGCAGGGCGATGTCCCCGGGTGCCCAGCCCTCGTCCATGAGCGTCTCGACCACGTCGTCGGCGGCGGCGACCGCCTCCGGGGCCGTGCTCGCGACGTACCGCACCGGGGTGCCCTTCTCCATCCGGGCGTTCTGCTCGAGGGGAGTGAGCGGCGCGAAGGTCCGAGCGATGGTCCGGGTGCTGCGCAGGTTGTCGTCCAGCGGGAACGGGTTCAGGGTGATCGGGGCGCGGCCCTCGCGGTCGAACACCGTCTGATGCTCGTCGGTGAACACGAACAGCACTCCCCGCTCGGGATCGCGCAGGCAGGGCTGCAGAGCGTCCCACCAGATGTCCGCGAAATCCTGTGCCTCGTCCACCACGATCGCGTCGAACAGCTCGCTCGGGTCCTGGACGGCGGCGAGCTCGGCGAGGCGGCGCGGCAGGTGCTCCTCGTAGTAGGTCACGGCGGTGCCACCGAAGTCCGCCTCGGTCCCGGCACCCCACAGCACCGGCAGGTCGTGGAACAGTCCCACGTAGGCGGGCCGCTCCTCGACGGGCCAGGTCGAGGTCAGCAGCTGGAAATGGCGGGCGAGGCCGCGGGAATAGCACAGCAGCGCGGTACGGGCGCCCCGACGGGTCAGGTTCCGGGCCTTGATCATCGCCAGGTGCGTCTTGCCGGAACCGGCGCCACCGATGATCTGCGCCCGGTCCTGGAAGCGCAGCAGGGCCATCGCCCGCTCCTGCTCGCGGGTCAGAGCATTGCCCTCGTCCGCGATCTCCCGGGCCAGCAGCTGATGGTTCTCGATCGCGCGATGGGTGCGCCGCAGGAGCTTCACCGCGTAGGCGCACTGCAGGGCGTCCAGCGGTGCGTACCCGAGACGGGTCTGCGCGTTCAGGGCGTGCACGATCCTGTCGGTCAGATGCGGCAGGTCGGTCGAGTCCAGCGTGATCGCCCGAGGGGCCTCCGGCGGGTCCCACGTCTCCGGGAGCTCGGTATAGGGCAGCACCACCAGGTGCACGGCGCGGCCGATGGGCGTCGAGGCAGCGTTGTTGAGGTAGGCGATCAGGTGGTGCTTCGCCGTCTGCGCCTGCGCGATCGGGGACTTCTTCAGCTCGCGCTCGCCGGAACGGTCGGCCTGGTACCAGCGGCCCTCACGCAGGGACACCCGCCCGCCCTTGACCTCGATCACCGCCATCCCGATCCCCGGCCACAGCACCAGCAGGTCCGCCTCGACATCCGCGCCGTCCCGGGTGACGCGCTGGCCGGCGATCAGCACTGCGTCCTCCGGCAGCTGGGCGCTCAGGTGCTCCCAGACAGTCTGCTCGGCCGCGGAGGCGAAGCCGGGGGAGTCGGGGTGGGTGATCGGCATGACGGCTCCTTGCGCTTCGCCTCATCGCTGGTGATGCCAGGGTATCGAGTCGTCCCGGCAGGGGGAGCAGTGGTGGTGCAGGCACCCGGGCACCGGTGGGCTCGCCGGATCGTCAGCGGTCCCGGATGGCCTAGGGTGACGTCATGCGCTGCGACCGCCCGGCACCCGGTGCCCTCCGGGCAGCTCCGGGACGGCGATGAGCCCGCACACCGCGAGGTTCTTCCTGTCCCTGCCCCCGGTGCGGGGATTCTTCGCCGTGCTGTTCCTGATCCTGGTCACCGCCGTGCCCTTCGTCGACAGCGAGCTGGGGCTCGCGGCACGGATCGGGACCGTCGTGGTCGTGCTGCTGCTCGGCCTCGTCATCTGGGCGGCCACCCTGTCCGGTTTCGTGCGCGATGTGCGCGAGCCGCGGCCGCTGCATGATGCGGTGGTGGTCGCGCACCGGCCGCGACGGCTGGCACGGGTGCTGTCCTGGACCGCGCTGGGGGTGGTGATCCTCGCCGGACTGACCTTCGTCCCGCTGGCAGCGACCGAGGTGAACGACGTCGCCCTCGTCCTCTGCACGCTCTCCTTCGGAGTGTCCCTGCCGGTCGCCTCGCTGCTGCCGCGGCTCAGCCGCTGGTACGCCGACGGCGCCGGGCTGGTGGCGGTCTCCCCCGATGGGCTCCGGCTCGTCCCTGATCGCGGTGACCAGCACAGGACCATCCCGTGGCCGCAGCTCGGAACGGTCCTGCCGTCGTCGTCGGCCGCTCAGTCGCTGCCGACAGCATTGGCCGAGGATCTCGGCGGTCGCGTGCGTTGGCGACCGGGTGCGTGTGCGGCCGTCGCACGCTGGGCCGACGAGGGCTTCGACCCGACCGCCGAGGAGATGCGCGCCCTCCACCTCGAGCCCCGGTGGTCCTCCGACCCGTCGACGGTGACGTCCTCCCGGGGGGACCGCTGGGGACTGATCGCCTTCCAGAGCTGGGCGACGCTCGCATGCGCGCTCTTGGCCGGAGCGCTGATCTGGGCGGTCGTGGTGGACGAGGCGTCGTGGTGGATCCTGCTCGTGCTCGGCTGGGCGCCGCTGCTCGGCGTCGCGATCCTCGCCCCGCGCCTGCTGCGCACCCTGCGCACCGACGGCAAGGGCCCGGCGGAGGTGAGCCCGGCAGGATGGGTCGATCATCTGCACGGCCAGGGGCTGGTGGCCTGGGAGGACATCGAGTCGATCGAGGTGCGGGATCAGCACACCCTGGTGACCCTCCGCGCGGACGCGCCTCCTCTCATCGATCGCGACCTCGGCAACCGGATGAACCATCGCCTCGAGAGGCTGCAGGGCCGCTCGCCCGTGCAGCTGCGCAGCGCCGGTCCGCTGTTCCGCGCGATCGGTCCGCGCCGGCTGGAGTATCCCCCGGAGTCCGGGGCCTTCGCCCTGGTCCTCGAGGTGGAGAAGCAGGGGCGGGCCCTCGTGCTGCGGAACTGAGGTCGACGGCAGCCTTCATCGGGGCGGCCTCATCGGCGCGCCCACCGAGTAAGCAGGGGGCGCAGGGCGCCTCTCGGGCGAGGAGTTAGTGTCACCGGAGCGGTGACCCCGCTCACATCGCGCAGGCGCAGCCCGCCCTTCTGGTCGAGAGGAAACTAACCTCCTCGTCACGAGTAAAGGTCCCCGTGACCTTAACAGGAGGTGTTGTGATGGATGGCTCGCTCTCCCTGGCGGTCTCGACCGTCATCTTCGCCCTGCGCCCCCACCCCAGGACCCGCCTGCCGGTGCTCTGGGTGCCCCTGGTGCGCCGTATCCGACAGCCGCACCAGGGACGATGGGCGCTGCCCGGGGGACCGCTCGGCGCGGAGGAGGGACTGGCGACCTCGGCCGCCCGGACGCTGCAGGAGACCACCCGGCTGAGCCCGCGATACCTCGAGCAGCTCTACGCCTTCGGCGGGACGGACCGGGCGCCGACCACGGCCGAGCGCACCGTCTCGGTCGTCTACTGGGCGCTGGTGCGGCCGGAGGAGGCCGATGCCGGCGCCGTCGGGGTGAACGTCCAGTGGTTCGTCGCCGACGAGCTGCCCGAGCTCGCCTTCGACCATTCGCTGATCGTCGAGTACGCGCTGTGGCGACTGCGCAACAAGGTCGAGTACTCCCGCATCGCCGCCGCCTTCCTCGGCGAGAGCTTCACCCTCGCCGAGCTGCGCGGGGTCCATGAAGCGGTGCTCCAGCGCTCCCTCGAACCCTCGAACTTCCGCCGACAGATCGAGACCTCGGGACGGCTCGTGGCCACCGACGCCTATCGCACCGGAGGCCGGCACCGTCCCGCTCGTCTGTACCGGCACGATCGCTCGATCCAGCTGTCCGACAACGGCCCGCTCACCGAACGCTGACCTCAGCCCCGACCCTCAGGAGATCCCATGACCAGCGCCTCCGTCGACCTGACCCTGCGCGACCTCAGCACCCGCGGCGCCGCGGACGCCGGCTGCTCGACCCGCCTGCTGGACGCCCCCTGGGACGTCGATGCGACCGATCCCGGCTACGGCCCCGGCGCCTCGATGGCGGACCCGATCCCCGCCGGCGCCCCGGCCCAGGGCGAGATCCCCCAGGAGTATCGCGACGCGAGCGCCGAGGAGCTGGACCGCAGGATCCTCGCCGCGAAGGCCGCGCTCGGGGACCGCGCACTCGTGCTGGGCCACTACTACCAGCGCGACGAGGTCATCCGGTATGCCGACTACGTGGGCGACTCCTTCCAGCTCGCCACCGCCGCGAAGGCCCGCACCGAGGCGGAGGCGATCATCTTCTGCGGCGTGCACTTCATGGCCGAGACCGCAGACCTGCTCTCCGGTCCCGAGCAGGCCGTGATCCTGCCCAACCTGGCGGCGGGCTGCTCGATGGCGGACATGGCCGATATCGACCAGGTCGAGGAGGCCTGGGAGCAGCTGATGGAGGTCTACGGCGGCGAGAGCGAGGACGCCGACGGGCTGATGCCGATCATCCCGGTCACGTACATGAACTCCTCGGCCGCGCTCAAGGGGTTCGTGGGCCGGCACGGGGGCATCGTGTGCACCTCCTCCAATGCGACCACCGTCCTTCACTGGGCCTTCGCGCGGGGCCGACGGGTGCTCTTCTTCCCCGACCAGCATCTCGGGCGCAACACCGCCAAGGCGATGGGCATCGGGCTGGAGCAGATGCCGATGTGGAACCCGCGCCGACCGCTGGGCGGCAACGACGCCCAGGGCCTGCTGGAGGCGAAGGTGGTGCTGTGGCACGGCTTCTGCTCCGTGCACAAGCGCTTCACCACCGCCCAGATCGACAAGGCCCGCGCCGAGCACCCCGGCGTGCGCGTGATCGTGCACCCCGAGTGCCCCATGCCCGTGGTCGACGCGGCCGACGAGTCCGGCTCGACCGACGTCATCCGCCGCGCGATCGAGGGGGCCGAGGAGCCGACGACCTTCGCGATCGGCACCGAGATCAACCTGGTCCAGCGCCTCGCCGCGGCGCACCCGCAGCACACGATCTTCTGCCTCGACCCGGTGGTGTGCCCCTGCTCGACCATGTACCGCATCCACCCCGGCTACCTGGCCTGGGTGCTCGAGTCCCTGCTGGCCGGCGAGGTCGTCAACCGCATCACCGTGGGCCAGGACGTCGCCGAGCCCGCTCGGCTCGCCCTGGAACGGATGCTCAGCGCGAAGCCCGCCCCGGCCCGCACCACCACGGAGCGCTGAGCATGACCGGACGCGAGGTACGCGGCGCCGGCGCGCAGGTGCTGGTGGTCGGCTCCGGCATCGCGGGGCTGACGGCCGCGCTGCGCGCCTCCCGCACCGCCCACGTGATGCTGGTGACCAAGGGCGCGCTCGGCGACGGCGCCACGGCCTGCGCGCAGGGCGGGATCGCCGGCGCGGTGGGCCCCGGGGACACCCCCGCCCAGCACGCCCGGGATACGAGCGAGGCCGGGGCCGGGCTCTGCGCGGCGGAGGCGGTGCGGGTGCTCTGCCAGGAGGGGCCGGAGGCGATCGACGAGCTCATCGGCCACGGAGTCCGCTTCGACCGGGAGGCGAGCACTGCCGGCTCGGGGGCGGGCGCCTCGCCGTACGCGCTGGGGCTGGAGGGTGCCCACGGCCGTGCGCGCATCCTCCACGCCGGCGGCGATGCGACCGGGCGCGCCATCCAGGAGGCGCTGGTGCGGGCAGTGGCGCGTGAGGCGTGCTCGGTCGCCGGGCCCGGGAGCCTCGTCGTGCGAGAGCACACGACCCTGGTGGATCTGCTGCTCGAGACCGGCCGGGTCGTCGGGGCCGAGCTGCTCGGGGCCGACGGGACCCGGCTCGTGCACCGCGCCGCGGTGGCCGTCCTGGCCACCGGCGGTGCCGGTCAGCTCTTCGCCCACACCACGAACCCCGCCGTCGCCACCGGGGACGGGATCGCCGCCGCCTGGCGGGCAGGAGCCGAGCTCGAGGACCTGGAGTTCTTCCAGTTCCACCCCACCGCGCTCGCCGGTCCGGGCAGCTTCCTGATCTCGGAGGCGGTGCGCGGCGAGGGCGCGACGCTGCGTGATGAGCGGGGCCAGCGCTTCCTGCCCGCCCTCGACCCGCGCGCCGAGCTCGCACCGCGCGACGTCGTCGCCCGCGCCATCGCCCGGGTGATGCGGGCACAGGCCGGTCGCCCGGTGCTGCTGGACGCCACCGCGATCGGGGGAGCGCGGCTGCGGCGGCGCTTTCCGAGCATCGACGCCGAGCTGCGTGCGCGCGGGATCGACTGGGCCCGCGCACCGGTGCCCGTCACCCCCGCCGCCCACTACTGGATGGGTGGGATCCGCACCGCCCTGGACGGCACGACCTCGCTTCCCGGTCTCCTCGCAGCCGGAGAGTGCGCCCGCACCGGGGTGCACGGAGCGAACCGGCTGGCCTCGAACTCCCTGCTCGAGGGTGCCGTGTTCGGTGCCCGGGCGGGGGACGCCGCGGCAGCCGTCGCCCGGACCGGAACGAGGCCGGTCACCGCGCCGCACCCCGGCCGCGTCCGCGCTGTCTCCCCGTCCCGCACCGCCGGCGCCGGCTGGACCCGCGGCGACCTGCAGCAGCTGATGTGGCGCCGCGCCGGGCTGCTGCGCACCGGCGCCGAGCTGGACGAGGCCGCCGACGCCCTCGCCTCCTGGCAGGCAGACGATCCTGCCGAGCTCTCCACCGTCGCCGCGCTCGAGGACCGCAACCTCCTCGACCTCGCCCGCCTGCTCGTGGCCCGGGCCAGAGCACGCCCCGACTCCCTCGGTGCCCATCACCGCCTCGACACCCCCGCCATCCCCGTCCAGGAGGACCACGCATGCTGACCACCACCGCCCCTGCCCCCACGCTCCCGGCAGCCCGGATCGAGGCCGTGGTCTCCGCCGCGCTGGTCGAGGACGCGCCCTGGGGAGACCTCACCGGCGAGGTGTTCCTGCCCGCCGAGGCTGTGGCCACCGCCGAGCTCACCGCCCGCGAACCGGGCGTGCTCTCGGGGATCGAGGTGTTCGCCGCCGCCTTCCGCCTCACCGACCCCGCCGTGCAGGTCCGCGCGCACAGGGCCGACGGCGACCGCTTCACCGCCGGCCAGGTGCTGGCGACCGTGACCGGCCCGGCCCGCGCCGTGGTCCAGGCCGAGCGGGTGGCCCTGAACCTGCTGCAGCGGATGACCGGCATCGCGACCCTCACCCGTCGTGTCGTCGACGCGGTCGAGGGAACCGGCGCCGCCATCACCGACACCCGCAAGACCACCCCGGGCCTGCGCGCCCTGGAGCGCCATGCCGTGCGCTGCGGCGGCGGGGTCAACCACCGCTTCTCCCTCTCCGACGCCGTGATGGCCAAGGACAACCACCTCGCCGTGCTCCGGCAGCAGGGTCTGGACCTCACCGCGGCGATCCGACAGGCACGCTCCCGACTCGGCCACACCACCACGCTCGAGGTGGAGGTGGACCGCATCGAGCAGATCGAGCCCGTGCTGGCCGGCGGCGTCGACGTGATCATGCTCGACAACTTCGCGCTGCCGGACCTCGCCCGCGGCGTGGAGATCATCGCCGGGCGCGCGATCGTCGAGGCGAGCGGCACCGTGACCCTGGAGACGGTCGCCGACATCGCCCGCACCGGGGTGGATGTCATCTCCTCCGGCGCCCTCACCCATAGCGCCCGACACCTGGACCTCGGCCTCGACATGACCGTCACCGCCTGAGCGCCGCTGATGATCTACCTCGACACCGCCGCCACCGCCCCCGTCCGCCGGGAGGTGCTCGAAGCCGCCTGGCCCTATCTCACCGGCACCTTCGGCAACCCCTCCAGCCATCACCCGGTGGGGGAGGCGGCGGCCGCCGGGCTCGAGGACGCCCGGGCCCGTGCCGCCGCCGTGCTCGGCGTGCGCCGCAGCGACATCGTCTTCACCGCCGGCGGCACCGAGGCGGCGAATCTCGCGATCAAGGGGCTCGCACTCGCCGCCCCGCGCGGGAAGCATCTGGTCACCGCTGGCACCGAGCATGAGGCGGTGCTGGCGAGCATCGACTTCCTGCACCGCGTCCATGGCTTCGACGTGACGTACCTCGAGGTGGCGCCCGATGGTGCCGTGAGCCCCGAGACGCTGCGGGACGCACTGCGGGAGGACACGACCCTGGTCTCCCTGGCCCTGGCCAACAACGAGATCGGCACCGTCCACGACATCCCTGCGCTCGCCGAGGTCGCTCACGCCTCCGGCGCCCTCCTGCACACCGACGCCGTGCAGGCCGCCGGCCGGCTCGAGCTGCGGGGCCTCGGTGCGGACGCTCTGACGCTGTCGGGTCACAAGCTCGGCGCGCCGAAGGGGAGCGGCCTGGCGATGATCCGCGGCAGGCTCCCCGTGGAGCCGCTCGTCCACGGCGGCGGGCAGGAGCGGGGCCGACGCTCCGGCACCGAGAACGTCGCCTTCGCCGTCGCGCTCGCGACCGCCCTAGAACTGGCTGAGGCGGAACGGGACGAGGCGGCGGCGCGGCTGCTGCCGCTGCGGGATCTCCTGGTCCGCCGCGTGCTGGCCGCGCGGGACGGCGTGCGGCTGACCGGAGCGGAGATCGACCGGCCCGGGACGCGCCTGCCCGGCCATGCCTCCTTCTGCGTCCCCGGCCGCAGCGGGGAGTCGATCGTGCTGGACCTCGCCGAGCAGGGCGTGATCTCCTCCAGCGGCTCGGCCTGCGCCGCCGGCAGCGACGAGCCCTCCCACGTGCTCATGGCGCTGGGGATCCCGCGCGAGATCGCGCAGACCGCCGTGCGCTTCACGCTCGGTGCGAGGACCACCGCCGCCGAGGTCGAGGAGGCCGCGACGGTGATCGACGAGGTCCTCGCCCGAGGGTGAGCGTCCTGATCGACGCCGACGCGGGATCCGCCGAGCGCGTCATCCGCGGGGTGGACCGCCCCCGCATGACTCCCGGCCGAGGTGCGCGCTCGGCGGCGGACGGCGGGCCCGGGCCGCTGCAGTGACCTTTCGTCGATGGACCCCACCTGCCGCTCTGCGGTCGATTCGGAGCGTGTGATGAATGCGAGCATGGCGCAGCGTCTGATGCAGATGCCGCCGGTGAGGGCCGGGTTCTCCCTGGGAGCACTGGGCCTGATCGGCACCATCACGACGCACCCCGAGATGGACGACCTGGCGCTCACACTGGTCATCATCGTGGTGATCGTCCTCTTCGCCGCGCTCCCCTGGGTGTGGACCCTCGACGGTTTCCTGCGTGATCTGCGCCCGCCCCGTCGCCCGGACGGTGCCGTGCTGATCGCGTGGCGGCCCCGGCGCGCGGCCGTGGCGCTGTCCTGGGTCGGCCTGGTCGCTGCGGTGCTGGGGACGGTGGGCTTCGGGGCCCTCCTCGGCGTCGAGCACTCCGCTCGGTTCGTCGCGATCTCCGGTGTCGCGGCCGCGGTGGGCGTCATCGTCGCCACCGTGCTGCCCCGCCTGAGCCGGGCGTGGTCCACGAGCCAGGGCACGGTGGCCATCTGCCCCGGCGGGCTGATCGTCACCGGGCACGGCGGCAGGGGCAGCAGTCAGGTGCTCCTCGAGGACCTGCGTCGTGTGAGGCTGGACCGGGAGGTCGACCGCTCCCTGCCGGCGGGGGCGGGGAACGGGCTCGGTCCGGGGGTGCGCTGGCGACCCGGGGCCCAGGAGGCGATCGGGCGATGGTCGACCGAGGGCTTCTCGCCGACGTTCGAGGAGACCAGACGCTTCGGCTTGGAGCCCGCATGGTCGCCGGATCCGCGGGTCGACGCCACCCCGCTGCTCGCGCGTCTCCGGCAGTCGGTCTTCTACGCCTGGGGCAGCGTGCTGCTGGCCGGCTTCGGAGGCATCTTCGTCTGGGGCATCGCGACGGGGGAGGCGCCCTGGTGGCTGGTGGTGCTCTTCGGCTGGATGCCGGTGGTGGGGCTGGCCGTCTTCCTTCCGAGGATCTTCACCTCCCTGCGGTCGGCACAGCCGTTCGCGGGCGCGACGGAGCTGGGGTGGTTCGACATCCTCCACCGCAGGCGCCTGATCCCGTGGGAGCAGATCGACCGGATCGAGGTCCACGCCCGGGTGGTCACCGTGGTCCTGCTCCCGCGCGCGCCGAGAGTCCTGAACTTCGACCGCGACCGGGGGGACCGCCCCGGCCGGCGCCGGCCCGCGTGGAGTGCGAGCGTGCGGACCTCGATCCGCGTCAGCCGGCCGGCCGGCACCGACGAGCTGACCTATCCGCCGTCGACGGACACGGTCTCTCTGGCGACGTGGGCCGAACGCCACGGCTGCGCGCAGGTCACATGGAAGGAGGAGGTGCGATGACGCCCGGCCCGCCACGACAGTCCCCGTCGGCCCTCCGGGCTACGGTGGTGCCGGTGACGATCGAAGGCGACCGGCGTGGCACGCCGGACTCTCTGGAAGGACGGCTGTGACGACACCTCCCGCTCTGACTCCCACGACACCCGAGCAGCTGCACGTGATGAGCATGAACATCCGCTGCGACCGCTCCGGGGACGGCAGCACCCGCCCGGGCGACCCCGACCACTGGCCGGAGCGCCGCCCGCTGCTCGTCGAGCTGCTGGCCCGGGAGCGCCCCGCGCTGCTGGGAGTCCAGGAGGCGCTGCACGGACAGCTCTCCGCGCTGGAGGAGGCGCTGCCCGGCCATCGCCGTCTCGGGTACGGCCGAGAGGGCGGCAGCCACGGCGAGCACGCCGTGATCCTCTACGATCCCGGACGCTTCGAGGTGATCGCCTGGGACCAGTCCTGGCTCTCGGACACACCGGAGGTGATCGGCTCGGTCACCTGGGGGCACACCGTCACCCGGATCGTGGTCCGCGCGGACCTCCGCGACCGGGTCACCGGCCGGGAGCTGACCGTCCTGAACACCCACCTCGATCACGAGTCCGAGACCGCTAGAGAGCGCGCCGCCCACCTCCTGGCCGACCTGGTCGCGAACACCTCCCGCCCCACGATCCTCACCGGCGACTTCAACGCCGCCGCGCGAGACTCCAGCGCCTACTCCACCCTCGTCACCGACGGGCCGATGCGGGACAGCTGGGACTCCGCCCGTGAACGCCTCACCCCCGCCTGGGGCACCTTCACCGATTACCTCCCGCCGATCGAGCAGGGCGAGCGCATCGACTGGATCCTCACCACCCCGGACCTCATCGCGCTGCAGGCCGCGATCACCACTGCCGGCGCGGACTCCCGTGCCCACTCCGACCACGCCGCCGTGCAGGCGCTGCTCGAGCTGCGCTGAACCCCCGCGCGAGCGGGGGCTAGAGTCGTCACCACATCGCAGCGTCGAGGTCGAGGAGACGAGATGGAACCCTGGCTGCTCGCCCTGCTGGCCGGACTGGTCGCCGGTGGTGCCCTGCTGCTGGGCAGCGCGATCGGCTGGTTCGTGAAGGTCCCCGCCGCAGTCGTCGCCGCCATCATGGCCTTCGGGGCCGGAGTGCTGATCTCCGCCCTCACCCTCGAGCTGGTCTCGGACGCCATGGACCAGGGAGGGCTGGTCTCCACGGCGGGCGGATTCCTCGCGGGGGCCGTCATCTATGTGGGGCTGAACATTCTGCTGGCCCGCCGCGGAGCCCGCCACCGCAAGCGCTCCGGCGATCTGCAGACCTCCGAGGAGGAGCAGAGCGGCAGCGGGGGAGCGATCGCCATCGGCGCCCTGCTGGACGGGGTCCCCGAATCCATGGTGCTCGGGCTCAGCGTGCTCGTCGGTCCCGGGCTGAGCGTGCCGATGTTCGCCGCCGTGTTCATCTCCAACCTCCCCGAAGGGCTCTCCAGCAGCGCCGGCTGGAAGAGCGCCGGTCGCAGTCGGCGGTACGTGTTCGGGATCTGGGGTGCGATCGCCCTGGCCTCAGGGCTCGCCTCGCTCGCCGGCTTCGTGCTGCTCGACGGCGCGGCCCCGGCGACCCTCGCGGTGGTCAACGCCCTGGCCGCAGGCGCGATCCTCGCCATGATCACCGACACCATGATCCCCGAGGCGTTCGCGAAGGACTCCCTGTACACGGGGCTGCTGGCGACCCTCGGCTTCCTCGCCGCACTGACCCTGCACGCGATGGGGTGAGAGTCGGCCGGGGCCGCAGCGACGTCTACTCGCCGTCGGTGCCCTCGCCCTGCTCCACGTACTCCGTGGTCTCCGTCGGCTGGACCACCTCGTCGTCATCGTCGCCGAGGTCGCCGCCGCCGTCCGAGACCTCCACCGGCGGTGACGTCGTGGTGGTCTCCGCCTCGGTGGTCGGGGTCGTGGTCTCCTCCTCAGGAGTCTCCTCCGGCCCGCAGGCGGAGAGGCCGAGCAGCAGCAGCGGGACGGCGAGAGCGATGAGCGGGCGACGCATGACGGACCTCCGGGTCTCTCAGCGCTTGTGGTAGAGCGCTTTGTGCAGGAACCGCGGCTCGGAGGTCACGGAGATCCCCAAGTTGCGGAAGATGTCCTCGTCGACGGTGCCGAGGATCGTGGTGGTGTGCACATCGCAGCCGGCGAGGTTGCGCAGCTGCTCCACGGCCTGCCGGGCATTCTCGTCGCTCGAGGCGGAGACCGACAGGGCGATCAGCACCTCATCGGTGTGCAGGCGCGGGTTGCGGGAGCCCAGGTGCTCGGTCTTCAGAGTCTGGATCGGCTCGATCGAGGAGGGGGAGAGCAGCTGCACGGAATCCTCGAGACCGGCGAGGTGCTTCAGGGCGTTCAGCAGCATCGCCGCCGAGCAGCCCAGCAGCGCCGAGGTCTTCCCGGAGATCAGTGTGCCGTCTCCCAGCTGCATCGCCGCCCCCGGCTCCCCGGTGCGGGCCTCGATCGCGAGGGAGGGCTGCACCACGGCGCGGTCGGTCGGTGCGCAGCCCGCCTTGGACATCACCATCCCGATCCGCTGCGAGACGACGTCGTCCTCGTCATTGATCCGCTCGTGCATGAGCGCCTTGTAGTAGCGGCGGATGATCTCCTGCCGGGAGGCCTCCCGGCACACCTCGTCGTCGACGATGCAGTCCCCGGCCAGGTTCACGCCCATGTCGGTGGGGGAGGCGTAGGGCGAGGTCCCGGTGAGGCGCTCCAGCAGCGTGCGCAGCAGCGGGAAGACCTCCACATCGCGGTTGTAGCTCGTGACCTGCTGCCCGTACGCCGCCAGATGGAACGGGTCGATGAGGTTGAGGTCGTCCAGGTCCGCGGTCGCGGACTCGTAGGCGAGGTTCACCGGATGCTCGAGCGGCAGGTTCCAGATCGGGAAGGTCTCGAACTTCGCGTACCCGGAGGAGATCCCGCGCTGATGGTCGTGATAGATCTGCGAGAGGCAGGTGGCGAGCTTGCCCGAGCCCGGGCCCGGCGCGGTCACCACGATCAGGTCGCGCGTGGTGTGGGTGTACTCGTTCGCGCCGAAGCCCTGCTCGGAGACGATCCGGTCGGTGTCCTGGGGATATCCGGGGATCACGGTGTGCCGCGCCACGGTCAGGCCCAGCCGCTGCAGCCGCTCGATGAAGGCGTGCGCGACATGGTTGGCGGGCTCCAACTGGGTGACCACCACGTTCTCCACCAGGAAGTCGTGCTCGCGGAACACGTCGATCAGCCGCAGCACGTCGTCCTCGTAGGGGATGCCCAGATCTGCGCGGACCTTCTGGCGCTGCAGGTCCTTGGCGTTCAGGCACACCAGGATCTCCAGCTCGTCCTTGAGCCGGTGCAGCATCGCGATCTTGTTGTCCGGGGTGAAGCCGGGCAGCACGCGGGAGGCATGGTGGTCGTCGAAGAGCTTCCCGCCCATCTCCAGGTACAGCTTCCCCCCGATCTCCTCACGACGGTGCTGGATGTGGCGGGACTGGAGCTCGATGTACTGCTCGCGATCGAAGCCGATCGTGCCACCGCTCCGAGCCTCCTGGGCGGTGGAGGCGGACGATGCTGGGGAGCGGGAATCCGAGTCGGTCACTCCGGCACGCTAGCACCGACGACGCGCCCAGGCGGGCGTTCGCGGTGACCGGCGGGCCGGCGCGGGAAGGACCGCACGGTAGCCCAGCCCTGGACGCCTCCTTCCCACTCGGCGGAACCCCTGGTCACGGCCATGTCGGGGAGGACTGTGCGAGGGCAGGGCGCGCCGTGGTGCGCATCGTTCTGAGCAGATGCTCAGGTATCGTGGAGGGTCTTCCCGGTCGGCGCTGCGTCACGGGTACCGCGGGTCCCAGTTCCCGTCTCCGCGCAGCGGTGACCACCTAGGTGCCCAGGACCCCCTGCGGCGCGAGCTCTGCTTAGCGAGGTTCTCCATGATCATTCTCGGTGTCATTCTGCTGATCGTCGGCGCGCTGACCGACCTCTCCTTCCTCTACGCCCTCGGCGGGCTCCTCGTCGTGATCGGCATCGTCCTGACGGTGCTGGGCTTCCTCGGCCGCGCCGTCGGGGGACGCAAGACCTGGTTCTGACGGCTCCGGTCGCGCCGCCGAGGTGAGTGCAGGCCGCTGAGGCGGCTCGGCAGCCGAGGCGTGGCCGCGGTGTCACCGCGTGCAGAGGCCCGTGGACCGCTGCGATGACGAGAGGGATCGTCGTCGCGGGGGACCACGGGCCTCTCCTCGTGCGCGGACGTGAGCGTCCACACTCTGTCACAAAGCCAATGGATGCTTTGGTAGGCCCTAAGGTCTACGTATGACTTCTCTGGTTGCTCCCCCTGACTCCCAGCTGCTCCTGGATGCACTCCTCACCGAGTCCCCCGAGGGCCGCGCCGCCCTCGAGGTGCTCCGCCCCGAGGTGCTGGCCCACACTCGCGCGGCCTACGACGCGCTCTACCGGGAGCCGCAGGTGCTGTCGCTGCCCGTGCTGCATGCGCTGGCCGCGGTCACCGCGGACTGGCAGGGCAGCGGACCGCTCGCCGCCTGGCACCGGGCCCAGGGCGCCTCCGAGGCGCTGACCGCCGCCGACCCGCTGACCGGGGACCCGGGCCTGGCAGCCCTGCGGGATCACGTGGACCTGCTCTCGCTCTCCCCGGCGCTGGTCACGCCCGCCGATCAGGAGCGTCTCACCGCAGCCGGGCACGGTCCCCGCACCGCGGTGCTCATCAGCCAGCTCGTCGCCTTCGAGAGCTACCTCCAACGCCTGGTCACGGGCCTCGCCGCACTCCACGACCTCGATCTGCCGCCGGCCGATGCCCCGGTCCGCGCTCCGCGCACCCGCGACCGCGCCGCACAGCACGGCGGCACCACCCCGAGCGGAGGCACCCGCCCGTCGGCCTTCACCCGCGAGCAGCTGCAGTGGGAACCCTGGATCGAGGTGCCCGCCGAGGACGCACTCACCCCCGAGCAGCGGGACTCCTTCGCCTCCAAGGCGAGCACCCGCAGCGTCTACTTCCGGATGCTCTCGCTCACGCCCGGCATCACCAGGGCTCGCAGCGAGCTCGACAACGCGATCTTCCTGCCACGAGACGGCCTGCCCAAGGCCGAGCGGGAGCTCGCCGCCGCCGTGACCAGCAAGGTCAACGACTGCATCTACTGCGCCTCCGTCCACGCCCGCAAGGCCGCCGCCTTCGCCGAGCGCGAGGGCCAGGTGGATGCGCTGCTGGCCGCCGTCCTCGAGCGCGATGCCGACTGGATCGCTGCGGATCTCGCGCCGCTGGCCGCCGGAGCGGACGCACGCTGGTCCGCGATCGTCACCGCTGCCGCCGAGCTCTCGCGTCCCCGCCCGTCGACCGTACCGATCTCGCCGCTGCGTGCGCTGGGCATCCCCGACCCCGAGATCGCCGACCTGCTGTGCGCCGCCGCCTTCTTCGCCTGGGCGAACCGACTGATGCTCAGCCTCGGCGACCCGATCGACCCCTCCTGACCTGCTCCGTCCCTTCTGTCCCGAGGATTCCCATGACCTTCGCACCCCGCCGCCGCACCGTGCTCGGCGCCGCCCTCGCCACCCTGCCCGTCCTGGGTCTCGCCGCCTGCGGCGAGGTCACGGTCGCGGGCCAGGCCGAGGCGGCCCAGCAGCTGACGATCATCGACGACCAGGACCGCGAGGTGATCCTGCCCGGCCCCGCCCAGCAGGCCGTCGTCCTGAACAGCTACACCAACGAGTTCCTGCGCGCCATCGGCGCCGCCGACCGCGTCGTCGGCGTGGACCGGGCCTCGCTGGACCGCCTGCCCTACCTCGATCTCGGCGAGGACCAGATCATCGCCGAGGGCCTGGACCAGCTGAACTACGAGGCGATCGCCGGGCTCGAGCCCGACGTCGTGGTCATGCCGCGCAACGCCGTCTGGCAGGAGGCCGCGGAGCAGCTCGAGGCCTTCGGCATCCCGCTGATCGTCGCCACTGCCTGGGACACCGACGTCGTGGACGAGACCCTCACCCTGCTGGGCCAGGTGTTCGGCCTCGAGGAGAGCACACGGACGGTGCTCGACTTCAAGGCCGAGATCTCCGGGATCCTCCAGGACCGCCTCGCGGACGTCGAGCCGGTCCCGGTCTACCTCGAGACCGTCGAGCCGTACCTCACCACCCTGCCCGGCTCCGGCTTCCACGCGATGATCCTCGCCGCCGGCGGCGCGAACGTCTTCGACGATGCCGCCGGAGGCGACGCCCAGGAGGAGCTGACCGTCGATCCCGCCGAGGTGGTGCTGCGCGATCCGCAGTTCGTGTTCCACGAGTTCGAGCCCTCCGCGGAGCCCGTCGACCGCTTCGACGCCCTGCGCGCGGACATCGCCGCCCGGCCCGGCTGGGACGGCATGACAGCACTGGACCAGGGGAACGTCGCGATCGCGAACGGCTGGGCCACCAGTGCGCTCGGCAAGTCCATCGGCGCCCTCTACCTCGGTTCCTGGCTGCATCCCGCGCAGATGGACGGTGTGGATCCCGACGCGTACCTCACCCGCTGGGTCACCGAGTTCCAGGACACCGCGCTGTCCGACCCGGCCGACTACATCCGGGGGCCCGGCGCATGAGCACCACCCTCGACCGTCCCGCCCCCGCGCCCGAGGCAGCTGAGACCGGCGGCGCCCGGACCGCGCGCCGCCGCGGTACGCGCAAGCTGCTCATCCTCGCCGCCGGAACGGTCCTCTCCGCGGTCTCCCTGGTGGCGGCGGTGACCATCGGCACCGCCGGCGTGGGCATGGGCGACGTGCTCCACTCGCTGCGGGTGAGCCTGCTGGGCGGCACCATCAGCGCCGATTTCGCCTCCACCTATGCGGTGATCACCCAGCTGCGGCTGCCGCGCGTGCTGCTGGCCTTCACCGCCGGCGCCGCGCTGTCCGTCTCCGGCGTGCTCATGCAGGGCCTGCTGCGCAACCCCCTGGTCAGCCCGTTCACCCTCGGCGTCTCCCCGGCCGCCGCCTTCGGCGCCGCACTGGTGATCACCCTGGCCGGCACCCAGCAGCTGCCCGCCTGGGCCACCATCGTCGGAGCCATGGTCATGGCGCTCGTGGTCTCGGCCGTGGTGCTCGGCATCGCCACCGCGCGCCGCATGGCGGTGGCCACCCTGCTGCTGCTCGGCATCGCGATGACCCAGATCTTCGAGGCCCTCACCTCCGCGCTCCAGTTCACCGCCAACGAGAACACCCTGCAGGCGATCATCCGCTGGACCTTCGGCTCGGTGAACGACGCGCTGTGGTCCGATGTGATGATCGTCGGGATCCTCACCGTCATCGCGATCCCGCTGACGCTGCTGTTCTCCAAGGACCTCAATGCCATCGCCTTCGCCGGTGACGACGCCGCCCGCAGCTTCGGCGTCAACGTGGGCCCGGTGCGGGTCGGTCTGATCGCCCTCGCCGTCGGCCTCGCCGCGGTGGTGGTCTCCTTCTGCGGGATCATCGGGTTCGTCGGCCTCGTCGGCCCCCACATCGCACGCCTCGCGATCGGTGCCGATCACCGCCATCTGCTGCCCTTCGCGGCGTTCTCCGGTGGCCTGCTGCTGCTGGTCGCCGACGCGGTGGGCCGCACCGTCATCGCCCCTGCGGTGGTGCCCGTCGGCATCGTGGTCGCCTTCATCGGCGGCCCCGTGTTCATCTCCCTGATCCTGACCCGAAGGAACACCCTCACGTGAGCCTCACCGTCGACAGCCTCTCCTTCTCCTACGGGACCACGCGGATCCTCGACGAGGTCTCCTTCGAGGTCGCCCCCGGCGCGTTCTGCGCGCTGCTGGGTCCCAACGGTTCCGGCAAATCCACCCTCGTCAAGGCGATCGCCGGCGTGCACCGCGCCCGGACGGGCACCGTCACCGTCGAGGGCCGCGCGACCGCGCGGCTGGGCCGCCGCGAGCTCGCGAAGGTCGTCGGCTATGTGCCACAGGCCGGGGACGCCCCCTTCGACCTCACCGTGCGCGAGGCCGTGATGCTGGGCCGCACCCCGCACTTCGGTCTCACGCCCCGCGCCCGGGACCGCGCAGAGGTCGAGGACGCGATCGTGCGGATGGGCCTGGTGGAGATCGCCGAGCAGTCCCTGTCCGAGCTCTCCGGCGGGCAGCAGCAGCGCGCGCTGATCGCCCGGGCCCTCGCTCAGGACACCCGGGTGCTGCTGCTGGACGAGCCCACCTCCGCCCTCGACCTGCGCTACCAGATCGAGACCCTGCAGCTGGTCCGCCAGATCACCCGCGAGGAGGGCATCAGCGCGCTCATCGCCATCCATGACCTGAACCATGCCGCCCGCTACTGCGACCAGGTGATCGTGCTGCACGGCGGCCATCTCGTCGCCGACGGCACCCCGACCGAGGCGCTGCGGGCCGAGACGCTGCGCGGCGTCTACGAGGTCGATGTCGAGGTCGCCGCCCGGGAGGGCGCGGTCGAGGTGCGACCTCGCGTGGACGAGGCCGGCTTCACCCGCACCGGCAGCCGGCTCGAGGAGCTGGTGACCACATGAGCGGAGTGGATCATCCGGAGACTGCGCACGTCGACGCCGTCATCGTCGGCGGCGGCCCGCGCGGCGTGGCCACCGTGCTGCGCACCGCCGCCCGCGCCGCCGCGGCGGGCGGCGGGCCGGTGCGACTGGCGATCATCGACGCCCTCGCCGTCGGCCCCGGCGCGACCTGGCTCATCGACCAGCCCGCCCAGTACCTCAACAACACCCAGGCCGACGCCACCACCGTCCACCCCGACGACTCCACCCCGATGAGCGGTCCCGCCGCACCGGGCCCGGATCTGGTGGACTGGGCCCGACGGGTCCGCGCCGACGGCGGCCACCCGGCGGGGCAGTGGGTGCTCGAGGAGGCCGCGGCACTGACCGGCGCCACCTTCCCCACCCGTCGCCTGCAGGGCGTGTACTTCCGTGACCAGCTCGATGCCGCGATCGCGAGCGGCATCGTCGAGGTCACCGAGATCGTGGCCCGCGCCGTCGACCTCGACCGGGACGGAGAGGACACCGCGGTGGTCCTCGAGGACGGGCGCCGGCTCGCCGCTCCCACGGTGGTGCTCGCCCAGGGCATGGTCCAGTCCGAGCCGGACGCCGAGGTCGCCGCGCTGACGGCGTTCGCCGAGCGGTGCTCCCTGCGCTATGCCGCCCCCGGCATGCCCGCTGAACGGGAGTACACCGGACTGCCGGCGGGGGAGACCGTGCTGGTGCGCGGGCTGGGCGCGAACTTCTTCGATGTCATCGGGCAGCTGGTCGTCGACTGGGGCGGCACTCTCGAGGCGGTGGCGGGAGACCCGCGCGGGCGCCTGCGCTATCTGCCCAGCGGCCGCGAGCCGCATCTCGTGGTCGGCTCCCGCCGTGGCATCCCGTACCGCTCCAAGCCCGAGGGCGGCCGCTCGGTGCGCCCCTTCGCCCCGGTCTGGGCGAGCGATGCCTGGTTCGACGCACTCGAGCAGCGCACCGACGTGGACTTCGCCGGCGAGGTGTGGCCGGTGCTCGCCCGCGAGTTCGCCCGCGTCCATCTCGAGGCCCTCGCCGAGCTGGCGCCGTCCGCGGTGCACGGCGACTGGCTCCTCGGGCTCGACGCCGCGGCCACGGTCGCCGACGTCGACACCGTGCTCGCGCAGGCGATCACCGACCCGCGCTGGCGCTGGACGCTCCAGGAGCTGCACCGCCCCACTCACGGCCGTCCCGTCTCCGCGCAGGACTGGTCGCGCCTGGTGCGGCGACTGATCGCCGACGAGCTGGGCTCGCTCGCCGATCCCTGGCACCATCCCCGCGCCGCCGTCAACGGCGCGATGGGAGCGCTGCGTCGACGCGTCGGACGGCTGACCGGGCGCGGCGCCTTCACAGGAGCGTCCCTCGCCCGCGATGTCCTGGGCTGGTTCGACGGCGACTCCCTGGCGCTCGCCTCCGGACCGCCCGCCGAGCGGGTCCGGCTGGTCCTGGCGCTCATCGAGGCCGGGATCATCGAGCTGATCGGCCCCGAGATGAGCATCGAGGCCGACGGGAGGACCGGGCTCTTCCGCGCCGCCTCGCCGCTGACCGGGCGTGTGGCGACCTCCGCCGTGCTGCTGGAGACCCGCATGTCCAAGGGGAGGATCCCCCGCACCAGCGACCCGCTGCTGCGCGCCCTGCTGGCCACCGGCCGGGCCCGCATCCACACCGTCGACGGCGTGCCCACCCACTCCCTGGAGGCCACCCGTGCCGAGCACTCCGAGCAGGCGGTCGGCGGTCACAACCTCATCGCGGCCGACGGCACCGTGAACGGCTCCGTGGTGGTGCTCGGCATCCCTGCGGCCTCCACCCAGCCCGGCTCCGCGATCGGCGCCGCCCCGGGGGTGCCCTCGCCGCTGCTGGCCGGCGCGGACGTCGCCGCGAGACAGATCCTGGCGCGGGTGCGGGCGACCGTCAGGGTCTGAGCCCCGGCGCGACCGTGCCCGTCAGGACTGGTCGTCGTCGGGGTCCTCGTCGCGGCGCAGGGCGACCCGCTCCACGCCGTCGAGCTCCATGAACGGCGGGATCAGCTCGCGCACGGGCGGCCGGCCATGGAACTGCACCTCCATCACCACGAGCCGGAGGCCGTCCTGCTCGGTGCGGCGGCTGTGCTCGATCGAGCTGGTGAACCCCATCGAGGTCGCCACCGCCAGCAGGTCGCGCAGCACCCCGGCGCCGTCGACGTAGGTGATGCGCAGCAGACGCTTGGAGTCGGGAGAAGGGAGCCGGTGCAGCAGCGGGGCGATCACGAACAGCGTCAGCAGATGCAGCGCCGTGAGCATCACGGCGAGGGAGAGCATTCCGGCCCCGCAGGCCATCCCCACCGCGGCCGCCACCCAGATGGTGGCGGCGGTGGTCAGCCCGCGCACCACGTTGCGGCCCTTGAAGATGACGCCGGCGCCGAGGAAGCCGATGCCGGAGACGATCTGGGCGGCGATGCGCGAGGGGTCCAGGCGCACGTCGTCGCCGATCACTGCGGAGAACCCGTAGACGGAGACCAGGGTGAAGGCGCAGGACCCCAGGCCCACCAGCACGTGCGTGCGGAACCCTGCCGCCTTCTGGCGGAACTGCCGTTCGAGCCCGATCAGGGAGCACAGCACGAACGCGGCCAGGAGCAGCTCGACCTCCACGAGCGTCGTGCTCGTGGCGAACCCGATGAGGCCATCCATGGGATCTCACCTCCCCCGGTCAAACTAGCACCGCGGTCCCGCCGGGGGAGGCGCCGCGCATGACGGTCTGTGTCGTGGCGTTTGTCCGTGCCGGACCGGCTCCGCATCATTGCTCCATGGCCCTCAAGAGAATCCGCAGCCACGGTGAGCGCACCGGCGTCGAGCGCACCGACGTGACCATCCGTCGCCACACCTTCACGCTCGACGAACCGGTGGCCGCCGGTGGCACCGACACCGCCCCGACCCCGCTGGAGTACGTCGTGGGCGCGCTGAACGGCTGCGTCACGGTGCTCGTCGACCTCGTCGCATCAGACCTCGGGATCGCTGTCGAGCACGTGGTGAGCACGGCGGTCGCCGAGCAGGACCGCGACGGCATCGCCGGCGTCCCCGGCGTGCGGACCCACTTCACCTCGGTGCGCCTGGACGTCCAGCTCACCTCCTCCGCCGAGGCGGGGGCGCTCGAGCAGCTGGCCGCCGAGGTCGAGCGCCGGTGCCCGATGGTCAACCTGCTGCGCGATGCCCAGGTCGAGGTCGACGTCGTCTGGACCGCCGCATGAGCGCGGTCGGCCTGTGGACCCTCGGCCTGGCCGCCGCCTACACCGCATTCCTGGTCCTCGCCAACCGGCGACTGGCCCGCCGGCCTGCCGAGGATCGCGCCGCCTCCTTCTTCGTGGGGGGCCGACGATTCTCCGCCTGGACGGTCACGTTCTGCATCACCGGGCTGTTCTCGGGCTCCAGCTTCATCTCGGTCCTGGAGCTGTCCTACCTGACCGGCGTCTCGGCCCTCTGGTACGGCGTCGCCGAGACCGTGCAGATCCTGCTCATCGCGCTGCTGCTGGTCAAACCGCTGCGCAAGCGGCTGGTGGTGACCGTCACCGGGATCATCGGGGACCGCTTCGGGCGCGCCGCGAAACTCGTGGCCGGGACCATCACCGCGATCACCTTCCCCATGTGGTCGGTCGCCACCACGATCGCCTTCGCCTCGGCGCTGCACGTGTTCACCGATCTCTCCCTGCCGCTGTCCGTCACGGTGACGGCGGTGCTGCTGCTGGCCTTCCTCTCCGCCGGAGGGATGCAGTCGGTCGGCTTCAACCAGACCATGAACTGCCTGCTCTTCGCCGTGATGGCGGTGGTCGGGGTGAGCGCGCTGCTGTCCGCACCAGGCCGCGCCGCACTCGCGGAGCTGCCCGTGCAGCGACCCGACCTGCTGGACCCGCTGGCCACCGGACCGGCACTGATCCTGGCCTGGTTCGGCACCTTCCTGGTCAACGTCCCGCTGGCGCAGGCCGCCTTCCAGATGTCCCTCTCGGCCCGCAGCCCCGAGGAGGGCCAGCGGGGAATGGTCCGCGCCGCCGCCCTCGGTGCCCCGTTCATCGTGCTCGGCGCGATCATCGGCTGTGCCGCCGCGATCGCGGTGCCGAGCGGCGACCGCGGCCTCGAGGCCGTGCCCCGGTTCCTCGCCGAGGCCCTCCCCGCCCCGCTGGTCGCGCTGTTCTTCCTCGGCATCTGGGCCTGCGCGCTGGGCTGGGCCGGCCCCTGCCAGTTCTCCGGCGCGACCTCGCTGGGCCGCGATGTCGGCTCTGCCCTGCGCCCGAACGCCACCCCCGAGCAGCTGGTGCGCTGGACCCGATGGTCGCTGGTCGCGCTGACCGCCCTGATGATCCTCTTCGCCGTGCTGCGCACCGAGCAGTCGGCCTGGTGGAACATCCTGGCCTGGACGCTGCGCAACGGCGCGACCCTCGCCCCGGTGCTCGCCGCCTTCGCGTGGCCCCTGGCCACCCGCACCGCAGCCGGCACCTCGATGATCGCCGGGTTCGGTGCGGGCCTGGCCTGGTACCAGCTCTCGGACTGGAGCGTGAGCGACTTCCACCTGGGTGTGCATCCGGTCTGGGTGGGGATGAGCGTGAACGTGATCGTCCTGGTGCTGGTCACGCTCGTGCAGGCCGGTTCCCGGACCGCCTGGCGGGCCGATCGCGGCGGAGTTCTCGCACTGGTCGGTGCGCTGATCCTGCCGGTCGTCACCGCGCTCGGGGCACCGGTGCTCCACCCCCTCGGGCTCACCGGGCCGGCGGTGCTCGCCACGACCGTGCTCGTGCTGGTGGCGGCGGTGCGGTGCGTGCACCACGGAGGGGACGCCGCCGGGCGGCGCGGAACCCGCTGCGAGGACCTCCGGCCGGCGGCACGCGCGGCCACCCTCTGAGCAGCACCGGCGCGAGAGTCGAGGGAGAACTCCCCGGTGGTCTGCGAGACCCGTCCGCTCAGATGTCCCGGAAGGTCTCGATCCGCGCGCCGAGCTTGTTCAGCCGGGCCGCCAGATCCTCGTAACCGCGGTTGATGACGTAGACGTTGCGCAGCACGGAGGTGCCCTTCGCGGCGAGCATCGCCAGCAGGATCACCACGGCCGGGCGCAGCGCCGGCGGGCACACCAGCTCGGCACCGCTCCAGCGCGTCGGCCCCTCGATGAGCACCCGGTGAGGATCCATGAGCTTCACGTTCGCGCCGAGCTTCGTGAGCTCGGTGAGGTAGATGGCCCGGTTCTCGTAGACCCAGTCGTGCAGCATCGTCTGTCCGTCCGCGGTCGCGGCGATCACTGCGAAGAACGGCAGGTTGTCGATGTTCAGGCCGGGGAAGGGCATCGGGTGGATCTTGTCGATCGGCGCCCTGAGGTCCGAGGGATGGGTGGTGACGTCCACCAGGCGGGTCCGGCCGTTCTCCGCCATGTACTCCTCGGAGCGGTCGTAGCGCAGGCCCATCTCCTCCAGGAGCGCCAGCTCGATCTCCATGAACTCGATCGGCACCCGGCGCACCGTGATGCTCGAGCGGGTCACGATCGCGGCGGAGATCAGGCTCATCGCCTCGATCGGGTCCTCGCTGGGGGCGTACTCCACGTCCTTGGAGATCTGCGCCCTCCCGTGCACCCGCAGGGTGGTGGTGCCGATGCCCTCGATCGTCACCCCGAGCTGCTCCAGGAAGAAGCACAGGTCCTGGACCATGTAGTTGGGGCTGGCGTTGCGGATCACGGTCTCGCCCTCGTACAGCGCGGCCGCCAGCAGTGCGTTCTCGGTGACGGTGTCCCCGCGCTCGGTGAGGACGATCGGGCGCCGGGCCCCGGTCACCGCCGTGGTGGTGGCCTGGTAGTGGTGGTCGGTGGCGACCACGTCGAGGCCGAAGTGGCGCAGCGCCGACATATGTGGCTCGACGGTGCGGGTGCCCAGGTCGCAGCCTCCGGCGTAGGGGAGCTGGAACGTGCCCGCCCGGTGCAGCAGCGGGCCCAGGAACATGATGATCGACCGGGTGCGACGGGCGGCGGCAGCATCGATCGAGGAGAGGTCCAGAGCGGCGGGGACACGCAGCTCGAGGTCGTTGTTCTCATTCAGCCAGGTCGCCCTCACCCCGATCGAGGTGAGCACCTCGAGCAGCCGGTTGACCTCCTCGATGCGCGCCACCTTGCGCAGCACCGTGGTCCCGGTGTTGAGCAGCGAGGCGCACAGCAGCGCGACACCCGCGTTCTTCGAGGACTTCACGTCGATCGCCCCGGACAGGGTGGTCTCGCCGCGGACCCGCAGGTGGCTCGGGCCGGAGCTGCCCAGCCCCACCAGCTCGGAGTCCAGCGCGGAGCCGATCCGCGAGATCGTCTCGAGAGTGAGGTTCTCCTGGCCCTTCTCGATGCGGTTCACCGCGCTCTGGCTGGTGCCGAGCTCGGTGGCGAGCTGAGCCTGGGTGAGGCCGGAGTGCTGACGGGCATCGCGGATCAGGGTGCCGATGCGGGCCAGATAGTCCTCGTTGTCTGTCATATCGCGACCGTAACTCACAGATGAGATATCTGCAGTTGGGAGACGGTGCGGTGCTCCTCACGTTGCGCCGGGGGCCAGGTGAGGATCAGAGGCGGGCCAGCACCGGGAGCCCGCCCACGTGCCCGGTGACCCGGTGGGAGAGAGCGGGATCATAGGGCTCCGCCCGCAGCGGCATCCCGGCCTCCGACGGGGTGCGATCGGCCTTGCGGTTGTTGCACTCCTTGCAGGCGGAGACAAGATTGGTCCAGCTCGACAGCCCTCCGCGGGAGGAGGGGAGGATGTGGTCGACCGTCGCCAGCAGGGCCTCGCAGGCCGGGGTCTTCGAGACGCTGCGGCCGCAGTACGCACAGCTCCAGTGATCCCGCTCGTGGACCGCCCGGTAGGAGAAGCCGACGGAGCGCTGGCCGACGCCCTCCACCCAGGCGCCGCTCAGCTCACGGGTGAGCTCGAGGGCGGTGGGCACGATGCGGTCCCCGAGCATCGTGAGCTCGACCGGGTCGGCGACCTCGCGGCGGATCATCCCGAAGGCGTGGCGCACGGTGGTGGTGTGCAGGAGCTCGCCGATCCCCGTCTCGGGGTCGTATCCGAGGTTGAAGACCCTGACCTGTGCCATGCCTCCACCTCCTGGTCGCGTCGTCGAGGAAAGTGTGCCCCGGCCCGGTGAGCGGTGTCACGGCAATTGTGCGCCGATCGAACTGGTCCGAGTCCCTGCCCTCGTCCCCGCCGCAGTCGCCGCCGGTGCCACCCGGGAGACCTCTCCTGAGGCATGCTGGGGGGATGACGGACGAACAGCGGGCACAGCGATCGGAGCGGGAGCAGGTGCTGTCCGAGTACGGCAGCTGGCGGCTCACCGCCGACGAGGACGCGCCCGTCGCCGAGGAGATCCGCACCCTGGAGACCCTGCTGCGGCTCAAGGCCGAGCAGCTCGACAGCCCGGACCCCGGGCGGTGGACCGAGGAGCTGGCCACGGAGCTGCTCACGGTCGTGGTGCCGCGCACCGTCATACAGCCGCGTGAGCACGTGATGGACCTGGTGCCCACGCTGATCCGCTTCGTCACCTACCTGCGGGAGACCGGGCGCTGGCATCCGGCCTCGATGAGCGCCACCGAGGCGGCCGGGATCCTCGGCGGGCTGGAGTTCGCGGCCCTCGAGGCGGCCGACGACCCCACCCGCCGCTCCTTCTCCACCAACATCCTCGGACACGGCATGGCCCTCGGCGTCGACCTCGAGGACGAGGACGAGCTCGCGGCCTTCATGCACTGGTACAACTCGCTGCCCGATGACGAGCGGCTCACCCTCAGCGAGACCGGGCGTCTCGAGGACCCGGCGCGGCCGTACGACCGGGAGGCGGCGCTCCGGGCGGTGCAGGCCGAGGGTCGAACCGCGGAGGCGGAGGGACCGGTCCCCGGCGCCTGGCCCTGGTTCCTCCCCGAGCCGGAGGACTCCGGCGGCGCCCTGCTCGTCGACGGAGCCGCGGTGGAGGACGATGCGCCCTACGCCATGAACGATTTCGTGCAGCGGGCCGTCGCGCTGCTCGAGCACATCGGCGAGCAGCCGCGGAAGGTCACCGGCACCGGCGCCCTGAACCGTGCGGACTCCGCGGCCGTGCTGGATCGGCTGGGGCTGCGGTCCTCGCCGCGCACCATGTGGGAGCGGCCGGAGCTGGCCGGGGCCTGGGTCACGCTGCTGGACGGCGGGTGGCTCGAGATCAGCGGGGGGAAGGTGCGCCGCCTGCCGGGCCCGGTCCCGTACGTGCCCCCCTCCGCGGACGGGGACAGCACGGCACGCGTCGAGGGATTCGTGGAGTTCGGCCACGCCGTGCTCTCCGCGGCCCTGTTCGGGAAGGACGCCCGTGCCGCCGAGGACGGCGGGTTCCGCGGCATGCCCGGCACCCTCGCCGCCCTGCTCGTGGCCTGCAGCCCGCAGGGACTGCTGATGCCCGGCGCTCTGCCACCGCCGGCCGAGGAGCCCCAGATCCCGGTCGATCCGGACACCGGCGAGTGGGACCGCACGGAGCTGCGTCGGCTGTTCGCCGTCCGTCGGGACCTCGACGACCTCGCGGGGATGGGGGTCCTGGACTGCGAGGGCCGCCGCTTCGCGGGCTCCGCCGCGGTGATGGGGGCGCTGGTCGCGCTCGTCCGGGACCGGGGCGCGGAGCACGGCTTCACCCTGGGGTGAGCGCCGGTGGTGCTCAGCGCACCCCGCGCATGCCGCGACTCACGGGCCTGGCGATCACGAGCATGACCACCCCGATCATGATGGTGACCGCGCCCAGCGCACCGAAGTAGGCCACCTCGGTCTCGGCGGAGTAGAAGCCGGCCAGCGCACCGGAGAGCGAGGTGCCCAGCGCCACCGCCAGGTTGTACAGCGCCATCATCATCACCGGGTAGGCGCGGGGCGCGAGCTTGGTGGCCAGCGAGAGGCCGACGGGGGAGAGCCACAGCTCGCCGATCGTCGCGACCAGCATGATCATCGCGATCCACAGCACCGGCACCGCGGCCACGGAGGCCATCGGCAGGAACAGCAGGAACGCGGAGCCCATCAGGATGATGCCCACGCCGAACTTCCGCGGGGTGCCGGGCTGGCGGGGGCCGAGCTTCGTCCACAGCGCCGCGAGCAGCGGGGCGAGCACGATGATGAAGAACGGGTTGAAGGACTGCACCCAGGAGATCGGCATCTCCCAGCCCAGGACCTCGCGGTCCAGCCGCGTGTCCGAGTACAGCGTGATCACCGTGAACTGCTGCTGGAACAGCGCGAAGAACGCCGAGGTGCCGACGAACAGCGGGATGAAGGAGACCACTCGGGAGCGCTCGTCGCCGTCCAGCTTCTTCGAGGTGAGCAGGAGCGCGAAGATCCCGACCGCGCCGATGACCGCGAGGCCCGCCACGACCGTGGCGAGGTTGTGCGCGTTCAGCACCCCCGTCAGCACCAGCACCAGCACCAGCACCACGGTGCCGATCCCGATGCCGGCCCACCGCGAGTACTGCGCACGGGGCAGCGGGTCGGGAACGGTGTGGACGCTCGCCGGCAGGCCCTTGCGGGTCAGGACGTACTGGGTCAGGCCCACGGCCATCCCGATCGCGGCGAGACCGAAGCCGAGGTGGAAGCCCCACTGCTGCTGGGCGACGCCGGTGATCAGCGGGCCCAGCAGTCCGCCGATGTTGATGCCCATGTAGTAGATCGAGAAGCCTGCATCCCGCCGCGGGTCATCGCGCGAGTAGAGGGAGCCGACCAGGGTCGCGGCGGTGGACTTCAGCCCGCCGGAGCCGACGCCCACCAGC
The DNA here is from genome assembly GCF_002407185.1 of Brachybacterium vulturis. Lineage (NCBI taxonomy): Bacteria > Bacillati > Actinomycetota > Actinomycetes > Micrococcales > Dermabacteraceae > Brachybacterium > Brachybacterium vulturis. The sequence goes on from NZ_CP023563.1 coordinate 2,240,818, forward strand.
AGCAGTCCGGCCATCAGCCCCGGGATCCCGGGCACCAGCGCGAGCGCGATATGGCCCAGCATGATCATCACGGCGCTGCCCAGCAGCGTCCTCTCGGCGCCCAGCAGCCGGTCGGAGACCAGCGCGCCCAGGATCGAGAAGAGGTAGACCGAGCCGCCGTAGGCGCCCACGATCCCCAGGGCGGCGGTCTCGTCGATCCCGAGGCCGCCGTCGGCGACCGCGAAGTACATGTAGATCGCGAGGATGCCCTGCATGCCGTAGAAGCTGAAGCGCTCCCACAGCTCGACGCTGAACAGGTTCGCGAGCGGGCCGGGCTGTCCCAGGAAGGTGCGTCCGGAGGGATTGTGGGCGTCCGGCGCCGGCGTCTGCACGGCGATCCCGCCGTCGGCGGCAGGGGGCTGGGACCCGCTCGGACGCGGAACGGGGATCTCGGGAGAATTCACGGAGAGCAATGCTGTGGCATCGGGATGCACGATCTCAACGTGGGGGCCCGAGGTGTGAGAAGTCAGTCTCCGGGGCAGGTGTCAGGAGGATCGGGTGGGGGAGAGGTCGGGCATTGCCGTGATGCCGAACTCGCGCTCCAGCACCCGGCGGGCGGCGTGCCAGCCGGACATGCCGTGCACGCCCGGCCCCGGAGGCGTCGCCGAGGAGCACAGGTACCAGCCGGTCCCGGCCAAGCGGTACGGGTCCCAGCGCGCGGTGGGACGGGCGATCATCCCGGTCATGGTGACCCGGCCCATCGAGATGTCACCGCCGACGAGGGCCGGGTTGTGAGCATCCATCTCGGAGGCGGGGATGCCGCGGGCGGCGACGATCAGATCGCGGAATCCGGGGGCGAAGCGCTCGATCTGGGCGGTGACCAGCTCGGTGGGATCGGTGGTGTCCCCGGCGGGCACGTGCGCATAGGCCCACAGCGGCCGCAGGCCGTCATGGATCCGCCCCGGATCGACCACCGACGGGTCGCTGACCAGGGTGGTCGGCCGCTGGGGCAGTCGGCCGGCGGCGACCTCCGCCTCGGCGTGCGCCATCTGGGCGCGGGTGCCGCCGAGATGCTGGGTCCCGGCCTCGCCCACCTCCGGGTCGCGCCAGGGCACCGGACCGGAGAGCACGAAGTCGACCTTCGCCGCCCCGTCGCCGTGCGGGAAGCGGCGCAGCGCGCGCTCGAACGGGGCCGGCAGACGGTTCGCGAGGATGTCCGCCGCGGCGGGGGCGGGGGTGTCCAGCAGGACAGCACGGGCGGGCGGCACATCCCGCCAGGTGCGCACGCGGTGGCCGGTGCGGATCTGCCCGCCGTGGGCCCGCAGGTCCGCCACCAGGGCGTCGATGATCGACTGGGAGCCGCCGACGGGCAGCGGCCAGCCGGCGCCGTGGGCGATCGTGCCCAGCAGGCCGGCGGTCGCCGCCATCGCGAGCGAGGGCATCGGGCCGATCGCGTGGGCGGCGACCCCGCCCAGCAGGGCCCGCGCCCGCTCGGTGCGGAAGGGAAGGTTCCAGGCGGGGCTCCCCTGCGCTCCGATCAGTGCGCCGAACAGGGGAGCCACGGCGAGGGCCGCCGGATCCAGCAGTGCCGGGGGCAGGGAGCGCTTGTCCCCGAGGGCGAGCGCGACCACCAGGTCCTGATGGCGGGACAGCGTGCCGAGCGTCGCCCGCCAGGCACGTCCGTCGGTGCCGAGCCCGGCGGCCGTGCGCTCCGCATCGCGCCAGGCGATCGCGGCCGGCTCGTCGTCCAGCGGCTGCGCATAGGAGGCGACGGGGGCGATCGCCCGCACCCCGCGGGCCTCCACGTCGAAGGCCGCGAAGAAGGGGCTCGCGAGCGCCAGCGGATGGACCGCGGAGCAGATGTCGTGCACGATCCCGGGAGCGAGGCCGAGGTCCAGGGTGCGGGCCCCGCCGCCGACCGTGTCCTCGGCATCGAGCACCTGCACCGAGAGACCGGCACGGGCGAGGGTCACCGCGGCGGCGAGCCCGTTGGGACCGGAGCCCACGACGGCGACATCGACCTCGGGGACGGGACGGATGCTCATCGTCCCAGCCTAGAGCAGGTGCGCGAGTCCTCCCCGGGGGATTTACGGAAGCAGTATGTAGCGTAATGTGGGGGGATGCAGACCCTCACCGACCAGACCAGCCCCGCCGACGCCTCCGCGAAGCGCCCCGCGAAGAAGCAGGCCGTGCTCGAGGTGCTGGGCAAGACCCGGATCTCGCCGCGCCTGCTGCGCCTCACCCTCGGCGGCGACGGCTACAGCGCGCTGCACCGCAACGAGAGCGCCGACGCCTACGTCAAGCTGCTCCTGCCCGATCCCGCCTCCGGCCTGCACCCGCCCTTCGACATGGAGGCGCTGCGCGAGCACAGCCCCGAGCTGCTGCCCACCCGCCGCACCTACACCGTGCGGCACTGGGACGACGGGAATCAGCGTCTCGACATCGACGTGGTGCTGCACGGCGACGGCGAGGACAGCGGCATCGCCGCCCGCTGGGCCGATGAGGCCCAGCCCGGCGATCTCATCGCCCTGAACGGTGCCGGTGGTGGCTACAGCCCGCATCCGGAGACCCGCCGTCATCTGCTGATCGGCGACCATGCCGCCCTGCCCGCCATCGCCGCGGCGCTGGAGTCCATGCCGGCGGACGCCTCCGGGCTGGCGCTCATCCACCTCGAGGACGAGGAGGACCGTCTGGAGCTCGAAAGTCCCGCCGGGGTGGAGCTGCGCTGGGTGATCGGCCCGCGGGAGGCGCTGGTCCCCACGGTGCGCGCCCTGGACCTCGAGGATGCCGAGGGACTGCAGGTGTTCTGCCACGTCGAGCGGGCCACCACCAAGCAGCTGCGCCAGGTGCTGGTCAAGGACGCCGGCATTCCGCGCCCGCAGATCTCGATCTCCGCCTACTGGGCGCTGGGCCGCATCGAGGACCAGTTCCAGGCCGAGAAGCGGGAACCGATCGGGAGGATCGACGACTGAGCACGGACCCTCGAGCATGGACCTGAGCATCGGGGACGACGGACTCGCCCGGCCCGCCTGGGCATCCGTCCACGACGACCTGCGCGAGTACTACGACACCGAGTGGGGCATGCCGGTGCGGGACGAGCGCGGTGTCTTCGAGCGCCTCGCCCTCGAGGGCTTCCAGTCGGGTCTGAGCTGGGCCACGATCCTGCGCCGCCGGGAGGGCTTCCGCCGCGCCTTCGCCGGCTTCGACGTCGAGGAGGTGGCGGCCTTCGGCCCCGCGGACGTGGACCGGCTGCTCGCGGACGAGGGGATCATCCGCCACCGGGGCAAGATCGAGGCCACGATCACCAACGCCCGGGCGAGCATCGAGCTGCGCGATGAGCAGGGTCCCGGCACCACGCTCGCGGACCTGGTGTGGTCCTACCGGCCCGCTCGCACCCCGATGCCCGTGGTGGCGGCGGATGTCCCCACCACCAGCGCCGAATCGGTGGCGCTGGCCACGGAGCTCAAGCGCCGCGGCTTCCGCTTCGTCGGCCCCACCACGATGTTCGCGCTGATGGAAGCGCTCGGGGTGGTGGACACCCATCTGCTCGGCTCCCACCGCCGCGGCACCTCCGGGGTGTGGTCGACGGACGGGTTCCCGGTCGCGGAGGGCCACACTCCGTCATAGAGCTCGCCCGACCCCGCGGGGCGGCCGGAGGATGGACCGGTCAGCACCACAGAGGGGGAGGAGCAGCGATGAGCACCGCAGCGATCCATGCAGGGTGGGTGGCCGCCGCCGATGGGCACCGGGCGCTCACCCCGCCCATCCACACCGCGAGCGCCTTCGCCCAGACCTCCCACGCCTCGCTCAAGGCACTGTTCCAGCGGCGCGGGGACGGCTTCGCCTACTCCCGCTCCGGCAACCCCACCACCGCAGTGCTGGAGCAGCGCATCACCGCCCTCGAGCAGGGGATCGGCGCGATCGCGGTCGCCTCAGGACAGGCGGCGACCACGATCGCCCTGTATGCGCTGGCCGCCCCGGGCGGTCATATCGTCGCCTCCTCACGGCTCTACGGCGGCACCACCGAGCTGCTGGACGACACGCTCGCCGACGCGGGGGTGAGCTGCACCGTCGCGGATCCGTGGGATCTCGAGGCCTGGGAGGCCGCGTTCACCGAGGACACCCGGGCGGCGATCGTCGAATCGATCGCCAACCCCGGCGCGCAGCTGGTGGACCTGCCGGCGCTGTGCGCGATCGCCCACGCCCGCGACGTGCCCGTCGTCGTCGACTCCACGCTGGCCAGCCCCGCCCTCTACCGGCCCGGCGAGCACGGCGCCGACGTGGTGGTGCATTCGGCGACCAAGTACCTGTGCGGGCACGGCACCACCATCGCCGGGCTGATCGTGGACACCGGGCGCTTCGACCCGCGGCGATGTCCCCGGCGCTGGCCGCAGCTGACCGAGAGGAACCGACGCTTCGGCGTCACCTTCGCGGAGGAGTACGCCCGCGGCGGCTCCGGCCTGCTGGGGTACGCCCGCGCCAAGTACGTCACCGATTTCGGGGCCACCCTGCCTGCCGCCAGCGCCCAGCAGATCCTGGTCGGCATCGAGACCCTCGGCCTGCGGATGGGCAAGGTGAGCACCGACGCCGCCACCCTCGCGGCCCGTCTGCACGGGCTGCCCGGAGTGGCCCGGGTCGAGCACCCCACCATCCCCGGCCGCCCGGACGCGGCGCTCGCGGACCGAGACTTCCCGCGCGGCACGTCCGGGGTGTTCTCCATGGAGCTGACCGGGGGTGAGGCCGCCGCGGCCGCGTTCTGCGATGCGCTCGCGCTGTGGACCATCGCGGTGAACATCGGCGACGCCCGCTCCCTGGTCTGCCATCCCGGGACCACCACCCACTCCCACCTCACCGGTGCCCAGCGCGAGGCGTGCGGGGTGCGCGAGGGCACGGTGCGGCTCAGCGTCGGACTCGAGGACCTCGAGGATCTCTGGGCCGATCTCGCACAGGCCCTGAGCGCGGCGCACGCCGTGGGCGAGGAGCTCTCCACGGCGGCATGAGGCGGCTCGCGGACCGGGCTCCCGACCGGACGCGCGCCCCGTCCCCGACTAGGGTGGTGGACATGAACACCCCACCCGCCCCGCTGCCGCCGCTGCCCGAGGACGGGGTGCGCCGCGTTCTGTGCATCGTCGCCCACCCCGACGACATGGAGTACGGGACCTCGGCCGCCGTGGCGGCCTGGAGCGGAGCCGGGATCGAGGTGAGCTATCTGCTGCTCACCCGCGGCGAGGCCGGGATGGCGCAGGACCCCGCGGTCGTCGCACCGCTGCGGGAGCAGGAGCAGCGGGCCGCGTGTGCGCGCGTCGGCGTCGAGCACCTGCGCTACCTCGACCACCCCGACGGGATGCTCGAGGGCGGCCTCGCCCTGCGGCGCGACATCGCCCGGGTGGTGCGCCAGGTGCGTCCCGATCTGGTGCTGACCGCGAACTTCGAGGTCGAGGCCTACGGCGGTCTCAACCAGGCCGATCATCGGGTGGCGGGGCTGGCCGCGGCCGACGGCACCCGTGATGCGGCCAACCCCTGGGTGTTCCGCGAGCTCGCCGAGGGCGAGGGCCTCGCCCCCTGGCGCGCCCGTGCACTGCTGGTGGCCGGGCACCCGCGGCCGACCCACGCGAAGCGGGTCGACGCCGAGCAGGTGCAGGCCGCCGTGGAGTCGCTGCAGGCGCATGAGGCGTACCTCGCGCACGTCCAGGGGCATCCGCTGCCCGAGGAGTTCATCCCCGAGATCCTGCGCGGCGGGGGAGAGGCCGCCGGGAGCGAGCACGCGGTGGTGCTGCGCGTCTTCGACCTCTGAGCGGTGCGAGCCCCGCGCGGGCCGACCGGACGGTCGCGGAGCGCTGGCGGTGTCGGGCGCAGGCTCCTACGGTGGGGGCATCAGGCATCATCACGGAAGGAGTCATGATGACCACGTCACTGCACGACGGCCTCGACCTCGAACAGGTCTCCGAGCTGGCAGCCCAGCTGCGGGTGGACTCGATCCGCTCGTCGACCAGCGCGGGCTCCGGGCACCCCACCTCCAGCCTCTCCGCCGCAGACCTGCTGGCCACCCTGATGGCGCGCCACCTGCGCTACGACTGGGACGAGCCCGAGGCACCCGGCAATGACCACCTGGTCTTCTCCAAGGGGCATGCCTCGCCGCTGCTGTACTCCGTCTTCCGCGCCGCCGGCGTGGTCTCCGAGCAGGAGCTGATGGAGGGCTACCGCCGCTTCGACCAGCGACTCGAGGGGCATCCCACCCCGGTGCTGCCCTGGGTCGACGTCGCCACCGGCTCGCTCGGTCAGGGCCTTCCCGACGGGGTCGGCATCGCGCTCGCCGGCAAGTACCTGGAGAAGTCCCCGTACCGGGTCTGGGTCCTCACCGGGGACAGCGAGCTCGCGGAGGGATCGATGTGGGAGGCCCTCGCCACCGCCTCGCACTACCAGCTCACGAACCTGGTCACCCTGGTGGACGTGAACCGGCTGGGACAGCGGGGCGAGACCGCGCTGGGCTGGGACATGGACACCTACGCCGCCCGGGTCGAGGCCTTCGGCGCCCGGGCCGTGGTCATCGACGGCCACGACCTGGACGAGATCGACGAGGCGCTGGCGCTGGCCGACGGCGAGCTGGACCGGCCCCTGGTGATCCTCGCCCGCACCCTCAAGGGCAAGGGCATCCCCGGCGTCGAGAACGAATCCGGCTGGCACGGCAAGCCGATGCCCGAGGACAAGGCCGAGGAGGCCATCGATGCCCTCGGCGGCGAGCGCTCCCTGCAGGTGCGCGGACCGAAGCCGCCCACGCTCGAGCCGGCCCCGCACTCCCCGCGCGGCGCGGTCGAGCTGCCCGTCTTCACGCCCGGCGAGGAGGTCGCGACCCGCAAGGCCTATGGCCCGGCGCTCACCGCCCTCGCGGAGGTCGACCCGCGGGTGGTCGCCCTGGACGGAGAGGTCTCGAACTCCACCGGCGTCGCCGACTTCGTCGAGGCGCACCCGGAGCGCTTCTTCGAGATGTTCATCGCCGAGCAGCAGATGGTCGCCGCCGCCACCGGTCTCTCCTCCCGCGGCTACCTGGCCTTTGCCTCGACGTTCGCGGCCTTCCTCACCCGCGCCGCCGACTTCATCCGGATGGCTCCGGTCTCCCGGGTCGATCTGCGGCTGGTCGGCTCCCATGCGGGCGTCGAGATCGGCGCCGACGGGCCCTCCCAGATGGGGCTCGAGGACCTCGCGATGATCGCCGCCACCCAGGGCTCGACCGTGCTCTACCCCAGCGATGCGACCTCGACCGCGGCGCTGGTGGCGGAGATGGCCGAGCTGTCCGGTGTGAGCTACCTGCGGACCACCCGAGGGGGCTACCCGGTCCTCTACGGCTCCGAGGAGTCCTTCCCCGTGGGCGGGTCGAAGACCCTGCGCAGCTCCGAGGACGATGCCGTCACCCTCATCGGGGCCGGCGTGACCCTCCACGAGGCGCTCTCCGCCGCGGAGGCCCTGGCCGAGGACGGTGTGAACGCCCGGGTGATCGACGCCTATTCGATCAAGCCGCTCGACGGCGCGGGCATCCGTGAAGCCGTCGCGGCGACCGCTGGCCGGGTCGTGGTGGCCGAGGACCACCATGCCGAGGGCGGGCTGGGCGCCGCTGTGCTCGCGGCGCTGGCCTCCGAACCGGTCACGGACCTGCACCTGCGGCATCTGGCCGTCGACGGCGTGCCGGGATCCGGCACCACCGAGCAGCTGCTCGCCTGGGCCGGGATCGACGCCGCCCACATCGCCGCGGCGGCACGCGCCGCGCTGGAGGGCTGAGCCGCTGCCCCGGCGCGGGCGGTCAGCCCGCGCGGCGGACCTCGGCGGCGTAGGCGTCCAGGAGGCCGAGGATCCCGGTGTGCTGCCAGACGCGGTTCCGCGAGCGGCCTGTCGCCTCCTGCAGGATGCCGGACTCGGTCAGCTGGGCGAGAGCGCGCTGGGCCGTCATCGCCGGCACCTCCAGCGTGCGCTGGAGATGCGCGGCGTTGACGATCGGCTGGCCGATCAGCAGAGGCAGCACAGACCATGCGAGAGCATGCCGACGCACCCCGGACAGCCGCTCCCGGTCCCTCTCGAGCTGCTCGGCGAGATCATCGACCAGCCGGCTGCCTGTGGTCGCGGCATACCGTGCGGCCCGGGCGAACTCCTCCACGATCGGGCGGGCGTCCCCCGCGCGGAAGGCGGTCAGCGCTGCGGTGTATGCCTCGAGGTCCGTCAGCAGGCCGGCGGAGACCGGGGCAGTGGTGGTCAGCAGGCCCTTGCCGCTCAGCAGCGCGTGCACCAGTGCGCGGCCGGTACGACCGTTGCCGTCGGCGAAGGGGTGGATGGTCTCGAACTGGGCATGGGCGAGCGCCGCGTGGACGAGGACGGGCAGGTCGTCCCGGGCGAGGAACGTGAGCAGGTCGTCCATGGCGGGGAGCACGTCCTCGGCCTCGGGGGCGATGTGGACGGCGCCGAGGGGGCTCAGTCCGCTGCGGCCCACCCACACCAGCTGTCGGCGCAGCTGGCCCGCGTCCTCTGCACCGGCAAGCAGCTCGGCGTGCATCGCGAGGATCGCCTCGAGATCGAGGTCCGCGGCCAGGCGCAGCGCCGCCTCCATCGTGCGGACGTTGGCGACGACGGCGCGGGCATTGCCGCTGCGCGATTCGTCGAGCTCGGCGAGGGCGAGCTGTCGGGCGCCGACGGTGAGGTCCTCGATCTGCGAGGAGGAGGCGGATTCGGTGCGCAGCAGCACTGCGCTCATCGGGCCGAGCGCAGGGTTGTCGGCACCCAGGCGGGCCGCGGCGTGGGCGTCGAACGCCGCCAGCACGGTCTCCGCATCGGCCACGTCGGCCGCCAGTTCCCCGGGCAGTGCGAACTCGGAGGCGCCGAGCGCGGCGGGGAGCGTCGTCTCGTAGGTGCCGGTCCCCCGGGAGCGGGCGGATCGGGAGGCGAGGCCGTCGTCGGCGACGGTCCAGTGCCCCGTCCGGTGCCCGACGGGGGACACCGCCAGCGGTCGTCGTGCCGGAAGTGTTCCCATGCCGCCAGTGTAGTAACACTTTGTTCAGAAAGTGTTACTACGGCCGGGGAGGAGTCACAATTTCGGCTCGAGCGGCTCAGCCCTCGGCGGCCGCCTCCAGGCGCTCGAGCTCCTGCTCGGCGGTCTTGGGGTCGAGCTTGACGAAGATGCCGGTGGGCTTGGTGACCGTCTGGCCCACCCCCACCGGGTGGTGCGCCCAGGCCGGGACGTCGGTGTAGTCACCGGTGATGATCGGGTAGCCGGGACCGCCGTCGAGATCCTCGACCTCCACGATCTGCGGCATCGGCGCGATCTGGCGGCTCCCGCCCAGCGCCTTCTCGACCTCGTTGGCCGAGTGCGGCAGGAACGGAGACATCATCGTGTTGAGGTCCGTGACGGCCTGCGCGAGCACGTGGAGCACGGTGAGCAGGCGCGGACGCTGCTCCTCGGCCTTCATCTTGAAGGGTTCGGTGCGGGAGACGTAGGCGTTCGCCTCGCCCACCAGGCGCATGATCTCGGTGATCGCGGCCCGCTGACGATGCGCCTCGATGAGGCCGCCGACGGTCGAGAAGCCCTCACGGAGCTGATCCAGCAGTGCCCGATCGATCTCTTCGAGCTCGCCCGCCGCCGGGATCTCCCCGACGTTCTTCGCGATCATGGCGGCGGTGCGGTTGACCAGGTTGCCCCAGCCGGCGACCAGCTCGTTGTTGGTGCGGGAGACGAAATCCGTCCAGGTGAAATCCGAATCCTGGTTCTCGGGCCCCGCGGCGGAGATGAAGTAGCGCAGCGCGTCGGGCTGGTAGCGCTCGAGCACGTCGCGCACGTAGATCACCACCCCCTTGGAGGAGGAGAACTTCTTGCCCTCCATGGTGAGGAACTCGCTGGAGACGACCTCGGTGGGCAGCGTCAGCTCGCCGAAGCGGCCGGGTTCGCCGCCCTTGTCGCCCTGACCGTTCTGCGCGATCATCTCCGCCGGCCAGATCTGCGAGTGGAAGACGATGTTGTCCTTGCCCATGAAGTAGTAGGCGAGGGTCTCCGGATCGTTCCACCACGTCCGCCACGCCTCCGGATCGCCGGAGCGGCGGGCCCACTCGATGGAGGCGGAGAGGTAGCCGATCACCGCGTCGAACCAGACGTACAGGCGCTTGTTCGGCTGATCCTCCCAGCCCGGCACCGGGATGCCCCAGTCGATGTCACGGGACATCGCGCGGGGCTTGATGTCGCCCAGGATGTTCTGGCTGAAGCGGATCACATTGGGGCGCCACAGCCCGGTCGCCTCCCGCTCGTCGAGCCAGCGGCCCAGCTCTCCGGCCAGGGCCGGCAGATCCAGGAACCAGTGCGAGGTCTCGATGAACTCCGGGGTCTCGCCGTTGATCCGCGAGACCGGATCGATCAGGTCCGTGGGGTCCAGCTGGTTGCCGCAGCTGTCGCACTGGTCGCCGCGCGCACCGCCGGCGCCGCAGATCGGACAGGTGCCCTCGATGTAACGGTCCGGCAGGGTGCGACCGGTCGACGGGGAGATCGCCCCGGAGGTCGTCTCCTCCACCATGTAGCCGTTGTCCCGCACGGTGACGAACATGTCCTGCACCACCTGGTAGTGGTTGCGCGTGGTGGTGCGGGTGAACAGGTCGTACGAGAGACCCAGCGCGACCAGGTCCTCGACGATGAGGCGGTTGTTGCGGTCGGCGAGCTCGCGGGCGGAGATGCCCTCGGCGTCGGCGGCCACCAGGATCGGGGTGCCGTGCTCATCGGTGCCGGAGACCATGAGCACATCGTTCCCCGCCATGCGCATGTAGCGGGAGAAGACATCGGAGGGGACGCCGAAGCCGGCGACATGACCGATATGGCGGGGACCATTGGCATACGGCCAGGCGACCGCGGACAGGACTGTGCTCATAGCAGTCGATTCTAGGGGAGTCGGCGCCGCGCCCCGACGAGAGCGCGGGGGAGACCTCGCACCGGGGCGCGCCGGGGCAGGCGGTGCCGAGCACCCGGCCGTCCCGATACCCTGGTCCCATGAGCACTGAAGGACTTGCCGCAGCGCAGCAGAAGATGGCCGAGGCCGGTGTCGCGCAGACCGCGATCGACGTCTTCTCCCACTACTACGGACAGCTCGAGGACGGGGTCACCGGCTCCATCCCCGAGGACACGATCGATCCGTTCCTCGACCCGCCGCAGCTCGAGGACGTGAAGGTCGACGTCGGTCACGCCAAGCAGGTCTTCGACCAGCTCGCGATCATCAACCTGAACGGCGGCCTGGGCACCTCGATGGGCCTGGACCAGGCCAAGTCGCTGCTGCCGGTGCGGGACGGCAAGAGCTTCCTGGACATCATCGTCGAGCAGGTCCTCGCCGCCCGGCGCGGCACCGGCTCCCGCCTGCCGCTGGTCTTCATGAACTCCTTCCGCACCCGCGAGGACACCCTCGAGGTGCTCGCGAAGTACCCCGATCTGCCCGTCGGCGACCTGCCGCTGGACTTCCTGCAGAACAAGGAGCCCAAGCTCCGCACCGACGACCTCGCTCCGGTCGACTGGGACGCGGATCCCGCGCTCGAGTGGTGCCCGCCCGGCCACGGCGACATCTATACCGCGCTGCAGACCTCGGGCCTGCTGCAGCAGCTGCTCGACGCCGGCTTCAAGTACGCCTCGGTCTCCAACTCGGACAACCTCGGCACCGTCCCCAGCCCCGTCATCGCCTCCTGGTTCGCGGCCTCCGGCGCCCCCTACGCCGCCGAGCTGTGCCGCCGCACCCCCGCGGATCGCAAGGGCGGACACCTCGCGGTGCGCAAGTCCGACGGTCGGCTCATCCTGCGCGACACCGCGCAGACCCCGGCCGAGGAGATGGACTACTTCACCGACGAGCACCGTCATCCGTTCTTCCACACCAACAACCTCTGGTTCGACCTCGAGCAGATGGCGGCGGTGCTCGAGGAGCGCGGCGGCATCATGGGCCTGCCCCTGATCCGCAATGAGAAGACCGTGGACCCGGCCGACAAGACCAGCACCCCCGTCTACCAGATCGAGTCCGCCATGGGCGCGGCGATCGAGGTGTTCGACGGTGCGACCGCGATCGTCGTGGGTCGTGACCGGTTCCTGCCGGTCAAGGCCACCAGCGACCTGCTGCTGGTGCGCTCGGACGCCTACGCCCTCGACGAGCGGGCGGCCCTCGTGCAGCAGATCGACGCGATGCCCACGGTGTCGCTGCACAGCGGTTCCTACAAGCTCATCCAGGACTTCGAGCCGCGCTTCCCCCATGGTGTGCCCTCGCTCAAGGACGCCGTCAGCCTCGACGTGCAGGGGGACTGGACCTTCGGGGCCGACGTCTCCGTGGTCGGTGACGCGGTGCTGGGCGAAGAGGGCGGCGAGGTGCCCGAGGGCGCCCGCGTCGGCACCGCCTCCGCCGGCTGAGCCGGGCCCCGGGCGCCCGAGGTGCGGCCCTGGCCCTGGCCCCGGCCTCGGCCTCGGGCACCCCAGGCGCGGCGACTGCTGCGGCCCCGGGCACCCGAGGTGCGGCGACTGCTGCGGCCCCGGGCGCCCGAGGTGCGGCGACTGCTGCGTACGGCACCGCTCAGACGCTCGATACGGTGCCGAACGCAGCACTCGGTGTGTGCTGTGGTGGCCGACTGCGACGTACGGCATCACTGGCGCAGCGTGAAGGGTGCCGTACGCAGCATCGGGTGGTTGCCCGAGCGGGATCCCTGCAGTGTCACGCTGCGCCCGCTACCGCTCCCGCTCCCGCTCCCGCGCCACGCCGCGCCCGGCCACGCCCGCGCCGCGCCCGCTCCCGCGCCACGCCACGCCCGCGCCGCGTCCGCTCCCGCGCCACGCCGCGCCCGACCTACCCGACCGAACAGCGGCGAGCACGCCACCAGCTTCCCGTCTCGGAGCTCGCTCGCCCTCGGGCCATGCCTGGGGAGGATGCGTCGACGCGGCTGCGACCAGGTCGTTGTGGAGCGAGTGAACGACTGCGCGTCGGTCCGCGGATGCTGTGGCGATGCCGACCACACCGACTCCGCTCCCGGACGGGCTCTCGTCCGCAGTCTTCAGCACGCAGGAGGCACGCCGTGCCGGAGTGACGCGGGGGAGGCTCCGTGCTCGCGATCTCAGGTCCCTGTCACGTGGGCTCTGGGTGCGCGGCGATCGAGTCCTGTCCGAACGCGAGATCGTCGCCGCGCTCTGTCGTCGTGATCCAGCGGTGTTCGCGATGGGGCTCACCGCTGCGCGGCTCCTCGGTTTCCCGTTGCCGGGCGTCGTCGCGCAGGAGGTCGTGGCGGCACCCGAGCAGGAGCATCGGGGTACGGGCCGCTCCGCTCACGGCCCCGGCAGGGGCGGCGTCGACCTGAGGATCCATCTGGGGACCGGGCAGTCGCGCCGCCGAGACACCTCACTGATGCGGTGGAGCCTGCGCGCTGCGGACATCCTCGATCAGGATCTGCTCCTCCTGCGGGGCGCGCCCACGGTGCGCACCACGTCTCGGATCCGCACCTTCCTGGACCTCGGGGACGTTCTCGCCAGGGATGCCCTCGTCGCCGTCGGTGATCACCTGGTGCGACAGCCCCGACCGCGGTACGAGGGCCGGGACACTCCGTTCGCCACGGTCGTCGAGCTCGCCGAGGCCGCCACCGGTCATCGCGGTCGCGGGGCCCGGAGACTCAGGGAGGCGGTCGCCCTGGTGCGCATGAGCAGCGATTCGCCGCCCGAGACCGCGCTGCGACTGGCGGCGGTCCGAGCCGGTCTGCCCGAACCGCTGGCCAACGTCCGCGCGGAGCAGATCCAGCCCGAGGGGACCGTCCTGGACCTCGGAGAACCTGACCTGCACTGGCCGCAATGGCGCGTGGCGCTCGAGCATGAGGGCCCGACGCACCTGGACCGGGAACAGGTGCCCAAGGACATCGCCCGCGGAGAGCGACGACGCGACGCCGGCTGGATCGAGGTGCGCACCACCTACGCGGACCTTCCTCACGGCTGCCGCTCGGCCGTCGCGAGAATGTGCAGAGCCCTGGAGATGCAGGGCTGGAGAGCCGGATGAGCGGAGCTCCGGTGCTGTGCGGCGTGGGCTGCGACGTGCGCCCCGGCGCTGTGAGCATGGGTCTCGCAGCATCGGGTGTCGCCCACGGCGTGACTCAGGTGCGGGGAGGGATGCCGTTCGCAGCAGTCGGTCGGGGCTCGCGCGGGCCGTCGTCCTGGGAGCGGACCAACAGGTCGCCGATCGGGGGGTCGGTCAGCCAGCTGGTCACTCTGCCGACCACGGTGGTGGACAGGATCGCCGTGAGCAGCAGTGCGGCGGCGACCATTCCGAGGGTGCCCCACCAGCTCACCAGCCACTCCGGCAGCTCCTCGGCATAGCGGATGGGCAGCAGCAGCACCGGGTGCAGCAGATAGATGGTCAGCGAGCGCTCGCCCATCGCGGTCAGCGGGGAGCGGCCGCGGGGCGTGACCAGCAGGATGGCCAGGCTCCCCGCGACCCCCGCCAGCAGCACCATCACCTGCAGGAGCATGCTCAGCAGGAGTCCTCTGTCGTCCTCGTACCCCGAGCGCAGGTAGAAGATCGAGGTGGGCACCCGGTCGTCCACCAGGTAGGCGACCGCCACGGCGGCCAGCAGCACCGCACCGCCCAGCCACCGGTGCCGGAAGGCCTTGACGCGCTCGAGCATCTCCGGCGTGGCGATCAGCCCGAGCACGAAGAACGGGAGCATCTCCGCCAGCCGGCCCACGCTCAGCACGGAGCCCAGATCGGGATCCAGCGGGGCGATCACCGAGATGGCGACCGCGAACATCAGCGGATGCTTGAGCTGCCGCAGCACGGGGGTGAGCAGACGCCATCCCAGCAGCGCGACCAGGAACCACAGCGTCCACGCCGGCAGCAGCAGCTGCAGTTCGAATTCGCTCCCGAGCAGCAGGGCCTTGCCCGTCTCGTGCACCATCTGGAAGATCACGTACGGCACGACCATCGCGGTGAGCAGGCGCCGCACCTGGCGCGGCTCGTTGCGGTACGAGCGCGAGAGGTACCCCGAGATCATGATGAACGCGGCCATGTGGAACGAGTAGATCGCCGTGTACAGCGTGCCGCCGAGCACATCGGCGGTGTTCTCGAAGCATTCGATGGTGTGGCCCACCACGACGAGCGCGATCAGCAGGCCGCGCGCATTGTCGAGGTAGGGGTCGCGCGGCCGGCGGGGCCGGGTGGTCGCTTCGGTGGTCGACATCAGGGTCCTTCGAGGAGGCGCCGGGGACTATCGCAGCACCGTACGGCGTGCCGTGGCCGTCATCGGCACGGCACGCCCGGGCGACCGCGTGAACTGTTCCCTGCCGTCGGCGCTCACCGGCCACCGAGTGCGACGCGCGGCTCAGCGTTCCTGACCGGAAGCGTGCGGTCCGTCGCAGTGGGCGGTGGGTGCGGGGCCCCGGTGCTCCGTCGAGGTCGGATCCCGGCGCCCCGCCGAGCTCTGGCCCGGCCGCGGGCTCAGGCCCCGCGGGCTCAGGCCCGGCCGCGGGCCCAGCCCTGGCCGCCGGTGAGGTCCAGCGTGTGCGGGAGCGGGTTGCCGTAGCGGTGGTTCGTGGCGCTGATCGCCTGCTCGTGCAGGAACGGCAGCAGCTCCACCCGGCCGTCGACGACCACCTCGCCGGTGAACAGGGCGACCTCGATGCGGTCCGCGATGGCGGCGCGCAGGGCGGGATCGCTCTCGCCGAGCAAGCGGATGCGTGACTGCTCGAGGGCGGGGACCCGGCCCGCGAACTCCGCGGCGTCCTCGACCCGGACGGTCCGGTCCGCCTCCCGTGCCACCGCAGCGAGCTCCTCGGAGGCGACCGAGACCTCGACCTCGGCACCGACCGTCGCGGCGGCGTGCAGCACCCGCTGCAGCTCCTGCGCCGAGGTGCCGCCGGCGGCCCGGATCATCACCGGCAGCGGCAGGTACCGCAGCAGGTTGATCTCGCCGTGGAGCTCCTGCGCATCACGCGGGATGAAGGTGCTCGCCCACTGCTCCCGGTCGCTGTGGCGCGCCGCAGCGAGCCAGGCCTCCGCATCCTGCGCACGGTCGGGAGCCCCGTCGGCGTCCGACCAGTCCATCAGGTGCACCAGGTAGTTCGGGCCGCCCGCCTTCGCGGTCTGCCCGATCGCCGAGCGCTTCCAGCCGCCGAAGGGCTGGCGCTCCACGATCGCGCCGGTGATCCCTCGGTTGACGTACAGGTTCCCGGCCTCGACGTGCTCGGTCCACCAGGCGACCTCCGTGGGCTCCAGCGAATGGATCCCGGCGGTCAGGCCGAAGGCGGTGCCGTTCTGGATCCGCACCGCGTCCTCGAGGGTCTCGGCGTGGATCACGCCGAGCACCGGGCCGAAGTACTCGGTGAGGTGGAAGGGCGAGGCCTCCGCGACCCCGGTGCGGACCCCGGGGGAGAACAGCGTGCCCGACTCATCGAGCTGACGCGGCCGGGAGAGCCACTCCTCCCCCTCGGAGAGCTCGGTGAGCCCCGAGCGCAGCTTCTCGCCGGGCTGCTCGATGACCGGCCCCATCTGGACCGTCGGGTCCGTCGGGCGGCCCACGTGCAGGCTCAGCACCGCATCGGCGAGCTGCGCGGAGAACCGGCGGGAGGTGGTGACCGACCCGACCGTGATCACCAGCGAGGCGGCCGAGCACTTCTGGCCGGCGTGGCCGAAGGCGCTCGCGGCGACGTCGTGCGCGGCGAGATCGAGATCGGCCTGCGGGGTCACGATGATCGAGTTCTTGCCGCTGGTCTCGGCGAGGATCCGCAGCTCGGGACGCCAGGAGGCGAACATCGCGGCGGTGTCCGAGGCACCGGTGAGGATCAGCTGCGAGATCCGCGGATCGGAGACGAGGGCGCGCCCCACCTCGTTCTCGGGGACGTCGACGAGGGTGAGCACGTCCTTCGGCACCCCGGCCTCGTGCATGAGCCGGCCGATCAGCGCGCCGCAGCGACGGGACTGGGGCGCCGGCTTCATGATCACCGCGCTGCCGGTCACCAGCGCGGCGAGGACGCCGCCGGTGGGGATCGCGACGGGGAAGTTCCAGGGCGGGGTGACCAGGGTCAGGGGGCGCGCCTGCGCGCTCACGTCCTCGAGGCGGGCCAGCTGCTCGGCCTGCTCGGCGTAGTAGAGGGCGAAGTCGATCGCCTCGCTCACCTCCGGATCGCCCTGCTCGAGGGTCTTGCCGGTCTCGGAGGCCATCACCTCCAGCAGCTCACCGCGGTGCGCGGCCAGGGTCCCGGCGACGCGACGCAGGATCATCGCCCGTTTCTCGACGCCCAGCGCGGCCCAGGCCGGCTGCGCGTCGAGGGCGCTGGTGAGGGTCGTCTCCACGGCCTCGACGGTCTCGAGCCGTGCGGCACGGACCTCTGCCACGCCGAGCTGCGAGCCGCGGATGCGGTGGGTGACGCGCGCGGCCCACTCCTGATTCATCGGGGTCGACAGATCGGTGTCCGGGGTGTTGCGGAACGCCCCGGGGACCGCCGGCAGGCCGGGGGAGCCGAGCTCCAGGGAGGTCGTCCCTCCCGCGACCTCCGCGCTGCGGTCCTGGTCGCGGTGGGTGGGCGGCGAGGTCTCCGCCAGCGCACGCTGCAGCGCCCGGGAGAAGCGCTGCTGCTCGCGGGCGAAGAGCTCCTCGGAGCTGTCCAGCTCGAAGGCCGCGGAGAGGAAGTTCTGCGAGGAGGCGTTCTCCTCGAGACGTCGCACCAGGTAGGAGACGGCGACGTCGAAGTGGCGGGGGTGCACGATCGGCACGTACAGGCGCATCGTGCCGGTGGTCTCGCGCACCACCGCCTGCTGGCCCGGCGCCATGCCGGCCAGCATCTCGAACTCGACCCCGTGCCCGGGGCCGGCGGGGATGCCGCGGTGCTGCATCAGCAGGTGGGCGAAGGCGACGTCGAAGAGGTTGTGCCCGGCGACGCCGAGGTGGACCGCCTCGAGCTTCTCGGCGTCCAGCGCCTCGAGCAGCATGCGCTTGTACTGCGCGTCGGTCTCCTCCTTGGACAGCAGCGGCGCCTGCGTGAGGCCGTGCACCGAGGCGTCCACCTGCTCCATCGCGAGGTTGGCCCCCTTGACCAGGCGCACCTTGAGCGGCGCCCCGCCCTCGGCCACGCGGCGCTCGGCGAAGCGGCGCAGGCGGGCCATCGCCGAGGGGGCGTCGGGCAGGTAGGCCTGCAGCACGATCCCGGCGTGCAGGGAGGAGAGCTCGGGACGGTCCAGGAGCTTCTCGAAGACCTGCAGGGTCAGCTCGAGGTCCCGGTACTCCTCCATGTCCATGTTCAGGAAGGTCGGGTTCTGGCCGCGGGCGGCCTCGAGGTACAGCGGCAGCAGCGTCTCGACGATGTGGTCGACGGTCTCGTCCGCCGCCCACAGCGGCAGGTGGTCCACGATCGAGGACACCTTGATCGAGGCGTAGTCGACGTCCTCGCGGGCCACCAGCTCGCGCACGCCCTGGAGGCGGCGGTCGGCCTCCTGCGCACCGAGCACCGCCTCACCCAGCAGGTTGATGTTCAGGTTCGTGCCGTCGGCCGTGAGGCGCTGGATCGCGCTGCTCAGCGGGCGGGGGCGCGCATCGAGGATCAGATGCCCGACCATGCGGCGCATCGTGGCCTGTGCGGTGGGCACCACGAGCGAGGGGGCGAGTGTGGAGGCGGCACCGCCCAGAGCGATCACCCGGCGCAGCGGAGCGGGCAGGAAGGCGGGCGGGTCCTGGGCCAGTCGCTGCAGCTCCACGGCCGCGGCGCGCGGGTCCTCCGGTCGGATCACCCGGTCCACGAAG
The DNA here is from genome assembly GCF_002407185.1 of Brachybacterium vulturis. NCBI lineage: Bacteria > Bacillati > Actinomycetota > Actinomycetes > Micrococcales > Dermabacteraceae > Brachybacterium > Brachybacterium vulturis. Next base: position 2,259,547 of record NZ_CP023563.1, read on the forward strand.
GCCAGGGTGAAATCCAGCCCCTTCGGGTCCTGCAGCAGATCCGAGAGCATCTTCGCCGGGCCCGGGACCGGACGGATGGCGGCGGCGTCCACCCAGAAGCGGACCTGTGCCGAGACCTCGTCGAGGGTCGGGACGGGACGGTCGGCATCGCGCGGGGACTGCGAGTGGGGCACAGGGGACAACGGAGTCTTCTCCTCGTTCGAAGGTCACGGCGACGGTGCTGTGAGGGCGGGCGACAGGAGGGTCGATGCGACCGGTGTCCCCGTCCCTAGAGCGTAAGACCTCCCGCCGCCTTCCGACACCGCGATCAGGGCCTGTTCGTGGAGGTTGTGTGACCGAAGTGGGACTGAAGTGGGACTGCAGAGACAGAGGGCGTCCGGGGCGGTGGGCGGAACCGGTTGGTCGGCGCTCCGGCGCGGCGCTGCGGGGCTGTGGCACGATGCAGGGCACACACCCGACGATGCAGGAGGCAGTGATGAAGAGGTTCATTTTCGTAGCCGGACTCGCGATCGGCTTCGTGGTCGGCTCGCGGATGGGTCGCGGGCCCTACGAGTCCCTCGAGCGCACGGCCCACCGGGTCGCCGAGGACCCCGAGCTCCAGCGGCGCGCCTCACAGGCGAAGGAGACCGCCTCGCGGGTCGCGCAGGACACGGCCGGTGCGGTCAAGGAGAAGGGCCCGGAGGTCGCCTCCAAGGCGCAGGGGGCGGTGGCCGGTGCCGCCGGCTCCGCCAAGGAGCGCCTCCACGCTCGCTCCTCCGACGAGCTGGACGACGAGGCCGCGGCCGTGGCCGAGAACTCCGCGGACAGCGCCCACGCCGGCGGTGACGCCGAGGTGGGCGAGGACAAGCCGCTGAGCTCCTGAGCGGGTCGCTCAGCTCTGGGCATGCGCAGGACCCGGACGCGCCGGCATCACCCCAGGACGGTGACGCCGGCGCGTTCCTGCTCCTCCATGAAGCAGGACCCGCACAGCGACATGTAGGCCACCGTCTCCCCGTCGATCGCGACCTGCGCACCCTCGAAGACGAAGCGGCCGTCGACGGCACGGCAGTTGAACTCCGCCTGGGAGCCGCAGCGGCACATGGTGGGCAGCTTCTCGATGTTGTCCGCGAGCTCGAACAGGCGCGCGGCACCGGGGAACATCGCGGTGCGGAAGTCCGCGCGCAGCCCGTAGCAGATCACCGAGACCCCGTCGAGCTTCGCGATCCGGAAGAGATCGTCGATCTGGTGGGGTGCGAGGAACTGCGCCTCGTCCACCAGCACGCAGTGCAGCGGGCGCAGTCCTCGCTCGTCGGCCGCGGCGCCGACGCGCGTGCGCAGGTCGTCACCGCTCGCCGCGAGCACATCCACCCGACGCCTGGCACCGCCGCGGGCGACCACCCAGTCCTCGCCCTTGGTGTCCAGCGCCGGCTTCACGGTGAGCGTGGCCAGGCCCCGCTCGTCGTAGTTGTACGCGGTCTTGATCAGGGTGTCGGACTTGCCGGAGTTCATCGCTCCGTACTTGAAGTGCAGCTTGGCCATGCGGGTGCTCCGGAGGTCGGGGAGGGATCAGAAGGCGTCCAGGACGCTGGGTCGGGGACCGGCCAGCAGCGCGTCCAGGAAGGACTCGGCCGCAGGATCGGCGTCGGCGCGCAGGCCGAGGCGGCGGGCGTCGGCGAGGGTGCGGCCGCCGACGAGCAGGAGCGAGGCGGAGTGGATGTCCAGCCGGCAGGTGCCCAGCACCGGCGCCGCCGCTCCCGCCTGCTCGTCCGTTTCCGTCACCGTGATCGTGCCGTGCTGCACGGAGACCAGAAAGGTGCCGGCGGCCCGACAGGTGCCCGCAGGGACCGTGGCGTCCTGGACGACGAGTTCGAACGTGCCGTCCAGGGCGGCGGGAGCTCGGCGGGCGCGCAGGGTCGCGGCCGTGTCGATCACTCGCATCATCACCAGCGGTTCCGGCGACGGATCGGGGCGGGCACCGCCACCGGGCAGCACGTCCAGGACGGGATCCTCGGTGCGCAGCCGGATCCGGACCCGCTCGGTCACCGTGGACCAGGAGCCCAGGGAGCGCAGCAGCGCCTGCCGGTCCGCACGGGTGCGGCCGAGGAGCTCGTGCACCTCGAGGCCGGGGCCGTCGGCGGCGTCGGTGCGCCGTGTCCAGGACACATAGCCCTGCGCGGTGCCGGCGTCGTCCTCGAGCAGCAGCGCGGACCAGGGGTGGGCGGGCACGGCCACGGGGAACAGCGGCGGCTCACGGCGCAGCATCAGGTTGTCGCCCGAGGTCAGCTGGTGATACAACCGGCGCAGCCGCGGCATCGACTCGGCGGTGACGGGCACCAGGCGCCGCCCCGGGACCGCGGGGATCCGCTGCAGATCCACCAGCGGCACGAGCAGCGACCGCCCCCGCGCGACCACCTGGTAGCCGTACCGGCGGTAGATCGACGGATTCGAGGGATACAGCATCGACAGCTCCATCCCCTCGGCGTGGCAGCGGGCGATGACGGCGGCCAGCAGCGTCCCGAACAGTCCCTCCCCGCGATATGCAGGATGGACCGCCAGCCCCGCGATCCCTCCGCAGCGGGCCACGCCGCCGCCCAACGCCACCTGGTCGCGGCGGATCCTGGCACCTGCGGCGATCACGCCGCGGGGCCCGCCCGGCAGCGCGGAGGCATCGATGCCCAGCGGGATCTGGCCGGCGGAGAAGTCTCGGGGAGCGGTCGGGGAGGCCGGGTCGACGCCCCCGCCGAAAGCGCCGGAGGCCAGGGTCCGATAGCTGACGAAGTCCTCGGCGGTGAGATCTCGAACGGGCATGCGGGAGAGTCTAGGGCGCGGGCTTGTTGCATACTGACCACGCCTGTCCAGTCCAGAGGAGATGTCGTGAGCCCACGCCGTGATCGTCCGTCCACGGATGCGCCGCGCACCGGTGCCCGCAAGCCCTACACCCGCCCCAGCAGTGCCCATCGCACCGCCCGCGAGACGCTCTCCAAGCGCCTCTCGGCAGGGGATCCGCGCAGCGACCAGCACCCGCAGCGGAGGATCCCGGTGGGGCTGTCCACCTCCTCCGTCTTCCCCGCCGGTGTCGAGGAGGCCTTCCGCCTCGCCCACGAGATCGGCTACGACGGCATCGAGGTGATGGTCTCCTACCCCAAGGACAGCCAGGAACCCGCGCTCCTGCGCGAGTACTCCGAACGCTATGAGCTGCCGATCCTCTCCCTCCACGCTCCCACCCTGTTCTTCCTGCAGGGTCTGTGGGGCCGCGATGCCTGGGTGAAGATCGAGCGCACCATCGAGATCGCCAAGGAGCTCGGCGTCCCCACGATCGTGGCGCATCCCCCGTTCCGCTGGCAGGGGAAGTACGCGCACGGCTTCGTCGAGGGCGTCGCGGCGCTCGAGGAGGAGCACGGCATCGCGATCGCGGTCGAGAACATGTACCCGTGGCGGCTCGGGGTGCGGGAGCTGCTGAACTACTTCCCCGACCACGATCCGACCGATGAGCAGTATTCCCACGTCACCGTCGACCTCTCCCATGCCGCGACCGCGGGTGATGACGCGCTGGAGATGATCGAGCGGCTCGGTGACCGCCTCACCCACCTGCACCTCACGGACGGCTCCGGGAGGACCACCAAGGACGAGCACCTGCCGCCCGGGGAGGGCAATCAGCCCTGCGCCGAGGTGCTGCGGCGCCTCGCCAACCGCGGCTGGGAGGGCTCGGTGCTGCTCGAGGTCACCACCAGCAACAATGCCGAGGTCCGGGAGCGCACGCTGCGCCAGAGCCTCGCCTTCGCCCGTCACCATCTCGGCCATCACCTCGAGGACGAGGTGGACGAGGGGGGCGACGTGGGATCCACCACCCCCTGAGGGAACCCCCAGACGCAGGTGGGACAATGACGCTCGCAGGTGTCGGGCCCGTCCCGGCCGCCCTGCGACGACGACATCCACACGGAACGACGAGGTAGCGCACTCTGATGGCGAACGGGAACACAGGGATCGTCCACAGGAACACCAGCCTGCTCGCGATCGAGATGAGCCTCCCGCAGGTCACGGTGACCTCGGACGAGATCGACGAGATGCTCACCCCGGCGCGCAAACGACTGCGGCTGCCCAAGGGCGTGCTGCAGCGCGTGGCCGGTGTGTACGAGCGTCGCTGGTGGCGAGATCGCGACAACGGCTGGAAGCAGGGCGTCGTGCTCGCCGCCGAGCGCGCCATGGCCAAGGCCGGCATCATGCGCGACCAGGTGGGTCTGCTGATCAACGCCTCCGTCTCCCGCCAGCATCTGGAGCCGGCGGTGTCCACCGGGATCCACCACTCCCTGGGCCTGCCCAGCAGCGCCATGAACTTCGACATCACCAATGCCTGCCTCGGCTTCGTCAACGCGATGACGATGGCCTCGGCCATGATCGATTCCGGGCAGATCAAGTATGCCCTGGTCGTCGGTGCGGAGGACGTCGAGCAGGTGCAGCGCGGCACCGTCGATCGGCTGAACTCCAAGACCTCGACCCGGGCGGACTTCAACAACCAGTTCGCCTCGCTGACCCTCGGTTCCGGCGCCGCCGCCGCCGTGCTCGGCCCGACCGATGAGCACCCCGAGGGCCACCGGCTGAGGCACACCCAGGCACGCGCCGGCACCGAGCACCACGAGCTGTGCGTGGCGAACATGCAGGACATGCGCACCGACTCCGCCGGACTGCTCGAGAACGGCATCCAGCTCATCCTGGACACGTGGAAGGGCGCGAACGAGGACGGCTACGACTTCAAGAACCTCGACCTCGTCATCCCGCACCAGGTCTCCACGGTCTACATCCGCAACTTCTCGACGATCACCGGGGTGGGGATGGACCGCATCCCGGTCACCCTCGCGGACTGGGGCAACGTCGCCGCCGAGGCGGTGCCGATGACGCTCGCGCACATCCAGGACGACATCGAGCGCGGGCAGCGCGTGCTGCTGATGGGCGTCGGCTCCGGACTGAACACGGCGATGATGGAGGTCCAGTGGTGAACACCACCCGCAGCACCGGGCGCCGACGGGCGCCATCCCCCGCCGGGCCCGAGATCCCGGACCTGCCCGGCGTGGACCCGCGGCTGAACCGCACCGTCGAGGTCCGCGACCACACCGGTGAGGCGCGCCGCTGGCACCTGCTGGACTCCGGTCCGCTGCTCGCCGAGCGCGGGATCACCCCGCGCGGCACCCTGCTGGCCGTGCACGGCAACCCCACCTACTCCTTCCTCTTCCGCTCCCTGGTCAGGGACGACATCCCCTGGCGGCTGATCGCGGTCGACCAGCTGGAGATGGGCTACTCCGAGCGCACCGGGCTGAAGCGCCGCTACCAGGACCGCATCACCGACCTCTCGCTGCTCACCGACGCACTGTCGCTGCGCGGCCCGGTGGTGACCGTCGGCCACGACTGGGGAGGGCTGATCTCCGCCGGCTGGGCGCTGGACAACCGCCACGATCTGGCCGGGATGATCCTCACCAACACCGGGGTCCACCAGAAGCTCGAGCAGGCACTGCCCAAGGCGCTGCAGCTGGCGACCGCGCCCTGGTTCCGCACGCCCTCGACCTCGGTGACCGACACCTTCCTGCGCACCACGCTGGCCCTGTCGAGGCCGCCGCTGCCGCGCGAGGTCCAGGACGCCTATCTCGCCCCGTACCGGGGCCGTGCCCGCCGCCGCGGCATCGACCAGTTCGTCGCCGACATCCCGGCCGGCGCCGAGCACCCCTCCCGCGCCACCCTCGAGCGGGTCGCCGCGGGCATCACCGAGCTGGACGTCCCCACCCTCTTCGCCTGGGGCCCGCGGGACATCACCTTCTCCGACCGCTTCCTGCGTGACCTCATCCAGCGGGTCCCGCACGCCGACGTGCACCGCTTCGAGGGCGCCTCCCACCTGGTGTGGGAGGACGCCGACGTCGCCGGGCTGGTCGCCGACTGGCTGGAGACCACCTTCGGCACCGTCGAGCAGCCGCGCACGGCAGCACCCGGATGGAAGCCCGTCTCGGCGTTCGCCGAGCAGGCGCCCGAGCGACCGATCGGCGCGCCGATCACCGAGCTCGCGAACGATCCCCGCCACGCCCACCGCGCGGCCGTGGTGGAGCTGGGCGGTGCGGACGGCGAGACCCGCGAGATCTCCTGGTCCCTGCTGAACCGCCGCGTCGACGACATCGCCGCCGGCCTCCTCGCCCACGGGGTGCGGCCCGGGGACCGGGTCAGCCTGCTGATCACGCCCGGTGCAGACCTCACCGGGGTGCTCTACGCCTGCTTCCGGATCGGTGCCGTCGCCGTGATCGCCGACGCGGGCCTGGGCCTGCCCGGGCTCACGCGCGCCACCATCGGCTCCCACCCGGACTGGTTCATCGGCATCAAGCGCGCCCTGGTCGGCGCCCGGGCGCTGGGCTGGCCCGGCCGCCGCCTCTCCGTCGAGCAGCTGCCGACGGTGGACCGCACCGCCCTGGGCGTGGAGACGTCGATCGCCGAGCTGGCCCGCTCCGGGTCGATGATGCGGGAGCTCGGGGCGCCGCTGACCGCGCCGTGGCCCGCGCCCGACGCGGACGCCGCGATCCTGTTCACCTCCGGCTCGACCGGGCCCGCGAAGGGTGCGGTGCTCACCCACCGCCAGCTGGGCGCCATGTTCGCGGCCGTCGGGGACACCCTGGACCTGGCCCCGGAGCGCGGACTCGTCGCCGGTTTCGCCACCTTCGCCCTGCTGGGCCCGGCCCTCGGCGCGCCGACGGTGGTGCCGGACATGGACATCATGCGTCCCGGCGACCTCACCGCCCCGGCACTGGCGGCGGCGATCGCCGCCCTCGGCAGCCCTGCCGTGTTCACCGCCCCCGCAGCACTGCGCAACATCATCGACACCGCCGATCAGCTCGACGAGGCCGGCCGTGCCGCGATGGGCCGGGCGGCGAGCTTCTTCTCCGCCGGTGCGCCGATCCCCGCGCACCTGCTGCGCGCACTGCGCACCCTGATGCCCAGCGCGCGGGCGCTGACCCCCTACGGCATGACCGAGTGCCTGGCCGTGGCCGCGATCGACCTCGAGGGCATCGAGGCCGCGGGGGAGGGCTCCGGCGTGTGCGTCGGCCCTCCGGTGCCGCGCGTCGAGATCGCGATCGCCGTGATGGACGAGCTGGGGGAGACCACCGGGGAGATCACCCGGGACGCCGGGGAGAGAGGGGAGATCCTCGTGCGCGCGCCGCATGTGCGGGATAGGTACCTGATGCTCTGGGGCACCACCCACACTGCGATGCGCTTCACGGGCTGGCATGCCACGGGCGACGTCGGCCACCTCGATCAGGAGGGCCGGCTGTGGGTCGAGGGCCGTGCGGCCCACGTGCTCGCCACGGCCTCCGGGCTGCTCACCCCGGTCCAGGTCGAGGACGCCGCGGAGTCCGTGCCCACGGTGCGCCGTGCCGGCGCCGCCGTCGTCGGACCCCGCGGCACCCAGCAGGTGGTGGTGATCCTCGAGACCACGGACGGCTACCGGCCCGGCAGGCCCGGCCGTCCCCGCCCCGCCGATCCCTCCCTGCAGGAGGCCGTGCGCCGCGCCGTGCGGGACCGCTCGGGGGCCGATGTGGTCGCGGTGTTCACCACCAGCGCGCTGCCCACCGACATCCGGCACAACTCGAAGATCGACCGGGCGGCGCTGTCGCGCTGGTCCGCCCAGACCCTCGCCGGCGAGCGGGCGGAGGCCCTGTGAGTGCGCCGACGGTCCTGGTCACCGGGGCCTCCGGCATGCTCGGCGGCGCGGTCGCGACCGCGCTGCGCGACCAGGGCGCCGCGGTGCGCGCCTTCCAGCGCCGCCCCGCCGGAATCGACGGGGTCCAGGACGTCACCGGCTCCCTCACCGAGGCCGGTGACGTGCGCCGCGCCGTGCAGGGCGTCGATGCGGTGATCCATCTCGCCGCGAAGGTCTCCATCTCCGGACCCGAGCACGAGTACCGGGCGATCAACATCGAGGGCACCCGCCACGTGGTCGACGCCCTGCGCGCCCAGGGCGGGGGAGCGCTGGTGAACGTCTCCTCCCCGTCGGTCGCCCATCTGGGCCGCGCGATCGTCGGCGCCGACGCCACCACCGCGGACCCCGCGATGGCCCGCGGGCCGTACGCACGCACCAAGGCCGCGGCCGAGCTGCTGGCGATGCAGGCCGACGGCACGGACGGACTGCTGGTGACCTCGATCCGCCCCCACGTGGTGTGGGGGCCCGGCGACACCCAGCTGGTGGGCCGCATCGTCGACCGTGCCCGTCGCGGCCGGCTGCCGCTGCTGGACCACGGCATGGCGCTGATCGACACCACCTACGTCACCAACGCCGCCGACGCGATCGTCGCCGGTCTGGGCCGCATCGAGGCCGTGCACGGGGAGAGCTTCGTGGTCTCCAACGGTGAACCCCGCACCGTCCGCGATGTCTTCGCCGGCTGGTGCGACGCGGCCGGCGTCCCGGCACCGACCCTGCAGGTCCCCGGGGCTGCGGCCCGTTTCGCCGGTCGCGTGATCGAGCGGATCTGGGAGAAGCGCCCCGGGAACGACGAACCGCCGATGACGGAGTTCCTCGCCGAGCAGATGTCCACCGCGCACTGGTTCGACCAGCGCCGCACCCGCGAGCGGCTGGAGTGGACGCCCCGGGTGAGCATGGACGAGGGCAATGCACTCCTCGCGGCCTGGTTCCGCGAGCACCCGGTCAGCTGAGAGCTGTTCCTGACGCCCCGTCCCCCGCACGGAAGAGCACGGTCACCGCATGAACGAGAACCCCACCACGGACCCGGCAGGCGCGGATGACGTGCACGACGAGGCGGCGCTGCTGGCCGAGATCGACGCCGAGCTGGCCGCCGAGCGCTCCGCGAAGCCGCGTGCCGGGCAGCGGGTTACCGGACTGGTGCTGCTGATCGGCGCATTGGTCGGCTGGATCGGCTCGCTCGAGCTGCAGGTCGGCAAGGAGTTCCTGCTCGCGAACCCGGGCGCCAGCCTGGCCTGCGATGTGAACCCCTTCATCTCCTGCGGCAATGTGATGATGACCTGGCAGTCCTCGGCACTGGGCATCCCGAACATGGCGATCGGGCTGGGCGGCTTCGCGATCATGGGCGCGATCGGTGCGCTGATGGCCTCCGGAACCCGGCTGCCCACCTGGTGCCGCTGGGCCCGGCTGGGCGGGATCACCTTCGCCTTCGGCTATGTGCACTTCCTGGCGATCTCCACGATCTTCGTGATCGGTGCGCTGTGCCCGTGGTGCATGGTGATCTGGACGGTCACGGCCCCGATGTTCTTCGCCACCCTGGCCCACACCATCGAGAGCGGCGAGCTGCGGATCCCGGCGCCGCTGGCGAACCTGCTGCGCCGCTGGGTGGTGCTCACTCTGGGGTGGTACCTGCTGGTGATCGTCGTGATCGCGCTCGCGTTCCGGCAGCAGTGGCTGGTGATGCTGGGACTCGGATGAGCGAGTCCCGGTGAGAGCCTCCGCGGCAGGAGCTCGGCGGAGCGGCCAGTGCCGACCATTCCTCCCCAGCCGGTGGTTGTCCCCAATGAGGAGCCGCCCGTAGAAGTCGGCGCGAGGGGCGACCTAGCTTCGCTGGCATGGGAGCACATACCGGATCCGAGGGGCCGCGGCGCGGTCGAGCCGGGAAGCATCGCCGGTCCGGGCAGGCGCTGGTGGCGCGCCGGGATCACTGCGCACCGCAGCGGACGCGTCGCCTGAGCCTGCCCGCCCCGTCGCCGTCGGCGCTGGTGGGTCTCGCCGTGCTGGTGCTGATCGCGGTCGGGGTCGTGCATCTGTCCGGCACGGGCTCCGCAGTTCCTCTGCAGACGGCATCGACGCCTCACGACGAGGCGTTCGAGGCCGCCTCCCCGGAACGGACCACCGCCGCTGCGACCGGGGCTGCGGCCCCGCCGCCGCCGTCCGACCCGGCAGCCGCCGCAACCACCGACCGGCCCGAGATCGTGGTCCACGTCTCAGGGGCGGTGGCGGCACCGGGCGTGGTGCAGCTGCCGGGCGATGCCCGCGTCGATGACGCGCTGCGCGCCGCCGGCGGTGCGACGGACGAGGCCGACCTCTCGGTGGTGAACCTGGCCCGCCCCCTCGCCGATGGGGAGCAGATCCACGTCCCGGAGCCGGGTGAGCCTCCCCGCGACCGAGCGGCCGCGGAACCCGGATCCACGGGGGGAGCCCAGGAGTCCGGGAGCGGGGCACCGATCGACCTGAACACCGCCGGCGTCGCCGAGCTCGAGGAGCTGCCCGGGGTGGGGCCGGCGATCGCGCAGCGCATTGTCGAGCATCGGGAGAAGAACGGCTCCTTCACCTCGGTGGAGAGCCTGCTGGAGGTCTCCGGGATCGGACCGGCCACCCTCGAGGAGATCCGCGGACGGGCGACCGTATGACCCGGGCCGATCTGCGCCTGCTCCCGGGCGCGGCCTGCGTATGGGCACTGGCGGTGCTCGGCATCACCGCAGGCACCGAAGCGGCCGTCGCCGGTGCTGCGGTGCTGGCTGCGCTCGCCCTGACCGCGGTCACGCTCACCGGGTCACCACGGACCGCCCGGAGCATCCTCGCCCACCTCGGCATCGTGGTGCTGGCCGGTGCACTGCTGTTCCCTGCCCTGCAGCGACATGGCAGCACGGACGCCGCCTTCGAGCTCGCGGAGCAGGAGGGTCTGATCATGGAGCTGACGGTCGTGGCGGCCGCGGACCCCGCACCTCCGGGCGGCGGACCGTCCTGGGCCCGCGAGGGTCAGCAGATGACGGCGCGGACGGTGCGCGGCCCGGCGCGGGTGGGGCGAGACGCCGTGGTGCTGCCCGCCTCGCTGCCCGTCCTGGTGCGAGCGTCGGGGGCGTCGGCCCGCGACCTGGCCCGTGTGCGGGACGGCGACCTCGCGCACCTGCGGGGACGTGTCGCGGTCAGCGGTTCCCTGGTGATCCTGCGAGCCTCGCAGGTGCGGCCGGCGGCGCAGGCAGGTCCGTCCGGGGCTGCCCGGTCCGTTCGGCACTCGCTGCGGCGGCAGGCACGGCAGGCGACCTCGCACCTGCCCTCGGACGAAGCCGCCCTGGTGCGCGGGATGACCCTCGGGGACACCCGCGGCATGGGGGAGCAGACCGAGGAGATCATGCGCCGGGCAGGGATCTCCCACCTGGTCGCCGTCTCCGGGGCCAACATCGCCCTGGTGCTCGCCGCGGTGCTGGGGCCGCTGCTGCTGTGCGGGGTGCGGCGACGACCCCGGCTGCTGGTCGCCGGGATCGTGCTCGCGGGATACGTGTGGCTGGTGGGGGACGAGCCCAGCGTCCAGCGCGCGGCGACGATGTCGGTCCCGCTGCTGGCCGCCCGCTTCGCCGGGGTGCGAGCCTCCCCGATCGCCGCTCTCGCCCTCACCGTGGCCCTGTGGTCCGTGCTCGACCCCGTCACCGCCGCATCCATCGGGTTCCTGCTCTCCGCCCTGGCGACCGCGGCCATCCTGCTGGCTGCTCCGCCGCTGGCCACCGCTCTGAAGGAGCTCAGCGGCGGCAGGCTCGGCCGCACCGCCGCTCTCGTGCTGGCCGTGCCGCTGGTCGCCCAGCTGGCCTGCACCCCCGTGCTGATCCTGCTCACCCCGGAGGTCTCGGCCTGGGCGGTGCCTGTCAACATCCTGGTGGGCCCCCTGGTGGGACCGTCCACGGTGATCGGGCTGCTCGCCCTGGTGATCGGCACGGTATGGCCCGCTGCAGCCGCCCTGCTGTGGACGCTCGCCGCCGGGGGAGCGCACCTGGTGCTGCTGATCGCGCGGGGGGCTGACGCCCTGCCGGGATCCCGCATCCCCGTCCCCGCCGGAGCCACCGGCGTGCTGCTGGTGCTGGCCGTCCTGCTCGCCGTGGCGATCGCGGTGGCCGCCCGCCGACTGCCCCTGACGCGCTGGGTCGTGGCCGCGCTGCTGGTCGCGGTCCTCGCCCCCGGGGCGGGACGTCTGCTCCCGCTCGGCACGGGACCGGAGTGGACGCTGGCCCTGTGCGCGGTCGGCCAGGGCGACGCCCTGCTGCTGCGCCCGCACCCCGATGACGGGCAGGACAGCACCGTCCTGATCGACACCGGACCCGATCCCGCGATGCTGAGGCGCTGCCTGGACCGATTGCAGGTGCGCGAGATCGACCTGCTGGTGCTCACCCACCCCCATCAGGACCACACCGGGGGCCGGGCGGCGCTGACCGGACGCCGCACCCCGCAGCGACAGTGGATCTGTCCGCTGCCCGGGGCCGCACCGGAATCGGTGCCACGGGTGCCGACCACGGTCGCGACCACGGGGGAGGCCTGGCAGCGTCCCGAGCTCGCCCTGCGCGTGCTGTGGCCGGGCTCCGCCGAGGACGCCCGTCGCGCCAGCGCCGCCGAGCACGGCGGGGGAGAGGGGGACGCCGCCAACGACTGCTCGATCGTGCTCGAGGCGCTCTGGGGCGACGGCACCCGCCTGGTCTCCCTCGGTGACCTCGAACCCACCGCTCAGCAGGAGCTCGCCGCGCTCCGGCCCGGCCCCGCGGACATCGTCAAGGTCGCCCATCACGGCTCCCGGTTCCAGCACGCCCCGCTGTACCGGCAGCTCGACCCCGCTCTCGCGCTGGTGCCCGTCGGCCAGCACAACGACTTCGGCCACCCCACCGAGGAGGCGCTCGGCCTGCTGCACGCCGTCGGCGCCCAGGTGCTGCGCACCGACGTCCACGGCACCGTGGTGCTCCCGGCCGATGACGCCGCCGCGCCGCGCAGCGTCGGCCCGGCCCGATAGGATCAGCCAGTCCCCCCAGCAGTGAGGAGCCCCCGTGAGCGATGTCGAGTGGCACAGCGTCGCCCTCGCACCGATCGTGCTGGTCCACGGCACCGAGACCCTGATCGCCGACCGCGCCGTCCAGCGCCTGCGCGGCCTCGCCCGCGAGGCCGATCCCACGGTGGAGGTCCATGACCTCACCGGGGACGCCGCCGGCCCCGGGGCGCTGGCCCAGGTGGCGAGCCCGTCCTTGTTCGGCGAGCCCCGCTTCGTGGTGGTGCCCGAGCTGCAGTCGGCCCCGGACACCCTGGTCCTCGAGCTGCTGGACTACCTCAGAGCCCCGGAGCAGGACGTCACCCTGGTGCTCGTCCACCGCGGCGGCAACCGCGGCAAGAAGCTGCTGGACGCGCTGAAGAAGGCCGGCGTGCCGCGGGTCGATGCGAGCCCCGTCAAGCGCGCAGGTGACAAGCAGAGCTTCGTGGCCGCAGAGTTCGCGCGGGCGCAGCGCCGCATCCAGCCCGAGGCGCTGATCGCGCTCGTCGACGCCTTCGGGACCGACCTGGCCGAGCTCGCCGCGATCAGCCGGCAGCTGATCGAGGACAGCACCCCGGAGCCCGGTGAGCAGGCCCCGCAGGTGTCCGTGGCCGATGTCCACGCGCTGACCGCCGGCCGGGTCGAATCCACCGCCTTCGCCGTGGCGGACGCCGCGATCGCCGGTCGCGAGCAGGACGCCCTGCAGCTGCTCCAGCAGGCGCAGCTCGCCGGTGCCGACCCCGTCCCCATCGTCGCCGCGATCGCCTCCAAGATGCGGTCCCTGGCGAAGGTCACCGCCCCTGAGGCCAGCGCCCGCACCCTCGGCATGCCCGACTGGATGCTGCGCAGCCTCGGCCGCGAGGCCAGGCACTGGAACGACCGCTCGCTGGCCCGGGCGCTCGAGGCGGTGGCCCGTGCCGACCATGAGGTCAAGGGCGCCGGGCGCGACGCCCGGTGGTCGGTGCAGCGCATGGTGATGGGCATCTGCCGCGCCCGCCGCGCGCACTGACCCGGTCCCCGGGACAGCGAGGAGCCCGGTGCGCATCGCTGCGCACCGGGCTCCTGGCTCACCCCGTCAGGCGGGACGGCAGCTCAACGGCTGCCGGACGTCACTTGCTGACGCCGGCGACCAGCTTCGCGAGACCGGACTTGCGGTTCGCGGCCTGGTTCTGGTGGATGACGCCCTTGGAGACGGCCTTGTCGAGCTTGCGCGAGGCGGACTTGAGCGCCTCGCCCGCGACGTCGGCATCGCCGGTGGAGACCGCGGCCTTCACCTTGCGGGTGTAGGTCTTGAGCTCGGACTTGACGATGCGATTGCGCAGGCGCGCCTTCTCGTTCGTCTTGTTCCGCTTGATCTGGGACTTGATGTTTGCCACGAAGACTCTTCTCTTGTGCTGCTGCGGTGGATCATCCGAGACGGCCGAGGAACGGAGCCGACGGGGACGGCGGTGGGGATTCGCCTGGAGACGTCGGTACCGGGTCGCTGCCACGGGTACTCGCCCGGGTCGCACGAATCGTCGCCCCTGACACGGCGGGACCACGTCATGCGCACACCGAACGGTATGTCACACATACGGTGCAGAACATTACCAGAGCAGAGGCCCCGCACCGCATCGGGTGTGCGCCGCGTCTCGTGCGCCGGTGCTCGCCCGGACGGGTCGCACCCGGGCGGTGAGCCCGCAGCGGCGGTGAGCCGTCACCAGCCGTGCACCTCCCGCACCGCGGCGGCCACCCGGTCGTACCGCTGTCGGTCCAGGCGCCCGCCCTCGCGGCGCACCGCCTCGGGCGACAGCCGCAGCAGCCGGTCGGCGCGCACCTCGGAAGGGCGCCCCCGGCGGTCCCAGTCCCCGGCGCCGATGTCCACCCAGGTCGAGCCGTGCTGGTCCGTGACGGTCATGCCCGGCGCGGTGCGATCGCGGGAGGTGAGCATGAGCGCGACCAGGACCGTGCCGGAGCCGTCGGAGCCGCCCCGACCGGCGTCCTCCTCCGCGATCACCAGCACGGGGCGGTCCTTGCCCTGGGTGATGTCCTCCTCGAAGGGCACCCAGGACCAGACGACCTCGCCCGGATCGGGGCGGCCGTCGGCATGCGGCGCATAGGCGAGGGCCGGCGGGCCACCGGTGCGGCGGTCGGCGAGAGCGGGGGAGCCCTCGCCGAGGCCGGTATCGGCTGCGGAGGCGCCGTGCGGCCGCTGGTCGTCCTGCGCGCTCCGCCTCACCGCGCGGAGCGCGGCACGACCGAGGTCCCGCACGCCGCGGCGGGCGGCGGGGGAGCGCAGGGCGGTGCGGAGGAATCGGGGGATCAGGGACATGGTGCTCGCTTCCGGGGCGTTCCGCGCCACACGGGGCAGGGGTGGTGCGAGAATGGTAGGCATGTCTGCCACCTCGCTGTTCCACAGCGCCCGCACCGGTGCCGGAGGCGACGAGATGTTCGCGCCCGACGGCACGGTGCGGCCCACCTATCGCGCCCTGCACGACGCGCTGGCCGGACTCGGACCCGAGGAGTTCCGCTCCCGCTCGGAGTCGCTGGCCCGCAGCTACCTCGACCAGGGCATCACCTTCGACCATGCGGGAGAGGAGCGTCCCTTCCCGATCGACGCGATCCCGCGGGTGATCGCGGCCGAGGAATGGGCGCGCGTCTCCGCAGGCATCTCCCAGCGGGTGCGGGCCCTCGAGCGCTTCCTCGACGACCTCTACAACGACCAGTCGGCGATCGCCGACGGGGTGATCCCCGCGGAGCTGGTCACCTCCTCGACCTACGTGGTCGATCAGATGCGCGGCTACACCCCGCCCAACGGGGTGCGGATCCACATCTCCGGCATCGACCTGGTGCGTGACGGGGACGGGGAGTTCCGGGTGCTGGAGGACAACGTGCGCACGCCCAGCGGGGTCAGCTACGTGCTCTCGAACCGTCGCGCCATGGCGCAGGGCTTCCCGGAGCTGTTCGCCGACCGGCCGGTCCGCCGCGTCGGCGAGTACCCGGGACGGCTGCTGGCCGCACTGCAGGCCGCCGCGCCGGACATCGCCGACGAGGAGGCCACGGTGGTGGTGCTCACCCCGGGCCGCTTCAACAGCGCCTACTTCGAGCACTCCCTGCTGGCCCGCACCATGGGCGTGGACCTCGTCGAGGCCTCCGACCTGGTCGAGCGCAACGAGCGCATCTACATGCGCACCACCGCCGGGCTGCGGCGGGTGGACGTGATCTACAAGCGCACCGATGACGACTTCATCGACCCCGAGGTGTTCCGTCCGGACTCGATGCTGGGCGTGCCCGGTCTGGTGCGCGCGGTCCTCGCCGGCAACGTGGTGGTCGCCAACGGCATCGGCAACGGCATCGGGGACGACAAGCTCACCTACACCTATGTGCCCGATCTGATCCGCTACTACCTGGCCGAGGAGCCGATCCTGCCCAACGTCGACACCTGGCGCCTGGAGGAGCCGGAGTCCCGGGCGGAGGTGCTGGAACGGCTCGAGGAGCTGGTGGTCAAGCCCGTCGACGGCTCCGGCGGCAAGGGCATCGTCATCGGCCCCGCGGCCACCACCGAGGAGCTCGACGAGCTGCGGGCGCGGCTGCAGGCCGATCCTCGCGGCTGGATCGCCCAACCCGTGGTGCAGCTGTCCACGATCCCGACCCTGGTCGAAGAAGGGCCCGAGCCGCGTCATGTCGACCTGCGCCCCTTCGCGCTGAACAGCGGCGACGATGTCTGGGTGCTGCCCGGCGGGCTCACCCGGGTCGCGCTGCCCCGCGGCGAGATGATCGTGAACTCCTCCCGCGGCGGCGGCTCGAAGGACACCTGGGTGCTCGCCGCGGAGCGCAGCGCCGACACCGGCCCGGCCTCCTCGTCCTCGCAGACGCAGGAGACCCGCGACGAGGGGATCGAGGACCCCACCGACGACAGCTACGACGAGTTCGAGGACGTGCGCGAGGAACCGGTCGAGGAGCGGGCACCCGAGCCCGACCCGGTCACCTCCGCGATCCCGATCATCGACGTCGAGGAGGCACCCCATGATGCTCAGTAGGATCGCCGACGCGATGTTCTGGATCGGTCGGTACGTCGAACGCGCCGACCAGACCGCCCGGATCCTCGACGTGACGCTGCAGACCATCACCGAGGACACCCCGGAGGACCTCCCCGCGGCCTGCGCCGCCGTCTACCAGATCTTCGGGGTGGAGCAGGTCCAGGACGAGGACTGCACGGTCCAGCGGGTGCTGGACCGCCTGGTCACCGACCGGATGAACCCGTCGTCCGTGGCCGGTGCGCTGCTCACCGCACGGGAGAACGCCCGAGGCGTGCGCGAGGCGCTCTCGACCGAGGTGTGGGAATCGCTGAACACCACCACGCTCGGGCTGCCGCGCGGGGTGCGCCCCTCCCGCATGCACGGCGCCTTCCAGTTCGCCAAGGACCGCTGCGCCGTGGTCAATGGCCTGGTGGATTCGTCGATGACCCGTGACGAGGCCTGGCTGTTCCTGCGCATCGGGCAGCTGCTCGAACGGGTCGACATGCTGGCCCGCAACCTGCAGGACCACGACCTGGAGGACTCCTCCTCCGCAGGGACCGTGATGCTGCTGCGGTCGTGCAGCGCGCACGAGGCATATATCCGCACCTACCGGGGACGCGTCCGCTCCTACCGGGCGATCGAGTTCCTGCTGCTGGACTCGATCTTCCCCCGTTCGGCGGTGCACTGTCTCAGCGAGCTCGACGAGGCGCTCGAGACCCTCGCCAAGCTCCACGGCAACAGCTTCGACCGCCTCGGCGCGGCCGAACCCGGCCGGAGGATCGTCGGCCGCGCCCTGGCCAGCCTGCGGTTCCGTGCGCTGGACGACATCATCGCCGACTTCGACGAGGAGATGGAGCAGCTGCAGATGGTCACCGGCGCCGTCACCCGGGCACTGGGCACCACCTACTTCCACCCGGCGCACTGAGCTCTCGGCGGATGAGCAGCGGGGGCCCGCTCGTGCTCGCACTCCCGTTCCGCGGGCGGTGGAAGGTCCAGAACTCTCCGGCGGATCGCGTGCCGAGCCATGGGACCGCGCAGTTCGCCCTCGCCCACTCGATCGATCTCGTCCCGGTCGACGAGCACGGCCGCACCGCGCCCTTCGGCCTCAGGAGCCTGGTGCTGCCCGAGCCGCCCGAGGCCTTCCCCGGATTCGGGCGGGAGGCGCTGAGCCCCGTGGACGGCGTGATCCACAGCCTCCTCGACAGCCTGGACGATCACCACGCCGGCCGGGGGCTCCCCTCGATCGGCTTTGCCCTCACCCAGCGACGCCGGGCCGCGGCGGGATGGACGGCGCTCGCGGGGAACCACGTGATCCTGCGCGCCCGCCACCGGGGCACCGAGGTGTACGTGGCGCTGTGCCACCTCCGTCGAGGGAGCGTCACCGTGCGTCCGGGGCAGGAGATCCGCGTCGGAGCGCCCCTCGGCAGCTGCGGCAATTCCGGCAACAGCACCGAGCCCCACCTCCACCTGCAGGCGATGAGCGCGGCGGACCCGTCGGTCGCCCGCGCCGTGCCCTTCACGCTGCCCGACGGGCTGCCCCGGGGCGGGCAGGTCGTGGACGGGGGCTGAGGTCTCCCTGTGACCTCTGTCCTCGCGCGCGGCGGGGAGCGGGCCGAGGGCGGCTCCCATGAGACGATGGGCCGATGCCCGGGCGCTGCTGCGCCCGACCACGAACCCAGGAGAGGACGTATGCCGGTGAGCCCGAGGATCGCTGTCGATGAGGCCCGGGACATCCTGCCCGCGTCGACACCCCAGGAGCGCCTGCGCAACTTCTGCATCATCGCGCACATCGACCACGGCAAGTCCACCCTGGCCGACCGGATGCTGCAGATCACCGGGATCGTCGAGGAGCGCGCGATGCGCGCCCAGTACCTCGACCGGATGGACATCGAGCGCGAGCGCGGCATCACCGTCAAGAGCCAGGCCGTGCGCATGCCGTGGCAGGTCGACGGCGTGAACTACGCCCTGAACATGATCGACACCCCCGGCCACGTCGACTTCACCTACGAGGTCTCCCGCTCCCTCGCCGCCTGCGAGGGCGCGATCCTGCTGGTCGACGCCGCGCAGGGCATCGAGGCGCAGACGCTGGCGAACCTGTACCTGGCGATGGAGCACGACCTCACCATCATCCCGGTGCTGAACAAGATCGACCTGCCCGGCGCGGAGCCGGAGAAGTACGCCGCCGAGATCGGTCAGCTGGTGGGCGTGGACCCCGACGACGTGCTGCGCGTCTCCGGCAAGACCGGGGTGGGTGTGCCCGAGCTGCTGGACCACGTCGTGGAGACCCTGCCCGCCCCGCACGGCGAGGTCGAGGCCCCGTGCCGCGCGATGATCTTCGACTCCGTCTACGACACCTATCGCGGCGTGGTCACCTACATCCGCGTGTTCGACGGCTCCCTGAAGTCCCGCGACCGCATCGACATGATGTCCACCGGCGCGCACCACGAACTGCTCGAGATCGGGGTCAGCTCCCCCGAGCCCCACCCCACCCCGGGCATCGGCCCCGGTGAGGTGGGCTATCTGATCACCGGCGTGAAGGACGTGCGCCAGTCCAAGGTCGGCGACACCATCACCACCTCGATCCGCGGCGCCCAGCAGCCCCTGGCCGGCTACTCCGAGCCCAAGCCGATGGTGTACTCCGGGCTGTTCCCGATCGACGGCTCCGACTACCCGGTCCTGCGCGATGCGCTGGACAAGCTCAAGCTCAACGACGCCTCCCTGAACTACGAGCCCGAGACCTCCACCGCCCTCGGCTTCGGCTTCCGCGTGGGCTTCCTGGGCCTGCTGCACCTGGAGATCGTCCGCGAGCGGCTCGAGCGCGAGTTCAACCTCGAACTGATCTCCACCGCGCCCAGCGTCGTCTACCAGGTGACGATGGAGGACGGCACCGAGGTCGAGGTGATGAACCCCTCCGACTTCCCGGCCGGCAAGGTCGACTCCATCACCGAACCGATCACCAAGGCCACCATCCTGGTGCCCAGCGAATTCATCGGCGCCGTCATGGAGCTGTGCCAGTCCAAGCGCGGCAACCTCGGCGGCATGGACTACCTCAGCGAGGACCGCGTCGAGCTGCGCTACACCCTGCCGCTGGCCGAGATCGTCTTCGACTTCTTCGATCAGCTGAAGTCCAAGACCCGCGGCTACGCCTCGCTGGACTACGACGTCTCCGGCTCCCAGGTCGCCGACCTGGTCAAGGTCGACATGCTGCTGCAGGGTGAGCCGGTGGACGCCTTCAGCGCCATCGTGCACCGCGACAAGGCGTACAACTACGGCGTCGAGATGGCCGGGAAGCTCAAGAAGCTCATCCCGCGCCAGCAGTTCGAGGTGCCGATCCAGGCCGCCATCGGCGCCCGCATCATCGCCCGCGAGAACATCCGCGCGATGCGCAAGGACGTGCTGTCCAAGTGCTACGGCGGCGACATCTCCCGCAAGCGCAAGCTGCTCGAGAAGCAGAAGGAGGGCAAGAAGCGCATGAAGAACATCGGCTCCGTCGAGGTCCCGCAGGAAGCGTTCATCGCCGCGCTCTCCTCCGACGAGGGCGATATGCCCAAGGACAGCAAGAAGAAGTGACGCCCGGGCGACGGCCCGACGCCGCGGGAGGAGCCCCGAGATGACCAGCGCACCCAGCACCCTCGAGGTGGCGTTCGATCCGGCCGCCACCGGACGGATCGCCGCGGTGTGCACCGTCGCCGAGCTGTTCCCGGTCCCGGCCAGCGGCCTCATGAGCGGGATCGACAAGCGACCGGCCCCCGGGCCGGTCCGGCTGCTCACCCACGGCGTGCTCGGTGATGTCCAGGGGGACCGCGAGCACCACGGCGGGATCTTCAAGGCCGTCTACGCCTTCTCCCGGGAGGTCCGCGAGGCCTTCGTCGACCTGGCCGGGCAGGAGCTGCCGGACGGGTTCTTCGGCGAGAACCTGGTGACGGTCGACCACGACACCGACGAGACGGTCATCGGCGAGCGCTGGCGGATCGGCGGCGCCGAGATCGAGGCCACCTGCCCCCGGACCCCATGCGGCACCTTCTCCGCGAGGATGGGGGACCGGCGCTGGGGCCGCACCTTCACCGCTCAGGGCCGTTGCGGCGCCTACTTCCGCGTCCTCACCGACGGTGAGGTGACCGCGGGCGATGCGATCGAGGTCCTGGCACGCCCCGCCCACGGCGTGACCATCGCGGACGCCTTCCGCGGCCTGACCGCGGAGCAGGCCCGCGCCCTGCTGGACTGGGCAGAGGAGACCGGCACCGTGCTCTACGACTCGCTGGCACAGTCCGCGCTCACGGTGCTGTCCCGGGCGGGGGAGCACCCTGACTTCCCTGCCGCGCTGCGCTCCACCGGCCGCGGGCTCGGACTGGGGATGGGCCTGTGAGCACGGTGCGCCCCGCAGACGGTGACCTGTCGGTCTACATCCACGTCCCCTTCTGCGCCGTGCGCTGCGGGTACTGCGACTTCAACACCTACACCGCCACCGAGCTCGGCGGTGGCGGGTCCCAGGCGGAGTACGCGCACAACGCCATGACCGAGATGGACCTGACCCTCGCCGCGGACCGCGCGGCCGGCTACGACTACCGGCAGGTCTCCACCGTGTTCTTCGGCGGCGGCACCCCCACGCTGCTGCCTGCGGACGATCTGGTCGCGATGCTCGAGCACCTGCGCACCCTGCTCCCGCTCGCGGACGACGCCGAGGTCACCACCGAGGCGAACCCCGACTCGGTGACCCGCGCCTCGCTCTCCCGGCTCGCCGCCGGCGGCATCACCCGAGTCTCCTTCGGCATGCAGTCCGCCGTGCCCTCGGTGCTCGCCACCCTGGACCGCACCCACGACCCCGAGAAGGTGCCGCAGGCCGTGGCCTGGGCGCGCGAGGCCGGCCTGGATGTCAGCCTCGACCTCATCTACGGCACCCCGGGCGAGACGATCGCCGACGTCGAGACGTCCGTGACGTCGGCGCTGGCCTGCGGAGTCGACCACATGTCCGCGTACTCGCTGATCATCGAGGGCAACACGGCGATGGCCCGGCAGCTGCGCCGCGGCGAGCTCACGGCCCCCGATCCCGACGACATGGCCGACAAGTACGAGCTCGTCGACGATCTCGCGAGGGCCGACGGGCTGTCCTGGTACGAGGTCTCCAACTGGTCCCGCACCCCGGCCCAGCGCTCCCGCCACAACCTCGCCTACTGGCGCGGCACCGACTGGTGGGGGATCGGACCCGGCGCCCACCGCCACCGCGACGGACTGCGTGCCTGGAACGTGAAGCACCCCAGCCGCTACGCGAGGATGCTCGCCGCGGGGGAGATGCCGGTGGCGGACTCCGAGCAGGTCACCGCCGAGGACCGGCTGGTCGAGCGGATCATGCTCGAGCTGCGGATCGCCGACGGCCTCGCCGTCGAGGTGGTCCCGGTCGACCGCCGGCGGATGCTCGCCGTGCACCGCGACCGCGGGCACCTCGAGCCCGCCGCCCTCGAGGCCGGCCGGGCGGTGCTGACCCGCAGCGGGCGTCTGCTGGCCGACGCGGTGATCCGGGACCTGGTGCCCTGACGGCTCGGGGCAGACTGGGACCATGACCGCTGCTGCGAAGCCTGCCACGATCGACGAGTACATCGCGCGGCTCGATGAGCCTGCCGCTGCGCGGATGCGGGAGCTGCGGGCCGTGGCCCGGGAGACCGTGCCCGAGGCGGACGAGGCCATGAAGTGGGGCGCCCCGGCCTTCGTGCATCCGCGGGGCACCATCCTGTTCGTCTGCAGTGCGCACCGTCGCCACGCGAACGTCACGTTCACCCCCAGCACGCGCGAGGCCTTCGCCGAGGAGCTGGCCGCCTTCGAGACGGGCAAGGGGAGCGTCAAGCTGCCCTATGTCGCCCCGGTGCCGGTGCCGCTGCTGCGCCGTATGATCACCCATCGCCTGCGCGAGTTCGAGGACGAGGGCGTGAACTGGATGTGAGAACGCCCCCGAGATCGGCGAGCGATCTCAGGGGCGTGCACGGTCAGCGGGCGGCGGAGGCCGCGACGCTCACTTCACCAGACGGAGGTTGACCGGGTAGTTCCAGTACTCGCCCCGGTTCGCCTTGACCGCGCCGATGATCGAGAACACCAGCTGCACCAGGGCCGGCAGACCGACCAGCGGGTACAGGATCGTGGCGATCCCGAAGGTGAAGATGGTCAGGATGGTGATCACGATGGTCAGGACGATCTGGGCGGCGAACACCGCGATCGCACCGTTCAGCGCCTCGGCGGAGTGGAAGCGCACGAAGCGGTCCCGGTCCTTGTACATCAGGTAGACGACCAGCGGGCCCACCCAGCCGAGGAAGCCCCAGCTGACCACGTGCCCGACGGCGACCGCGGCCTGGGCGATCGTCGCCCACAGGCGCGAGTCCGACTGGCTCACGGCCTGCCCGGTCAGCGGCCCGTCGTAGATCCCCGGGGTGCCGGCCGGCGGCAGGTTCTCGCCCTGCGCTGCCGGCCCGGAGCCGTAGGGTGCCTGCTGGCCATGGGGTGCCTGCTGGGCGTGCGGAGCCGGTGCGGCGTACGGAGCCTGCCCGCCCGGGGACGGCTGCTGCGCCGGAGCCTGCGGTGCCGGCTGCGAGGCCGGGGCGGCGTCGATGTCCAGGGGGTGGTTCCTCGCGGCGTCGGCGTCGGCGTCGTAGGCGTAGGGATCGTGCGGATGGAGGTTCGGATCGGAGGTCGGAGCGCCCTGCTCCGCCTGCGGGGGCCGCGGGGCGTCCGGACCGCCGGGCTCGGCGGCATACGGATCGTGGGGGTGCGGTGTCTGGCTCATGATTCCTTCTTCGTCACGGGCCGGCAGGGAGCCGGCGGCGGGCTGATGGATCCAGCCTAGAGAGCATCCGCGGCGTCGTCACCGTGGCGAACCGCCGGATCGTGTGGGGGATAGCCCCCAGACAGGGGGCCTGCGACGGTCAGGACGGGTCGACGGTCAGGACGGGTCGACGGTCACGAAGTCGATGAGCTCCTCGATGCGGCCCGAGAGGGTCGGCTCGACGTCCGCATAGGAGCGCACGGTCGACAGGATCCGCTTCCAGCCCAGGCCGATGTCGGCCTTGTCGGCGCGCGGCCAGCCGAGCGCCGCGAGGGAGCCGACCTTGATGTCCGTGCCCTTGGGGACGTGCGGCCACTCGCGCAGACCCACCCGCGCGGGCTTGACCGCCTGCCACACGTCGACGTAGGGGTGGCCGAGCACGGTGACGTTGCCGCGGGCCCCCGGCAGAGCCCTCACCTCGGCGGCGATGCGGGACTCCTTCGAGCCCTTCACCAGGTGATCCACGAGGATCCCGAGCCGTCGATCCGGCGCGGGGCCGAACTCGCGCACTCGCTCGGCGAGGTTGTCCGCGCCCTCGAGCTGCTCGACGACGATCCCCTCGATGCGCAGGTCATGGCCCCAGACCTTCTGCACCAGTTCGGCGTCATGGGTGCCCTCGACCCAGATCCGGGAGGCGCGCGCGGTGCGGGCCTGCGCGCCCTCGACGTAGACCGAGCCCGAGGCCGAGCGCCGGCGCACCGGGCCGGTCGGGGCCGCGGCGAGGGGGCGGTGGAGCACCACGGGCTTCCCGTCGATCATGAATCCGGGTCCGAGCGGGAACGTGCGGCGCGTGCCGCGGCCGTTCTCGAGCTCGACCACCAGCTCGCCCGCGATCTTCTCGACCCGGGTGATGGCACCGGTGAAACCGGTCGAGGCCTCCTCGACGACCAGGTCCCGTCGAGCGGGGACCTCCTGGGCGACGGGACGGCGACGATGGTGGGCGGGGGGACCGGCGGACAGCACGTCGCGGCCGTACCGGTCGGGGAAGTTCGCAGGCACGCGCGACACCGTACACCCGTGGCGAACGCCTCCCTGCGCAGCGCGCCGGGGCGGCGTACGATTGGCACTTGGCACGGCAGAGTGCCAGTCTGGACCGGCCACGTTTCCGGACACCGACCGTACCGGACACGCATCCGCCCCGACCATGAGACGACAGCACGCAGCGCAGGAGGTGAGGGAGACGGAGGACCGCAAGCTCCATATCCTCGGCGCGATCGTCGAGGACTACGTCGCCACCCGCGAGCCCGTCGGCTCCAAGTCGCTGCTGGAGCGGCACGAGCTCGGCGTGTCCGCCGCGACCGTGCGCAACGACATGTCGCTGCTGGAGGAGGAGGGGCTGATCCATCAGCCCCACACCTCCGCCGGCAGGGTCCCCACCGACAAGGGCTACCGCGCCTTCGTCGACCACGTGGCCACCATCAAGCCGCTGTCGGCCCCCGAGCGTCGGGCGATCCGTGCCCTGCTCGAGGACGCCGGCGACGTCGAGGACCTGCTGGCCCGCACCGTGCGTCTGCTCGCACAGCTCACACAGCAGGTCGCCATGGTGCAGTACCCCGCGCGCCGGCAGGCGAGGATCCGCCACGTCGAACTGGTCAAGGTGGCCGACTCCCTGCTCCTGGTGGTGCTGATCCTGGAGTCCGGGCGGGTGGACCAGCGCACCGTCCCGGTCATGGCGGGCAGGCCGGCGGAGTACTACGCGGTCCTGCGCGACCATCTGAACCGGGTCGTCGCTGGCCGGGAGGTCACCGATCTCACGGTGCCGCTGGGCGAGTACCTCGAGTCGCTGTCGCCGCCCGAGCGCGCGGCCGCCGCCGAGGTGGCCGAGAGCCTCGTGGCCCTGGCCGCGAACCGCGCCGAGGACCGCATCATGATGGCCGGCACCTCGAACATCGCCCGCTCCGCGCAGGACTTCGCCCGCGATGTCGAACCGCTGCTGGACGTGCTCGAGGAGCAGCTGGTGCTGCTGCGCCTGTTCACCGCGATGCACGTCTCCCCGGGGGCCGTCGAGGTGCGCATCGGCTCGGAGCTCGAGGACCGTGCCCTGCACTCCACCGCCGTGGTCGGCGCCGGCTACGGGGCGGGATCCCATCTGGCGATCCTCGGCCCCCGCCGGATGGACTACGTCACCGGCATCTCCACGGTCCAGGCCATCGCCCGCTACGTCTCCCGCTACCTCGAATAGGAGCGCCGTGGGTCCACCGGGCCCGCCCCGCTCGACCCCTGTCTCCGCCCGCCGCTCGCTGCGGCCCGGCCACCCCGACTCCCTGCGAAGGAATCCACCCCTGTGAACGAGGACTACTACGACCTGCTCGGCGTCTCCCGCGAGGCATCGACCGACGAGATCAAGAAGGCGTACCGCAAGCTCGCCCGCACCCTGCATCCGGACGTGAACCCGGATCCGGAGGCCGCCGAGAAGTTCAAACGGGTCTCCCAGGCCTACGAGACCCTCGCCAATGCGGACAAGCGCCGTCAGTACGACATGGGCGGCGGCCCGGGCATGGGCGGATTCCCCGGCGGCGGCGGGGCCGGTTTCGACTTCAACGACATCTTCGACATGTTCGCCGGCGCCTCCGGGATGCGCGGCCGCAGCCAGGGCCCCGTGCCGCGCCAGCGCCGCGGCGGGGATGTGCTGCGCCGGGTCCGGATCGAGCTGCGCGACGTCGTCTTCGGCACCGAGGAGGAGGTCACCTTCCGCACCGCCGTGCTGTGCGAGCGCTGCTCCGGCTCCTGCTGCGAGCCGGGCACCAGCCCCACGCGCTGCACCGCCTGCTCCGGCTCGGGCCATGTGCAGCGGGTCGCCCAGTCGCTGCTGGGCCAGATGGTCACCATGGCGCCGTGCCCCACCTGCGACGGCCACGGCGACGTCATCGAGAGCCCCTGCACCGAGTGCTCCGGCCACGGCCGCACCGCCACCGAGCGCAGCGTGACCGTCCGCATCCCCTCCGGCGTGGAGAACGGCACCCGCATCCAGCTGCGCGGCGAGGGCGAGACCGGCGAGGCCGGCGGTCCCTCGGGCGATCTCTTCGTCGAGCTCACCGTCACCGACCATGAGATGTTCGATCGCCACGGCGACGATCTGGTGACCACCATCGCGGTGCCCATGACCACCGCCGCGCTCGGCGCCACCATCCCGTTGGACACCTTCGACGGCGAGCAGGAGCTGGACGTGCGCCCCGGCTCCCAGCCCGGCGAGGAGATCACCCTCAAGGGGCTCGGTGTGACGCCGCTGCGCCGTGAGCGGCGCGGCGACATCCGCGTGGTGCTCGATGTGGACGTGCCCTCCTCGCTCACCGACGAGGAGCGGGACCTGCTGGAGCAGCTGGCCGCGCTGCGCGGGGACGAGACCACCCGCCGCTCCAAGGGGCAGCGGGGACCGTTCGCGAAGCTCCGCGAGCGCCTGCGCGAGTTCTGAGCCCGACCTGCATCTGAGACGACCGGAGAGCACCTGATGCCCACCACGCCGCCGGGCTTCCTCATCCTCGATGAGGCGCTGGCCTCCGCCGTCGCCGGTGACTCGCTGGAGCTGGCGGGCGATGAGGGCCGCCATGCCGCGAAGGTCGCCCGGATCGGGGTGGGGGAGCAGGTGCTGCTCACCGATGCCCCGGGCCGTCAGGTCCTCGCCGAGGTGACCGCCGCTCGCAAGGAGGCGCTGGACCTGCGCCTGCTCGCGGATCCCACGCCCGCCGTGCAGCGCCTGCCGCGCCTCACCCTGGTGCAGGCCCTGGCCACCGGAGGCCGTGACGAGCAGGCCGTCGAATCGGCCACCGAGCTCGGCGTCGACGCCGTGGTGCCGTGGATCGCGCGGCGCTCGGTGTCCGTCTGGCGCGGGGAGAAGCTGCGCAAGGGCCGCGCCAAGTGGGAGGCGACCGTGCGCGCAGCGGTGAAGCAGTGCCGCCGGCCGGGGATCCCGGCGGTCGGCGAACCGGTCACCACCGCGCAGCTGGTCGCCGACCTGGAAGGACGAGCGGCCGACGGCGCCCTGGTGCTGGTGCTGCACGAGCAGGAATCCGTGGGTGTGATGAGCCTCGCCGCTCAGCTGCGCTCGGCGAGCGAGGACGGGGTCGAGGAGATCCTGGTGATCGTCGGCCCCGAGGGCGGGATCGACACTGCGGAGCTCGAGCAGCTGCGCGAGGCAGGGGCTCGTTCCGTGCTGCTGGGGCCCGAGGTGCTGCGCTCCTCGACTGCGGGACCCGCCGCGATCGCGGTGCTCAGCGCTCTGGTGGGTCGCTGGGGCTGAGCGACGAACCGGCGAGGGACGAGCCGGGAGGAGATCAGCGGGAGAGCTGGGGCTGAGCGACGAACTGGTGAGGGACGAGCCGCTCAGGTGACCGCGAGCGCGAGCGCGGTCCCGGCCACCATCGCCGGGCCGAAGGGCACCTCGCCGCGACGGTCCCGGCGGACCACCATCACCAGCAGCGCGATCACGGCGTTGAGCACGAAAGCGGCGAGCACGCCCAGTATCACGGACTGCCACCCGGCCCAGCCGAGCGCGAGTCCCAGCAGGCCCGAGAACTTCACGTCCCCCATCCCGAGCCCGGCGGGGGAGATCAGGGCCAGGACCAGGTACACGACCATCACGACCATCCCGGCCAGCAGTGCCCGGCCCAGCAGCGCCCAGTCCGGGCCGAGCAGCGCCGCCGGCAGCAGGGAGATGAGCAGCGACGGGTAGGCGAGGGCGAGCAGTCGGTTCGGCAGCCGGTGCTCGGCGAGGTCGACCACCACCAGCAGCGCGCATGCCACGGCGAGCACCACGGCCGGCAGCACCAGCAGCCAGCTGGGAGCGAGCACGCCCGCCCCGGCGCCCAGCAGCGCGGCCAGGGGAACGTGCACATGGTGGCGGTAGAGCCCGGAGGGCTGCTCGGTCACCGCACGCAGGCGCCCCGTCAGCAGCACGGCGGCGAGTCCGGCCAGGAGCCCCGCCAGCAGGGCGGCCGCGATCCCCGGAGCCTCCTGCGCCAGGGCCGCCATCTCAGAGCACCCCGCCGGAGACCAGATCGATCGCCAGCGGGCCCATGATCACGATGAACAGCACCGGCAGGATGAACAGCATCAGTGGGAAGATCACCTTCACCGGCACCTGCATCGCCTTGTGCTCGGCCCGTTGGCGGCGCTTCAGGCGCATCTCGTCGGCCTGGGTGTGCAGCACGCCCGCGATGCCCACGCCGTGCTTGTCCGCCTGGATCACGGCGCGGGTGAAGCGGCGCAGGTCCGGCACATCGGTGCGATCGCCCAGGGAGGTGTAGGCCTCGCGGCGGGAGTGGCCCATCTGCATGTCCTGCAGGGTACGCACCAGCTCCTCGGCCAGCGGGCCCTTGCCGTTGCGGCCGGCGCGCTCCATCGCGGCGTCGAAGCCGAGCCCCGCCTCGACGGAGATCAGCATCTGGTCCAGGGTGTCGGCGAGTTCGAGCGTGATCTGCTCGGCCCGCTCGATGCCGCGGCTGTACAGCAGCAGCTCGGGCACGACGTAGGAGACCAGCAGCACCACGATCCCGATCAGGAACAGCAGCGGGCTCGGGGCGCCCGAGAGCACCAGGAGCAGCAGCAGGCCGAGCACCAGCGGCAGGCCGAGCTTGAGCAGCGCCGACTTCTCCATCGTCCAGCCGTCGGGATGCCCGGCGCGCCCGATCAGCCGCTGCAGCAGCTGCCGGCTCGGCGGCAGCATCAGTCGCAGCGCGAGCCGCGTGAGGAGACCGGGCTGGTCCTCGCCCTCCTGCTCCGTCGGCCGGGAGGGGGCGCTGATCTGCGGCTGCAGCCGGGCCCGCACGCGGCGCGCGTTGATCGCGGGTGTGGCGAGGGCGAGGGCCGCCAGCGCGCAGGCGGTGGCGAGGAGGAGGGCGGCGAGGAGCGCTGTCATCGTCATCTCGGCTCAGAACACCACGCGCACGGTGCTGCGCATCACGAGACCGCCGACGATCAGCATCACCGTGCTCACGCCGAGGAGGATCCAGCCCAGGGGATTCTCGATGAAGGGGCGCAGGTAGTCGGGATTGGTGAGCATCAGGAACCCGCCGACGCCGAAGGGCAGCGCCATCAGGATGACGGCGGAGAGCTTGCCCTCGGCGGCGAGCGCCTCGACCTGGCGACGGATCTGGCCGCGCTCGCGGATGGTGTCGCCCACGCCGTCGAGGACGTCGGCGAGGTTGCCGCCCACCTCGCGGTTGATGGCGATGGCCTGGGCCACCCACTCGAAGTCCTGGCACTGCATCCGGGCGGCCGTCTCCGACAGGGCGGTGCCGACGTCGCGGCCCACCCGGGTCTCGTTGAGGATGCGGGCGTACTCCTCACGGGTGGGGGAGTCCGATTCCTCGGTGACCGAGGCGATCGAGGTGAGCATGCTGTGCCCGGCGCGCAGCCCGCTGGCCATCTGCTGCAGGGTCTCCTCGAGCTGGTCGGCGAAGGCCTTGCGGCGGCGCCCGGCGAGGACTCCCAGCATCACCCAGGCGAGGACCGGCACCACCACGGCGACCAGCAGCGCCAGCAGCGGCCCGGCGGCCACCAGGGCGGCTCCGCCGAGCACGATCATGGCGATGATCACCAGGAACACGAAGTCCTGAGAGCGCATCGCGAGCCCGGCCTCCTCCATCATCGTCATCCCGGTGCGCTGCCCGCGGCGGCGCAGCACGGCGGCGATCACTGCGGTGAGCGCGTTCGCCGCGCGGGAGAGCAGGCTCTCCTGCGGGACGTCCGCAGGCCGGCGCCGGGACGCCGAGAGGCGGGGCGGGCCGGGCGCCAGCAGGGCGAAGCCCGCCAGACCCAGGGCGATGGCCAGCAGCACCGCGGCGACGAGGGCGCTCATCGGCGCCCCGCCCGCTCGGCGGGAGTGGCGAACACGCTGGGCGGCAGGTCGATGCCGAGGTCCTTGAAGCGCTCGACGAAGCGCGGCCGCACCCCGGTGGAGACGGAGCTGCCCAGGAACCGGCCGGAGGGATCCACGCCCGCAGAGTAGTCGAAGACGAAGGCGTCCTGCAGGGTGACGGTCTGGCCCTCCATGCCCTGCACCTCGGTGACCGCGGTGATGCGGCGGGTGCCGTCGCGCAGTCGGGTCAGCTGGACCACCACGTCCACGGCGGAGGCGATCTGCTCACGGATGGCGCGCAGCGGCAGGTCCAGCCCGGACATCAGCACCAGGGTCTCGAGCCGTGCGATCGCGTCACGAGGGGAGTTCGCGTGCACGGTGGACAGCGAGCCGTCGTGCCCGGTGTTCATCGCCTGCAGCATGTCGAGGGTCTCGCCGCCGCGGACCTCGCCGACCACCACCCGATCCGGGCGCATGCGCAGCGAGTTGCGCACCAGGTCGCGGATGGTGACCTCGCCCTTGCCCTCCATGTTCGGCGGGCGGGACTCCAGCCGCACCACGTGGTCCTGCTGCAGCTGCAGCTCGACCGCGTCCTCGATGGTGATGATCCGCTCGTCGGTGGGGATGAAGGAGCTCAGCACGTTCAGCAGGGTGGTCTTGCCGGTGCCGGTTCCGCCGGAGACGATGATGTTCAGCCGGGCCCGCACGCAGGCGTGCAGCAGCTGCGCCATCTCCGGGCTCAGGGTGCCGAAGCCGAGGAGGTCGGTGACGGTCAGGGGGTCGCGGGAGAACTTGCGGATCGTCAGCGAGGAGCCGTTGAAGGCCAGCGGCGGGATCACCGCGTTGACGCGGGAGCCGTCGGCCAGGCGCGCATCGACCAGCGGGGAGGACTCGTCGATGCGACGACCCACCCGGGAGACGATCCGCTCGATGACGCGGCGCAGATGCTCCTCGGAGGTGAAGATGGTGCCGCTGAGAGTGAGCTTGCCGCCGCGCTCCACGTAGACCATGTCCGGTCCGTTGACCATGATCTCGGTGACGTCCGGATCAGACAGCAGCAGCTCGAGCGGCCCGTAGCCGAGGACGTCGTCGAGCACGGCGTGCATGAGGCGCTTGCGCTGCTCACCGCTCAGCGGCACCGCGAGGTCCTCGACCACCGCGTTCAGCTCGCGCCGCACCAGATCGTGCAGCTGGTCCTCGCTGAGGGTGGGGTCGGTCATCCGGGAGCCCATGCGGTCGAACAGGTTCTGGGTGGCGCGGGACTTCAGGCGCAGCAGCGGGTCGGGCGCGCCGATGGCCTGGCCCCGCGGAGTCTCTGGGCTCGAGTCGGCCACGGGTGCGGCCGGCGCGGTGGCCTGCGCTGCGGTGGCGGCCGAGGACTGCTCGGACGCGGCCGACGCACCGGGCGTCGCTGCGGGTGCCGAGGGGGCGGGGGCCGCCATGCCGTCGGCCGCCTCCGGCGCCGGGTGCGGTGCCGGGGCGTCCTGCGCGGCGGACGGGGCAGGACGCTGCGGAGCCGACGGGGTCGCAGGCTGCGCAGCGCCCTCGGCCGTGGGGTCGGGCGAGTCGTCCGGGTGCCGCGGGGCCTCGCCGCGAGCGGCGCGCAGACGGTCGGAGAGCTTCATCAACGGGGCCTCCCGGTGCGGGTCGGAGCGGGCACGAAGCGCCGTACCAGCTGCTGCAGCGCCTTGGCGGCCGGGTCGCTGGAGCGCCCCAGCAGCAGGGGAGCACCCTGGTTCATCGCCGCGATCATGCCCCAGCTGCGGGGGATCTCGACGTGGACCTCGTGCTCCAGGGTGGATTCCACGTCGGAGCGGGTCAGCCCGGTGCGGCGGTGGGCGTCGTTGTGGACCACGTGCCGGGTCGAGCTCATCAGGTCCAGCGCCACCAGCGTCTGCATCCCGGTGCGCAGCGCGCGCAGGCCGGGCACATCGGACGGGGCGACGAACACCAGGTCGTGACTCTTCTCGACCGCCGCGAGGGTGTGCTCGGTGAGCCCGGCGGCGGTATCGACCACGACGTAGCGGAACTCGCCGGCGAGCACGGTGAGCAGCTGGCCGATGTCCTCGGCGCGCACGGCGTCGGCCGCCTCGGGGGCGCTCGCCCCGGGCAGCACGTACAGGCCCGAGGAATGCTTGGTGAGGAACGTCTTCAGCAGCATGCTGTCCAGGGTGCCCCGCCCGCTGATGGCGTCGGGCAGCCCGTACTCGGGGGCGAGGTCCAGGGTCAGGGCGACGTCCCCGAACTGGAGGTCGAGATCCACCAGCACGGTCGGCATCGCGGTGGTGCGCACCAGTCCCAGGGCGAGATTGGTGGCGATGCTGGTGCGCCCGGCCCCGCCCTTGGGTGACAGGACGCTGATCACCTGTCCGTGCCGGTCCGCGGGGGCGGCGGGCTGCGGCGCGGCCGCGGACTGGGGCAGGTGAGCGATGCGGCGCGCCCGGGCGGCGGCCCCCGCTCGGTCGAAGACGATGCGCACCCGGTCCGCGGTGACCTCGAGCGGCAGGATGTCCCGCACGCCGACGCGCAGGGCCGCGAGCCCCAGCTCGACGGCACGGTCGCTGAACAGCACGGTGGTGATGCCGGGGAACCAGTGGTCGATGCTGGCCGAGAGCGCGAGCGCCGGCTCGATGCCGACGGTGGTGGTGTCCACGACCACGACGTCGGGCAGGCCGGTGGCCGCGACGAACGCGAACAGCTGGTTCGCGTCGGTCGCCAACGGACCCGGAGGCAGCGCGAGGTGCCCGCCGCCGGTCGCCTCTCGCACGAGGGACTCCACCAGCGGGGAGGCCGGGGCCAGCAGGACGCGGGTCATCCGTCGTTCCTCTCATCCGGTGCGAAGTCCTCGGGGGAGACGACGGCGGTCGGGCCGTCCGGCACGGCCTCGCCCTCTCGGGTCAGCCAGATGGTGCCGAACTCGGCGGCGTAGACCAGCTCCTCGACGTCTTCGGTGTCCAGGGCGAGGGAGACCAGCAGCGAGTTCTCGGGCACCGGGTCCGATGCGGGTGCCTCCGGGGCGTCGGTGGTCGGCTCCGCCTCGGGATCGGTCTCAGCCTCCGGGTCCTCCGCCGGCGCCGGGACGGGCATCGGGGCACCCTGCACGCTGGTGACCAGGACCTGGTGGAGATCGAGGCGGGTAGTGGAGTCGTCGAAGGAGAGCACCACGCCGACGGTCTCCCCGGGAGTGATGCGGCCGCCGAGCGCCCGATGGCCCTCGAGGGGGATCGTCACCTCGTGCTTGTCCTCGGGCAGGGTGGGGACCGGGGCGTCATCGAGCGCCTCGGGCGCGACGAAGCGCTCGGCGAGCAGCTGCTCACCGGGCTGCAGGGTGGTGGCGGTGACCAGGTCCTGCACCTCGGTGAGATCGGTGAGGTGGCCGGGGACGGCGGCGCTGCCCGGGATGGTCGTGCGGACGACGAGCTGGCTGACGTCCGCGGCGGCGGTGCCCTCGGCGATCGGCTCCTCGCCGACGACGAGCACCTCCACCGGATCCAGCGTCGCGACGGCACGCTCGTCCGCGGTGCGGACGATGCCGAGCACCAGGCCGCCGCCGATCAGGGCGAGGACGAGGGCGGCCACGAGGGCGAGCAGTCGGCGGCTCATGGGGTGTCCTCCTCGGGACCGGAGACCAGGCGCACCACGACGGTGCCCAGGTTCGGAGCATCGGGGTCATAGGCGACGGAGCCGTCGTAGGCGATGTAGTCGACCAGATGACCCTGGATCTTGTCCCCGCCGTTGCAGGCCATGTTCCAGCAGGTGTGCTTGTTGTCGAAGGCGTAGCCGGTGACCCGGAACGCGGCGAAGCCGTAGATCTTGTACTCGCCGTTGCTGCCGGTGCCGCGGGTCTCCACGAAGACGGGCAGCAGGATCGTGCGACCCTGGATCGCGGCGAAGTCGTCGGCGCCGCACTCCTTGGGCTTGCTGCTGCCGGGGTCCGAGCCGACGGCGTCGCCCTCGTCCTCGTAGATCGTCGCGTCGAGGGTGCAGCTGGCGGCATCGGGATCCAACCAGCCGAACCCGCCGGAGAGTGCGGTGCCGTCTTGATCCACGCACCCCTCGCTGCCGTGCTTGGGCAGCGCGAGGGTGTAGGTGGTGGTGTCCGACGGCGTGCCCTGGTCGGTGGCGTTCATGAAATCGCACCAGGAGAAGATCAGCGGCAGATCCAGCGTGCCGCCGGAGGGAGCGCCCCAGCGTGCGGTCGCGGAGGCGCCGACGACGGACTCGTCGATCCCGATGATCGGGGCGAAGAAGTGCTGGCTCGGGCTCGAGGCGCGCACCGTCACCGTGCCGGAGCTCGCATCCGGGATCGCGGCGAGCGAGAGGGTGTCATCATCGCCGCCGTAGGTGCGGTTGGCGCCGACGAAGCTCTCGGCGGTGGCGGCGGCGTCCCCGCAGTCGCCGTGGGCGCAGTCCTGGGCGATGGCGAGCGCGGCGGCGTCGGCCCCGGTCTGGAGCTGCTGGCGCTCGAGCTGCATCGCGGCGATATCGATGACCACGGCGGCGACCAGCAGGATCACCACCATGAAGAGCGCGACGATGGCGGAGGAGGCTCCACGCTCTTCGCGCAGGCGGGAGTTGATCATCCGAAGCACCGCATGGTCCCCTTCCCGGTGAGGGTGATGTCCGGGCCGAGCATGCCGGCGAGGAACTCGAACTGGTAGGTCACCACGACCTGGGCCGTGGGGATGGTGCCGGCGGACGCGTCCTGGCAGGAGACCGGACTGACCGAGATGTCCCCGGGAGCGAGGTGCACGGGGGAGGCGCTGGCGACGGTGACCGCGGTCGCGGCCGCCGGATCGTCCTCGAGGGCCATCACGCGCACGCCGTCGCGCGCGGCGGCGGAGAGCATCGACTGGACGTGGTACGCCCGGCCGAACTCGACGATGCCCACGAGCAGCAGGATCAGGATCGGGGCGAGGAGGGCGAACTCGACGGCCTCGGCACCGCGATCGGAGCGGAGTCTGCGCATGGGGGTCCCTCGGGAGGTGCGGTGGTCTGATGAGTGGGTGATGCACTGGGGCCCGAACAGCGCAGGGCGGCGCCGAGGATGGCGCCGCCCTGCGGAGTGACCAGGGGAAGCGTGGCCGGTGCGGGGTGTTGTCAGCTTGCAGCACCCTTGCCGGACGGGTCCGTGAGCGCAGTGGTGAGCTTGCCGAAGAGGGCTTCGAGCTGAGTGCCGAGCAGCGCGACAGCAACGATGATCACGACGGCGATCAGGCCGACGAGCAGGCCGTACTCGACGGCGGTGGCGCCGCGCTCGGAGCGGGCCTCGATGCGGTCGGAGGCGAGGGCGACAAGGGTGCTGAGGAAAGCGGCAGCGCGCATGGTGAACTCCTGAGAGGAATGGGGGTGGGGGTGTTGGATTCGACCGGTGCGGCCGTCCTGAGGACAAGAGTGCCTCCAAGTCGTGGCGCCCGCAAGAGGACGTCTGCCCGCTCCGCGTCACACCGCCCATGCAGGTCACAGCGATATAACTGGAAAATAGACGGATGACAATAAGGGGCGCGCACCCCGTCGAAGATTGCCGGCGTGAGCGTTTCGTGATCCCGGGCGCGAATGCTCTTCGCGCATTCACTGAAATGTGATTCTTTGTCTGCGCCCAACCGGACGAAAAGGACATCAGGAACAAATCACCGAACGGCGGCGCTCGGTTAGGCACACGTGCGCCCGCGTCAGCAGGCGTGTCCGCACTCTGGACACGCTCTGCGCTGAGTCGCCGAGCGGAGGGCCGCCGTCTCGTGGGTTTCTGTTCTCGGGCAATACCCAGAAATGATTCAGATTTCAGGTAGCGGGCGCGGAAGATAGCGGAGGATGCTCGCACTGGTGCCCTCAGGGATGCATCGACACCTCGCACAGTGACGAAGGGCACATGAAGGCCCCGTCGAGACCAGGGGTCTCGACGGGGCCGGAAGCGATGTCTCTGTGGGCTCAGCCGACGCTGACAGGCACCTCGGACGTGATCGCGGTGAGCCGCTCGCGCAGCGCGACGGTCTTCTCCTCGGCGACGAAGAGCTCACCCTCGACGGAGAGGTCCTCGCCGAAGCCCAGGCCGATCGCGCCGATCACGTCGGCGCCGAGGCGGGTCATGAGGGTCTCCAGCTGCGGCAGCACCTCACCGGCGGAGGCCCAGCCGTAGCCGACCAGGAGGGTGGGCAGCTCGTTCCACTCCTCGTAGAGGTAGTCGAGTGCGGTCTTGAGGTGGCCCGGGTAGGAGCCGTTGTACTGCGGGGTGAGGATCACCAGTGCGTCGAGGGCGGCGATCCGCTCACCCCAGGTGCGGGCGTGGTCGGTCTCCTTGGGCAGGCCGGCCTTCGGGCTGCTCGTGCCGTCGAACGCGGGCAGCGCGATCTCGCGCAGGTCGATGAGATCCACGTCGACGCCGGCGGGGACGAGATCGTGGACCCAGCCGGAGACCTTCTCTCCGACGCGGTTGGGGCGGGCACTGGCGAGGATGATTCCAAGTTTTGTCATAGTGATTAAAACTTCTCATACCTTCCTGAGGTTCCCAAGCCGGGGTGGTGTTCCTCGCTCCCGTAGACTCCCTGCATGGGAAACAGCGTCACCGAACCCGCCGCACCGCGCCACGATCCGGACTGCCTCTTCTGCAGGATCATCGCCGGGGAGATCCCCTCCGAGCGCGTCCACGAGGATGATCGGGTCATCGCCTTCAAGGACCTGCATCCGCAGGCGCCGGTGCACGTGCTCGTCGTCCCCCGCGCGCACCGCCGCGATGTGACCGAGCTCGCCGAGGACCCCGAGCTGCTGGCCCACACCGCACAGGTCGCCGCCGACGTGGCGGCCGAGCAGGCCGATGGCGAGTTCCGCCTGATCTTCAACACCGGCGCGAGCGCGGGACAGTCCGTGTTCCATGTGCACGCGCATGTCCTGGCGGGCGGGAAGCTCGCAGAAGGAGCACTGTGACCGACGCCCTCACCCCGGCCCCCGGCCGGCCACCGGAGGTCGGCGAGTCCACGCTCGTGATCCCCGAGCACCTCAGCCCCTTCCAGGTGCTCGGGGAGAACGATCAGGCTCTCGCCGCCCTCGAGGACGCGGTCCCCGACACCGATGTCCACGTGCGCGGGCACCAGGTGACCCTGCGCGGCACCGAGGATGCGCTGCGCCGCAGCGAGCACATCGTGCGCTCCCTGATCGAACTGGCGAGCACGGGCCAGGCCGTCACGGTCGAGGCCGTGCAGCGCGCCGCGAACCTCTACGGGGATGACCGCGCGAACGGGAGGAAGCTCGAGCAGGTGCTCTCGCGCACCATCCTGTCCTCCCGGGGCCGCACCATCCGCCCCAAGACGATGGGCCAGAAGAGCTACATCGAGGCGATCGAGTCCTCGACCATCACCTTCGGGATCGGCCCGGCCGGCACCGGCAAGACCTACCTCGCCGTCGCGATGGCGGTGCAGAAGCTGCTGAGCAAGCAGGTCAACCGCATCATCCTCACCCGCCCCGCGGTCGAGGCGGGAGAGCGGCTGGGCTTCCTGCCCGGCGGGCTCAACGAGAAGATCGACCCCTACCTGCGGCCGCTCTACGACGCGCTGCACGACATGCTCGACCCGGAGTCGATCCCGCGCCTGATGGCCGCCGGCACCATCGAGGTCGCGCCGCTGGCCTACATGCGCGGCCGCACCCTGAACGACGCCTTCATCATCCTCGACGAGGCGCAGAACACCACCCCCGAGCAGATGAAGATGTTCCTGACCCGTCTCGGCTTCAACTCCACCATGGTGGTCACCGGCGACGTCACCCAGGTCGACCTGCCCGGTGCCCAGCAGAGCGGCCTGCGGATCGTCGAGCAGGTGCTCTCCGGCATCGACGACATCTCCTTCTGCCGTCTCTCCTCCCGCGACGTGGTGCGCCACAGCCTGGTCAGCGACATCGTCGAGGCCTACGGCCGCTGGGAGATCCGCCCGGGGGGCAGCCGAGACTCCCGCCACCGCCCGACCAAGGGGAACCGCTCATGACCATCGAGATCCGCAACGAGACCACCGCGGTCGTCGACGAGAAGGAGTTCGTCGAGCTCTCGCGCTTCGTCTTCGAGGCGATGCACCTGCACCCGGCCACCGAGATGTCGATCCTGTTCGTCGACGAGGAGGCGATGGAGAAGCTGCACGTGCAGTGGCTGGACCTGCCCGGCCCCACCGACGTGATGAGCTTCCCGATGGACGAGCTGATCCCCGGCACCGCGCAGCAGCCCGCACCCGAGGGCCTGCTGGGCGATGTGGTGCTGTGCCCGGCGGTCGCCACCACGCAGGCCGCCGAGGCCGGTCACAGCGCCGTCGAGGAGATGCTGCTGCTGACCGTCCACTCCATCCTCCACCTGCTGGGCTACGACCACATGGAGGAGGACGAGCGCACCGAGATGTTCGATCTCCAGCGCACGCTGCTGCTCACCTTCCTCGCCTCGCGGACCGCTCGCTGACCGCCCGCTCATGACTCTTCCGCAACGCACCCCCCGGACGGCGCCGTGCTGACACCCGCCCTGCTCGTCCTGATCCCGCTGATCGTGCTCTCCGGGGTGGTGGCCGCCGTGCTCACGGCGGTCGATGCCGCGCAGCTGTCCGTCTCCCGCGGCGTGCTGGACAAGGCGCTGTCCACCCGGCCCGAGTCCGTGCGTGCGCGGGTGCTGGCGCACCAGGAGGACACCGCCCGCACCCTGGCCTCGGTGTCGCTGGGCCGGATGCTCGCGGAGACCGTGATGGTCGCCGCGGTGGCCGGGGTGACCGTGGCCGTCCGCGATCACCTGGGCCATTCGGGCCTGGTGCTGCCGGGGATCGCGACCGTCGTGGTCGCCGGGCTGCTGGTGCTGATCGTGCTCGCCATCTCGCCGCGGACCATCGGCCGCAGCCGTCCCGAGTCGGTGCTGATCTCCAACCGGTGGCTGGTCACCCTGGTGCGGGGCCTGCTGTGGGTGCCCGCCGGGGCGCTGACCAGTGTGGGTGCCTCGCTCGAGGCCCGCTCGGGAGGGCCGGAGAAGCCCGAGGACGGTGCCGAGAAGGCCCGCAAGAACGTCGACCGCGCGCTCGAGGACGAGCACGTGCGCGACGGCGAGCGGGACATGATCCAGGGCGTCTTCGACCTCCGCGGCACCATGGTGCGCGAGCTGATGGTGCCGAGGCCGGACATGCTCACCCTCTCCGCGGAGGCGAGCGCCGAGACGGCGATGCAGCTGTTCGTCCGCTCCGGCTACTCGCGCATCCCCGTGATCGGGGACAACGTCGATGACCTGTGCGGCATCCTCTACGTCAAGGACGTGATGCAGGCGATCCACTCCCCGTGGGACCCGCAACCGCAGCGCCCGGTGCACGAGATCATGCGCCCGGCACGCTTCGCGCCCGAGTTCGTCGCGGCGGACGCCGTGCTCACGCAGATGCAGACCAGCCACGTGCACATCACCGTGCTGGTGGACGAGTACGGGGGAGTGGCCGGCATCGTCACCATCGAGGACATCCTCGAGGAGATCGTCGGCAACATCGCCGACGAGCACGACCGCCAGGAGCCGGAGATCCAGGCCCTCGGCCAGGGCCGCTACCGGGTGCCCGCCCGGGCCGGACTCTCCGAGGTCGGCGACCTGTTCGATCTCGAGCTCGACGACGACGACATCGACAGCGTCGGCGGGCTGCTGGCCAAGACGACCGGGCGGGTGCCGATCCCCGGCACCCAGGTGATCGTCCTCGGCCTCGAGCTCGAGGCCGAGAAGAGTGCCGGCCGGCGCAAACGCCTGTCCACCGTGCTGGTGCGCAGGGCCCCGCAGGACGACGAGCAGCCGGGCGATGCCCAGGAGGACGACGATGACCGCTGAGCAGCAGCACGACGAGCAGGACCAGGAGCGACGGACGGAGGACGACGGGGGTGCGGGTGCCCACCGCTCCGGCTTCGTGGCCCTGGTGGGCCGGCCGAACGTCGGCAAGTCCACCCTCACCAATGCCCTGGTGGGGGAGAAGGTCGCGATCACCTCCACCAAGCCCCAGACCACCCGCCGCGCGATCCGCGGCATCGTCACCCGTGACGACGCCCAGATCATCCTGGTGGACACCCCCGGCGTGCACCGCCCCCGCACCCTGCTCGGCGAACGGCTCAACGACCTGGTGCGCGAGACCCTCGGTGAGGTCGACGTGGTGGGCTTCTGCCTGCCCGCCGACCAGAAGATCGGCCCGGGCGACCGCTTCATCGCCGAGGATCTGGTGGAGCTGCGCAGCGGCCGCCGCGGCCCGAAGGTGGTCGCCGTCGTCACCAAGACCGATCTGGTGGGCCGCGACGTGCTGGCCGCGCACCTGATGGCGGTGGACCAGCTGATGGGCTTCGACGAGATCGTCCCGATCTCCGCGAAGAAGGGCGACCAGGTCGACGTGCTGCTGGCCGTGATCTCCGCCCAGCTGCCCGAGGGCCCGCAGCTCTACCCCGACGATCAGCTCACCGAGGAGTCGCGCGACGACCGCATCTCGGAGCTGATCCGCGAGGCCGCCCTGGAGGGCGTGCGCGACGAGCTGCCGCACTCCATCGCGGTGGTCGTCGAGGAGGTCGTCGAGGTGGATCCCGACGGCGATGCGTTCACCCCGGTCGAGCCCGGCACCGGGCGTCTCGTGGTGCGGGCGAGCCTGTTCGTCGAGCGCGACAGCCAGAAGGGCATCATCATCGGCAAGGGCGGCTCCCGGCTGCGGGAGGTCGGCGCCGGCGCCCGCGCCGAGATCAACCACCTGCTGGGCCGGAAGGTGCACCTGGACCTGCGGATCAAGGTCGCCAAGGACTGGCAGCGCGATCCCAAGCAGCTGGGCCGGCTGGGATTCTGACCGGCCCCGCAGACGATGTTCGTATCGTGAGCAGGGCCGAACCGGCTCGCGCGCGGTGCTACCGTGACGCACATGCCTGGATCGCTGCTCCTGCTTAGCCGCCGCGACGGGACCTGAACGCCGGGACCCCGCCGCGGCTGAAGTGT
Organism: Brachybacterium vulturis; assembly: GCF_002407185.1. NCBI lineage: Bacteria > Bacillati > Actinomycetota > Actinomycetes > Micrococcales > Dermabacteraceae > Brachybacterium > Brachybacterium vulturis. The sequence continues at coordinate 2,300,804 of NZ_CP023563.1, forward strand.
TGTCCGGCGACCGGTACTCCAGCGAGAAGGACCCCCAGATGACTGACTCCACGACCACCAGCACCACCGCGGTCGCCCCGGTGGCGGCGGACGGCGACCCCGCCGCGCCCGTCCTCGGCACCACCGGCGACGCACCGCAGCAGCCCTCGGGCATGCCGATCCACAAGTATCTGCCCTTCCACGAGCAGATCCAGGTCGAGCTCCCGGACCGCACCTGGCCCACCCGCCGCATCACCCGCGCCCCCCGCTGGTGCGCGGTGGACCTGCGCGATGGCAACCAGGCCCTCATCGACCCGATGAACGCCGAGCGCAAGCTGCGGATGTTCGAGCTGCTGGTGCAGATGGGGTACAAGGAGATCGAGGTCGGCTTCCCCTCCGCCTCCAAGACCGACTTCGACTTCGTGCGCACCCTCATCGAGGAGGACCGCATCCCCGAGGACGTCTCGATCCAGGTCCTCACCCAGTGCCGCGAGCACCTCATCGAACGCACCTACCAGTCGATCGCCGGGGCGAAGCGCGCCGTGGTGCACCTGTACAACTCCACCTCCGTCGTCCAGCGCGACGTCGTCTTCCGCGCCGACGAGGACACGGTGCTCGACATCGCCGTGCAGGGCGCGCTGCTGTGCAAGAAGTACGAGGAGACCGTCCCGGACACCCGGGTCACCTACCAGTACTCGCCGGAGTCCTACACGGGCACCGAGCTCGAGTACGCGCTGCGGGTGTGCAATGCCGTGATCGAGGTCGTGGGGCCCACGCCGGACGACAAGATGATCATCAACCTGCCGGCGACCGTCGAGATGGCGACCCCGAACGTGTATGCCGACTCGATCGAGTGGATGCACCGGCACCTGGATCGCCGCGACTCGCTGGTGCTCTCCCTGCATCCCCACAACGACCGCGGCACCGGCGTGGCGGCGGCGGAGCTCGGCTACCTGGCCGGCGCCGACCGCATCGAGGGCTGCCTGTTCGGCAACGGGGAGCGCACCGGCAACGTGGACCTGGTGACCCTGGGCCTGAACCTGTTCACCCAGGGCATCGACCCGCAGATCGACTTCTCGGACCTGGGCGAGGTGCGCCGCACCGTCGAGCACTGCAACCAGATGCCGGTGCCCGAGCGCAGCCCCTACGGCGGCGACCTCGTGTTCACCGCCTTCTCCGGCTCCCACCAGGACGCCATCAAGAAGGGCCTGGAGCGCATGGAGGTCGATGCCGCCACCCGAGGAGCGGACGTCGATTCTCTGGTCTGGCGGGTGCCCTACCTGCCCGTGGACCCCAAGGACCTGGGCCGCTCCTACGAAGCCGTCATCCGCGTGAATTCGCAGTCGGGCAAGGGCGGCATGGCCTACCTGCTGCGCACCGAGCACGGCCTGGAACTTCCGCGGCGCCTGCAGATCGAATTCTCCGGCATCGTGCAGGAGAGGACGGACGCCGACGGCGGCGAGGTGAGCCCCTCGACGCTGTGGGACGTCTTCACCGACGAGTACCTGCCCACCCGCGACGCATCGCAGCGCTGGGGCCACTACAGCTTCCGCGACGTGCGCCAGGAATCCACCGGCGACGGCTCGGACCGCATCACCGTCTCGCTGGTGGTCGACGGCGAGGTGCACGAGGTGACCGGCATCGGCAACGGCCCGCTGGACGGCTTCGTCAAGGCCCTCGCCGAGCGGAAGATCGACGTGCGCATCCTCGACTACGCCGAGCACGCGCTGGCCGAGGGCGACGACTCCCTGGCCGCCTCCTACGTCGAGTGCGAGATCGGTGACCGGATCTTCTGGGGCGTGGGCATCGACGGCTCGATCACCCGCGCGTCCCTCGAGGCGATCACCTCGGCGCTGAACCGCGAGCACCGCGCCCGGCACTGAGCCGCCGGCGCCTGGGGCGGCGCGGCGCGGCGTTCAGCCGCGCCGCTCCGTCTCCGGTGCGTCCTCGGACGCCCACAGCTCCTCCTCGGTGAGCGCCTGCATCTCGCCGGTGACCGTGGCATGGGTGGGTGTGGGCAGGTCCCACCCGGGGGCCTCGTCGACCGGCTGCGGCTCCTCGGGGGTGCTGCGGCGGGCGGTGAGGGTCACGCCGGTGCTCGCGGCCACCACCAGCACCGCTGCGGTGATGCGCAGCGCAGTGGCGTCCTGACCGATCAGCAGCACACCGGCGAGCAGGGCGACCACGGGCTCGAGGCTGAGCATGATGCCGAAGACGTGACGGGGCAGCTGCCGCAGCGCCGTGAGCTCGAGCGTGTACGGGAGCACCGAGGCGAGCAGCGCGGTGCCGGCGGCGAGGCCCAGCAGCCGCAGGTCCATGATCCCGGCGGCGGCGCCCGAGGCACCCAGCGGCAGCACCGCGAGCGCCCCGATCGCCATGGCGACGGCGAGCCCGTCCTGCCCGGCCACCAGCTGCCCCACCCGGGCGCTGGAGAGCACGTACAGGCCCCAGAACACGGCCGCCACCAGAGCGAAGACCACGCCGATCGCGTCCAGTGACGCCGCCCCGGTGAAGGACTCCACGCCGAACAGGCCCACACCGGCCAGGGCCAGCAGCACCCACAGCAGGTCGCTGCGGCGGGTGGAGAGCACCGCGGCGACGGTGAGCGGGCCGAGGAACTCGATCGCCACGGCCGTGCCCAGCGGGATCCGCTCGATCGAGGCATAGAACGCGCCGTTCATCGCGCCGATGGTGACGCCGAAGAGGATCACGGCGATCCACTGCTGGCGCGTGAATCGATGCAGCTTCGGGCGCACGATCACCAGCAGCACGATCGCGGCGATGCCGAGGCGCAGAGCGGTGGTGCCCCACGAGCCGATCTCCGGGAACAGCTGGGTGGCCAGCGCCGCCCCGAACTGCAGCGAGAAGCAGGAGCCGAGGATGAACAGGACCGGCGTCATCGGCACCCCGCGGGAGGGACCCGAGGGCGTCGGGGCGGCGGCGGTCGAGGACGTCGGGGCAGAGGGGGAGGAAGTCGTCACGGCTCCACTGTGCCCACTCCGATCCCGCCAGGTCCAGCGAATGTTCCCCACCTATACACTGAAGCAGAACTTCACGATAGTCGGGGGATCCATGCTGAACCTGCACCGTCTGTTCCTGCTGCACGAACTGCGCAGGCTGCAGACCATGACCGCCGTCGCCGGCGCCCACTCGATGTCCCCCTCCGCGGTCTCCCAGCAGCTCTCCCAACTGGAGCGGGAGACCAAGGTCACCCTCTTTTTGCAGGTGGGGCGACGGGTGGTGCTCACCGAGTCCGGTGTGCAGCTGGCGCGCCGCGCGGAGGAGATGCTGGGCCTGCTGGAGACGGCCGAGGCGGAGCTCGCCCGCGCCCAGGGGGAGGCGAGCGGGCTGCTGCGGGTGGCGTCCTTCCAGACCCCGATGATCGCCCTCGCCCCCGCGGCCGTCAGCGTGCTCGCCCAGCAGTATCCGGACCTCCATCTCGAGATGGCCCAGCAGGAGGTCGATGCCGCCTACGAGGGTCTGCTCGCCCACCGCTACGACGTGATCCTGGGGGAGGACTACCCGGGAGGTCAGCAGGTGGTGCGGCGCGGCACCGACCGGGAGGCGGTGCTGCGGGACCCCCTGCTGCTGGTGCTGCCGGACTCCGGCCCGTGGGCCGATGTCCACGGCCTCGCAGAACTCGCGGACGCCCCCTGGGCGCTGGACCCCTCCCCCTCCCGGACCGGGACCTGGTCGCGCACCTATCTGCGGGAGGCCGGGATCGAGCCGCGGGTCCGCTTCGACACGCCCGACCCGCTGCTGCAGGTGCACCTGGTCCGCACCGGGCATGCCGTGGCCTTCCTGCCGGGGCTGATCGCCTCGGAGCACCTCGGCGGCACGCGGGTGGTGCGCCTGCCCGGCGCTCCCCACCGGTCGCTCTACACCGCGGCCCGGGCCGGTGCGGCCGGGCATCCCTCGCTGCTCGCCTTCCGGACGGCACTGCTCGAGGCGGCCGGAGGGCTCACCGGGCTCGACGGCCTCGAGGCCCTCGGCTCCTGAGGCTCTGTCGGCGGCGAGACGACACGATCCGGCATCGTTGTCGGAAGGCGGGGGCTGCTGCGCCGCGCAGGGGATAGAAAGTCCCCATGACGACTTCGCCCGACGACGGTGCCTCCGGCAGGCGTGCTGCGACCGACGCGACCGTGATGAGCGGTGCCCCGAGCCACCGCGCCGCACCGGTCCACCTCGCCCCGGCGCCCCGCTGGCATGGAGGGCTCCTGCTGCTGGTGCTGCTCGCCGTGGTCGTGGCCGGGTTCGCGTTCCGCGGTCTGCCCGCACCCCGGGACGCCTCCGCCCCGCAGTCCGTCTTCAGCGCCGAGCGGGCCCAGCAGGCCGTCGCCCCGATCGTCGCCGAGCCGCGCCCCGTCGGCTCGAGCGAGAACGACCGGGCCCATGCGGAGCTCGCCGTCCAGCTGACCGCCCTCGGCTTCTCGACCGAGACCCAGGAGGGGATCGGCCGCGGCCTGCGCACGGGCGAGGGCGAGGCCTCCGCCGGGTACGTGCGGAACCTGATCGCCACCCGCCCGGGCAGCGACCCCACCGGCACCCTCGTGCTGGCCACCCACATCGACTCGGTGCCAGGCGCCCCCGGAGCGGCCGACGCCGGCGTGGGTCTCGCGGTGATCCTCGAGACCCTCCGTGCGCTCGGCCCCGAGGCGGTGCGCAACGACCTGGTGATCCTGCTGGTCGACGGTGAGGAGCGCGGACTGCTGGGCTCCGACGCGTACCTGGCCGGCCCCGGCCAGGAGCTCACCGCGCCGGTGGTGGTGCTGAACCACGAGGCCCGCGGCATCTCCGGCAGACCGCTGGTGACCCGGGCGAGCGGACCGATGCACGCTGTGATCGGTGCGGCCCCGAGCCCCGAGTTCGAGTCCTTCACCGACGCGCTGTTCGCGATCATCCCGAACTACACGGATTTCAGCTCCTACCGGGACGCGGGCTGGTGGGGGATGGACATGGCCATCATCGACGACTCCTGGGCGTACCACTCCGCGCAGGACGATGCCGCGCACCTCGACCCCGCCACCCTCCAGCACTACGGCGACCTCACCCTGGCGCTGTCCCGCGACCTCGGCGACCGGGACCTCACCGACCTCCGCCAGCGCGCCGACGAGCACCCGGTGCAGACCACCGCCCCCTGGGGCGTGGTGCAGGTGCCGCCACTGCTGGTCACCCTCCTGGGCGTGCTGGCACCGCTCGCGATCCTCGCCGCGCTGCTGGTGCGCCGCAGGCGCTGGGAGGCGTCCCTGCCCGGCGCCGCCCTGGGTGCCGTGCTGGGACTGCTGGTGCTCGTCGGCGGGGCGCTCGGCGCGTTCTTCCTGTGGTCGGCCACGGCCGAGGCCACCCCCGCGATGCTCTCCCGGTCCACCCATGAACCGGTGCGGGCAGAACCCTTCCTCATCGCCGAGCTGCTGGTCGCCGCGACCGCGGCGGTGGCCGGCTGGGTGCTCGCCCGGCTGCTGATCACACGGGCCTCCGCCCTGCTCGGCGGCGCTCTGAGCGTCACGGTCCTGCTGGCCGTGCTCGCGATCTCCTCGCCCACGCTCGGCAGCTCGATGATCCTGCCCGCCGCGATCGCGGCGCTCGGCGTGCTGCTCGCGACCGTGCTGCCGCCGCTGCCGGGCCTGGTGGTGCGGGTGCTCGCGCTGCTGCCGACGGCCTGGATGCTCGGCACCCAGCTGTCGGCGCTGGCCGAGTTCGGCATCGCCTCCGCGGCCGGGGGTCTGGCCGGCACGGCGCTGATCGGGCTCGGCGCCGCAGGGCCGCTGCTGCTCGCGGGCGCCCCCGCCCGTCACGGACGGGCGGTCGCTGCGGCAGAGGACCGGCCCGTGCGTCGGCCCCACCGCCTGCTGATCCCGGTGCTGCCCGCGGTCCTCGCCCTCGGCCTGGCCATCGGCGGCACCGCCTGGACCCTCGCCGCCCCGGAACCGACCCAGGAGCAGGTCATCGCGCAGGTGGACGGCATCACCGGGGCCACCACCTGGGAGGTCACCGGCACCACCGCCTGGGGGCGCGCCCTGGACGGCACCTCCGCGGACTCGGACGTCGCCGCGCCGACCGTCGAGGTGCAGGACACCGCCGACGGCGCCCTCGAGATCACGATCGATGCCCCGCGGGACGCCTCATCGCTCGCGCTGCAGGCCGACGGCGGGATGCTGAGGGACATCGCCGTCGACGGGGTCCCCGTGGCCTCAGGTGACGGCGTCCAGGAGCTGAGGGTCCACGGGGTCCGCGCCGGGCAGCGCGTGAGCATCACGGCGACCGCCGCCCCGGCGGCGCAGCTCACGCTGGTCGAGCGGAGCTATGACCCGACGCTCGCCGCCGGCTGGACCGCGCCGGGGGCGGACGTCTCCCTGGTCCAGCCGCGCATGGAGGTCAGCGTCCCCGTGCCCCGCTGAGCGGTGCTCGACCGTCCGTCGCCGCGCCTCACCCCAGCGGCACGGTGGCGAGCACCTCGTGGCGGGGCCCGCCGGAACGGCCCTGGCCGAGCACGGACTCGACCAGCTCGAGCTCGCTCGCCTCCCACGTCGGCCCCCGATACACCGACAGCGCCCGCACGGCGTCCGCCAGCAGCAGCTGGGTCGGATCCGGGGGCGGGGCCTCGCCACGACGCCGCCGGCGCGGCGCCCGGGGAGCGCGCGCGGAGACCCGGGCGACGGTGAGATGCGCGCGCCGACGCTCACGGCCCTCACCCTCCAGCAGGCTCTCGCCCATCAGCGCGGCCAGGGCCTCCGTGTCACCGGCCACCCCGATCCACAGCGCACGCGCGCTGAACACCCCCGCCCCGCTCAGCTCGAGCCGGAGCGGCCGATGATGGGCGGCGAGGATGGCGAGATGATCGACGGCGTCCGCGAGCGCTCCGCCGGGGAGGTCCGGCCGGAAGGCGAGGGTCAGGTGCCACTGAGCGGGGTCACCCCAGCGCAGCGCCCGGCCCGCGCCCGCGCGCACCTCCTCGAGCGCCGAGTCCAGATGCTCCAGCGCCGCCGGGGCGGGCCGCAGCGCGACGAAGACCCGCATCAGGACACCGGCGGGAAGCTCTTCTTCGCGGCGGCGGCGATCCGGTTCAGCTGGGACCGGTCGGAGAGCGCACCGATCACGGCACCCAGCCCCGGGATCGCCTTGCCGAACAGCCGGAAGGAGCGCAGACCGAAGCGGCGCAGCAGCCGCCCGCCGATGGCGCTGGCCACCTGCGACTGCGGGGAGGACGGCAGGCGCGTGGCGAGGCTGCGCGTCGCGACCCCGGCGATCGGGCCGAGGCCGACGTTCTTCAGCACGTCCCCGGACTCCTCCCCGAGCAGTGCCGCCAGCACTCGTACCCGGACCTCCTCGTCCTGCAGGTCGTAGCCGCGCACCGCCGCGATCGCCCCCACCATCCGGGTGGCCTGGACGTAGAACTCGACCACATTGGTGGGCAGCAGCAGCGGCAGGGTGACGAAACCGCCGAGCCCGGTGACGAAACCGCCCGCGGTCACTCCCCGGCGGTGCCGCCGCACGATGCGACGCACCGCGACCCGGGGACGACGGCGTCCGCGTCCGCGCTGCGCCCGCTGGGCGATGTCCGTGGCCGAGGCATAGGTGAGCTTCCCGTCCAGTCCGATGTCGCGGATCAGCGTCACCACCCGCTCCAGGGCTCCGCCCTGCGGCGACTCCCCGCCGCGGCGAGCCTCCTGCAGCGCCTCGCGCGCGGTGCTCCTGGCCGATTCGTCACGGCTCAGCATCGAGAAGATCCCCATGGCGGCTGCCCTCCTGTGGTGAGGCACCGCCCGAGCACGGTGCGACAGTTGATGTCGCCATCATGCCGTGCCGCGTGCTCGCGGGTGACCCTCCTGACCGTTCGGTGCGGCAGGAGAGCCGGGGAGCAGGCACTGGGGTGAGCCACCTCCCGGCCGACACCATGCCTGCATGCCCGGCGCCGACGGCCGCGGGCCGTAGGCTCTGACCACCATGCTCCAGAAGCTCTACCGTGACGATGCGATCGTGCTGCGCACCCACCCGCTGGGTGAGGCCGACCGCATCATCACGCTGCTCACGCGCCGCCACGGGAAGGTGCGCGCGGTCGCCAAGGGCGTGCGCCGCACCGGCAGCCGCTACGGGGCGCGCCTGGAACCCTTCACCCTGGTGGACCTCCAGCTGCACGCCGGGAAGTCCCTGCACACCGTCACCCAGGTGGAGACGATCGAGGCGTTCGCCGTGGGCATCAGTGCCGACTACGGCCGCTTCACGGCCGCCAGCGCCATGCTCGAGACCACCGACCGGCTCACCGACGAGATGGTCGACCCGAATCAGCGCGGCTTCCTGATGCTGGTCGGGGCACTGCGCGCGATGGGGGAGGGCCGGATCCCGCCGCCCCTGGTGCTGGACTCGTTCCTGATCCGCACCCTCGCCGTCTCCGGCTGGGCGCCGGAGCTGCGGGTCTGCGCCTCCTGCGGGGCCGCCGGCCCCCACCACGCGATCGACATCCGGGCGGGCGGTCTGGTGTGCACGCCGTGCCGCCGGCCCGGGGCGATCGCCGTGCGCCAGGCCGCGATCGAGCACATGATCTTCCTCCTCGCCGGGGACTGGGAGAATGTGCTCGGCGCCGAGGACGCGGTCCAGCATGAGGCGGGCCGTCTGATCACCGACACGATCACCTGGCACCTCGAGCGCTCGGTGCGCTCCCTGCACTACGTAGAACGCTGAGCGCCCGCCGCCACCCCTCAGGAGGACAGATGCCCGCTGCGACCCGACACGGGTACCAGGAGCCGTACGAGCACCCCAGCGGTGCCCGGCCCCCGCAGCTGCCCGCGCCCACCGTCCCCGGCCACGTCGCAGTGGTCATGGACGGCAACGGGCGCTGGGCGAACCGGCAGGGACTGCCCCGCACGGCAGGGCACGAGGCCGGGGAGGCGGCCCTGCTGGACGTGGTCGCCGGCGCCCTCCAGATCGGCGTCACGCACCTGAGCGCCTACGCCTTCTCCACCGAGAACTGGAAGCGCTCCCCGGAGGAGGTGCGCTTCCTGATGGGCTTCTCCCGCTCCGTGCTGCGCCGCCAGCGGGACACCCTGAACTCCTGGGGCGTGCGGATCAAGTGGATCGGCCGCGAGCAGCGGCTGTGGGGGAGCGTCATCAAGGAGCTGCGGGAGGCGGAGCAGCTCACCCGCACCAACACTCGGATGACGCTGTACATGTGCGTGAACCACGGTGGTCGGGCGGAGATCGTCGACGCCGTGCGCGAGATCGCGGAGGAGGCCCGCGCCGGGCGGATCAGCGGCCGGGGCATCACGCTGAAGAGCTTCGCCCGCCACCTGGACGACCCGGACATGCCGGATGTGGATCTGTTCCTGCGCACCAGCGGTGAGCAGCGCACCTCCAACTTCCTGCTGTGGCAGGCCGCCTACGCCGAGCTGGTCTTCGTCGACGAGCTCTGGCCGGATGTGGACCGCCGTGTGCTGTGGCGCGCGATCACCGAGTACGCCCGGCGGGACCGTCGATACGGGGCGGCGGTCGACGCTCCCGATCAGGAGACGGCGCCGGGCTGAGCGGGCGGCCTCGAGGACCTCCCGGCATCGCCGCCGGCTACCACCGGCCACCCCTGGCGACGCCCTCGGCCCGGGCTGCTCAGGGGCGCGGCTCCTGGGTCGGTGCCGCCGACTCCGCGCCGAGCTCCGCCGACTGCTCCTCGGCCACCGACCGCGAGGTCTCGGCGCCGCTGAGCCCTGTGCCGCTGAGCCCTGCGGTGCGGCGCCTGTGCCGCAGCAGCACCGCGATCAGCACCACGAGCAGCGCGAGCACCGCGACCGCGCCCCACGGTGAGACGAGGAACAGCTCGAACCAGGCCGTGAACGCCACCAGGCCCACGGTGGCGTAGATGAGTGCCCAGGCCAGCCCGCCGATCGCGAGGGCCGGCAGGTAGCGCTTGGCGGGCATCCCGGTGAGGCCCGCTGCCGCGTTCGCCGCGGTCTGGAAGCCGACGGTGAGGAAGCTCAGCGCGACCACGGGAGCGCCCCAGCGGTGGATCAGCCCGGTGGCACGGGTGACTCTCGGCGAGTCGAGGAAGTCGGCGACGCGGCCACGGCTCGCGGCCCTGCGGGCCCCGCGACCGAGGAGATACGTGGCGCCGGCACGGCACCAGATCACCACGTACAGGAATGCCACCGCGGGCAGCAGCGGCATCTCCTGGATCCACTCCATCATCGGGTCCGGGCACCGTCCTCGTCGGGCTCCGCGTCGTCGTCCTCGGAGTCCGTCTCCGCGTGCCCGTCGGGGCTCTCATCGGCCGCCGCCTCGCCTCCGGCATGGTCGCCGCACAGTCCGAACACCTCCAGGGTGTGGTCCACGTCGGTGAAGCCGTGCTCGTCGGCGATCGCGGTCATCGCGTTCTCGAGCTTCGGGGCGAGGAACTCGACCGTGCGGCCGCACTCGCGGCACACCAGGTGATGATGGTGCCCCGTGTCCTCGCACTGGCGGTACAGGGCCTCACCATCGCCGGCGACCAGCACGTCGAGCCGATCGGAGCGGGAGAGGACCTGGAGGTTGCGGTACACCGTGGCCAGGCCCACGGTCTCCCCGTCGGCCTTCATCTGCTCATGGATCTGCTGGGCGCTGCGGAAGTCGTCCTGCCGCGCGAGCGTCTCCAGGATCGCGGCGCGCTGGCGGGTGTTCCGTTGCATGGCCTCATTGTTCCTGAAGCTCATCGGGACTTCTATCAGTGGTGGTGCGTTGCACGAGCGGTGAGGGTCGCACTGCCGGAGCGGGAGGGTCCGGGACCGGTGACCGCCGGATGCTCCCGGGCCGGACGCAGCGCGCGGACGACGAGCCCGAGGGCGTAGACCGCGATCGTCAGCAGCACGATCACACCGCCCGGCGGCAGGTCCACGTACACCGTGACCAGCAGCCCGCCGAGCGAGCACAGCACCGCGATCACCATGGCCGTGCGCATGGTGCGGGTGAAGCCGACCACGAGATTCTGCGCGGCCGCGACCGGCACGATCATCAGGGCCGAGACCATCAGCGCGCCGACGATCCGCATCGACAGGGTGACCGTCAAGGCGGCCATGACCGCGACGAGGATGTTGACGGTGCGCACCGGCAGACCGGAGGCGCGGGCGAACTCCTCATCCGCCGTGACCGCGGCGAGCAGGCCGGACAGCCCCACCCCGATCCCCAGCACCACCAGCGCGAGCACGACGGAGATCAGCGCGTCGGGTGCGGTGACGGTGGACAGCGAGCCGAAGAGGTAGGCCATCAGGTTCTGGGAGGTGCCACCGGCGAGCTGGATGATCACCACACCGCCGGCGATGCCGCCGTAGAAGAGGATCGCCAGCGCCACGTCGCGGCTGGTGTGGCTGACCTCGCGCACGTACTCGATCAGCAGCGCGCCGACCACCGAGGCGGCCAGCGCCCCGGGGATCGCCAGCAGGTCCGCCGGCGTGGCGCTCGTCCATGCGCCCACCAGCCAGCCGACGGCCACGCCGGTCAGGGCCACGTGGCCGAGGCCGTCGCCGAGCAGGGAGAGCCGCTTCTGGACCAGGTAGGTGCCGACCACGGGCGCGGTGAGCCCGATGAGCACCGCGATGATCAGCGGATACCGCAGCAGGTCGGAGGTGAGGATGTCGAGGGGCGAGATCATAGGGGGTGGATCTCCTGTCCGAGGCACTCGTCCAGCGGGGCGGCGTCCTCGGGGTGGTCGTGGCCGGGGTCCAGACGGGGGCGGTCGCGCTCGGCGCCGTCGTGGACGACATGGCCGTGGTCGAGCACCACGGCGCGGCGGATGTCGCCGGCCAGCGGCCCGGTCTCGTGCAGGACCACGAGGATGGTGGTCCCTGCGGCGGAGAGCTCCCGGAAGAGCTCGGCGATCAGGTCCTGGGTGGGCACGTCCACCCCGGAGAAGGGCTCGTCGAGCACCAGCAGCCGGGGGTCGCGCACCAGGGCGCGGGCGATCATCACGCGGCGGCGCTGGCCGCCGGACATCCGGGTGATGGGACGGCCCGCGAGATCAGCCATCCCGACGGCCTCGAGGGAGGACATCACCCGGGGGTCCCGGGCGCTGGGCCACCAGGAGCGGGCACCCAGCAGACCGCTGGCGACCGTCTCCCTGGCGGTGGCCGGGATCGATCCGGTCTCGGAGGTCTCCTGGGGGACGTAGCCGAGACGGTCGTGGGAGGTGCCGCGCTGGACCGGGGCTCCGAAGAGTCGCGCGGAACCCGCTGCCAGGGGCAGCACCCCCACCACGGCTCGCAGCAGCGTGGACTTGCCGGAGCCGTTGGCTCCCAGCAGGGCGACCAGCTCGCCGGAGTCGATGCGCAGGTCGACATCGTGCAGCACCCGCTGGCCGGCGCGGTCCACACAGGCCCCGGCCACCTCGATGACGGGCACGGGGTGGTCGCTCACGTCCAGCTCGCGACGAGCTCGGCACAGTTCTTCCGCATCACCTGAGGATAATCGCTCTCCGGTGACTGCTGGGTCTCGAGATTGTCCAGCTCCTGGCTGGCGAGGCCGAGGTTCCGGGCGAGGGTCCGGGCGACCTTCGGCGAGGCGGACGTCTCGAAGAAGATCGTGGTGACCTCCTCCTCCTGGACGACGGATTCGAGGGCGAGCAGCCGCTGCGGGGAGGGCTCGGTCTCCGGGTCCACGCCCGCGATGCCGATCTGGTGGAGCTCGTAGCGCTCGGCCAGGTAGGCGTAGGCCGCGTGACTGGTGATGAAGGCCTTCTCGCCCTCGATCGCGCCGAAGGACTCCGCCAGCTCGGCATCGAGCGCCTCGAGCTCGGTGCGCAGCGCCGTGGCCGCGTCGGTGAAGACCTGCGCGTTCTGCGGGGAGAGCTCTCCCAGCCGTCGACCGATGGCGTCCGCGAGCTCCGCCATCCGCACCGGGTCGTGCCAGAGATGAGGGTCGTCCGGGCCATGGTCGTGGCCCTCATGGCCCTCATGGCCCTCATGTCCCTCCCGTCCTTCAGGGGCATCGCCGCCGCCGTCGGAGGCGTGCTCGGCATGCTCTTCCTCGCTCTGCCCGCTGTGCTCCTCATGGGCGGTCGCGGCGGCGGCCGGCAGCAGGGTGAGCACCGAGGAGATGTCCAGCACGTTGTCCCCGCCGTGGGAGGCGATGGCATCGTCGAGCGCGGTCTGGAAGCCGGGGATCTGGAGCACCAGATCAGCCTGCTCGACGGCGAGGACCTGCTTGATGGAGAGCTCGAGGCCGTGGGCGTCCACCCCGGGGGAGGTGAGATCGACCAGGGCGACATGCTCGCCGCCGATCCGCGTGACCAGGTACGCCAGCGGATAGGCCGACGTCACGACCGACAGCCTGCCCTCCGCCGCCCCGCTCTCGCCGCCGCAGGCGGCCAGGAGCGCGGCACCGGCACCGAGGCCGGCGGCGGACAGGAGGGTGCGCCGGGAGGGGCGGGGCAACAGCATCATGACAATCATTCTCACCAGCGGGCCGGAGCTGCGCAAGTCGACTACCGCTCCGGGACGCCTCGCGTGGGGACCGTCACAGCCTGCCGGATGACTATGCTGGGACGGTTCCGTCCCCCCACCGTCACCAGGAGTCTCCCCGTGGCCAAGGCCCCCGCCAGCACGCTGGACAACGTCATCGCACTCGCCAAGAAGCGCGGCTTCGTCTTCCCGGCCGGTGAGATCTACGGCGGAACCCGCTCCGCATGGGACTACGGCCCGCTCGGCGTGGAGCTCAAGGAGAACATCAAGAAGCAGTGGTGGCGCACCTTCGTGCAGTCCCGCGGCGACATGGTGGGCCTGGACTCCTCGATCATCCTGCCCAAGCGCGTGTGGGAGGCCTCCGGTCACCTCGAGACCTTCACCGACCCGCTGGTGGAGTGCAAGAGCTGCCACAACCGCTTCCGCGAGGACCACCTGCTGGAGGCCTTCGAGGAGAAGAAGGGCCGCGCCCCGGAGGGCGGCATGGCTGAGATCGCCTGCCCCAACTGCGGCACCCGCGGCGAGTTCACCGAGCCGCAGCAGTTCTCCGGCCTGGTCAAGACCTACCTCGGCGCGGTCGACAACGAGGCGGGCCTGCACTTCCTGCGTCCCGAGACCGCGCAGGGCATCTTCGTGAACTTCCTCAACGTCGTCACCGCCACCCGCCAGAAGCCGCCCTTCGGCATCGGCCAGGTCGGCAAGGCGTTCCGCAACGAGATCACCCCCGGCAACTTCATCTTCCGCACCCGGGAGTTCGAGCAGATGGAGATCGAGTACTTCACCCCGCCGGCCCAGGCCGATCAGCAGTTCAAGGAGTGGGTCGAGGCCTGCTGGGACTGGTTCATCGACCTCGGCATCGACGCGGACAACCTGCGCCGCTTCGATGTCCCCGAGGACGAGCGGGCCCATTACAGCGCCGGCACCATCGACCTGGAGTACCGCTTCGGCTTCCAGGGCAGCGAATGGGGCGAGCTGATGGGCATCGCCAACCGCACCGACTTCGATCTGAACAGCCATACCGAGGGCTCGGGAACGAAGATGCAGTACTTCGACCAGGCCGCCGATGAGCGCTTCACGCCGTACGTCATCGAGCCCTCCTTCGGACTCACCCGCGCCATGATGGCCTTCCTGGTCGACGCCTACTGCGAGGACGAGGCCCCCAACGCCAAGGGCGGGGTCGACAAGCGCACCGTGCTCAAGCTCGATCCGCGCCTCGCCCCGGTCAAGGTCGCCGTGCTGCCGCTGTCCAAGAGCGAGGACCTCGTGCCGCGCGCCACCCAGCTCGCCGACCGGCTGCGCACGCACTGGAACGTCGACCTGGACGTCACCCAGGCGATCGGTCGTCGCTACCGTCGCCAGGACGAGATCGGCACCCCGTTCTGCCTCACGGTCGACTTCGAGACCGCCGAGGACCAGTCCGTCACCATCCGCGAGCGCGACACCATGGCGCAGGAGCGGGTGGCGCTGGACCAGGTCGAGTCCTACCTCGCCGCGCGCCTCATCGGGGCCTGAACGGCCTCGCGGCGGCGCGGCCGGCTCAGCCCGCCGCCCCGCCGCCGCGGGAGAGCACCATCTGCAGCGGCGGGACCACCAGCGCCCCGAAGGTCCGCAGCAGGTCCTGCTGCTCCCTCAGCGACGCCCCGAGCGGCAGCACGAGGACGATCTCGTCGGCGGCGCGGACCACCGGGTCCTCCCACAGCGCCCGGGCGACCGCCGCGGGCTGATCCAGCACCACCTCGCTGAACACCGCCTCGTGCCCGCCGATCTCCCGGCCCCGGTGCTCGCCGACGATCCGGGCCTCCGGGGCACGTTCCCGGGGGAGGAGGGTCAGGTAGCGCTCCAGCTCGGCGTCGCTGCGCACCGGGATCATCTGGCGGCTGACCATCACGTGCCCTTCGCCATGGCCCGCCTCCCGCGAGGCGCTGCGATACGCCTCCAGCGCCTCGAGCTGCAGCTCGGCGAACGGACGCCCCGAGCCGTCGTCCGGCGCCATGGTGGCCAGCTGCAGGCGGAGGCCGAGAGCTCCCGCCCTCGCCGCCCGTCGCGGATCGGCGGCGCCGTAGGCGAGCCGGTCGCGGAGCCCGGGCACCTGCGGCTGCAGGCGCAGCGGGCTGCCGGCCGCGAGCTCCTCGACGTGGCGGTCGGCGCCCGCGACGATCTCCCCGTCCAGCAGCGAGACCAGATCGTGCAGCACCCGGTCCACGTGCTCGGCGCGCTCCGGCACCGCCCCGAAGGCGCGGGTGTACATCGCCTCGTGCGCCGAGTGGCCGGAGCTCACGCCGGGTCGGAGCCGGCCCCCGGTGAGCAGGTCCGCAGTGGCGAGGTCCTCCGCGAGCCGGCCCGCGTTCTCGAAGCGCAGCGGGATCACCGCGGTGCCGAGCTCGATCCGGGCGGTGCGCCGCCCCAGCGCCGCCAGGAACAGCAGCGGGGAGGAGAGCGTGTCCTGCAGGTGCCGGGTGCGCACGTACCCGACGTCGTACCCGAGGTCCTCGGCGGCGAGGAACAGCTCGATGCCCTGCTCGAGGCCGTCACTGGTGACGGTCCCTCCCTCGGAGCGGATGCCGGTGTGCTCGATCTGGGCCACGAAGCCGATGCGCGGGGCCTCGCGGAGTCCGGGCGTCCTGGCGGTCATCTCGTGCCTCCTTCGTCGTGCGACGGTCGGCGCGAGGGCGGGGAAGGGACGGGTGCGCCGCTGCTCCCATCATCCCGTCGCTCCCGCCTCCGGCCCAGGACCAACAGCCCGGTT
Source organism: Brachybacterium vulturis (assembly GCF_002407185.1). Lineage (NCBI taxonomy): Bacteria > Bacillati > Actinomycetota > Actinomycetes > Micrococcales > Dermabacteraceae > Brachybacterium > Brachybacterium vulturis. Next base: position 2,316,941 of record NZ_CP023563.1, read on the forward strand.
CCCTCCTCCCCATCGGGTGCCGATGCACATCACCCCCGCCACCCCTCCCGGGTGACAGTGCCAGATGGGACAATCGAGACGATGACCACCCTCGACACCGCACCCCAGGCGCTCCGCCCCACCGTCGCCCCGGCCCGCGGCTCCACGTCCGTGCCGGGCACCGGCGCGGCCCGTCGCGCCCTCACGATCGGCCCGCACACCATCGACACCCCCGTGGTGCTGGCACCGATGGCCGGGATCACGAATATGGCGTTCCGCCTGCTGTGCCGTGAGTTCGGTGCGCTGCACAGCGAGGACGACGGCGGCCTGTACGTGGGCGAGATGGTCACCACGCGCGCCCTGGTCGAGGACCACAAGGAGTCCTGGCGCCTGGTGACCATGGGGGAGCGGGAGACGCCCCGCTCGGTGCAGCTGTACGGAGTGGACCCCGCCACGGTGCGCCGTGCGGTGGAGATGATCCGCGAGCGCGATCTCGCCGACCACATCGATCTGAACTTCGGCTGCCCCGTCCCCAAGGTCACCCGTCGCGGCGGGGGCGGTGTGCTGCCGTGGAAGACCGAGCTGTTCACCCGCATCGTCAGCGCCGCCGTCCAGGCCGCCGGCCCCGAGGTGCCGGTCACGGTCAAGACCCGCATCGGCATCGACGACGAGCACCGCACCTTCCGCGACGCCGGGCTGATCGCCCAGGAGGTCGGGGCCGCGGCGATCGCGCTGCACGGCCGCACCGTGGTCCAGCACTATTCCGGCCAGGCGCGCTGGCAGGCGATCACCGAGCTCAAGGAGCTGGTCACCGACATCCCGGTGCTCGGCAACGGCGACATCTGGTCCGCTGAGGACGCGATCGAGATGATGGAGCAGACCGGCTGCGACGGCGTCGTCGTCGGCCGCGGCTGCCAGGGCCGGCCCTGGCTGTTCGCGGATCTGGCCGCCGCCTTCGCCGGGAAGCCCGATCGGGTGCGCCCCACGCTGGGGGACGTCGCGACGATCCTGCGCCGCCACGCCGAGCTGCTGGTGGAGTACTACGAGGACGAGGGCCGCGCCGTGCGCGACCTGCGCAAGCACGTGGCCTGGTACTTCAAGGGCTATCCCGTCGGCGGGGAGATGCGGCACCGCCTGGCCACCATGGAGTCCCTCGCCGACCTCGACGCGAAGCTCGCCGAGCTCGACCTGGCCAGTCCCTACCCGGGCGCCGCCGTGGAGGGCCCGCGCGGCCGCGCCGGCACGCCCAAGAAGGCGCACGTGCCCGAGGGCTGGATGACCTCCCGCGAGCTCAGCACTGAGCACGCCGCCCGCCTCCACGAGGCCGAGCTCGACACGTCGGGGGGCTGAGCCGATGTCCCTGCACCCCGCGCCACCGTCGGCGGTGGGCGATGTGCCACCGCCTGCGGTCTACACCGCGCACGATCTCGAGCGCTGGGTGTCCGAGCCGCCCAAGTCCCAGGCCCGCACCCCGTTCCAGCGCGATCGTGCCCGCGTGCTGCACTCCTCGGCGCTGCGCCGGCTCGGTGCCAAGACCCAGGTGCTCGGCGCGGGGGCGAACGACTTCGTGCGCACCCGCCTCACCCATTCCCTCGAGGTCGCGCAGGTGGGCCGTGACATCGGGGCGGAGCTCGGCTGCGATCCCGACATCGTCGATGCCGCCTGCCTCTCCCACGACCTCGGCCACCCGCCCTTCGGCCACAACGGGGAGAAGGTGCTCGACTCCCTCGCCGCCGACTTCGGCGGTTTCGAGGGCAACGCGCAGACCCTCCGCCTGCTCACGCGGCTGGAGCCCAAGCTGGTGGGGGAGGAGCGGCCCTACGGACTGAACCTCACCCGGGCGAGCGTCGATGCGGCGATCAAGTACCCCTGGACCCGAGGGCAGGGCCCGAACCCCGCCTCGCCGAAGTTCGGTGCCTATGCCGACGATCTGGACGTCTTCACCTGGGCGCGCGAGGGCGCGGTGCCGGGGCGCCAGTGCTTCGAGGCGCAGGTGATGGACCTCGCCGACGACATCGCATACTCCGTGCACGACATCGAGGACGCGATCACCGGTCGCACCATAGATCTGCAGGCGCTGCAGGACCCGATGGAGCGCGCCGCGGCCCTGTACGTGGTCCAGGACTGGTATATGCCGGGCGAGTCCATCGCGGAGCTCGATGCGGCGCTGACCCGGCTCGAGGCCGAACCGAGCTGGCTGGCCTCCTTCACCGGCTCGATGCGCTCGGCCGCTGCGCTGAAGAACATGGCCAGCCAGCTCATCGGGCGCTTCACCCGCTCCGCGATCGTCGCGACCCGCAGCGCCCACGGCGAGGGCCCGCTCTCCCGCTACAGCGGCGACATGGTGGTGCCCGAGCAGACCCATCTCGAGATCGCGGTGCTCAAGGGCCTCGCGGCTGCGTACGTGATGTCCGCCGCCTCGCAGCAGCCGGTCTACGAGGCGCAGGAGGAGATCATCCAGGACCTCTACTCGCGGCTGTGGAACACCGGCACCCAGTACCTCAGCCCCCTGTTCACCGAGCTCTGGCACGATGCGGGCGACGACGACGGCCGCCGCCGCGTGGTGGTCGATCAGATCGCCTCCTTCACCGATGTCACCGCGCGCCAGCTGCACGGCGCGCTCTTCGACCGCGCCGTCTCCCACGTGACCGCCGCGGACACCCCGCTGCCGGGCCTCGGACCGGAGCTCTGAGCCCGTGGCCCAGGGACTGATCCGTCGCGCCGACGTGGACTCCGTGCGCGAACGCGCGAGGCTCGACGAGGTGGTCTCCGAGCACGTCACGCTGCGCACCGCCGGGATCGGTTCGATGAAGGGCCTGTGCCCCTTCCACGACGAGAAGACCCCCTCCTTCAACATCCGCCCGCAGCTGGGCCACTGGCACTGCTTCGGCTGCGGCGAGGGCGGGGACGTGATCTCCTTCGTCCAGAAGGTCAACCACCTCAGCTTCGTCGAAGCGGTCGAGATGCTGGCCGCCCGCTACGGCGTCCAGCTGCAGTACGAGGATACCGGCGAGGGCCGCGGCGACCGTCCTGACTTCGGCACCCGGCGCCGGCTGCTGGACGCGCACGCGATCGCCGAGGAGTACTACCGCGAGCAGCTGGGCACCCCGGCCGCCGAGGTGGGGCGCCGATTCCTCACCGAGCGCGGCTTCGACCAGGAGGCCGCCGCCCACTTCGGGGTCGGGTTCGCGCCCGAGGGCTGGGAGTCGCTGACCGGAGTGCTGCGGGGACGCGGCTTCACCGAGGCGGAGCTGACCGCCAGCGGGCTCGTCTCCCAGGGCCAGCGCGGGGTCTACGACCGCTTCCGGGGCCGTCTGGTCTGGCCGATCCGCGACATCACCGGCAACACCATCGGCTTCGGCGCGCGCCGCCTGTTGGAGTCCGACAAGGGTCCCAAGTACCTCAACACCCCCGAGACCGCGATCTACCACAAGTCCAGCGTGCTGTACGGCCTGGACATCGCCCGCAAGGAGATCTCCTCCCAGCACCGGGTGGTGGTGGTCGAGGGCTACACCGACGTGATGGCCGCCCATCTGGCCGGGGTCACCACCGCGGTCGCGTCCTGCGGCACCGCCTTCGGCCCCGAGCACGTGAAGATCGTGCGCCGGGTGATGGGGGACTCGAACCCCTCGGCCGGACTGCGGCTGAACACGGACGGCCGAGGACTGGCCGGCGAGGTGATCTTCACCTTCGACGGCGACGCCGCCGGGCAGAAGGCCGCGCTGCGCGCCTTCGAGGAGGACCAGCGCTTCGTCGCCCAGACCTACGTCGCGGTCGAGGCCAGCGGCATGGACCCCTGCGAGCTGCGGATCCAGCAGGGCGACCAGGCGGTGCGGGAACTGATCGAGACCCGTCGGCCGCTGTTCGAGTTCGCGATCCGCACCGCCATCTCCCAGGTCGACCTCGACACCGTCGAGGGCCAGGTCACCGCGCTGCGGATGGCCGCCCCGGTGGTCGCCCGCATCCGCGACCGGGCGATGCGGCCCGAGTACGCGCGGCGGCTGTCCGGCTGGCTGGGGATGGACGAGGGCACGGTGCTGCGGGCCGTGCACGACGCCGCCCGCAGCGAGGGGCGCGCCGCCCAGCGGACGGAGCCGCAGCGGCCCGCCCCGGAGACCCCGGCCGCCGGAGCCGCGGGCGAGGAGCCTGCGATCCCGGCCGCCCGCCTCGCGGATGTGGTCAGCCCCCGCGACCCCGTGGGCCAGGTCGAGACCCAGTCGCTCGCGGTGATGCTCCAGGCCCCGCGGCTACTGGAGGCCGAGAAGGTCGCCACCCTGCCGGACGACGCCTTCCACGTCTCGGCGCTGCAGGGAGTCTGGGACGTGATGCTCGCCGCCGGCACCCTGCTGGATGCCGTGGAGGGGCAGCTCCATGCCGCCCGCTATCTCGAACAGGTCCTGGAGATCGCCGGTGAGACGGTGCGCCCGCTGATCGTGGAGATCGCGAACCTCGACCTGCCGGCGCGGGACGAGGACGGGCTGCGGCGCCTCGCGCATTCCCTGCTGGACCGGCTCGCGGAGCTGTCCCTCACCCGCGAGTACTCGGTGCTCAAGCAGCGCCTGCAGCGCACCGACCCCTCCGACGCCGAGCGCCACCAGGAGATCATGGCGCGTCTGGCTCAGGTGCAGGGCCGCCGCCGAGCGCTGCGTGCGCTGCAGGACTGACCGACGACGCTCAGAGCAGATGCGGAGCCTGTGCGGCGATGTCCTGGATCCGCTGCTGGGCGCGCTGGTGGAGCAGCCCGGTCGTGAACGCGTTGTGACCGCGGGCTCCGCCGGCGTGCGCATGCTCGAGCAGGAATCCCGTGGCCACCACCGCGTCCTGCATCAACCCGAGCTGGACGTGGACCGTCGTCGCAGCGTCGTAGTGCGCGGCGGCGCCCGGTTCCACCGGGAGCAGGAGCTCCGCGGCATAGCGCCAGCGTTTGGCGGCCTTGCGGGCCGAGTGCAGGGCGTGCGGCTCGCCGTCCGCCGACCGGAGCCGTGCGCGGACCTCGTCCCGTACGCCCTCGAGCAGGCGCAGCGGCTCCCGCTCGACGAGGCGCGGCGGATCCTGCTGCCACGACCCGAGCTGGTCCACGGCACCGCGCCAGCGCGCTCTGCCATGGCGTGCGGCGACGTGGGCGACCGCGGTCCGACGTCGCTGGGCGAGCGCGTCGGCGAGCTCCTCCCGGACCGGGCCGAGGACCAGCGAGGCGGGCAGGGCCTCGACCTGCGCGAGCAGATCCTGAGCGAGCACGTCGGTGTCGCGCAGCTCGCTGAGGGTGCGGGCGACGAACCGCAGGTCGCGGTCGGTCGTGGTGGCGGCGACGGGGGCGTGCGCGAAGGACTCCGGGAACGTGCGCAGGGTCGCCCGCAGGCGGCGCAGCGAGGTGCGGGTCTCGTGCACGGCCTCGACCGTCAGCTCCCGCTCCAGTTCGTCCTCACCGGCGCGCTCGATGCGCAGCAGCCCCTGGGCCGCGCGCTCGGCGTGCTCATGGACGTAAGCGGTCAGTGCATCCTCGTGAGACATCGACACTTCCTGCGAGACGGAGACGCCGGTCGGCTCTCACCACGGAGAACTGACCGACGCATCGACCATGCGGTGTACGGTCCGGTCGGCCAGGTGGGGCGTGAATCCGCGACTGACGGATCAACGGCACCATCCTCTCATGACCAGCGAAGACGGGCGCCAAGATCCCCCTTCGAGAGAGTCGATGAGGTGGATCCGGTCGGCAACCACAATGGCGCCATATGACGCTCGATGACGGCAGAATTCGCTCCTCTTGGCGCCCGCAGCAGGCACTTCTATCGTCGACGTCATGACGATCACCGCAAGCATCCAGTCCGCCGTCCCCGAGATCACCGTCGAGGATCGCGCCGCCCGGCTCACGGACGCCGGAAACGCGTGGGCCGAGCGTATCGATGCCAATCGCTCGAACGCCCATCTGAACTACGCGGTCGAAGGAATCGGCGCCGGTTCAGTCGCGACGACAGTGCGTGCCGGCAAGCACTCCTTCGTCGTCGACGAGCCTGCGGTGCTGGCCGGCGATGACATCGGGAGCAGCCCGGTCGAATACGCCCTGGGCGCTTTGGTCGGCTGCCAGGTCGTCGTCTATCGCCTCTACGCGCAGCAGCTCGGAATTCCCTTCGACGACATCGTCATCAGGGCCGAGGCCGATCTGGACGCGGCGCGACTGTTCGGCGCCGACGAGTCCGTGCGCGCCGGGTTCTCCGAGGTGCGGCTCGACATCGAGATCTCCGGACCGGAGACGAACGAGCGCTATGACGAGCTGCGCGAAGCCGTCGATGCCCATTGCCCGGTGCTCGACATCTTCCAGAATCCGACCCCGGTCAAGACCACCGTCATCCGCGCCTGATCACTGTCATGCCGAACTGATCACGGACATCGGGCCGGCGTCCATCAGCTCTGTGGCCCGCTCATATTCGTGGCCGCGGACGTGCTGCCGACGAAGCGCTGCGAGGGCGGACGGGTGATCAACGCCGTTGTCCTGGTCGCGACCGGCGTCAACGGCGACGGGCATCGCGAATTCCCCGGCATGCACGTCGCCACCTTCGAGATGGGCGCAGCCTGGTGCAGGCTCGTCGCTGACCAGGTCGGCCGCGGGCGTGGTGGAGTCCGTCTGGTCAGGTCCGACGTGCACGCCGGGGTGGTCGAGGTGTTTGCCGCGCACAACCCCCTGGGCCCATGGCGAAACGCGCCGACATCGACCGCCGCTACCGGGAATGGACCCGCCGCACCCCGCCTTCGCCATCGCTGAGGCCACCGGTGTGACGGCCGCGATCCTGGACACCCTGCCGCCCTCGGACCCCTGGCCGGACCCGCACCCGGGCTGCGGAACGTATTCTGTGGTGTCACGGCAGCGGAGCCGCCGGCAGTTGGCGTGTCCAGTCACCACATCATCCGAGCCGACTGGACAGCAGTCGTCGGCCCCGGAATGACACCGGAACCCCTCGAGAGGGCTCATCAAGCCGTGTCTCGTCCGAGCAGACGCAGTCCGGCGGGGTCTGTGAGGAGGACGCGGCCTCGTCCTGACCGGATCAGCCCGCGCACGGCGAAGTCGCCGAACACCCGGCTGGTGGCCTCCCAGGTCGCTCCGATCACTCCGGCGACCTGCTCGTGGGTGAGCTGGACGTGCGGGGTGCGTGAGAAGCGCCCCGTGGGTCGATCTCGTTCATGCCCGCCCCCTGCTGATCAGGATGGTGACTTCTGCGGTGAGGAGCGCAAAGATCAGGGGCCCATCAGAGACACCATCGTGCCGAAGACGAGCCCGCCGGCAACGCCGCCGAGCGCACCGGCCAGGGTCGGACGTCCTGCGGCTGCGGTGCGATGACCGGTGGAGTCGAGAGTGTGAGCAGTCATGGTGTCTCTCCCATCGTTGATCTGATGGCCTGACACTAGAGATCTCGCGGGCGACGTTCGGTGATCGAGCGCACAGGAGCCGAGAGTGACGGTGCGTAGTCTGCCGGAATGCGATGGCGATCGATCCTCCAGACACGATCCATGACCGGAAGGGATGCCGATGGAGCCTGATGAGAAGCCTTGGGAGCTGGTCGTCGTCGGTGCCGGCAGCGCCGGGTTGACCGCTGCGAGGACCGCACGGCTGCTCGGCGCAGAGGTGCTGCTGATCGAGCGGCACCGCTGGGGCGGCGATTGCCTGTGGACGGGGTGCGTGCCGTCCAAGTCGCTCATCGCCCAGGCGCGCCGGGCGCCACCTGCCCGCCGTCGGAGCGCTGGAGTTCTCGAGGCTCACGACGTGTTCACCGGCATCGACAGCGCGAGGGAGAGCATCGCGCCGGATGATTCTCCCGAGGCCCTGCGGGGCATCGGCGTGAGGACGCTGCAGGGCGAGGCGATGTTCACCGGGGACCAATCCATGATCGTCGGCGGGCGTTCGGTCGAGTTCACCCGCGCCATCGTCGCGACCGGATCGCGTCCGAGCGTGCCCGGGATCCCGGGCCTGGCCGAGGTGGACCCACTGACCAGCGACACGATCTGGGAGCTCCGTGAGCTTCCCGAACGGATGGTCGTCGTCGGGGGCGGTGCGATCGCCTGTGAGCTCGGGCAGGCGCTGGCCCGCCTCGGCGTGCAGGTCACGATCATCCTCCGTGGCCCAGACATCCTCCCGGGCGAGATCCCTGAGGCTCGGGAGCTCGTGCGCTCGGCTCTCGAGGTCGACGGGGTCCGCGTCCTCACCGGCCGCTGCGTGGTCCGGTTCCATCGCGACGCGAGCCAGGAGTGTGCGGCGCTGCTCGACGACGGCACCCGCGTGGACGCCGACCGGGTCCTCGTCGCGACCGGGCGACGAGCCGGCGTGGATCAGCTCGGGCTGATCGCCACCGGCGTGGAGACCGATGACTGCGGCTGGATCTCCTGCGATCCCACCCTGCGCACGGACAACCCGTCCATCTGGGCCGCAGGTGATGTGACCTGGCTCCCGAAGCACGCCCATGTGGCCGGCGTCAGCGGCGCCGTCGCGGCGCGCAACGCACTGCTCGGGACCCGCAGGACGATGCACGACGCAGGAGCGCCCCGAGTGCTGTTCACGGCACCGGAGATCGCGTCCGTCGGCACGCAGGAGCCGACGGGCCGTGACCGCGTCGCCACCGTGCGACACGTGCACGTGGACCGTGCCGTCGCGGAGGACGACACAGCAGGCTTCACCCGGATCATCGTCGACCGGCGCGGTCGGATCCTCGGCGGCACGATCGTCGGCCCGCGAGCGGGCGAGACCCTCGGCGAACTGACCCTGGCCGTGGACCAGGGCATCACCGTCCAGCGTCTGACGTCCGTCATGCATTCGTACCCGACCTACAGCGACGGGCTCTGGAACGCTGCGATCCAGGAGTCGCAGCGTCGGCTCCGAGAAGGCATGGCCGGCCGTCTCGCCTCGCTGATGCGCCGCCGTGCCTCATGGCGCGCCCGGCGGGGCGTGAAGCGCAGATGAATGAGCCAGGCGCAGGCGCGGAGTGGGACGCCTACCTCGCCGGTTTCCATGCGGACCGCCCGGGCATCACAGAACGCCTCCTCTCCCACAGCCTCGACGCCCGTGGCACCACGCCGTACGACTGGGTGGCCGACGCTGTCGGTGGCAGCGGGCTCGTCGTCGATGTCGCCTGCGGGAGCGCGCCGCTCTGGAGCCCGCGCCTCGCGGGTCGATACCTCGGCGTGGATCTCTCCAGCGCCGAACTCGACCTCGCTCGGCACCGTGGTGCACACCGGATCACCCAGGGATCTGCACACGCACTGCCGGTGCAGACGGGCATCGCCGCCACGGTCGTCTGCTCGATGGCGCTCATGATCCTGCCCGATCTCTCCGCCGTGCTCGGAGAGGTCCGCCGCGCCCTCCGCCCCGGCGGGGTCTTCGTCGCGATCGTCCCGACGACACCGACCGGGCTCGGTGATCTCGTCTTCGGAGCCGGGCTGGTCCGCGCCGCACGCGGACCTCTCAGCTACCGCAACGACCCGCTGCTGCGGCGGCCTCGTCGCCTGTTCGCCGAGAACGGCCTTGCGGTGAGGGAGGACATCCGCCGCACGTATCGGTGCGAGCTCAGCGCCGATCGCGCAGCCGAGGCAGCCGCATCGTTCTATCTGCGCGGACCTTAGGCGGCGCGCGAGAGCGAGGTCGCTCACTACCTGCGCAGGATGTCGCGGCGTGGTCGCACCATGCCCATCCCTATCCGACGGATCCTGGCTCATCGCCCGTGAGACGACGAAGGAGCCGACGTGGCGGGACGGTGAACGTATTCTGGAGTGCCACGGCATCGGAGGACCTGTGATGATCGCACCACGTGAGCAGCCTGAGTACGACCCCGCTCCGGGGGAGGAACCGATCCCCGAGCTCGAGGACGACGAGAAGATCGCGCCCCGACCCGAGGAGGAGATCGCCGACCGGCTCCGCGCCGAACCGGATGCCGAGGGCCACGGCACCCGGTCCGGCTGATGCGCACGCGCGGTGCCGCAGCAGTCGCGCATGCGAGACAGAGAGATCATCTCGCGCTCTCAACTCGCTCCTGCAGGTTCCGCTACGTCCCGAATGGAGTGAAACTGCAGGTCAGGTAGGCCAGGCGGGGCTTGAACCCGCGACCGACGGATTATGAGTCCGCTGCTCTGACCGGCTGAGCTACTGGCCCGTACCCTGCGTGCAGGGCGGTCAGGAATCTATCACGGAGACCCCCGGTGACCTGCCCGGCCACCGGGAGCCATCCGTCGCGGTCAGAGGCTGACGCGCGTCGCTGCCGCCCCGCCGGTGCGGGTGTCACCGGCGGTGACGTCGGCCAGCTCGCGGACCACACGGAGGGTGGGCCGCTCCCCGGCGCGCGAGGCCTCCATCCACTGCTCGAAGACCGAGCCGCCGGGCGCTGCCGCGCTGCGCAGCAGCAGCGGGTCCGGGCCGACGGGCAGGTCGATCGCACGTCCCCGGGGAGCCGGGGCAGGCTGCTCGCGAGCCGCGGCGATGGCGTCCCGGAAGGCGGCGCCGGAGTTCTTGAGCCGGCCGTCCTCGTCGAACAGGCCCAGGGTGTGCTCGAGCGGCGGGAAGTCCGCCAACGAGCGGGAGACGTCGTGCGAGCACCACCAGGTGATGCCCCAGAGCTCAGGGCACTGCAGCGAGTTCTCGACGGTGCTGCGCACGAACCACGGGACGTCCGTCTCCTCGAGGATGCTGCGGGGGGCGCCGACCTCCTGGAGCCAGAGCGGACGCTCCGGCGCGGGGGAGAAGGCACGAGCCAGCTCGAGGTAGTACTCGGTGCGATGGGCGACCTCGTGGGAGCGGGCGCCGTAGCGCTGGCCGGTGCCGTCGAAGATCCAGGAATGGACCACGGTCGCGTCGCCGAGCTGTGCGGACTGGTCCGGGGTGAAGGCGTGGTCGTCCATGAACCAGGCGGCGTCGTAGTTGGCCACGGTGTGCATCCCCTGAGGGGCACCGTCGCGGGCGGCGTCCAGGAGCGTCCGCGTCCAGGCCTCCGCCTCCGGGACCGTGAGGCCGTCGGGGTCGGGATGGTTGGAGGCGGAGAACTGGTTGACCTCGTTGCCCAGGGAGAGGCCCAGCAGGTTCGGGGCGTCGGCCAGCCGCTGCGCGAGGGCGCGCACCAGCTGGGCGGTGGCCGTCACCACCTCGGGGTCGGTGAACATGTTGCGGCGGTGCCAGGTCGCCAACCAGCTGGGGACGAAGTCGAAGCTCGAGAGATGTCCCTGGATCGCGTCGACCACGACGTCCATCCCGAGCTGCGCGGCGATGTCGACCACGGCGCGCACGTCATCGAGGGCGCGGGGGCGGATCAGGGTGCGGTTGGGCTGGAGCAGCGGCCACAGCGGGAACAGACGGATATGATCGGCGCCGAGGGACGCGACGGCGGTCAGGTCCTCTCCGACGGCGTCCAGGTCCAGGTCGAGCCAGGAATGGAACCATCCCTGCCGCGGAGTGTAGTTCACACCGAAACGCACCGGAGCGGTGCCGGTCGGGGTATGCGGGGAGGCAGACATCATGTCCTTCCGTCGGACAATGCTCGGGGGCGGTGTGCGCAGCGACGCGCCGGAGGTGGTCGCCGGATCGCCGGATATCGTCGGCCCGGTGCCGTCTCGGGCGCTTCCTGCTACTATAGCGGTTTAGTTGACGTTGTGGGCCGATGCCGTGATGTCGGCCGGAGAGGGTGGATGATGACCACCAGCAAGCAGCCGCGGCAGTCGGGCAGCGGCCGGGGCCAGCGCGTCACGATCGCGGACATCGCCCGTCGCGCCGGGGTCACCCCGGCGGCCGTCTCCCTCGCCGTGAACGGCAGGTCCGGAGTCTCGGACGCGACCCGGGAGCGGATCATGGCCATCGCTGCGGAGCTGCGGTGGGAGCCCTCGCCCGCCGCCCGCGCCCTCGCCGGGGCCCCGGTGCTCACGGTCGGCATGGTGCTGGCCAGGCCGGCGGAGGTGCTCGGCACCGAGGCGTTCTTCGGCGCCTTCGTCGCCGGGCTGCAGGAGGTCCTCAGCCGCCGCGACTACTCGCTCCAGATGAAGATCGTCGAGACCACCGACGCGGAGATCGAGACCTACCGCCGCTGGTTCGCGCAGCGCCGGGTCGACGGCGTGGTGGTCGTGGATCTGCGGCAGGACGATCCCCGCATCCCGGCGCTCGAGGACCTCGGGCTGCCCGCACTCGTCGTCGGCGGCCCTGGCCACCACGGCTCCCTGCCCTCCGTCTACGTCGACGACGCCCACGCCACCCGTCTGCTGGTGGATCATCTGGCGGGACTCGGCCACCGTCGTCTCGCACGCGTGGCGGGCAACGAGGACTTCCTCCACACCCTGCTGCGTGATCGTGCATTCACCGAGCGCTGCGCCGAGCTCGGCATCGACGCGATCACGCAGGACGCCGGCTTCGGCACGCGCGGTGCCGAGGTCGCCACCGCCGCACTGCTGGCCCGCCGGGAGCCTCCCACCGCGATCGTCTTCGACAGCGACGAGATGGCACTGGCCGGAACCCATGTGCTGGAGGAGGCCGGGTCCCGGATCCCCGAGGACGTCGCGGTCGCGAGCTACGAGGACTCGGCGCTGACCCGCACCCACCGCCCTCCGATCACCGCCATCGGCCGCTCGGCCATCGAGTACGGCCGGGTCGCCGCGACCCGCCTGCTCGAGGTGATCGGGGCGAGCCGGAACCGGCGCGGCTCCTCTGCGGAGTCGGTCCAGGAGTCCCGGGCGATCGAGCCCGTGCTGGTGGTGCGCGACTCCACGCGGCCCGAGGGGGCGGCGCCCGCACCGGCGGTCCCTGAGGCCTCCGACGCGGGGTTACCTTCGTCATAGTGGCCGGTCGAGGCGGGGTTCCGGGATGCGGAGCGCCCCGGATCCCTGCTATCGTCGTGCAGGTCGATCCCGCATAGCTCAACGGCAGAGCACTCGACTGTTAATCGAGCGGTTCTTGGTTCGAATCCAAGTGCGGGAGCACAGGAGCACAGCCCCGGGGGATCCCCGGGGCTGTCTCATGTCCAGATGGTTCTCGCGAAGGAGAAGGACGATGCACACCGTCCCCGATGATCGCTTCGAGCTCCCGGGGAACTTCGGTCCCGGCAGCGTTTGGGCGGACCGCACCGGAGAACGCACGCTGAAGGGCTGCAACCAGCGCGGCGTCGAGATCCCGATCGGGCACGGCGAGGGGGAGATCAGCCCCGGAGAGCTGCTGAAGCTCGCCCTGATCGGCTGCGCCGGCATGAGCAGCGACGCGAACCTCTCCCGCCGCCTCGGCGAGGACCACGACATGCGGCTGTGGGCGCACGGCACCTCCGACGACGAGCAGAACCGCTACCTCACGATCGCCGAGGAGGTGCAGCTCCCGCTCGAGGGGCTCACCGCGCAGGAGATCGCCGCCGTGGTGACGGTCTTCGGGCGCGCGGTCGCCGCCGGCTGCACGGTCGAGCGCACCGTCGCGGGCGGCGCGGAGGTCACCCACCGCGTCCTCGGCACCGAGGAGCCCGACACCCCGCAGACGGGACAGGCATGACCGTCCGCCCCATCCGCATCGTCGGCGATCCGGTGCTGCGCACCCCCTGCGATCCGATCAGGACGATCACCGATGGCACCCGTGCCCTGGTGCAGGACCTGCTGGACACCGTCGACGACGAGGGCCGCGCGGGCGTGGCCGCCAACCAGATCGGGATCAGCCTGCGCGCCTTCTCCTGGAACCTCGGGGAGGAGGGCGGCCTGGGCTGCATCCTCAATCCCGTGATCGTCGAGCTCTCCGAGGAGCTGCAGCACGACGACGAGGGCTGCCTCTCCGTGCCCGAGCTGTTCTTCCCGCGCACCCGTTCCGCCTACGCACGCTGCGTGGGCATGGACGTCGAGGGGCAGGAGATCGAACTGGCGGGGGAGGGCCTCGTGGCGCGGCTCATCCAGCACGAGGTCGGGCACCTCGACGGGGTCCTCTACATCGACGGCCTCGAACGCTCCGTGAAGAAGCGCGCATTGCGCCAGATCAGGGAGACCCTCTAAGCTCTGCATGGACAGGCACTCGCTGTCATCAGATCCCTCCGCAGTACCGATTCGTTGGGGAAGACGCATCGGACACCGGAAGGAACGAGATGACCCAGGGCGTTCTGTACATCCACTCCGCTCCGCGGGCCCTCACACCGCACATCGAATGGGCCGCCAGCGGAGTCCTCGGCGCGCCCGCACGCATCCGCTGGGAGGACCAGCCGGTCAGTCGCGGGCTGCAGCGGGCGGAGATGACCTGGCGCGGACGCGAGGACACCGGCGCGCTCCTGGTCAGCGCCCTGCGCGGCATGCACGAGGTCCGCTTCGAGGTCACCCAGGAATCAACCTCCGCGGTAGACGGCGCGCGCTGGAGCTGCACGCCGGAGCTCGGCATCCACCACGCGGCGACGGACCACGCCGGCAACATCGTGCTCACCGAGGACCATGTGCGCACCTGCCTGGAACGGGCCGGCGACGATCCGGTGGCGCTGCGCCGCGAGCTCGGCATCGCCCTGGGCGGTCCCTGGGACGAGGACCTCGAGATCTACCGTCACGCCGGCGAGGGCGTGCCGATGCGCTGGCTGCACCGCGTCAGCTGAGCTCCCCGCACGAGGACGAGGTGCGCAACGCCTTCCGGTGAGGAAGGTGCTCCGCACCTCGTTCTCGAGGCCGTGACGCCTCGTGCCGTCCCAGGCCGCCCGCGTCGGCGCGGCAGTGCCGCTCAGGCGCTGGTGAACACCACGGCGATGTCGTGGCCGCCGAAGCCGAAGGCGTTGTTCAGCACGGCGATGTCGCCGCCGGGCAGCTCGGCCGGGGTGTTCTGCGCGACCCGAATCTGCGCCTCGGGATCGAGGGTGTCGATGTTGATGGTCGGCGGTGCCGTCCGGTGGTGCGCGGCCAGCACCGAGAACACGGACTCCAGTGCTCCGGCGCCGCCCAGCAGGTGACCGGTCATCGACTTGGTCGAGGTGACCACGATCTGGTCGGTGACCCCGTCCAGCGCGTCGGAGACCGCGCACAGCTCGTTGATGTCGCCGAGCGGGGTCGAGGTGCCATGGGCGTTGACGTGGACGACGTCGCGGGCGGTGAGCTCGGCATCCTCCACGGCTTCGCGCACCGCGCGAGCCTGGCCCTCGGCCGACGGCGCCGAGATGTGGTGCGCGTCCGAGGCCATGCCGCGACCGGCGGCGTAGGCGTAGACGCGGGCCCCGCGGGCGGCGGCGTGCTCCTCGCTCTCCAGGACCAGGATGGCCGCGCCCTCGCCGAGGACGAATCCGTCGCGGTCCACGTCGTAGGGACGCGAGGCGTGCTCGGGGTCATCGGTGCGGGTCGAGAGGGCGCGGATGTTCGCGAAGGCGGCGATCGTCATCGGATGGATCGACGCCTCGGTGCCGCCGACGACGACCACGTCCGCACGGCCGTCGCGGATCATCGCCATCCCCAGCGCCACGGCCTCGGCGCCGGAGGCGCAGGCGGAGACGGGGGTATGCGCGCCGGCACGGGCACCGAGCTCCATGGAGATCTGCGCGGCCGAGCCATTGGCCATCAGCATCGGGACGGTGAACGGATTGACCCGGCGGGCGCCGCGCTCGCGCACCACGTCCCACTGGTCCAGCGTCGTCCAGATCCCGCCGATGCCGGTGCCGACCACGACGCCGAGCCGCTCGGGGGCGACCTCGGGGGCGCCGGCGTCGGCCCAGGCCTCGCGCGCGGCGACCATGGAGTACTGACCGGAGGGGTCCAGCTTCCGGGACTCCGGGCGGCTGAGCGAGTCGAGCGCACCGGGGACCAGCTGGCAGGCGAAGTCCACGGACAGCCCGTAGCGCTCCTTCCAGTCGTTGTCGAAGGTGCGCGCGGTGGAGGTCCCGGCCAGGGCTGCCTCCCAGGTGGAGGTCACGTCACCGCCGAGCGGGCTGACGGTGCCGAGGCCGGTCACGGCGACACGGGAACGGGGAGCGGGCATACGGACCTCCGGGTCGGGGCGGCAGGCAGACGGCGACGCCCGGGACGGGAGCGTCCCGGGCGTCAGGCGGGGCTCAGTTCTGAGCGCCCTCGATGTACTTGACGGCGTCGCCGACGGTGGCGAGGTTCTTGACCTCTTCGTCGGGGATGCGGACGTCGAACTTCTCCTCGGCGTTGACCACGATGGTCATCATCGAGATGGAGTCGATGTCGAGGTCGTCGGTGAAGGACTTCTCGAGCTTGACGTCCTCGGTGGCGACACCGGTCTCCTCGTTGACGATCTCGGCGAGGCCCTCGAGGATCTCGTTCTCGGTGTGTGCCATGGGTGCTCCTTCAGGTGTGCGGATGTGTGGCGGTCACAGACTACCCATGCTACCGGCGGGTAACTGGTCGGTGGGGAATGTGTCCACCGCGTGGCGTGACGCGGCTGACAGTCACTGAGGACGGATCGGGGCCGGATCAGGGCAGGATCAGCACCTGGCCGGCATAGGCGAGGCCCGCGCCGAAGCCGAACTGCACCAGCACGTCACCGCTCTTCGCCGCTCCCTCCTCGATCAACCGGTGGGTGGCCAGCGGGATCGAGGCGGCCGAGGTGTTGCCGGTCTCGGCGATGTCGCGGCCGATCACGACGTCCTCGGGCAGCTTCAGCTGCTTGGCGAGCTCGTCGATGATTCGCATGTTCGCCTGGTGGGGCACGAACACGTCGATGTCCTCGACGGCCAGACCGGACTTGTCGAGCATCTCGCGGATCTTCTCCGCGGTGTGCCAGACGGCCCAGCGGAACACGGTGCGGCCGTCCTGCTCGAGGGTCGGCCATCCGTTCTCGCCGTCGCGGAAGCCCGTCAGCGAGCCGGTCATGCGGATCGTGTCCCAGTGGTCCCCGTCGCTGCCCCACACGGTCGGGCCGATCTTCGGCGTCTCGCTGGGGCCGACGACCGCGGCGCCCGCGCCGTCGCCGAGCAGGAACGAGATGGAGCGGTCGGTGGGGGAGACGACGTCGGAGAGCTTCTCCGCACCGATCACCAGCACGTTGCGAGCGGCGCCGGAGCGGATCAGCGCATCGGCCTGGCCGATGCCGTAGGCGAAGCCGGCGCAGGCCGCGGAGATGTCGTAGGCGATGACGTCGGGCCGGCCCAGCTGCCCGGCCAGCAGCGTGGCCAGCGACGGCGTCTGGTACGGGAAGGTGATCGTGGAGACGATGATCGCGTCGAGGGTCTCCAGGTCGATGCCGGAGCGCTGGACCGCCTCCTGCGCGGCGGTGAGCGCGAGATCCTTGACGCCGACGTCCTTGCTGGCCCGCTTGCGGGTGATGATGCCGGTGCGCTGGCGGATCCACTCGTCGGAGGAGTCGATCGGCCCGACCAGGTCGTCGTTGGGCACGACCAGGTCACCGCGGGCCGCGCCGAAGGCGAGCACCTGCGAACCGGCGACGGTGGGCTGGGTGGTGAGGGAGACGGCCATGTCAGTTCTCCTGGGCGGTGGGGGCGGCGGTGATGCCGGCATGCTCGCGCACCAGGGTGCGGGCGGCGTCGAGGTCATCGGGGGTGTTGAGGTTCATCAGGGCGATGCCCTTGAGCTCGCGCTTGGCGAGCCCGGTCAGGGTGCCGGCGGGGGCGACCTCGATCATCGCGGTGACGCCGCGACGGCGCAGCGCCGCCATGCAGGCCTCCCAGTCGACGGGGGAGGCGACCTGGTCCACGATCAGCTCGAGGTACCGGGCACCGGAGCTGATGACCTCGCCGCCCGCGTTCGAGATCAGCGGCACCGTCGGATCCTGAGGGGACAGGCTCGGGGCGAAGGCGGCCAGCTCCTCGCGGGCACCGGCCATGTACGGGGTGTGGAAGGCGCCGGCGACCGGCAGCGGGATCACGCGCGCCTTCACCGGGCCGTCCTCCGCCAGGGCCGCGATCTGCTCGGCCGAGCCGGCGGCGACCACCTGGGCGGCGGAGTTGAGGTTGGCCGCATGGAGGCCGTGGCGCTCGATCGTCGCCAGGACGTCCTCGCGGGTGCCGCCGACGACGGCCGCCATCGAGGTCGGCTCGGCCGCGGCGGCCTTCGCCATCGCCTGCGAGCGCACCGCGACCAGGCGCATCGCATCCTCGTTGCTGAGCACTCCGCCGAGCGCGGCGGCCGTCAGCTCCCCGACGCTGTGGCCGGCGAACGCCTCGGGCGCCGGGAGGTCCTGGTCCTGGTACAGGGAGGAGGCGGCGATGATGCCGACCGCCACCAGCAGCGGCTGGGCCACGGCGGTGTCGCGGATCGTGTCCGCATCGGACTCGGTGCCGTGGCGCAGCAGATCGATGCCCGCCGGTGCCGACATCGCAGCCAGCGCCTCCTCCGCGCCGGGCAGCTCGCGCCACGGGTTCAGGAAACCGGGCTTCTGCGCCCCTTGTCCGGGACAGACGATCGCGAGCACGGGGACCTCCAGGGGGGAGAGACGGGGGACGGCCCGCTCGCACGACGAGACGGGCCGACGATGGAAGGGACCGCCGGGCCGCCCGTCGCCGAGGACGGGCGGCCCGACGGGATGATCAGGACTCGCCGCCGAACGAGCCGGACTGGCCGGCGTTCACGTTCGTCAGGTCGTACTTGTCGATGGCCTCGCGGACCACCGACGGGTCCACCTTCCCCTCCTTGGCGAGCAGCTGGAGGGCCTTGACGACCATCGAGTGGGCGTCGATCTTCAGGTGGCGACGGGCGGCCGGGCGGGTGTCCGAGAAGCCCCAGCCGTCGGCCCCGAGCACGCCGTAGGCGCCCGGGATCCACTCGCGGATCATGTCCGGGACCATGAAGTCGTAGTCGGAGGTGGCGACGAACGGTCCCGGGACGTCCTCGAGACGCTGGGAGATCCACGGGGTGCGCTGGTCCTCGGGATGCAGGAGATTGTGCTTCTCGACCTCCAGGGCCTCCTTGCGCATCTCGGTCCACGAGGTGACCGACCAGACGTTGGCGCGGACGCCCCAGTCCTCGGAGAGCAGCTCACGGGCGTGCAGCGCCCACGGGACGCCCACGCCGGAGGCGAGCAGCTGCGCCTCGGGACCGTCGCCCTCGGGCTTGGCCTCGAGCTGGTACATGCCCTTGAGCAGCCCCTCCACGTCCAGGTCCTCCGGCTCCTTCGGCTGCACCATCGGCTCGTTGTACACCGTGATGTAGTAGAAGACCTCCGCCACGCGGTCGTCCTCGCCGTACATGCGCTGCAGGCCGTCGCGGATGATGTGGCCCAGCTCGTACCCGTAGATGGGGTCGTAGATGACCGCGCCGGGGTTCGTGGAGGCCAGGATCGGCGAGTGGCCGTCCATGTGCTGCAGGCCCTCGCCGGCGAGCGTGGTCTTGCCCGCGGTCGCACCGATCACGAAGCCCTTGGCCATCTGATCACCGGCGGCCCAGAAGAAGTCGCCGGTGCGCTGGAACCCGAACATCGAGTAGAAGATGTAGAACGGGATCATCGGGAGATCGTGCGTGGCGTACGAGGTGCCGGCCGCGGTGAACGCCGCGGTGGAGCTGATCTCGTTGATGCCCATGTGCTTGATCTGACCGGAGGTCGACTCCTTGTAGGCCAGCAGCAGGTCACGATCCACCGAGAGGTAGTTCTGACCGTCGGGGTTGTAGATCTTCGCCGTCGGGAACAGCGAGTCCATGCCGAAGGTGCGGGCCTCGTCGGGGACGATCGGCACCCAGCGCTTGCCGGTCTCCTTGTCCCGCATCAGGTCCTTCAGCAGGCGCACCAGCGCCATCGTCGAGGCGATCTCCTGCTTGCCGGAGCCGCGCTTGACCACCTCGTAGGCCTTGTCGCCGGGCAGGTTCAGCGGCTTGTGCTCGGTGCGGCGCGAGGGGACCGGGCCGCCCAGGGCCTCACGGTGCTCCTTGAGGTACTTCATCACCGGGGTGTCGTCGTCCGGCAGGTAGAACGGCGCGTCGTAGACGCCGCCGGACTCGAGCTGCTCATCGCTGATCGGGATGCGCAGGGCGTCGCGCAGTCCCTTGAGGTCCTCGGCCGTGAACTTCTTCATCTGGTGGGTCGCGTTGCGACCCGCGAAGTTCTTGCCCAGACGGTAGCCCTTGACCGTGTGGGCGAGGATCACGGTGGGCTTGCCGTTGCGCTGGGTGGTGGCCTGTTGGAAGGCGGCGAAGATCTTCTTCGCGTCGTGGCCGCCGCGGTTGAGCTTCCACCAGATGTCCTCGTCGGAGAGGTCCTCCACGAGCGCCTTCGTGCGCGGGTCGCGACCGAAGAAGTTGTCACGGATGAAGGCGCCGTCCTCGGCACGGTAGGTCTGGTAATCGCCGTCCGGGGTGGCGTTCATCAGGTCGATGAGCGCACCGTCGGTGGACTTCTCCAGCAGCGGATCCCAGCCGGCGCCCCAGATCACCTTGATGACGTTCCAGCCGGCACCGCGGAACTGGCTCTCCAGCTCCTGGATGATCTTGCCGTTGCCGCGGACCGGGCCGTCCAGGCGCTGCAGGTTGCAGTTGACGACGAAGGTGAGGTTGTCCAGGTGCTCCTTGGCGGCGATGTGCAGCGCGCCGCGGGACTCGACCTCGTCCATCTCGCCGTCGCCGAGGAAGGCCCAGGTGTGCTGCTCGCTGGTGTCCTTCAGTCCGCGGTTCTGCAGGTAGCGGTCGAAGGAGGCCTGCTCGATCGCGGCGACCGGGCCGATGCCCATCGAGACGGTCGGGAACTCCCAGAAGTCCTTCATCGCGCGGGGATGCGGGTAGGAGGGCATGCCGTGCTCGCTGGAGACCTCCTGGCGGAAGCCGTCGAGATCCTCCTGCGAGAGGCGTCCCATCATGAAGGCGCGCGAGTAGATGCCGGGGGAGGCATGGCCCTGGAAGAAGACGTGGTCACCGCCGCCGGGGTGGTTGCGCCCACGGAAGAAGTGGTTGAAGCCGACCTCGTACATGGTGGCGATCGAGGCGTAGCTGGAGAGGTGGCCGCCGACGCCGATGCCGGGGGCCTGCGCGCGGTGCACGACCATCGCCGCGTTCCAGCGGTTGATGTTCCGCAGCTCCTTCTCGAGCTCGACGTCACCGGGGTACTCGGGCTGCTGATCCGCGTCGATCGTGTTGACGTAGTCCGTGGTCAGCGACTCGGGGAGATGGATGTCCTCCTCGCGCGCGTGCTGGATCACGCTCTGGACGATCTCGGACGCGCGCTCGGAGCCGCGATGCTCGACGAGACCGTCGAACGAATCCAGCCATTCCCGGGTCTCTTCCGGATCCGGATCCTGGGCATGGCTCGGCAGATTGATGCCGATGGGACGAGGAGTCTCGTGCGAAGTCACACTGTCCTTCTCTCTACGGGAGGCGACGGACCGGCCGTGGGAGCTGAGGATCGCCGGTGGGCCCGGCTCCTTCGGCCTCGGTGCGCTCAAGCCTACCGTCGCCGTGGCGGCGCGGGACGTTCACACTCCCCTCACCTCTGTGACACACCGGACATCGCTGTTCCGCGGTGCCCGGAGCGGGACACTCGTCCCGTGATGCGTCCAGGTGTGAGGTGACATAGACTCAGCCGCGCGCCACCCGACCTCGGGCCACTGTGCCCTCATGGACGCGGCGCATTCATGCATTGCCACCGTTCGTAAGGAGTCCCTTCTTGTCACCGTCGTCCGACGCCCCTTCGTCCAGCTCCCTGTCCGAGGCGCTGAACTTCACCACGGGACAGATCGTGCAGGAGATCGGCTACGACGATGATGTCGATCTTGATCTGCGTGACGCGATCGAGGACCTCATCGGTGACGAGCTCGAGGACGAGGACACCCAGGAGATCGTGGACGCCGTCGTGCTGTGGTGGCGCGAGGGCGACGGTGACCTCACCGACGCCATGGTCGACACCCTGCGCAACATCGACGCCGGAGCCCCGGTGTGGGTGCTGACCCCGAAGGCGGGTCGGGACGGGCACGTGATGCCCGGCGAGATCCAGGAGAGCGCCGGGGTCGCCGGTCTGCGGGTGATGAGCTCGATGAGCCTGGCCCCGGACTGGACCGGCACCCGCCTGGCCAGCCGGACCAACTGACCGCCGCCGCGGTCACGGGGGTGCGCCCCCGCCCGGGTCGTTAGCTCAGTTGGTCAGAGCGTCTGGTTTACACCCAGAAGGTCGGGGGTTCGAGCCCCTCACGACCCACGCACAGAAGGCCCCCGCCCAGCACCGATGGTGCAGGCCGGGGCCTTCCGTGTCGCACGGGACCGATCAGCGGGTCACCGTGTACAGCAGCACCAGCGCGACCGGCACCGCGATCAGCAGGCAGCCCCAGGTGATCGCAGTCTTCCGATCCTGCTCCCGCTGCTCGGCGGTGCGGGGGACCGGCTCCGGACGCCCGTCGGCCTCCCAGCGCTCGCGCTGCTCGCGACGCCGCACGAGCATGCGACCGATGAGGACGACCACGGAGACCAGGATCGCCACGAACAGGGCGAGCAGGATGAGGGTGTCGATGGTGCTGCCTCCGGACGGGCTGAGGATCGGATGCGGGCCGGCGGCGGATGCCGTCCGTGCCCAGGGTCTCATGGCCCGGACCTCCTCCTGGGAGGGGACCTAGACTGGGACGGCCCCCCGGGCCGGTCCGCTCCGCACCCCGCGCAGCCCCGGCAGGGCCGACGTGGAGGAGGAGTCGCGCAGGTGAGTGCACGCAGCAGAGAGTTCGACGTCGAGACGATCCGAGCAGACTTCCCGATCCTGTCCCGCATGCTCGATCCGGACACCCCGATGATCTACCTCGACGGCGGCGCCACCTCGCAGCGGCCGCGCCCGGTGCTCGACGCCGAGGTCGCGTATCTCACCCACGACCATGCCGCGGTCAAGCGCGGCGCGCATCGCATGGCGGGCGCGGCGACCGATGCGTACGAGGGCGCCCGCGAACGGGTCGCGGACTTCCTCGGCGCGCCCTCGCCGGACGAGGTGGTGTTCACCAAGAACGCGACCGAGGCGCTGAACCTCGTCGCCCACTCCCTGGGCAGCGGGGACGACTCCACCCCCGAGCGGCTGCGGGTGCGCGAGGGCGACGAGATCCTGGTGACCGAGATGGAGCACCACGCGAACCTGGTGCCCTGGCAGGAGCTCGCCCGCCGCACCGGGGCCCGGCTCCGCTGGATCCCGGTGGCCGAGGACTTCACCCTCGACCTCACGGACCTCTCCTCCCTGGTCACCGAGCGCACCAAGGTCGTCGCCTTCACCCACCAGTCCAACGTGCTGGGCACGATCACTCCCGTCGAGCGCCTGGTCGAGGCCGCCCGGGCGGTCGGCGCCCTGACCGTGCTGGACGCGGCGCAGTCCGTGCCCCACATGCCCGTCGACGTGGCCGCGCTCGGGGTCGACCTGGTCGCCCTGTCCGGGCACAAGATGCTCGGTCCCACCGGCATCGGCGTGCTGTGGGGACGCTATGAGCTGCTCGAACAGATGCCGCCGTTCCTCACCGGCGGCTCCATGATCGAGATCGTCGAGATGGACCACAGCACCTATGCGGAGCCGCCCGCCCGCTTCGAGGCCGGTACCCCGCCGGTCTCCCAGGCCGTCGGCCTCGCCGCCGCCTGCGACTATCTCGACGCCCTCGGCATGGAAGCCGTCGCCGCTCACGAGCAGGCGCTCACCCAGCAGGCGCTGACCGGCCTCGCCGGCATCGACGGGGTGCGGGTCATCGGTCCGGCCGCCTCCCCGCAGCGCACCGGTGCGGTCTCCTTCGACGTCGCCGGCCGTCACCCGCACGACGTCGGTCAGGTGCTGGTCTCGCTCGGCCTCCAGGTCCGGGTGGGCCACCACTGCGCCTGGCCGCTGCACCGCCGCTTCGGCCTGCACGGCACCACCCGTGCCAGCTTCTCCGTCCACACCACCGAGGCGGAGGTCGAGGCCTTCGTCGCGGGCGTCGCCCACACCGTCGAGTTCTTCGGATCCTTCTCATGAGCACACCTCTCTCCGCCCTGTACACCGAGCTCGTCATCGAGCACGACAAGCGCCCCCTGCACGCCGGTCTGCGAGAACCGTTCGGCGCCGAGGTCCAGCACGTCAATCCGACCTGCGGGGACGAGATCACCCTGCGCCTGCAGCTGTCCGCGGACGGCACGGAGCGGATCGAGGACATCTCCTACGACGCCGTCGGCTGCGCCATGAGCCGAGCTTCCGCGTCGATCATGGCCGACCTGCTGATCGGGCGGACAGTCGACGAGATCGAGCCCGTCCAGGCTCACTTCGAGGAGGCGATGCGCTCGCGCGGGCGGATCGACGGGGACGAGGAGCTCATCGGCGACGGGATCGCACTGCTGGGGGCGGCGAAGTTCCCGGCCCGCGTCAAGTGCGTGCTGATGCCCTGGAAGGCCTATCAGGCGGCGCTGGTCGAGACCCGCGCCCTGGGAGCGTGAGCGCGGTGACCGCACCGCAGAGCGTCGGCTCCGTGACCGGGATCCTCGAGGCCGCCTACCCGCTCGACTGGGCGGAGGCCTGGGACCGGGTGGGTCTGGTGCTGGGGGAGCGGGGCGCGGCCGTGCAGCGGGTGCTGCTCGCGGTGGATCCGACGGTCGCGGTGGCCCGCGAGGCGGTGGACCGCGGCGCAGAGCTGCTGATCACCCACCATCCCCTGCTGCTGCGCGGGGCGAGCTTCCTCCCGGCCGACGACGGCAAGGGCGCCGTGGTCACCCACCTGCTGCGGCACGGCACCGCCCTGTGGTGCGGGCACACCAACGTGGACCGCTCCACCCGCGGCACCGTCGGAGCCTGGATCTCGCTGCTGGATCTCCGCGCGGCGCAGCCGCTGCTGCCGGGGGAGACCGCGGAGGAGGCCGCGCACGGCTCGAGCCGCTTCGGCCTGGGCGCTGTGGGCTCCCTGCCCGTGGCCACCACCGTGGGGGAGCTGGCGGCCACGATCGCGGACCGTGTGCCGGCCACCGCTCGCGGGATCCTGCACACCGGTGACGCCGAGCGGGAGGTGCGCACGGTCGCCGTCTGCCCCGGGGCCGGCGACTCCTTCCTCGAGGCGGCCACGACCACCGGGGCCGACATGTACATCACCTCGGACCTGCGCCATCACCCCGCGCTCGAGCATCTGGACTCCGCCGCCGATCCAGCGGCGGTCCCGGCGCTGATCGATGTGCCCCATGCCGCGAGCGAGGCGCTCTGGCTGCCGCTGGCTCAGGAGCTGCTCGCCGAGGCGCTGCCCGGCCTCGAGGTGCGCCTCAGCCAGCACACCACCGACCCCTGGGGCGGGCGCGTCGGCTGAATGCCCACGCCGGCCGAGGACGGTCTCAGCCCACCCGGTCCACGACGACCAGCCGGTCGCCGTCGAGCTCGACCTGCAGGTGCGTGTCGAAGGTGCTGCGGACGACGTCGACGAGCTCATCAGCCGAGGTCGGTGTCCGCTCCGCTGCCAGCAGGGCTCTGGTCACCAATCCTCGATACCTCTTGGCGTCGTGGGAGATCACCTTTCTCACCCCGGAGCGCTCCTGGACCGGAGACACCTCGAGCACGCGCACGCCCTGGCCGCTGCGCATCGCCATCATCGAGCGGTACGAGCCGGAGCGGCAGTCGATGACCAGCGGGGAGTCGCCCTCTGCCTGTTCCCTGTGCAGCTCGGAGACGAGTGGTTTCAGACGTGGGGCCCACCAGGACCCGGCCTTGCCGAGGCGGGAGAGGGTCGAGCCGGCCGAGAGCCGATAGGCGGGAATCCGGTCGGCGCCGGCGTCGACCAGCCCGAACAGTGCACTCTGGACCAGCACCCGACGATCCTCGGCGGGGGAGTGGTCCTTCCGGAGCTGCTCGTACAGAACACCGGAGTAGACGGACAGAGCCTCGGCGGTCGGCTCGGACTCGATCCGCGCCATGCGGTCCAGGAGCTCGGGGGACGAGTCAGGCACCCCGAGCTTGGCGGCGCCGTCCGCCCCGACTGCGGTGCGCTGGGCGGCCCGCAGGACGGTGCTGCGCGCCGCGGTCAGCTCCGGCAGGCCGAGCGTCTCGAGATCCAGGCGATCAGCGCCATCAGCGGTGGGACGGGTCTTGGCCTCCGAGGGCGGCAGCAGGATCAGCACATGACCATTCTGGGCCGCTGGCATGGCAGGTGCTGGTCAGGGTCCGGGAGATGTTCGGCACGTCGCGACGGCGTCCAGTGCGGACGGGTGGGGTGGACGTCCGCTCATGCGGGCGAGCGCGGAGACTCGACCAGTCGCTCATAATCCTCCACCGACGGGACACGGGGCAGGACCAGCAGGAGTGCGAGATACACCAGGGCGAGCAGGCCGCCGGAGGCGAGCAGGAGGAAGAAGAGGATGGTGCGCACCCAATCGACCCTGAACTCGCCTCGTGCCGCGAGGCCCAGACAGATCCCGCCGAACCACTTCCCGCTGTCGATGCGGCACCAGAACCGACCCCGCGGTTCTCTGAGGGGCGAGGCGGCTGCGGAGTGCGGACTCTCCACCGGTCCCATGCCGGTCAACACCTCGGTCATCCGGGCGGTGTCGAGGGGTCCGGTCGCGTCGTGAGAGAGCTGTCTGAGCCGCTCACCGATCACGGACTCGAGCTCTCGGACGGTCTCATCGCCGTCCGGCTCCGTCGCCAGGGAGGAGCGTGCGTCGGCGAGGTAGTCGAGAAGGAGCTCCCGGGCGCTTCTGCTGATTTCGAAGGCGTCGGAATGTCCGCTCAGGCGGATACGTGCGGTCTCGTCCATGTCAGGGTCCGATCGTCTCGAGCATGTGGGTGAGCTGGATCCAGTACGCGCGGAATTCCGTGAGCTGCGCGGTGCCGGACTCCGTGAGTCTCAGGTACTTGCGCGGCGGTCCGGCCGGGGACTCCTGCCACTCATGGGCGAGCAGCCCATCGCGCCGGATCTTGTTCAGGAGCGGGTACAGCGTCCCTTCCTGGACGGGGAAGCCGACCTCGCGCAGCGCTGCGGCGATCTCCGCCGCATAGAGGGGGTGGGGTTCGATCGCGGCCAGGACCAGTGGCTCGAGCAGGCCTCGACGGAGGGCCGTCAGCTTCGAGCTGTTCTCCATGCCGGTACTGTATTGCGTCCTAGTACCTGTGTGCAACACCCCAGGGTTCGCGCGGGCGATGGGCCTCTCCTCAGCGCGTGGGGGGAGGCGCAGCTCTGGTGCGTCGCCGAGGTGGAGGCGTGGAGCTCCGTGTCGGGGGAGTTCGGCGGGGACGTCCCGGCCAGAGATGCTGAGGCTGACCGGTATGCTGAGTTCTGGACCAGTCGGCCGGGCAGCCGCGTCCTCGGGGCTCCGGCCCCGGGGCCGAGGAAAGTCCGGGCTCCATCCGGCACGGTGGTGGGTAACACCCACCCGGAGTGATCCGCGGGACAGTGCCACAGAGAGCAGACCGCCGCCGCACCCCTCGGGGCGCGGCGGTAAGGGTGAAAGGGTGGTGTAAGAGACCACCGCGGCCTCGGTGACGAGGTCGGCACGGTAAACCCCACCGGGAGCAAGGTCAGACAGGGAACGTTCGAGGGCGCCGGCCCGAGTTCCCGGGTGGACCGCTGGAGGTCGTCGGCGACGGCGATCGTAGAGGGATGGCTGCCGATCACAGAACCCGGCTTACAGGCCGGCTGGTCCGCCCCGCACCCTGCACGGGGTGCGGCGCGGGGTGCGCGCCGGGGCTATTTCGCCGCCCCGCGCTTCGCCCGCTCCTTCTCCTCCGCCTTCTTCGCCGCTTTCTCATCGGCCTTCAGCAGGGCCTTCTCCTCGCGGTGCGCGAGCACCGCGGCACCGACGATGCCGGCCCCGTTGCGCAGCGTCGCCGGCACGATCTCGGTCTTCAGGTCCAGCAGGGGCAGGAAATGCTTGTGCTTCTTCGAGACCCCGCCGCCGACGATGATGCGGGTGGGGCTGAACAGGAACTCGAGGTGGGAGAAGTACTCCTGGAGTCGGCCCGCCCAGGTCTCCCAGTCCAGATCCTGCTCATCCTTGATGGAGCTGGCCATGTAGCGCTCGGCGGAGTCGCCGTGCAGCAGCAGATGGCCGAGCTCGGTGTTGGGGACCAGGGTGCCGTCCACGAAGGTCGCACTGCCCACGCCGGTCCCGAGCGTGATCACCTGGACCACACCGGAGGTCCTGCGCCCGGCGCCGTACTTCATCTCGGCGATCCCGGCCGCGTCCGCGTCGTTGACCACGAAGACATCATGGCCGGTGCGCGCGGTCAGCAGCGCGTCGACGTCGGTCCCGATCCACGATTTGTCGACGTTCGCAGCGGTCTGGGCGACCCCGGCCTTGATCACGGCGGGGAAGGTGACGCCCACCGGCATATCGGTGGCGATGTCGAAGGAGGCGATCAGCTCCGCGACCGTGTCCGCCACGGCCTCCGGGGTGGAGGGCTGCGGGGTGGGGATGCGCAGCCTGTCCGCGGCGAGCTCGCCGCTGGACAGATCCACCGGGGCCCCCTTGATGCCGCTCCCGCCGATGTCGATCCCGAAGGCCTTCTTGCTCATCGCGTCTCCTGTGTGCCGTGGGCGGGCGAGAGGTCGCCCTGCAGGTCGAGGCACCGCATGCGGCGGTGCTCACGGCGGCCCAGGATACCCGCGCGCCGACCCCGGGGAGGGGGAGTTCAGCGCGCGGTCTCAGACCACCGTGAGCAGCTCCGGGCCCTCGGCGGTGATCAGCATCGTGTGCTCGAACTGCGCGCTGAAGGAACGGTCCTTGGTCACCACGGTCCAGCCGTCGTCCCACATCTCCCAGGCCTGGGAGCCGAGGGTGATCATCGGCTCGATCGTGAAGGTCATGTGCTCCTCGATCACGTCGTCGAACAGCGGGGCGGAATCGTAGTGGGGGATGATCAGTCCGTTGTGGAACCCCTCGGCGACCCCGTGGCCGGTGTAGTCCTGCACCGACTCCAGGCCGTGCCGGGCGGCGAACTTCTCGATCACGCGCCCGATCACGTTGACCTCACGGCCGGGGCGGGCCACCTTGACGCCGCGCATCATCGCCTCGTGGGCCCGCTCCACCAGCTCCTGGGCGCGCGGATGGACATCGCCCACCAGGAAGGTCGCATTGCAGTCGCCGTGCACCCCGCCGATGTACGCGGTGACATCGACGTTGAGGATGTCCCCGGATCGCATCACGGTGGAATCGGGGATCCCGTGACAGATCACCTCGTTCAGGCTCGTGCAGCAGGACTTCTCGAAGCCCAGGTAGCCGAGCGTCGAGGGGTAGGCGCCGTGCTCGAGCAGCACGTCGTGGACGACCGCATCGATGTGGTCGGTGGTCACGCCCGGCTGTGCGGCCTCGCCGGCGGCCTGCAGCGCGAGCGCCGCGATCCGTGACGCCTCCCGGACCCGGGCGATCACATCGGCGCTCTGGACGAACGGACCGGAGTCGGAGACGGCTTCGTCCTTGCCGACGTACTCCGGGCGCTCGATGTTCCCGGGGACGGGGCGGCGTGGGGTGGGGACGCCCGGCACGAGCACCTCGCGGTCTTCGGGACGGAACCATTCCTGCTCTACAGTCATGCCTACCAGTCTCTCACCGACTTCGAAGGAGACCGACGTGACCGAGGGCACGCAGTACTACTTCAACCTGACCAACGGCACCGTGGAGGAGGGGCACCAGTCCCCGGGCACGGAGCTGATGGGCCCCTACGCCACGCGCGCGGAGGCCGAGCGCGCGCTGCAGACCGCGGCGGAGCGCAATCAGTCCTGGGATGAGGAGAACGCGCAGTGGGAGGGCTACGGGAGCGAGGGCTCGGGCTCCGACGGGCCGCGCTGAGCTGTCCGATCCGTCTCCCGCAGGCTCACTCGAAGGAGTGCTCGGGTCCGGGGTAGCTGCGCTCGGCCACCTCGGCCCGGTACTGCTGGGCGGCCCGCTCGAGCTGCGGGCGCAGCTGCGCGAACGTCTTCACGAACTTCCCCTGGAAGCCGGAGAGCCCGGCCATGTCCTGCCACACCAGCACCTGACCGTCGCAGTCGGGGCCGGCCCCGATGCCGATCGTCGGCACCGCCAGCGACGCGGTGACCGAGGCGGCGACCGCCGCCGGGACCAGCTCGAGCACGATCGCCGCCGCGCCCGCCGACTGCAGTGCGAGCGCATCCTCGCGCATCTTCTGCGCGCCCTCCGGGTCCCGGCCCTGCACCCGGTGCCCGGACAGCGAATTGACCGACTGCGGCGTGAAGCCGAGGTGGCCGAAGACGGGGATCCCCGCCCGCGCCAGCGCCCGCACCTGAGGCGCCACCTCCTCACCGCCCTCGAGCTTGACCGCGCCGGCCCCGGCGCGCACCAGCTCGACGCTGTGGCGCAGCGCATCGTCGGGACCCGCCTCGTAGGTGCCGAAGGCGAGATCGGCGACCACCAGGGGACGGGTGACGCTGCGGGCCACTGCGCCGGTGAAGGTCAGCATGTCCTGGTGCGTGGTGGAGGTGGTCGAGTCGTAGCCGAGCACCGTGGTGCCCACGGAGTCGCCCACCAGGAGCACCTCGACCCCGGCGGCCTCGAAGGCCTTCGCCGCGAACTGGTCGTAGGCGGTGAGCATCGCAAAGGGCCGACCCTGCTCCTTGGCCTGCTTCAGGTGTCGCAGTCGGATCGTGGCCGGGCCGGCGATGCCGGCCGAGGGCTCAGTGCTCACGGGACGCTCCTGGCGGTGAACGGGACGAATGGTCTGCGGGCCAGCATATCCTCGTCGCCTGCTCACCGATCCTCGTCGATCCCGCCGCCGCGACCCGGCGGCGCTGTCACCGGCGCGCCGGACTGTGCGAGTCTGGTGCCGGTCGCCACCGCGGCGGCCTGGGAGGAGAGCCGTCGTGACGACGATGCGCAGCATTCTGCGGGGCACCGCCACCGGCATGGGGGCCATCGCCCTGCTGTGGGGAGCCGCGGCCTGCACCGGCGGCGAGGAGGCGTCCCCGAGCGCACCGCAGTCCCCGTCGGCGGAGGCGGATGACCAGCCGACCGACGCCCCCACCACCGAGGCCGCGACCGAGAACCCGGCGAGCGACGGGGGAGGGGAGAGCCCCTTCAGCGACGCGGAGCTCGAGGCCGCCTCCCAGCGCTTCGTCGAGGTGCTGCAGGTGCTCGACGATCAGGACTGGGAAGCCGCCTGCGGCATGGTCCTGGACCCCTCCACCGGGACCGCCCCCGAGGGCGAGCGCCTCCAGGACTGCGTCGACGGGGTGGAGCCGGTCATCGGCGATCGCGCCGAGCAGCTCGCGCCCGGGGCCTTCGATGCGATCGACACCTCGATGGTCGAGGCGAGCGATAACGGGGACGGCACCGTCTCCCTCAGCGTGCTCGGCAACGACCTCGGCATCCCGATGGCCCCCGGGGACGACGGCCGCTGGTACCTCGTCATCCCCTTCTGAGCGCTGCTCTCGTCCACCGCGCTGAGGCACACTGGGCGCATGGGACATCTCCACGACGACGTCATCCGCACGGTCTCCGACAGCGATGTGCGGTTCATCCGGCTCTGGTTCTGCGACATCGCCGGGACGCTGAAGTCCATCGCGATCTCCCCGTCGGACCTCGAGACCGCCTTCACCGAGGGCATCGGCATCGACGGCTCGACCATCGAGGGCCTCACCCGCAGCTTCGAGTCGGACATGATCCTGCGCCCGGACCCGGCCACCTTCGAGCTGCTGGCCTGGCGAGGGGAGACCAACGCGACCGGCCGGATGATGTGCGATGTGCTCACCCCGGACGGCGAGCCCGCCGCCAGCGATCCGCGCCGCGTGCTGCGCGACGCGCTGGGCCGCGCCGAGGAGAAGGGGCTGGAGTTCTTCACCCATCCCGAGATCGAGTTCTACCTCTTCGAGGAGCCCTATCGGCAGGGGGAACCGCTGCGGCCGATCGACCATGCCGGCTACTTCGACCACGTCCACCGCGGACAGGGCCAGGACTTCCGCCGCACCGCCATCCAGCACCTGGAGGCGATGAACATCCAGGTCGAGTTCTCCCACCACGAGAACGGCCCCGGTCAGAACGAGATCGACCTGCGCTACGCCGATGCGCTCACCACCGCCGACAACATCCTCACCCTGCGCACCGTGGTCAAGGAGGTCGCCCTGTCGATGGGGCAGGTGGCCACCTTCATGCCCAAGCCGATGATCGACCAGCCCGGCTCCGGGATGCACACCCACCTCTCCCTGTTCCAGGGCGGCAAGAATGCCTTCCATGCCCCGGGCGCCGAGTACGGCCTCTCCCGGATGGGCCGGCAGTTCATCGCCGGACTGCTGCGGCACGCCCCCGAGTACAGCGCCGTGACCAATCAGTGGGTGAACTCCTACAAGCGCCTCTGGGGAGCGCAGGAGGCGCCGAGCTACATCTGCTGGGGCCACAACAACCGTTCCGCCCTGGTGCGGGTGCCGTTCCACAAGCCCACCAAGGGCACCAGCTCCCGGGTCGAGTTCCGCGGGCTGGACTCCTCGGCCAATCCCTACCTCGCCTTCTCCGCGCTGCTGGCCGCCGGGATGGCGGGCATCGAGGGGGAGTACGAGCTGCCCGAGGGCTCGGAGGACGCGGTCTGGGATCTCACCGAGCGCGAACGTCGCGCGATGGGCATCGAGCCGCTGCCCACGGACCTCTTCCGTGCGCTCGAGGCCTTCGAGGGCTCGGAGCTGATGGCCGGCACCCTGGGGGAGCAGGTCTTCGAGTTCTTCCTGCGGGACAAGCGCCAGGAGTGGCAGCGCTATCGCGAGCAGGTGACCGACCACGAGCTGCGCTCGACCTTCAGCCGCGTCTGAGGGCGCCGCGTCAGAGAGAGGAGAGCCCGTGAGCACCGACCCACCCACCACCACCGGAGTCCTCGCCCGCCTGGGATTCAGCAGCACCGACCGGGTGCGCCGGTTCCTGGACGAGCCGGCTCTGGCCGGACTCGGGGACGGCGCCGCGGCGGCGCTGGGCCGGACCGCCGACGGCGATGACGCCGTGCTGGGACTGCTCCGGCTGGCGGAATCGGCGCAGCAGGACGGTCAGGACGCCCTGCTGACGGAGTTCCTCGACGGGATCGGTCAGGAGGGCTCGGCCGGGCAGCGGCTGATCACCCTGCTGGGCACCTCGGTGGCGCTCGGTGACTTCCTCACCCGCCATCCCGAGAAGCTCGCCCTGCTGCGCGAGGGGGACGACGAGCTGGCCGTCGCGGCCGATGCGGTGCGACGGGACCTGCTCGAGGCCGTCGGCGCTGATCCCGATGCCGAGGTGCCGGTGGCGGGGGACTCCGGTCGGGAGGTGCGCGACGCCCTGCGCATCGCCTATCACGGCCGGCTCACCCAGATCGCCGCGGCCGACGTCTGCTCCGCGGATCCCGTCGACCTCCAGCCCCGCGTCTCCGGGGCCCTCAGCGACCTCGCCGATGCGGCGCTCGAGGCGGCCTCCGCGATCGCCCGCGCCACCGTGGAGGATCACCGGAGCGTGCGCTGGGCGGTGATCGCGCTGGGCAAGACCGGCGCACGTGAGCTGAACTTCCTCTCCGACGTCGACGTCATGCATGTGGTCGCCCCGGCCGCGCACCTGGTGGCCGAGGACGGCGAGATCGGCTCCGAGGTCGAGGAGGACCTCGTCGCCATCGGCTCCGCCCTGGCCCGTGAGCTCGCCCGCGCCTGCTCCGAACGGACCGGGGAGGGATCGCTGTGGCAGGTCGACGCGAACCTCCGGCCCGAGGGCAAGGACGGCCCGCTGGTGCGCACCGTGGCCTCCTACCGCCGCTACTACACCGAGTGGGCGAAGTCCTGGGAGTTCCAGGCCCTGCTGAAGGCCCGGGCGGCCGCCGGCGACCGGGAGCTCGGCGACGGCTTCGAGACCATGGTCGAGCCCTGGGTGTGGCAGGCCTCCACCCGCGAGGGCTTCGTCGAGGATGCCCGGGCGATGCGCCGCCGGGTGGTCGCCCATATCCCCCGCGCCGAGGTGGAGCGCAACCTGAAGCTCGGCCCGGGCGGGCTGCGGGACGTGGAGTTCACCGTCCAGCTGCTGCAGATGGTCCACGGCCGCGCCGATGAGGTGCTGCAGGGCCGCTCCACCCTCGATTCCCTCGCCCGGCTCGGCGAGGGCGGGTACATCTCGCGCGATCACGTGGCCGAGATGGATATGGCCTACCGCTTCCTGCGCTGCGTCGAGCACCGGCTGCAGCTGCACCGGATGCGCCGCACCCAGGTGCTGCCCACGGCCGCGTCGGACCTGCGCCGCCTCGCCCGCAGCCTGCGGATGACGCCCGACGAGTTCCACCAGCGGTATCAGCGCACCCGGCGCCGGGTGCGACAGCTGCACGAGGAGATCTTCTACCGGCCGCTGCTGCTGACCGCCTCCCGGCTCAGCGACGGCCAGATCCGGCTGAGCACGGAGGACGCCTCCGCCCGGCTGGCCGCGATCGGCTACCGCGATCCCGCCCGCGCCCTGGGCCACATCGCAGCACTGACGGAGGGCATCTCCCGGCGGGCGAAGATCCAGCGCCAGCTGCTGCCGGCCATGCTCGAATGGTTCGCCGACGGCGTCGATGCGGATCTGGGGCTGCTGGCGTTCCGCCGGCTCTCGGACACCATCGGCTCGGCGCACTGGTACCTGGGCCTGCTGCGCGACTCCGGGCTCGCCGCCAAACGGCTCACCGGGGTGCTCTCCGCGGGCCGCTACGTCGGCGAGCAGCTCGAGCAGATCCCCGAGGGGGTGCGCTGGCTCGCCCGCGACTCCCAGCTGCGACCGCTCGCCCGTGACGTGCTGGGACGCGAGTTCCTCGCCGTGATCTCCCGGGTCGACGAGGCCGAGGAGGCCCGCGACGTGCTGCGCCGCACCCGCAATCGGGAATTGCTGCGCATCGCCCTGGCCCACCTCACCGGCGTGGCGAGCCCGACAGAGGTCGCACGGGCCCTCACCGACCTCGCCGAAGCGGTGCTCGAGGCCGGGATGCTGGTGGCGCTGCACGTGGTGGCCCGCGAGCGGGACGCGGTGGGAGAGGACGCCGAGACCCTCGACAGCGAGCCCGAGATCGACGTCGGGACGGCGCTGCGCCTGCGCGAGAAGCGCTCCGATCCCGCCCGGGCGCTGCGCATCGAGATGGCGATCATCGCCATGGGCAGCTTCGGTGCCCGCGAGATGGGGTATTCCTCGGACGCCGACGTGCAGTTCGTCGTGGTCGACCGCGGGGCCGGGAAGGCTGCCGTGGAGATCGCCGGGGCGGTCGCCACCCAGACCCAGAAGATCCTCAACGCTCCCACCGCCCGCGCGGACATGCGGGTCAGTGCGGATCTGCGACCCGAGGGGAAGGTCGGGCCGCTCGCGCGCAGCCTCGAGTCCTGGAGGGACTACTACCGTCGGGACGCCGAGACCTGGGAGAAGCAGGCCCTGCTGCGGGCGCGGCCCGTCGTCGCCTCCGAGGCGGTGGCCGAGCAGCTGCGCGAGGAGATGGACCGGCACCGCTACCCCGCGGGCGGGCTGTCGGCCTCCGCGCGGCGGCAGATCACCCGGATGAAGGCGCGGGTCGAGTCCGAGCGACTGCCCCGCAATGCGGACCCGTCCCGTCACGTGAAGCTCGGCCGTGGCGGCATGACGGACGTGGAGTGGACCGCGCAGATCCTCGCGCTCGAGCACGGCCATGAGGTCGAGGGGCTGCGCACCCCGCGGACCCTCGAACAGCTGGAGTCGGCGGCGCAGGCGGAGCTGCTGCCGGTGCGGGAGGTCAAGGAGCTCACCGAGGCCTGGACGCTGGGCTGGCAGATCCGTCGCAGTCTGTTCCTGTGGAAGGGGAAGGAGGGCGATGTGCTGCCCACCGACCGCCACGACCTGCGCGCGCTGGCGCTGCTGATCGACGGGGCCGACGGTTCCGCCTCCGAGCTCGAGGAGCGCTACCTGCGCGTGACCCGTCGGGCGCGGAGCGTCGCCGAGGAGGTCATCTTCGGTCCGCAGGACTGATCCCCCTCCCGACGACACCGCGCGATGTGATCCGTGGTCGTGCCTCGGCGCGTCCGCTGCGGATCCCGCCCCGGCCGCGCGCCCCGCGGCGTACGGTGTCCATCGATCGTCCCGACGCCGTCCGGCGTCGCCCGCCACCGTGAGGACCCATGACCACGCCCTCCCTCAGTGCCGACACCCCGCGCGGCCGCATGTACCGCCTCGAGCCCGACGGCCCGCTGATGTACCCCTCGATCACCACCGTCGCGGGAGCGCGGGCGAAGGACTTCCTGCAGGGCTGGTACGCGACCATGGCCTCGAAGCGGGCGCTGGAGATGTACTCCTGGCTGGATCGCAATCCCCACCGCGCCGCCGCCGAGATCTCCCGCGTCACCCGGGACCGCTGGGGCAGCCAGAAGCGCATCGCGGCCGCCGCCCCGGAGTACACCCGCACCGCTGCGGACTTCGGCACCCTGGTGCACGCGGTGTGCGAGGAGTGGGGGACCAGCGGCACCCGCCCCGACGCCGCGGGGATCGGCGCGATCGTCGAGCAGATGCGCACCGAGCAGGGCTGCTTCGCGGCCGAGCAGGATCCGCAGGCGCTGCTGGCCCGGGTCGCGGTGCGGCTGGACGGCTACGCCCGCTTCCTGGACGACTTCCAGCCCGAGTTCCTCGAGGTCGAGCAGACCGTCGTGAACCACACCGTGGGCTATGCCGGGACCACCGATGCGATCGTGAAGATCGGCAACACCCAGCTCAGCGCCGACATCAAGACCTCGAAGAAGGTGCGCGGCGACTACGCGCTGCAGGGCGTGGCGGTGTGCCGGGCGGAGCTGCTGCTGGACAACGACGGCACCACCCGGGAGATGCCGGACCTGACCGGTGCCTTCGTGATCCACCTGCCGGAGGCCGGCGGCTACCAGGCGGTGCCGCTGCGCACCGGCGATGCCGAGTTCGAGGTGTTCCGCGCCCTGCGGGCCAGCTGGTCCTTCGATCCCGACCAGTGCGCGCTGCAGCCCGCCACCGGCCCCAAGGACCTGCTGCTGTCGCTGCTGAAGGCCAAGGGCGGGATGGACGCGCTGGGCTGAGCTCCGGCTCCACCGACACGAGACAGCGAACTCCCGTGCCCTCCGTCGACCACGCGTATGGTGTATTGAACGTCAGTTCGACCATCGTTCGGAGGTCGCCATGGAACCTGCGACATCCGCCGACGAGCGCATCCTCCGCGCTGCACCGCAGCGTTTCGCGGCCGACGGGCTCTCGGCGTCGCTGCGGGCCGTCGCCTCGGGCGCCCGGGTCAGTGCGGGCCTGCTCATCCACCATTACGGCTCCCGCGAGCAGCTGCTCGCTGCCTGCGACCGACGGGCACCGGAGGTCACCAGGGAGAACGAGCTCGACCTGATGACCGGCGGGAACGCCGCATGACCACCACCGGCAGCACCAGCCCGGAACCCGCCACCCCTGTCTCCGCCACCCCCGATGCCGCGATCACGGTGCGGGATCTCACCAAGACGTTCGGCCGCACCCGCGCCCTGGACGGCTTCGACCTCACCGTGCCGCGCGGGCAGGTCACCGGATTCCTGGGGCCCAACGGCGCCGGGAAATCCACCACCATCCGCGTGCTGCTGGGACTGCTGCGGGCGACCTCCGGCACCGCCGATGTGCTCGGGATGGATCCGTGGACCCACGCCGTGCAGATCCACCACCGCCTCGCCTACGTGCCGGGGGACACGAACCTGTGGCCGAACCTCACCGGGGGAGAGGCGATCGACGTGCTCACCCGCGGCGAGAGGGGGGCTGCGCATCGGCGCCGTCGCGAGGAGCTCATCGCACGGTTCGAGCTGGATCCCACCAAGCGGGCCCGCACCTACTCCAAAGGCAACCGGCAGAAGGTCGCGCTGGTCGCCGCGCTCTCCCGGGACGTGGACTTGTACATCATGGACGAGCCCACCTCGGGACTGGATCCGCTGATGGAGGCGATCTTCACCGACGAGGTCGTCCGTCTGCGGGCCGACGGGCGCACCGTGCTGCTGTCCAGCCACATCCTGGCCGAGGTCGAGAAGCTCTGCGACACGGTCACCATCATCCGCGCCGGCAAGGACGTCGAGTCCGGCACCCTCGCCCAGCTGCGCCACCTCACCCGCTCCACCGTCGCCGCGACGAGCGGCGCGGACACCGCGCAGCTCGCGGCGACCGGGGGTGTGCACGATCTGGTCGTCGACGGGGACCGCCTGCGCTTCGACGTCGACGACGCCGCCGTCCACGACGTGCTGCCCGTGCTGGCACAGATGCAGGCCACCAGCCTCACCATCACCCCGCCCTCCCTCGAGGATCTCTTCCTGCGCCACTACGGCGACGACCTCGCCGCCGACACCGACGGAGAGGAGGAGTCTTGACCACCGCTGCCCGTCGGCCGTCGACTCGGCCCACCCATCGGGCCGCTCCGGTCCCCGCCTCCCCGCTGACGGGGCTGGGATCCCTGGAGCGGCTGTACGGACGGCTCTCCCGCCGCGCGGTGCTCGTGTGGACACTCGCGATGCTGGTCCTGGTGCCCGCCTCAATCCTCGCCATCGAGGAGGCCTATCCCGATCAAAGCGCGCTCGACGCCCGGGCGGCCCTGCTGGACAACCCCTCCGCCGTGATGATGACGGGCCCTGCCTTCGCCATGGACCGGTACACCCTCTGGGCGATGGTGGCCAATGAGCTGTTCCTGTACATCCTCATCCCGGCCGCGATCATGAGCGTGCTGCTGACCGTGCGCCATACTCGCGGCGAGGAGGAGGCGGGACGGCTGGAGATGACCCGGGCTCTGCCCACCGGGCGGCTCGCCCCCGGCGTCGCGGCCCTGGTGGTCGTCACGATCGCGAACGCCGCCCCCGGCGCCGCAGTCGCGATCGGCACCCTGCTGGTGGGCGGTGCGACGGCGGACTCTCTCGCCTTCGGGCTCGCGACCGCATTGACGGGGATGGTCTTCGCCGGTATCGCGGCGGTGACGGCTCAGCTGACCGAGCATGCCGGCACCGCCACCGGGATGGCGCTGGGGCTGCTGGCACTCGCGTTCATGGTGCGCGGCATCGGGGACGTCATCGACCGGCAGGGCTCGTGGCTGTCCTGGTTCTCGCCGCTGGCCTGGGCCCAGCAGACCCGCGTGTTCGTGGACCTTCGCTGGTGGCCGCTGCTGGTCTCCCTCGCGGCGGTGATCGCCCTGCTGGTGGTGGCCGGGGTGCTGTCCCGTCGTCGTGACGTGGGCTCGGGGCTCCGGGCCGCCACCGGAGGCCCGGCCTCTGCATCTGCCGCGCTGCTCGCCCCGGGCGGGCTCGCCCGACGCTTGGTGACCGGGACGATGATCGCCTGGGCGATCGGACTGTTCCTCTTCGCACTCGCCTTCGGCTCGCTCGCCTCCTCGCTCACGGACGTCGTCGCGGAGATCCCGGCGATCGGGGAGTGGGCACCGATCTCGATGGACGACCTCACCGGCTCGTTCTCCGCGTACGTGCTGAGGATGCTGGCGATCGGCCCGGCCGTCCTGATCGTCTCCGGGACACTGCGGATGCGCAGCGAGGAGACCGCCGGGCGCCTGGCCGGTGCGCTGGCGGGCGGGACCTCTCGAGTGCGCCTGGCCGGGACCTGGTTCCTGGTGGTGCTGCTGGAGGCGGCAGCGCTGCAGGTGCTGCTGGGCCTCGGCGTGGGGCTCGGGGTCTGGGCCGCGACCGACGACACCGTCTGGATCGGCGACATGACCCTCGCCGCGCTCGCCTATCTGCCCGCCATCGCCCTCTGCGGTGCCTTCGCGCTCGCCCTGTACGGCCTGCACCTGCGCCTGACGGGTCTCGCCTGGGCGTGGGTGGTCTATGCCGCGCTGGTCGTCTTCCTCGGGGACCTGCTGGGACTGCCCGAGGCGGCGCTGGACGTCTCTCCGCTGCATCACGTCCCGCTGCTGCCCTCGGCGGAGTTCGACTGGCTCCCGCTGCTGGTGATGGGCGTCCTCGCCGTGGTGCTGGTGACCGTGGGCCTGGTGGCGGTGCGGCGACGGGATCTGGCCGCGGGGTAGCGGCGCCGACGCCGGGGGAGGAGACTTCCCCGACACCAGGCAGAGTCCCGGCGGCGGCAGAGCCCCGGGGCCGATGAGAGGCGGACCCGATGGCGACGTATCTGATCTCCTTCCCCAGCCGCGCGATGAGGGTCCAGGAGCCCGACCTGCAGGAGGTCGCTGACGACTCCCATGCTGTGGTGCGAGAGGCGAAGGCCGCAGGTGCCTGGATCTTCGGCGGCGGGATCGACGAGAGCGTGCCGCCGGTGATGGTCGACGGCACCGGCGGTGTGCTCGAGAGCACCTACGCCGAGACCCGCCATCTGGGTGGCGGCTTCGCTGTGCTCGAGGTCGCCACTCGCGAGGAGGCGCTGGAGTGGGCGCGCAAGCTCGCCGCCGCCTGCCGCTGCGCGCAGGAGGTGCGGGTGTTCGGGGATGATCCCGAGAGCTGAGGAGCGGCGCCGCACCACGACGCTGTGATGGGCAGCGACGCTCGCCGTCATCCACCGCGGGGCCCGTTCAGCCGTCGAGGATCTCACGTACGGGTCCGTCAGCGACGACGGTCGGCCGTGAGCCGAACCGCTCCCCGTCCTGTCTCGGAGCCTGCAGGAGAGTGCGGGTGTGAGACGCCAGGGGATTCCCGACGGGGCCGTGGAGCAATGGGTCACCTGTCTGCTGCATCCATGCGAACAGCTGTTCGCTGAGCTCCGCCAGAAGATCGGCGTGGCTCGGGTCCTCGGCGAGGTCGTGCTGCTCCCATGGGTCGTTCCGCAGGTCGTAGAGCTCGAGGCTGGGGTGGTAGTCCTCGTGCGCGTAGCTGGGCTCGCGAGGTGTGCAGCGGCGCCGCCACGACTGGCTGGGGTCCATGTACCCCGGAGCGGAGCTGAAATTGGCGATCAGCTTGAGCTCGTCCGTGCGCACGCAGCGCCGAGGATCGTAGTAGTCGTGGTAGGTCATCTCCGCGAAGACGTGTTCCCGGCCGATGGTGGGCTGCTCACCGGCCAGGGCCGCCGCGAAGCTCTCGCCGTGCATCGTGCGTCCAGGTCCGGCGGGCGGGCCCACGGCCTCCAGCAGCGTCGGCGCGACGTCGATGTTGCTCAGCGCCCCGGTGATCGAGCTCCCTCCGCTCCAGCCGCCGGCGGGCCAGCGGGCGATGAACGCGATCTCCAATCCCGGGTCGTACAACGAGCACTTGGCGCGAGGGAGGGCGAGTCCATGATCGGTGGTGAAGATCGTGATCGTGTCCTCAGCCAGGTCGAGGTCGTCCAGCGCCCTCAGCACGGAGCCGACCGCTGCGTCCATCGCCCGGATCGCGCCCTGCAGCTCCGCCAGCTCCGCCCGGGCCGTGTCGTCGTCGGCGAGATAGCCGGGCACGTGCACGCCCCGGCTGGTGTCGGGAGACAGATGATCCCCGAGGAAACCCATCACCCCCTTCTCGTCCCGGTGACCGGGAAGCCGATGGGGCTCCTGGAACCCGACCTGGAGATAGAACGGTTCATCGCTGCGGGCGAAGCGATGCAGCGCCTCGACCCCTCGTTCGGCGACGACCTCCGCCAGGCCCCCGGTGCGGACGCGATCGAAGCCGAGGCGCTCGGCGATCACCTCGTCGGAAGCGGCTCGCGACTCGTGGTGCACACCGATCAGCTCGCTGCGGTACCCACCGGCGCGCAACAGCTGGGCCAGATGCTTCTCCTCGGGGTGCAGGTCCCAGGCGAAGGATCGGTGGGTCAGCCCCATCACCCCGTTGGCATGAGGCCAGCGCCCGGTGAACAGCGCTGCTCGGGACGGACTGCACTGCGGAGCTGCGGCGAACATGTTGGTGGCACGGACGCCCTGTGCCGCCAGGGCGTCCAGATGCGGTGAGACCACGCTGTCCACGCCGTAGCAGCCGAGGTGCCGGCCGAGGTCGTGGCAATGGATGAGCAGGATGTTCGGGCGGGACATGGGGCCTCGACTCACGGGTGGGGACGTCACTTGATGCCGGTCCGAGCGACGCCGGCGATCACGCGTTTCTGGAAGACGATGAACAGGATCAGGATCGGGGCGATGGCCATCAGAGAGGCCGCCATCATCAGGGGATACTCGCTCTCGTACTGTCCCTGCAGGTTGGCGATGCCCACGCTCAAGGGCCGGACGGTGTCATCGGTGGTGATCACCAGCGGCCACAGCAGCTCGTTCCACGACCACATCGTGGTCATGATCCCGAGCGCGAACATCCCGTTGCGCGCCAGCGGCATCATGATCCGCGAGAAGATCTGGAACGGATTCGCGCCGTCCAGCCGTGCCGCTTCCTCGAGCTCATCGGGCAGGCCGAGGAAGAACTGCCGCATCAGGAACGTGCCGAACGCGGTGGCGAGGCCGGGAGTGACGATGCCCATGACGGTGTTCAACCAGCCCAGCTGATGGATGAGCTGATACTGGGAGATCAGATAGATCTGGGGCGGGATCATCATGACCGACAGCACGATCGCCAGCAGCACCCCGTTGCCGCGGAAGCGCATGCGCGCGAAGGCATAGCCGGACAGAGACGCGAGGAGCACCTGTGCGATCACGCGGATGACGGTGATGAGGATGCTGATGTACAGCTGGTGCCCGAAATTGATGGTGGAGAAGACGTCGGCGTAGTTGTGCCACTGAAGCCGCTCCGGCCACAGGCTGGGCGGGACGGACTGCACCTCGGCGTTCGAGGACAGGCTCATCATCAGCTGATAGAGCAGGGGCATCACCATGACCACGCCACCGACGAGCAGCACGGTGTGTGTCAGAGC
Organism: Brachybacterium vulturis; assembly: GCF_002407185.1. Lineage (NCBI taxonomy): Bacteria > Bacillati > Actinomycetota > Actinomycetes > Micrococcales > Dermabacteraceae > Brachybacterium > Brachybacterium vulturis. The sequence goes on from NZ_CP023563.1 coordinate 2,359,400, forward strand.
GGTCCCGTAGCTGCGGCGGCCGGGGCGGCGCGTCGGTGGATGCGAAGGCTTCGTCGCGAGGTCAGTCATAGTGCACCCATCGCTTCTGGAGTCGGAACTGCAGCATCGTGAGCAGGCCGATCACCACGAGGGCCAGAATTCCGATCGCGGCCGCATAGCCCTTGTCGTTGTTGATGAACGCTTGGGCATAGAAGATGAACACGAGACCCTGGGTCTCGGGCAGGGCGATGTTGTTCGTACCGAGCATGATGAAGATCAGGTCGAACTGCTGGAATGCCTGGATCACGGTGATGATCGTGACGAAGAACAGTGATGGGGTCATCAGCGGGACCGTCACGGAGAAGAACTGCCTGAGCGGAGAGGCTCCGTCTATCTCGGCGGCCTCGTAGAGCTCCCGTGGGATCTCCCGCACCCCGGCGCTGAGCAGGATGAGATTGAAACCCATGGCACTCCACATCCCCACGATCGAGACCGCGATCAGTGCGAAGGGAGGGGTCGAGAGCCAGTAGGGGCCACTGATCCCGATGAGGCTCAGCAGCCAGTTCGCCACGCCGAAATCGCCGTTGAAGATGATCTTCCAGACGATCGCGACGGCGGCCGGCATGGTCACGAACGGGATGAAGTACAACGTCCGGTACAGCGAGCGGAACCGCATGCCGGGACGCTCGATCATCGACGCCAGGACGGTGCCGATCGGGATGCTGATCATGACGATCAGCGTGAAGACCGCCGTGTTGAGGAAGGATCTGATGATCTCCGGATCCTTGAGCATGCGCGCGTAGTTCGCGATGCCGGTGAAGGTCGTCCCACCGAAGGCGCCCCACTCGGTGAAGCTGTACCAGAGCGTCTGGACGCCCGGCCACAGATGGAAGACGCCGAGGATCAGCAGCGTGGGAGCCAGGAACAGCGCGGGCCACAGTGGTGAACCGCGCAGTCGGCGCGAGCGGCGCCGGGCCTGACCGGCGTCCGTCGAGGGAGCACTGCGGGAGGACCGAGCCGTCGGCGGGGCGCTCATTCCTTCGCGAGCAGGTTGTTGATCGTGGTGAACAGCTCCTCGCAGGTGCTCTCGACCTCGGCCTCGCCCGTGAACACCGGCAGCAGCATCTCCAGCTCGACGCTCTGCCACTCCTTCGTGTTCTTGGTCGCGGGGTTCGAGAATCCCTGGGCGATCGCGTCCTCGAAGACCCTCAGATCGAGGGTCTCGATCGAGTCGTAGAACGGATCCGCGGCACCGTTGAACGCAGGGATGACCACACCCGACTCCGCCTGCGCGATCGCAGCCTCTTCGCCGCCCAGGTATTCGAGGAAGGCCATCGACGCCTGAGGGTTCTTCGAGACTGCGGGCATGACGTTGCTCAGCCCGCTGACGCACACCTGATTGCCGGCGCTGCCGGCCGCCCAGGAGATGACCCCGAGGTCGTCGCCGAGCGCCTCGAGGAAGGGCTGGGTCTGCCAGGTCCCGCCGGCGGCCATCGCGAGCTTGCCCGAGGAGAACCAGTCGTCGAAGGAGGTGTCGGTGAGCTGCTTGATGCTCGGCGACAGCCCATCGGCGAGCAGATCCCGCCAGAAGGTCACCCCTTCGACGGTGCCCGGCTGGTCGTACCCGCAGGCCGTGTGATCCTCGTTGAGGATGTAGCCGCCGGCCTGGTGCACCGAGTTGTACCAGGAGTGATTGCCGGCGGAGTTGACGGGGCCGCTGAATCCGTACACGTCGCCCCCGGAGCCCGATACGACGGCCTCCGCCGAAGCCCGGAGGTCCTCCCAGGTCCACCCCTCGGCGGGCTCGTCCACCCCGTACTCCTTCAGCAGCTTCTTGTTGAACCAGATCGCCATCGCATCGTTGTCCTTGGGCACGCCGTACTGGACATCGTCGAGACGGTACAGATCCCAGACCGCCGGGGTGTAGTTCTCCTTGGCGAGAGCGCCGCCGTCGACCATCGAGGTCAACGGCATCAGGATCTCGTTCTGTGCGTACAGCTGGAAGTTCGGGGGGTTCATCCAGAACACGTCCGGCAGGGAGTCGCTCGATGCCTCGGTCTGGATCTTCGTCCAATAGCTGCCGAACTCGGAGACGTCGATGGAGACCGTGATGTTGGGGAACTTCGTGGTGAAGCCGTCGACGATCTTCTGCATCGCCGGCTCCTGCGCCTTGTCCCAGATCGCGTACCGCAGTTCTGCGGTGAGGTCTTCCGGCGCGGCGGAATAGGTCGTGTCCGAGCCGCCGGGAGTCGAGGACGAACCGCCGCAGGCGGCCAGACCCGAGACGGCAGCTGCTGTGGTCAGACCGAGGAGTGAGCGGCGGGTGAGTGATCGCATGAGAGTTCTCCCTCGAGTGGGGGGCATCATCGCCCCGTGGTTCATGCTCTGCCTCGCACGGGGTGGTGACCCTTCCCGCACACCCCGATCCTCTCGCCGACCGACATTAGTGTCAAGGGGGCGATTAATTGCCGAAGCGCTCTGTGCTCACCGGCCTCCGCCGACGAGAGCGGCCTCGTAATGCGTGGGGCGCCGCAGGTAATCGTCCAGGACGAGGGCCGCCGAGGCGCGATCCCATTCGTTCCCCACCACCCGCCAATGGCGGATCATCCGCGGCATGTCGCCGAGCGAGCGGGTGCAGGCGGCGGTCGCGGTGCCCAAGCAGAGTTCGACATCCTCGGGAGCCCCGATCAGCCCTGCCACGATGGTGAGATCCGGATTCATCACCTCCACCAGATGGGCGACGGCGCGGCCGAGCTGCTCGGCCCGTCGACGCACCAGCGCACCGACCTGTGCATTCGTCGCCTGTGCTCGGTAGATGTCTGACCATTCGGAACCTCCCGGCAGGGCGTTCAGGCCGATCGCCTGCTGCAGGACGGCCTCGTCGGTGACCACGACGCCGAGGCAATCGACGGACCCGCATGGGCACGGGGCGCCGGGCCCGCCGGGAACGGGCAGGTGTGCGATCGTGCCGGCGCTCGCCCCGGGGCCGCGATGCAGCTGGTGGTCCACGATCAGTGCGGCGCTGATCCATCCGGCCGTGTGGATCACGAGGACAGAGGTCTCGCCGTCTCCCGATTGCTGCAGCTGGCTCATGGCGAGGGCGCGCACGGAGCTGTCCGCGACGACCGGCAGTTCGAGCGCCGCTTCGAAGGGCGTGCGCAATGAGACGTCCGTCCATCCCAGCTGCGGGCTGGACAGCACTGCACCGGAGTCGAAGTCGACCACACCGCCCGTGCTCACGCCGACCCCGACCACGTTCTCGCGTCCCACCTTCGCGACCAGTTCTTCCGTGAGGGCCACGCTCGCCGCGAGGACCGGGGCCGGGTCGGTGGCCGGATGTTCGACGAGCGCGGAGGTGATGGGCTCACCTGTCAGGGTGAAGGCTGTGGCGGTGGTCGAATGGGCGTGGACGTGGGTCCCGACGACGAGTCGTCCGGGGGAGGGGAAGCCGAGTGGGATCTGCGGACGGCCCGATGCGCCGCGGCCGTTCTGCTGCACGGGCAGTTCTTCGATGACACCGGCCGCCAGCAGTGCCGAGACCAGCCGGGTGATCGTGGTGAAGCTGATGGAGGTGCGGCGGGCGAGCTCCTTGCGTGCTACCGGGCCGCTGAGAATGCAGCGCAGGATGGCTCCGACGTGCTGGTCCCGCACAGTGCGCATGAGCGGGGTCACGGAGTTTCGCTGCGTCATGGCTGCATGCTAATCGGCGCGGTTCCGGACAGCATGGACAGCCCTGATCTGCGACGGCCCACCGGTCGAACCGCAGGTGCACCGTCTGCCCGATCCGGGCATGGGCCGGGTCGTGCTCACCGACCTGCTGGACGCCCTCCTCGGTGCCGGGACCCTCGAGCGGGTCCCGGCGTCCTCCGACCGACGTGCGCGCAGGACCGTGACCGCGGACGCGGGAAGAACGCTGTCGAGGGGTACGAGGAGGGGCGCTGCGGCCGACACCGGGCTCCTGGCCGATCTGAGCAGCGAGAAGAGGGGAGCTGGGCTATCCGTCGTCGCGCATGGTGCGCCCGGCCGCACCGGTGGGATCAGAAGGGTCCGATCCTCACCACGGCGCCCTCGAGGTCCTCGTCCCAGGGGACCTGGCAGGTCAGCCGTGAGGTGGGCTCGCGCTCGTCCTCGGTGAGGGAATCCAGCACATCGGCCTCGTCCTCGTCGATCTCCCCGGCGGTCTCGAAGGAGACCTGGTCGAGGAAGGAGTGGCAGGTGGAGCAGGAGGCATTCCCGCCGCAGGTGGCGAGGATCGGGAAGCTGTTGCGCACGAGGCACTCCATGAGGGACTCGTCGTCCTCCCAGTCGACGTCGGAGTGCTCGGCGCCTTCGCGGTCGATGACGGTGATCATGATGGTGCTCATGCCCCTATTCCATACCCTCGAGGCGCTCAGGGCCAATCGGTTCCTTCCTGCGGCATGCCGCGCCCATCGCGCACGGAGAAGGCCCCAGCCCTCAGCAGCGCTGGGAGCGGGGGCCTTCGTCGACAGACGGGCCTCGCGGCTCAGATGTCGTAGTAACGCACGGAGTGTCGCTGACCAGCACGAACAGAATCGCGTGCAACTAGCGTGCTTCACGGGGTGATGACGAGAGGACTCACGATGACCGAGATGCACGACGACGCCGCCCGTCAGATCGTCCACCAGCTCCGCGCCCGCATGTTCACCGACACCCTGTCAGGCTGCCCCGCCACCCAATCCCGCTACTTCGAGACCGCCGAACGGCTCACCCCCGTGCTCGACGTCCAGGCCGTCCTCGGTGGGGCGGCCGACGGCGGACCACTGATCCACGTCGGCGACGTCGCTCTCACCCCTGCTGGTGCCGCGGCGCTGCGGGATCACCTCGGCGTGCTGCTGCACGTCCTTAGCGACGACGGTGACCCGGCGGCCCTGCAGGACCCTACGGCCTATGGCAATGACGCACTCGGCTGACGAGAAGTCCTGCTCCGCGCTGTATAGTCACGCATCATTCACTTCCTCTTCGTCAAGGAAATCCTGGAATCCAGGGATATTGCTTGCATAGTCGTCCGGTATGGGGAGGTGTCGGGCGTAAGGCCGCTCTTTTGCCGGGAAACCCATTTTGGATGGAATGTAATGTTTGTCTACTGTCCGCCACTTGCCGCGCTCGGCCTTAGCGCCACGTCGAGGCAACCCTTGCCAGAGCGACCATTGCCAGACTTCGTACGATTCCGGTCCCCGCTCAAGGTCCCTTCTTGAGGCTCGACCTACTCCCCTCGCAAGGAGCAAGCCACTGTCTAAGTATGAGAGGCCAACCTGTACTCTTTCGCCGTGGTGGACTCGCACTATGGCGGCCATCGGTTCAGAATCGGCGGTCATAGACCGGCGAATCTCGGGCCAGGGGCCGATTACGGAACCGCCCCACACTACGAACTGCACCTCATGCGCATTCTTCGGGCCCATAATTCCAACGTTCACGAAGTAGTCAGTGTATTGCTCCGCCTCCAGGATCTCATTCTTTCCGACATACATTCCGTCAATTGGGCGCGAGGCGTATTCGCGCATGATCTGCCAGATCACCGCAAGGAAGGCGGCGAAAGCTAGAACGAAAGAGCCACCTGAGATCCAGATGCTGAGTGAGTTCTCCATGTCTGGATGCTAGCTGTTCGGGGCCTGCGCCTCGGCATAAGTGTCGGGATCGAGAGATGAGATCCGACGGCGCAGTCCCTCGCTCCGATGGGCCAGGAGATAGGGGACGGCCCCCGGTACCGGTGATGGGATCGGGGGCCGTCCTGTGCCCTGTCAGGCCGCGTCGCGGATGGTCTGCTGGTACGCGGCGATCATGCCCTCCAGCTGCGCGACTCGGCCCTGGTCCGCTCCGGTCTCCAGGGCCTCGGCGTAACCGTCCTCTAGCCGTGCGAGGTCGCCCGCCCACTGCTCGCGCAGCTGCTCCAGCCGGGTCATGCCGTGCCCCCTGCAGGTCGTCCGATCAGCATTGCCAGCATGCCCTGCACCTCGGCGGTGCCGTTGCCCTGTTGCGGGTCCATCAGGCCGCGGGTGCGGGCCTCCAGCTGGTCGACCTCCAGCAGCCGCGGGACTGTCCGCACGGGGTCCTGCTCCAGCAGGGGCCACAGGTGCGCCCGGTAGGTGGCGAACCTCGACATCATCAGGTCACGGGCTACGGTCTGCTCAGGCAGGGTCTCCTGCATGGTGGACAGGACCCGCTGCACGGTCGTCTTGGACACGCCGTGCCGCTCGGCTGCCTCCCGCTGCGTGCGGCCCTGCGCCAGGGACTCCAGGATCGCTGCGTCACGCTTCGCACGCTCGATCCGGGCCACGCTGCGCCCGGTCACCGGTCCGACCCCATGAGGTCCCTGGAGCGGTCCGCCTGCTGCGCTACCCGCTCGCGAATGCCGTCCTGTGCGGCGCGCCTCTGCGCGTCGGCGAGGGTGCGGGCTTCCTCCGGCGAGGACACCAGCCCGAACGTGCCCCGGTAGGCGGCGACGTCGTGCCGGTAGATCGCGGACTGCACCGCCCCGTCCGGCTCCTGACCGTCTGCCAGGGCCTCCAGGGCGTCGGCCCATGCCGTGGTGGCCTCCTGGTCGGCGTGGGACTCGGCGGCCTTCACGGCGTCCTCGTGCCCGAGGTCGGCGAGGCGATCGAACACGGCCCCGCGCAGCTCGGCCTGCACGCCCTCGGGGTCGGACGACGACAGGACCCGCTCGCTGGTCTCGGCGGCGTCCAGGATCGCGGCGAGGCGGGTCACGTCGGCCTGCTGGATCACCTGGAGGATGTTCCTGCCCGCGTCCATCAGGGCGTCTACCTTCGCCCGCTGGTGAGCCAGCACGGCGATGCCGTCCGCCGTGGTGGGGGCCAGTGCTGCGGTGACGGCGTCGCGGGGGTCCGGTCCGTCGGGCCGCTGCGGGATCGCCTCGCGCAGCTTGGCGCGGGCTGCTGCGCGGGCCTCGGTCTGCCGCTGCCGGTTCGCCTCGGGGGTCAGGTCGGGGTCGTGCATCTTCTCGGCGGCGACCTGGTCGGCGCGGTACTGGAGGAATGCGCCCTGGAGCTGGCTGGTGTTGATCATGGTGCGTGTCCTTTCGGGACGTGGTGAGTGGTCCTGCTGGTGGTCGGTGGCGGGGCCTGGTGGTGGTGCCCGGGGCCGTGCTGCGGGGGTCACTGGTCGACCCCCTGGAGGTCGGCCATGTCGTGCAGCTCGTCGGCGAGGCTGCGCAGCTCGTCGCCGGGGATGAACACGCGCCCGTTCCGGCCCTGGAGCATGACGCCCGCCTCGGCGTCGACCTGGTGCCGGTTCCACAGATACGGGGTGACCCGCACGGGGCCTGCGAGGGGGCTCATCGGGGGGCCTCCTCGCAGGTGGGGTGGATCGGGTAGGTGGACGGCTCACCGCAGGCCGCGCAGCGGGTCGCGCCGGGAGCGGTTCCGGGTTCCGCACCCTGGGTGTGGGAACCGGGGAACCGCACAGACTCCGCCGATGTGTCAGAAACTCGTCGGTACTCCCGCAGCGCGTCAGCGGCCCGGGAGCGTCGCCACGTCATCCGCTCCTGCACGTCCCGGACCGACACCGGCTGCGGGTCCATCTGCCGCAGCGCGTCGACGTCGGCAGGGTCCGCAGCCTCGGCAGGGTTCCGCTCCCCGCCCGCAGGGGCGTGCACCCTCCAGGACGTCGCCCCGTCGACGGTGGACAGCTTGAACGTCCCCGCCACCGGCTCCTTGTCCTCGGCGGGGGAGACGGCGCGCAGACCGCCGTGCCGGTCCTTGTGGATCGTCAGCAGGGCTGCGCCGCCCCGGCCCGGGGTGAACGCCTCCAGCAGCTTCACGCGCAGGGACACACCGCCGATCGCTCGGCGCTTCGCTGCGGTGCCGGTCGCTCCCAATGCCCGGGACTCGCTGTTCTTCGCCAGGTGGTCAATCGCGATCAGGGCCGTGTCAGCCTTCGCGGCCAGCGGCTTCATCACGCGGGAGTGCACCATGGTGAAGTCGTCGGGGCTGTTGGAGCTGACACCGAACAGGGGGAGTAGTTCCCCGATGGAGTCCAGGACCGTGACATCGGGTCGCCAGGCCACGACGTCGGCGACGACGTCCACCAGGTGCGGTGCGTCCTCCGGCTCGACGTACCGGAACCGCTGGAGGTCGGACAGTGCCCCGCCGGGTGCCCCCAGCATCAGCAGCCGCTGCACGGTGGCCTGCATGCCGTTGTGGTCAAGGTCCAGGACCAGGGCGCTGCCGCCGTCGCGCAGAGCCTCGGCGGCTGCTGCGAGCGCTACCCACGTCTTCCCGGACTCGGGATCACCGAACACGAGGTTGACCTGTCCCGTGTAGAACAGCGCGTGCCCGTCGGACCGGGCGAGGATCGCCGGTGCTGGAGGGTCCGGCATGGTGCCGTTCAGCAGCGCGGCGACATCGGCGTACAGGGGATGAGGTTCTGACACATCGGACCGGTCTGTGCGGTTCCCGGGTTCCCACATAGGGGGTCGGGAACCGGGAACCGCTGCGCTGCTCCCACCGGTTCCGGGTTCCGGGAACCGCTCGGGAACCTGGGAACTGCTGGTCAGGTCGGGGGCGGTGGCCCACTGTGCGGTCACAGCGTCCAGGGCTGCCCGGTCCTCGTCGGCCAGGTATTCGCGGCTCATCGTGGTGCCACCTCCTCCCCGGTGAGACGGCGGGCGGCGTCCTCCAGGGCGCGGCCCTGGTCGACCAGCACCACGGCCAGCTCGTCGGCGGCACACTCGTCCACGGCCTGCTGCACGCGCTGCGCGTACTCCTCGGCGCGGCGGCGCACGGTCGCCTCGATCAGTGCCGGGATCATGCACAGCCCGCCCGCAGCCATGGGGGACCCGTCGACGCCGTGCAGATCGAACACCAGGGCGTCGAACCGGTGCCGGTCCTGGGGGCGGATGAACGCACGGTCCTGCGCGTGCTGCCCCAGCGTCATCGGCTCGACCCGGTCACCGCTCATCAGGACGGCGTGTGCGGCCCGTACAGCGACGCGCAGCGGGGCACTGGTGAAGTCGCCCGCTGTGATCCTGCGGAACGCCTGACGGGCCTCCTGCGGGATCGTGTGCAGGATCGCCCCGGCCACTGCGACCTCGACTCGCGGGAGGGTGCTCAGGTCGACGCTGACGGGGATGGGGACGATAGACTCAGGGGTGCGTGTTCGGTCGTTCTGGGCCGCCCCGGTTGCCTGACCGGGGCGGCTTTCTGTTGCGGTGGTCACCGGTGATCACCCGCCGTGGGGATCGGGGTCAGCAGGGCGTCCAGCTCGGCCCGGTCGACGCGGATCGCGCGTGCTCCGAGGCGGTACCCGGTGAGGTCCCCCCGTGCAATGAGGTTGCGGATCGTGCGGTCGGTGACGTTCAGGTACTCAGCCGCTGTGGACTGCGTGACGTACCGGCCTGTCAGGGTGTCAGGCATGAGAAAAGCTCCCGAGTGATCAGCGCATGCTGCGCTATGTCACCGGGAGCTGCTACGCCTGCGCGCCGCCGTTCCACCTGCTGGTGGCCCTGTACTGGTGGCGACCGTGCTCGCCGAACGTTGGAGCATTCACGCTAGCACGCGTCGGTTCCGGTCAGTGCCAGGCGACGCGCACTGTCCCCGGGTCTGTGATGCCCTGCACTGCCAACTCGACCCGGCGCTTCTCCCACGTGACCAGGGCCGTCAGCATCGGCCCCAGTGCCTCGCGGCCTGCCCGCAGCGTTGCTGTACTGCACTCGGCGCACTGCACCGTGACCGTGACGTGCCCGTCCGTGTCCACGCCGGGACCGGCCACGCTGTCGCGGCCCCCGGTGAGCGTCCAGCCGTCCCCGGTCCGCTTAAACCGCAGCGCGGCCCCGGTGTCGTGCCGCTGCGTCCGGCGCTCGCGGCCCTTGCACGTGAGCCGGATCAACGGCGACCGCCCCGTGTCTCCGCACAGCCGGTCCAGGAGGTCCGGCACGCCCGGCTCAGCTGCCAGCGCTGCCGTCATCATCTGCTGCATGCTGCTCATCGGTCATCGCCTCCGGCCGTCTCGCTGCTGGTCGTCTCATCGCTCGTGCTCACCGTGGCGAGCGCTGCCCCCAGGGCGTCCGCGATGGAGCGGTCACGCTCCCTGACGGCGTGCTGATAGCCCATCGCGATGGTGGGGGAGGTGTGCCCCAGGCGGGACATCAGCTCCCGCGTAGTCGCCCCCGTCGCGGCTGCAAGCGTCGCCCCGGTGTGGCGCAGGTCGTGCGGCTTCACGTCGTGCAGCTCCGCAGCCTCGGCAGCACGCCGGAACATGTATAGGTAGCCGGTGTAGGACAGCGGCTGCGCCGGGTCACGCGGCGAGGGGAACAGGTGCCCCATCGGCCCATCGGTCGCATGGTCGCGCAGCTGTGCCAGCACCTGCTCGTGCAGCTCGGCGGGGTAGTGGACCGTGCGGACGCTCGATGACGTCTTGACGGGGCCGATGCGCGCTGATCCGGCATGCACAGCGGACGCTGTCTCTCGGACGTTCAGGGCGTGCGCTCTGGTGTCGACGTCACGGCGGCGCAGCCCGAGGACTTCCCCGGGGCGCAGCGCGCAGTACGCGGCCAGCAGGATCGCCAGCTGCCGCCCCTCGGGGGCCTTCCCGGCGAGGGCGGACACGTCGGCGACGGTGAGCGCGTGACCCTCGCGCTTGCGCTCGTACTGGCCTGCCCCGCGCACCCTGACGGGGGACTCGGCGACGATCCCGTCATCGGCTGCTGCACGGAACAGCTGGGCCAGGACTCGGTACGCGTTGGCGCGGGCGGCGGGCTTGTCGGCGGGGAAGATGGACAGCCACTTGCGGACCATCGCGGGGGTGACGTCGACCATCGGCGTCGTGCCGAACGTGGGGACGATCCATCGGTCGATCTGCACGCCGTAGTGGTAGCGGGTCCGCTCGCGCACCTGGTGCGTCGGCAGCCACTGCTGCGCGTACTCGCCCACGGTGACCCGGTCGTCGCGGCCCCGCCATGATCCGGTCTCCAGGGCGGCGCGTTGCACGGACAGCCACGCGTCGGCGTCGATCTTGGCGGTGAACGTCGACGGGGCGGCGCGGCGCTGCCCTGCGGGGTCCAGGTAGCTCGCCTGGTATCTCCCGCTGGGGAGCTTCCGCACCGCCCCGAAGGATCGGCGGGTCCGTCGTCGCTTCGCTGCCATGGGGCTGCCTCCTGCTCGTGCAATAACCGTGCGATACACCGAGGCTACTCGGTTCCACTCGGTTCTGTTGCACGACGGTGCTACTGTGCAGGCAGCACCCCGGAAACAGGCAGGTCAGCGAAGCATTCCCAGGCCCCTACGGCTCAGATGTCGTAGTAGAGCTCGAACTCGTGCGGGTGCGGGCGGAAGCGGAACGGGTCGATCTCCGTGGTGCGCTTCAGCTCGATCCAGGTCGAGATCATGTCCTCGGGGAACACATCGCCCTCGGTGAGGAAGTCGTGATCCGCCTCGAGGGCGTCCAGTGCGGCTCCCAGGGACTCGGGCAGCTGCTTGATCGCCTTGTGCTCCTCCGGCGGCAGCTCGTACAGGTCCTTGTCGATCGGCTCGGGCGGCTCGATCCGGTTGCGGATGCCGTCGATACCGGCCATCAGCTGCGCGGCGAAGGCCAGATACGGGTTCGCCGAGGGGTCCGGTGCACGGAACTCCACGCGCTTGGCCTTCGCAGAGGCACCGGTGACCGGGATGCGGATCGCGGCCGAGCGGTTGCGGGCCGAGTAGACCATGTTCACCGGGGCCTCGAAGCCGGGCACCAGTCGCTTGAAGGAGTTCACCGTGGGGTTGGTGAAGGCCGTCAGGGAGGGGGAGTGCTCGATGATCCCGCCGATGTACCAGCGGGCGATGTCGGAGAGGCCGCCGTAGCCGCGCTCGTCGAAGAACAGCGGCTCGCCGTCCTTCCACAGCGACTGGTGGGTGTGCATCCCCGAGCCGTTGTCGCCGAACAGGGGCTTGGGCATGAAGGTCGCGGTCTTGCCCGCGTCCCAGACGGTGTTCTTCACGACGTACTTGAACTTCATGACGTCGTCGGCCGCCTGCAGCAGCGTGTTGAAGCGGTAGTTGATCTCCTGCTGGCCCGCCGTGCCGACCTCGTGGTGAGCGCGCTCGACCTGCAGGCCGGTCTCTTCCAGCACGGCGCAGATCTCGTCACGCAGATCCGCCATCTGGTCGTTGGGCGGCACCGGGAAGTACCCGCCCTTCAGGCGCGTCTTGTACCCCTGATTGCCACCGAACTCGGACTCGTCACGGTCGGTGTTCCACACCGCCTCGTCGGAGTCGATGCTGTAGAAACCGGAGTTCACGCCGGTCTTGAAGCGGACGTCGTCGAAGATGTAGAACTCGGCCTCGGCGGCGAAGAGCGCGGTGTCCGCGATCCCGGTGGACTTCAGGTACTCCTCGGCCTTGCTCGCGACGGTGCGGGGGTCCCGGGAGTAGGGCTCGTCCGTGAACGGGTCCACGATGGAGAAGTTCATGATGAGCGTCTTGCGCTCGCGGAACGGGTCCAGGTAGGCCGTCTCCAGATCCGGGATCAGCTTCATGTCGGACTCGTGGATCGCCTGGAACCCGCGGATCGAGGAACCGTCGAAGAGCTGGCCGGTGGCGATCGCCTCTTCATCGAAGGTGCTCGCGGGGATGTTGAAGTGCTGCATCACGCCGGGAAGATCGCAGAACCGGATGTCGATGAACTCGACGTCCTCCTCCTCGATGTACTTCACGACCTCGCTGGGACTGTTGAACACATCTCCTCCATCCGCGCCGTTCGGCGCGTGTTGTGCTGTCGGACCCCGAGGGGCATCACCTGGCGAGCTCCGGCGACCCGCGTGGGGCCCGAACTCGGGTGCCCCCAGCTTAGGCGCTGTGGCGCGCGGCACCTCCGCGAGCGCACCGGACGTCCAGGTGCGGGAACTAGGGTTCGGGGCGTGATCGATCGCAAGGACCTCGGCTCATGGATGGACGGCCCTCCGGTGGAGGAGGGATACGTCAAGGGCTCCTCCCTCGGCCTGCCCCCGCAGGGCCCGGGCTCCGTCGCGCCCTTCTGGAGGAGGCCGCTGTCGCTGGCGATCGACTGGGGCCTGTGCATGCTCGTCTCCGCCCTGGTGTTCTCCGGGGACGCGTTGGCGAACCTGGTCCTGTTCTTCGCGGTGAACGTGCTGTTCCTGAGCCTTTTCGGGGCGACGCCGGGTCAGTTCGTGCTCAGGCTGCGGGTGCTGCCGGTCACCGGTCGCTCCCCGATGGTCCTGCGCGCGCTGGTGCGCACCACCCTGATGCTCCTGCTGCTGCCGGCGGTGGTCTGGAACCGTGATTCCCAGCCGCTGCACGATGTGGTCGCGGGCACCGCGGTCGTCACGGTCTGACGCCTGCCGGTCGAGCTCGCGGCATGCTCCGCTCGGCACTCCGCCGCCCCCGCGACACCTGCGCGATACGGTGTCGAGCCCCGCACCCCCGCTGACCCGACATCCCTTTGACCTGCGCAGACGCAGTGTGTCACGAAACGGTAACGAACGTCACGGTGAGGTCACGGTGGGGTCGGGTGGCGGAGGTGATCACGAGCCCGTGGCCCGTGGCGAGCACCGAGCAGCGCGTGGCGAGTACCGAGCAGCGCGTGGCGAGCACCGAGTGCGACCTTCCGTCCCGTTCAGAGGGCAAGGGGCGTGCCGTGTGCAGCAGTCGTCGAGTGGTGGGGCGGGAAACACTCAGCCCCCTCCCGTCGTGACGGGAGAGGGCTGTGAGCGGTTCCGGACCGGGATCAGCGGCCGCGCATCGCCTTGCGGTTCGGTCGGGCGCGCATCGGGTCCACGCCCTTGGGCACTGACTGACGCAGCGAGCGGCGCAGCGCGTTCAGGCGCTTGGTCACCTGGGCGGCCTCATCCTTGGTCAGCTGCTTCTTCATGCGCTGCATGTAGTTGGGCAGCTTGTGCAGGGGCACCTCGCCGTCACCGTCGCCGACGACGATCTGGTGGACCGGGACGTTGTCGTGCTGGAGCACCCGGCGGATGCTGCGGCGCTCCTTCTCGAGCATCTTCATGGAGATGCTCGAGGAGTCCTCCGCCACCATCGCGATGCCCGCCCGGCCCGAGGCGCGGAAGAGCATCTTCTGACTGCGGGGATCGATCTGGACCGGCTCCTCGTCCACGTTCCAGCCCCGGCGGATGGACTGCATCGCCGCCAGCGCCGCACCGGACTGGCCCTTGATGCGGCCGAACGCCGCCCGCTCCGCCTTCCGGGCCAGGATCATCATGGCGATCAGGAGGCCGATCGCCAGGCCCATGAAGATGCCGTACCAGGGGCTGTTCAGCACCAGCCAGCTCACCAGCACACCCAGCGCGATCGCACCGAGGATCGCCGCGATCATCCACGGCAGGGTGGTGCGGTCGACCTCCTGGGTGTACTTGAACACCTCGATGATCTGCTTGATGCGGCCCTGCTTCTTGGTGCCGTCAGGGTTCAGCTTCTGCTTCTTCTTCGAGCCCTTCTCGGGCTTGGTCTCGGACGTGCGAGCCATGGGCGGTGAGTCCTCTCGGGGCCGGGCGGGCGTCAGCTCGCGGCGGCCTGCTGGGTGCGAGCGACGACGCTCGCAGCTTCCTGACGGGCGGGCTGGTTCGAATCGAGATGAAGGAGGTTCTCCGGGATCTCCCGGCCGAGCTTCCGCATCGCCTGCGCCCAGAGCTTGCCGGCGCGGTAGGAGGAGCGGACCATCGGCCCCGCCATCACGGCGAGGAACCCCATCTCCTCGGCGGCCACGGACAGCGCCACGAACTGCTGGGGCTTGACCCAGCGGTCGATCGGGTGATGCAGCTTGGAGGGGCGCATGTACTGCGTGATCGTGATGATGTCGCAGCCGGCGTCGCGCAGGCGTTGGAGCGAGTCCAGGATCTCGTCGTCCGTCTCACCCATGCCGAGGATGAGATTGGACTTGGTGATCATCCCGGCGGCCTTGCCCATCGAGATCACATCGAGCGAACGCTCGTACCGGAAGGCGGGGCGGATCTGCTTGAAGATCCGCGGCACGGTCTCCAGGTTGTGGGCGAACACCTCCGGCTTCGCCTCGAAGACCTGTTCCAGGTGCTGGCCGTTGCCCTTGATGTCGTCGATCAGGAGCTCGACCCCGGTGCCGGGGTTCATCGCGTGGATCTGCTCGCAGGTGCGGGCGAAGAGGCCGGCCGCGCCGTCCTCGAGATCGTCTCGGGCCACGCCCGTGATGGTCGAGTAGCGCAGACCCATCTCCTGGACGGACTGCGCCACCTTGAAGGGCTCCATCGGGTCCACGGCCATCGGCTTGCCGGTGGCGATGTTGCAGAAGTCACAGCGGCGGGTGCAGGTGTCGCCACCGATGAGGAAGGTCGCCTCGCGATCCTCCCAGCACTCGAAGATGTTGGGGCAGCCGGCCTCCTCGCACACCGTGTGCAGGCCCTGACCGTGCACCCGCTTCTTCATCGCGGTGTACTCCGGACCCATCACGGCGCGGGTCTTGATCCATTCCGGTTTGCGCTCGATCGGGACTTCGGCATTGCGTGCCTCGATGCGCAGCAGGCGCCGGCCTTCGGGGGCGGTAGTCACCCTGTTGCCTCCTCATCTCGACGTTCCATGGAGTCTATCGACCTGCCGTGCTCTTCCGTCGCCTCAGACCGGGCGGGCCGAGGTGCGGTGCGCCACCAGCTCGTGCACCGCCTCCGCGGCGATCTCGACGACGTCCGCCACCGCGATGCGGTGTCCGGCCTCGCGGCTCAGACTCGTCACCCCGGCGTCATCGATGCCGCAGGGGATCACGTTCTGCGCCCAGGACAGGTCGTTCGCGCAGTTCAGCGCGAACCCATGCATCGTCGCACGTTTCGACACCCGCATGCCGATGGCACACACCTTGCGAGCTTCCTCGTCCCGGGGGGTCACCCATACTCCGCTGCGCCCCTCGACGGGAACGGTGTCCACGCCCACGGCGGCACAGACGCCCATGAGGGTACGCTCGAGATCGCGCACGAATCCGACCACGTCGATCGGGATCGGCAGCTTGACCAGCGGATATCCGACCAGCTGCTGCGGTCCGTGCCAGGTGATCTTCCCGCCGCGGTCGATGTCGACCACCTCGGCCCCGTCCCGGGGGCGCTCATGGTCTCGGGTGAGCTTGCCTGCGGTGTAGACCGGCTGGTGCTCGAGCAGCAGCAGGGTGTCCGGGCGGGTCCCGGCCACCACTTCGGCATGCAGTGCGCGCTGCACCGCCCAGGCGGCGCGGTAGTCGACGGGCCCCGGCGGCAGGCCGAACTCCGCATGGCGGTCTCCACCGGGCAGGGGTTCGCTGAATCCGAGGCGTATGACGTCGAGCACCCGCCCAGGTTACTCCGCGCCTCACCTGGACGTTGTGGATAGCCACGAGGGTGGCGGGACCGGATGGGGTTCACTGCCGGTATGGACGACTTCGATGACGAGAGGTTCTCGCGACCGGCCCTGTCTTCGCAGCCGGCGGCGCGTCACGTGAGACGGGCCACAGCGGCTTTCGAGGAGGCCGGGCACCGGAGCGTCGACGGAAGCCGCGAGGAGCAGCTGCTGGGAGCGGGTACGTCCTCGCATGCGGTGCGCGTGCGCGGTCTCGACGAGGAGGAGCGCGGGCGGATCCGGGAGGAGGTCCATTTGCTGGCGGCGCTGGAGGTCGCCGGGATCACCGCTGCACCGGCGGTGCTCGAGCTCGAGGAGGAGGGGTATCTGCGGGAGGCGGCCCCCGCGCTGAGCCGCCACGGCGGCCGACGGGCGGCCGAGAGGGGAACACCGCCGACGGGGGAGCGGCGCGCCCTGGCGCGTGCCCGGGAGTCGGTGGATGCGTTGATCGGTGCTGTGCACGAGCGCGGCTGGGTGCTCGGTGCACCGCACGCCCGCGGGCTGGGGGCGCGAGCCGACGGCACGGTGCTGCTGCTGGACCTGCGCGGGCTGCGCCGCGACGAGGGCCTCTCCGCCCGTCAGGAGGATCGTCGCTGGGCGGACTCCGTGCTCGAGGACCAGGACCGCACCCTGCGTCGACGCGTGCACCTCGACCCCCGGCGCACCGAGGAGGACCCACTGCTGCTGGGCGATGACCCCGCGCAGCTGCCCGCCGCGGGGGCGGGGGAGGCTCCGTCTCTGTCAGCTCCTCCGCAGCCCACCCTGCCGGTCCCGCGCAGGCGCCGCCGGGACACCGAGGACACGCGTCCGCCGCCGTCCGTCGCCCAGGAACGCTGTGCATCGTCCCCCGCTCGCTCCGGAGCCGGACAGCGGGTGCTGTCCTCGATCCACGAGGTGCTGCGGCAGCCGCGCCTGCGCCGCACCGCTGTGCTCAGCGGCGCACTGGTGCTGCTGATGGGCACCATGGGCTGGGGGGCCTGGTGGGCCCGGGACCGGGCCGTCACGAGCACCGACGGAGAGCATCCCGTGGCCACGGCTCCCGCCGACGCCGCGCCCCGACCTGCACCACGAATCGAGGATCCGCAGCTGCTCGTGGCGGAACTGGCCGGCTCGCGCCACGCCTACGTCACCGGCATGTCCGATCTGCCGACCTCGGCCCGGGGCAGCGTCGCGCTGGTCGAGGACGAGCGGATCCGCGACGCCTACTCCGGCATCACGGTCCGGGCGGGAGGGCCCGTGGTGCACGCCGCACAGGTCATCGAGCAGCCGGGCGCGACAGATACCGCAGTGCTGCATGCCGTCACCTCGATGGAGGAGCTCCATCTCGAGGAGGCCGACGGTGGGACCGCGACGGTGCCTGCCACCGAGCCGGCCACGATCCGGATGCTCCTGCGGTGGGACGGGGAGCAGTGGCGCGTCGTCAGCGCCGCCGCGCTCACGACGAACCGGGAGTCCGGGGCATCCTGAACGGTCATCCGACGACGGGGAGGGCCCCGGCACCAGGTGGTGCCGGGGCCCTCCCCGGACGCTCGCCGCCGCGGCAGCTCGCGTCGATGTCGCTCAGCGACTCACCGGATCACAGACCCAGCTCACCCTCGAATGCGCCCTCCTCGAGCCGCTTCTTCATGTACGTGAGGAAGCGGGCGGCGTCGCCGCCGTCGACCATGCGGTGGTCGTAGGAGAGGAACAGGTACATCATCGAGCGGATGGCGATGGAGTCATCGCCCTCGGCGTTCTGCACGACCGCCGGACGCTTGGTGATGGTGCCGGTGCCGAGGATGCCGACCTGCGGCGCGGGGACGATGGGGGTGTCCCACAGTGCTCCGCCGGAACCGGTGTTGGTGACGGTGAAGGTGGCACCGGACAGATCGTCGGGGACCAGCTTGTTGCCCTTGGCCCGACCGCCGAGGTCACCGATCTGACGGGCCAGGCCCGCCAGGTTCAGGTCGCCGGCGTTCTTGATCACCGGGACCACGAGACCGCGCTCGGTGTCCGCGGCCATGCCGATGTTCTCCGAGCCGTGGTAGACGATCTTGTCGCCGTCGATGCTGGAGTTCAGCTGCGGGTAGGTCTTCAGACCCTCGATCGCGGCCATCATCAGGAACGGCAGGTAGGTGAGCTTCGCACCCTCACGGGCGGCGAAGTCCTCCTTGGCACGGGCACGCAGCTTGGCGATACGGGTCAGGTCGACCTCCACCGCGGTGGTCAGCTGCGCCATCTCGTGCAGGGACTCCGTCATCCGCTGGCCGATGACCTTGCGGATGCGCGGCATCTTCTCCTCGGTGCCGCGCTTGGAGGAGACCTCCACCTTCGCTGCTGCCGGGGCAGCAGCGGCGGGAGCAGCGGCGGCAGGTGCCTCGGCGGCAGACTTCTGCGCCTCGATCGCCTCCTGCACGTCCTGCTTGCGGATGCGACCGCCCAGACCGGAACCCTTCACGGAGGAGAGGTCCACGCCCGCCTCGGACGCCATCTTCCGCACCAGCGGGGTGACGTAGCCGGAGGACTCGGCCCCGGAGACAGCGTCAGCCGCCTGCGGAGCGGGAGCTGCTGGTGCCTCGGCCTTCTTCTCCTCGGCCTTCGGCTTCTCCTCGGCCTTCTTCTCTTCGGCCTTCGGCTTCTCCTCGGGCTTCTTCTCCTCGGCCTTCGGCTTCTCCTCGGGCTTCTTCTCCTCAGCCTTCGGCTTCTCCTCGGCCTTGGCCGGAGCGGCATCGCCCGAACCGATCACGGCCAGCACGGAGCCGACCTCGGCGTCCTCGTCCTCGGCCACCTTGATCTCGAGCAGGGTGCCGGCGACCGGGGAGGGGATCTCGGTGTCGACCTTGTCGGTCGAGACCTCGAGCAGCGGCTCGTCGACCTCGACGGTGTCGCCGACCTCCTTGAGCCAGCGGGTGACGGTGCCCTCGGTGACGGACTCGCCGAGCGCGGGCATGGTGATGTCCTCGCCGGAGGCGGCACCACCGGATGCGCCGGAGTCGGCGTCATCTGCGTCATCAGCGGGCTTCTCCGACTCGGCGGAGGGGGCCTCTTCATCGTCGGTCGACGGGGCGACGGTGTCGTCCGAGGCGAGGTCCTCGCCCTCGGCGGGCGCCTCTTCCTCCTCGGTCGATGCCTCGGCATCGGAGTCGTCGGAGCCGGAGCTCTCGGACCCGGAGCCGTCGCCGATGACGACGAGATCGGCGCCGACCTCGGCGTCCTCGTCCTCCTCGACCAGGATCTTCTCGACGGTCCCCGCGATGGGGGAGGGGATCTCGGTGTCGACCTTGTCGGTCGAGACCTCGAGCAGCGGCTCGTCCATCTCGACGGTGTCGCCGACGGCCTTGAGCCAGCGGGTGACGGTGCCCTCGGTGACGGATTCACCGAGTGCCGGCATCTTCACGGTTTCAGACATGGGGTTCTCTCCTCCTGGGAAGACGGGCTCAGGCGTGGGCGTGCAGCGGCTTGCCGGCGAGCGCGAGCGCGGCCTCGCCCAGGGCCTCGTGCTGCGAGGGGTGGCCGTGGACGAGGGAGGCGACATCCTCGGGGTACGCCTCCCAGTTGACGATGAGCAGTGCCTCGCCCATCAGCTCCGAGGTGCGCGAGCCGATCATGTGGACGCCGATGATGGGGCCGTCCTTCTCGCGGACCAGCTTGATGAAACCGGCAGTGTTGAGGATCTGGGACTTGCCGTTGCCGCCGAGGTTGTACTCGTAGACCTCGACCGCGTCCTCGCCCAGCTGCTCCTTCGCCTGCTTCTCGGACAGACCCACCGAGCCGACCTCGGGCTCGCAGTAGGTGATGCGCTCGATGCCGGACTCGACGATCGGAGCCGGGTTCAGCCCCGCGATCCGCTCGGCGACGTAGATGCCCTGCGCGAAGCCGCGATGGGCGAGCTGGAGGCCGGGGACGATGTCGCCGACGGCGTAGACGCCGGCGACGTTGGTCTCCAGGGTCTCCTTGTCCGCGAGCACGAAGCCGCGATCCATCTCGATGCCCTGCTCCTCGTAGCCCACGCCTGAGGTGGCGGGGCCACGGCCGACGGCGACCAGCAGGTAGTCGCCCTCGAAGACCTTGCCGTCGGCGAGGGTGACCTTCACACCGGTGTCGGTCTGCTCGGCCTTCTCGGTGAAGACGCCGAGCGAGAACGTGATGCCGCGCTTCTTGAATGCGCGCTCGAGGGCCTTGGACAGCGCCTCGTCCTCATTGGCGACCAGGTGGGGCAAGCCCTCGACGATGGTCACGGACTCCGCGCCGAGCGACTTCCAGATCGAGGCGAACTCGACGCCGATGACGCCGCCGCCCAGGATGATCGGGTTCTTCGGGATCTCCGGCAGCTGCAGCGCCGCCTCGGAGTCCAGGAAGCGCCCGCCCAGGTCGATGCCCGGGAGGGTCTTCGAGTAGGAGCCGGAGGCGAGGATGATGTTCTTGCCGGTGAGGGTGCGGGTGCCGGACCCGGTCTCGACCGAGATGGTGTTCGGGCCGGTGAGCGTGCCGAAGCCCTCGACGTACTCGACCTTGCGGGACTTCACCAGGCCCTGCAGGCCCTTGTGGAGCCTGCCGATGATCTTGTCCTTGAACCCCAGCACCTTCGTGGCATCGATGCCGTTGAGGGTGAGGTCGACGCCTGCGGCGGCCGCCTCGTTGGGGGCGTCGGCGAGTTCGCCGACGTGCAGCATCGCCTTGGTCGGGACACAGCCGCGGTGCAGGCAGGTGCCACCGAGCTGGTCCTTCTCCACGAGCGCGATCTTCTGGCCGAGCTGGGCTCCGCGCAGCGCGGCCGCATAGCCGCCGCTGCCACCGCCCAGGATCACGACGTCGAACTGGTCAGTGCTTGTCTCCGCCACCTGTGTGCTCCTCGGTGTCTACGTGTACTCCGCGACCCGCTCGGACCCGATTGGCCGACGGCGCCGCCTGCGTGCCCCATGTTAGGCCACCGGGCGGCGCCGAGAAGACCGCTCGGCCTGTTCAGGTCGTGCTGAATGCGGTGAGCATCACGCTGCGGGCCCCGTGGCGAGGTCCTCGAGGACCTGCAGCACGGTGCGGGTGCTCATCCCGGTCGCGCCCTTGCCCATGTAGCCCAGCGGCGAGGAGGCGAAGCCCGGGCCGGCGATGTCCAGGTGCGCCCATGGCGTCTCGTCCACGAACTCGGAGAGGAAGATGCCGGCCGAGAGCGCGCCGCCCGGCCGCTCGCCGATGTTGCGCAGGTCGGCGACCCGCCCGGTGAGGTCCGCGCGCAGCTCGGCGGGGAAGGGCAGCGCCCAGAACGGCTCGCCCGACGTCCCGGCGGCCGTGAGCACCAGCGCGCGGGCGTCCTCGGTGCCCATCACACCGGCGGTGCGCTTGCCGAGGGCGACCACGGCCGCACCGGTCAGCGTGGCCACGTCCATGACCAGATCCGGCTCCTCGGCGACCGCGTCGACGAGGGCGTCGGCCATGACCATCCGGCCCTCGGCGTCGGTGTTGAGGACCTCGACGGTCTTGCCGTTGCGCATCGTGACCACGTCGCCGGGGCGCTGGGCGCCGCCGCCGGGCATGTTCTCGGCCAGCGCCAGATACGTGGTGACCTTGACGTCCAGGCCCAGGCGGGCGGCACCGATGGTCGCGCCGAGCACGGTCGCGGCGCCGGTCATGTCGGAGGTCATGTCGTCCATGCCGGGTGCGGGCTTGAGCGAGATGCCGCCGGTGTCGAAGGTGATGCCCTTGCCCACGAGCGCGACCGAGCGCTTCGCGGTCTTGGGGGCGTACTCGAGACGCACCAGGCGCGGCGGACGGGCCGAGCCCTGGCCCACCCCGACGATGCCGCCGTAGCCGCCCTCGGCGAGCTGTTCCTCGTCGAGCACCGTGACCGTCACGGGCAGATCGGCGACGAGCTCCTCCGCGCGCTGCGCGAAGGAGGCGGGGTAGAGGAGGTTCGGCGGGGTGTTGACGAGATCGCGGACGGTGTCCACCACCTCGGAGAGCAGGGTGGAGCGGTCCACCGCGGCGCGGGCGGCGTCGGCCTCGCCCTCGGCGACCAGGCTCAGGGAGCCGAGCGCGGCCTTGGGGGCGGAGGCGCCGGTGCCGGACTTGTGCGCCACGAAGGCGTAGGCGCCCAGTGCGGCGCCCTCGAGGGCAGCGGCGCGCTGGTCGGCGGAGCCCGTCGGCAGCGCGACGGCGGCGCGCTCGACGCCGCTCAGGGAGCGGGTGGCGGTGCCGAAGGCCAGGCGCAGGTCCTCGGCGGAGACCTCGGCGAGATCCTCGTCACCCACGCCGACCAGCAGCAGCGAGCTCGCGGCGGCCAGTCCGAAGGACGGGATGCGGTACAGATCGCCGCGCGCCGAAGAGGCGTCGAGACCGGCGATGGCCTCGGAGATCTCGGGGGATCCGGGGACGGTCGCCGGGGCGTCGTCGGCGCCGGCGAGCAGGGGGAGGATGAGGACGTCGGTGTCGACGTCGCGCACTGATGCTTCGGTGATGGTGATGGTGGGCATGCCTCTATCGTAGGGGCGGGTCGGACATGGTGTCCGCGCCCCACGGAGGAGGACCGAGGACCCATGGCGGCGTTGAGCATCGTGGTGGCCGTGCTGTGCGGGCTGACCGCTCTGCTGGGTCTCTACTACGCGCTGCGGGAGCTGAACGCGGACCTGGTGCTGCTGGGCGCCTGCGCGCTGCTGGCCGTCGGCTGGGTGGTGCTCGGGCTCGCGCTGGGTCTGCGCGATCTCGGCGGCGGAACTCCTGAGGACCCGATCACGCTGTACGGCTATCTGATCACCGCCGTGGTGCTCGTGGTGGGCGGCGGCTGGATGGGCCTGTTCGAGCGCAGCCGCTGGGGAAGCCTGGTCACCGGGCTGGGAGCCCTGGTCAGCGCCGTGCTGCTGATGAGACTGCACCAGATCTGGCCAGGAGGCTTCGCATGACCGCTCCGCACACCACCGAGGCGGCCACCGGTCGCGGCGGCCGCGGGTTCGAGATCGTCCTGATCGCCGTGTACGGCATCTTCGCGATCTCGGCGACCGCACGCAGTCTGGTGCAGGTGCTGCGGGACTTCTCCTTCGCCCCCTTCGCATATGTGCTGTCCCTGCTGGCGGCCGTCACCTACATCGCCGTGACCATCGCGCTGGTCCGCCACGGTCGACGCTCCGCGCTGGCCCGCAGGCTGTGCCTGGCGGAGCTGGCGGGCGTGCTGATCGTCGGCACGCTGACGCTCCTGGATCCCGCACTGTTCCCCGATGCCACGGTCTGGGGCCACTTCGGGCAGGGCTACGGCTTCGTCCCCCTGCTGCTGCCGGTGGTCGCACTCCTGTATCTGCGCCGCAGCAGGCGGCACGACAGGGCCGCGGGACCTGTGGCCTGAAACACGCCCTGCCGACCGCGTACCGTACTCCTCGTGACCTCCGACGACCCCTTGCACCGTGGGCCCTACTCCCTCCTCTTCCGGCACGTCCTCCGCAGGTTCGATCCTGAGCAGGCGCATCGGCTGACGGTGCGGGCGCTGGCCGCTGCCCACGCGATGCCGGGCGGCCCCGCACTGCTGCGCGCCGCGTTCTCCGTCCCGGATCCGATGCACGACGCTCGCGCCACCCGGCGCGTGCTCGGCGCCGAGCATCGCAGCCCGCTGGGACTGGCCGCCGGTTTCGACAAGGACGGCGAGGTGCCGCTGGCGCTGCTGGACCTCGGCTTCGGCCATGTCGAGGTGGGCACTGTGACCGCGAAGGCGCAGCCGGGCAACCCGCGACCGCGCTCCTTCAGGCTGGTGGGGGACAGAGCACTGATCAACCGCATGGGCTTCAACAACGACGGGGCACGAGCCCTCGCGAAGCGACTCGCCCGGGCCCGTCGCTCCGAGCGCGGCCAGCGGGCCGTGATCGGGGTGAACATCGGCAAGTCCAAGGTGACCGCTCTCGAGGACGCCGCGGAGGACTACCGCTTCTCCGCCCGACTGCTCACCCCCTACGCCGACTATCTCGCCATCAATGTCTCCAGCCCCAACACTCCCGGCCTCCGCGACCTGCAGAGCGTCGCGATGCTGCGCCCGATCCTCGAGGCCGTGGTCCAGGAGGCCGAGCGGACCCGCACCCGCCTGCGGCGCAACGTGCCGGTGCTGGTGAAGATCGCCCCCGACCTGCACGACGAGGACGTGGAGGCGGTGGCCCGTCTCGCCACCGAGGCCGGACTGGCCGGCGTCATCGCCACGAACACCACCATCGCGCGTCCCGAGTCGTTGAACACCGACCGTGCCCGGATCGAGCAGATCGGCGCCGGTGGGCTCTCCGGCCCGGTGCTCGCCTCACGTTCGCGGGAGGTGCTGGCGCTGCTGCGCGCCACACTTCCGGAGGACGCCGTGATCATCAGCTGCGGGGGAGTGAGCACCGCCCAGGACGTGCAGGAGCGGCTCGACGCCGGCGCGGACCTGGTCCAGGGCTACACCGCGATGATCTACGAGGGTCCGGCCTGGCCCGGCCGGATCGCCCGAGAGCTCGTCGGCTGAGTCGAGCTGGTGGGCTGACGGTGGGGATGGCGGCGTCGCGCCGGCTCTCCTCCTGTCGGCGACTGCGTGTCGACGTCCGCGTGTCCGTGTCGACGCTCGCGAGCGCGTCCGCGCACGCCCCCGGGCGTGCACCGGGAGCTCGTGAGCGGGCGAGGGCGCCGCGCTGCTCCGGGCGCTCGCCCATGAAACCCCGGCGCGAGAAGGGCCTGCGGGCGGCTCTCTGTGTACGTGGCCGCGCCCCGCACCAGCCCAGTGTGGATAACCCAGTGCTGTGGAGGGGAGAATGTCTCTCCGATCCCTCGGGATCTTTTCGTGGCCTCCTGCTCTGCGCATTCCGGAATCTCTCCCTGCTCGCCTGCACGGGGTTATCCACAATTGAGTTGGCCGCTGTCGAGTGTCGGGGTGTCTCGATAGAATCGGGGTGTCGGATGGGCATCGGAGCCCGTCGCTCGTGGTTCGCTCGGACAGCGGGCCGACGCGAGGTAGTCGAGGGGGTGATGGGGCATGAGCGCGATCGAGGAACCGCCGTCGCCGTTCGACGCGGACGGCCGCGATGAGGCTGCTGAAGCGGCGTTCCTGGCGTCCCTGCCGCCGCGGCTGCGGAACGTCGATGCGCGTCAGGAACTCACCCGCGAGGACCTTCCCCTGCGCGGCCGCAGCATGGATGATCCCCAGCTCAGCGCCGCGACCCAGCGCGTCTGGGATGCGGAGAAGCAGGAGGCCCGCTGCCTGGCGGAGAAGCATCGGGCCCTGGCCGAGCTCTACGAGCACGACGGGGAGTACGAGGAGGTCACCGAGGTCGATTCCGTGGACGCCACGCGTGCCGCCCTCGCTCTGCGAGTGACCACCGGTGCTGCTGGCTGGTATCTCCGCGATGCTTATCAGGCGGTGCACCTGTTCCCGCGCTGCCTCGCAGCTTTGGAGTCCGGGGTTCTGCCGTCGACCTGGTTCCAGAAGATGCTGAAATCCTCACGCTCTTTGACGGATGATTCTCGCAGGAATCTGGATGTCGCTGTCGCGTCCTGGTCCCCGGATATCAGTCCGGAACGTTTCTTCACCCTGCTGAAGAAGCTCATCGCCCTGCTCGAGCAGCGCGAGGAGCGGCCTGATCCTCTCGACGGTCTCACTCGCAGTGTCGAGCTCCTGCCCAGCAACGAGCCGGGGATGGGGACCGTGCAGATCAGCGGTCCGATCCCCGACATCCTCGCGCAGTGGAAGCAGTTGGACGAGTCCGCTCGCGCGGTCCAGACCGCCCAGCGCACCGCCCTGCGGGAGGGCACCCCCATTCCGCATGACCCGGACGGTCTCGTCCTGGCCTCGGGGAAGGCCACGCCCCTGACCCAGCTGCGCTTCGCGCTGATGAGCTCGGCGACGCTGGACGTCGACGGAGTCCAGATCCCCACCGAGCGGTTCCGGCTGAACATCACGGTTCCTGCGCTCACGCTGCTGGGTGCTTCGGATGAGCCGGGCAGTCTGGAGGGCACCATCCCGTTGCCGCCGTCGATGGCCCGTTCCCTCGCCGGCAGCACCGGTGCCTGGTACCGCGTGCTGACCGATCCCACCAGTGGTGCTTTCCTGCCGCTGGCGGCGACGAGGTACCTGCCCTCGACGGCGATGCTCGAGCATCTTCGGATGCGCAACAGCCTGTGTGCGGTGCCGGGATGCACCCGGCCCACCTCCTGGGCCTCCGAATGCGATCACATCGAAGAATGCCGGCGCGGCACGCCTGACGCGGGAGCCCTCACCGAGATCGAGAACCTCCACCTGCTGTGCTGGCAGCACCACCTCGACAAGACGGCCGGCCTGCTGGACCCCACCCGGCTGCCCACCGCCGTCACCGAGCCCGGCCGCACCCGCTGGGTCGTCAGTCGCGACGGCGATGTCGTGACCGTGATCGATGATCTCGACACCGCGAGCCTCCAGATCGCCCAGGACCTCGCATGCGCCTGGACCTGCTTCCTGCGCGGCACCCATGCCGGGGAGCCGGTCACCGTTTCGGTGCCGACAGAACCCGGATCGGCTGGCCCCGAACCCCCGGGATCCAGCAGTCCAGGTCAGGTGCTCCCTCCCGAGCAACCGACGGAGATCGCGGAGGATCCGCCGCTCGAGTACTTCGCCTGGGAACCACCCTTGCTGCGAGGGGGACACCGCCCGCCACCGCAGGAGCCCGAGAAGCCCCCGGAACCCTGGGGAGAACTGGGCCCACCACCCTTCTGATGTGGCCCGGGGAAGCCCCCTGCCCCGGGCCCGGTGCAGCCTGCGTTCTGCGGTGCGGCCGGGCTGTGACGCGGGCCGTCAGGGATCCCGCCTACCCTGAGGGGATGGACGAGGACCTCTTCTCCCTCAGCGGTGACGCGCCGGCGCCGCGCACCCTGTCGGACCGCAACCGGGACCACCGGGCACCGCTCGCGGTGCGGATGCGCCCGCGCACCCTCGAGGAGGTCGTCGGTCAGCACGCCGCCCTCGAACCGGGCAGCCCCCTGCGGCGGCTCGTCTCCACCGACGACTCCCGCACCGCGCCCGCCTCCGTCATCCTGTGGGGCCCGCCCGGCACCGGGAAGACCACTCTGGCCTACGTGGTCGCACAGTCCGGCGATCGCGAGTTCGTGGAGGTCTCCGCAGTGCTCGCCGGGGTCAAGGACATCCGAGAGGTCGTGGACCAGGCCCGCTCCCGCCTGCGGACCATCGGGCGCGAGACCGTCCTGTTCGTCGACGAGGTGCACCGCTTCTCGAAGTCCCAGCAGGACGCCCTGCTGCCCAGCGTCGAGAACCGATGGGTCACCCTCATCGCCGCGACCACCGAGAACCCCTCGTTCTCCGTGATCTCCCCGCTGCTGTCGCGCTCGATCATGGTCACCCTCGACCCGCTGGAGCGGGAGGACCTCGATGCGCTCGTGGATCGCGCGCTGAGCGATGAGCGAGGCCTGCAGGGCTCCGTCTCTCTCACCGACGACGCCCGCGAGGCGCTGCTGCGACTGGGCGGCGGGGACGCCCGCAAGATCCTCACCTCCCTCGAGGCCGCCGCCGCCGCGGCGCTGATGAAGGACTCCGCGGAGATCGATGCCGCCACCCTCGCGCAGGCCGTCAACCGTGCCGCCGTGCGCTATGACCGGGCCGGCGATCAGCACTACGACGTCACCAGCGCGTTCATCAAATCTATGCGCGGCAGCGACGTGGATGCCGCCCTGCACTACCTGGCCCGCATGATCGAGGCGGGGGAGGATCCTCGCTTCATCGCCCGCCGGGTGGTGATCGCCGCCGGCGAGGAGGTGGGCATGGCAGACCCCTCTGCCCTGCAGGTCGCGGTCGCCGCGATGCAGGCCGTGCAGATGCTGGGCATGCCCGAGGGCAGGATCCCCCTGGCCCAGGCCGTCGTCCATATCGCCACGGCGCCCAAGTCCAACGCCTCCTACAAGGCGCTGGACGCCGCGATCGCCGATGTGCGCGCCGGCAGGGGGCAGGGCGTGCCCGCCCACCTGCGCGATGCCCATTACTCCGGGGCGGAGAAGCTCGGCCACGGGGTCGAGTACCAGTACGCTCACGACGCGCCGCATGCCGTTGCCGCCCAGCAGTACGCCCCCGACGACCTGGTGGGGGTGGACTATTACCGGCCCACCACCCACGGGCACGAGGAGCGCACCGCCCGCCGGGTCGAGGTGCTGCGCGGGATCCTGCGGCCGCGGCCTCCGGGCACGACGACGAGCTGAGTTCCGCCCAGCGTGAGCGACCACACAGGAGGTTCCGTGTGACCAGGGCCGTCGGTCGTGGACCGGGAGTGTCGGCTGCGGTAGTGTGGGTCGCTGAATCCGCGGCTGCAAGACTGGATTCACCACACGCGAACAAGAGGTACACCTCGTGACCAACGTCAACCGTGCGCGCCGCCAGGCGCGTCTCTCCCGAGCCCTCGGGCTCCCGCTGACCCCGAAGTCCGTCAAGTACTTCGAGAAGCGCCCGTACCCCCCGGGCGAGCACGGCCGTGCCCGCCGCCGCACCGAGTCCGACTACGCCGTGCGACTCAAGGAGAAGCAGCGTCTGCGCGCCCAGTACGGCATCCGCGAGAAGCAGATGCACGGCGCCTACCTGGACGCCAAGAAGGAGCCGGGTCTGACCGGTGAGAGCATGGTCGAGCTGCTGGAGATGCGCCTGGACGCGCTCGTCCTCCGCGCCGGCTTCGCCCGCACCACCCTGCAGGCCCGTCAGGCCGTCGTGCACCGTCACGTCCTGGTCGACGGCAAGCTGGTGGACCGTCCCTCCTTCCGCGTGAAGCCGGGCCAGACCATCCAGATCAAGCCGAAGTCACAGGCGATGGAGCCCTTCCAGATCGCCGCCGAGGGTGGTAACTCGGACGTGCTGGCCACCGTCCCGTCGTACCTCTCGGTCGAGCTGTCGGACCTGAAGGCCCAGCTCGTCGCGCGCCCCAAGCGCGCCGAGGTCCCCGTGACCGTCGACGTCCAGATGGTCGTCGAGTACTACGCGCGCTGACCTCGTAGAACCGCGGCGCGACAGGCCCCGGCGGGTGTACTCCGGTACCCTGACCGGGGCCTTCGTGTCACCACTGACGGCTCCCTGACCTCCGTCCCTCTCGCACTCCGCCGCTGCCGCGCCGCGCGCAGCCCAGGAAGGACACCTCACCCTCATGCGCACCTCCGAGATCCACCGCCGCTGGCTCGACTTCTTCGCCGAGAAGGACCACGAGATCGTGCCCAGCGCCTCGCTGGTGTCCTCCGATCCCTCGATCCTGTTCACGATCGCCGGGATGGTGCCCTTCATCCCGTACATCATCGGCACCGAGACGGCGCCCTACCCGCGCGCGGCGAGCGTCCAGAAGTGCATCCGGACCAACGACATCGAGAACGTCGGCCGCACCACGCGCCACGGAACCTTCTTCCAGATGGCGGGGAACTTCTCCTTCGGCGACTACTTCAAGACCGGTGCGATCGACTACTCCTGGGAGTTCCTCACCACCGATCAGGACCACGGCGGGCTCGGCTTCGACCCGGAGCGGCTGTGGTTCACCGTCTGGGAGCAGGATGAGGAGTCCTACCGCCACGTCACCGAGGTCGTCGGCCTGGACCCGCAGCGGGTGGTGCGCCTGCCCCGCGAGGAGATCTTCTGGGACACCGGCCAGCCGGGACCGGCGGGGCCCTGCGGCGAGTGGCACTACGACCGCGGCGCGGAGTACGGGCCTGATGCCGTGACCGGGACCGTCCCCGAATGGCCGGGAGACGAGAAGGCCGAGGACCGCTACATCGAGATCTGGAACCTGGTCTTCGACCAGTTCCTGCGCGGTGAGGGCAAGGGCAAGGACTACCCCCTGCTCGGCGAGCTCGACCAGAAGTCGATCGACACCGGCCTCGGGGTGGAGCGCGTCGCCTACCTGCTCCAGGGCGTGGACAACATGTACGAGATCGACCAGATCTTCCCGGTCATCGAGAAGGCCCAGGAGCTCTCCGGTCGCGTCTACGGCGCCGACGGCGAGGACGACGTGCACCTGCGCATCATCGGCGATCACGTGCGCAGCGCCCTGATGCTGGTGGCCGACGGGGTGCGCCCCGGCAACGAGGGCCGCGGCTACGTGCTGCGCCGCCTGATCCGTCGCGCGGTGCGCTCGATGCGGCTGCTGGGCTACTCCGAGCGGACCATGCCCGCGCTGCTGCCGATCTCGAAGTCCCTGATGGTCGAGTCCTATCCGGCGCTCGAGGCGGATTTCGTGCGCATCAGCGAGATCGTCTACGCCGAGGAGGAGGCCTTCCGCCGCACTCTGGAGACCGGCACCACGATCTTCGACGACGTCGCCGGCGCGGTGAAGAAGGAGGGCGGTCGCGTGCTGCCCGGCGAGGACGCCTTCCGCCTCCACGACACCTACGGCTTCCCGATCGACCTCACGATGGAGATGGCCGGCGAGGTGGGGCTCCAGGTCGACGCCGACGCCTTCCGCAGCGCGATGCAGGAGCAGCGAGAGCGGGCCCGGGCCGACGCCGCGGCGAAGAAGGCCGGACACACCGACACCGCTCTCTACAACCGCCTGCTCACTCAGCGCGGAGGCGAGGTCCCCTTCCTCGGCTACACCGAGGACACGGTCGCCACCACGGTCGAGTCCGTGCTGGTGGACGGGGCACTGGTCGACTCCGTCCAGGCGCCGGCCCAGGTGGAGGTGGTGCTCGCCTCCACGCCGTTCTACGCCGAGTCCGGTGGGCAGCTCGCCGATCAGGGCCAGATCTCCCTCACCGGCGGCGGCCTGATCGAGGTCGATGACGTCCAGAGGCCCGTGCGCGGGCTGATCGTGCACCGCGGACGCCTGGTCGAGGGGGAACTCGCCCAGGGCGCCGCTGCGGTCGCGACCATCGATGCGGAGCGGCGCGGGGCGATCGCCCGGGCACACACCGCGACCCACATGGTCCACGAGTCGCTGCGCGAGGAGCTCGGCGGCAGCGCCACCCAGGCCGGCTCCGAGAACTCGCCGGGACGCATGCGCTTCGACTTCCGGTACGGCCAGGCGGTGCCGAAGTCCGTGCTCGAGCAGATCGAGGGCCGCGTGAACACGCTCCTGCAGGACGAGCTGACCGTCACCGACCAGCAGATGTCGCTGGACGAGGCGAAGGCTCTCGGCGCGCAGGCGCTGTTCGGTGAGAAGTACGGTGACATCGTCCGGGTGGTGTCCATCGGGGGAGACTGGTCGCGTGAGCTGTGCGGCGGCACCCATGTCGACAGCACCGGTGCGATCGGCACCGTGCAGCTGATGGGTGAGGCCTCGATCGGCAGCGGGGTGCGGCGCGTGGACGCGCTGGTGGGTCTGTCCGCCTACCGCCACCAGGCCAAGGAGCACGCCCTCGTCTCCCAGCTGTCCGAGCTGCTGAAGGTCGGTGCGGCCGAGGAGCTGCCCG
Organism: Brachybacterium vulturis; assembly: GCF_002407185.1. NCBI lineage: Bacteria > Bacillati > Actinomycetota > Actinomycetes > Micrococcales > Dermabacteraceae > Brachybacterium > Brachybacterium vulturis. The sequence goes on from NZ_CP023563.1 coordinate 2,391,025, forward strand.
AGCGCGTCCGCTCCCTCACCCAGAGGATGAAGGACATGGAGAAGCAGCTGGCGGCGATGCGCGGTCAGCAGCTGCAGGCCGAGGCCGGCAAGCTGGTCGAGACCGCGGTCGACGTCGACGGCGTGCGTCTGCTCGCCCACGACGCCGGCGAGGGCGTCGCCGCCGGCGACCTGCGCACCCTCGCCCTGGATCTGCGCAGCCGTCTCGGTGAGGATCAGCCGGCCACCGTGGCGGTCGCCGGCCACGAGGGCGGTAGAGCGGCACTGGTGATCACCACCAACGCCGCGGCCCGTGAGCGGGGGCTGGCGGCCGGCGCGATCCTGCGCGGCGCGGCTGAGGCCATGGGCGGCCGCGGCGGCGGCAAGCCCGATATGGCGCAGGGCGGCGGCGGCGATCCCGTGCGCATCCCCTCGGCGCTCACCGCGGTGCGCGAGGCGATCGCGGCGGCGCGCACCGCATGAGCGCGCACGGCAGCCAGTCCGCCGACGAGCGCCCGGGCCTGCCCCGGGGCACCCGGCTCGGGGTCGATGTGGGAGACGTCCGCGTCGGGCTGGCGCGCAGCGACCTGGAGGGGATGATCGCGACCCCCGTCGAGACCCTCGAGCGCGGCACGGCCGTCGGGCGGGTCGTGCAGGAGGCGCGAGAATCCGAGGCGCATGCCATCATGGTGGGGCTTCCGAGATCCTTGAACGGCTCGGAGGGCGCTGCCGCCGAGAAGGCACGGGACTTCGCCACGGAGCTCGCCGAGTCGCTGGCGGGAGATGCCTCGGGCATCGAGGTCAGGCTCATCGACGAACGACTGACCACCGTCTCGGCGCACAAGGCGCTGCACAGCTCGGGCCGCAAGGGACGGAAGCACCGCCAGGTCGTGGATCAGGTCGCCGCCGTGATGATCCTCCAGCAGGCGCTGGACATCGAGCGGTCCACCGGTGCGCGCGCCGGGGAGAGGGTCGAGGCTGAGCCCGCCGAGCCCGCGATCGCCGAGGAACCGAGCCAGGAGGATGCGTGATGGACGAGGAGGACCTCTCCTTCCGCGAGCTCGCGGAGACGCAGGGCGAGCCCAAGCAGAGCGCGGAGCACGGTCGTCGGCGGGCTCCGCGACGCGGGGGATTCCTGCGGCGCACGCTGCCGGTGCTGCTGGTGCTGCTGGTGGTGGGAGGTCTCGCGTACGGAGGGTTCGAGGGCTACCGCTGGATCACCTCCAACGTCAGCGTCGAGAACGAGGCCCAGGACTTCGAAGGACCCGGCCACGGTGAGGTCGAGGTCGAGGTCGCCTCGGGAGATACCGGCGCCGAGATCGCGAACACGCTGGTGGAGCAGGGGGTCATCAAAGCCACCGGGCCGTTCGTGAATCTCTTCAGCAACACCCCGGACGCCTCCACGATCGAGCCCGGCATCTATTCGCTCCGCCTCGAGATGACCTCGGCGGATGCGCTGAACGCCTTGATGGATCCGTCGAACCTGGCCGGGCACCGGGTGATCATCCCCGAGGGGAAGCGGCTCAGCGAGATCTGGGAGGTGCTCGCCGCCGAGACCGAGATCCCCGTCGAGGACTTCGAGGCCGCGGCGGAGGACTACACCTCCTACGGCGTCCCCGAGAACGAGGCGGGCAGCCTCGAGGGCTACCTGTGGCCCGGCCGCTACGACATCTACGAGGACGATTCCGCAGAGGATGTCATCGCGACGATGTGGAGCCGGATGGAGGAGCAGCTCACCGCCCGGGAGATCCCCGAGGACCAGTGGCATCGCACTCTCACCATCGCCTCGCTCGCGGAGATGGAGGTGCGCAGGCCCGAGGACTACGGGAAGGTCGTGCGCACCATCGAGAACCGGCTCGAGGGCGTGGGGGAGGCGAACGGTTCCCCGATGAAGCTCCAGTTCGACTCCACGGTCCACTACGCGACCGGGAAGTCCGGGAGCGTCGCCACCACCGACGAGGAGCGTGCCTCCGATGACCCCTACAACACCTACCGCCACGCGGGGCTCCCGCCCGGTCCGATCGCGTCCCCCGGAGCGGGCGCCCTGGATGCCGCGGTCGATCCGCCGGCCGGCGACTGGCTCTATTTCGTGAGCGTGAACGGGGAGACCGGGGAGACGAAGTTCGCGGCCACCTGGGCGGAGCACACCGAGAACGTCGAGGAGTGGCAGGCCTGGGAAGCAGCGAACTGATGGGACCGCGCCGCTTCGCCGTGGTCGGCTCCCCGGTCGGTCACTCGCTCTCGCCCGCACTGCACCGCGCCGCATATGCCGCACTCGGGATCCGTGATGCCCAGTACACCCGGTTCGAGGTGCCCGCCGGGATGCTCGAGGAGTTCCTGGTGCACGGCCCCGGCCGGGAGCTGTCCGGGCTCAGCGTGACGATGCCCGGCAAACCCGAGGCCTTCGCCCTGGCCGCGGAGACCGACGCCACCTCTCGGTCCCTCGGGGTGGCCAACACCCTTCTGCGCCGGGACGACGGCAGCTGGCGTGCGGAGAACCATGACGTGCACGGCATCATGGCCGCGCTGCGGGACCACGGCGGGGGGACCGGCGGCAGCGGGGCCGTGCTCGGCTCCGGAGCGACCGCGCTCAGTGCCGTCGCCGCTCTCATCGGGCTCGGCGTGGACACGGTGCTGCTCTCCGCCCGATCGGCGGAGAAGCTGACCCCGCTCGAGGATTTCGCGAGGGGGCTCGGTGCGGAGGTCCGGCGCATCCCCTGGGACCGGCAGCACGAGGTGCTCACGGCCGACATGGTGGTCAGCGCCCTGGCGATCGACGGTGCGCGTGCGGTGGCGGCGCAGTGGCGGACGCTGCCGTCCCTCCCGCGGACCGGCGTGCTGCTGGACGTGCTCTACGACCCCTGGCCCGCTCCGCTCGCGGCCGTGGTCGCCGAGGCCGGGGGAGAGGTCGCCGACGGGCTCGAGATGCTCGCCCACCAGGCCGATATGCAGCTGCGCTCCATGCTCGGGGTCCCCGCCGCACCGGTGGCGCAGATGCTCGCCGCAGCTCGTGAGGAGCTGGGTCGCCGACCGCAGGAACCACCGGGCTGACGGCCGTCGGGGGCTTGCCCGAGAGGGTCAAGCTTGAGTAAAGTGATGGGCGTCGCATCGGCTCCTGGGGAGCCCGTACAGAACACGAGAGGTCATCCATGGAGCTCGCGCGGGGGGCACGTCACGACGATCTGGTCGATGCGGGGGATCTGATCCAGCCCGACTCCGAGACGGCCACGATGTTGCTGCGTCGCTGCACCGCCCTGGCGGCGCGTGCCCGGGTGGATCTGCTCACGCCGAGCCGGTGCGAAGCCGCCGATGAGCTCCTCGACCTGCTCGCCCAGATGGAGTCGTGGGACCCTGCGGCCCTCGGGACCCCCGACCCGACGATGACTGTGCTCGCGGCGGCCGCGCTCCAGGACCTCGCAGAGCGCCTGCACCTCGCCCAGCAGCGTCAGGAGCCGACTCCGTCTGCGCTCACCACCAGCACCGATGCGGTGCTGGACGTGCTGCAGGGGATCATGGTGCGTCACCGGGTCGACGTCCCGGCGTGATTGTCTTCACGTTCCCGCTGGCAGGGCCGCTTTCGGTGTCGGCGGACCCCGGATGCCGTGCTAATCTGCTCTCGTCGCTGCGGCGAACACCCGTCCGGGTGGCGGAATTGGTAGACGCGCTAGCTTGAGGTGCTAGTGCCCGTTTTAGGGCGTGGGGGTTCAAGTCCCCCCTCGGACACTCGATATGAGCCCCGATCCACTGCTGTGGATCGGGGTTCTTCGTCCGTCCGCATGCTCGGCCGTTCTCGCCTGCGTGGGAGAATCTGCGTCATGGTCCACGTCTTCCTCCATGAACCGGTCATCGCCGGGAACACCGGCAACGCGATCCGGCTCTCCGCCGTCACCGGCGCCCGTCTGCACCTGATCGAACCGCTCGGCTTCGACCTCGAGGACGCGAAGCTCCGCCGGGCCGGGCTGGACTACCACGATCTCGCCGACGTGAGCATCCACGCCGACGCCGAGCAGGCGCTGGCGACGCTGCCGGAGGCCCGGGTCTTCGCCTTCTCCGCGCACACCGACGTCACCTTCGACAGCATCGAGTACTCCCGCGAGGACATACTGCTGTTCGGGACCGAACCGACCGGACTGCCCGAGGAGGTGCTGGCCCATCCGCGGATCACCTCCCGGGTACGGATCCCGATGCTGCCCGCACGGCGGTCGCTCAACCTCGCCAACGCCGTCTCGATTGCCGTCTACGAGGCCTGGCGACAGCTCGGCTACGACGGGGCCGGAGCATGAGCCGCCGACACCCGGCGGCGCGCGAGCACCGCTCGTCCCTGCCGGCGCGGCTGGAGCGCCGCAACGCCCTGTTCCAGCAGTGGCAGTCGCTGCTGAGCAATCGCACCAAGCGCTCCCGCAGCGGGGAGATGATCATCCAGGGCGTGCGCCCGATCACCCTGGCGATCGCCCACGGGGTGGAGATCAGGGCGCTGCTGTCCGATGGCCGTGCCCAGCCCTCCCGCTGGGCAAGGGACCTGCTCGAGGACCCTCCCGGCCCGGTGGTGGAGCTGGCCCCCGAGCTGATGGCCGAGCTGGGGGAGCGGGAGGACGGTGCGCCGGAGCTGCTGGCTCTGGCCGCGGTGCCCTCGGACGCTCTCGACCGGCTCACCCCCACGGACACCGCGGTGGTGGTGGTCTTCGACCGTCCCTCCGGTCCGGGGAACATCGGATCGCTGGCCCGTTCGGCCGATGCCCTCGGCGCCGAGGCACTGCTGATCACGGGCCACAGTGCCGATGCCTGGGATCCTGCGGCCATCCGTGCCAGCACCGGGTCGATCTTCGCCCTTCCCGTGCTGCGGGTGCCCTCCCACCGGGAGGTGCTGGACTGGCTCGGCACCCGCAGAGCGCTGGGGGAGCCGTGGACGGTGCTCGGGCTGGATGAGGCGGGCGGGCACGAGCTGTCCGCGGAGGACCTCTCCGGGCCCACCCTGGTGGTCATCGGGAACGAGACCGTCGGCATGAGCGCAGGCTGGCGGGAGGCCTGCGACGTCGTCGCCGAGATCCCGATCGGCGGCTCCGCGTCCTCGCTGAACGCGGCAGTGGCCGGATCCATCGCGCTCTACGAGATCCGGCGTCAGCGCCGCAGCACCCGGCACGGCTGAGCGTTCAGCACCTCAGGCCCCGCCCAGCGCGGCACGGACCAGCGGAGCGCCGAGCAGGCCCAGGAACGGTCCGGCCAGGAGCACCGGGCCGAGGGCGAAGCGCACCCCGGACCGTCGGGTCACGGCGATCACCACCATCCCCAGGATGCCGGCGAGCAGCGCGATGCCCAGCAGGGCCGCGATCAGCACCTCGCCGCCGAGCGACGCCGCCATCAGCGCCACCACCGGGAGCGTCTTCGCATCGCCCATGCCCAGCAGGGTCGGGGCGATCAGCGCCACCAGGATCGCCCCGGAACCCAGCACCAGGGCGAGCACCACCGCAGTGCGCAGGCCCTCGCGCAGCGCGGGCTGCAGCAGCCCGATCACCAGCAGCGCCGTCCCCACGGCACCGGTCAGCAGGGCCACCCAGCGATTCGGCAGCCGATGCTCCCGGCCGTCGACCCAGGACAGCACTGCCGCGGGCGGCAGATACACCACCAGCAGCACGCCGATCAGGGACGGGGAGATCTCGGGCACCACGCCATTGCATCAGAAGCAGGCGGGCACCGGGGAGTCCGGGGCGCGACTGTGGACGGCCCGAGCGCCCCATATGTACCAGGGAACTGTGACGTTGCGTATCATGACACTGATACACCTTGGAGGTGCGTGATGCCCTGGATGCTGCTGTGGACACTGCTCTGGCCGACGCTGGCGAGCATCCTGCTCGGCGCCGCCGCCTGGTCGGTCAACCGGCGCGGTGCCCGTCCCGTCCTCGTCGGCCGCGTCCCCACTGCAGCGATGGCGGGAGTCGCGGTTCTGGTCATGGCGGTGCACCCGCTCCTCGGCGCGGCCCCGCTGTGGATCGACGCGCCCTCGGCGCTGTGGCGGTCGCTGATCGACTGGCGTTTCGCGCTGCCGCTGGTCCTCGGGCTGCTGGTCCTGATCCCGTTCGCCGTGGTCCGCCCGCGCTCCAGCACCCCGACCGGGGCACGTCTGGCGCCTCGCACCTGGCGCTCGTTCCTCAGCACCCGGTGGCTCGGCGCGCTCCTGGGCGTCCTCGCCCTGATCGTCGGCCTCACGTTCGCGGCCGGCATGGCCTCGCAGCCGAACGATGCAGGTGAGTACGCGATGTACATCGTCGATGTCGGGCCCGGCGCGATCGGCGCGACCATCTATGGATGGCATTATTCGCTCGTGCCGTCGGTGCTGTGGGTGCTGCTGTGCGCGGCCACCTGGTGGACGCTGTCGCGGATCGCGCGACCACCGCTGGCCACGGCGCAGGCCGCCGACGTCACCGAGCGGCGCTTGCGCAGCACGAATGCCGTGCGGGTCGCGCTCGGGGCACTGCTGCTGCACCTGGAGTCGATCCTGCACTCCCTCGCGAACACCTCGCGGGTGAGCGGCTCCTTCGTCTCCGGCGAGCGGCTGCCCTTCTCCGCCTCCACGCCGTTCTCCGCCCTCACCGGGCCCCTGGACGTCCTGGCGCAGGTGGCCGGCATCCTCGGCCTCGCACTGTGGGTGTTCACGCTGCTGACCGCGGTGCCCGCTCCGTCGGCCTCCCGCGTCTCCGTGCCGTCATGATCATCACGCTGTCCGCCGCGGAGGGGAGCCCCGCCCGGCAGATCCACGATCAGATCGGCGGCCTGATCACCACCGGTCGGCTGGGCCGGGGCGAGCATCTGCCGTCCGTCCGTCAGCTCGCCTCGGACCTCGGGGTCGCGCCGGGCACGGTGGCGAAGGCCTACCGCTCGCTGGAGGCCGACGGTCTGCTCGTCTCCCGGGTCGGCTCCGGGACCCGGGTCAGCGACCAGGCGGCGCCGGTGTCCTCGACCGTCGCTCAGGCGGCCCGCCGGCTGGCGAGCGCGGCGCGCAGCGAGGGCCTCTCGCTCGAGGAGGCTGCGCGGGTGCTGCGCATGACCTGGTGACGTGCCCTACAGCGTGGAGCTGACGCGGATGATGCGCCGCCGCATCCAGACCTTCCGGCCCCCGCCCACGTACAGGCGCGTGCGGGCATGCTCCCAGCGTCCGTACTCCGCCTGCTCGGCCAGCTCCGCCCGCACCTGCCCGATGGAGGTGCCGCTCGGCACGGTCAGGATCCGGAACTCGTAGTCCTCGGCGCGCCGTCCCCGCTCGACGGGGAGATCACGCCACTGGCGAGGATCAGCGACGTGCTGGACGCCGGCGACGAGGGGTGTGCGGGGTCGGATCAACCTGTTCTCCTGTGCTCGATGCGCTGTGTCATGACCTGCGACAGCCGTCCTCGCGCCGCATCGGCGGGCTGTCCCGGGGGCGAGTCCCGATCCGTGAGCGGTCTCCCGATCACGAGAAGCTCGTCCCACTGTCCATTGTGCCGTCGGACGATGTACCGTCCAAGCATGAACTCGGATCCTCGCTCCGCTCTTGCTGCGCTGATCGCTGCCTTCGAACGTCACTACGAGGCGGCCGCCGCCTCGCGCGGTGATGACGATCCCGCTCTCGATGCGGCCACGGAGCAGCTCGCCACGGCCTTCGACGCCTACGACGACGCCCTCTTCGACGCCTACGAGATCGCCACGCCGCTGATCGTCTTCGACGATGACGACGATGACGACGATGACGACTTCGACGACCTCGACGACTTCGAGGACGACGAGGACGACGAGGGCGAGTACGACGACGAGGACGACTCCGGCCGCTGATCGCCGGCTCCACCCGGGGCTCCTCCCCGGTACCTCCACGTACTCTTCACCACTGCTGCGCTGCGCGGCGCCGGGCCCACCGCCCGGCGCCGCGTACTCTGTGCGGGGCCCGCAGTCGCCGCACCGCGTCAGCGTCGGATCCCTGAATCGATCGAGGAGAGTTCATGTCGTTCATCGAGGCGGTCATCCTGGGGCTGGTCCAGGGATTGTCCGAGTTCCTGCCGATCTCCTCGAGCGCCCACGTGCGCGTGGTCGGCGAGCTGCTGGATCCCGGGCAGGACCCCGGCGCGGCGTTCACCGCGATCATCCAGCTCGGCACCGAGACGGCGGTGCTGATCTATTTCTGGAACGACATCAGCCGCATCATCGGCAAGTGGTTCCGGGCCCTGGCGGGCAAGGTCCCGCACTCCGATCCGGACGTGCGGATGGGCTGGCTGGTGATCCTCGGCTCCATCCCGATCGGTGTGCTGGGGCTGCTGTTCGAGGACCAGATCGACTACAGCCTGCGGAACCTCTACATCACCTCCGCGATGCTGATCCTCTTCGGCCTGCTGCTGGGGCTCGCCGACCGGATCGCCCCGCAGCGCAAGGAGCTCACCCAGCTCACCGTGCGCGACGGCATCCTCTTCGGCCTCGCACAGGCGCTGGCGCTGATCCCCGGGGTCTCCCGCTCCGGCGGCACCATCACCGCAGGGCTCCTGATGGGCTTTAAGCGCGAGGCCGCCGCCCGCTACGCCTTCCTGCTCGCCGTCCCGGCGGTGTTCGCCTCCGGCCTGTACAAGGCGGCCAAGGAGGTGCCGGCGCTGCTGACCTCCGACGGCAGGGCTGCGGCCGCCGCTGCGGGCGAGCCCTCCCTGATGGCGATCGTGGTGGCGACCGTGGTGGCCTTCGGCGTGGGCTACGCCGTGATCGTCTGGTTCATGCGGATCATCACGAATCACTCCTACCTGATGTTCGTGGTCTACCGCGTCATCGCGGGACTGCTGCTGCTGGGCCTGCTCTGGTTCGGTGTGATCGACCCGCTGGGCGGAGCCTGAGCAGTTCACGGCGGGCTGATCGTATGATCGACGGGTGCATTCCTGGACCTCCCCCGCTCTTGATCCCCTCCCCGCCTCCGGTGTGCCGCTGAGGCTGTTCGATACCCGTGCCGGGAGGGTCGTGCCGATCCTCCCGCTCACCCCGGGGACCGCCCGGCTGTACGTCTGCGGCATCACGCCGTACGACTCCACCCACCTGGGCCACGCGGCGACCTACCACGCCGCCGACCTGATGCGACGGGCGCTGCACGACACCGGGTACCAGGTCGAGACGGCACAGAACATCACCGACGTCGACGACCCGCTGCTCGAGCGCGCCGACCGCGACGGGGTGGACTGGCGCGAGCTCGCCGCTTCCCAGGTGGAGCTGTTCACGAAGGACATGGAGTCGCTGCGGATCATCGCTCCGGAGACCTACCGGTCCGTGAGCGAGGCGATGGAGCAGATCATCGCCGTGGTCCGCACCCTGCACGAGCGGGGCCGCGCCTACCCGGTGGAGGCGAACGACGCCGCCGGCCCCGACTGGTACCTCGACCTCTCCGTCGACGGAGCCCTGGGGGACGTCTCCGGCTGGTCCGAGGAGCAGATGCTCGAGGTCTTCGCCGAGCGCGGCGGCGACCCGGACCGCGCCGGCAAGCGCGGCCGCTTCGATCCGCTGCTGTGGCGGGCCGAGCGCGAGGGCGAGCCCGCCTGGGACGCCGCAGAGCTCGGCCGCGGCCGGCCCGGATGGCACGTGGAGTGCGTGTGCATCGCGGAGGAGGCGATCGGCCTGCCCTTCGACATCCAGGCCGGCGGCAGCGATCTGATCTTCCCCCACCACGACCTCAGCGCCGCCCACTCCGTGGCGCTGGGACGCCCCTTCGCCGCCGCCTACGCGCACAGCGGCATGGTCGCCCACCAGGGCGAGAAGATGAGCAAGTCACTGGGCAACCTGGTGTTCGTGCACCGCCTGGTGCGCGACGGCGTGGATCCGATGGCGATCCGCCTGGTGCTGATGGCGCACCACTACCGCAGCGACTGGGAGTGGTCCGAGCAGGAGCTCGAGCAGGCGACCGTCCGGCTGGAGCGCTACCGCGACGCCGCCCGCCGCGGCGAGCGCTGCCCGGCGACGGTCGAGGAGATGCGGGCCGCCCTGCGCGACGACCTCGACACCGCTCGCGCGCTCGAGGCGCTGGACGCCTGGGCCGAGGGCAGGCCCGTCCCCCGCGCGGACGATGCGGCCCCCGGGCCCGACGATGTCCCCGCCGCGCTCGACGCGCTGTTCGGGATCACGCTCGAGAGCTGAGCGCCGGGCACGAGCTCATTCGGACTCGCGGCGCCGACGCAGGAACTGCTCGAACTCCCTGGCGATCGCGTCGCCGCTGGCCTCCGGCAGCCCGGCGGCGTCCTGGGCACGCTCCAGACGGGCGACGTACTCGGCCACGTCCTCGTCGGTGCGCGCCAGCTCGTCGACCCCGCGCTCCCAGGCCTCCGCGTCCTCGATCAGCTCGTCGAGCGGGATGGGCGCGCTGACGAGGTCCTGCACCTCCCGCATCAGTCCCAGCACCGCCTTCGGCGAGAAGTTCTGCGAGACGTAATGGGGGACCTGCACCCAGATGCTGGTGGTGCGCAGCCCGGCGCTGGCCGTGCGCCGGGCCAGGATCGTGGGCACCCCGATCGGACCGGTGTACAGCTCGGACCCCTTCACGGGCTCGGCGGGCACCGGCTCCACATGGGCGGAGACGGGCAGCGGCCGGGAGTGGGGCGAGTCGGCGAGCAGGGCCCCGAGCGCGATCACGGAGCTGACATCCAGCGCCTGCAGCTGCTCGAGCACCTCATCGCAGAAGCGCTTCCAGCGCAACGAGGGCTCAGGACCCATCACGGTGACGATCTCGGGCCCGCGCGGCGGGGTCACCAGGTGCACACGGGTGTCCGGCCAGTCGACGACCCGCAGACCGTCCTCGGTGGTGTGGATCTCGGGACGGTTGACCTGGAAATCGATGAACTCCTCAGCATCGACCGCGCCCGCCGGCCGGGTGGGCCAGACCTCGTGCAGATGCTCGATCACCCCGGTGGCTGCCTCGCCGGCATCGTTCCATCCGCTGAAAGCCGTGATGGCGATTCGACTCATCACCCCATCATAGGCACCTCATCCCCGGTCCAGGATCACGGGCTATCCTCGGCCTGCCTGGGGATCCCCGCCCCGGCGGCGGAGGAGACCGATCATGACCAGCCCCACGGTGCGCCTCGGGCCGCTGCCCCCGGTGCGGGTCAGCCCCGGCACCCTGCTCACCGTGCTGCTCTTCGCGGTCATCATGTACCCCTCGCTCTCCCGCGGTGGCATCGCACCGACCACGGCGGTGCTGCTGGCGATCGGCATCGGGCTGTTCATGATCGTCTCGGTCCTCGTGCACGAGGCCGCCCATGCCCTGGTCGCCCGCGCCTTCGGTGCCAGCGTCGATCACATCGCCCTGACCCTGTGGGGCGGGCACACGCAGTACCGCTCCCGGCAGATGCCGGCGCTCGGCTCCCTGCTGGTCTCGCTGTCCGGTCCGGCCGCGAACCTGCTGCTGGCCGGGCTGTGCTTCGCCGCCGTGCAGCAGGCCGATCCCGGCAGCTCCCCGGACGTGTTCTTCTCGGTGAGCTCCTGGCTGAACCTGGTGCTCGCGGTGTTCAACCTGCTGCCCGGGCTGCCCATGGACGGCGGCCGCGCCCTCGAGACGCTGCTCGGAGCGGTCCTGAGGAGCCCTGAGCTCGGCACCCGGATCACGGCCTGGCTCGGACGCGGGATCGCCGTCGCGGTGGTCGCCTATCCGCTGTGGCGGATCGTGCGCGCCGGCGGTGCCGGCGGTTTCTCCCTGCTGACCCTGGTCTGGGCGCTGCTGATCGCCGGCATGCTCTGGCAGGGCGCCACGCAGGCGCTGACCGGAGCCGCGCTGCAGGGCCGCATCCGCTCCCTGGACGCCGCCTCCCTCGCCACGCCCGTGCGGATCATCCCGCACCAGGCGTCGCTGTCGGACCTCGACCCCTCCGCCGATCTCTCCTCGGTGCTGATCCTGGACCGCACCGCCACGGGACCGGGCACCGTCGGCCGGGCCTCCCGGATCGACCCGGCCGCGGCCGCCGCCGTCCCCCTCGCACAGCGCGCGGCGACCCCGGTCCTCGCAGTCGCCGGGGCGATCGGCGAGATCGGGGCGCTGCCCGCCACGCTGCGCGGCGATGACCTGATCGGCGCGATGCTCGCGCATCCCGCCCCCGCCTACCTGGTCCTGGCAGAGGACGGCACCGCCCGCGGTGTGATCCTGAGCGCGGACGTCAACGCACTCCTGCGCGGACGGTGAACATCATGGTGGCTGCGACGGCCCGGGCCATATGCTGGAACGCATGACTGATCAGCCGCAGCCCGCCGCCCACGACGGGGCACCGGGTCCCGCGCCCCGCGCGCCCCGACGCGGTCTGGATCGCACCGGACCCTTCGCCCTCGGCGACAAGGTCCAGCTCGCCGACGCCAAGAACCGACTGCACACCATCACCCTCAGGCCCGGCGGCGAGTTCCACTCGCACCGCGGGGTGCTGCGCCACGACCAGCTCATCGGCGCCGAGGACGGGGTCGTGGTCGAGAACTCCCACGGCATCGTGTACCAGGCGCTGCGGCCCCTCTACGCCGACTACATGCTGGCGATGCCCCGCGGTGCCGCGATCATCTACCCCAAGGACTCCGCCCAGATCCTGATGTGGGGGGACATCTTCCCCGGGGCCCGGGTGCTCGAGGCCGGCGTCGGCTCCGGAGGCCTGACCACTGCGCTGCTGCGTGCCGTCGGCCCCGAGGGGTCGGTGCACTCGATCGAACGGCGCGAGGACTTCGCCGAGGTGGCCCGGGAGAACGTCGAGACCTTCTTCGGCGGCGAGCACCCCGCCTGGGAGCTGTCCGTCGGTGATTTCCAGGATCTCGCCCCCGCGCTCTCGCCCGAGGAACCCGCGGTGGACCGTGTGGTGCTGGACATGCTCGCCCCCTGGGAGTGCGTGGACTCCGCCGCGGAGGTCCTGGTCTCCGGCGGCGTGTTCCTGGCATACGTCGCGACCGTCACCCAGCTCTCGCGGACCGCCGAGGCGCTGCGCGCCCACGGCGAGTTCACCGAGCCCTTTGCCTGGGAGTCCTTCGTGCGCCCCTGGCACCTGGAGGGGCTCGCCGTGCGCCCCGAGCACCGCATGAACGCCCACACCGGCTTCCTGCTCACCGCCCGTCGCACCGCCCACGGCACTCAGGCGCTGCGCCGCACCACCCGCCCGGCGCCCGGCTCCCGCCTCGAGGAGGAGCTGAGCCATCCCGACAACGAGGGCTTCGGCGGCTCCGAGGGCGAATGGAGCACGCAGGACGTGGGCGAGCGGGGCGTCGCCCCGCGCAAGCTCAAGCGCGCACTGCGCGACATCCGACAGGGACGCGACCGCTGATCGCCCTCGGGAAGGAGAACGCCGCAGGATGAAGACCTACGCCGAGATGACCACCGAGCTCGAGCAGCTCGCGGACCACAACGACCGCCTGATCGCGGGTCTGCGCTCCGCCCGGGCGCAGATCGTCGAGCTCAAGAACGACCTCGAACGGGTCGGCGACCCGCCGAACTCCTACGCCACCTTCCTGCGCCGCTGCGAGGGCACCACCATCGACGTGCTCCACCACGGCCGCCGACTGCGGGTGGCGACCTCCGCCTCCCTGGACCTGGAGGCGCTGACCCCGGGTGCCGAGCTGCGGCTGAACGAGGCCCTGGCCGCGGTGGAGGCGGTCGCCCCGAGCGACGCCGGCAACGTGGTGCCCGTGGTCGAGGAGCTGGCCGACTCCCGGCTGCTGGTGGCCGTGGCCCCCGACGACACCCGCGTGCTGCGCCGTGCCGGCACCCTCACCGACGAGCAGCTCCACCCCGGCGACCACGTGCTGGTGGACCTCAAGTCCCAGCTGGTGCTGGAGCGGATCGACCGCGCCGAGATCACCGACCTCGTCCTCGAACAGGTCCCGGAGGTCTCCTTCGACCAGATCGGCGGGCTGGGCGAGCAGATCGAGGCGATCCGCGATGCCGTCGAGCTGCCCTTCCTGCAGCAGGACCTCTACCGCACCTACGGCCTGCGCCCGCCGCAGGGCGTGCTGCTGTACGGCCCGCCCGGCTGCGGCAAGACGATGATCGCCAAGGCGGTCGCCCATGAGCTCGTGCTGCGCAGCGCCGAGGTGCGCGGGGTGAGCGTCGCCGAGGCGCTGGAGAACTCCGCCTTCCTCAACGTCAAGGGCCCCGAGCTGCTGAACAAGTACGTGGGCGAGACCGAGCGGTCGATCCGCCTGGTGTTCGAGCGCGCCCGGGAGAAGGCGGCGGCCGACCACCCGGTGGTGATCTTCTTCGACGAGATGGAGGCGCTGTTCCGCACCCGCGGCACCGGCATGTCCAGCGACGTCGAGACCACGATCGTGCCCCAGCTGCTGGCCGAGATCGACGGTGTCGAGGGCCTGGACAACGTCATCGTCATCGGCGCCTCCAACCGCGAGGACATGATCGACCCGGCGATCCTGCGACCGGGTCGGCTCGACGTGAAGATCCGGGTGCGTCGCCCCAACCAGCGCGCCGGCCGCGACATCCTCTCCCTCTACCTGGACGAGACCGTACCGGTGCGCGAGGACCGTGAGCAGCTGCTGGATCTCGCCGCCCGCGAGATCTACGACGAGGGCCCGGCCTCCGCGTTCGTGCGGGTCGAGTACTCCGACGGCGGGCAGGACACCCTCCACTTCCGCGACTTCGTCTCCGGTGCCACCCTGCGCAACATCGTGGACCGGGCGAAGAAGAGGGCGGTGAAGGACCAGCTGGCCACCGGCGACGTCGGTGTCGGCTCCCAGCACCTGCACGACGCGATCACCGCCGAGTTCGTCGAGAACGAGGACATGCCCTCGGCCGCGCACCCCGAGGACTGGGCCCGGGTGACCGGTCTGCCCGGCGGCGGGAGGCGCCGCGTCGAGGCGATCGTCCCGCTGCAGGGACGCACCTACAGCTCCACCGAGGAGGAGGGCACGGCATGACCCAGCTGCCCCAGGACACCGTCCCCGCGCTGACCACCGAGCGGGTGATGGGCATCGAGACCGAGTTCGGAGTGGTCCATGCCGAGATGGAGGACCGTGCCCGCTCGGGCGCCGGCTCCTCGATCCTGCTCTCCCACCTGGTGGTGGGCGCCTACGCCCTGCTCGACCCCCTCGAGGGAGAGCGCGGCCGCCGCGTGCGCTGGGACTACGGCGACGAGACCCCGCTGCGTGACGCCCGCGGCTTCGAGCTGCAGCGCGCCGCCGCCCACCCCAGCCAGCTCACCGATGAGGTGCGCGACGCCCACGTGCCCAGCGTCGAGAGGGACCTGCCGCTGGCCGGGCCGGAGATCGCCCCCGACGGGGACGACGCCGAGGTGCTCGCCTGGGCCACCCAGCGCTCGATCGGCAACGCGGTGCTGCGCAACGGGGCCCGCTGGTACGTCGACCATGCGCATCCCGAGTACTCCGCGCCCGAGGTGCTGCGCGCCCGCGAGGCCGTGGTCACCGACCGCGCGGGGGAGCAGATCGCCCGGCGGGCGATGGCGATCCTCGCCGCGGCCGACGGCATCCCCGAGGTGGCCCTGTACAAGAACAACACCGACGGCAAGGGCGCCTCCTACGGCACCCACGAGAACTACCTCGTGGACCGCGCGGTGCCCTTCGAGCGCGTGGTCACGGCACTGCTGCCCTTCCTGACGACCCGGCAGGTGCTGGTGGGCGCGGGACGGGTGGGACTCGGCACCCGGGGCGAGCGTGCCGGCTTCCAGCTCTCCTCCCGCGCCGACTTCATGGAGGCCGAGGTGGGGCTGGAGACGACCCTGAACCGGCCGATCGTCAACACCCGCGACGAACCGCACTCCGACCCCACCCGCTTCCGCCGCCTGCACCTGATCATCGGTGACGCGAACCTGCTGGAGGAGTCCACCTTCCTCAAGCTCGGCACCACCTCGCTGATGCTCGCCGCACTCGAGGCGGAGCATCGCACCGGCACCGCGATCCTCCCCGACCTGAGGCTCGCCGATCCGGTCGCCGCGGTCCGGGCCATCAGCCACGATCCCAGCCTGCGCACCACGGTCGCGCTGAGCGACGGGCGCGAGCTCACGGCGCTGCAGATCCAGCGCCTCCTGCTCGACGCCCTCGCCGCGGTCGCCGACCCCGACGATGCGGAGACGGTCGAGGTGCTGCGCCGCTGGGGCGAGATCCTCGACCTGCTCGCGGAGGACCCGATGCGTGCCGCCGAGAGGGTGGAGTGGGTCGCCAAGCTCCAGCTGCTCGAGCGCTTTCGCTCCCGCCACGGCCTGGACTGGGAGGACCCGCGCCTGGCGATGGTGGACCTGCAGTACTCCGATCTGCGGCCCGGCCGCGGCCTGTACGACAAGCTGCGGACCGCCGGCGCCGTGCCCACCCTGGTCAGCCAGGACGAGGTCGACGCCGCCGTGCGCACCGCTCCCACCAGCACCCGCGCCCACCTGCGGGGCGGGCTCATCGCCGCGCACCGCGCCCAGGTCCCCTCGGCCGGCTGGGATGCGATCACCCTGGCCGGTCCGGCCGGCGGGCATCGGCTGCGCCTGGCCGACCCCACTCTGGGCTCCGCCGCCTGGTGCGCCCAGCACGGCATCGACCCTGCCGACGATCCCGAGAGGATCCTCGATGCCCTGCGCCGAGCCGTCGAGCACAGCTGACCCCCTGGCAATCGATCGATGACAGAGAAGAGGAGGACATCATGTCCCAGCAGTCCCTGAACGCCCCCGGCGGAGGCGGCGACGACGAGCAGAGCGCCGACGCCGTCACCGGCGGGCAGACCTTCGCCTCCGCCCAGGCGGCGGACGATCTGCTCGACGAGATCGACTCGGTGCTCGAATCCAATGCCGAGACCTTCGTGCGCTCCTTCGTGCAGAAGGGCGGCCAGTGACCCGATGAAGCGTCGCGTGGGAGGTCTGGAGACCGAGTACGGACTGGTGTGCGTGCGGGCAGACGGTTCGCGGGCGCTCGAGCCGGAGGCTGCGGCCCGGGAGCTGTTCCGCCCGGTGGTGGCGATGGGCCGCAGCTCGAACGTGTTCCTGCGCAACGCCGCCCGCCTCTATCTCGACGTCGGCTCGCATCCCGAGTACGCGACCGCCGAATGCGACGACTGGTGGGACCTGGTCGCCCAGGACCGCGCCGGG
This sequence comes from Brachybacterium vulturis, assembly GCF_002407185.1. Lineage (NCBI taxonomy): Bacteria > Bacillati > Actinomycetota > Actinomycetes > Micrococcales > Dermabacteraceae > Brachybacterium > Brachybacterium vulturis. The sequence goes on from NZ_CP023563.1 coordinate 2,408,042, forward strand.
GACCGGATCTTCGCGGACCTCGCCGCCCAGGCCAACGAGCGCCTCGCCGCCGACGGCCAGGACGCCCGCATCCACCTGCTGAAGAACAACGTCGACTCCGCCGGCAACGCCTTCGGCTCGCACGAGAACTTCCTGGTGGACCGCCGCGGCGAGTTCACCCGCCTGCCCCGCTACCTGCTGCCCTTCCTGGTCACCCGCCAGATCGTCACCGGTGCCGGGGGAGTGGTGCGCTCCGAGCCGGAGGACGGCGCGGCCGGCGGCGCGCCGGCGCAGTTCGTCTTCTCCCGCCGCAGCGACCACATGTGGGAGGCGGTCTCCTCGGCCACCACCCGCACCCGCCCGATCATCAACACCCGCGACGAGCCGCACGGGGATCCCACCCGGTTCCGTCGCCTGCATGTGATCGTCGGCGACTCCACCATGAGCGAGGTCTCCACCCACCTCCGCTTCGCGACCACCGACCTGGTGCTGCGCGCGATCGAGTCCGGTCGCGCCCTGCCCGAGCTCGCGCTGCACGACGACATCACCGCCATCCGGGCCGTGGCCCGCGACCTCACCGGCACCGCCCCGCTGCCGCTCGCCGGCGGCGGCACCACCACCGCGCTCGAGGTCCAGCAGCGGTGGCTGGACCATGTCACCGAGTTCGCCGACGAGTCCGAGCAGGCAGTGCTGGAGACCTGGCAGCGGGCGCTCGATACGGTCCGCACCGGCGACCGCACCTGGGCCGCACAGAACCTGGACTGGGCGATCAAGGAGCGGCTGTTCACCCAGGTCGCCGAGCGCCGAGGCGTCGACCTCGGTGATCCCGCGATCGAGCGCCTCGACCTGGCCTACCACGACATCGATCCCGGCCAGGGCGTCTTCGCTGCGCTGCAGCGCCGCGGCCTCGCCCCGCAGCGGCTCGCGGAGGCACGGATCGAGGCGGCCCGGACCACGGCCCCCACCACCACCCGGGCGCATCTCCGTGGCCAGGTGGTCACCGCCGCCCAGGAGCACGGGGTGGACCACGTCGTGGACTGGACCACGCTGCGTCTGACCCGGCCCGGCGCGATGCCGATCCAGGTGCTGGACCCCTTCACCACCGAGCTGCCGGCGGTCGATGCCCTGCTGGCGGAGATCCGCTCCCAGGGCACCGCGGCGCCGGCGCAGCCGATGCCCTTCGCCTGAGCGGGTGCCGACCGAGCGCTCCGCCACACTCCGCGAACGCTCATCCTCCGCCCCGTACCCTGGTGCCGTGCCCGCTACGGGCCCACCGATCCGAAAGGCCCTCACTTGATCCGCCGCCGCACGCTGCTGACCACCGCCCTCGCCGCCACCGCCGCCATCGGCCTCGCCGCCTGCACCGATGAGGGCACAGACGGCAGCGGGGCCTCCGACGCCGGAGGGGCCTCCGACGGCGGTGGCGGCGGCGACCCGCTGGCCGGCGTCACCGTCAGCGAGGAACTCGGCGCCGAGCCGACGGTCGAGTTCACCGCCCCGCTCGAGATCACGGCCGCCGACGCGAAGGTCGTCGTCCCCGGGGACGGGGAGACCATCGCCGAGGGTGACACCATCATCTGGCGCCACAAGTACGTCGACGCCTCCACCGGGAAGACCCTGCAGTCCTGGTGGCAGGGAGCACCGGCCGGAGGCGTCCAGGTCACCGCCGAGAGCATCGGTCAGGCCGCCTTCGACGTGTTCACCACCATGGCCGTGGGCTCCCGCTTCGTGATGGCCGGGTGGCAGCAGTCCGCGGACGGCCAGGCCTACTCGCTGCTGCAGGTCGCCGACGTCGACCGCATCGTCTCCCCGCTGCGCGCGGAGGGCGAGCCCGCAGAGCCCTCCGGGACGTTCCCCACCGTCACCCTCGCCGAGAACGGCGCCCCGTCCCTGGACGCACCGCCGGAGGGCGAGGCGCCCACCTCGACGGTGCGCGAGGACCTGATCGTCGGCACCGGGGACACCACCCGGGCAGGTGATTACCTCACCATGCACTACACCGGCTGGAAGTGGTCCGACGGCTCCCAGTTCGATTCGTCCTGGGAGCGCGGGGCCCCGTTCTCCTTCGTGCAGGGCGAGGGCGGCGTCATCCAGGGCTGGGACGAGAACCTGCTGGACCTGCCCGTCGGCTCCCAGGTGATGCTGGTGATCCCGCCCGCGGAGGCCTACCGTGACCAGGGCGAGCTCGCCGGGGAGACCCTGCTCTTCGTGATCGACGTGCTCGATGCCGCCCACACCAACGACTGAACCATCCCCCACACCACACAGGAGGACCGCATGACCGATCGCAGCAAGCCCGAGGTCGACTTCCCCGAGGGCGAGGCGCCCACCGAGCTGCTCAGCACCGACGAGATCGTCGGTGACGGCGAGGAGGCCGGCCGCGGCGACGTCGTCGACGTGCACTACGTGGGCGTCTCCCACTCCACCGGCGAGCAGTTCGACGCCTCCTGGGACCGCGGCGAGCCGCTGCGCTTCCAGCTCGGCGTGGGCCAGGTCATCTCCGGCTGGGACCAGGGCGTGCAGGGCATGAAGGTGGGCGGTCGTCGCCGCCTCGACATCCCCGCCTCCCTCGGCTACGGCGCCCAGGGCGCCCCGCCGGTGATCGCCCCGCACGAGTCGCTGATCTTCGTGTGCGACCTGGTGGCGGTGCACAAGCGCTGAGCAGTTCCGCCGAGGGGACGGCGGGGGAGCACGCAGGAGGGCAGGAGTCCCTCTTCGCGGCCCCCGCCGTTCCTGTTCCCGCTCCCTCCCCGCCGGCCGCCCCGCCGAGCGACCCGGGCCGCGATGCCGCGACCCGGGCCTCCGGGCTGCGCACCACGGCCGGCTTCGAGGTGGTCGACGACCTGCCGGTGGCCAGCGTGCACCTGGTGGGCGTGCTGCCGCACCTGGACCGCCCCTTCGAGTACGCGGTCACCCCCACCACCGCGGCTGCCGGACCCGGCATGCGGGTGCGCGTGCGGTTCTCCGGGAAGGACACCGAGGGCATCATCCTCGAGCGCCTCGCTCGGCCCTCGACCGACCGGGCCCTGGCCCCGCTGCACCGCCTGGTCTCCGAGGATGTCGTCGTCCCCCCCGCGATGATGCGCGTGTGCGAGGAGGTGGCCGCACGCAGCGCCGGCACCGTCGGCGACGTGCTGCGCCTGGCCCTGCCCCCGCGCCACGCCCGCGCCGAGAAGGCCGATCGCGCGGCGGAGGAGAAGGACGCGGAGGAGAAGCACGCGGAGGCCGAGGACCCAGGAGGCACCGAGCACCCCGCCGCCGCTCCCCGTCCCGGCGACCGCTATGTGGGCCTCTCCGCGCTGCTCGCCCGGGCCGGCAGCCCGGAGGGCCCGGTGCCCCGCGCGAGCCTCACCCTCGATGCCGCCGACACCTGGACCACCGTCGCCGCCGACGCGATCGCCGACCTCGACGCCGCTCTCGGTGCCCTCGTCGTCGCCCCCGACCAGCGGGACGTCGCCCGGCTGTCCCGCGTGCTCACCGAGCGCGGCATCGAGCATGAGGTGCTCTCCGGCGCCGAGGGTCCGGAGAAGCGCTATCGCATCTTCCGCCGCATCCTGCGCGGCGCGACCCGGGTGGTGCTGGGCAACCGCTCCGCCGCCTTCGCCCCGGTGGCGAACCTGGCCCTGGCCATCTGCTGGGACGAGGCGGACGACCTGCTCGAGGAGCCCCGCGCCCCCTACCCCCACACCCGCACCGTGCTGCAGTGCCGCTCCGCCGAGGAGCGCTGCGCGCTGCTGTTCCTCGCCGCGAGCGACTCGGTGACGCTGCGCGCCCTCGCCGACCACGGCTACCTCGCCCGCCTGGAGCCCGTGCCGGGACCGGTCACCGCCGTCCGCCCCCGGATCGTGGCGATGGACGAGTACCTGCGCGAGCGCGAAGGGCCCTCGGGCCGCTCCCGCCTGCCGCAGGAGGCGATGAAGGTGATCCGGCGGGGCCTCGAGCACGGCCCGGTGCTGGTGCAGGTGCCCCGCTCCGGCTACGTGCCCGCGATCGCCTGCACCTTCTGCCGCACCCGCGCCCAGTGCCCCCACTGCTCCGCCCCGCTGTCCCTCAGCGGACGCAACGGCCCGCTGCACTGCCGGGTCTGCGGCCGCCGGGAGGACGGCTACCGCTGCCCTGAATGCGACCGCACCCAGGTGCGGGCCATGGTCGTCGGCTCCACCCGCACCGCCGAGGAGCTGCACCGCGCCTTCCCCGACACGCCCCTGAAGGTCGCCGGCGGCGCGCACGGGGCGCTGGCGGACGACGCGGTCCCGGAGCGGGCGATCATCGTCGCCACCCCCGGCGCCGAACCGGCACCCGCCGGCCGCTTTGCCGCGGGCCTGCTGCTGGATGCGGACGCGCTGCTGGGCCGCGCCGCCTTCGATGCGGACGTCGAGGCGGTGCGGCGCTGGCGCGGCGCGATCTCCCTGGTGCGCAGCGCCGAGGACGGGGGAGAGGTGCTGGTGGTGGGCACCTCCACCCTGCCCGCGATCCGGGACCTGGTCGCCCACCGCTCCACCGTCTTCCTCGACCGGGTGCTCGCGGACCGCCACGAGCTGGACCTGCCGCCGTTCTCCCGGGTCGCGGAGATCGTGGGGGAGCGGGAGGCCTGCCGAACCTTCCTGGAGACCGTCGAGCTGCCCGACGGCACGGACGTCTTCGGCCCGGTCGATCTCGAGGGCCCGGACGCCGCCGGCCGCTCCCGCGCCGTGGTGCGCCTGGAACCGTCCCGTTCCCGGGAGCTCGCCGATGCGCTGCGCGCCGGCATCGCCGCCCGCAGCGCCCGCAAGGCCAAGGGCTCGCTGCGGGTGCGGCTGGATCCGCCCGACGTCTTCTGAGCCGGCGGCCCCGTAGACTGGGAGCATCATGCGTCTGCTCTTCGCCGGCACCCCCGAGGCCGCCCTCCCTTCCCTGCGCACCCTGCTCGACTCCCACCACGAGGTGGTCGGCGTGCTCACGCAGCCCGACGCCCCCACCGGACGCGGCCGCAGGCTCGCCCCCTCCCCGGTCAAGGCCCTCGCCCTCGAGGCCGGGGTGCCGGTGCTGACCCCCGCCACGCTGCGCGACGAGACGGTTCAGCAGCAGCTGCGGGACCTCGCGCCCGATGTCGCCCCGGTGGTCGCCTACGGGAACCTGATCCCGCAGGCCGCGCTCGACATCCCCCGCCACGGCTGGATCAACCTGCACTTCTCCCTGCTGCCGCAGTTCAGAGGCGCCGCCCCCGCCCAGCGGGCCGTGCTCGCCGGGCAGCGCGAGACCGGGATGAGCGTGTTCCGGATCGAGCAGGGCCTGGACACCGGCGACCTCCTCACCACCGCCCCCACCACCATCGGCGAGTTCGAGACCGCCGGGCAGCTGCTGGAGCGGATGGCCGAGGACGGCGCGAGCGTGCTGCTGCAGGCGCTGGACGCCCTCGCGGACGGCACCGCGACGTTCACGCCCCAGGATCACTCCCTCGCCACCCACGCCGCGAAGCTGTCCACCGCCGAGGCCCGCATCGACTGGACCCGACCCGCCGAGCAGGTCGCCGCCCATATCCGCGGGATGAGCCCCCAGCCCGGCGCCTGGACACTGCTGGACGGCGCGCGGACCAAGCTCCTCGGCGTCGAACTGGCCCCCGAGCACGCGCCGCTGGCGCCCGGCCGGATCGAGACCACCAAGCGTCAGGTGCTGGTGGGCACCGGCACCGACGTCATCGCCCTGTCCACCCTCGCCCCGGCCGGCAAGCGGCCGATGCGGGCTGCGGACTGGGCTCGCGGCGCGGCCCTGGCCGAGCACGCCCGCTTCACCACGGACCAGCAGGACGGAGAGACCGCATGAGTGAGGCACGACGAGGCGGCGAGGGCCGCGGCCGACGCGATGACCACGGACGCCCCCGCGACCAGCAGGGACGCACCCGTTCCGGCGCCCGCGGCCAGGGCGGGCCGCGCCGCGGCTACTCCGACTCCCGCCCCTCCGAGCGCTCGCGCCGCTCCACCCCCTCCCGCCAGGTCGCGTTCGAAGGCCTGCGCCTGGTGCGCGAGGAGGACTCCTACGCGAACCTGGTGCTGCCCCGCCTGCTGCGCACCCATCAGGTCTCCGGCCGCGACGCCGCCTTCACCACCGAGCTGTTCTACGGCGCGCTGCGCGCCCAGGGCCGGCTGGACGCGATCCTCGCCGCCTGCGTGGACCGCCCGCTGGAGAAGCTCGATCCTCCGCTCCTGGACGTGCTGCGCCTGGGCGCCTACCAGCTGTTGGACATGAGCGTCGCGCGGCACGCCGCCACCTCCGAGACCGTGGCCCTGGCCCGCTCCGTGGTGGGCGCCGGCGCCGCCGGCTTCGCCAACGCCGTGCTGCGCCGGGTGGGGGAGCAGGACCGCGAGCAGTGGATCGCCCAGGTCGCCCCGGACCGCTCGACGGACCCCACCGGCCACCTCGCCGTCGTCCATTCCCACCCCCGCTGGGTGGTGCGCGCCCTCAGCGACGCCCTGGCCGGTCACGGCCGCTCCCGGGACGAGATCGACGAGCTGCTGGCGGCCCAGAACGCGGCCCCCGCGGTCTCGCTGGTGATGCGCCCGGGCCTCACCGACCTCGACGAGCTCATCGACCACGGCGCGAGCCCGGGCCGGCTGTCCGTCTTCGCCGCCTCCTGGCCCTCGGGCGATCCCGGCGGCATGGACCCGGTCACGCAGGGACGCGTCGCGGTGCAGGACGAGGGCAGTCAGCTGGCCGCCCTCGCCCTCGCCCTCGGCGCCGATGACCTCGTCCTCGCCGAGGACCATCACTGGCTCGACCTCTGCGCGGGACCCGGCGGGAAGGCCGCGCTGCTGGGCGGGCTCACCGTCGACCACGACGCGGACCTGCTCGCCGTCGAGCTGGCCGAGCACCGCACTCAGCTGGTGGACCGGGCCGTCGCCACCCTGCAGGAGGCCGGCTGCGAGATCACCACCCGCACCGCCGACGGCACCGCGATCGGCGCCGAGCTGCCCGGCCGCTTCTCCCGGGTCCTCGCCGACGTCCCCTGCTCGGGCCTGGGCGCGCTGCGCCGCCGCCCCGAGGCCCGCTGGCGCCGCACCCCCGCCGACATCGGCCAGCTCACCACCCTCCAGCGCGCGCTGCTCACCTCCGCCCTGGATGCCGCCGCGCCCGGGGGAGTGGTCGCCTACGTGACCTGCTCCCCGCACCTGGCCGAGACCCGCCTGATCGTCGCCGATGTGCTGAAGACCCGCCAGGACATCGAGGAGCTCGACGCCCGAGACCCCGTGCGCGCCGGGGTGCTGCCCGCCGCGCGCGGCGACATCGAGCTGGGCGACGGGCCCGCCGTGCAGCTGTGGCCCCACGTCCACGGCACCGACGCGATGTACATCCATCTGCTGCGCAAGCGGCCCGCCCCCACCGAGGAAGGAACCACCGCGGCATGAACACCCCGTACTCGACCGACGGCCACTTCATCCACCCCAGCATCCTCAACGCCGACTTCATGTCCATCGGCACCGAGCTGGAGCGGATCTCCACCGCCGACAGCGTCCACGTCGACGTGATGGACAACCATTTCGTGCCGAACCTGACCTTCGGCCCCTCGATGGTCGAGCAGATCGTGCAGCGCAGCACGCTGCCCATCGATGCGCACCTGATGATCGCCGAGGCCGACACCGAGGCCCAGGCCTACGCCGAGGTCGGGGCCTCCTCGGTCACCTTCCACCTGGAGGCCGCCCGCGCGCCCGTCAAGCTCGCCCGCGACCTGCGCCGCAAGAACGTCCAGGCCGGGGTCGCACTGCGACCGGCCACCCCCGTCGAGCCCCTGCTGGACATCATCGGCGAGTTCGACATGCTGCTGCTGATGACCGTCGAGCCGGGCTTCGGCGGGCAGAGCTTCCTGGAGTCCATGCTCCCGAAGATCCGCCGCGCCCGCGCGGCGATCAGCGAGTCGAACCTGGAGGTGTCGATCCAGGTCGATGGCGGGGTCAGTCGCGAGACCATCGAGCGCTGCGCGGAGGCCGGCGCGAACGTCTTCGTCGCCGGGTCGGCGATCTACCGTGCCCAGGACGCCGCGGACGAGATCTCCGCCCTGCGCGAGCTCGCACAGCGCCACCCCACCCACTGACCCCGCGGCAACGGCGACATGGACCTTCTGCAGTGGCTCTTCGATGCCCGCATCCAGTTCGAAGGGGGCCAGTTCCTGCTCCTGCGCGAAGTGCTGGGCAACGTCTTCGGACTGCTCAGCGCGCTGGGCGGGATACGACGGAAGGTCTGGGCCTGGCCCGTCGGCATCATCGGCAACGCCCTGCTGCTGACCGTGTTCCTGGGCACCGTGTTCGGCAGCCCGAACCCGGTGGACCTCTACGGCCAGGCCGGACGCCAGGTGATGTTCATCGCCACCGCGGTCTACGGCTGGGTCCGCTGGCGACAGGCCCGGGACGCGAACGGCACCGCGGTCGAGCCGCGCTGGGCCTCCTGGGGCACCCGCGCCCTGCTCATCGTCGTGCTGGTCGGCGGCACCGCCGCGCTCACCCCGCTGTTCCGCATCCTGGGCTCCTACGAGCCGGTCTGGGCCGATGCCTGGATCTTCATGGGCAGCCTGCTGGCGACCTTCGGCATGGCCAAGGGCTGGGTCGAGTTCTGGCTGATCTGGGTGGCCGTGGACATCGTCGGCGTCCCGCTGCTGCTGAGCGCCGGCTACTACGCCAGTGCGTTCATGTATCTCTTCTACGGCGCCTTCACCCTGATGGGCTTCTTCATCTGGTGGGGAGTGCGCAACCGCCACGATCTGGAGCAGGCCCGGGTCACGGTCGAGACCGCCCACCTGGATCCCACGGTGCGCCGGGACTGAGCTGCTGCTGTCCGGCGGGCGGGCGACGGCGCGCGCGCCCGACCCGGACGCGTACCCTGGGGGCGTGAAGGATTTCGAGGCGCTGTTCGCCGAGCTCACCGACAAGGCCCGCACCCGACCCGAGGGGTCGGGCACCGTCCGCGAACTCGACGGCGGTGTCCATCAGATCGGCAAGAAGATCGTCGAGGAGGCCGCCGAGGTGTGGATGGCCTGCGAGTACGAGTCCAAGGACGACGCCGCGATGGAGATCAGCCAGCTGCTCTACCACCTGCAGGTGATGATGATCGCCAAGGACATCTCCCTCGAGGACGTCTACCGCCAGCTCTGAGCCGTCGGCCGCTCGTCGCGGCCCTGACGCCGCTGTCCCTCCCGCATCTCCCGTCCCATCCCGTCCCATGGCCGCCGCAGCGGCCGAGGAGGATCCGTGCTCCGCATCGCCGTCCCCAACAAGGGCGCTCTCTCCGAACCCGCCGCCGACCTGCTGCAGGAGGCCGGATACCGGCGCCGCGGCACGGCGAAGGAGCTCGTCGTGGTCGACGAGGACAACGGCGTGGAGCTGTTCCATCTGCGCCCGCGCGACATCGCGGTGTACGTCGGCTCCGGCACCGTCGACGTCGGCATCACCGGCCAGGACATGCTGCTGGACTCCCGCACCCCGGCCGACGAGATCCTGCCGCTGGGCTTCGCGGGGTCGACCTTCCGCTTCGCGGCCCCCGCCGGCACCCGCAGCGACGTCTCCGAGCTGCAGGGCGCCCGCATCGCCACCAGCTACGAGAACCTCGTCGAGGACTACCTCGCCCAGCGCGGCATCACCGCCGAGGTGGTCCACCTCGACGGCGCCGTCGAGTCCTCGATCCGCCTCGGCGTCGCGGACGTCATCGCGGATGTGGTCGAGACCGGCACCACGCTGCGCCAGGCCGGGCTCGAGCCCTTCGGCGAATCGATCATGACCAGCCAGGCCGTCCTCTTCTCCCGCCCCGGCATGGAGCTCGACGAGGAGGCCGCCCACTCCCTGGACGTGCTCGCCCGTCGCATCCGCGGCGTGCTGGTGGCCCGCGAGTACGTGATGCTCGACTACGACATCCCCTCCGCCCTCCTCGAGCGGGCGGTGCAGATCACGCCCGGGCTGCAGTCGCCCACGGTCTCGCCGCTGCACGGCGGGGAGTGGTCCGCGGTGCGGGCGATGGTGGACAGCGGCTCCGCCCACCGCATGATGGACGAGCTCTACGATGCCGGCGCCCGCGCCATCCTGGTCACCGCGATCCAGGCCTGCCGCATCTGAGATGTCGATGCGCACCCCCGGAGCGGACGCCGTCGGCGGGGAGCAGCGGGCCACGATCGTGCTGCGCCCCCGCGCGGTGCGGGTAGCCGCCTACTTCAGCGCGGTCGTGGTGATGGCGGGCATGATCGGCGGAGCGGTGATGATCACCAGCTTCCAGTGGGGAGGCCGGCTCGGTCTGCTCGCGGTCGGCGTGCTGGTGTTCCTCTTCTGCCACCTCGAGGCCTCGGTGAAGATCACCGCCCGCCCCGACGAGCTCGAGGTGCGCAACCTGATGCGCACGCGCACGCTGGAATGGCCGGAGGTGCTGGGGATCAGCTTCCCGATGGGGGATCCGTGGGCCCATCTCGACCTGGCCGACGGCCACACCCATCCGCTGCAGGCGCTCCAGCGCTATGACGGGAAGCGGGCCATCGCGGCCGCCCATCAGCTGCAGGCGCTGATCCGTGAGCGCGGGGAGGCCCCGCCCTCCTGAGCCGTCCCTGCCTCATTCACCGGGGGCGAGCTTCGCGGCGCAGCGCCCGGCCAGCGCCGCATACAGGAAGGGGGAGGGGTCCTCGGCGAGGGTCCTGCCCATCGTGGTCATCCGCACCGGCATCTCCTCGAGCGCATCACGCAGACCCTTCGCATCCACCTCGGTGAGCTGATGGAGGACGCCGCGCTTCTTCGCCGGCTTGAGGATCGTGGATTTCACCTGTTTACGCACCGACTCATGAAAACCGTTGTAACGGGAGTCGTGGCGCGGGACCACCGGCAGCTGCACCGGGGTGAGCAGAGCCCGTCCGTAGACGGTCGAGGAGTGATGGGACAGCCCGCGATGCCGCTCCCGCTCATCGGCCTCGGAGACCCGCAGGGTGGCCACGCCCCGGCCACCGAGCACCGCGGCGGCGTGGAGGGCCTCCGCCGCCTGCACCCCGGAGAAGCCCCAGCCGGTCCCGGTGCCCAGGTTCCCGGGTCCCTGGATGACGATCGCGACATCGGCGCCCACCACGTGCTTGGCCCCCAGCAGGGCGGAGTGCACGGTGACCGCTTCGAGGTCGCCGCCGAAGGACTGCCCCGCACTGATCACCGCCGAGAGCAGGTCCGCCTCGCGCAGCCGGGCCGCGCTGCGGGAGTAGGCCGCGGGGAGCGCCGCGGCGTCGGTGTGCACAGAGGCGATGCGCAGGGAGCGGCGCTGGGCGCGGATCCCGGCGATCAGCGCGGGGAGCGAGGAGTGCAGATCCGCGACGATCACCGGCATGCCCTCGAGGCGCTTGGCGGAGCGGAGGGTCTCGTAGTGCTCGCTGGCGGGGTCGTCGATCGCCTCGACCATGGTCTGCATCGGGGTGTAGCGGGCCTTGACCATGTGCCCGTCGATCGCCTCCGCCTCCGGCAGCACCTCCGGGCGCGCCACCACCATGGCGTCGCCGCCCGTGCCCAGCTCGCGGCGCACGGCATTGGTGTTCAGCAGCACCGTCTCGCCCGGCTCCGGGCACCCGGTCAGCTCCCGGTAGGCGATCGCGGTGAGGATCTCCGCGCCGCCCTCGAGCTCGATCTCGAGCCGATCCACCCCGGGCCAGGACCCCAGAGCGGCCTTCACGGTTCCCCGTTCCCATCGCAGCATGGCCCCAGCCTAGGCCGCGACGGCATATCGTCCCGCCCCGCGCTCCCGGGGAGATACGCTGACGCCGTGGCTTCGAAGAGTGTGGAGAGACTGCTCAACGTCATCATGACGATCGGTTCGCGCCGTCGGATCGACCGCGCGAAGCTGTTCCGGGTGATCCCCGACTATGCCCAGGCGGTCTCCGACCAGGCCGCGGAGCGGATGTTCGAGCGTGACAAGGCCGCGATCATCGAGCTCGGCCTGCCGCTGGTGACCGAGCGCGACCTGCTGGACGAGAACACGGTCCACTACCGCATCGACGCGGCCCGCTCGGGCGCGGTGCTCGATCTCACCACCGAGGAGTACACGGTGCTGCTCGCGGCGAGCCGCGCCTGGGACACCGCCGCCGCCGGGGGAGCGGCGCGCCGCGTGCGCGCGAAGCTCCTCAGCCTCGGCCACGATGCGGACCCCGATCTGCTGCGCCGCACACCCCGCGGGGCCGTCGAGTCCCTGCCCGTGCTCACTCCGCTGCTCCAGGCCGTGGTCTCCGGGCACGGCATCCGGTTCATGTACCGCGGCACCCACGGCGTTCCGGCGGAGCGTCGGATCGAGCCGTGGGTGGTCGGCGTCCACGACGGCCACTGGTACCTCCACGGCTGGGACCGGGACCGCGAGGCGCCCCGCGTGTTCCGGGCCTCCCGGATCGAATCGTTCCCCACCGAGGCGGGCGTCGCCGTCAGGCTGCGTCCCGAGCAGATCGAGCTCGCCGAGGTGCTCGAGAGGATGCTCGACAGCGATGACCGGGACTCGGCGCTGCTCCGCGCCGCACCCTTCAAGGCGCTGTCCCTGCGGGACCGCGCCGGCGCGACCCTGGAGGCGGAGACCTTCCGCCTGCCGGAGCTGCCGCGGCCGGCGGTGCGCCGCCTGCTGCTGTCCGACGTCCGCTGGCTCGAACTGCTCGCGCCGATCGGCTGGCGCGAGGAGCTCGCCGCGGTGCTCACGGTGATCGCCGAGGCGCACGAGGGGGCGGCGGACCTCACGGCCCTCGACCGTGCGGCCGCCCGGCTCCCGGCCCGGATCCGGGTCTCGCCGCAGAGCGGAGACCATCTCTCCCGGCTGATCTCCGTCGCCTCGTACGTCATGTCCCGCGACGAGGTCCAGCTGGCGGAGCTCTCCGAGGCGCTGGGCATCACCGAGAAGCAGCTGATCACCGATCTGCAGGTGCTCTTCGTCTGCGGCGACATGGGCACCGGCTGGGAGGACCTCATCGAGGCCGAATGGGAGCACGGCACGGTGCGGGTGCGCAACGCCGAGCCGCTGCGCCGCGCCCTGAGCCTCAGCGCGGTGGAGAGCACGGCGCTGCTCGCCGGGCTCGCGGCGCTCGAGCCCGCCGCCGGGCAGACCGCGCAGGTGGTGGAGTCCGCCCGCGCCAAGCTGCTGGCCGTGGTGGAGGGCACGGCGGAGCCGTCGGAGGGGCCGCAGGTCCCCACCCGCAGCGAGATCGCCGCAGCGACCTCGGCCGACGAGCGGGCCGCCCGCACCGCGGACCGGGCCGAGCAGGTGCTCACGGCGGTGCACGCTGCCCTGCGCGCCGAACCCGGCTCCGAGGACGCCCGGCTGACGATCCGCTACTCCTCCACGGACCGCGCCGGCACCAGCGTGCGGCGGATCAGGCCGCTGCGCATCGAGACCGTGGGAGCACGCTCCTACCTGCTCGCGCACTGCGAGCTGGCGCAGGGGGAGCGCCGATTCCGCCTGGACCGCATCGTGGAGCTGCTGCCCGCCGGGACCGAGATGACTCGTCCGGCACCGGGAGAGGGTCCGGTGCTGGCCGGTCGCGTCGAGGGAGAGGTGTGGCTGCGGCTGGCCCCGGCCGCGCACTGGATCGCCGAATCCTTCGACGCCGTCGAGCTGCGGGATGCCGCGGACGGGGCCGAGGGCGGGAGCGGGGCGACCTACGCGCGCCTGGTCGAGCCGGTGCTGGCTCCCCTGGTGGATGCGGTGCTGGAATCCGCCGGCGCCGCCGAGGTGCTCGCGCCGGACCCGCTGAGAGACACGATCGTGACCGTGGCACGCGGCGGCGCTGTACGTCACACCCGGTAACTGCCGTTACTCTGGGACGGCCCGCCGCGCGGTGGGCCGGATCGTCACCGGGGCGGTTCGTTCGGCGCCCCGTCCGCTGTGGGATGATAGGGGTGCCCGCGCTGTGTCATGGCGCTTTTGAAAGGTACTTCCATGAACTTCTTCCGCAACCCCTGGGCAATCGTCCTGCTGATCGTGCTGGTGATCCTCCTGTTCGGAGCCAACAAGCTCCCGGGTCTCGCCCGCAACATGGGCAAGTCGATGCGCATCTTCAAGAGCGAGGTCGAGGAGCTCCGCGGTGACGACAAGCCCGCCGAGGCCGATGAGGACGAGGAGCTCGACCGCCCGTCCCGCTCCTCGCGCTCACGTGACGACCGCCGCGAGGGCGATGCCCGCGATACCCGCGACGATCGCGACGATCGCCGCGCGCGCGATGACCGCGAGTACGACCCCCGCGATGACCGCGATCACGACCGCGAGCCGATCCGGTCCCGCGATGACGACGACTCCTACCGTCGCGACTGAGACGGCGTCGCGACCGAGCATCTGGGCGCGCACCGCGCCCTCGACGACGGACCCGGTCCAGTGATCGATCGGGCCCGGAGCGCTGGGAGGAAGCAGATCCGTGGCGAGTGATACGCAGGGACGCGGGCCGGCCGAGGCGAAGCCCGTGACGAGGCCGGGCCGGGATCCCGAGGGACGCATGTCCCTCGGCGAGCACCTGGTCGAGCTGCGCAACCGGCTGATGATCAGCGCGATCACCGTGCTGCTGCTCTCGATCGGTGGCTGGTTCCTGTTCCCCTGGGTGTTCGAGGCCGTCAAGGCGCCGATCGAGGCCGCCGGAGAGGACTCCGACCTCCAGGCGCTGATCAACTTCCAGGGCGTCGGCCAGGGTCTGAACGTCAAGCTGCAGATGGCCGCCTACATCGGCCTGATCCTGTCCTCGCCGATGATCATCGCGCAGATCTGGCTGTTCGTGATGCCGGGTCTGCACAAGAACGAGCGCAAGTACGCGATCGGCTTCTTCGGCACCGCGATCCCGCTGTTCTTCCTCGGCTGCCTCGCCGGCTACTGGGCCGTGAACCAGCTGGTGCCGGTGCTGATGAGCTTCACCCCCACCGAGGGCTCGACCTCCCAGATCATCCCCTACGACCAGTACCTGGCACTGCTGATCAAGACGATGCTCGCCTTCGGCGTCGCCTTCGTGATCCCGGTGGTGATGGTGCTGCTGAACTTCATGGGCCTGGTCAGCGGCAAGGCGATGCTCAAGGCATGGCGCTGGATCATCTTCCTCAGCTTCGCCTTCACCGCGGTCATGGTCCCGACCCCCGAGCCGGTGACCCTGATCGCGATGTCCGCCGCGATCGCCAGCCTCTTCTTCGGCGCGATCGTCATCGCACTGCTCCACGACCGCCGCGTGGGTCGCCGTTCCGGCGACGCCGACCTCGCGGACGATGAAGCGAGCAGCATCGATGACGAGGTGGAGAAGGTCGAGGGGCCGTCGCGTCTGGACGACACTGACGAGGACCGGCGGTGAGCAGGCTCCGGGTGGGCCTGCTCGCGAACCCGACGGCGGCACAGGGGACCGCTCACCGCATCGGCCGGCAGGTGGATCACCTCCTGCGCCTGGCCGGGATCTCCGTGGTCGACCTCTCGGGCCCGTCGGCCGCCGTGGCCCGGGCGCGCGCGGAGGACATCCGCGACTCGCTGACCGCCCTGGTGGTCGTGGGCGGGGACGGCACCGTCTCGCTCGGTGCCGAGATCGTCGCCGGCAGCCCGGTGCGCCTCGGCGTGGTCCCGGTCGGCAGCGGCAACGACTTCGCCCGCTCGCTCGGGCTGGCCGTCAACGACCCGGAGAGCTCCACGCGGGCACTGCTGCACGCGCTGTCCCGGCCGGTGGTGAGCGTCGATGCGATCGAGATCACCGCCGCCGGGCACTCCGGGCCGGGACATCGCTCCCTCGCCCTCGGCAACCTGAACCTCGGCTTCGACGCCCTGGTCAACGCGCGTGCGAACCGGGCCCGGTCCGGGCACACCGTCCGGTACACCACCGCCGTGCTGCGCGAGCTGCGCGCGTTCACGCCCCTGCCGTTCTGGATGGAGATCGACGGCGGCGACCGGATCGAGCTGGACGCGACGGTGCTGACCCTGTGCAATACGGGAATGTTCGGCCGCGGGATGCGGATGGTGCCGGACGCCCGCATCGACGACGGGGTGCTCGAGCTCGCCACCGTCTCCGGCATCGGCCGTCGGCAGCTGCTGCGTCTGTTCCCCCGGGTCTTCGCCGGCACCCACACCTCGCTGTCCGCCGTCGACATCCGCCCCGTCGAGCAGCTCACCATCGGCCTCCGCCACGGGCGGATGCTGCGCGCCTACGCTGACGGGGAGCCGCGCGAGCTGCTGCCGCTGACCGCCCGCGTGCTGCCCGGCGCCGTCCGTCTGCTCGCGGAGCCGTCAGGGTCGATGACCGCCGATCCCAAGGACTCGCAGTGACCTCACCCGCGGAACGCTACGCGCGATGGAAGACGGAGGCGGAGCAGGAACGCGCCGCTGTCGAGCTCACGGCCTTCACCGCCCGCTATCCCTTCACCCTGGACGATTTCCAGCTCGCGGCCGGCCGCGCCCTCGAGGGGGGCAGCTCCGTGCTGGTCGCCGCACCCACCGGAGCCGGCAAGACCGTGGTGGGCGAGTTCGCCGTGCACCTGGCCCTGGCCCGCGGGCACAAGGTCTTCTACACCGCCCCGATCAAGGCCCTGTCGAACCAGAAGTTCGGCGAGCTGGTCGACTGGCTGGGTGCGGACCGGGTGGGACTGCTCACCGGGGACACCTCGATCCGTCCCGAGGCCGAGGTGGTGGTGATGACCACCGAGGTGCTGCGCAACATGCTGTACGCCGATTCGGACCTGCTGGTCGGGCTGGGCTTCGTGGTGATGGACGAGGTGCACTACCTCGCCGATCGGATGCGCGGCCCGGTGTGGGAGGAGGTCATCATCCACCTGCACGGCTCGGTGCGGCTGGTCTCGCTGTCCGCGACCGTGTCCAACGCCGAGGAGTTCGGCGCCTGGCTGCAGGAGGTCCGCGGCAGCACCGAGATCATCGTCTCCGAGACCCGGCCGGTGCCGCTGTGGCAGCACGTCGTGGTCGGCGACGAGCTGCTGGACCTGTTCGTCGACGCCGACGGGGAGGCGGTGGTCTCCCAGGGCCCCGGGGCGCGCGGGGACCGCCGGGTCAATCCTGAGATCGAGCGCGTCACCTCCTTCTCCCTCCCGGTCGATGAGCGCACCGGTGGTGCCCGGGGCAGGGGATACCGGGGGCGCAAGGGCACCGGCGGCAGGCACCGCCCCCGCGGCTCCGGCCAGCACCGTCCGCCGCACCTGCGCAAGGGCCGCGGCCCGTACGAGGGCGGCGGCGACAGCGGCAGGGGCGAGCGGAGCGGGGGAGGTGGCCCGGGAGCCGGACCGCACCGCCACGGGGACCGATCCGGCGGTGCCCTGCGCCCGCCGCGGCGGCCGGACGTCGTGGAGCTGCTGGACGATGCCGCGCTGCTGCCCGCCATCATGTTCATCTTCTCCCGCGCCGGCTGCGACGGCGCGGTGCAGCAGTGCGCGCGGGCCCGGCTGCGCCTGACCGACGACCGCGAGCGCCGGGAGATCCGCGCGGTGCTGGACGAGCAGCTCGGAGGCATCGGCATCGAGGACGAGGAGGTGCTCTCGCTGGACACCTTCCGGCGGGCCGCGCTGGACGGCTTCGCCGCCCATCACGCCGGGATGCTCCCGCTGCTGAAGAGCGTCGTCGAGGCGCTGTTCGCCCGAGGCCTGATCAAGGTGGTCTTCGCCACCGAGACGCTGGCGCTGGGGATCAACATGCCCGCCCGCTCCGTGGTGCTCGAGAAGCTGGTGAAGTTCAACGGCGTCGATCACGCGGACCTCACACCGGGGGAGTTCACGCAGCTCACCGGCCGGGCGGGCCGCCGCGGCATCGACACCGAGGGTCACGCCGTGGTGCTCGCCGGTCCGCGCTTCGATGCCCCGGCCGTCGCCTCCCTCGCCTCCAAGCGCACCTACCCGCTGCGCTCCGCCTTCCGGCCCACCCCGAACATGGCCGTGAACCTGCTGGACCGCTTCGACCTCTCCCGCGCCCGGGAGACCCTCGAGACCAGCTTCGCCCAGTTCCAGGCCGACCGTTCCGTGGTGGGCCTGGCCCGTCGCGCCCGCGAGCTGGAGGACACCGCCGACGACTACCGTGCCGCGGTCACCTGCGACCGCGGGGACCTGCTGGAGTACGCACGGCTCCAGGAGGCGCTCACCGACCGGGAGAAGGCCCTCTCCCGGGCCCGGGCCGAGCGGGACCGGGACCGCACCCGCAGCGTGCTCGGCGACCTCCGCCGCGGCGAGGTGATCGCCCTGCCCGGCGGGAAGCGCCGCGGCTATGCGGTGGTGCTGGAGGTCGACCGTGCGGTGCTCGGCGGCCCGCAGGTGGACCTGCTGGACACCGAGGGACGCCGGCGCAGCCTCCGCCCCGGGGACGTGCCCTCCCCACCCGCCGTCATCGACACGCTGCGGCTCCCGCGCCAGGACTCGCTCGGCAGCGGCAGGGTGCGCAAGGACACCGCCGCCGCCCTGCGTCAGCGCCTGGCGGGGCAGGACGACGATGCTCGTGCCGAGGTGCGTCGCCGCGCCGGTCGCAGCCCGTCGACCGCCGCCACCGACGAGCAGCTGCTCGCCCTGCGCGAGCAGCTCGCCGCGCATCCCTGCGCCGCCTGCCCCGATCTCGAGTCCCATCTGCGCTGGGTGGGCCGGTGGCGGAAGTCCCGCGGGGAGCTCGAGGGCGTCCAGCGGCGCATCCGCGGCCGCACCAGCTCCCTGGCCCGGCAGTTCGACCGCCTCACCGATCTGCTGAGCGAGCTCGGCTATCTCGCGCCCGCGGGCCCCGAGGGCGAGGAGCTGCACCCCACCGCCAGCGGGCTGCGGCTGCGGCGGCTGTTCAGCGACCGCGACCTGCTCATCGCGCAATGCCTCGAGCACGGCGCCTGGACGGGTCTGGATCCCGCCGGGCTGGCGGCCGTGGTCTCCGCCGCGGTCCATGAGACCCGCCGCGACGACCGTGCTCCCGAGCTGATCCCCGATCCCGCTGTCGACGCCGCGCTCGCGGCCTCGATGCGTCTGGCCGCCGCGCTGCAGTCCGCCGAGGCCCGCCACGGCATCACCCCGACCACCGCTCCGGATCCGGCGATCGCCGCGATCGTCCACCGCTGGGCGCGGGGCGCGCACCTGGCCGCGGCGCTCGAGGGCAACGACCTGCCGCCCGGGGACTTCGTGCGCCACTGCCGACAGGTCATCGACCTGCTCGATCAGCTCACCGCCGACGAGGAGCTCGGCCCGGTGGCCCGGCAGTCCATCCGTGCCGTGCGCCGGGGCCTGGTGGCACAGGAGATCGACCGCTGAGCTTTCTCCCAGGAGAACGCGAGAGGCTGGGGACCGTGAGCCAGAAAGACACCTTCGCGAACGCCGCCGCAGACACCGCCGACCCGCACGACGCCGCGGGCCGGATCGCGCCCCCGACGCTCTACACGGGCATCGTGCTGTACAGCGCCAAGGACCCCGAGGCCTCCGCCATGCTGGTCGCCGACGGGCTGATCGCCTGGACCGGCCCGGAGGACACCGGCCGCATGCTCCACGGAGACGTCCAGCGCATCGATGCCACCGGCTGCCTGGTCACGCCCGGTTTCGTCGACGCCGCCGCCACCGCGGACGGCGAGGACCCGGACCCGGCCACCGCCACGGACGCCGCCGCCCGGGGCATCGTGCTGCGCCTGCCCGGCCCCACCGGGGAGCGGGAGGGCGTGCGGATCATCGCCCCGGTCACCGAGAGCGCGGACTACCTGGACCTGGTCACCGAGGGGACCCCGCTCGCCTTCGGCTCCGCGGGGGTGCCCGAGTCCGCCGATCCCTGGGACTGGGTGCGCGGTGCCGCTCGCACCAGCCCGGCCGAGCAGCGGATCAGCGACCGCGCCGCCTTCCTCGCCGCCACCCGCGGCGGTCAGCGGGTCGCCGGGAACCGTCACCCCGGCAGCCTGCAGACGGGCCTGCCCGCCACCTTCGTGCTCTGGGAGCCCTGGGACCTCACCGTGCAGTCCCGCGCCGAGCGCGTGGACAGCTGGTCCACCGATCCGCGCTCGCGCACGCCGCTGCTGCCGGATCTCGACCAGGGCACCCCGCGCGCGCTGCGCACCGTGGTGGAGGGCAGGATCCTCCATGACCGCCTCGCGGACGCTCCCCGCGGGCGGGCCGAGGCGTGACGGCGACCGCTGCGGCGGCGGGGACCCGTCGGCGCTCGGCGAGGGCCCGCGACGAGTTCGACCCCACCCCGTGGCCGGTCGCGCTGCTGTGCGGGGCGGGGGGCGGAGCCTGCGCCCTGCTGGCCTTCCCGCCCTATGACCTCTGGATGCTGCTGCCGGTTGCGATCGCCCTGCTCGGCGCCGGTCTCCTGGTGCGCTCCCTCTGGCTCGCCGCCCTGGTCTCGCTGCTGTGGGGGCTGGCGCTGTTCGTCCCCCTCACCGCGTGGGCCAGCACCTATGCCGGGGCCACGCCCTGGATCGCGCTCGGCGTGTTCGAGGCGCTGTACATCGTGGTCTTCGGTCTGCTGGCCCGCACCGTGATGGTGCGCCGGGGATTGTGCCTGACCAGCGCGATCGTCGTCTCCGCGCTGTGGGTGGCGCTCGAGGCCCTGCGCAGCAGCGCCCCCTGGGGAGGCCTGCCGTGGGGCGCGAGCGCCTTCGCCCTCGCGGACTCCCCGCTGCTGCATCTCGCCCCCTGGATCGGCATCGCCGGGCTCGGGTTCGTCGTCGCCCTGCTGGGCCAGCTGCTCCTGTTCGGTGCCCTCGCCGTGCTGGGACGCCGCCGCCGCGGCTTCACCGGCTTCTCGGGCGTGTGGCCGTTCGCGATCGCGGTCGCCGCGGTGCTGGCCACCGTCGTGGTACCGCATCCGGTGAACCGGGCTCCGGTGAACCGGCCCACGATGACGGTGGCCGCGATCCAGGGCTCGATGAGCGCCATCGACCCGGTCTCGTACACCATGCCCGAGGACGTCTTCGCCAACCATCTCGCCGTCACCCGCGACGTGCTCGAGCGGACCGACCAGAACGGCATCCAGCTGGACCTGATCGTCTGGCCCGAGGACTCCACGGGCTGGGACCCGCGGCAGGACCCGCAGCTGGCGCGGCAGCTGACGGGGGTCGCGGCGGAAGCCGACGCCCCGCTCCTCGTCGGCACCCAGGTGCGGGTGGGGGAGGAGGAGCGCCTGAACCAATCGGTGCTGCTGACCCCCGAGCACACCTCCCCGTACGCGTACTCCAAGCGCCATCCGGTGCCCTTCGGCGAGTACATCCCGATGCGGGGACTGTTCAGCCGGCTCTCCGACAAGGTCGATCTGGTCTCCCTCGACATGATTCCGGGCGAGGAGGTCGGGGTGATGGATCTCGACGCCCTGGGACAGGGGCAGGACCGGGTCGGGATCCTCATCTGCTTCGAGATCGCCTACGACTCCCTGGTCCACGACGTGGTCGAGGGCGGCGCCGAAGTGATCGTGGTCCAGTCCAACAATGCCCTGTTCGGCGACTCCCACGAAGCCATCCAGCAGCTCGCCCAGGCCAAGGTGATGGCCGTGATGTCCGGTCGCAGCGTGGTGCACATCTCCACCGTCGGGCATTCGGCGATCTACGGCCCCACCGGCCGACGGATCGATTTCATCGATCACTGGGAGCAGGGGGCGCTGCTGGCCGATGTCCCGCTGCGCACCGGCATCACCCCTGCGGTCGCCGCCGGGCCCTGGATCGCCATCGGGCTCAGCGCCGTCGGCGCTGTGGGCCTGCTCGCCGCACTGGGCGGCGAGCGTCGGGCCCTCGCCCGCACCACCACCCGCCGCCGCCGCCGCCGAGGAGACTGACGTGCATCCGTCCAACGCCCCCCTGCCGCCCACTCTCGTGGTGATCCCCACCTACGACGAGCGGGAGGCGCTGCCCGGCACGCTCGCGCGCCTGCGC
The DNA here is from genome assembly GCF_002407185.1 of Brachybacterium vulturis. Lineage (NCBI taxonomy): Bacteria > Bacillati > Actinomycetota > Actinomycetes > Micrococcales > Dermabacteraceae > Brachybacterium > Brachybacterium vulturis. Next base: position 2,429,796 of record NZ_CP023563.1, read on the forward strand.
GCGGCGGTGCCGACGGCCGACGTCCTGGTGGTCGACGACTCCTCGCCGGACGGGACCGGTGACTGGGCGGACTCCGTCGCGGCGAAGGACCCGGCCGTGCACGTGCTCCACCGGGCCGGGAAGCAGGGTCTGGGACCGGCCTACCTCGCGGGCTTCGCCTGGGGCCTCGAGCGCGGCTACCGGCAGCTGGCGGAGATGGACGCCGATGCCTCCCACCGCCCGGAGCAGCTGCCCCGTCTGCTCGAGGCGGTGCGGCGCGGCGCCGACCTGGCGATCGGCTCGCGCTGGGTGGCGCGCGGAGCGGTGCACGACTGGCCGCTGCACCGCCTGCTGCTCTCCCGCGGCGCGAACCTGTACGTCCGCGCGCTGCTCGGCCTCGGCGTCTGTGATGCGACCGCCGGGTACCGGGTCTTCCGTGCCGAGCTGCTCGCGCAGCTGATCGCCACGGACATCGCCTCCCAGGGCTACTGCTTCCAGATCGACATGACCCGCCGGGCCCGGGATCTGGGCGCCGCGATCGCCGAGGTCCCGATCGATTTCGACGAACGCACTGCGGGCGCGAGCAAGATGTCCGGACGCATCGTGCGGGAGGCGCTGGTGAAGGTGACGTCCTGGGGACTGACACGTCGCACCCAGGGCCTTCGCAAGGCCCTGCGCTAGCCTGGACCCATCCGACGCCCCAGGAAGGGAGCATTCGTGACCGCACAGCAGCCCTCCAGCCAGGGCGCTTCGTCGCGCCCCACCACCCCGGCGGGGACTCCCGCCTCACGCCGCGGCTCGCGATGGGGCTCGCTGGGGCCCGTCCTGGTCGTCGTGCTGGGCCTGGTCGAGCTCACGATCCTGGTGCTCATCGGGATCAGCACCAGCCTGTGGTGGGCGGTGCTGGCCATCGCCGTCGGGTGGGTGATCGGGATCGCTCTGCTGGTCGCCGCCGGTCAGCAGTCGTTCGTGCGCCTGCGCTCCCTGCTGCGGGCGGTGAGCGGCCGCGGCGACGTCCAGGACCACCTCTCGCGGCCCGCGTTCACCCTGGTGGCCGCGCTGTTCTTCTTCTTCCCCGGCATCCTCACCGATCTCATCGGGGTCGTGCTGCTGCTGACCCCCGTCCAGCGGCGCTCCGTGAAGGCGATGGGCCTGGGCAGCGGCGCCGCGGGGGCACGGACCGTGCTCTACCGCCGCTCCGGCACCGGCGTGATCGACGGTGAGATCATCCTCGACAACGAGCCGCGAGGCCGGGGCGAGGACTCCCCGCCCACCCTGATCCAGGACTGATCACCGGGCGCGTCCCACAGCACGAGCGCCCCCGCTCCGCCGAGAGGCGGCAGCGGGGGCGCTGTTCGGAGGAGCTGGTCAGAGGTTGCGGCGCTGATGGAGCTTGCCGGCGCGCAGCAGCTCGAGGCGCTGGTCCAGGAGCACCTGGAGGTCCTCCTCGCTGCGACGCTCGAGCAGCATGTCCCAGTGGGTGCGCACGGGCTTGCCGACCTTCGCCTCCGGCCGCTCGTGGTCACGCAGCAGCGCGGAGGCGTTGCAGCGGCACACCCAGGTGGCGGGGACGTCGGCCTCGACCGAGAAGGGGAGGACGATGGTGTGGCCGTTGGGGCAGTCGTAGACGGCCTCCTGGCGCGGTGCGGCGAGGACGCCCTCGTCGGTCTCCATGGAGAGGGAGCCCAGTCGGGTGCCTCGCAGGCTGCGGCTGTTCATACGGTTCTCGCTTCCTGCCGGGGGTGGTGTCGGACGGCGGGCCGTCCGGTGGGATCTGTGGCGGGTGAGGTCTGTGGGTGGCGCGTCGGCGATACCCGGTGCTGTCAACGCCGGCGGGACCGATTCTGTTCCCGGCACCGGTGACCGGTCCCGGCAGAGCGCTGGTTCTCAGGCGCCGTCGAGCAGCTGTGAGAGCAGATCGACACGATTGGTGATGATACCATCCACGCCCTTGACCAGCAGCTCCTGCATGGTCCGCGGGTCATCGACGGTCCACACATGCACCTCGCAGCCCGCCCGGTGAGCGGCGGCGATGTTGGCCATGGTGACGATCTGCACACCGCGGTGGGCCTCGGGGACCTGGAGCGCGCCGTAGGGGGCGAGGAGCCGGGAGATCACGGCCTGCGGGGCCTCGACCGCACGGGCCGCGAGGAAGCTGCCGATCGCTCCGCGCGAGGGACTGCGCATCGCGGTGACGCCGGTGGCGGCGTGGAGTGTCGCGAGGGTCTTGCGGACCACATCCCCGTCGAAGCCGGCCACGCACACCCGGTCGGCGCTGCGGGTGCGGCTGATCGCCGCGACCGCGGGGCCGATGGCCGAGGCGGCCTTGATGTCGATGTTGACCGGCACGTCGCCGAAGGTGCCCAGGACGTCCTCGAGCATGGCCAGCGGCTCGTCGCCGGCCAGCCGCACGGAGCCCGCCTCGTGAGCGCTGAGCTCAGCGATCCGGCGAGGATCCCCGGCGATGCGTCGGAGGTCCTCGTCATGGACCGCGAGGGCGAGCCCGTCACGCGTGGCGCGGGTGTCGGTCTCGAGCATGTCGGCGCCGGCCCGCAGCGCGTCCTCGAAGGCGCGCAGGGTGTTCTCGGCCCCGTCGGTCGCGAGCCCGCGATGGGCGATGCGACGCGGGCGGGGGCCGGGGAGGAACCGGGAGCGGGACGCCCGTCCTCGCTCAGGGCCGCTGCTCGTCGATGAGTGCATCTTCTTCCTCCTCGTCCTGGCCCCGGCGCCGGGTGCGGACGGCGCGTCGGGGACGATGATCTGCGGTGCGACGGGCGGGCCGCGCCGCGGGCGGGGGGCCGTCCTCGCCGGGGGCCGTGCCGGGGCCGCCGCGCGGCGAGGTGTCCGCTTCTGCGGCCTGCTGCTCCTCGGCCGCGAGGTCCTGGAACTGGCGGCGGGTGCGGTAGATCAGCGCGGCGGGGAAGAAGAGCGCGAAGACCCACCACTGGAACGCATAGGACAGGTGCGGGCCGAGCGAGGTGTCGGGATAGGGCAGCGCGGTGGGCCGCACCCCGGGCGGTTCCTCTGCGGCCAGCTCCCCGTAGGCGCCGGTGACCAGCTCCTGGGTCGATATGCCCATCAGCTCGGCGGATTGGCGGGGGTTGACCGAATGGGTCTGCCCCGGCGGTGGTTCGCGGTCCAGCACCGGCTCGGCGGGGCGCAGCCGGACGGTGACGGTCATCTCGCCCTCGGGCACCGGGGCCGGATCGGCCGGCTGGGAGGTGCCGCTGACCGAGGGCACCCAGCCGCGCACCACCAGCACGGTGGCGCCGTCCTGGGCACGGAAGGGCACCAGCTGCCAGAAGCCCACCCGGCCCGAGAGCTGCCGGTTGCGCACGTAGAGCACGCAGTCATCGCTCGTGCAGTAGCTGCCGTGCAGCTCGACCGGGGTCCATTCGTCGCTCACGGGCAGCGGAGTCTCGATGTCCGGCAGCACCTCGTCGAGGGCCACGGGGGCGGCGTCGTAGTGGGACTCGATCACCGCGGCCTGCTCCGCACGGTCCTCATAGCGGCCGAACTGCCACAGGCCCAGCAGCACGCAGGCCGCTGCGAGCACCAGCACGGCGACCAGACCCAGCAGGGTCTCGCGGCTCAGCAGGATCTCGCGACGGGAGGAGGTCGTCCTCATCCGTGGACCGGTGAGCCGGCCCCGGCTCCGGCTGCGGCGGCGTCCAGGTGCCCGGCGGCACCGTCGAGCACCCCGGCGAGGTCCTCGATCCCGAAGTCCACGATCATGACGAACATGAGCGCGGTGGCGGCGGCGAGCACGAAGCCCAGCGCCGTGACCGCGATGGTCACGCCGAGGCGCAGGCGGGGGCGGTCCGTGCGGGGCGCTGCGGGCGGGAAGCCGTAGTCCTCGCTCTCGAGGTGGTTGTCCGCCCACATGCCGGGGTTGAGGACGGCCACGGGGTAGCGGTCGACCCGACGGCGCGGCCGGGCCCCGCTGGCCGGGACGTCCTCAGAGGCCTGCAGCGGTGCCGACCCGCGCCCCTCGGGCGTGGCCGACGACCAGAGCCTCCACCCGGCCGGGACCGGCCCCCAGGAGCGCCCGGGGCTGAAGCCGGCCGGCGGGATCCAGCCGTCGTGCGGCGGCTCCGGCCAGTTCGGCGGCGGGTTGAAGCTCCGGCCCTGGGTCACGCAGGAACGTCCCACCGGTACTGGTCGACGTAGGCGTCGAACTGGAGGGTGAGGCCCTCGGCGCGCTTGACATCGAAGATGATCCGGAACGTGTACTCCTCACCCGCGCTGAACTCCAGGGGACCACCGGTGCCGGCGCCCTTCAGGGAGTAGCTCTCGGAGGAGCGCGAGACCGCACCACCGTAGGGCGTGATGACGTCGAACTGCGCGGGATTGAAGCTCATCATGCCCTCCTCGACGGTCATCTTGGCGGTGAGCACGAGGTATTCCTCGCCGTTCGTGGGCTCCTCGACGGTGCCGTACGTCGTCTCGAGCTCCGTCGCAGGCACATAGGTCATGTGCACGGCCAGGGTGCCGCTGCCGTCCGAGCCCACGACCTCCGTGGCCTCGGCCGAGGGATCGATGGTGGGCAGATCCGTGGGGATCGGCTCCTCCTCGGTGGTCTCCTCCTCGGTGGGCTGTTCCTCGGTGGGCTCCTCCTCCGCGGAGGTGGCGGCCTCGGTGGTCTCATCACCGGTGGTCTGTTCCTGGCTGGTGGTGGTCTGGCCACCGCCACCGGCTTCCCTGTCGCCGTCGCGAGTGAACAGCCAGATGCCACCGGCGATCAGCAGGATCAGCACGAGCAGCAGGATGAGCAGGCAGCCGAGCCACCAGAAACGCCGGAGGAAGCCCTTCTGGGGCGGTTCGCCGGCGCCGGTCGAGGCCGTCCAGTGGGAGCCGGAGTCGACGCCGGGGGAGGCCTGCCCGTATCCCGCGGCCGGGTAGTCCGCAGCGGAGCCCTGGCCCGTGTAGCCCGAGGGCGACGCCTGGCCATAGCCGGGGGCGGGAGAGGCCTGGCCGTAGCCGGGGGCGGGAGAGGCCTGGCCGTAGCCGGGGGCCGGGGAGGCCTGGCCGTAGCCGGGAGCGGGAGAGGCCTGGCCGTAGCCCGGCGCGGCGGCTGCCTGGCCGGTGGGCTGCTGAGCGGAGTCCCCGGCACTATGAGCTGCGGCGGCACCTGCGGCCATGCCACCGGCCGCGGCGGCACCGGAGTCCTCGCCGTGCTGTCCGTCCTGCGCTGCGGGAGCGTCGTGCGCGGCACCGGCAGCAGGTGCTGCGGACTCGTAGGGGGCCTGCTGTGCGAGGTCGGCCTCCAGATCGGGGCCCTGGTACTCGGCCGTCTGCGGGGCGCCGTCGCCGGCCTGGCCCTCCTGCGGGCCGGTCCCGGCAGCGTGCTGGCCCGAGCCTGCGACATGGGTGGCGTCGTCGTCAGCGGCACCGTCACCAGCCGCGACGCCCTCCGTCGCGGCCGCCCGGTGGCCGGGGGAGTCCTGAGCAGACGGTGCGTCCGCCCGCTGCGCCGCCGCTCCATAGGGATCCGTCGTCCCGTACTGACCGGCCGGTGCCTGCGATGCTGCCGGTTCCGTGGGCTCGGCGGCCTCGTCGCGCGGGCCGGTGGAGACCACCCGGGTGGCATCCTCCTCGGCGGCGGCCGCAGCCTGTGCCTCGGACTGGGCCGGCACGTCGGACTGAGCCGGCACGTCGGACCGGGCCGGAGCAGCGGGCGGCTGCTCCTCGGCCACCCAGAAGTTCCACCCCTCCGGTGCCGGTCCCCAGGACGGATCGGGCTGCCATCCGGGAGGCGGGCTCCAGCCCGCATCCTCGATCGGCCAGTTCGGCGGAGGGTTGAAGCGGTAAGCCATCGGGTAGCACCTTCCGGGGCGATGTGGGATGGACGGGCTCCCCCTCGGATCCCGACACTCTCTCGCCACGTATCGTAGAGCACAGGGCTGCGTCGAGGCGTCAGCCCTGTGCTCTGACATCGTCCCTCGAGACCGATCAAGGCCTCACGGATCACTCACCCCGATCACTCACCCAGGAGTTCGCATGACCGACGCCATCACCGAGCCGCGCAGTGTCCTGATCACCGGAGGGAATCGGGGCATCGGCCGCTCGATCGCCGAGGAGTTCCTCCGCTGCGGGCACAAGGTGGCCGTCACCAGCAGGTCCGGCGTGGGCGGCCCGGAGGGTGCGCTCACCGTGGCCGCGGACGTCACCGACGGCGACAGCCTCGATGCCGCGATCAGGACCGTCGAGCAGGCGCACGGACCGATCGAGGTGCTGGTCGCCAATGCCGGGATCACCGACGACCAGCTGCTGCTGAGGATGAGCGACGACTCCTTCGAGAAGGTGCTGGACACCAATCTCACCGGTGCCTTCCGCACCGTGAAGCGGGTCATCAAGTCGATGATGCGCGCGAAGAAGGGCCGCATCGTGCTCATCAGCTCCGTGGTGGGGCTGTACGGCTCTCCCGGCCAGGTCAACTACGCCGCCTCCAAGTCCGGTCTGATCGGCATCGCCCGCGCGCTCACCCGCGAGCTCGGCTCCCGCGGCATCACGGCGAACGTGGTCGCCCCCGGCTACATCGACACCGAGATGACCCAGGCCCTGCCGGAGGAGCTCCAGGACACCTATCGCAAGGCCATCCCGGCCGGTCGCTTCGCCGACCCCGTCGAGGTCGCCAAGGCGGTCACCTTCCTCGCGAGCGATGATGCCGCCTACATCTCCGGTGCGGTGATCCCCGTCGACGGCGGTCTCGGCATGGGACACTGACCCAGTCCTCGCACCACTTCCGACGTAAGGCGTGAACCCAACCCGATGTCATCTTCCGACCCTGACAGTCGTCTGCTGCTCCTGATGCGTCACGGCAAGGCGGAGAGCGGTTCCGGCCGGCCGGACCACGAACGCGCGCTGGCCGATCGGGGACTGACCCAGGCACAGCTGGTGGGGGAGTACCTCGACGCGCAGAACGTGCAGCTCTCCCGGGTGCTGGTCTCCGACGCCGTGCGGACCATCCAGACCTGGGAGGCCACGGCTGCGGCGATGCCGGGGTTCGACGGCGAGGTCTCCTTCCATGAGGAGATCTACTCCGGTGGGGCAGCCGATGTGCTGGCCCTGGTGCACGGCGTGGAAGCCGATCACCCGGTGGTGATGGTGGTCGGCCACGAGCCGACGATCTCCACCCTCACCTCGCTGCTGGCCGCGGACGACTCCGAGGCGGGTGCGGTCGCCCAGGCCCGGATCGGGATGCCCACCGGTGCGATGGCGGTGCTCTCGGGGTCTCTGGAGGGCTGGAGGAGCCTCGAGGAGGCCTCGCTGACGCTGCACACCATCGTCCGCCCCTGAACGGACGCCCGCGTCAGCGGGCTCAGCGGTGCGCTGCTGCCGCCTCGAGACGCGGCCAGGCCTCCAGCAGCGAGGGCCCGTCGATGACCACGTCGGCGACCTCCCGCAGCGCCGGCTTGGCCCGGAAGGCGATCCCGGTCCCGGCGGCGGCGAGCATCTCGCGATCATTGGCCCCATCGCCCATGGCGACGATCCGTGCGGCGGGGACGCCGTGACGCCGTGCGAGCTCCTCGAGGGTGCGCCGCTTCGCGGCGCCGTCGATGATCGGACCCGTCACCCTCCCGGTGAAGCGGCCCTGGACGATCTCGAAGCGGTTGGCGCGCACGTGGTCGATCCCCACCTGGGCGGCGAGCTCGTCGATCACCTCGTGGAACCCCCCGGAGACCAGCGCGGTCACCCAGCCGGCTTCCTTCGCACGACGCACCAGCTCCAGGGCTCCCGGCGTCGGCACCAGCACGGCCCGCACCTCGGCGAGCACGGACTCCTCCAAGCCCGCCAGCAGCGCCACCCGGGCGCGCAGCGACTGGGCGAAGTCCAGCTCGCCGCGCATGGCGGCGGTGGTGATCTCCTCGACCTGGTCGCGCACCCCGGCATGCTCGGCGACCAGCTCGATCACCTCCTGGGTGAGGAAGGTCGAGTCGACGTCGGAGACCAGCAGCCCGGTCGCCGGGACCGGCCGCTGCACCGTCACGGCGTGATGACCGTGCCCTTGCCGAGCACCGTGATGCCGGACTCGGTGACCACCCAGCCGCGGGCGCGATCCTTCTCCGCGTCCAGTCCGATCTGGGTGCGCGGCGGCACCACCACGGACTTGTCGATGATCGCCCGATGGATCTGGCAGTGGCGGCCCACGGTCACGTCGTCCATCAGCACCGAATCGGAGACGTTCGACCAGGAGTTGATGCGGACGCCCGGGGAGAGCACGGAGTTCGAGACCTGGGCACCGGAGATGACCACGCCGGGGGAGATGACGGAGTCGACCGCGGAGCCGACACGCCCGGGCCCCGCATGCACGAATTTCGCCGGGGGCGCGTTGCGATGCCCGGTGAAGGTGGGCCACTCGTCGTTGTAGAGGTTGAAGACGGGATGGATCGAGATCAGATCCATGTGCGCCTCGTAGAACGCGTCCAGGGTGCCGACGTCCCGCCAGTAGTCCCGATCGCGATCGGTGGAGCCGGGCACGTCGTTGTGGATGAAGTCGTAGACCGCGGCATCCTGCTGCGCGACGAAGGAGGGGACGATGTCCCCGCCCATGTCGTGCTTGGAGGAGTCGTCCCCCGCATCCCGGGTGACGGCCTCGACCAGGGCATCGGCGGTGAAGATGTAGTTGCCCATCGAGGCGAGGATCGAGCTCGGGTCGTCGGCCAGTCCGGCGGTCTCCGTCGGCTTCTCCACGAAGGCCTTGATCGTGGTGGGGTCCGACGGATCGGTCTCGATCACGCCGAACTGGTCGGACATCTCGATCGGCTGCCGGATCGCGGCGACGGTGCAGGACTTCCCCGACTCGATATGGGCCTCCAGCATCTGCGAGAAGTCCATGCGGTAGATGTTGTCGGCGCCGACCACCATGACGTATTCGGGATTCTCGTCGTAGATCAGGTTCAGCGACTGGGCGATAGCGTCGGCGCTGCCGCGGAACCAGTGCTTGCCCATGCGCTGCTGCGCCGGGACGGGCGCGACGTAGTTGCCCAGCAGCGAGCTCATGCGCCAGGTCTGGGCGATGTGCTTGTCCAGCGAGTGCGACTTGTACTGGGTGAGGACGACGATTCGGAGATAGCCGGAGTTGGCGAGATTCGACAGGGCGAAGTCGATGAGGCGGTAGATGCCGCCGAACGGCACTGCGGGCTTGGCCCGATCGAGGGTCAGCGGAATCAGACGCTTCCCCTCACCGCCGGCGAGGACGATGGCGAGAACCTTTTTGGACCACATGGTGCGAGGATAGTCCAGACGTGGCACTCGTCACGCGCCGTTCGCCCATTCGGACGGCAGAAGGATCCGAGACGCCGCTGGAACAGCTGCCGCAGAAGGAGGAGGAGCCGGATATGCGTGTCGATCTGCTCACCAAGGAGTATCCGCCCGAGGTCTACGGCGGCGCCGGAGTCCATGTCGCCGAGCTGACGAAGGTGCTGCGCGGGCACATCGACGTGCGGGTGCGCGCCTTCGGCGCCGACCGCGAGGAGGAGGGCACCTTCTCGTACTCCACGCCCGCCGAGCTCGAGGGCTCCAACGCGGCGCTGTCCACCCTCGGCACAGATCTGCTGATCGCCGCGGACTGCGCCGGCGCCGACCTGCTCCACTCCCACACCTGGTACGCGAACTTCGCCGGCCACCTGGGGTCCCTGCTGCACGGCATCCCGCACGTCCTGTCCGCCCATTCCCTCGAGCCGCTGCGACCGTGGAAGGCCGAGCAGCTCGGCGGCGGCTACGCGGTGAGCTCCTTCGCCGAGCGCACCGCGTACGAAGGCGCCGCGGGTGTCATCGCGGTCTCCGCCGGGATGCGCGAGGACATCCTGCGGGCCTACCCCGCTGTGAATCCGGACAAGGTCCACGTGGTCCACAACGGCATCGACATCGAGCAGTGGTCCCCGAACCCGGAGACCTCGGCGCTGACCTCCCGGGGCATCGACCCCGAGGCGCCCACGATCGTGTTCGTCGGCCGCATCACCCGCCAGAAGGGGCTGCCGTACTTCCTGCGAGCGGTGCGCGAGCTGCCTGAGGAGTACCAGGTGGTGCTGTGCGCCGGGGCTCCGGACACCCCGGAGATCGCGCAGGAGGTGAACACGCTGGTCGAGGAGCTGTCGACGACCCGCGGGAATGTGCACCTGATCACCGAGATGCTGCCCCGGCACGAGCTCACCCAGATCCTCACCCAGGCCACCGCCTTCGCGTGCCCGAGCATCTACGAGCCGCTGGGGATCGTGAACCTCGAGGCCATGGCCTGCGGCACCCCCGTGGTCGCCTCCGCCACCGGCGGCATCCCCGAGGTCGTCGCCGACGGGGAGACCGGCTACCTGGTCCCGCTCGAGCAGCTCACCGACGGCACCGGCACCCCGGTGGACCCCGAGAAGTTCATCGCGGACACCCGGGATGCGCTGGTGAAGATGGTCTCCGACCCGGCACGGGCGCAGCAGATGGGCGAGGCGTCCCGTCGCCGCGCGGCCGAGCACTTCTCCTGGACCTCGATCGCCGAGCGCACCCTGGAGGTCTACCGCACGGTGATGGCCCAGCAGTCCTGAGCCCTGCGGGAGCGGCGGAGTACGTCCGTCCTCAGCCGGTCTCCGCCGCGACGATCCGCTCGACCGTCTCGACGAGGGCGCTGCGGGCCGCCTCGTGCAGCTCGTCCAGCAGTCCGCGACGCGTGAGAGCCTCGGCCAGAGCTGCGGTGTGGCCGTGGCCCTCCTCGATCTCCGCCCGGGTGAGCAGCAGGGTCCGTGAGGCGAGCACCAGCAGGTGCGAGGCGGACGGCTCGAGGTGTCGCGGGAGCGCGGTCGAGATCCAGGTGGCCGGGATGCGCGCCGGCTCGACGGGCTCCTCGGGCACCAGATCGAGATCCACGCTCCCTCCGGCGGTGCGTCGCAGCGCGTGCAGCAGCTCCTCCCGGGCGCTGCCGGAGCTCGCCGTCGGCGGCACCTGCGCCCCGACCGGCGCGGGAACCTTCCGCCAGGTGATGGCGCTGAGCGGCCGCTCCTCGTGCGGGACCGGGGTGATCACGGGGATCAGGGTGTGGTCGGCGATCCCGGCGGCGGTCACCACGATCGCCTGCTCCGCCTCCAGCGCAGGACCGATCGCCGCGGGCGGGCCCACCAGCCCGGCCAGCCGCCCGGGGACGGGCAGCACCAGGCGCAGCTGCGCGAGCGGCAGCTGTCGCAGCGAGGTCATCCACTCGAACAGGTCCTCGCCCTGCCCGCTGGGGCCGGAGCGTCCCACCCCGTAGCTCATCTGGGCGGCGTCATCGGGGCCGAGGTCGCCGCGCAGGTAGGCGGCGCTCCACAGCATCAGCACCGCCGCGCGGGGGAGCGCGACGAGGTCGCGGCCGGCAGCCGCCTCGCTCACGCCGCGCCCCCGTTCACCGGCGCCTCCCCGTCGGCCGCGACGAACTCCGCCCGCCGGGCCGCCCGGTCCACGGACTCCAGCCGCACCCTGACCACCTCGCCGACCACCGCATCCATCGGCACCCACGCGGTGACCGGCGGATCGCTCAGCTGCACCTCGACGCGGGTGGGGGCGCCGTCCCCGTTCCCGGAACCGGTCGCCTCGCGCCGCTCGATGACCGAGGCCTCGAAGATCTCGCCCTCCCAGGTCCCGAGCGCCATGGACTCGACCAGTTCGAGCGCCGCACGCTCGAGGTTCCCGGCCCGCGCACCGGTGGCCTGCATCGCCTCCGGGATCGCCGCGAGGGAGGCCAGCAGCTCCGGGGCGGGCCCGACCCCGCTGACGTGCGCGTGACAGATGAGCAGCACGAAGCGGTCCACCAGGCGACGCAGCGGCGCGGTGGTGTGGGCGTAGGGTGCGGCGATCGCGGACTGCTCCGGATCCTCGGGCACCTCGTCCGCTGTGGTGAACGCGGCGTACGAGGCACCTCGGAACAGCGAGGTGGCCTGGTTCAGCAGGGCCAGGTGCACCGGGTCGCGCCAGTCCAGCGAGCGCAGGAAGGCGCCGTAGGTCTGCTCGAGGGGCCAGGGATTGCCGAGCGCCGCGGCCTGACGGCGGAAGCGGTCCACCGCCGTCTGCTCCGCGGGAGGCATGGTGCGCAGGATCCCGGCGCCGTGCTCGAGCATCAGCTGCGCCGCGGCCATCCCGGTCATCAGGGAGATCTGGGCGTTGGCGTCCTCGATCGGGTTGGGCCGACGCCACTGCAGGTGCACCTGCCCGTTGTCGGCGACCACCTCCTGCTCGGGCACGTTCAGGCTCGCCCCGCCGCGCCGTGCCTCGAGCGCGGTGCGCAGCGCCCCGATCTCCTGCAGCAGGAGCATCATCGGATGGCCCTCGCCCCGGTCGAGCTCCGCCTGCACCCGGTCGTAGGCGAGCTTCTCGACCGAGCGCACCTGGGCCCGCTCCAGGTCGATGCCGACCACGTCACCGGCTGCGTCGAGGTCGAGCACCCACACGAAGGCAGGGGTGGGCTGGTCCGGCAGCAGCGAGGCGACCCCTTCGGAGAGCACCTCGGGATGCAGCGGGATACGGCGGTCCGGCAGGTAGAGCGTCTCGCCGCGACGGCGCGCCTCCTGGTCGATCGGTCCGTCGAGGTCGACGAACCACGGCACGTCCGCGATCGCGTACAGCACCCGGTACCCGCCGTCGGTGCGCTCGAGGTGCATCGCCTGGTCGAGGTCCGTGGAGGTCTCCGGATCCAGGGTCACGAAGGGGACCTCGGTGCGGTCGGTGCGGTCCTGGACGGACGTCGCACGGGCGGCCGCGCTCTCCGCGGCGGCGAGCACCTCCGGCGGGAACTGAAGCGGCGCGCCTCCGTCATGATCCTCGAGCAGGGCGTCGATGCCGGCGCGGAGCTCGTCGGCGGCGACCGAGCCTCGTGGCGCGTGCAGGGAGACGGGACGACGCAGCACGGGAACCTCCTGAGCGCGGTGCTTCGGGCCCGGTCAGTCTATGGGTGGCGCCATGCTGAAGTGGGCCGGATCGCGGCCGGGGAACCGATAGGCTCACAGCCATGTCCGTCGCAGCAGCAGCCCTGAACGATGTCACCGTCCGCCGCAGCGGAGCCGCGATCCTCGACGCGGTGTCCCTCGAGGTGGGAGAGGGGGAGCGCTGGGCGGTCCTCGGCCCCAACGGTGCCGGGAAGTCCACCCTGGTGCGCCTGCTCTCCGCCCGCATGCACCCCACCAGCGGCACGGTGCACATCCTCGGCGAGCAGCTCGGCAAGGTCGACATCTTCGAGCTGCGCCCGCTGATCGGCCTGGCCAGCCAGGAGCTCGCCGATACCGTCCCGGCCCAGGAGACCGCGGAGAACGTCGTGGTCACCGCCGGGTACGGCGTCATCGGGCGCTGGCGCGAGGAGTACGACCAGCTGGACCTGGACCGTGCCCGCACCCTGCTGGCCGCCTTCGGGGTCGGTGATCTCGCAGACCGCATGTTCGGCACCCTGTCCACCGGCGAGCGCAAGCGCGTGCTCGCCGCCCGCGCCCTGATGACCGATCCCGAGCTGCTGCTGCTGGACGAGCCCGCCGCCGGCCTGGACCTGGGCGGCCGCGAGTCGCTGGTGCGCACCCTGGGCCGGCTCGCGAAGGACCCCGCGACCCCGGTCACCGTGCTGGTGACCCACCACGTCGAGGAGATCCCGCCCGGCTACACCCATGTCGCGCTGCTGCGCGAGGGCGCCGTGGTCGCCGCCGGCCCGATCGGCGAGACCCTCACCTCCCAGAACCTCACCCGCACCTTCGGACTGCCGCTGGTGGTCGAGCAGCGCGGGGAGCGCTTCACCGCCCGCTCGCTCTCGCTGAACTGACGCTCTGGTGGACAGCCCGCAGCTGCGGCAGATCACCGAGGTCACCGACCTCTCGGACCCGGCGCTTGACGACTACCTGCGCATGACCGATGTGCGGCTGCGCTCCCGTGTGGAGGTGGAGCGCGGGCTGTTCATGGCCGAGAGCTTCGAGGTGATCTCCCGCGCGATGGACGCCGGCATGGCGCCGCGGTCCTTCCTCATGAGCGAGAAGTGGCTGGCGAAGTTCGCGCCGCTGTACGAGCAGTTCCCCGAGGTGCCGGTGTTCGTCGGCGCGGAGCCGCTGCTCGAGCAGCTCACCGGCTTCCACCTGCATCGCGGCGCGCTCGCGGCGATGCAGCGGCCGCAGCTCCCCTCGGTGCCCGAGGTGCTGCGCGGGGCCCGCACCGTCGCGGTGATCGAGGACATCGTGGACCACACCAACGTCGGCGCCATGTTCCGCTCGGCCGCGGCCCTCGGTGTCGACGCGGTGCTGGTGACCCCGCAGTGCGCGGACCCGCTGTACCGGCGCTCCATCCGGGTCTCCATGGGCACGGTGTTCCAGGTGCCGTGGACGCGGCTGGAGGCCTGGCCGTCGGCCGGCGTGGACCTGCTGCACGAGGCCGGTTTCGATGTGCTCGCCATGGCGCTGAGCGAGGGTGCGGTCGCACTGGACGCACTCGATCTCCGCCCCGAGAGGAAGGTCGCCTTCGTGCTCGGCGCCGAAGGTCACGGGTTGAAGCCCGCCACCCTCGGCGCGGTCGACCAGCACGTGGTGATCCCGATGGCCGGGGGAGTGGACTCCCTGAACGTCGCCGCGGCGAGCGCCGTGGTGTTCTGGCAGCGACGGGCGGCGCTCAGCGCAGCCTGAGCCATCGGGGCCGGTCCCGGGGGCCGGTCCCGCGGGGCGGACGTCGCCGTCACAGCCCGGCGAGCACGACGCCGCTGCGAGGGGCGGCCGGGAAGCGATCCAGGGGGATGGAGAGGTCCTGCGGGGGGATCTCGAGCTCGTCGCGGCACAGCAGCCGCACGGCCTGCTTCAGCAGGGCGACCGTGCTCCACTCGCCGGGGCACCGGTGATCGTCCTCATGGCGTCCGGCGCCCTGAGCGATATGCGTGAAGGGATCCTCCTGCCACGACCAGCCCCGGAAGCGCTCGGGCCGGAAGCTGTCGGGGTCCGGGAACGATCGGGGGTCGTGACAGGTGCCGTACAGATCCAGGACCACCCAGTCGCCGACGCCGAGCTCATGGCCCTGGAACCGGAACGGGGCACGCACCCGTCCCGGCACCACGGGGAAGAACGGGAAGAAGCGTCGCACCTCCTGGACGAACGGCTCGAGATCGCTCTCCTCTCCGGCGGCGAAGGCGTCCCGCCACTGCGGATGCCTCACCAGCGCGACAGCGGCGAACTCGATGAAGCGGGAGACGGCCAGCAGCGGCCGCAGGAGGTTCAGGAGCTCCACCGCCGCGATGCGCGGAGGGAGCAGGGCCCCGTCCTCGGCGTGGGTCGCCAGGACGGCCAGCGCCGTATGCGGCGGTGGGGCCAGGTCCCCCGCACGCACCTGCTCGACGAGCCCGGCGGCCCAGGTCTCGGTGCCACGACGTCGCCATCGCGCATACCAGTTCGCCGGCCCGGGCCGGGCCACCTGGTCGACCATCAGGCTCAGCTCGGTCGTCAGGCGGGGGACGTCCAGGGAGTCCAGCGCGATGCCGCACCAGCGCAGCGCCGCCCGGGTGAGGACGACCCGGCTGAGGTGATCGAGCCGCACCCGGCCGGTGCCGTGCAGCCTGGTCAGCGCTCGGTCCCACTCGAGCTCGTACAGCGCGCTCAGACGATCCATCGCCTCGGCGCCCATCAGGGACAGGAAGAGCCGCTTGCGGCGGTGATGCGCCGCGCCATCGAGGCTCTGGACGGAGCCCTCGTCCTGCAGCAGGTGCTGGACCATGGTCGGCATCGCTCCCCGGCGGGTGAGGTGCGTGCCGTCGTAGAACATCTGCGCCGCCTCGGCACCGCGCAGGAGCGTGACCGGTCGCAGCAGCAGCCGGGTGGTCAGCAGATCCGTGCCGGCGGCATCGCACCGCGACGCGATGAACGGATACCCCTCGCGAAGGAACGCGAGCGTGCTGTCGAACGGGACCGTGCGCACCGTGGCCTCCCAGCTGTCGTGATCGGGCTCGTCCCTCGCCGACGCGCGCGGACCCGGCGGCTCACCCCGCCGGGCTCGCGATGCGATCGGAGCAGGCGCGGCCCTCGTCGTCCAGACGGTAGGCCGCGCAGGTGCCGGAGGCAACGCACGGACCGCTCGGACGGCCGCTGCACCCCGGATCCGCCGAGGGGTGGCTACGCTGAGCCTGCGCGGCCCCCGGACCTCGCAGAGCAGACGGACCGGGAATCGAGCCGTCCCGCCGCCCCACCGACGAGAGGGAGAACTCCATCGTGACCGCATCCGTCAGTGACTTCGTGATCGAGCGACTCCGGGAGTGGGGGATCCGTCGTGTGTTCGGGTACCCGGGTGACGGGATCGGTGCCTTCGACGGCGCACTCGGTGCGGCGGAACGCGCGGACCGGGGCCTGCAGTACGTGCGGCCGACCCATGAGGAGGCGTGCTCCCTCATGGCCACGGCGCACGCCAAGTTCACCGGCGAGGTCGGGGTGTGCATCGCCACCTCGAGCCCCGGCGGGTTCCACATGCTCAACGGGCTCTACGACGCGAAGATGGACAATCAGCCGGTGGTCGCGATCGTCGGGCAGCAGCCGACGACGTCCCTCGGCACCTTCGTGCAGCAGGAGAGCAATCTCGAACGGACCTTCGCCGATGTCGCGGTCTATGTGCAGACCGTCGTCACGCCCGCCCAGGCGCAGGCGGTCCTCGACACCGCGTTCCGGACCGCCCGGCTCCGCCTGGGCCCCGCCGTGGTGATCCTCCCCCACGACGTCCAGGCCATGGACATGCCCGAGATGCAGGTCCCCTCCGCCTCCATCGCGCGGTCCAGCGCCGTCGCCGCATCGACGTCGATCACGCCCCCCGCCGCGGACATCGCCCGGGCCGCCGAGATCATCAACTCCGGCAGCAGGGTCTCCTTCCTGGTCGGCCACGGGGCCGGCGGAGCGACCGACGAGATCCTCGAGGCGGCCTCCCTCTGCGGCGCCGGCATCGTCACGGCGCTGCGCGGCAAGCACGTCATCCCCTCGGAGGTGCCCCACCACACCCAGCAGCTCGGGCTGCTCGGCAGCCTGCCGAGCACGGAGCAGATGAGCGACTGCGACACCCTCGTGATGCTCGGGACCAACTACCCCTACAGCGAGTTCCTGCCTCCCAGCGGCCAGGCCAGAGCGCTGCAGATCGATCTCAAGCCGGAGCACATGGGCCTGCGCTATCCGACGGAGCTGAATCTCTGGGGCGACGTCAGAGCGACGCTGGCAGCGCTCATACCCCACCTGACCAGGACCGAGGACCTGTCGTGGCAGAAGCAGGTCGCGGAGAGCATGGAGTCGTGGGAGCAGGAGATGGAGGCCCAGGCCATGCTCACCGTCGAGGACGGGGTGAATCCGCGGCGGGTGTTCCACGAGCTGAACAAGCGCCTGCCCCCTCGAGCGATCGTGACCGCCGACGCCGGGACCACGGCGGACTGGTACGGGCATCACATCCGACTGCGCGAGGGCATGACCGGCGACCTCTCCGGCCGCCTGGCCACGATGCTCGGCGCCATGCCGTACGCGACGGCCGCCAAGTTCGCCTTCCCCGAGCGCACGGTGGTGTGCACGATCGGGGACGGCGCCTTCCAGATGCTGGGGATGAACGAGCTCATCACGGTCAAGAGGCACCTCGAGAGCTGGGTCGAGAACCCCCAGTTCATCGTCGTCGTCCTGCACAACGACGACCTCACCCAGGTGTCGTGGGAGATGCGGACCCAGGATGCCGATCCGCTGTGGCCCACGGCGCAGGACGTCGAGTCCGTGGACTACGCCGGATGGGCGGAGCTGCTGGGGTTCACCGGCCTCCGCGTCACCGAGGACAGCGAGGTCGAGGAAGCGATGGAGACTGCCTTCGCCCACCGCGGCGTCACCCTGATCGACGCCCGCACCAGCAGGAGTGTTCCGCCCCTGCCCCCGCGGATCTCCCGCGAGTTCGCGAAGAACACCGGCATCGCGCTGCTCCAGGAGGACCCGGCGCGATCGGAGGTCGTCCGGGACTCCGCCAAGGCGCTGCTGGCGGAGGGCGTCGAGCGCGCCAGGAAGACGATGCACATCGATCACGAGCGCGATCTCGAAGAAGACCAGGAGCACTGATGTCCCCCCGCACCCTCCGTTCCGCCACCGCACTGACGGGAGCTGCTCTGGGAGCGGCCGCTGTCGCGGGTCTCGGTGTCCGGGACCTCTTCCAGCGCAAGCATTCGATCCTGCGGATCTATCCGGTCGTCGGTCGCACCCGCTGGCTGTTCGAGTCGATCCGTCCCGAGATCCAGCAGTACTTCATCGAGCGGGACAACGACGGCCGGCCGTTCGACCGGGACACCCGCACGATGATCTATCAGCGGGCGAAGGGCCTCGGTGACGCGGATGCCTATGGCACCGAGAACGACATCACGAGCGCCGGCTACGATCACATCCTCCACGCCGCGAGCCCTCTCGAGCCGATGGCCACGCCCCCTCGGGTGCGTCTGGGCGGCCCCGACTGCACCCAGCCGTACGACACCGCGATGCTGAACATCTCCTCGATGAGCTTCGGATCCCTCTCGGCGAACGCCGTGCGGGCCATGAACTACGGCGCGAAGCATGGAGGGTTCGCCCAGGAGACGGGGGAGGGCGGCCTCTCCAAGTACCACCTGGAATACGGGGCCGACATCATCTGGGAGATCGGTTCCGGATACTTCGGCTGCCGGACCCGTGACGGCGAGTTCGATGCGCAGGAGTTCTCCGAGAAGGCGACCCGGCCCGAGGTGAAGGGGATCCTGATCAAGCTCAGCCAGGGCGCCAAGCCCGGGGTCGGGGGAGTGCTCCCGGCGGAGAAGATCACCCCGGAGATCGCGGAGGCGCGGGATGTGCCGCAGGGCCAGGACTGCGTGAGCCCAGCGGCCCACCCCGCCTTCGCCACGCCCGTGGAGATGATGCATTTCGTGGCCCGGCTGCGGGACCTCTCCGGGGGCAAGCCGATCGGCGTCAAGCTCTGCGTCGGGGGCCGTTCGGAGGTCCTCGCCATGTGCAAGGGGATGCTGGAGACCGGCATCTCCCCGGACTGGCTCTCCGTCGACGGCGCCGAGGGCGGGACGGGGGCGGCGCCCCTGGAGTTCGAGGACCATGTCGGGACGCCGCTGTCCGATGGCCTGGTGATCGTCCACAACGCGCTGGTGGGCACGGGACTTCGCGAGAAGGTCGCCATCGGATGCTCCGGGAAGATCGCGGGCGGCAACGACATCATCCGCAAGATCGCTCTCGGCGCGGACTTCTGCAACGCCGCCCGGCCGATGATGATGGCGACCGGGTGCATCCAGGCCCAGCGATGCCACACCAACACCTGCCCCAGCGGGGTGGCCACGCAGGATCCTAGGCGTGGTCGAGCGGTGGTCGTCGCGGACAAGGGGCCGCGGGTGATGCGCTATCAGCAGGCGACGGTCCGCTCAGCCATGGAGCTGCTCGCCTCGATGGGGCTGCACTCGTTCGACGACCTGGGCCCGCGGCACGTGCTGCGACGGATCGATCCGGCTCGGGTCATGACTTACGAGGACCTGTACACCTGGTTGGACGAGGGCGAGCTCCTCACCGGGACCGACCACCCCGACTGGGCCCGGGACTGGGACGAGGCGGACGCCCACCGGTTCCAGGGCGCGCGTCCTGCGCAGCAGCTGCATCGCAGGCACCGTCAGGTGAGCGAGGATCCGGCCGGTTCGGCCGACGGTGCATAGCGGGCCGGATGACCGGGTGTGCGCGCGTCGAGGGCGAGACCGAACGGTCGACATCCCGCCCGGAGCTCGACGTTCCGGGCGCGAGCGTGTCTACTCGGAGACGGACGACGACTCGACGAAGGAGATCCCCGTGATGACCTCGTACGACTACCTGATCGTCGGTGGCGGCCAGGTCGCCGACGACGCGGCTCGTGCTCTTCGTGAGCACGATGCGAACGGCACCATCGGCATCGTGAGCACCGATGAGGACGCGCCCTACACCCGTCCCGCGCTGTCCAAGAAGCTGTGGACCGATCCCGATTTCAGCGAGGACTCCGTCCCGCTGGGCACCGCCGCGCAGACCGGTGCCGAACTGCGGGTGCGCACCCGCGTCACCGCGATCGACCGGGAGGCCAAGGAGGTCGAGCTGGAGAGCGGGGAGCGTCTCGGCTACGGGCGGCTGCTGCTGGCCACGGGCTCCGAGCCCCGCCGGCTGGAGGGGCCGGAGGACGAGCGCATCATCCACTTCCGCAGCTTCGCCGACTACCGCACGCTGCGCCATCTGATGACCGAGGGCGCCCGTGCCGTCGTCGTCGGCGGGGGGTACATCGGTGCGGAGATCGCCGCGGCCCTCTCGGTCAACGGCGCCCATGTCACGCTGGTGTTCCCCGAGGACGTGCTCGGTGCCTCGCGGTTCCCGCCCAGCATCGCAGAACGCCACCAGAAGCTCTTCACCGATCACGGGGTCGAGCTGCGCCCCGGGCGACGGGCCGAGCGCCTCACGATCCTCGACGATGCGGATGTCGGTGTCACCCTCGATGACGGGACCGCTCTCGGCGGGGACATCGTCGTGGTCGGCCTCGGTGCCGACCCCCGTCTCCAGCTGGCCCGCGACGCGGGCCTGGACGTCGCCGACGGCGTCGTGGTCGACGAGACCCTGAGGACGTCCGATCCCTCGATCTGGGCGGCCGGCGACATCATCGAGTACCCGGACGTCGTCCTCGGCCGTACTCGCATCGAGCACGTCGACCATGCACGGGAATCCGGAGCGGCCGCCGGACGGTCGATGGCCGGGGCCGAGGCCCCCTACGACCACACGCCCTACTTCTACTCCATGGTCTACGGGGTGCGCTGGGAAGCAGTGGGTACCCTCGACCCGACCCTGGAGACGCTCGAGGTCCCTCTCGACACCGAGCGCAGCGTCGTCTACTACCTCGACGACCAGGGGCGGCCGGTCGGTGTGCTGCTGTGGCAGATCGAGGGTGCACGGGACGCCGCTCGAACGGTGATCGCCGAGGCGATCACCGACCGGGAACTTCTTCGAGGGAGCATAGGCTGACCATGGATCTGAGAATCAGAGGGAAGAAGGCACTGATCACCGGAGCCGACTCCGGCATCGGATGGCACAGTGCACAGGAGCTCCTGCACGAAGGGGTCACGGTCTTCGTGACCGATCGCGAGGCATCGTCGCTCGCCCGATCCGCGGCAGCGCTCGAGGCTCCGGAGGGCCAGCTGTTCCACCATGCCGCGGACATCACCCGCCGTGAGGAGATCACCGAGCTCGGCGAGGCGGTGCAGGAGGAGATCGGCGACATCGACATCCTCATCCATGCCGCGGGGATCACCGGGGCCCAGGGGCTCTTCCACGAGATCGATGATGAAGGATGGGTCGACACGCTCAGCACGGACCTGCTCGGCGCCGTACGGATCACGCGGGAGTTCCTTCCGGCATTGCGACGAGGGCAGTGGGGTCGGCTGATCTTCCTGGCCTCGGAGGACGCGGTGCAGCCCTATGACGACGAGCTGCCCTACTGCGCCTCGAAGGCCGGGGTGCTCGCACTGGCCAAGGGGCTCTCGCGCACGTACGCCCGTGAAGGGCTCCTGGTCAATGCGGTCTCTCCGGCATTCATCCACACGCCGATGACCGACGCGATGATGGACAAGCGCTCAGCTCAGCTCGGGGTCGACAGGGAGCAGGCCATACGCTCCTTCCTCGATGAAGAACGTCCCCACCTGGCCCTCAAGCGTCGGGGCGAGCCCGAGGAGGTGGCTGCGGTCATCGCCTTCCTGTGCTCCGACCGCGCCTCCTTCATCACCGGCTCGAACTACCGCGTGGATGGGGGCTCTGTCGCGACGGTCTGAGGAGCTCCTGCACTGCAGGAAGCAGGAGCAGACGACGCCTACAGCGTGATCTGGATCTTCACATCGGTGGGGCGGCCCTCGAGGAAGCGCTCGAAGGCGCCGACGGAGTCGTCGAAGGAGAAGGTCTCCGAGACGAAGCGGGAGAGGTCCACGGCGTCGCTCGCGGCGAGGTCGATCGCCTTCTGGTACACGTTCGCGTACCGGAACACCGTCTCCAGCGAGATGCCGCGGCTCTGGGCGGTGGCGATGTCGAAGGGCACCGGATCCACCGGCATGCCCACCAGCACGATGCGGCCACCCGGGGCGGGCAGCTCCCACAGCTTCGCGTAGGCGGCGACGGCGCCGGTGGCCTCGAACACCACCTGCGGTCCCCAGCCGCCGGTCTCCGCGCGCACCCGCTCGCCCAGGTCCTCCTGGGTGGCGTCCACGGTGACGATGCCCTCGAGCCCGTCGAGCAGGGCCAGCTTCTGCGGCAGCACGTCGGAGATGAAGACGGTGCTGGCGCCGCCCGCACGCGCGGCGAGCGCGGTCATGATCCCGATCGTGCCGGCCCCGACGACGGCCACGACATCGCCGGGCGTGATCCCGGCCTTCGTCGCCGCGAACATGCCGACGGAGAACGGCTCGATCAGCGCCCCCTCGGCGAAGCTGAGGCTGTCGGGGAGCAGATACGTGAAGGCGGCGGGATGGATGACCTCGTCGACGAGGCAGCCGTGCACCGGCGGGGTGGCCCAGAACCGCACGCCGGGATCCACGTTGTAGTTGCCCTCGCGCACCGCACGGGAGCGGGGATCGGGGACACCGGGCTCCATCGCGACACGATCGCCGACGGCCAGGTGACTCACGCCCTCACCGACCTCTGCGACGGTGCCGGCACCCTCGTGCCCGAGGATCATCGGCGCTCTCACCACGAACGGGCCGATCCTGCCATCTGTCCAGTAGTGCACGTCCGAGGCGCAGATGCCGACGGTGTGCATCGCGATCCGCACCTCACCGGGGCCGGGAGCGCCGGCGGGCTCGACCTCCTCGATCGACATCCGGTTCTTCTCGTGCAGCATCAGCGCGCGCATGCAGGACTCCTCCGCTCGGCCGTGACAGGCCGTCCAAGGCCCTGCAATGCACTCTGCCATACCGCCCAGCGGTGGTCCGGGCCGGTTCACCGGACGGTCCGCGCTCCACCGCTCACTGCGCGGATCAGCAGCGCCAGCAGCACCGTCGCCGCCGCCAGCCCCCACCATCCCCACCCGCCGCCGAGCGCGATCGCCGCACCGAGGACGGCCGGCGCGGCAGAGGACATCAGCCCGTTGCTGATCCCGTAGAACGCCCCGTACTGGCCCTGCTGCCGCGCCGGCGCCAGACGGAACAGCAGCTCCATCGTCCCGGCGCTGTACAGCACCTCCCCGGCGGTGTGGGCGAGCAGGAAGCCGCCCAGCGCGAGCACCAGGACCACCGGCGAGGCCGACCAGCCGGAGAGGAAGAAGAGATAGGAGACCGCGAGGCAGACGGCGCCGATCACCAGGCGCCGACCCGCGGCGCGGATGCTGGTGATCCCGGCACTGGCCAGCACCTGGAAGGTGGCGGCGAACAGGGCGTTGAGCGCGACCAGGAGGCCGACGACCCAGGTCAGCTCCGGATGATGGAGCACCGTCCACAGGGGGAGCGCGAAGGACAGCACGTGCAGGTGGATGCCGATCGCGCCGTTGGCGAGCGAGAACACGGCGAACCGCGGATCGGGGAGCACCGGGCGCGGACGCCCGGCACCGCCCTCCGGCGCCGCCGGCACCGTGATGCGCAGCAGCAGCCCGGCAGCGATCACGAAGGTGACCGCATCGCCGAGGATCGCGATCCGGAACGCCGTCGCGCTGCCGCTGCCCAGCACCAGCCCGGCCAGCAGCGCACCGGCGGAGATGCCGAGGGTGAGCAGGGACCTCAGCGAGGCGCGGGCGAGTGCCGGATCCTCTCGCGCCACGCGCCGGATCAGGGTGGTGTTCGAGGACATGCACAGCCCCTGCCCGAGGCTGATCAGACACAGCACGAGGACGAATCCCACCTGCTCCCGGACCGCCAGCAGCAGGGCGGTGGCGACGGCGGAGAGGATGAGCCCGGCCAGGAGCACGGGCTTCGGGCTCGAGGCATCGGAGAACCTGCCGCTGAGCAGATCGCCGCCGATCGCGAGCACGGTGGCGACGACGAGCACCGCGGAGACGAAGCCGACGGAGAATCCGAGGTGCTGGGTGAAGAACAGCACGCTGATCGTGGCGAAGAGCCCGTTGCCGAGCGCGTTGACGGTGGTGAGCAGCGCGAGCAGGCGCATCGCGGGGGTTGCGGACAGCGTCGCCGCGGCGGTGACGTAGGGAGCGGCGAACAACTCCCCGAGCGTGGAGCGGCGGCGGGTGCGTGCATTCTTCGGCATGGTTCGACAATAGCGCTCTGTGTGCGGTGATCCCATTTCCAGCATTGTTCAGTGGGCGGCCTTGAGCTGTGTTATCGTCCGTGCGTCCCGGGCGACCGAAAAGGCGTGTTAGGCATTGTTCTCTTTCCCTCGCACGGTCCTCAGGGATGGGTTTCTCTGCAGCCGTCGGAATCACTCCTGGCCCGCCTGCAGAGCCCAGCTATCCGCGGCACCCGGGGCCGACCGCTCCTCCACAGTGGGCGCCCGTCCACCGTGAGCAGGCCGACCGTTCCTCCACCGAGACCACTTATGCACAATTCTGCGGCGCGCCGTTCCTCCACACCACCTGCTTATCCACATTGTCCACAGTTTCTCCGCGGGGTCTTGCGCCGGCGCGACGCCTCGGTAGAGTTGCGGGAAGGCAATTCTTTCAGCTCTCGCAGATCTGCACATTGTTTTCGCGAGAATTCGTCGACCATGTCCGGGAGGAGGTGTGCACAATGGGTGATCTTCGCGCTGGCACGAACGTGCCGTTCGATGAGGACGCGGCCGGTGAGGTCTCCTCCGGGTCGGAACTCTCGGTCGGCTCATTCTCAGAACCCACTCCCGCCGCACCTGTCCTCCCGCCGCATCTGCGATCCATCCATGCCGCCTCGATCCAGGAGAGCCGGCACCTCGCCGCGCGCTTCACCGCGCTCGCCCCGTCGTTCCATGACCCGGAGAGCGAGGAATGCGACGCGGACGCCGCCGAGGCGGAGCTCCTCTCGGCGGCACTCGCCCTGCGCTGCACCCGCACCGTCGCGGACCGCATCCTCCGCGACGCCCACATCGCGGTCACCCAGCTGCCCCTCACCCTGCCCCGGCTGGAGTGCGGGGAGTTCCCCGCCGCCTGGTTCGACCGGATCCTGCGCCGCACCCGGCATCTCACCCCGCACCAGATGACTGTCGTGGACGCCGCCGTCTCGCTGTGGCCCGCCACGGTGACCACGGAGCAGTTCCACCACCGGCTCTCGCGCCTGCTCGGTCGCGTGGAGTCCCAGCAGGAGACCCCCGCCCACCTCACTCCTGAGGGCCGGCGCCGGGTGGAGCTGCTGCCCACCCGGGATGACGGGATCGGCTGCCTGCGGGTGGTCGGCCCGGCCCCGGAGATCCTCGCCCTCGCCCAGCGGCTGGACTCCGCCGCCCGCGCGATCCAGGCCGCCCAGCGCCGCGCCTTCGAGGCAGGGGAGGCGCCCCCGCTGGATCCGCGGGGCACCGTCGCCGAGACGGCGACCCCCGCCTCCCTCGCCCTCCTCCAGTACGACCTGCTGGGCGGTGCGGCCTTCGACACCGACGGGGTCCAGGTGCCACAGCCTCGCTTCCGCCTCAACGTCACCGTGCCCGTCCTGACGCTGCTCGGCGGCTCCCAGGAGCCCGGCCTGCTGGAGGGCACGACCCCGATCCCCGCCGCGATGGCACGCGAGCTGGCCGGGCAGAGCGAGACCTGGCACCGCGTGCTCACCGATCCGTGCAGCGGCACCTTCCTGCCGCTGCCCGCGACGCGCTACACCCCGACCCGCGCCATGCTCGAGCACCTGCGCCTGCGCAACACCACCTGCGCGGTCCCCGGATGCACCCGCCCCACCTCCTGGGCCTCCGAGGCGGACCACATCGAGGAGTACGACCACGGGGATCCGGAGCACGGAGGTCTCACCGAGATCGAGAACCTGCACCTGCTGTGCTGGCAGCACCACCGGGCGAAGACCGCCGGCCTGCTCGACCCGACCCGCCTGCCGAGCACTCCCGGCCTTCCGGGACGGACCGCCTGGTCGATCCAGGATCGGGTGACCGTGATCGTCCGCGACAACGAGGACCTCGCCACCCCGCACATGACCGAGGCGCTCATGGACTCCTGGGCCCGCTACCAGGCACGGCGCGAGTCACGACGGCGGGCCCTCGAGCGGCGGAAGAACCCGCCGCCACCGCCGTACTGAGGCCGCGAGGGGACGCGGCGTAACCTGGCACGCCCGACCCGCCAGGAGGCACAGTGCGACTCTTCGATCCCAGAGCCCGTCAGGTCACCGCGCAGCAGGCTCGTCGCTACGCGATGTTCGAGATCCTGCACACGATCGCCGACGTCCTCGCCGCGCTCCTGTTCGTCGTCGGGAGCATCCTGTTCTTCTTCGAGCAGACGCAGTTCGCAGGAACGGTCTGCTTCCTGGTCGGGTCGCTCTTCTTCGCCGCGAAGCCCAGCATCCGGATCATCCGAGAGCTCTGGCTGGCCCGATCGCACAAGGTGGACCGGCTGGCGGGAAGGGCCCCGGAGGGCCCGCCGATGACCGACGGCTGACCGGTCAGCGCTGCCCCGCTCCTGCCCCCTCCCTCGTGACCGTCGCCTGTCACACCCCTCCCGCAGGCTTCGTATGCATGTTCGAAGTCATGACCCGGACTCCTTGAGGGGTGCGCCGCAGAGGCGTACAGTTCGAACCCCTGTTCGAACATCTGTGCGAAGAGGAACGGCGAGGAGCGGGAGGAGGACGCGTGATGAGCACAGCCGTGCAGGCGACGGAGGAGCGCGAGCAGCGCCTGTCCCGGGCCCGGGCCGCCCTGGGCGCGGCCGAGCGCTCCGCCGCACGCTGGGGCGGCCGGATCGACCGCACCGCCCTGCGGTCGTCGCCGCAATCCGCCGACGATGCCGCCGACGACGGGCTCGGCGCCCGCCTGCCGGTGCCGGGACCGCTGGCGACGCTGTTCCCGCGCGGCAGCCTGCGGGCCGGCAGCTCGGTGGCGCTCGAGGGTGCGGCGAGCACCTCCCTGCTGCTCTCCCTCGCGGTCGCCGCGGCGGGGGAGGACTCCTGGTGCGCGATCGCCGGGATGCCCGATCTGGGGCTGCGCGCCGCCCTGGACGCCGGGTTGGACCCCTGCCGGCTCGCCCTCGCCCCGGCCGGCGGGGACCAGCGCCCGCAGGTGCTCTCCGCCCTGGCCGACGGGGTGGGAGTGCTCGTGCTCGGCCCCGAGCTGGACCTCGCCCCCGCGCTCTGGCGCAGCCTGCTGGGTCGGGCCCGCACCGCCGACACCCTCGTCCTCGCCGCCGTCCCGCCCGGCCGTGCCGATCTCACGCTGCGGGCCACCACCTCGGGGTGGACCGGTCTCGGGCAGGGCTCGGGACGGCTGCGCCGGCGCCGCCTCGAGATCACCGCCGAGGGGCGGGGGATCGCCGGGCACCGCACGGCCCGGGTGCTGCTGCCGCAGGTGGACGGCATGATCGCGGAGGCGCCCCAGAGCGCTGCGGAGGATCGCGCCGCTGCGACCCCGATGCGGCTGCTGCCGCCGGTGCGGAGGGCGGGCTGATGAGCACGACCGTCGCACCCACCGCGACCCCCGCTGCGACCGCTGCCGCGACCCGCACCGTCGCCGTGACCGTCCCGGACTGGCCGCTGCTCGCGGCGCTGGACCGCCACCAGCGCCGCGAGGAGGACGCCCCCGCCCTCGACCTCGCCGTGGAGCCCGTGGTCCTGCTCGACCAGCACCGCGTCACCCATGCCGGGGCCGCGGCCCGGGAGGCCGGGGTGGCACCGGGGATGAAGCGCCGCGCCGCCCGGGCGGCCTGCCCCGAGGCGCTGGTGCTGGAGGCGGACCGGGAACACGAATCCTCCCTGTTCGAACTGGTCGCCGCCGCGGTGGACACGATCGCCGCCGGGGTGGACGTGCTGCGCCCCGGGGTGCTGCTGATGTCGGCCCGCGGCCCCGCGCGCCATCAGGGCGGCGAGGGGGCCCTGGCCGAGCGGATCCTCGACGCGGTCGCCGAGCTCACCGGCTGGGACTGCGCCGTCGGGATCGCCGACGGCCCCTTCGCCGCGCTGCTGGCCTCCCCGCCGGGTCGGATCGTGCGCGAGGGGCGCAGCGCCGAGTACCTCGCCCCGCACCCGATCATCACCCTGCGCAGCGCTCCCGTCGGTCCGGGCTGGGGTCATCGCGGCCAGCCCTCGGCCACCCGCCCGGAACGACGGCTGGACCTCGCCGAGACCGTCGACCTGCTGCAGCGGCTCGGCATCACCACGCTCGGCGACCTCGCTGCGCTCCCCTCGGCCGCGGTCGCCGACCGCTTCGGGCCCGACGTCGCGACCCTGCACCTGCTGGCCCGCGGCCAGGAACCCGCTCCGCCCGCCGCGCACCATCCCACCCAGCCGCTCCTCGCCGAGACCACACTGGAGACCCCGCTGGTGCGCACCGACCAGGCGGCCTTCATCGCCCGCCCGCTCGCCGAGCAGCTGCACACCATGCTGGTGGAGCGGGGGCTGGTGTGCACCCGGCTGCGGATCGTGGCCCGCACCGAGGGCGGCGAGGAGATGGAGCGCACCTGGCGGCATGACGGGGCGCTCACCGTCGCCGACATCGTGGACCGCCTCCGCTGGCAGTGCGACGGCTGGATCACCCGCGCCCGCCTGGGCGGTCCCGCGACCGGCGCGATCACCCGGATCGGCCTGCACCCGCTGCAGCTGGCCCCGGCGGGGGAGAACGCCCCCGCCCTGTGGGGCAGCGCCGGGGAGGCGGCCCAGCGCGCCTCCCGTGCCCTGGCCCGGGCCCAGGGGCTGGCGGGGGAGGACGCGGTGCAGGTCCCCGCCCTGACCGGCGGCCGGCTGCTCGCCGAGGAGGTGACGCTCGTGCCCTGGCGCAGCGAGAAGCCCGCCCGGCGCGAGGGCCCCTGGCCGGGCTCCCTGCCGCGTCCGGTGCCCGCCACCGTGTTCCGGCAGCCACCGCCGGTGCGGCTCGAGGACGCCGCGGGCCGGCCCGTCGTGGTCACCGCCCGCGGGCTGCTGAGCGCTCCACCGGCCCGGCTGCTCATCGCCGCACCGGGCCTGCCCGCCCTGCAGCGAGCGGGGCTGCGCGCCGGCTCCGGCTGCCCGGTGCTCGGCCACGGTGCCCCCGTCGTGATCGACGAGCGCTGGTGGGCGCCAGGCGGCCACCGCGCCGCCCGCCTGCAGCTGGTGGTGCGCGGCGCGGACGCCGAGGAGACCGCGGTGCTGGCGCTGTCGCGGACGGGGGAGTGGATGGTGGAGGGGCTCTATGACTGAGGGTCGATCGAAGGAGGGGGACTGATGGCCCGCTGGTTCCTGGGCCCACCCGCCTGGAAGGACCTCGAGGCGATCCTCTCGGACCGTCCCGCCGAGGTGGTCTCCCCGCCGGTCATCGTCGAGCACACCGGTCAGGCCACCGATGACACCTACCGGCCCGCCCGCACCATCGACTATGCGGAGCTGCACGCCCACTCCCATTTCAGCTTCCTCGACGGCGCCTCGAGCCCCGAGGACATGGTCACCCAGGCCGCCCGGCTGGGGCTGGGGGCGATCACCCTGGTCGACCACGACGGACTGCCCGGGGCGGTGCGCTTCGCCAAGGCCGCCGGGGAGGCGGGGATCGCCACCGTGTTCGGGGCGGAGCTCACCCTGGGCCTCGAGCCCGGGGCGGAGGCCGCGAGCGCCACCCCGATCGTCTCCGCGCCCCGTACCGGCATCCCGGACCCGGCGGGGGAGCACCTGCTGGTGCTGGTGCGGGACACGGCCGGCTACCGGCAGCTCTCGGCCGCGATCGCCCGTGCCCACCTCGACAGCGGGCAGAAGGCCGCCCCGCGCTACCGGCTGGCGGAGCTGTCGCGCCTGGCCCGGGAGGGGCATTGGCTGATCCTCACCGGCTGCCGGAAGGGAGCGGTGACCCGGGCCGCGGCCGGGCACCTGGAGAGCGGGGACCTGGAGGCGGCGGCCCGCGCGGCGGCAGGCGCCATCACCCGCCTGGTGGAGCTGTTCGGCACCGGGAACGTCGCCGTGGAGCTGGTCGCCGGCGGCGGGGGAGAGGCGGACGAGCTGCACGACGCCCTCGCCCAGGGTGCGCGCCTGGTGCGGGAGGACCACGGCCTCGATACGATCTCGCTGCCGCTGGTGGCCACCACCAACGCCCACTACGCCCACCCCTCCGACAAGCGCCTGGCGGACACCCACGCCGCCCTGCGGGCCGGGGTGCCGCTGGCCCGGGCCGACCCCCACCTCTCCTCCCGCCCCGCCCACCTGCGCAGCGGCGAGGAGATGGCCCAGCTGCTGCCCCGCTACCCGGGCGCCATCGCGCAGGCGGCGCGGCTGGGCCGGGACTGCGCGCTGGACCTGCGGCTGCTGGCCCCGGACCTGCCGCCCTTCCCGGTGCCCTCCGGGCACGACGAGGCCGGCTGGCTGGTGGAGCTGGTGGAGATCGAGGGCCGCGAGCGCTACGGCCCCCGGCCGACGGCGGAGCGTCCCGAGCAGATCCCCGGCGCCTGGGCGCAGATCGACCACGAGCTGCAGGTCATCATCGATCTGCACTTCCCCGGCTACTTCCTCATCGTCCACGAGATCGTCGACTTCTGCGCCGGGGAGGGGATCCTCGCCCAGGGGCGCGGCTCGGCCGCGAACAGCGCCGTCTGCTACGCACTGGGGATCACCGCGGTCGAACCCGTCGGCCACCACCTGCTGTTCGAACGCTTCCTGGCCCCGGAGCGGGACGGACCGCCGGACATCGACATCGACATCGCCTCCGACCGCCGCGAGGAGGTGATCCAGCACGTCTACGACCGCTACGGCCGGGAGAACGCCGCCCAGGTCGCCAACGTCATCACCTACCGGGCGAAGCTCGCGGTGCGCGACGCGGCGCGGGCGCTGGGCTACGACCCCGGCGCGCAGGACGCCTTCGCCAAGCGGATCGAGCGCTCCTTCTCCTCGCTCGCCGACGCCGACGTGCCGGGCGACGTCGTGGCCCTCGCCCATCAGCTGCGGGATGCACCGCGCCACCTCGGCATCCACTCCGGCGGGATGGTGCTCGCGGACCGCCCGGTGATCGAGGTGTGCCCGGTGCAGTGGGCCGCGATGGAGAACCGCTCCGTGCTGCAGTGGGACAAGGACGACTGCGCCGATGCGGGCCTGGTGAAGTTCGATCTGCTGGGGCTGGGGATGCTCACGGCGCTGGACCATGCACTGACGATCATCGCCGAGCATCACGGACAGCACTTCGAGCTGCGCACCCTGCCCCAGGAGGACCCCGCGGTCTACGACATGCTGTGCGCGGGGGACAGCGTGGGGGTGTTCCAGGTGGAGTCCCGCGCGCAGATCTCCACCCTGCCCCGGCTGCGGCCGCGGGTGTTCTACGACCTGGTGGTGGAGGTGGCGCTGATCCGTCCCGGCCCCATCCAGGGCGGCTCCGTGCACCCCTACATCCGGCGCCGGAACAAGGAGGAGGCGGTCACCTTCCTCCACCCGCGGCTGGAGAAGTCGCTGGGCCGCACGCTCGGGATCCCGCTGTTCCAGGAGCAGCTGATGCAGATGGTGGTCGACGTCGCCGATTTCACCCCCGCCCAGGCCGATCAGCTGCGGCGGGCGATGGGCTCCAAGCGCTCCACCCAGAAGATGCTCGAGCTCTCCGACGCCCTGTTCGCGGGGATGGCCAGGCACGGCATCGTGGGGGAGGACGCCGAGGCGGTCCACCGCAAGCTGCTCGCCTTCGCCAACTACGGCTTCCCCGAGTCCCACGCCTACTCCTTCGCGTACCTGGTCTACGCGAGCTCGTACCTGAAGTGCCACTACCCGGCCGCGTTCACCGCGGCGCTGCTGCGCTCCCAGCCGATGGGCTTCTACTCCCCGCAGTCGCTGGTCTCCGATGCCCGCCGTCATGGCGTGCTCACCCGCGGCCCGGACGTGCTCAGGAGCCGGGCCCGCACGGACCTGGAGACCGACGAGGACCATCACGGATACCAGGTGGATCCGCCGCGGGAGCAGGTCCAGGGAGAGGCTGCGGCGCGCGGCCCGGCGATCCGGCTGGGCCTGGACCAGGTGCGGGGGATCAGCACCAAGACCGCCGAGGAGATCGTGGAGGAGCGGCAGCGCGGCGGGGCGTTCGCCTCCGTCCCGGACCTCGCCCGCCGGGTGCGGCTGACCGCGCGCCAGCTCGAGGCGCTGGCCACCGCCGGGGCGCTGGACGCGCTGGCGAGCACGCGCCGGCAGGCGCTGTGGGCCGCGGGCGCCGCCGCCCAGGAGTCCCCGGGCACCCTGGCGCACCTCGCGGTCGGCGCGCAGGCGCCGATGCTGCCGGGGATGAGCGAGGCGGAGCTCGCCACCGCCGACGCCTGGGCCACCGGCATCACCCTGGACGAGCACCCGATGGCGCTGGTGCGGGCGCAGCTGGCGGCCGACGGGGTGCTCTCGATCGCCGGCACCCGGGAGGTGGAGGACTCCACCCGGATCCGGGTGGCCGGGGTGATCACCCACCGCCAGCGCCCGGCCACCGCCGGGAACGTCACCTTCCTCAGCCTCGAGGACGAGACCGGGATCCTCAACGTCGTCTGCTCCCAGGGTTTCTGGGTGCGGCACCGGGCCCTGCTGCGCACCGCCCGGGCGATCGTGCTGCGCGGCATCGTGGAGAACCGCAGCGGAGCGGTGAACCTGGTCGCCGACGAGGTGGCGCCCCTGGACCTGGCCGCGGCGGGCCGGTCCAGGGACTTCCAGTGAACAGGCGGTTCAGGCCAGCGCCGGCACCGGCCGGGCGCCCACGTGCGCGGAGCGATCGGCCAGCCGCGCCCGGCGCGAGGCCACCAGCGTCGCCGCCAGCGAGACCGCTGTCCAGGCGAGGATCGCCAGCAGGGTGCTGGTGGTGCTCACCAGCGTCCCGCCGAGCGCGGCATGCACCAGGCCCTGGGTCACGATCGACAGCGGCATCAGGGAGCTGAGCGACTGCAGCAGCTCCGGCGCGGTCTCCACCGGCAGGATCCCCACCAGCGTCACCACCTGCAGCACCATCAGCACGATCGAGGAGATCCGGCCGATGCGTGCGCCGAGCACCGTCAGCAGGCCCTGGTGCAGGGCCGCGAACATCACCGCACCGGCCAGGGTCACCACGCCCACGGTGAGCGGGGAGACCGGCGCGATGCCGATGGCGGTCAGCACCGCCAGCACCGCGACGGACTGCACCACGGCGATCACCAGCGCGGGGGCCAGCGAGCGCAGCACCACCTGCCACATCGGCAGCGCCCGGTCCAGCAGCCGGCGGCGCAGGGCCGGCAGCAGCAGGAAGGTGCCGAAGGCGCCCAGCCACAGCGCGAGCCCGGTGACGAAGGGGAAGGTGGCGGTGTCCGCACCCTCGGCCTCGTTCCACTGTTCCGCCTCGGTGCCGACGGGCGCGGCGGCCATCTCGCCCATCCGGGCGCGCTCCGTCTCGGAGTAGGTCGGCACGGAGTCCGCACCCTCGCGCAGCCCCTCGGCCAGGTCATCGCTGCCCTCGGCGAGCTGGTCGGTGCCCTCGGCGAGGTCATCGGTGCCGTCGGCCAGGTCTCCGGTGCCCTCGGCCAGCTCCTCGGTCCCGTCGGCCAGCTGATCCGCGCCGGTGCCGAGAGCGTCCGCCCCCTCGGCCAGCTCACCGGTGCCCTCGGCGAGGCCTCCTGCCCCGTCGGCACTGGCGCGGGCTCCCTCAGCCAGCTGGTCGGCGCCCACGGCGAGCTGATCCACGCCCTCGGCGTACTGCACCAGGCCCTCCTGCAGACCTGTCACCCCGTTCACCAGCTGCCCGGCACCGTCAGCGCTGCTGCGGGCACCGGTGGCGAGCTGCTGGGCGGAGGCGGTGAGGCCGGGATTCTCGCCGGTGCCGTCTCCGGTGAAGGCGGTCTCGATGCCTTCGGCGTAGGTGACCAGACCCTGGGTGCCCTGGACCAGGCCGGGCTGCTGGTCGGTGCCGTTGAGCCCGTCGGCGAGCTGCTGGACGCCGGCCGCGGCATCGGTCGCGCCCTGTCCCACGCCCTGCGCGGTGGCGGTCAGCCCGGGGTTCTGGGCGGTGCCGTCGCCGCTGACGACCGTGTCCAGGCCGGAGGCGGCCTCGTCCACACCGGCGACGTACTGGACCATCCCGCCGGCCTGGCCGCACAGCAGCTGTGCCTGGTCGTCCTCGGGGTATCGCTCGGCGAGCGCGCAGGCGGACTGCTCCATGCTCCCGGACAGCGCGGTCATGCCGGGCTCCTCCGCGGTGCCTGCACCGTCGACGAGCTCGTCCATCCCGGTGGCGATGTCCCCGGCGGACGTGCTGTAGGCGACCACGCCCTCGGCGGCCTGGGCGAGGCCGGGCTGGTCGGGGGTGCCGGCCAGTCCGTCGGCGGCCTGCTGCGCGCCCTGGCCGAGCTCGGCGGCGCCGCCTGCGACCCGCTGTGCGGTGGGGACCAGGCCGGGGTTCTCGGCGGTGCCGTCACCGGAGACGGCGGCGTCGGTCCGGGCGATCCCGCCCGCGAACTGCTCGAGGCCGGTGGCGAGCTGATCAGCGCCGGCGACCAGGCCCGGATTCTGGGCGGTGCCGTCACCCTCGACACCCGCGGCCAGCTGCCGGGCGCCGTCGAGCAGACCCGGCTGCCCGTCGGTGCCGTGCATGCCGTCCTGGAGACCGTGGGCGCCGCGCGCGAGGTCCTCCGCGCCGGTGGCCAGGTCGTCGAGGCCGTCGGCGAGCGTGCGGGATCCGTCGGCCAGCTGCCAGCTGCCGTCGGCGAAGGTCCACACCCCGTCGGAGAACGTCCGCGCTCCGTCGGCCGCGTCGTCGGTGCCCTCGGCGAGGGTGCGGGTGCCGTCGGCCAGCTCCTGGGCGCCGTCGTCGAGCTCCGAGCTGCCGTCGGCGAGCTCCCGGGCGCCGTCCGCGGAGTCGGAGAGACCCTCCTGGATGTCGTTGAAGCCGAGGTAGAGGCCGTTGAGGTACTGCTCGGCCATCTGCCCGCCCATGGTGGAGGCGGAGGCCTCGGCGACCGCGGTGCCCACCAGGGTGTTGATCTGGCCGCTGGCGTCGTTGGTGGTGACCTCGAGGATCGCCTGGGATGCCTCCGGGGTGCCAATGGTGGCCAGGTGCTTCGAGAAGTCCTCCGGGATCACCACGAGGGCGGAGTAGTCGCCGTCCGCCAGGCCCTGCTCGGCGTCCTCCAGGTTGGTCAGCTGCCAGTCGAAGCCGGTGGTCTCCGGGATCTCCTGCCCCTCGACGGTGCCGGGCTGGGTGAGCGCGCCGGCCAGCAGCCGGCCGAAGGGCACGGACTGGACCTCGCCGTCGGCGTTCTCGATCTCGGCACCCGTATCCAGGTTCACCACGGCTGCGGGCACGGTGTCCAGGCGGTCCACCCGGCCGCTGAGGGCCCACATGCCGAGCCCGACCACCAGCAGCGGCAGCACCAGGACGACGAGGAGGGTGCGGGGATGCGACAGGCGGTTCATGCGTGGGCTCCTTCGAGGGTCGAGGCGGTGGAGCGCTGGACGGACAGGGCGAGCAGACGGTCGGGAGCGCGCAGCGCGCCGTGCAGGCGGCGCTCGGCGTCGATGGGATGGTCCTTGCGGGAGCCGACGATCACCGTGGCCCCGGCCTCCAGCAGCGCATCGAGGCGCGCGATGAGCATGTCGTCGCTGGCGGCGGCATGCGCGAGGTCGCCGATCTGCTCGATGACGACGACGGTGCGGTCCAGGCCGTGCTCGCTGAGCCCGGCCAGGCGCTCGGAGACCTGCTCGCCGGCACCGATCCAGTGGGTGCGGCCCTGGATCGCGGCGACGTCGTCGGGGGCGAGGCGGTCGTGGACGGCGAGGATCCCGGAGCGGGGGCGGTGACGTCCCGCGGCGAGCGCGAGGAAGGTCCCGCGCGCGGCGTCGTCCGGTGCGCGCACCACCAGCAGGGTGCCGGGGGCGATGGCACCGGTCAGCGGACCCAGGGTGCCGGGCGCGCCCAGCAGCGGGGCGACGGTGTCCTCGAGGCGCAGCGCATGCTGTCCGTGCTCCTGGGTCCAGCGGCGGTGCTCGAGCACCGCGGCCAGGCCCTCGCCCTCGACGTCGACCGTGGGCAGCGCGCGGGACAGCCATCCCGGCAGCCACCAGGCGTGCCGGTCCAGCAGCGCGAGCACGGCGGGCACGAAGGTCATCCGCACCACGAAGGCATCGACCAGCACGCCCACGGCGAGGGCGACGGCGATCGGCTGCAGCATGAACCAGCCGGAGGTGACGAAGCCGGCGAAGACCGAGACCATGATCAGGGCGGCGGCGGTGACCACCGGGGCGTTCGCGGTGAAGCCCCGCTCGATCGCGCCGCGGGCATCGCCGGTGTGCACGAACTCCTCGCGCATCCTCGAGACCAGGAACACCTCGTAGTCCATCGCCAGGCCGAACAGCACCCCCATCACCATGATCGGCATGAAGGAGACGACCGGGCCGTTGACGTGGACGAACAGCGGGCCGTTGAACCAGCCGTACTCGAACACCATCGCGGTCACCCCGAAGGCCGCCGCGACCGAGAACAGGTAGCCGACGGAGGCCTTGAGCGGCACCCAGATCGAGCGGAACACCAGGGCGAGCAGGATCAGGGAGAGACCGACGACGAACAGTGCGAAGGGCAGCAGCGCGGAGGAGAGCTTGTCGGTGACGTCGATGCCGACGGCGGTGGCACCGGTGACGGTGACATCGGAGATCGACAGCTCCTGCTCCCAGCCGTCGGCGCGGTCCCGCAGCTCGGCGACCAGATCCTTGGTGGACTGGTCGGTGGGGCCGCCCTCGGGGATCACCACCACCACGGCCATGTCCGCCCCCTGGTTCGGGGTCGCCAGCTGGATCTCCTTGACGTTCTCGAGGGCGGCGACGTCGCTCTCGAGCTCGTCGACCACGCCGAGCGGATCGGTGGTGTTGATGATGTCGGCCGTCACCAGCAGCGGACCGTTGTAGCCGGGACCGAACTCCTCGGCGACCAGATCGTAGGTGTCGCGGGCGGCGGTGCCGCGCGGTTCGGTGCCCAGATCCGGCAGGGCGAGCTCGAGGTCCTTGATCGGCAGGGCGAGAGCGCCGACGCCGACGATCACCACCAGGATCGTCAGTGCGGGCACCTTCGTCACCAGGCGCACCCAGCTGCGGCGGAGGCTGCGGCGGGGCGCCGCCTGCGGGTCGGGCGCGGGCAGGGCGCCGCCGTTCTCCTGCATCCGGCGGCGGATGCGGCGCGGGCGCAGCCGCTCCCCGAAGATCCCCAGCAGCGCCGGGAGCATGGTCAGCGCGACCACCACGGACAGCGCGACGGTCGCGGCCGCGGCCACACCCATCACGGTGAGGAAGGGGATACCGGTGATGAACAGGCCCACCAGGGCGACGATCACGGTCATGCCGGCGAAGATCACGGCGCTGCCGGAGGTGGCCAGGGCCTTGCCGATCGAGTCGCGGACGTCATCGCCCTGGCTGAGCTGGTCGCGGTGGCGGGAGAGGATGAACAGGGCGTAGTCGATGCCGACGGCGAGGCCGAGCATCGCGCCGAGCGCGGTGGTCACCGAGGGGATGTCGACCCCTGCGGAGAGGGCGACCAGGGCGAGCATCGAGACGCCGACGCCGACGATCGCGGTGATGATCGGGATCACCGCGGGGACCAGGGAGCGGAACACGATCGCGAGGATGAGCAGGGCCACGATCACGCCCGCGATCTCGCCGATGCCGAACGGGATCTCCGAGCTGTGCAGCACCTGACCGCCGAGGTTCGCGTCCAGCGCCGCGGTGTCGGCCTCCTCGACCAGCCGGCTGATCTCCTCGACAGATGCTTCGGGATACACCCCGGTCGGGAAGTCCATCTGGAACTGGGCGATCAGCGCGGTGCCGTCCTCGCTGAGGGTGCCGGGGGAGAGGTCGTCGAAGGGGGAGGGGGCGACCGAGACGTGCTCGACCTCTCCGATGTCGCTCATCAGCGCATCGATCTGGTCCTGGTGCTCGTCCACCGGGGAGCCGTCCTCGGTGACGAACACCACCTGCCCGGCGGTGCCGCCCATCTCCGGGAAGCGGTTGGCCAGGGCGTCGATGCCGCGCTGCCCCTCGGTGCCGGGAATCTCGATGTCGGAGGTGAAGGTGCCGCCGAGACCCGCGGCGAGACCGCCGACGATCACCAGCAGCAGGACCCAGCCGCCGACGATCTTCCAGCGCAGGGAGGCCATCAGCAGACCGAGGCGGTACAGGGACGAGGACACGGGACCTCCAGGTCGCAGACGAGCAGGGGAGACGTCGACCGCCTGTTCGAGACGCCCACGCATTCGATACAGAACTGTATCGGTGCGATACTGTCGGAACAACACCCCGGCACGAACGGATGGCGGGGGAGTGAGCGTCGACACATCCACGAGGAGCCATGAGCGAACTGTTCGAGCCGCTGCCGGAGTCCGCGGGCACCCGGCGCCGGGAGAACACCCGCACCAAGCTCGTCCGAGCCTCGCTCGAGGTCTTCGTCGAGAAGGGGATCGACGGCGCGACGGTGGATGACCTGGTCACCGCCGCCGGCTTCACCCGCGGTGCCTTCTATTCGAACTTCTCCACCAAGGAGGAGGTCTTCACCGCCCTGTTCGACGAGGTCACCGCCGAGCTCATCGCGATCGCGAACAGCTCGGTCGTCTCCGCGGTGACCGAGGCCGAGGAGCGCGGCAGCACCCGGGTCACGGACCTCGATGACGCGGGCGTCATGCTCGCGGTGTTCGAGGGGATCCGCCCCTTCGGCCGCCAGTGGTACCTGCTGTACTCGGATGCAATCGCGCGCTCCCTGCGCGACGAGCAGATGCGCGCCGCGCTCGCGGTGCAGCGGGAGCGGCTCCGGGATCAGATCGGCGCGCTGCTCTCGAGTCGGCTCGAGGCCTCCGGTGCGCGGGCCCTGCTGGCACCGGAGGATCTGGCGCAGCTGCTGATGGGCATCTTCATCGACCTGATGCTGCGTGAGCAGATGGAGGACCGCGACGTCACGGAGCTCGCCGCGACCACGATCCTGGGCACTCTGCACGCCTTCATCGCGCCGCGCCCGCGCTGATCGCGCCACTCACCTCCCGATCCGTCCGTTTCGCCGCGACACGCCGGGATCGGGTGGATCGCAGCCTCCTCGGGGAGGGGAGCACGTAGCGTCTGCACGGTGTGACGACCGTCGCACGATCCGTTCCTGCTTCCCTGCTTCCCCCAGGAGACGCCATGTCGTCATACCGACCCCGCCATCTCACCCCTCCTCCTGCCGCACCCGAGCTGGTCGGCCCCTCCCGTCGTTCCCTGCTGCGAGGCGGCGCGCTCGGCGCGGCCGCTCTCGGCACGGGCACCGCGACCCTCGTCGCCCCGGCCGCTCAGGCCGCCGGCATCTTTGGGCAGGACGTCTCCGGCTGGCAGGGGGAGGTCGACTGGGCCGCTCAGGCCGCCCTCGGCTCCCGCTTCGCCTACGTCAAGGCCACCGAGGGCCGTTCGTACCGCAGTCCTGCCTTCGACCATCAGTACCTCGGGGCCGGGAACGCGGGGCTCGTGCGCGGCGGCTACCACTTCGCCCGCCCCGACTCCGGTGGACCCGAGGAGCAGGTGGACTTCTTCCTCAACAACGGCGGCGGCTGGTCCGAGGACGGCGTCACGCTGCCGGGCATGCTCGACCTCGAGGGCTACTCCGGGCTCCCGCGCGACTACGGGCTCTCCCGCCAGGAGATGCGCGAGTGGATCATGGGCTTCTCCGATCGCTACCGCGAGCAGACCGGGCGCCGACCCGCCCTCTACACGAACCTGCACTGGTGGAACGATGTGGTGGGGGACTGGACCCCGGTGAACTCCCCGCTGTTCCTCGCCGCCTACCGTGAGGACCGCCCCACGACCCTGCCGGGGCGCTGGTGGGGCTGGGAGATGTGGCAGTACTCGACCTCCGGCCCGTTCGCCGGCGACTCCAACCTCTGGTTCGGCGGCGAGGAGCAGTTCGCGCGCTTCGTCGGCGAATACGACTACGGCGCCGCAGGAATCTGAGCTCTCGCAGCGTGTCGTGCACGCGAGCGGGCCGTGACCCCATGGTCGCGGCCCGCCGTGCTGTGTACCCTTCCCCGGTGATCACAGAACAGAACACTCCACCCGCCCGCCAGCACTCTGGACGCCCGGCCGGCGCCGTCTACGCCGACCGGGGCAGCTCTCACTTCGACATCCTCCTCGCCGCCATGGTCACCGTGGTCGTGCTCTCGGGGATCGGCGCCGCCAAGGGCGTCAGCTTCGGGACCATCCCGGGCACCGGCTTCGACATCCTCACCGACGGCGGCTTCTTCCTCTTCCCCCTCGCGTACGTGCTGGGCGACATCATCACCGAGCTCTACGGGGCTCGCAGCGCCCGCCGCGCGATCCTCACCTCCTTCGCCGTGAGCATCCTGGCCTCGGTCAGCTACCAGGTGATCATCGCCCTGCCCCCGTTCCCGGGCGAGTACGGCCAGGCCAAGCAGGAGGCCCTCGAGCTCGCGCTGGGGCCGGTCTGGATCATCGTCCTCGCCGGACTCGCGGGCTTCCTGGCCGGCCAGAGCCTGAACTCCTTCGTGGTGACCCGCATGAAGCGCCGGATGGGGGAGCGGGGCCTGATCGCGCGGCTGTTCACCTCCTCCGGACTCGGCGAGCTGGTGGACACCATCATCTTCTGCTCGATCGCCTCGGTCGCGATCGGCATCACCACCCTCGAGCAGTGGGCCGAATACACGATCCTCGGCTTCGTCTACAAGGTGATCGTCCAGTACGCGATGATCCCGGTGACCTCCGCCGTGATCCGCTGGCTGAAGCGCACCGACCCCACCTACCAGGAGCGGCTCGCGGCAGCCCGGCAGTCCGCCGCCTGACCCGGCGTGCACCCGCCTCCGACGCCTGCATAGGATGTGCCGATCGAGCCGGGCGGGATCCCTGTGATCCCCCGGCTCGACGTCTGCCCGCCTCGAAAGGACCCCCGTGGCCTCCGCCGCCGACGACACCCCGCGCGAGGACTCTCGCCAGGAGCCGACCGCCTCCACCGGCTCCCTCCCCACCATCACCGGCGCGATCCCCACCATCACCGGCGCGATCCCCGTGCTCGAGGACCCGGCGGATCACGAGTTCGCCCACCTGCCCGAGGAGCAGGAGCTCAGCCGCACCCGCGGCAAGGTGACCGCGATGGTGATCCTCGTGCTCACCACCCTCAGCGCGATCGGCCCGCTGGCCACCGACATGTACATCCCGGCCTTCCCCGAGGTCGCGGGCGAGCTGTCGACCAGCGCCTCGCGGATGCAGCTGACCATCACCGCGTTCTTCCTCGGCACCGCGAGCGGTCAGGTGGTCGCCGGCCCGCTCTCGGACCGGATGGGGCGCCGCGCACCGCTGCTGATCGGTATCGTCCTGTGCCTGCTGGCCTCGATCGGCTGCGCCCTCGCGCCGAGCGTGGAGATCCTGCTGGTGCTGCGCGTGCTGCAGGGGATCGGCGGCGGCTTCGGGATGGTGCTGGGCCGAGCGGTGCTGATCGACATGACCGACGGCCCGGAGCTGTTCCGGATCATGAACATCATGCAGGGCGTGGGCGGCGTCGCCCCGATCGTCGCCCCGCTGCTGGGCGGCATCATCCTGGTGTTCGGCCAGTGGCGCGAGATCTTCCTGGTGATCGCCGCGATGTCGCTGATCTCGCTGCTCGGGGTGCTCCTGCTGATCCCGGAGTCGCTGCCGGTCTCCCGTCGGCACTCCGGCGGCTTCCGCACCTTCCTGCGGAACGTGCGCTCGCTGCTGCGCCGACGCATCTTCGTCGCGTACATGCTGGTCAATGCCTTCTCGGCGTTCGCGCTGATGGCGTACGTCTCGGCCTCCTCCTTCGTGGTCCAGGAGATGCTCGGCTTCACCTCGACGGAGTATTCGGTGAGCTTCGCGATCAACTCGCTGGGGATGATGACGATGTCGCTGCTCTCGGCGCGGCTGACCCGCACCATCCATCCGCGCAAGCTCATCCGGGTGGGGCTGATCGTGGTGTCGCTGGCGAGCTTCGCGCTGCTGATCGGGAGCCTGTTCCTGGACACCCCGGCGTGGATCGTGCTGCCGGCGTTCTTCTTCACCGTCGCACCCCAGGGCATGATCTTCGGCAACGGCGGGGCGCTCGCCTCGAGCCAGGCGAGGGAGTTCGCGGGCACCGGCTCAGCGATGCTGGGGCTGGGCTTCTCGTTCTCGGCCTCGCTCGCCGCGCCGCTGGTGGGCATCGCTGGCACCCACTCCTCGCTGCCGATGGCGATCGCGATGGTCGTGGGCTGCCTGATCTCGGCGACCTTCTTCGTGCTGGCCGGCCGGGGGAGCAGCACCGCGAACCCGCATGCCGGAGCAGCATGATCCTGCCCGAGGTGCGCGATCCGCGGATGGTGACGATCCGCCGCGGCGGGAGCCTGCGCGACGAGCATCATCAGCTGCTGGCACTCTGGGCGGCCGACTGCGCCGAGCACGTGCTGGAGCTGTTCGAGACCGAGCGGTGCGACGATGCACGGCCGCAGCAGGCGATCTCCGCGGCGCGTGCCTGGGCCGCCGGCGAGATGCCGATGATGCGGGCCCGGGCGCTCGGAGGGCACGCGATGGGTGCCGCCCGGCCTCTGCGCGGGGCGGCCCGGTTCGCCGCCTGTTCGGCGGGCCAGGCGGCCTGCGTGGGCCATGTCGCCGAACACGATCTGGGGGCGGCCGCGTACGCGCTGAAGGCCGTGCGCAGTGCTCACGGTGATCCCGCGCTGAGGACGGAGCGGGAGTGGCAGCGCGGGCAGCTGCCGGAGCAGATCCGTGACCTGGTGCTCGAGGACCAGGTCAGTCGCGACACGATCTGCTGGAACGTGTTCTCGCTGTGACGTGGTGATCGTCGGGGCCGCTTCAGCCCTCGTCCCCGGCGAGCACTGCGAGGTCCCGCTCGGCGTGGCGCTGGTGCTCGACGAGCAGCAGACACAGCGCTTTGACCTGCAGTGATGCAGTGAATGTGCAGGTCAACGGCCTGCAGTGGAGAGGTGTGGCGAGGGAGTCGGCCTACGGGGTGCTGGGTCGCGGTTCATACAATGCTTTTTCACCGTCATGGAAATATTAGCGACACGACGCAGTGTCGAGATCGATGCCGAGATTGGCCGCTGGGTGCCGCCAGAGCGCATGAGCGGCTCTCGGTGCGGGGCTCGGCGCCACATGCAGGGCCTACCGGCAATGTCGTCCAGCAGTGCTGACATGGAGTCGGTGTCGATGCGGAGGTGGACACGGGAGGGCTTGAGCGCGGAATGCCGCCCGCCCGACCCTCTCGATAGACCGCCGATAATGTACGTTATGTAAAGTCAAGGTGAGGGGGCGCCTGGAATGGGCTCCCCTCGTGCGGGCACTGCCCCTGCCCGATCCACCTCACACGGACTCCACCGTCGTGATCATGACGCAGTTCTTCAGACCCTTGGGGCGGTCGTAGGTGAAGCCGAGCCGCTCGTACAACCGGCGGGTGCCGTTGTAGAGGAAGGACGAGGACATCTTCTTCGTCTGATGCGTCAGGTCGTGCGGATAGCTCTCGACCGTCCCGCCGCCGGCTGCCGCGATGTGCTCCAGCGCGCCGGTGATCGCCAGCTCGGTGACTCCCTGGCGCCGGTGGCGCTTGTCGACGAAGACACAGGTGATCCGATAGTCCGGCGCCGTCGTGCTGGTGGCGTCGTACTGCTTGCGGTGATGGATGGTCGGCAGCTCCTCCGGGGTGCCGTACTCGGCCCAGGCGATGGCCTCCTCGCCGTCCATGACCAGCGCCGCGTGCGCCGTGCCCTGCTCGACGTGGGCCTTCTTCAGGAGGCGGTTGCCCTCGAAGCTCTGGCCCTGCTCTTCGCAGTCGGGATGGAAGTACAGGCACCAGCAGCCGCCGAAGATGCCGTTGTGCCGCTGCACCAGGGCCTCGAAGGCGGGCCAGGTGTCGCTATCGAGCGCCTCGATGCGAAATGACGGCGGCGCGGGCGTGTCAGTCATCGGTGCTCGCCATCGGTGCCGGGGCGCAGACGACTCCCCTGTTGCCATCCTGGTCGGCGAGCACCACGAGCGACGGTGCCTGGCTGTCATCGACGACGGTCCCGCCGGCGGCCACCGCGGCGGCGATCCGCTCGGTCGCCACCTCCGGGGTCACGTACACCTCGAGATGGAACCGCTGGCCGTCGGCCTGCGGGACGTCGCCGAACCAGAGATTCGGGACCCGTCCCGTCGCGTCCCGCACCTCGTCGCTCGGCGTGCCACGTCCCTGGGCGTCAGGATCCCCCGTCAGCAGCGCCGCCCACACCGGTGCGATGGTCGCGGACTGCGAGTTGTCCAGG
The DNA here is from genome assembly GCF_002407185.1 of Brachybacterium vulturis. Lineage (NCBI taxonomy): Bacteria > Bacillati > Actinomycetota > Actinomycetes > Micrococcales > Dermabacteraceae > Brachybacterium > Brachybacterium vulturis. Next base: position 2,474,001 of record NZ_CP023563.1, read on the forward strand.
CCCAGCTCGACGTGGCTGACCGCGGCGACGTCGGCAGACAGTTCGTGACGGGCGGCGATCTCGGTGATCCTGGCCGCCAGGTCCAGATCCTTCTGCGTGACCCACTGGGCGACGTGTTCGGTCTCCCCGTCCCGAAAGATCGCGTCGTCGCTGACCAGTTTCAGGTCCACGTGCCGCGCATCCATCGACACGATCGGCTGGTGACCGAGTTCGGCTCCCGCCTCGCCGATGTCGACGAGGAAGCGCCCACCTGCGGCGAAGTCATCGATCTGGTAGCGGGCGTGCAGGCCCTGGGCGAGCTGGCACCATTGCGTCAGCCGGGCTGCGGCGATCTGAGTTCCTCCGAGCATCTCCATGACCTCGACCCTAGGGGTGAGGAGACGGCGGCACCAGATCTCCGGACCCGTGGGATCCTCCCCTGCCGCGGGCTTCTCCGCGTGACGTCGCCGCTCCGCCTCACGCCGGCGGAGCTCAGAATGCGGCGACGACGCCCTCGCCGTCGGACCAGGTGGCCCGCAGCCGGACGGTGCCGTCGAGATCGCCGAGGGTGCGCGCGATGGTGAACGGCGCGCCGTCCAGCAGCTCGTCCCCGGTGGGCAGCGTCTCGCCCTCGTCGACCTCGAGGCTCAGGGTGACCGTCTGGTCCCGGGTCTCGATCGGTTCGCCCTCATCGGTGACGATCCGCAGCTCGGCTTGATCCTGCTCTCCGCAGATCGCCCGGCGGAAGCAGTCCAGCACCAGCTCGTCGCCGAGACCGTCGTAGACGTAGCGCTCCCCCAGCACCGAGTGCTGCATCGTGGTCAGCAGGTGCTCCTCGGCGCCCGCGACCGGTGCGGGGCGGTAGGCGAGCGGCAGGTGGTAGGTGGTCTCCCCCACCCGCACCAGGTGGCACTCCACCCCGACCTCGCCGTCGGGATCGTCGAAGCGGTACGCGCCGAGCAGCTCGATCTCGCCGCTCTCGCCCCAGGAGCGGCCGGACAGGAAGTCGCGCAGGATCTCGGGCTTGGACGGCCGGAGCTCGGCCTGGTAGATGATCGCCATGCCCCCACGGTAGTCCCCGGCTCCCGGCTCCCGGCTCCGGGCCTCAGCCGTCCAGCAGGTCGAGAACCTCACGGAGCGCACCGACCCGGGCGGCCCCGCCGGCCTCGAGCGGGACCCCCGGCGTCTCCAGCAGCACGCCGCGCACGTCGGCCGCCGCAGCGGCAGCGACGTCAGCGGGGCGGTCGCCGACGGCGAGACAGCCCTCGGGTGGCAGCTCGTGGCGCTCCAACAGGGCGAGCACCATGGCCGGGTCCGGCTTGCGGGGGTACCCGTCGGGCGCGCAGACCAGGTCATCGATCGGGAGGTCCAGCGCCGCGATCAGCGCCTGGGCGCTCTCGCGGTCACGGTGGGTGGACACCAGGTTCATCCCGCCGCGCTCCCGCACCGCGGCCAGCAGTGCGCGGGCACCCTCCGTCACCGGCGGTGGATGCTCCTGCCAGTGCTGCTTCGTGGCCTCGTAGGCGGTGCGCAGGCGGTGCTCGGAGACGTGGTGCCGCCCGGCCAGCGTGCTGATCGCGTGGGAGCTGGAGACGCGGGTCAGCCGCGCCACCTCGCCCAGCAGCTCGCTGCCGGGACGGGGGTCGATGGCGGAGGCCAGGGCCCGGTCCACATCCGGATAGGTGTCCGCCAAGGTGCCGCCGAGGTCCCAGATCAGTGCCTGCATGCCCGCCATTCTGACAGCTGGGTCGTGGATTGGTCACAGCTGTCGAGGCCGGTGTTGACTGGGCCCGTGCCCCCGATCGATCAGCTCCTGGAGCTCTCCGTGCTGACCATCCTGCTCCTGATCGGGGCCGCCTTCCTCGCCGGCTGGGTGGATGCGGTGGTGGGCGGCGGGGGCCTGATCCAGCTGCCAGCCCTGCTGACCGCCCTGCCGGAGGATGCCTCCACCGGTGCGGTGCTGGGCACGAACAAGCTCGCCGCCGCCGCGGGGACAGCGGTGTCCTCCTGGACGTACGTCCGCCGGATCGTGCCGGTCGCCGCCACGGTGGTGCCGCTGTTGGTCTGCGCGCTGCTCGGCAGCGCGGTCGGGGCGGGACTGGCGGGCTTCATCCCCAAGCCGTGGCTCTCCCCCATCGTGCTGCTCGCCCTGCTGGCCGTCGGCGCGTACACGCTGCTGCGCCCCTCGATGGGACTGGAGCACGCGCCCCGCCACAGCGGCCGTGCGCATCTGCTGCGCTCCGGCGGGATCGGCGGCGTCATCGGCGTGTACGACGGCATCCTCGGCCCCGGCACCGGCAGCTTCTTCATCATCGCGATGGTCGCCCTGCTGGGGTACGGCTTCCTCGAGGCGAGCGTGCATGCGAAGCTCGCGAACCTCACCACCAACGTCGGTGCGCTGCTGGTCTTCGGGACGCAGGGCGAGGTGTGGTGGATCCTGGGAGCGGTGATGGCCCTCGCGAACGTGCTCGGCGGCTATCTGGGGGCGCGCCTCGCACTGAGACTCGGCTCGGGATTCGTCCGCGGGGTGTTCCTGGTGGTGACCGGGGTGCTCGCGCTGCGCCTGACGATCGACACGGTGACGCTGCTCACCTGATACGGCGCCAGGACGGGAATAGGGCTCCCTGCGGCCTCGTTGCACTGGGAGTCACCGTTCGCCGCGCACTGCGGCCCGTCGCCCTGGAGGTCATGATGGATCCGACGACCCTGTTCAGCTACGAGCGCCACGTCGACTCGCGCTCCCTGCACGGGCGGACCCTGCTCGTCACCCTCGGCGCGTACAGCGACGCGGGCGATGCCCAGCAGCTGATCGACGACCAGCTGCTGAACTCGCTGTCCAGCCGTGTCATCGGCCGTCTGGACATGGACCAGGTCTACGACTACGCCGGGCGTCGCCCGGAGGTGACCCTCCAGCTGGACCATTTCGCCGACTATGAGAAGCCGGAGATCCTGCTGCACGAGGTCTCCGCGGCCGACGGTGAGACGTTCTTCCTGCTCACCGGGCCGGAGCCGTCGTTCCAGTGGGAGCGGGTGGCCAGCGCTCTGCAGATCGTGGTCGAACAGCTCGGCATCGAGCGGACCCTGCTGCTGCAGGGATTCCCGGCACCGGTCCCCCACACGCGCGAGCTGCCGGTGACGCGGTTCGCCGGGGATCCCGACTCGATCAGCGTGCGCCGCACGATGCCGGGCTCGTTCCGGCTGCGCGCCCCGTTCACCGCGCTGCTGACGATGCGGCTGGCCGAGAGGGGTCACGAGGTGGTGGGGCTGACGGTGCACGTCCCCCAGTACCTGCACGAGATGACCTATCCCGACGCCGCGCTCGCGCTGCTCGGCGCGATCACCGAGGAGCATGGACCGCAGCTGCCGATCGAGTCGCTGGAGTCCCAGGCCGGACCGGTGCGCGAGGCGGTCGCCGCCCAGATCGATGCGCAGCCGGCGCTGCAGGAGATGGTCAGCGGCCTCGAGGCCCGCTTCGACCGGATGATCACCTCGGGCGCGGGCGCGGAGGTCCCCACCGCCGAGGCGATCGGGGCCGAGGTCGAGCAGTACCTCGCGAGCTTCGAGCAGGAGGACCGGGACAAGGGCACCGGCGGCCCGGACGCCGAGCCTCCTGAGCCCGGCGCTCCGGACGGCGACTGCGACGACGGTCCGGGCCCCGACGGTCGCGCCCCGACCAGCGACTGACATCCGGGGCACGTCCTCAGCGCAGTGCGATCCGCTCGCGGTGCACCTCGGGCGGCAGAGCCGGATCCACCACGGCGGTGACCTGGATGCCGGTGAGGGTGACGTTGCCGGCAAGGGTGGTCATGAAGGCGGTGTCGGCCGCGTCCTGACCGGTCGCGATCCGCATCATCGAGGCGCGCGGCGCCAGATGGGTCGCATCGACCGCCAGCCACTCCCCCTCGATCAGCGCCTCGACCACCAGGTGGAAGTCCATCGGGCTCAGGCCCGGGGCGTACACCGAGGAGCAGCGCGCCGGGAATCCCCCGGCGCGCAGGAGCGTCGCGGTGAGATGGGCGTAGTCCCGGCACACCCCCTGGCGCGAGACATAGGTGGACCGCGCGGAATCGGTGATCGAGCTCGATCCCGGCACGTAGTCCAGATGATCGTGCACCCAGTCGACCACGGCATCGAGCGCGTCGGTCCCCTCGCGCCCGGAGATCACCTCGGCGGCGATCTTCTCGAACTCGTCGACCTCGCAGTAGCGCGAGGGGCGCAGATGCAGCACCCCATCCGCCTCCTGGACCGTGGGCACCGCCGCGGGGCCCGCGCCGCGGGCCTCGTAGGTGATCTCGACGGTCCCCTCGGGCAGGCCCTGCACCAGGTGCAGACGACTGCCGAAGCGGTCCCGGGCCTCCGAGACCGGATGCTCGACCCCGTCCGCCCTCACTGACAACGATTCCTCGATCAGCGGTGCCGAGGAGGCCGCCACCAGCAGGGCGACGTCGGTCCCGGCGGCCACTTCGGCCCTCATCCACGCGTGCGCATGTCGTTCCACCCCTCCAGTGTCCCGCATCAACCCCACCGCCGCCGGGTGACGGAGAGATTGCCGCGAGGTGAGGGCGGACATAGGGTGATGACCCAGACGTCACCGACGACCGGACGGCCCGCCCGACGTCACCGCCGTCAGCAACCAGAACTGAGAAGTCGATGCACACCGATGCCCTCCAGCATGACGAGCGCGAGGCCTTCGCCCGGACGTTCCTCATCCTCGGCCCCGCGGCGCCGACCATCCTGCCGGGCTGGGACGCGGCGGAGCTGCTCGAGCATCTGCTGGGGCGTGAACGCGCCCCGCACCTGGTGGTCGGGGCGAGACTGCCCGGCCCGCTCGGACGGCGCGCCGCGGCCGCCCGCGCCGCCGAGCGGCAGCAGCCCTGGGAACGCCGGGTGGGAGCCTTCCGCGACGGTCCGGGACGCCTCTCCCCCGTCGGCCGGATCGACGCGCTGAGCGGCCAGGGCGAGCTGCTGATCCATCACGAGGACCTCCGCCGTGCGCAGCCCGGCTGGACGCCGCGCCGGCTCCCCGCCGAGACGGCGGCGGATGCCTGGCGGGCCGTCGGCCTGATGGCGCCGCTGGCGATGTCGGTCCGCGCAGAGGTCACACTGGTCTCGCCGCTGGGCGGCCGGCGGCTGCGCTCCCGCCGTGCGGTGGGGAGCCTGCGCGTCCACGGGGACCCGCTCGAGCTGCTGCTGTGGGTGAGCGGCCGCGATGAGGTCGCCGGGGTCAGGATCCACGGTGACCAGGCCGCGCTGCAGGCGCTGCAGGAGGGCCGACGAGGACTGTGACGCGGCAGGGCCGGCCCGGCGATCGGTGACGCTCAGCCGCGCTCGAGCAGGAACAGCCGCGGATGATGCCCCTTCTGGAAGAAGCGGTGCTCGCGGACCGGTCGCCAACCGGCCGGAGCGGTCTCCAGGACCCGCTGCATGCGGGTGATCTCGTGGGTGAGCACGCCGAGTCGAGCCACCGGTGCGGCCAGCTCGGTGGCCCGGGCGAGCAGCTCGGCCAGCAGCTCCTCGTTGGTCTCGTGCTCGCCGTGCAGGGTGCCCCAGGGCGGATTCGTCACCAACCGGCTGAAGCCGGGCTCGAGCACCGCCGTGCGCACGTCCCCCTGGATCCAGTCGATACGACCCTTGCGACGTGCCGCCCGCTGATGGGCCCGGGCGGCGTCGATCGCGGCCGGGTCCAGGTCCACCCCCACCGCACGGGCCGGGGCCGCGACGTGCAGCTGCTCCACCAGGAAGGTGCCGGAGCCGCAGGTCATGTCCAGCAGCGAATCCTCCGCACCCACGTCCAGGAGATCCAGCACGGTGGCGGCGATGGTCGCGTTGACCGCTCCGGGGTAGTTCACGGTGCGCCAGGCGCGGGTCGCCAGCGGCCGCGGAGTGGTGCGCAGCAGCACCTGCCAGGTCACGGGGGTCGCCCCCTTGCGCACCCGCACCACCAGGTCACCCTCCCCGTCCACCGGCAGCTCCGCCAGCTCGGCCAGCGAGCTCGCGAGCCGGCGCATGTCCGGGGTGCCGGCGCCGGCGGCCTCGAGCCGCAGAGCATGGAACGTCTGGCGGGGACGCTGGCGACGGATCTCCTCGAGCAGCTCCGCGAGGCGCTGCTGGACAGAGGTCTCGAGCAGCTCCCGGGGCCGCCGGGCACGAACGGTGAGGCTCGTCGAGGCCGCGACCACGCGGCGCAGCGAGCGCACCGCGTCGAGGTCCTCGGTGCGCAGGGCCAGCTCAGTGGGCCCGATCTGACGGACCGCACCGAGCTCCCGCGCCTCCTGCAGCGCGCTCGCCCCGCAGCCGTCGAGCACCTCGAGCACCAGATCGTGCGTGATCTGCGACATCCGCTCTCCCCTGTCAGCCTGATTCCGGACGATTCACGCAGGCTACCGCCCGTCGCAGTGCCGGTGTGCAGTCTCGAGTCGGTAGACTGGCGGACGTGTTCATCGTGAGTGTGTGTTCCCTCAAGGGCGGCGTCGGCAAGACGTCCGTGACCCTCGGCCTGGCGTCCGCGGCCCTCCACCAGGGGGTGAACACGCTCGTGATCGATTTCGATCCCCAGGGCGACTCCACCCTCGGACTGCTCGGCGAACCGGCCAGCAGCCTGGACATCGCGGAGGTGATCAGCTCCCCCCGCACCGAGACGATCGACCGGGCCATCATCCCGACCCCGTGGGCCGCCGATGCCGCCTCGCACCTGGACATCATCCCGGGATCGAGCCGCTCCGCGATCATGGACTCCCCCACCCAGAGTCCGAAGGATGTGCGGCGCCTCCACCAGTCGCTGGAGAAGCGCACCCACCAGTACGACCTGGTGCTCATCGACTGCCCGCCCTCGCTCAACGGCCTCACCCAGATGGCACTCGCCGCCTCGGACCGTGCACTGGTCGTCGCCGAGCCGGGATTCTTCGCCGTCACAGCGGCGGATCGTGCGCTGAAGCTCGCCGCCGAGATGCATGAGGACGGCATCGCACCGCGCCTGCAGCCCCTGGGCCTGGCGGTGAACCGCTACCGACCGCGATCGGTCGAGCACCAGTACCGCCTGGCGGAGCTGCGAGAGCTGTTCGGTGACGCGGTGCTCGAGCCCATCATCGAGGAGCGGGTGGGACTGCAGCAGGCGCAGGGCGGCGCCGTGCCGCTGCACAAGTACGAGGGAGCCTCCGGCAAGCGGCTCACCGAGGACTTCGATGCCCTGCTGCGCACCGTCATGGACTCCCGCCAGAACTCCTGAGCCGGCCCCGCATGACAGAACGGCGAGCCCCTTCCCGGGGCTCGCCGTTCTGTCGTGCGGTGGTGGGCGGCGCTCAGCCCGCCTGGCGGGAGCGACGGCGGGCCGCCAGCTCGTCCTGCAGGGCGAGGGCGGCGTCATCGGCCGGATTGACGCCCGGCAGGCTCAGCAGGTCGTTCTCGACCTCGCGCCAGACCCGTCCCACAGCGATGCCGAACACGCCCTGGCCCCCCTGGACCAGGTCGAAGACGTCCTCGGCGGAGGTGCACTCGTACACCGAGGCGCCGTCGCTCATCAGGGTGATGCCGGCGAGGTCGTCGATGCCGCGCTCGCGCAGGGCGCTGACGGCCACACGGATCTGCTGGAGGGAGACCCCGGTGTCGAGCAGGCGCTTGACGACCTTCAGCACCAGGATGTCGCGGAAGCCGTAGAGGCGCTGGCTGCCGGAGCCGTGGGCGGCCCGGACCCCGGGCTCGACCAGGCCGGTGCGGGCCCAGTAGTCCAGCTGGCGGTAGGTGATCCCGGCGGCCTTGCAGGCGGCCGGTCCTCGGTAGCCGAGCTCCCCGGGGGTGTCCACCACGTCGTCGAAGAGCACGCCCTGGGCGGGCTCGGCGGGGACAGTGGTCTGTTCAGTGCGATCATCGCCTGGCGTGGCGTTCACGGCTACCTCCGGGTTCCGGCTCTCCGAGGGGGAAGGATGAGAGCACCTGCCCAGGGTAGCGCGAAGACGCCGTCGGCCGACAGCAACGCGCCGCCCGAAGGTCACGGACGGGTGACGGCCCGGTGGGCCTCAGCCCTCCCGGAGCTTGGTCCTCAGCACTGCACCGTGCAGGGTGATCATCGATTCGCCCAGGTCACGGGCGAAATCCTCGGCCTCACCGCGCGCCGCGGAATCGCCCGAGCGCGAGCGCGGGCGCGCCACGGAACGGATCATGTGCGCTTCCCGCTCGGCAGCGGTGCGGAGCATCACCAGGTGCCGGGGGTGCAGCCCTTCGTCGGCGAGATCCCGTGCGGAGGTGACGATCTCCAGCTCGGTGGCGCCGTAGAAGAGCGGCCCCTCGGCCAGCATCCCGAACTGCTCCAGCTCGACGAGGAACTCCTCCTCGACACCGGCCTCGCGGGCCAGGCCGCGCCGGTCCAGACGGACCGCCTGCAGGGTCGAGGTGGGGCCGGGGCGGGAGGCGATCGAGGTGACCTCGGAGTCGACGCCGTGCTCGAGCAGATGCTCCTTGATCACCTTCAGCGGCCAGAAGCGGTCACGCTGGGCGCGGAGCACGAACCGGAGCCGATCCACGTCCTCCCGGCAGTACTTGCGATAGCCGGCCGGAGTGCGCTCGGGCGTGATGAGCCCCTCGGACTCGAGGTAGTGCAGCTTGGAGTGCGCGAGCTCCGGGAACTCGTCGCGCAGGATCTCGAGCACCTGACCGATGCTGAGCCGGGAGGCCGCGGACGAGCTCGGCCTGCGCGAGGCAGAGGCCGGCATCGGGTCAGTCCGTCCCGTCGAAGCCGTAGTAGGTCAACCGGTACTTCCCGATCTGCACATCCTGCCCGGACTGCAGCCGGGCCTCGTCCACCCGGTCCTTGCCGACATAGGTGCCGTTGAGCGATCCCAGGTCCCGCACCAGGAAGCCGTCCCCGTCACGCATGAAGGCGGCGTGCTTGCGCGAGACCGTCACGTCGTCGAGGAAGATCTCGCTCTTGGGGTGACGCCCCGCGACGGTGGTCTCGGAGTCCAGCAGGAACCGGGCACCGAGATTCGGGCCCTTCCGCACGATGAGCAGCGCACTGCGCGGAGGCAGGTTGTCGATCGCCCGTCGATCCTGGGACGAGAGACCGGGCTCGGCATCGTCCACGGGGTCGTTGGGCGAGATCGCGCTCAACTTCGACGTGTGGTCGAGATTCTCGTCGTTCCACTCGGTGTTCCCTGACACCGCGCACCCCTTCCTGGCCTGCTGCGGATCCTGTGCGATGAGCGCAGAGGATTCGGCACCCTCATCTTCGCATGCCGGGGCCGCCCGGCGGGAACTTCCGGGCCACGTGGGGACAAGAATTGACGATCATTTGACCACTCGTGAATGCTCCGGCGCGCTGAGCTCCACCGTGGCCTCGATCCGCACGTCGTCGTCCGCGTTCGCGGCGAGGCTCCCGCCGTCCCCGGCGACCGAGTCCGCGGCACCTCCGGGGATCTGCAGCGCGGGCTCCATCACCGAGGGGTCGCCGATCGCCCGCACCACATAGGGGGCGTCGATCACGGTCCCGTCCACTCGCAGTCGCCCGTCGGCGCCGGTGGTGATGGCGGTCGAGGCGACCACCCGCACGTCGCCGATCTGGATGACCTCCGCCCCGGCATTGCGCAGCTCCTGGACCACGCCCAGCAGGGTCGAGGCGCGTACGCCCTGCTCCGGGTCGGCGATCGACAGGACGATCCCGCGGCCATGGGCCGGCACGGTCCCGGCGAGGATCTCGAGGTCCGCCAGACGATCCTCGGCGGCGTTCTGGGCGGCGACATCGTCCTCCTGGCCGGAGCGCAGCGTCTCCAGCGTGCGCTCCAGCTCAGCGTTCTCGACCTCGAGATCGGAGGTGTGCCGACCGGACTCGTCCAGCAGCCGCACCAGCTCCTGCTGACTGGCGCCCTCGAGGGAGTCTTCGCTCTCGCGCACCTGAGCGGCGATCGACAGGCCCAGCAGCAGGCACAGCAGCCCCACGATCGCCTGGGCGAGGGAGGCCTGCGGGCGCAGGGTGTCGCCCAGGCGCTGCCAGACCAGCCTCTGCTGGCGCGTGGACGAGGCCGTGCGGGTGCCGTCGCTCATGACCGGAACAGGAGGCGCCGGATCGCGGCGGCGTTGGAGAAGATGCGGATCCCGAGCACCACGATGACCGCGGTGGAGAGCTGCGAGCCCACCCCGAGCTGATCGCCGAGGAAGACGAGGAAAGCCGCGATCAGCACGTTGAACAGGAACGAGGTGATGAAGACATGGGAGTCGAACGCGCCGTCGAGGCTGGCCCGCAGACCGCCGGCGAGGGTGTCCAGCGCTGCGACCACGGCGATGGGCAGGTAGGGCTGGAGCAGGACGGGCACATCCGGCTGGACGACCACGCCCAGCACGATGCCCAGCACCAGTCCGATGATGGCGATCACGGGGAATCCTCCTCGCTGCCGCGCGTGGCGGCGGTCGATGGCGCGGGCTGCGGCGCGGTCGGCACGGTCTCGGAGGCGGCCTCCCCGCCCTCGTCGATGACCGCGGCCTCCCGCAGGGTGCCGATGGACCGGGCCGGGACGGCGAGATCCTCCGCCTCCTCCCAGGACCTGCGGATGCCGTAGCGGGAGGAGATCTCCTTCAGGTGCTCCCCCGCCGCCGAGTCCTCGAACCCCGTGCGCAGCTGCTGGGGGTCACCGAGCGCGGTGATCCGGTAGGGCGGGGACAGGGGATGGAAGTCGACCAGCACCGCGGAGCCGGCGGTGCGGATCGCCGTGGTGGGGCCGATCCGCTGCCCGTTCACGGCGATCGCCTCGGCGCCGGCGGCCCACAGCCCGTTGACAGAGAGCTGCAGGTCCCCATCGGTGACCCGGTTGACCGTGCCGGTGCTGACGCCCGGGCTCGCGGGCAGCGGGGCGGAATCGTCGATCTCGAGCACGATGCCGGGCCCGGCCAGGGACACTCCGGTGCCGGCCGCCTCGAAGGCCCCCAGCCGTTCCGCCGCCCCCGTATCGCCCACTTCCAGCACTGCCGCCTGGGCGCCCGCGATCTCTTCCTCGAGCTCCGCGCGGCGGTCCTCGAGCACCTCTGCCTCGGTGCGGGTCTGGCGCACCTCCGCCTCGAGCAGGGCGCGCGGGCTGTCCTCCGCGGCGGCCTCGTGGCGCAGATCCAGCACGGAGACGGCGACCGCGAAGCCGAGCACCAGGGCCAGCAGCAGGGTGATGGTGCGGGTGTACCGGTTGTCCGGCGGAGCGGCCTCGGCGGCCGGATGCTCCTGCGGACGCAGCGGGGCCACGCTGTACGGGTTCGCGGTCAGGGCGCGCAGCAGCGAGGTCGGCGAGTACGGGGTCTCGCCGTGAGGAGTCTCGTGCTCGGGGTCACGCATGCCTGCAGTGTAGGAGCGAGGCCTGCACGGATCCGTCAGACCCGCGGGGCCGAGCCCTGTGCGCCGATTCCGCACACCTGCCGGGTACTCGAGCGGCGGGCGTCCGCGCCAGGGGTGCCGCAGGTCACGCACGCTCGGATTCGCCCTGCGGGACGTAGTCGGGGTACTGTATTCCTCGGTCCTCCGGTCACGGAGGGCTCCGCAGTATTGCGGGCTGTGGCGCAGCTTGGTAGCGCACCTGACTGGGGGTCAGGGGGTCGCAGGTTCAAATCCTGTCAGCCCGACAAATGCCCTGGTGAGAACAAGTTTCTCGCCAGGGCGTTGTCTTTTTTGGCGGCGATGTGACCGCTAGAGTGACCGCTAGAGTCGCGCCGGCTGGAGACCGCACGAGCCTCGGGGTCACCATCACGACGGCGATCGACCTTCGAGTGCCGCACCCGGACCAGGAGCACGCGGGGCGAGCACAGAACGGGGCCGACTGGTGGCCAGGGCCAGAGTCTCCCCCATGTTCTCTCTTCGCCGCGACTCAAGACCAGGCAAGCTGTCTCGCCCGTCGCAAGGCTGCCCTTCCCGTCGGAGCTCCCACGTGGGGAAGAACTACGGCAGTGTCGGCGCGGCCACTCTCGGCTGCCGGGGCATCGATAGCGTTGCGCCCTCACGGTTAATCCACTGGGTCACCTCCCACGTACGCCTCGAAGTGCCCCTGCACCGCGGCTACCCGCCAGGGCGAGCTGGACCCAGGTCGCGGTGGGAAGCCATCCCGCTGCACCGAAACGCATATTTGGCCGTGCGGGCACCATCTGCGGAGTGCTCAAGTTCTATGCGTCAGGCTCCACCAGCTGATTGCTGAAGAGGTGTCCGGCCCTCTGTTGATGAATTTCGTATGACACGTGAACTCAACGTCCGATAATGGCGATTATCAGACATTGGACGGCGCGAGCCAGCTCGCTGAGAGCATTGCTCGATAACCGGTGCATGCTGTGGACGGCGTCCTGGACGCATGGTGTGCTCCACGCGTCACCGGTGTCTTCGACCGAAACTGCGTGGTGCACGTAGATTGGTGAACCCCTGGCATCATCGAATTATGCCGATCGTCCGCAGTACGAAGCCCGCCCTGGACGAGTGGGTCCCGGTCGCTCTCGCCGCACGTATCGTCGGCGTCGACCGCTCGTCCCTGGCCCACCTCATCGACCACGGGCTCGTCCCGAGCCTCGGCCTCGACGCCGTACGTTCCCTGTCCACGAGCGGCGAAGTGGCAGCCAGGAGCTCGGATGACCCCGGCTATCTCGTGGCCCGCTTGGATCTGGACCCCTCCGAGCAACGTATCGTCGAGATGAGCGATGAGCAGCTCTCCCAGTCTGTCGAAGGACCGCACCGGATCCCGGCGAGCTACCGCGACCGTGCAGTGCTGCTGAGCGTCCGGGGATTCGTGATCGCCACAGGGCAGATCGACTCGATGGGCGACCCAGTCGTTCTGCGCACCGACCGGCGGGGTCGTGAGATCACCGCTCGGCCCGTCTTCTTCAGCATCGCGGAACGTCTGAACGATCTCACCGCGCGGCCTGCCCGGGCCGGCGGCGATTCCCGCTGGCTCGGCCGCCGAGCTCGAGTCGGCACGGGTGGGTCTGTCCTCCCGCTCATCCGGTGAGATCCGCAGACCCCCAACGTTTCGGGGTCCTACGAAAAGACCCCTGCGCCCACTTCCCCGGTGTCCGCGACCGCTGGAGACCCACGGAGGGAACCGCCATGACCGACTTCGCCGAGTATGCAGACCCCCGGTTCCTGGAGGACCCGACCACAGTCCCGCTGGTCCTGCGGGCCGCCGAGTTCAGCGACGACGCGGAGGTGCTCGACGGCCTGGCCCACTCCGGCGTGAACTCCGAGGTGCTGCGCAAGATCGCCCACAATCCCGCCACCGCCGAGCGCACGCTGGAGTACCTGGTTGAGCGCGACGAGCGGTGGATGACCTACCCCGTGACTCGGCGCATGGATCTGTCGGCGGAGTTCATCGAGCGCATCGCGCGGCGACTGACGGACCGCAACGCGATCTACCACGCCTCCTCCGCCCCGTGCGCTGACGAGACGACGTTGCGGTACCTCGCCGAGCACCCGTCCGCGCCTGCGGCAGTCGCGGAGACAGTGGGCGCACGGCTGGGCGACATCGTCCACGCCGCGACCTGAGCACGGAAGGGAGAGCTTCACGACGACCCGCACCTACAACCGAATCCAAGCGGCCGAGGTCCGCCACACCTTCACCCTCGCGGACGCCGACCTCACCGGCGACGACCGGGACGCCCTGGCGCGGTGGGACGCGGGCGACGACTCGGGAGCCAGGGCCATCGACGCGATCTTCGAACGATTCGACCCCGATCACGAGGATGTGGTCCTCTGCGACGAACCAGACGACTCTCATATCGGCGTCCGGGAGCGCTGACACTTCCGGCGTGAACGGAAGTTCCTGTCAAGCGGAAGTACGGCAAGGCCCCGGAAAGAATCTACTTCCCGGGGCCTTGCGCACACCCTGTCTTTGGCCCCATCCGCCAACGACGCGATAATTCTATCCGATTCCACTCCGAGTAGATGACCGGTGCTGGTCGCGTGAGTGAAAAAATGTCCTGCGGAGATCGTTTGTCGCCCACTCCATTGGTGAAGCGTTCTGCCGTGGAAAGGCCCACAATGCCTGCTGTCGCCGAATCCGTCACTGCCGGTGATCTGCTGTCGCTCCGCGATCGACTGGTCGAGGAAGTGGAGGAGTACCTGGTGCGCGACGCATCCCCGGGCCTGCGGTCCGGCTGCACGATGGTGTGTCTGATGTGGCAGGCGGTGCTGGTCGCGACCGTCCCGAAGGGCGAGGAAGCTGACAGCATCGCAAGGTGCATGCTCGTCGACACGCTGGCACTGCTGGAGGAGGCCTGACCGACCCCTGACAGGATCGGTGCGCCCACTGGTGGGGAGAATGGACTCAACCGAGCAGGAGGGCAGGCATGGCGATCACCCACTACGAGGTCTTGGGGGTGGACCAGAACGCCACGCGCGCGGAGATCACCGCTGCCTTCCGCGCCCAGATGCGGGCACTGCACGCCGATGTCGGTGGGGACGACGAGCTCGCCAAGAACGTCAGCTCCGCCTACAACGTGCTGTCCAACGCGACCAAGCGCGCTGCTTACGACCGAACACTCGGCCAGCGCCGGGCCTCGAGCCCCGCCCCCGGGCACGCTACGCCGGACGGCGAGTCCCGGCAGGCTGCACGCACGGAACGGAACCGGGTTTTCACCCCGGAAGATGGCGGCCGCGGTGCATCGTTCTCGATGCTGAGCGTGGACCCTTCCACATGGGCGTGGCATGTCGCCGCCAGGAGCGAGGACGACCCCGCGGAGACCGCTGGCACGGGTCCCCGCTCCGTCCTGCGGACAGTGCTGACGGTGCTGTCCTTCCTCGCCTGGGCCGCCGCGGGCGCCGCGGCCGCGTCGACGCTGGGGCTGCCGCTGGCGCGTATCGGTGCCCTGTCCGTCCCACTGGCGCTGCTGAGCGGCTTCATCATTCATCTGGTGTGGTCGGCACTCATGGTCACGCTGGCCGTCCTGCACCGGTGGGGACTGGCATTCTCGCTGATTCTGGCCCTCGCCGCGGCCGTGGTCATCTACCTCGATGCCGGCACTCCCCTGCCGATGATCGGGGCCGGGCTGTGCTACCTCGCCTCCATGGCCACGACCTACGCGTCCTTCGGCGTGGCGTTGACCCGAGCCGGGTCCCGTGAGGGCAACGGGGTGATCGATTCCTCGTTCATCACTCAGGTCGGCGCGACGACCCTCGGTGATCGCCACGCCGACATCGATCGACTGCTCGGGGCGTTGAAGCTCGCGTTCGGCCACCGGACGGGAGCGCGGGTGATCCTACTGCCGGACCGCGTCACCCCACGCCCGGGTAGCTCTCCGGTCCGTGCTCAGGTCGCGGTGGTGGTCGGGAAGACCCTCCACCTGATCGCGATCCCGCCGTTGGGTCGGGACGGGCTGGAGATCTCCGGCTCGGACGTCATCAGCGACGGCCAGGTCCACCGCAACGTCGTGCGCGACGAGGTCGCCGCTCTCGCGGAACGCTTTGGCCGCGGTGGCCAGGCCCGCGGCTACGTCGTGCCCACGCGTCTCACCACCGAGCCACCGGCAGATACCCAGGCTCACGGAGTGGTGTTCGGGTCACTCGGCCAGGTCATCGACGCCATCGGTTCCGCCGCTGGCGCAGACCTCGACAAAGAGGACGCCCTGTACCGTCACCGCGCACTGGAGTCAATGTCGCTGCTGGTATGAGCGTCTCCACCCGACTCGTCAGCTCACGACCAGGTCGTGCTCGATGATCTGGGCGATCTCGCCGGTGGTCACGGGACGGTGCCAGGTGTCCCAGCCGACGTGGACCTGTCGGGGCCGGGAAGGGTCGGTGGCCGAATCGACGTGTAGATCGCCATGCAAAAGCACGTTGCCCTCGTCTCGCAGCCGCCACTGGCCCGCGCGCGGATCGTCGGTGTGGTCGGCCGCGTACGGGAAGTGCGAGAGCATCACGCGGTGCGGGGTCGAGCCGTTGCGGCGCGCGAGCTGCTTCGTCGGAGGGATCTTCACGACCGCGGCGGTGCCGGCCCATTCGATGCCCAGGCCCAATGTCACGCGGAGCGCAGCGATCGACTTCTCGCCAAACAGCGGGTGCGCCCGATCGTGATTACCCAGCACCAGGCGGATGCGACCGTTCAGACGCGGCACGATCCCGGCCAGCCGGCGCGGAGCAACCAGGGACAGGTCCCCGAGATGCCACACCGTGTCCTCCGGCCGCACATGGCGGTTCCAGGCAGCGACGATCGCCTCGTCATGCGCGGCGATTGGCTCCTCGGTGACGTCGTCGATTGAGTCGGATCCGAGGGCGTAGCCGCGCTCACGCGCCATCAGCCGATGGCAAAAGTGGGTATCTGACGTGAAGTGTGTGGCGGCCATCCCGGCATCTTCTCCTCGGCTGAGCTCGTTCACCTGCGCAGTGGGCGAATCGGGATCGTGACGGGACGTCACCGGTCGTGGAGGTATTCATCGAAGGCTTCGCGAGCCAGGTCAAGTATCGTCTCGAGCCGTGCCGTGAGCTCGCGTCGCGCCGCGGGCTCCGTGATCCCCAGCTGGCCGATGAGCTCCCGACGCGTCGGGAGGTCCCCGGCGAGGTGCCGGGCGAAGTACGCGCGCGCTACTTCGGCGAGCAACACGGGCTCCCTCCGTAGTCTCCGGTACCGCTCGCGTTCCCGGGCGGCATCGAGCTGCTCGCACCGCGCGATCACGCCGGCGATCCGTGCGGAGCGCTCTCCGGCCCCGGCGTCAGGTTCATCGATCGTGGACAGCCGCGTATCGGTGCTGAGCCCGGGCGCGTCAAGGGGCACCGACTGAACAGGGCGAAGATCCGACTTGGTGATCAGCACTGATTGTCGACCGGGATCTCTGCGGGTCGCGCGCATCCGCTCGTTGTGGAACTTCACAAGCTCTTCGTCGTCGGGTCTGACCTGGAACTCGAGCTCGAACAGCCACTCGGATCTTCTGACCAGGGCCTTGCGACGGTCGTGCGCACTGCTGCCCGGAGTGTCCCCTGTGCCGTCGATCAGGCCGTTGCGGCGGTCGTCGCGGAGGCAGTTCCGGGTCTCCGCTTCGAGGATGGCGGGCAGGTTGCGAGAGTCGTCGAATACCGCGCTGGTGCCGGGCCCGTCCTTTGCGCGCCACCGTTGGTGGACCATCTTCATCAGCGCCTGCCCGAGGTACGACAGTGCGACGCCGCCGTCGTCGGAGCTGAGCCTGGCCACACGCCGAACCCGGGCGAGAACACGGCGTATGGAGGCCTCCTCCTGTTGTACGAATTGGTCCAACAGACCGCTGGCTTGCGCCGGATCTCGGGCATGCAGGATGGCGCAGAGCTCCGACTTCCATGGAGTCTCCAGAGTGTCTGGATCGCAGGTGCAGCATGCACTGTGCTGGCGACCCCGACCTGCCCAGGGCGAGTCACTCATCGATCGGCGCCCCATGACGGCGTTGGGGTTGTCCACCGGTTGCGGCTGCGGTTCAGGCCCACGCATTGCGACAGTGGTGATCGTCCGGACTGGCGCTCACTCGTTGAGCTGGCGCGAGTCTTCGTGGTCGTCATCGCGTCTCCTCACACGCCTCGATATCCAGGAAGCCGCTCGGCGAGAGGGGCGCTGCCGCCGTCCTCGTTCGCGACTCACTGAAGCCAACGCGTATCTGTAGATGCGGCGAGCATCACACACGCATCCAGAGAACACAACCTGTAGACGCGGGCCCGATGTGTTGCGCATCTACAGATTGCCAGCTGTCGCATCCGGGAGTACCGTCGATCACGCCCAGGCGGTAGGCGACGACAACCCTCAGTGCCCATCGCCACTCGAAGTGGAGGTCACGATGCCGGACACCCCGAAGCCGGAGGACTCACCCACCGAAGACGTTCCGCACCTCGCAGAGCGACTCGACCTGCTCTTCCGCACGGTGCCTCTCACCCCAGACAGCGCCAAGCTCCACACATCGACCAGCGTTGTCGAGGCCCTCGCCGAGCAGGGCATATCGGTCACCCCGAACCACATCCGCGCGTTGAGAACAGGCAGACGAAACAACCCCTCCTTTCGCCTCCTCGCAGGGCTTGCCGACATCTTCCGTGTACCGCTGGACTACTTCGTCAACGACACCGTCGCAGGCGAGCTCCACGACTCCCTCGAAGCACTTGCCGTCATCCGCGACACCGGCGTGCAACAGATCATGCTGCGCGCGCATGGGGTCTCCAGCGAGAGTCTCGACTCCGTGCTTGCGCTGCTCGACCAGATCCGCCGTATCGAAGGACTCGACGATCCAGACGCGCAGAACAGCCAAGGAAGCTGAGGGACGCCAGACGGTGAGCCTGATGGGCCGGTTGATGCCCACGATCATGCGCCTGCGCCGCTCCAACAAGCACCACCGCACTCGAGAGCGCGTCCGCCGCCGCCTCCAGGACCTCACCCTGCACCCCGCTCGGACTGATCCCCCACGTCTGAGACGAACCGGAGTCCACATCGCCTCGCGCCAGGACCGGGGCTGGATGATCCACACGGTCTCCCCCACGCAGTCCACCGCCAAGGGAACAGTCCTCTACCTTCACGGCGGAGCATGGATGAACGAAGCGGTCATACAGCACTGGTGGCTGATCCAGGAGCTCGCCGTCGAGGCTTCAGTGAACGTCGTGGTCCCGGTCTACCCACTCGTGCAAGCCGGAGGAACCGCCAGAACGGTCCTGCCGCGGATCGCAGAACTCGCCCGCAGCGTCGAAGGACCGCTGATCCTCATGGGCGATTCCGCCGGCGGAACAATCGCGATCTCCACCAACCTGATGCTCAGAAACGAAGGTTCCCCAGCCGATCTCACTGTTCTCGTCTCACCCGCTCTAGACCTGCGGATGGAGAACCCGGAGATCGACGCCGTACAACCCTCAGACCCGTGGCTCGTGAAGCAGGGCCAGCTCCTCCTGAGCGAAATGTGGACCGAGGAGCAGTTCGACGACCCCGTCATCAACCCCATCCTCGCCGACCCGGATGGAATCGGGAGACTCCTCATCTTCAGCGGCACCCGCGACATCCTGAACCCCGACACCCGACTCTTCGTCCAGCACGCCAAGCAGGCCGGCAGCGATGTCGCCTATCACGAAGCAGCCGGCCAACTCCATGTCTACCCGCTCCTCCCGACCCCCGAGGCGAAATCGGCGAGACGAGAGATCGCAGAGGCGGTGAGGGATCTCGTCACGGCCCACCGGGACTCGCGATGATCGGCTACGGACGGAAATCGCCAGAGGTCACAAGAGCGCTACGGGCGGCCGAGGAGATCCTGCCCTCCAGTGGTGACCTTGAGGACCTCCTGGACAACCTCTCTGAATCGCGCGGACGACCACTCCGCGTTCTTACCGCACCACTCGAGTCGAAGATCTCTGGACTCCTCATCTCCACTGACCGCGCGGACTACATCGCAGCCTCCGAACGGGCCTCGCCAGAACGTCTCGTCGCCATCGTGTGTCACGAGGTAGCCCACACTTTGCTCGGCCACGACCACTCGAAGCCAGTGGGGCAGGAGCTCGTCGACAGCGGCCTACTTCGCGGGATCGACTCCCGTCTCGCTGGCTCCGTGGTCACCACTCGTCAGGCCTACGCCCACACCGACGAAGCGGATGCGGAGACGGTCGCGACCTACGTCTCTATCGAGCTGCGACGCCGAGTCATGCGGGGCGGGAACACCTTCTTCGACGAACGCTGGAGGTGACAAGACCCGATGCGCTGGATCCTCTTCGGACTGGGCTTGCTGTTCCTCGCACTCGGTGCCGAACGCGTCTGGAGGCTGCGCCAACAGCCGGCAACGGTCACGAAGAGTTCGATCAACGCCGTGCTGTTCTCCGTGGGCTTGGCCGGACCCGCATACTCATTCGTCATTGCCGGTTCAGCGCTCTACCCGTTCACGCAGGCGCTGTGGCATCTCATGGTGTGCGTTCTCATCGGAGCCCTCGAGCTGACGTTCCTATCGCTGAGGATCCAGCATGTCCAACGGAGGACTATTGCGCGGATCGTCATCCAATCCGCGGCTGTCGCTGCGCTCCTCCTGGCTACACAGGCTGATGCTCTGCGACGGAACATCCCTTCCCAGGGGATCGAGCACGTTTCCGACCATGACGCGACGACGATCGTCTACCTCGTGGTCTTCCCGGCGTACGTGATCTGGGGACTCTCACAGCCCGTGTTCGGGAACATCCCGCGTATACGCAGAGACCTCGGTCGCCGCCCGATCAACACCATTGCCCTTCTTCTCGTGACCATCGGGATCGCCGGGTTCATCATCATCAATGCGATCGTCTCCGTCTTCCTCAACGTTGGACGCGGTGAGTTGAAACAGACCGTCATCGACTTGTCCCCCGCCCCGCTGTTCATCTGTGGCGTGGGAGCAGCGCTGTTGGCGGTTGGGGAACGCATGTACGACGAGATCACCGCGCGAGTCGAGCTCCTGCGTGTGGCGCCTTTATGGCAACGCGCGATCGATCTGTCCGAGCACGAGCTCCACCTCTCAGTCAGACACCTCTCAACACCAGCACGCTTGCAGCGGGCATACGTCGAGATCTCCGACGCTCTGTGCACTATCCGTCTTCGGATCGAAGGGCGCCCCAGCGTCGACTCAGTCGTGGCAGCGCTCGAGCAAGGAAGTGTGACGGATGATCCTTCGGTGCCGACGGTGTCTCAGGCGTTACCGGATCGTACGACCCGGGCAGAAGACCTCCGGCTC
Source organism: Brachybacterium vulturis (assembly GCF_002407185.1). Taxonomy (NCBI): domain Bacteria; kingdom Bacillati; phylum Actinomycetota; class Actinomycetes; order Micrococcales; family Dermabacteraceae; genus Brachybacterium; species Brachybacterium vulturis. The sequence goes on from NZ_CP023563.1 coordinate 2,494,596, forward strand.
ATCAACGCCCTCGCGACGACGTACCGACGCCACCGGAAGCTGGAGGCCACGGCGGACATGTGAAATGGGACCCGTAGGCCCTCGCTGAATCCGGTCACGACGCCGGACTATCCAGCGCACCGTTTGGTGGGCCTCTCTCAACCGTTGTCCACTTCGCAGAGCACTCCGCCCAGTGCCCCAGCGACGGCATCGTCGCCTCGGGACAGGTAGACGTCGATCATCTCTTCGATCTGTCCATCCGATAGCTCGTAGGCGACTCGTTCGCGCGGCCAGCCGGCGGCGTCGAGCAAGTCGATGTCCTCATGTAGCTGCTCGCAGGGGCTCAGGGACGCCGTGAACATGATGATTTCTCCTCCTGGTCGGTCTCCCAGCGCCTGGGCAGTGGGCGCGGCGCTGGGTTGGCGGGACAGGTCTACTTCTCGGACTTGCGGGGCGGCATCGGCAGGTAGAACGAGCCGGTGGGCACATCAGCGCGGATCCGCAGCGCGGTGCGTTCGAGCACGACCCAGCCCTTCCGGGCGTGGTGACCGCACAGGTACACCGGCCCCGTGCCGTAATCGACCCTGACCTTCGCTGACGCTGACGGGCACCGGTCGCAGGACTGCCGCTCGGAGGCAACGGTCGGGGACGAGCCGAACAGCGTGTCGGCACGCCGGGGCGGCACCGACAATGGCGTCGCAGCAGGAATACGGGAAAACGTTGTGGTGCTCATGCCCAGCCAGTGGGCGCACGGTCAATCCGGCGGGACGCTCACGCCTCGCTCTCACAGATCACAGAGCCCCGGGGAACGTAGCCCTCATCCTCAACTCGGGCGTAGGGCTCGATCACCGCGTTGTCCTCGACCACGACCCCCTCTCCCACGTGCGCGGCGTGCCCGGTGTCGACCCCGTGGCCGATAAGGGCGCCGTCGCCGATCACTGACCCGTTGAGGCGGGAGAAGTCCCCGACGGCGGCCCGGCTTCCGATCTCGGTGCCCGCCCCGGTGACCACCTGCGTGCCGACCTCGGTTGAGGAGCCGACAAGCGTGCGCTCTCCCAGCCGCGCGCCCGGCTGGATCCGCGCACGGTCCAGCACCTCACAGTCGGCATCGAGCTCGGTGGGGAGACTCTCCGGGTTGCGACGGGCGGGGCCTTCGAGCTGCGCGGACTCACCGACCTCCACGCCGTCGCGGACTCGGATCGCACCGTTCAGGCTGGCACCGGCTCCGATAGCGACTCCGTCGCCCAACATGCTGAGGCTCTCCTTCCCGCCCGCGACCGTCGCACCGTCGCCCATCGACAGCTCCCCACGCACGTAGGAGTCGCTGATCGAGGCCTTGTCCGCCAGGTCGGTGCCGTCCGCGAAGCGGGACCGCTGATCAACCTGGACCCTCACCCCTTCGCCGATCTCGGCGCTGTGGCCCCAGGTGGCTCCGCCGAGCAACCGGCTGCGAGTTCCGACCTTCAGCTCGTCCCCGAAGGTGCCCTCCAGTCGGCTGCGGGACCCGATGCTGGATCCATCGCCGATGACCGTACCCGCCTGCAGCTCTGCGGACTTCCCGATGGTGGCCTGCTCGCCAATACGCACTAAGTGGCGGACCTTTGCACGGTCCTCGATCTCGCTGCCCTCTCCGACGGTGGCGCCCTCGTCGATCGTCACCTGAGCACCGATGCTGGGTGTCCGCCTCGACCTGCACGTCGCGGCCGAGGCGGGACTCGGTACCGACGGTGCCCTCTTCACCGAGCACCGAGCCGTCTCCGAGCGTGGCGCGTGCCTGAATGGTCGAGTCCTCCCCGACCGTGACGCCCCCTCCCACGGTGACGGCTTCGACCAGCCTCGCCCCGTCCGCGATGTTCGTGCCGGCGCCGATCGTGGACCCGTCACCGACCACGACGCCCTCGCCGATCGTGGCGTCCGGCCCGATGGTCACGTCCGCACCGATGACGGCATCGTCACCGATGGCGACGCTCTCGTCGATCCGAGCGCTGAGGTCGATCTCGACGTCCTCACCGAGCTGCGGACCAGCCCCCGGCTCCGCGACCGCTACGTCGGCCTCGCCCCGGGGGACGGAGCCGAACTCGCCCCTGTTGCCGATCTCCCCCGTGTCGCGCTTGCGCACCTTCGCAGCAGTACCTGCTCGTACCTTCGTCGTCGCCATGACCGACTCCCTTCCTCGTCGTGGTCTCACCGGGTGGAAGTGGGCGGGGTCAGACTCGCGATTCCGGAGGACCATCAGCCCTTTCCTCGCCGGACTCCTGCGACCCTGTCCCGTAACCAGACGATTCGTGACTCCATGACTCGCCGAAACACCACGCCACCAGCGAGGACGTAGCCGACGATGGCGACGATGCGCACCGCGATACCCGCGGACCCTTGGCCGACGTAGCCCGGGAGCGGCCAGCTCACCAGGACCACGCTGCCGAGGGCCAGGATGATGCCGAATGCAGCGACCCAGGCGTGGAACCGGCCCGGTGCCTCGAAGTCGCCGGGGTCCAGGCATGGACGAGCGATGCGAACGTACGGGCCATCGCGAGGTACACGGCGGCACTGAGCACGGTGGCCACTACTGGCCTTCCCACAACCGGGTCGCCGATCCGTCTGATCGCGTCGGGGATGTCGATGGCCACGGAGAGAGCAACGGTCGCGATGATCGCGCCGAGAAGCGTGAAGAGCCCGTCCGGATCCAGCCAGAACCCGTATCCCTCCGGGTGGACGAACCGCTTGATGCGCTCGAGATTCACGGGTCAGCCTTCCTGTCGCATGGTGCTCACGTTCTCGCAGTGGGCGAGCTCGCCCTGCCACAGGACGAAGCGGTCACTGCCAGGAGCTCGGCTCGGTCATGCCGTGATCGCGGCAGCGGATCGGGATCACGAACTCGACGTCCTCCCTGGCCAGCTCCTCTACGGGCAGTCCACTGTCTCCGCGCTCGATCAGGCCCGCATGCTGGTGCCACGGAATCACGCTGCGATCCACGTCGGACCACGCATCGCCCAGAAGTGTCTCGGTCGCGTCGTCGAGCTCGTCGATACTGCCGTCGCTGCGGACCCAGCGGATGCCGCGCAAGGTGTCTTCGGGGCGTTCGAGCTCGTCGTACTCGGCAGCGATCCCGATGGCGACCGCATCAGCTGGTGCCTGGTCGGCAGCTGTCCGGCTCATCGAGTCGATGGCCATCTCGTTGACCTCGACGCTGAGCATCTCGTAACGCTGGAACGCCCGGATCGCCTCCTGTCTCTTCGCCGCGTACCGCTGCTCGAAGTCAGGTCCGGGAGGCGGGGTAACCCCGTCGGCGGCCGTCCCGACAGCGACGGTCGCCTCCCCGCGGGTGACGGACCCGAACTCGCCACGGTTACCCTTCTCGCCCGTCTCGCGCTTGCGAACGATGCTGCTCATCACGTGCCTCCTGATACTCGACGCGGCCCCCGCGGAAGTGGGCGGGGCGCTCAGGCGAGTTCTTCGCAGTCGGTCTCGAGCTTCTTCAACATCTTGTAGTCATCGCTGGTTACCGACAGATCGTAGATGGCAAGCACGTCCACATACTGCGCGGCGTACCGGCACTCGGCGACATCGCTGGGCGCGTCCCAACCGGGATACCACTCGGCGATGGAGTCGTCGCTCTTCGACATGTTCGCTGAGGCGTCGACGGCGACGAGGTTTGCCGAGTCGTTCGCGAAGGCCTCCCGCTTCTCGCTGCTCCAGTCCTCGGCGCCGGAATACCAGGCGTCGCTGAGGGAGACGATGTGGTCGATCTGCACGTCCTCGCTCAGGTTTCCGTCGATTGTGATCCCCGTGTACGGGTCGTGCAGGGTCCCATCCGTGGCCTCGCAGTCGGACCCGTCCTCGTAGGTGATCTCGACCAGGTCACGGTTCAGGATCTGGTCGCGGGTGTCGCAGCCGTCCCCGACGGACGCCCAGCCGTCACCGAACTCGTCCCGCTCGTAGTCGTCCTCGGAGCGGTCCTGCTCGGCCACGTCCAGGCTCGCCAGCTGCTGCGGGTCGATGCTCGTCGGCCCCGATTCCAGCCACGCGCCGTCCGGGACGGGCTGTGCCTGCGATGAGGTCGGCAGGGCCTCGGTGATCGTGGAGTAGACCTTCGTCAACGCCTCGCGGTTCTCGGTGGCGAACCACCCCATCAACACGATGACCACCACGACGGCGAGGATCCCGCGCAGGCGGCCAAAACGGGAAGGCTTGGTTCTCGAGCTCATGATCTCTCCAGTGGGCGAGGACGCATCTTCGCAGGACGAGGAGACACTTGGGCGCGCTCCGGCCTTGCCCCGACTGTGATGGGGCGTCCAGTCGGATGCGTCCCGGTCAGGTGCTCGGGCGGAACAGGTCGTCGATCTGGCCCGTGATCCGATCGCGCACAGCCGTGTCCGAGGAGTACTCCCGCTTCGCCTTCGCGCGTGCCTTCTTCCGCAGCTCATCGCGCACCGCGTCGGTGTCGGTGCCGTGCTTTTCCGCCAGGGACTGCACGATGACCTCGCGGCTGGCACGGTTCACCACGGAGCCGCGATAGTTCGTGTCGGCGTCGTCGAACTGCTCGCGGTAGGCGACGAACGACGCCTCGTCCAGCACCGTGTCGACCGCCCACCTGCGGGCTCTGCGCTCCGTCTTCAACGTCTCCGGGTACTGACTCATGCCGTCATCCACGGTCAGCGCCTCCCCACTCGAGGTTGGCGCGTTTGCCGCAGCCTTCGCCTTCTTCACCTCCCGCGCAGCGCGTTCCTTCTCGCGCCGGGCAGCGTCCTGCTTCTCCTCGCCGCTGAGCATCTTCGTCGGCAGGGACCGCTCATCCCCCACCGGCGCCGAGGGGTAGCAGACCGTGCAGGCCCGGTAGCCGGCATCAGCGACGATCGTCTCTTCGTCCGCCCCGGAGTAGTCAGTCATCCACGCGTACTGCGTCGAGTCCCGGCAGGTGGAGCATCCGGTGGACGAATGCACGTGACCGTTCGCGCCTGCGACGAGGAAGGCCCGGTTCCACCCGCCACGGAGACGGAACGCCTCCTCGAGCCCGTCGACCTTCGCCCACGCACGTTCGGTCTCCTCCTGGGAGGCTTCGGCCTCGCGCAGCGGCCCCCGGATCCGCCCACCCATCGCCTCGGATGCCGCCCCGGCATCGGCAAGGGTCACCCATTCGCGGGCTGCGGCCAGGGCTTCCTCGTCGCTCTTACCCCAGGCGCCGCCGGTCTGCCTGCGGTCGCCGACCGCCCGGTGCAGCCCGGCGAGGCGACTCCGCTGCCGGGACAGGGCAGACGACAGCTGCGCCGACGCCTCCCGTGCGTGCTCATCGAAGGTGACAGGATCCGCGGTCCGCACATCGAACCCGAACTTCTCGACCAGCGCTGCCCCGGTCGCTTCAGCCTCCCCGGAGTCGACGTGCAGGTCCGCTTCTCCGCGAGGGATCTTTCCGAACTCGCCCCGATTTCCCTTCTCACCGGTCTCCCGCTTGCGGACAATGCTGCTCATCACGTGCCTCCTGATGCTCGACGCCTCCCACCGGGTCAGTGGGCGGGGCGCACCGTCGACGGGACACGCCCTCGAGCTCCCAGCGCGCCGGCGCCGGCTCCGTGTCCCGCGTGGCGGCCAGCGCGCCCACTGGCCCCCCACACCCCCTGCCACGGGGGCTCAATCACGATGAGCACGAGGAGGCTGATGATGGACGTCCCAGGACGCCAAACCGGCCAGGAATGTCCCATTCGCCACGGCGACAGGCCCGGCAGCGTCGGCCGGGGCGCCTCCGATGCGGCCCGCGCACTGATGCACTCCCATCTGCGTGATCTGCCACGGCGCCGCGCCCACAGCGAAGGCGTCGCCCGCGCGATGAATGACCTTTACGCCTCGGCCCACCCGACCGTCCGCGTCGTAGCCATAGCAGCGGGCCTCGTCCACGACATCGGATACGGCACGGTCCGCACCGGGCTCCACAGTCTGGACGGCGCCACAGCATTGGAAGGCACGCCGCTGCAGTTCCTGGCCCCGCTGGTGGCGTGGCATTCGACCGCGGCGCAGGAATCGGCAACACGCGGCATACCGATCGAGGTCCCGCAGCCGGAAGACCCGAGGATGCGGGCGGCGCTGTGGATCGCGGATTTCTCAACGTCTCCGACAGGTCGGCCTATCGCGCCGGTGGATCGCATCGTCGACATCCGGGAGAGGTACGCGCCGGATTCACCGGTGATCGCCGCGCTGGACGCCGGGATGGCGGACTTCATCGCTGCACTCCGCCTGTGGGGCCGTCACGGAGAGGCTGACGCCGTGGGCGCCGCTGATACCTGACTGCCCGGGGTCTGCCCGATGTGACTGCGAGTGACGGAAGCACACTGTCGTTCCTGCGCTGGGAGGGGGTGAGAGGGGACATCACTCATGGGCCAGTCACGGCGAAGCGAACGCTCGCTACGGCAGTCACGCATTCTCGTCGCTGGATCGACATCGACGACGTTCTGGGCGAAAGTATCGAGTGAACCCCCGACCGGTCGCGCCTCTGGCCCGTACCTGTAACGGCCCGACCTCGAGCATTGGAGTCGTCCCGTGAAGCTGACTCCGGCGCAGCGAGAACAGGTCGCCGCCGACGCCGCTGCCCGCTACCGGGCCGGTGAGTCATGGACCCAAATCGGTGCCGACTACGGGATCACCGGGGCGTACACCTACCGTTTGGCCACGGCACGCCACGACATCACCTTCCGACGCTGGGGCCAACAGCCGGTCGCCGACGTCGACGAGGTTCGCCTACGCAGGGAGGACGGGCAAACCCTCGACCAGATCGCGGAAGACCTCGGCTGCTCCCGTCAGGCGATCCGCACCGCCCTCGAGACGGCCGGGCGCACACCGCCGACCCGCTATCCGCGGCTTGCGGAGAGTCGAACACCCACCGCGGACGAGATCGCCGAACTACTCGGACTGTACGAGGCGTGCCCGCAGGCGCCACGCGCCCGCGAAGGTGCCCGAGCAGTCCGCGGAGAAGAGGGCAGGGTACTGGCCGAGGCATGCCGATCCGTCGTCGACGACGGCGTCCCCATGCAGAGACTCTCGGTCGCGCTCGGCCGCGGCGCGACGTGGCTCCACTGGCTCCTCGGGTGCCACGATCTTCGACCCGAGCTGCGGAAGGCGCGGACGACCTCCCGGCGCACCAGAAACTAGGCGCTCGAGTAGCCGCTCGCGCGCTGCGCACTCCCTCTCTCGGTCACTCGCGCGACCTCGACCCCCGGCACAACACTCGGGGTTCGCTCGATGGCTCGACTCGGAGGGGTGATGCTCACTATTCTCGAGCGGCACGAAATTTCGCTCGTCGAGCAGTTGCCGGCTCCCGAATTGGTCACCGCATACTGTATGGTCAGTGCATGCTGACTAAAGCTTCGCGTCTTGAGGTCATGAATCGGCTCGGCCGGGCCATGGCCGACCCCACTCGCTCCCGCATCCTGCTGTCCCTCCTCGACCATCCCGGCTATCCCGCGGTACTAGCCGAGGAGCTGTCGCTGACCCGTACGAACGTATCCAATCACCTCTCCTGCCTGCGCGGCTGCGGCATCGTGGTCGCATCCCCCGAGGGGCGACGCACGCGCTACGAGATCGCCGACGCGCACCTGACCAAGGCACTCTCGGTCCTTGTCGATACCGTGCTCGCGGTTGACGACGGCCTTCCGTGCACTGACGAGGACTGTGACGTCCCGCTGTGCTGCGACGCCTCCGTTGAGGTGCGCTCCGAGGCGGGTGCGCGATGAGCGACGACTGCTGCGGCCCCGAGAAGCCCGCACCCCCCGTGGCCCCAGTGGTGGAAGATGCATGCTGCGGAAGCAGTGGTCCGCCGGAGGCGCTCGAGCTCGAAGAGCCCACACCGTGGTGGCGCGATCGTGCGCTGATGCTGCCGGTCGCGTCCGGTGTCTTGTGGGTAGTGGGGCTCTTGATCGGTTGGGCAGGGCTCAGCACCGTCGGTCTCGCGGCCCACGTTCTCGCCCTGCTGGCCGGGGCCTGGACCTTCGTCCCCAGCACTTTGCGTCGCCTTGTGCAGGGCCGTGGACGCGGTCGGCTCGGTGTGGGCCTGTTGATGACCATTGCCGCGCTCGGTGCGGTGCTGTTGGGGCACATCGGCGAAGCCGCCGCATTGGCGTTCCTGTTCTCCCTCGCAGAGGCGCTCGAGGACCGGTCGATGGATCGTGCGAAGCAGGGCCTGCGGGCACTGCTCGCGCTCATCCCCGAGACTGCTCGCGTCTCACGCCCAGGAGGGTCTCAGACCATCGCGGCTGCGGAGGTCCGCACCGACGACGTGCTCCTGCTCGGCGCGGGCGACAAGGTGGCCACGGACGGGGTCATCGTCTCCGGGCGCTCCTGGATGGATACCTCCACGATCACGGGCGAGTCCATACCGGTCGAGGTCGGCCCTGGGGATGAGGTGCATGCAGGTTCCGTCAACGGCTCGGGCTCGCTATCGCTGCGTGCTACGGCTGACGGTCGAGACAACTCGCTGACCCAGATCGTGCGCCTGGTCGAGCAGGCCCACGCCGCCAAGGGTGAACGTGCGCGCCTCGCTGATCGCATCGCCCGTCCCCTCGTCCCCGTGGTGCTGATTGTCGCCGCACTGGTCGCACTGTTCGGCGTCCTCACCGGAGAACCGGCGATCTGGATCGAGCGTGCCCTGGTGGTGCTCGTCGCCGCGTCGCCCTGCGCGTTGGCGATCGCTGTGCCGGTGACGGTGATCTCCTCGATCGGCTCCGCGAGCAAGCTCGGTGTGGTCATCAAGTCCGGCGCCGCCTTCGAGCAGCTGGGGACGATCCGCACTGTTGCACTGGACAAGACCGGGACGCTCACCCGCAACGAACCCAGGGTCGTGGATGTCGCCACAAGCGAGGGCCGCAGCCGTGAGGAGGTCCTCGCAGCGGCCGCTGCTCTCGAATCCGCCAGCGCTCACCCCCTCGCCACCGCCATCCTCGCCGCAACAAATACCACGGTCGACGCCGACGATGTCCAGGAAACTCCCGGACACGGCATCACCGGCAACATCGGTGGCCGGTTGATGCGCGTAGGAAGTCCCCGCTGGATCTCCCCTGGCCAGCTCGAGAACCGTACCCACGAGATGGCGGCAGGTGGAATGAGCATCGTCATGGTCGAGGAGGACGGCCAGGTGATCGGCGCTGTCGGCATCCGCGACGAGCTGCGCCCGGAAGCTGCCGCGACGGTTGCTGCGCTGCACGCCCAGGGCATTCGCACGGTCATGCTCACCGGAGACAACACCCTGACCGCTCGCGCGATCGCGGCGCAGGCCGGTATCGAGGAAGTTCATGCCGAGCAGCTGCCCGCCGACAAGGCCGCCCACGTCCGTCGCCTCTCGGAGCAGGCCCCGACCGCGATGATCGGAGACGGCATCAACGATGCGCCCGCCCTCGCGTCAGCGACCGTGGGCATCGCGATGGGAGCGACCGGCACGGCAGCAGCGGTCGAGTCGGCCGACGTCGCCTTCACCGGCACGGACCTGCAACAGATCCCCGCCGCTCTGGCACATGCTCGCCGGGGCCGCCGCATCATGACCGGGAACATCGCCCTCGCGCTGGCGATCATCGTGGTGCTGTTCCCGCTGGCATTGTTCGGGGTGCTGGGTCTGGCCGCGGTGGTGCTCGTGCACGAGGTCGCCGAAGTCGTGGTGATCGCCAACGGCATGCGGGCCGCACGCACACAAGGGGTGGGCGCGCAGGAGCCGTCCAGGCCGATCCGGCAGGATCTGCGCGAGACGTCGACTGTGGGAGGACCCGCCGCATGAGCAGGAGCACAAAATTCACCCTGGCACTGATCGCAGCAGCTGCGCTGGTCCTCGCCGGGTTCATCATCTTCCTCAACCCCGACGAGCAGGAATCGGCGCCGGCCGAGGGCACGGGTTCCGCGTCAGCCCAGCTCGTGCGCGAAGACAGTCCCACGCTGTCCGAGGGCAGCAGCGACGTCGTCTTCGTGGAGTACCTCGACTTCGAATGTGAAGCCTGTCTATCCCTGTATCCCGCGGTCGAGGAGATCCGCGCCGAGTACGGCGACCGCGTGACCTTCGTGGTGCGGTACCTGCCGCTGCACGGAAATTCTGTCGAAGCCGCCAAGGCGGCCGAGGCCGCAGGTGCGCAGGGCGAGTTCGAGGCCATGTACAAGGCGCTGTTCGAGAACGCGGAGGAGTGGAGTCATCAGGAGACGTCCCAGCGGGAGGCGTTCTTCGGGTATGCCGAGGAGCTCGGCCTCGATATGGAGCGCTTCGAACAGGTCTACGACGATCCGGCCACCCTCGCGCGCATCGAGCAGAGTGCTGCCGACGCCGAGGCGCTCGGAGTCACCAGCACTCCCACCTTCTTCGTCGACGGGGAGCGGCTGGAGCCCACCCGCGTCGAGGACCTCACGGATCCTCTCGATGCCGCACTCGAAGGCTGACGGCCCAGCCGCCGGGCCGCCTCGGGAGTCGAGGGCGCCACGCGGCCTAGGGGTGCTCTTCACCGTCACCGGGGCTATCGGCCTGGTCATGGCCGTCGTGCTGCTGGTCGAGAAGATCGCTCTGATCGAGGACCCCAGTTACGTCCCCTCGTGCAGTCTCAATCCGGTGCTCTCCTGCGGCTCCGTGATGGACACCCCGCAGGCCTCGGCTTTCGGCATCCCGAATCCGATCGTCGGCATCGCCGGCTTCGCGGCCGTTCTCGCCCTCGGATTCGCGTTCCTCGCCGGTGCGCGCGTGGCGCGCTGGATGAGTGTGCTCATCCAGGCGGGTGTGACCTTCGCGGTGCTCTTCGTGCAGTGGCTGATCGGGCAGAGCCTGTACGAGATCGGGGCACTGTGCCCCTACTGCATGGTCGTGTGGGCAGTGACGATCCCGTTGTTCTGGTTCACCACGATCCACCATCTCCGCGCGCTGGCAGACAGCTCTACCTCGACCGGTCGGCGGGCGCTCGGTCTCGTGATCGAGTTCCGCGTCCCGGTGCTCGTGGCCTGGTACCTGGTGATCCTGGCACTCATCGCCGTGAGGTTCTGGGACTACTGGTCCACGCTGTTCTAGGCCCGGACGAGCTCACGTCCTGCCCCTCCACCTGACCCTCGCAATCACCTTGAAGGAGCGAGCACATGCGCGCCCACTCCCGGCGACGGATTCTGTACGCCACCGGCCTCTTCGCCACCACCGGCTTGGTCACTGCCTGCGGCAGCACTGACACCGGCGATCGCTATCGCTCCGAGGAGGCCGGATACGTCTCCGGCAACGGTGTGACCACCGAGATCGCTCCCGCCGATCGCTCAGAACCCGTCGAGTTCACCGGGACCAGCTACGACGGCGAACGATTCGACTCCACGGACCACTGGGGATCGGTGCTGGTGGTCAACGTCTGGTACGCCTCCTGCCCGCCATGCCGGGTGGAGGCACCGGACCTGCAGGCCATCCACGAGGAGTACGCCGACCAGGGCGTCTCGTTCATCGGGATCAACGTCCGTGATTCGGCAGGGCCCGCCGGGGCCTTCGAGGAGACCTACGGCATCACCTACCCCTCGCTGCCGGACTCTGACGCAGAGATCATGTACCAGCTGCGGGGCCAAGTCGCGCCCAACGCGGTACCCACCACTCTCGTCCTCGACCACGATGGCCGCGCCGCAGGCCGAATCTCCGGAGCGATCGACCCCTCCATCCTGAGATCGATGCTCGACGCCGTTCTCGCCGAGGGAGCCGCGTGAGCGTCAATGGACTCGCGGAGACCTTCCAATCGATCGCCCTGTCCGGGTCTCTGCTCCTGGCCATCACCGTCGCCGCGATCGCTGGCCTGATCGCGTTCCTCTCACCGTGCGTGCTGCCCATCGTGCCGGGCTACCTCGGTTACGTCTCCGGGCTTGCCGGGCAAGGACTGAACCCCAGCAAGCTACCCCGGAAATCGCCTGAGAATACCGGGAAGGCGCGACGACCGAGAACCCTCTTCCGTGAGGGAACTGGGAGAATGCTGGGTGGCAGCGTGCTGTTCGTCGCGGGCTTCGCGGTGGTATTCATGGCGCTGGGCGGATTCGCTGGCGCGGTGGGATACCTCCTTCAGGCGCACGCAGTCTGGATCAACCGAGTGGCCGGCGTGATCGTCATCGTGATGGGACTCATTTTCATGGGGGTATTCCCTCGATTGACAGGAAATTTCCAGGTGTCCAGGAGACGCCCTGATGCGGGCCTTCTTGGAGCGCCGCTGATGGGCTTCGTCTTCGGACTGAGCTGGACACCCTGCATCGGCCCGACCTACGCCGCGATCATCGCGCTCTCCCTCGATGCCGGCGCCGACGGAGGGTCAGCAGCTCGAGGCGCGACACTGGCCCTCGCGTACTCGCTCGGACTCGGCATCCCCTTCGTGCTCAGCGCCCTGCTGCTCGACAGAGCGATGGGTGTGAGCAGGGCACTTGCCCGCCATCGCCGACTCATCGGTGTCCTATCCGGAGCGCTGCTCATCGCGATCGGCCTACTGCTACTCACGGGAACGTGGGCCTCCTGGATGGATCAGCTCCAAGGCTCCATCGCCACCTTCCAGCCCATCGTGTGAGCCTCACGCAAAACCCCTCCCCTGTCGACGCGCTCCCATGCGACCGACGAGGCACCACCGCCTCCACCCGGATTCGTGACGTCGGACCCATTGCGGCATCGGGGCTTGGTAAAGGAAAGGTATGTCCCTGAGGCCTATGCCGCGACGGGCTTCAAGAGAAGGTGAAGTCATCGGCCGTACTCGCTGATGACGGTATTCAGAGGCCGTCGCGGTCGGTACGTTGGTTCCACCGGTGACGAGGTATGAGAGTTTCTTCGCGATGCTTGCCCTGCTGTCGACGTTGCCACGACCAAATGCCAGACGACCCCGTGCATACACGCGGGGATATTCACGGAGAACATTCATGGCCACGAGCAATTCCCATCGCGCGGCCGGCCGCGCAGTCACCCCCCTTCGCCACAGCGGACGTGCCCTGCGCGGCACCGGCGGCGCCGCCGTCCTCGGCACCGTGCTCCTCGGCTCCGCCTTCGCCGGTGGTGCGGCCCAGGCAGCACCCGCAGCTCCCGCGACCGTGCCGTCCGCGGTCACGCAGGCCGCCGCACCCGTTGCTCCGGCTTCGGTGCAGGCTCTGTCGTCCTCCGAGAAGCTCCGCTGGGGATCCCAGGGGGCCTCGGTCGAGCAGCTCCAGTCCGCGCTGAACGATGAGGGATCCTCTCTTGCCGTCGACGGAAAGTTCGGCCCGCGCACCCATGGCGCGGTGAAGGATTACCAGCAGACCAACGGCCTGCAGGTCGATGGCGTGGTGGGCCCCGAGACGCGCGGCTCCCTGAACGGTTCGGCCCCCGGTGTCGGCGGTGGTGGTGCGTCGGTTCCTGCGCCCGCATCCTCCTCCAGCAGCACCGGGCAGGCGATCGTCGACGCCGCACGGACCCAGATGGGTGCCGCCTACTCCTGGGGCTCGAGCAACCCGGGCGTGAGCTTCGACTGCTCCGGCCTGACCCAGTACGCCTACAAGCAGGTCGGCATTGATCTTCCGCGCACCTCGGGCCAGCAGGTCGACGCCGGCACCCAGATCTCCAAGTCCGAGGCCCAGCCCGGCGACCTCGTCGTGTGGCCCGGCCACATGGGCATCTACGCCGGCGGCGACAAGGTCGTCGATGCAGGCCGCTCCCCCGGCGCCGTCACCGAGCGCACCATCTGGGGCAACCCCACCTTCGTCTCCTTCCGCTGAGCCCAGCGACTACCGCGGCGCGCACCCCACCATCGAGTGGGGTGCGCGCCGTCTTGTCGCTCTCGCCTGAGGTCAGGAGGCGATCGGATCCGTGGGCGCTAGGTGTGCAAGGGACGTTCGGATTCACCTCGATGCACGGACGGGCTCTCCAGTTGGATCGTGGCGTGCTCGAACGCTATCGGGAAGTGCGTCCTGACGCAGACATGGACCTCTTCGAGGATCCGCAGTGCGTGGGCTGATTCGAAGCACTCCTCCCCGACGACGACGTGCGCCGAGATGATCGGCAGATTGCTCCCGATCGCCGAGGCGTGCAGGTCGTGGACGTCCTGGACGTGGTCGAGCGCGAGGATGTGCTCTCGCACCTGATCGAGGTCCACACCCTTCGGGGTGTACTCCATGAGAATCCGCAGCGTCTCGGCCATGATGCGGAACGCGCGGGGCACGATCAGCGCGGCGATGAACAAACCGGCCAGTGCATCGGCCTGCTGGAACCCGGTCACCTGGATCACGATCGCGGCCGTGATCACGCCGAGCGAACCGAGAGCGTCATTGAGCACCTCGAGGAACGCGGCACGCATGTTCAGGCTCGAATCCTTGCCTCCGGCCAGGATGAGGATCGCGGCGATGTTCGCGACCAGCCCGATCACGCCGAAGATGAGCAGCTCACCCGAAGCGATCTCTGGGGGGTCCGTCAGTCGCGAGATGCCCTCGACGGCGGTGTAGGTGCCGACCACAATCAAGAGCGTGGCCTGAGCCAAGGCTGCCAGCACCTCGATGCGAGCGAACCCCCAGGTTCGGCCGCTGCTGGCCGGGCGCAGCATCATCGTCGCCGCGATCAGCGCGACCAGCAGACCGGAGGCGTCGACGAGGGCGTGCGCCGTGTCCGTGAGCAGGGCAAGACTGCCGGTGACGACGCTCCCGACTGCTTGTGCGAGCACGATGACGGAGGTGATCGCGAAGGCGATGGCGAGTCGCGTTCGGGCGGTGCTCGACCCGTTGCCGCCGTGCGAGTGGTCGTGTCCTGAGCTCATCAGAGGTCCCCGTCCTCGAGGTTCTCGTGGTTGCGGTGGTTCTTCAGGGACAGTGTCGTCCCGGAGGTGTCGAGCAGATCGTCCGCCACCTCGAGCAGGTCCTTCAGTCGGGACAGATCGGCGAGGGCGAACCAGGATGCGCGGCCTTCGGTGCGTGCGGTGACCAGGCCGCAGTCGCGCAGGCACGAGAGATGCTTGCTGACGGTCGACTGGGCAAGGTGCATGTGTTCGACAAGGTCGCGGACTCGGTGCTCACCGGTCGAGAGGTGCTGGAGGAGAGCCAAGCGTGTGGGTTCGGCGAGAGCGTGGAAGAGCGCGGCATGACTGTCTGCCACCTCGAACTGAGGCTCGGCCGGGATCGTATTGATCGTCATATGGCGATGATATCGCCGTTTGGGGTTCTGTAAAGGGATGGGCTGGACGAGTCGATCCTGGGAGATGAGCGAAGGGGTCGCTCGTGGCACGTCGCTACACTCGATGTGCCCCGGTCACGGGGACAAAACGGCCCGCGCGAGGGGTCACCCGAGGAGGAGAAATTCATGACGGCGGACACGACTGCTGCTCGCAGAACCACCGGGGCGGCGGTGCGGATCATGCTGGCAAGCCTGGTCGGGCTGCTCGCCGCCGTGCTGATGCCGATGGCGGTGCCCACCCTGTTGCCCGCAGCATCGGCGCACGACACCTTGATCTCCTCGAGCCCGGCAACGGGCGAAAGCCTTGAGCAGGCTCCCGAGGCGCTCGAGCTCACCTACAGCGATGAGGTTCTCAACCTCTCTCCGGTCGTGCGACTGACCACCTCCGCCGGCGAGGAGATCTTCACCGAGACGCCCACCGTGTCCGGCAGCAAGGCCACGATCAACCTGCCGCCGCTGCCCGCCGATGACTACCAGGTCTTGTGGCGTGTCGTCTCCTCGGACGGTCATCCGATCGAGGGCACGGTCGACTTCACCGTCACGGTCGGTGCCGAGACCACGGCCGCAGCAGATTCTGGAGCGGTGGAGCCGACGGAGAGCGAGGAGCCGACCGCCGGGACGGACGAACCGAGCACGGAAGCCACCGCTGTCGAGCAGGCAGAGGCTCCGCAGAGTGAGGGCGGCCTGCCCCTCGGCCTGATCGTCGGCGGCCTCGCCCTGCTCCTGGTGCTCGCCGTCATCGGCGCGATCATCGTCCGCCTGCGCCGCAGCCCCGGTCACGGCACCGACTGACCCGCCTCACGACCTGACCACCAGCAACCCGCTGAGGGAGAAGTCGTCATGAAGGGTCGGGTCAAGGGGCTGAGCGAGCTCGCTGCCGCGCCTCAGCGTCACGACCGGCCGAGAGACCTTCGCTGCATCGGTGTGAACGCGCGATCAGTGCGCCGTGCAGGACCGCCAGCACCAGCACCATCGCCAGCAGCATCCAGCCACCCAGCCGTTGATCCCCGAGCGCATCGGCACCCCAGGTCCGCCCCATGACCGCGAACCAGTCGAGCTCCACGACGGGGAGCGCCAGCACCAGCAGAAGCGCCAACGCGGCAAGAATGCCGGCCCCGACGGCAAGTGCCATCCAGCGCTCCACTCCAGCGACCGTGCCACCGCCCAGCGCCCTGCCCTGGAACGGCAGCGCCACGGCAGCACCGGCCACCAGGACAGCTGTGAGGATGACCAGTCGGCCCGGCGCAGTATGCAATCCCGCACCGAGAGCCGGTGTCAGGTAGATCGCCGCGAATCCTGCCGAGCCGAGCAGCGCCAACACCGCCGGATGCGCAAGCCACTGACCCACGCGAGAGCCGGGCCTCCAGTCGACGATCTCGCGCAGACCCGCAGAACCATCCGACCGAGGAGAGATCCGTTCCCGCACGAGGTCACCGAAACGACCGGCGACCAGCAGAGGCACTGCCACCAGAGCAAGCAGAGCGTGCTGGCCCAGGTGCACGGAGAACTGCACCGGCGCATACACGCCCGGTGCCCCACTCGTCACCCAGACGATGACCGCACACCCTGCGACCCACGCCAGCGTCCTGCCCACGGGCCAGGGACGCGCGCCCGTGCCCGTCACAGGGCGGCGCATCCTCACCCAGAGGTAGATGACAGCGAGACCGAGGGCCAGTGCCATTCCGGCGACGTCCACACGCCAGGTCGTCAGCAGCGTCGTCAGCTCAGGCGGAGCGGGCAGGGGGTAGTCGGTCAGCGCCTCAGCCGTCGAGGCGACCGGTTCGGGCTCGTCCGGCACCGGAGGCGCCGTGTTCGACAGCGCGGCACCGAGTCCGGTCGCCGCGGCGATCAGGAAGACTTCCCCCGCGGCGAGCCACAGGAAATCTCTCCGGCGATCCGAGGCGCGCAACCGGACCAGCACCCGTCGGCGCTGCCACCAGCCCGCGCCACCCAGCAGCACCAGCAGCACCGTCTTCAGCACGAGGATCCAGCCGTACGCCGTGGTCACGAGATCCAGAGGCGCGGAGAGGCGGACCAGGGCAGAGGCGATCCCGCTGGCGGCCAACGCTCCGTAACAGGCAAGCGCCAGGACACTGAACCGTTCGGCGGCATCCGTGAGTCGTGCTCCGAGCCGCCCCACGAGCAGCAAGAGCAGCGCCAGGCCGCCGAGCCACACTCCGGCAGCCACGAGGTGCACGATCATCGCGCTCGTGGCCGCTTCGTGAGAGGTCTGCCCCGCGGCATGCCCCGTCATCGACTTCGTCACCAACGTCGCGAACACCAGGCTCAGCGCGATCAGGAGTCCCGTGCGGGACCTCACGACGATCAGCATCGTCGAGGCAGCAGCGACGAACACCGCGCCGGCGAGCTGGTACTGACCGAGCTCGAGCCGGGTGATGTACATCAGGAGATCGGAGCCAAAGCGCGGAGAGAAGGGCGCCTGGCCCGCCGCCAGGGCGTAGCCAAGGACCATCCGGACGACCAGCAGCATCGACCACACCATTGCCAGACCCATGCCGATGTCGAGCGCTCGCTCGTACGCCGGATGAAACCGAGACACGGTAGCGCGATCCTGATCAGCCTCCGAAGCGGATGGCCCCGTACGGCGGGGCAGCACGACGAGCGCCAGCACGAGGCACGCCACGGTGGCGGCACCGACCAGATCACCGAGGGCATCGACGATCGGCAATCCCCACCGCACCACCGGGCCGGCATCGATCAGCTCCATCGAGACCGGAGCTCCCGCCATGGCGGCCGCGATCACCGTCCACAGCAGAGCCCACGGCGCCGCAGCACCCACGACGAGAATCCTGGTGCGCGTCGAGGTCACCAGGTCGCCCCGCAGCGAATCGCGGCGACCGCTGCGCGGACCGGCGAGATGACCGTCTCGGCGCCGTTGTCTGCCATTCCGTTCGCCGCACGGGAAGCCCCCCGGTGCGCACCGATCATCAACATGCTGTCCAGTCTCCCGTTCACCGTTGCGCCAGTTGGTCCACTAGCCCCGGTCAGACTAGCCAGCGACCGGTGCGCCCTTGAACTCAGACGCGCTGATCATGAGCAAGCCCTCCCCGTTGAACGGCGGAAACTCGTCGGGGCTCAGATCCGGTCCACGCTCAGACGATGCCGACGTGACGAAGTGTCGCGAGCCCAGGATCCGAGACTGATCTGTCGAGCCCGGGACCTGTGTTCGCTTCGGCTGGGTCAAAGGCCGAAGGCTCCGCCGCTGACGAGGATGACGATGCCGAGGCCGATGAGAACGATGGGGAAGAGGATGTGCTCCCAACGTTCGAGGACTTCGGCGATCGGTGGGCGGGTGGCGACGAACTTGGCCAGCACCACCAGGACCGCGACGAGCGCGAGAAAGACGATGCAGTAAGCGACCACTGCGAGAGGCTCCACGCTCAGGAAGACCGGGGTGTAGACACCGATGTTGTCACCGCCGTTGGCAAGGGTGACGCCTGCGACGGTCCACACGCCGACCTTCTTGCCGGCAACCTTGGCGTCGTCATCATCGTCGTCATCGTCTCCGCGCCATGCCTGCCACGCGGCCCAGAGGCCGAGGCCCAGAGGGATGAGGCCGAAGTACGGGATGGCTGCCGATGGGAGGAACGCTCCGGCGCCGATGGTCACCAGGACCGCGGCACCGAGGATGCCGGCGAACCCGAGGTACTGCCCGGCCAGAATGCGGGCGGTGGTGCCGCGCTGGCCCGCACCTCGGGCGAAAAAGAGGGAGAGCACGATGATGTCGTCGATGTTGGTCGCTATGAACAGGCCGATCGCCTGCAGGACGGAGGCGAGGATCATGCGCCCTCACCTGCTGCATCGCATCCGGGAACAGAGCAGGCGGAATCGACGCACGGAGCGTGCTCGTCCACCGCGAGGGTGGCATCGACCAGTGCTGTCAGAGCCTGCGCCAGATGGGAATCGGCAATCTCATACCGTGTCCGACGACCCTCGAGCTCGGCGACCACGATCCCGCAGTCCCGAAGGCACGCAAGGTGATTGGACACGTTGGGGCGCGTCAGATCCAGATCTCGGGCCAGTTCCGCCGGGTAAGCGGGATGGTCGAGCAGAGTCAGGATGATCCGGGATCGAGTGGGGTCGGCCAGTGCGCGACCCAGGCGGTTCATCACGTCGAGACGTGAAGCAATAGTCAGCATGGACTGAACTATATACCGAGCACTGAACAGTGTGTCGACAGCGACCAGATGATCCCGAACTCTCTCCCCCGACATTCGAGGCCTCGTTCCGCAGCGCTGACCGTCATGGGCGCCGGCGAGCATTCGGCCGTGTCCTGTCCTGGCGACGACTTCGTGGTCACCAAGCTTGATCGGTTGATCCAGGAAGGAACCCCTTCGAAGTACCCCCGACACTCGGCGACACCGCGTCCGTGGTGCTCACCTCGAGCACCAAGGAAGCCTGACCGTTCGAGTTCCCCTAGCAGCTCTACGATCCGAGGGTGAGCGGCTGCGGCGTGGAACAGCAGGCGTTGGCGGGGGCAGGGGTGCAGCAGGAGTCACTGGTCGGCGCGGGGGGCGTCGCAGCTGCCGCCGAGGTCGGTGGTGCACACGCCGGTCTCGGGCAGTTCGAGGTGGACCGCGCCTGCTGCTTCGCGGTCTCCGTCCAGGGCTGCCGCGATGGAGCGGACCTGTTCGTAGCCGGTGGCCATGAGGAAGGTAGGGGCGCGCCTGTAGCTCTTCGTCCCGACGATGTAGAAGTGTTCCTCCGGGTGGTCCAGGACGCGCTCCCCGTGGGGCTCGACGGATCCACAGGAGTGGAACTCGGGGTCGATGAGCGGGCCAAGCTGTGCGGGTGCCTCGACCGCCGGGTCCAAGGTCAGGCGGAGCTCAGCGAGCATGCCGAGATCGGGGTGGAACCCGGTGGCCGGCACCAGCACATCGACGCTCACCTCTCGCTCCCCCTCCGGGGTCACAGCGTGAACGGTCAACGCGTCGTCGACGCTGAAGCGGGTAGTGGTGAACGAGGTGAGGACTTCGATGCGTCCGGAGTCGACCGACGCGCGCAGTCGGGTGCCGAGTGCCCCGCGTGCTGCGAGCTCGTCCTGCTCTCCGCCGCCGTAGACGCGAGTGAGGTCTGCGGTGCGGACGGCCCAGATGATCGTGGTGGCAGCGTCCAGCTCTGCGAGGTCCAGCAGGGTGTTCCCGGCCGAATGGCCGGCACCCATCATCATGACGCGCTTGCCGGCGTTCGCGATCACGGCCCTGCACGTTGTGCAGCCCACTGACCGACCCTCGGAGAAACGTCGTATCAGAGTGCCCCGGGTATCGGGCGGCACCGTTCGCCTGTGCTCTAGTCCCCAATGGGTGAGGCTCGTAGTTCGGGGTAGCCGCCCCATCTCAGATTGGTGCGCGCGGCATGTCTGACGGCGGTGTTGATGTTGGGCCTGGGCGACAGCCCGAGCGGTGGACCGGTAGACGCTTCTGATCGAACGAGCCGAAGACCCGAACGGAGCCGGCGCCATAGGAAGGGGTCGCTCAGCCTTCCCTCCCCGTCCGACTCGCCCCGTCGTCCGTCCTCGCTGGTGCTCGTCCGTCCTTGGTGCTCGCTGTCCGGTCCGGTCGGTTCGCTCCCTGTCGGGGCTTCGCCCCTCGGTGGTGTCCGTCGTGGTTGTCGTTGCGGTGTCGGTGCGCTGCGCGCGCGTGACGCACCCGTCGCGCCGACTGGCCGCTGCACCTCGGTACGCAACCTGTGCGCCGTCTGGTCGGAGTCTGCGGTGCGTAAACAGGATGCGGCTCTCGCTACGCTCCCGTCGCGTCAGCTGTCTGCTGCGCGCAGCGCTGATCATGCACGCTCTGCCCCGTGGTCTCCTCGTGCTCGGTGGATCCTCTGTTCCATGCGTCCCGCACTGTGTTCGTCGATGCTGGCCGGGGCGGTGCGTCTGCTCGTACTTCGTACTTCGCAACTGGCTGCGTCCGACTACTCGCACTTCGTACCCCGCAACGCTTCGCGACTACTCGCACTTCATACTTTGCAACGCTTCGCGTGTCGTGGTCGTCGCGGCGGCGGTGCCTCCCCGCCCACTTCGCGGAGTGTCGATCCCGTCGGCCTCGTCGAGAGGCGTCCGGGATCTTCGGATGCACCTGCAGCGTGATCGGCTTCCCGCTGCGCGGTGCGTGCGCTACGCGCTCGTTGCGTTGCGCGAGACGCGATGTGTGGCGGAGTTCGGTGTGGACGGCGTGGACGGGCTCCTCGCGGCTCGACTCGTTGCGCGTAACGCTGCGATCGTTGCGCGGTACGCACACGCTCCGCTCGCGGAGCATTTGCCGGGAGCAGCCCGTGATGAGTGCGGAGCGTGAATGGACACGAAGCGGCTCTCGGGCGCAGCCCGATGCGAAGTACGAAGCAAGAGTCGACGCGAAGCGTTGCGCAGCGCGAAGCGCAAGCAGTCCCCGCCGGATCGGATGACCTCACAAGGAACGCTGAATCGACCACCCCGAAAGGCGAAGCCGAAGGAACACAGGGGTCGATACGAAGACGAGGTCATACGACTGGACGCACCACGATTCCCGCGGCGAAGCCGCATCGTGGACACAGCGCGTACAGGGCGGGGACACCGGGTCTGGATCGAGCGGCGGACGCCGAGGTCAGCCGTGGTCCAGAATGCGAGACGTGCAGGTCGTCCTGTGAGACCCGGTCTCCACAGGGTTCTCGACGCGCTCCTTCGCATATGTGAGGGCATGAGCAGACACACCGTGATCCGCCGGGTGACGCGAGCATCCGGAGGCCAGAACAGTCCCGAACTGGTCGCGACCCGTATGCGCTCCTTCGCGTCCTCGCTCAGCCCCCGCACCGCCGCCACCTTCCTGGCCGTGATGACCACCGAAGGACTGGAGAACTACCTCGTCACGCCCGACACCGACAGCATGAACAAGGCCGCGCTGTCGGCAGCGCACGCCGTCACCGGGAAGCTGGCCTACGCCGAGGAACTGCCCGACCTGCACGACGCGTCGGCGATGGGGCACCTGTTCTTCCGGCCCGGCGGTACGCGCGCCTCGACGACGCAGACCGGCAAGGATCCGTTCTCGATGGCGGCCTCGCTGGCGGACATGCCGACCGGCTCCTGGGTGGCGATCACGATGCGCGCCCCGCACCGGGGTCTGGTTCGCCACGAGGACCGCGCCTGGGACCGATGGATCAAGGGCAGGATCGTCGGCGGCACCCACCACTCGCTGGAACCCAACGGCGTCATCGCGCACGTCGCCGCCGCATCCACCTCACGCACCAGCGTCGATTCTCTGCTGCGACAGGTGGCCGGGGATATGCACGGTTTCGACCTCGAGACTCGCAACGTGTCCTTCCCCCGACGCTGGGTGATCGCCCAGCTCCTCGCCGCGGCCGTGGCGCTGCTCGTGGCGGGCATCAGCACGCGCATCGCCGCACCCGCGATCAGCACCGCCATCCCGCCGGACGTCACCACCCAGGTCGGCACCGCCGTGATGATCCTCGCCGTCGCCCCGGTGCTTGCGATGCTCGCCTACATCGTGTGGGGCCGGCGATACCAGGCGCGCTTCCGTGAGGGCAGGTTCCCGCTCCCCCGCCGCCGCTGGGCGCTGCGCACGAAACCACCCACTCAGGGCAACGACGTCGGCCGGGCGGAGTCGGCCGACGACTTCTCCACGCCCGGGGCGAAGAAGCGAAACGCCGGCCCAGGTGACTACCCGCTGGATCGCGGCTCGTTCAAGCTCGGTGCACTCCTGCCGGTCGGTGCTCTCGCCCCCGCATCGGGGTCGGCATCGGGCACCTCGGAGACCGGCGACCGGCACGCCCCCGCCCCGTTGCTGCGTCGGATCGGGCCGGTGATCGGACTGGATGCGCTCGGTCAGATGGTGCGGCTGTCGGCGAGGGACCTGTGGGCCGGGATCGCCGTGTTCGGCAAGCCCCGCTCGGGCAAGTCCTACCTGCTGCGGTCGCTGTTCGCGTTCCTCATGATGGACCAGCAGCCACTGCCCCGCGGCGAGTCGGAGTCTGTCGAGCAGTCCGAGTCGATGCTCGGCGAGCAGGGTGCCATCATCGCATTCGAGTCGAAGTCGGGTCAGGACGCCGCCGAGTATCAGGCATGGGCGAAGACGCTGGGGAAGAAGAAGGTCCACGTGTTCGACCTCGCTGACCCCGATGGGGCACGCATCGACATGTTCTCCACCGGCGCCGCCCCGACCGATAGGGCCGCGAAGTTCGTCGACACGATGATCTACCACTGGGGGCCGGAGTCCATCGGCGCCGCCTCGGCTAAGACGCTGCGGGGCGTGTTCACCACCGCACTCGGCATCCCCACCGCCGTGCTGGAGGACGCGATCGCCACGCACCCGGACGCGCCGATGCCGGCCCCGGTGGCGACACCCATGTCGATCGCGCACGCGCTGCTGGGCGGCTACGGTGACGAGTTCGGCGTGCACCTGGCCGAGACCATCCGCCGCCACCTGTCAGACGTGAAGGCCGGACGGACCGGCGGCGACCGGGAGACGATCGAGATCGCCGTCGGCGGGCTGTCGGAGTTGTACGGTCCCACCGTGAAGCCGGCTGCCCGGATCGGTCTGCAGAAGGCACCTTCGTCGAAGGTGGAGGTGTTGATGCTCGCCCCGCACTGGTGGCGCACCGACGGCCGCGTCGCTTCCTTCGCCGAGATCCTGCGACGCCATCTGCGCATCGTGATCAACTCCGGCGCCACATCCACTGCCAGCGGTGCCAGCGATGACAACCTGCGCCTGCCCGCGGCAGTCGGTGACGCACTCAGCGGCATGCTGTTGTACTCGCTACGCGAGGCGACCCAGGACGTCTGCGCCGGATGGGAGGACCAGGGACGCTACGTCGCGATCATCTCCGACGAGCTCTCTCGCGTCGCCAAGAACTCCCCTGACGTGATCGAGTGGACTCGCATGCAGGGCCGTTCCTTCGGCGTCATCCCGATCTTCGCCACGCAGGAGCCGGAGCAGCTTTCCGAGGACGTCCGCCGCACGATGTTCTCGCTGTCGACGGTGATTTCCTACGCGCAGGAGAACTCGGACGTCGCCTCCCAGATCGCGAAAGATTTCACCGGCGGGGCGACCGAAGGGTTCGAGGTGGTCCACCCCAAGGAGGTGATGGACCTGGCGCGCTACATGACGCTGGTGCGCACCGTCGTCGACCAGCAACGGCTGAACGTGTTCACCGCCAAGATCCACCCGTTCGAGGACGACCGCGACGCGTTCCGCGACACCGTCTACCCGCCCGAGACGGAGCAGTGATCACCGTGTCCACAATCCATGCTCTGGCCGATCTTCCCTCGCGCAACGAGACCGGCGCGTACCGCGGCGCCGACCGCGCGGACCCGTACTGGGCAGGCATGTTACCCACCGGCATCTCCGACGGGTGGGTCAACGCATCCCAGTACCGGTCCGCGTCACCGGACCAGAAGCGATGGTCCGGCGTCCCGGCCAGCTTCGTGATGGACCAGTCCGAGGCGCGGGCGCAGATGCGCACCAACCGTCACCGCGCCTCCATCCTCGGCGCCCTCGGCGCCGCTTCCACGTGGCGGACCGTCACCCGCGAGCAGCTCGCCGCCATCACCGGATCGGCTGTCATGGCGGGCACCTACCCGAAGTCACTGTCGGCACCGTTCTCCGCCGGTCTGCTGGCCCACGGTTACGTCTCCGCCGGGTTCAATCGTCTGGCCCCGGCTAGGGAGCGGATGAGCATGTGGGCCGTCGGCGACCAGATCGCCACCTACACCCGGCACCGCAGAGCACTCACGTTCGCCGAACATGTCGCGGTCACCGGCGGGCAGGGCTGGGACAGCGAGCACCGCTTCGACCGCCACAACGTGCTCACCACCGAGCTCGCCTTGCGGGCCGCGGAGTACTGCGACGTGGCGACGGTGCTCGGGGAGAAGCAGATGGGCCTGACTGCGATGCTGGCCGCTGCCGGGCTGAGCACCGCGCAGTCGGATCTGGGCCGCAAGCCGGACGCTGGGATCGTGCGCCGCGACGGGTTGGTGATCGCGGTCGAGACCACCGCCTCGGTCGGCAAGGGCTTCCGCGGCAAGATCGCCAAGTGGGCCCAGATCCTGCAGCGCCACCCCACCTACGAGCTGCCCATGGTCGTGCTCGTCGTGGACGCGTCCACCCCGTCGCAGGCCACCAGTGCGTCCGCGAAGAACTCCACCGACGCCGAGATCCAGGCGGCGATCCGCGAAGCCGTCCGCGACTTCCCCGGCACGGCGCTGAACCGCACTGCCGACCGCCTCGGCATGGTCTCCTGGTCCGACTGGTTCCCGGCACCCCACGAAGCCACCACGGACTTCCTCGACCTGACCGCGTCGTTCCTCGCCCGTGGACAGGACCGTGACGCGGATGGCTGGCTGATGGTGCGGCTGCTCGATCCCGACGAGGTCCCCTACCGCGAAGGCAGTGCGGACGCCGGCGAGGTGATCGCGACGAACGCGCGGCTGCTGGCCGGCACCCCGCACTGGCTCCGGTCCGGCACTGTCCCCCGCACCGACCAGTACCTGGTCGACCAGGTCGACACCAGCGGCGTCGACGCGCTGGTGGATCCGTCCGTACCAGACCGGATGACCGGCCCCGGGTTCACCCAGTCCGTCGCCGGTCGCAAATGGCGGCACCTTGTCGACCTGGGTGATATCGCGGCGGACCACGTCGCGTCGTGAGGAAACTCCGGACGCTCCGGCTCGGGCCTCGGTTGCCCCGATGTCGACTCCGCTTCCGGTCGAGCCTGCACACTGGGAGCATGCGCTACTGGTGGGCAAGCCAAGGGAGGAACTATCAGCACGCCGCTTCGCAGAGGAGATTGTGGACGTGTCCACCCGCGAATGGAGGCTCACTTCGTAGCCGTGAACTGATCAAGGAGCTCACCCCGGGCGACCTGGTGTTCCACTACGCCAATAAGGAGCTCCGCGTCCTCAGCGAGGTCACGGCGTCCTGGGTCCCGTGGCAGCGACCAGAAAACCACCCCCCGAAACCCGGTGAGCACGACGACGGCTGGCTGGTGACGACCGATCCGTGGTACATGAACCTCGAAATCCCACTCGGGGTACTCCAGGAGGTCCTCGAACACGGTTCGCCCAGCCCGCTCAATAAGAACGGGATGCCGGTGCGCAAGTTCCTGTCCGAGCTGAATCCTGGCGATGCAGCCTTGCTGCTCTCGCTGATCGGTGCCGAGGCTGACCGTTCCGAGACGCAGGCCGAGCCGGACCAAGACCGAGTCTGGTCAGGAGGAACCACCTCGGCACTGCGCGAGAAGCTGGCACGCAGTGAGCAAGCAGCGCTTCGCGGGCACCTGCTCGCCGGAGCAACACACGGGACCTGCAACCTGTGCGGGCGAGACCTGCCCTCGGAGTTGCTCGTGGCCGCACACATCGTCCCCCGCCACCGGCTGACCGACGACGAGCGCCGGGAACTGTCGCGCATCGCGATGCTTGCCTGCGCCCTCGGCTGCGACGCCCTGTTCGAGCACGGCTACATCGCCGTCGACACCACCGGTACCGTACGGGACTTCACCGGTTCCGGGTCCCTGGACGCCTCCGTGCATGCGAAGGACATCGCAGGCCAGCGCTGCGATGCCCACACTCCCGCGACCGCGGGCAGATTCGCGGAGCACTACGCACAGGCACAGTACCGAAGGCAGGAGAGTTCACCGCCTCGCTGATGGCCGAGACCGCACGGACGCTCACGCCGGACCCTGGTCCGTTCGCCGCCCACTTCCCACGGTGGGACCGTCAGCGAGAGGAGTGGGGCAACCGCCATGAGCATCACGCGGAAGAGAGATACCGGGGAGGCCGGCAACCAGGGACAGTTCGGGTCCACGCCCCGGGGCGAGGCTGACGTGGACGTTCCCGGAGCTGCGACCGCTGAGACCTTCGAGCCGAGTACTCAGGGCCAGCGCATCCATCCCGGCGCGACGGTCGAGTCCAACTTCCTCGACGAGTCCGTCGTGGTCGACAAGCACGCTCGAGTATTCCCGGCGGCCACCGCCGGGCCAGGTTCACGTATCGGGGAAGGGGCCGTGCTCGGCGCCCGCAGCAACTGCGGTGCCGAGCTCTTGATGGCTCCGGCGTCTACCCTGGCCTCTCTCACCAAGAGCGGGAACCGCGTACGCCTTGGCGAAGGGGCATGGGTCCGAGACCGGGCCCGACTCGGGAATGACGTGACCCTCGGTGACGGTGCCGTGGTCGGGGACCGGGCTCGGGTTGGTAACGACGTGACCGTCGGTAGCGGATCGGTGATCGGTGAGAGGTCCGCGATTGGTGACGGCGTGCGGATCGATCCTGACCTCGAGGTCCGCCCCGATTCCCAGATCGAGTCCGGTGAGCACGTGACGATCGACCATCCCTGCGCCACGGCCAGACGGCCGCCAGAGGTTTTCGACGACTGAGTCCCACGACAGTGCTCTCCCGCCCACTTGCCTGGTCGACGGTGTATCCGAGGAGAGGTGGAGACGATGGGACTGGGGCGTGGGCCACGGTTCGAGAAGGATTCTGAGGACCTGATCGAGGCGCTCAGCAGCACCGGGGTGAGGGTCGGGCTGTTCGTGCTGGTGCTGCTGGTCGGCGGCTCGATCCTGGTCGGGATCCTCTGGTGAGCGGCACCGTGTACGGGACCGCCGGCGGGTCGGTCGAGGAACTCGGCACCGACGCCGCCCGGACAGGACGTGCGGGCGAGGAGTCGACCGGTCTGGTGCTGGACCGGATCACGGTCGAGTCGCAGCGGGATGTGTGGCACGACCTGGACGTCCCCGCCCGCGGAATCGTGGCGAACATCGACCACATCGTCACCGGCGGCACCGTCGCGCTGATCATCGACGCGAAACGGTGGAAGCCAGGCCTGTACTGGACGCTGGACGGGACCTCGTTCCGGTGGCTGTCGAAGGTTGAGCACGCCGACCGGTTCACGATGACGATGATTCAGCAGCGCATCGCCGCCCGCATCCCCCGGGCCCTGGTCCGGCGGCCCGTGGTGTCGATCGAGACCTCCCGTGACGGATGGCTGAGCACGACCTTCCTGCACATCCCCGGGGCTGACGCGATCCACGCCGGGGCCCTGCTCCGCCGGGTGCGGTCCCGCGTCCCGGATGAGCCCACCGATCCCGATCTCGTGGCGGCCCTGTTCCCGCTGTTGCGTTCACACTGAGAAGGAACCAAGGATGGCTCAGAAGTACGACAAGCCCGCCTGGAACTACACCGGCCCCCTGCTGGCACTGACCTTGGTGGCCACCGCTGCCGCGTTGGTGTTCGGGCTGCCCGCGGGGTGGGTGGCCTTCGCTGGCCTGCTCGTGACCGCCTGCGCCCACCCGGCTCCGGTGCTGACCGGACCGAAGGGCACTCCGGACAACTCCCGCGAAGAGCTGCTGGTGTTCCAGCACCGGATCTGGCTGGACATCCGCAACAGTCTGCTGCTGGGCAACCGGTGGGGGTGGCGGTGGGTGTGGCCGGGCTACCCGCCGCGCACGGCGTTCTTCGTCTCGGCCGCGACGGGTGCGCTGGTCGCGGCACTGCCCCTGTCCGGGCAGGTGCCCACCATGGTGCTCGGCGCCATCGGAACCCTGGTGGGCTGGGACGCGCCGGTGGTCGAGATGCCCTGGCAGGTCGCTTTCAGCTCCGGGCTGCTGACCCACCACGTGCTGACGGCTCAGTCCACCCTGCTGCAGCGGTTCGCGTCTCGACCGGACGTCACGATCGGCGTCGGCCCGCTTCGGCAGATGTGGTCCTCGACGGCACGACCGGTCCTGCTCATCGCGCTGCCGCTGGCCATCGCCGGAGCGTGGGCTACCGGCTGGGGACTGGAGCAGTTGGGCCAGGAGGGCACGTGGCGTCGGGTCGGCATGGCAGCAGGGTTCGTGCTGACCCTCAATATCGTCGTCGGCCCGTACGTGTCGCGGATCCGGCTGCGTCGCTGGCGCAGCGTGAAGGAGGCCGAAGCTGCGTGGGAGCCGCGCTTCGCCGAGGTGTTCACCGCCAAGGAGGGCACCCCGCGGATCGTGGAGCGGACCATCGCGCCCTGTGGGGCGATCGTCGATGTCGTCGATGCACCGCCGAAGCTGATGGCCTCTGGCCTGCAAGGTCGGGCCGAGGTGATCCAGGCGGCCTACGGGGACCCGTCGACCCGGATCGACGTGTTGGCCAGCCCGAACCTCGATGCCGCCGGCAAGCCTGTGGCGGGTACCGCGCACCAGCTGCGAGTTCGGATCGTGCAGTGGCCCGAGGGATCGTTTCCGAACCTGCTGGATCCTGACCTCGATACGCTCTCTCGTGACCTGGCGCTGGAGGCGGCCCTGGCCCGCGCACTGGATGCCATCGGCGTCAATCGAATGGTTCTGGTCGAGGCGAAGCAGGTGGCGGACATGCCCGCCAGGGTCGACCCGCGACTGAGCGGCCTGGCCGCCAAGCGCGAGCAGCACGTCCGCGCCCAGATCGCGAAGCTCTCCGACGACGACGGGGAGGAGATCGCCCGTCTGGAGGCCACGCTTGAGGAGCCGGTGGAGGCACCGCGGACCTCACCGCTGATGGTGGCCTGGCGGTGGCTGCGCGGCGTCCCGGCACCGCCGCTGGTCACTCCGGATGACTCGCCGCTGGCGATCTGGAAGACGACCTGGGCGATGCCCGGGATCCCCACCCCACCGTGGGCCTCGATCCAGGCGGAGCACGCCGGGATCGGCTCCGAGGCCTCCATCATGGTCGGCCAGGAGAAGGTCGAGGTCGATGCCGTCGTCGAGCGACGCCAGGGGTTCATCCTCGTTGGTGACCCGGTCTCGGACGATTCCCGCTACAGCGAGGAGTCAGGGCTCGAGCTGGCCCAGGTCCGCAACGTGCAGGCCGAGATCGAGTGGGAGCAGCGGTGGGAACAGGCCCTCCCCCAGGGGGCTGAGGGACCGACGACGCGGTTCGAGATCACCCGCACCGCCGAGCTGTCGCAGCGGTTCGCTCGCGAGCCGCTGGTACTGCATGAGCAGCTGTTCGCCACCAAGACCGGACTCGATGCCGGTGAGACGTATATCGACCCTCGCGGCAAGGACTTCGAGAAGGGCATGCGCACCTCGATCACGGCAGCGCAGATGGTGTCTCTGGTCGGCTGGCCCGCCGAGAAGGAAGGCCAGGGTTCACGGCACCCGCACCTGTTCCTGGTGCGCTGGTCCACCCAGCCCGTCCCGACCACTCCGCAGGACGTTACCCCCGACGATTCCCCGGGCCCGGTGGCCACCAGCGGCCCGGCGTGGGTGTTGGCCCACCAGGTCAACACCGCGTTCCGGGCGCCCGCTGTGAAGCTGCCGAAGCCGGAGATCGTCGAGGCCGAACCGCTGACCGTGTCGGCCAGTTCCAAGCACGCCTGGAAGGTGACCATCCGTCTGCATGGCGGCACCACCCTGGTCGATGTGCGCAAGAAGGCCGACGCGATCCGGTCGCAGCTGGCGTGCCCGTGGATGCGGATCCAGTCCGCGTCCGACGGGCAGGTGACGCTGTTCATCGGTGACCCGGGTGGCGGGGCGAAGCTGCGCCGCGGCGCCGACGTGCAGATCCGTCGTGTCGACTTCGACCAGGCGTTCGTCGATTCGACCATCGCCAACACCTCCGGTGCGGTGCCGGCCTTGACGGCGCTGGAGCGCCTGGAGACCAACGATCAGGTGGAGGTGCTCGATTTCGATCTGCCTGCCGGGATCGACGCGGCAAAGGTGCGCGGCAACCGCGAGAAGCTGCGCTCGAACCTCGGTGTGGAGTTCCTGGACGTGCGCAAGCGCGGTGCGTCCTCGGTGCGGCTGTTCACTTCCGAGCAGGACCCGCTGCCCGAGCGCGTCGGCATCCCGTTCGATGACATCGCCGCCGGCACTGTCCCGTTCGGTGTCAACGCTCTCGGCGAGCAGATGGTGTTCGACCTCGAGGAGAACCCACACTTGCTGATCCTGGGCGCAACGGGATCGGGCAAGTCGGCGACCATCTCCACTCAGCTGCACGGGCTGATCCGGACCGGGTGCGACGTGGTCATCATCGACCCCACCAAGGGTGGTCATGACTTCGCGTTCGCCAAGGACTGGGCGATCGCGCCGTTTGCTGGCGACGTGTATCAGGCTGCCTCGACGCTGAAGGCCCTGTACGCGGAGTTGGAGCGGCGCAAGGCTCTGCTGGGCGAGCATGGTCAGGTCAAGATCGGCAAGCTGCCCGAGCGGATGCGGCCGCCGCGCATCGTGGTGGTGATCGACGAGTTCACGTCGCTGATCGGCAAGTCGCAGGTGCCGCCGAAGTCGGAGGACCCGGCCGCTGACCATGCCCGGTTGGAGGTCGAGGCGGAGAACAACGCTCGCGCGATCGTCGGCAGCATGGTCGGCAAGTTCGCTCGGGAGGCACGGTTCGTCGGCATTCACCTGATCCTGGGCACCCAGAAACTGACCTCCAAGAGTCTGGATTCGGTGCCCGGGTCCTCGGACTTGAAGACGAACCTGGCTCGGATGGGGCAGGGGAACATGACGCAGGGCGACAGGATGAGCGCGTTCCGTAACCCGTTGGAGGCCGATTCGATCGCCGAGCCGAAGATCGGCCGGGGGCTGTTCGAGCCGCTGAATGCTGCCCACCCGGTGCTGATGCAGGCCTGGTACGAGGAGAACCACACGCTTCGCGAGAACCTCACGGCGGCCGGTGTCGAGCCGGTGCCGGACGAGCGGATGCTCGACCCCACCGATCCGCGCTACGCGGTCGCCCCGCTGAAGGACTTCGTCGACGTCGTCGAGGAGACCGTCGAGCAGGCTCCCGTGGTCGAGGACATCGATCTGAATCTGGGCGAGTTCGACCTGGGGGCTCTGCTCGCCGAGAGCGATCGTGTCGACCCGGCGGATCAGATCGATCTGCCGGGCACGGACGTTTCCGAGTCCGAGGAGGCAGCAGATCCGGGCGAGCCGGCGGATGCGGCCCTGGGCGGCTGCTTGTCACTGTCCGGTCTGGACGTGGGTGGCGGATCGTGGCAGCTCGTCCAATCGCTGCAGGCGGCACTGGCGACGGCTGACGTGGACGAGGTGATCGCCGATGTCGATGGGCTGGATGAGGACTCCGAGGTCGGCGTCAGCTACCGCGAGCTGATCGCCGAGGTGGCCAGCGAAGCCGGGGCCCAGCTGCGCGAGGCCACCCCGACCGGAGGTCAGCTCGAAGAATCGGATGCCGCTGCGGAGCCGGAGGACTCACTTCCCGAGCGGGATGAGGACGGGGCCGATGGCGAGAGCGCCGACCCGAATATGGCGGGCGGGCAGGACGACGCCGAAGAGCCGGCTGTCACGGAATCCGAACGGGACCCGGGCCAGGACCTCGAGGACGGGTTCGACTTCTCCTTCCCGGCGCCGCCGATGGTCCGCGGCGGGCTCTGACCGACGAGTCGCCAGGGTCCCGCCCACTAGGAGGCGGCGAGGAGGTTGCCCATGGCCGATGAGCAGCAGCACCCCGGTGACGACACCGGGGCTTCGAGCACGCCAGGGGACGAAGCGCTGGACGGCCCGGGCTCCGGAGATCTCGGATCCGACAGTCACGAGGCTCCCACCTCGCACGGTTCTGGCGTCGG
This sequence comes from Brachybacterium vulturis, assembly GCF_002407185.1. Lineage (NCBI taxonomy): Bacteria > Bacillati > Actinomycetota > Actinomycetes > Micrococcales > Dermabacteraceae > Brachybacterium > Brachybacterium vulturis. Next base: position 2,527,248 of record NZ_CP023563.1, read on the forward strand.
CAAGAAGATCGCCCAGAAGGGTGCCGAGTCCGGGGTCAAGAAGGCCACCGGATCCGACGTTGCCGTCAGCGCGCTGCGAGGCGCACAGAAGGCCCGCAAGGGAGACATCGTCGGCGGCGCCCAAGACATGACCGCCTCCGGCGCCGGAGCCTTGACCTCGGGAGCCCTGACCGCGTCGGGCGTCGGTGCCCCGGTCGCCGGGGCCGCCGGGTCCGCCGTCACGTCCCTCTTCCAGACCAAGGCGTTCCGCATCGTGATCGGCGCCATCGTCGCCGTGACAGTGACGGCCCTGGTTCTGCAGGCCGTGGTCATCTCGTCCATCGCCGCCGCCAGCTTCGGTGTCCTCACGTCCTCGATCAGTCAGAGCTCCGCCTTCGACGGCGGGAACACATGCACCGACGCAGGCGCGACCGGCGGACCCAGCAGCGTCGTCGGCGGTGACATCGAGGAGAAGGTGTGGAACTACCTGCGCGGCGCCGGGTACAGCGAGCAGCAGACCGCCGGGGTGATGGGCAACATCGAGCGCGAGAGCGGCTTCAATCCCTTCATCGCCCAGGGCAGTGCCTCCACCCCCTCCACCAGTTCCGGATGGGGTCTGGTGCAGTGGACCGCTGACCGGCACGCCGACGTCCGCGACGCCGTCATCGCCGAGCTCGGCGAGGAGTTCTACATCGCCGCCCCCACCATGGATCAGCTGCCCGAGTCGATGACCAGCGAGGACGTCGACACCATGGTGCTGTTCCAGCTGCGCTACATCATCGACGAGCTCGAAGGGACCGAGAAGGCCGCTGGGGACCACCTCGCCGCCACCAGCACGGTCGCCGAGGCCACCCGGTCGTTCGAGTCCAAGTACGAGCGGGCCGGCGTGGTCGCGCTCCAGGAACGTATCGCCAATGCCGAAGCGTTCTACGAGCAGTACTCCGGGTCGCCCGTGCCCGAGGCCGGCGGCACCGCGCCCCCATCCGACACCGAGACCGCTACGGAGAGTCCTTCGGCGACGATGACCCCGAGCGACGTCGCCTCGGCCACCGGAGCGACAGGCACCGCCAGCTGCGGAGGTTCCTCTATCGCGCCCGGCGGGCAGGTCGGGCAGGTCGCCGAATGCCCCGATCCCTCCGACGATCCCGCTGCCCCCGGTGCCAGCGACTCCTGCGTGAACATCGCCGCGCTGACGAAGCCGTCCGCCTCGATGTCCTGCCCCGGCGGCACCAGCGACCACGGCACCACCATCGCCTATCAACAGGGCAAGGGCGTCGAGGTGCGCCTGTGCACCCTGGATGGTGTCACCGATACCAATGGCCGCCCGATCACCATGAACGCGATGATCGCTCCGGCGTTCATTGCGTTCTGGAACGACGCCAAGAAGCAGGGCATCGACCTGTCCTTCACCTCCACCTACCGGTCGCACGCCAAGCAGCAGCAGCTGTACAGCGAATCCCCCGGCGGCGCAGCCCGCCCCGGATGGTCCAACCACGAGTTCGGGATGGCGTTCGACATCGCCGGATTCCCTGCCTCCTACTCCCGGCACAACTGCGGGTCCTTTCACACTCCCGAAGCAGCCTGCGCCTACCCCGGCTCCGGCGACGCGATGGAGCGGTGGAAGCAGATCCGCAAGCTGGGGCTCAAGCACGGCATGTACATCCACGACGAGGAGTTCTGGCACATCGAGTTCATCCCCTCCGGCCTGAGTCGCGGCCGCAACATCGACGTCTACGAAGGGTGAGCAGCATGGGTTCGAAACGTATCCGGGCAGTCGTGATCGGGACGATCGCCCTACTCATCCTCGCCGGATTGGTGTGGCTGATCCCCGAAAACCCCCTGGGGACCGAAGATCGGCCACAGGACGAGAGCACGGAGAGCGCGGTGATGCCCTCCGACGGCGGGTCGGGCTCCCCCGAGCAGACCTCTCCCCCAGTTGCCGCGCCCGAGGAGGAGGACGAGCAGCAGGCCGCACCGGTCTCGGACATGACCGACCCCGAGCAGGTCGCCAGGGCATTTATGCAGTCCTACCCTGGCGACGTGGCAGACCTGGCCGATCCGACGTTCCTGGCCTCGCTCGACGGTGTGGAGGTGGGCCTGCTCAACCAGATCAGCAATATGCGCCTCGAGCACGTCGATCAGGCCACCGACGACATGACGGAGCAGCACGCCTACACGATCCACGGCACCTACCAGGGTCAGGACATTCAGGCGTACACCATCGTCGTCTCTCGCCCCAGCGAACCGATCGAGGGCGAATCAGCGGACGACAACGGCCTGCCCTATCAGGTCGATTCCTTCGACTGGTCCCCGTTCCTGCTCGGCGACGAAGACTCCCCGGGCCCGGCGGCCGGTCTCGTCTCGCCGCTGACCGCGCAGCAGCGCGGCGACCTGATCGCTGCCACCCGCACGGGCGTGATCGCCCAGGTGCTGACCTACAACCCCGACGAGAGCGAGAAGGAGCGTCAGGCCCGCCTCGACGAGCTCATGCTCGAACCCACCGACGTGCAGCCCCCGTCTTCACGCAGCGGCCGTTACGCGATGAAGGTCGAGATCACCTCGCAGTACTACAGCACCGAGCGGGGCGGGCCGATCACGATTGGCTACGATGGCACCTGGGTCGACCCGTACAACAACTCCCGCCACGGGCCATGGTCCCTGACGGCCACGATCGTCCGAGGCGAAGACGACCGGCTCGTCGTCCAGTCCGTCGAAGAGTCCAACCTGGACGAGAGTGATGGAGCCGAGCAGTAGGCCACGTGAGCGCACAACTCGAGATTACTTTGCCGATGTTTGCCAGTTACTGAGCTCGATGAGATTGTCGAGGTAACCTATCTCAGAACCGAATCGGCCCACTCGAGACATCGGATGACGTTTCGTAAAATCAGATCCGCCAGCCTCGCACACTGGCTATAGGCCTGCGCTCTGCGCTAGCCGGTCCAACAGGCGACGATCTCTTTGCTGCGCAACGGCAGGATCAGTCTGCTGAAGAAACTCGACAGCGTTGAAGCCATCGCCCTGCCGGCGATTCTGCGGCGGCTCCAGTCCTTCGATGAGCAGCGCCTCCATGGTGGCGATGAGTCTGTCAATCGCGATGGTGGGCGTCGGCATTGGGCTCAGGCAACCGTCCGGCTGGACGGCGCGCACCCCGAACCAAGAGAACCGGTCCCACCGCCCCGTGAGTCGATCTCGGGTGTGCTCGAAAAGGCGGAGGCCGAGCCTCGGCTCAGTCGTGCGTCCGACATACACCGCACGATTGGCATCGTAGAGCACGTAGACCCCGGCCTGGGCCGTAAAGTTGACGGGCTCGCTCCCCGACTGCTGGACGCCGAGGAGGTGCGGCATGGTCGTCTTCCAGAGCACGCGATCGCGGCTCCAGAACATACCGAATGCGTTGATCAGGCCCATATCCTCCGCATCGTCAACCGCCTCGTCGGCGGGCTGCTCCACTGGGGCTGGCGCGGTTACTGGCTGTTGGGAGAGAGCGTAGATCCCGCGCTCGACCCGGACGAATGGGCTGGGGCCATCGCCCCGCAGGGACTCCGAAAGATTGGCTGCGACGGTTGCGGAAGGTGTTGCGCCCACGTCGGTGCGGTACTCGCGGTCGATGATCGCCTGCGAGATCGCGGAGTAGTGCATCGGCTCGCCATCCTCGTCGAGGACACGGTGGATAGCCTCTCGCCACGGCATATTCTGTGCTGACACGCATCTGAAAGTACCAGCATTCAAGTGCGCCGAGAGCGCGTCTCAGAGATTTCCTCCGGTGATCGCGCGGTACGGCAGAGCGGGGTGGGCCAACTGCGCCAATCTCAGACTGGGGGCGTCGACGCCGATGAGCTCTGCTCCGAAGGCCACGGCACTGACTGGCGACGGCACAGCTCC